>SSEL01000042.1 GCA_008012315.1 Rhodospirillaceae bacterium
CCCTTCAGGAGGCCTGTGGCACCGATCTCTCCATCTTAAATGGGGAACCGAGTTGGACGCTTACGATGCCCGCGCGCTATGTCGTCGCTCCTGACGGTATGGTCGAGTATACTGACATCAGCATCGACTATACCCGCCGCTGCGATCCGGCAGACCTCTTACCCGTCCTCAGGCATCTCAGCGCGCGGTCGAACCACTGATCCGTTGCCAACGCTGTGACCTACTCCGCCACTTCAGAACTAGTGTCCACGTTTGTCGCCTCGGTTGGATGGCGTAGCCGGCTCAATCACGCGAATTTGAAAGGTGGGATGAGGTTACCCACAGCAGGTACTCCTACAGGGTTCCTTGGCGGATGGCTGCCGGTCGCGATCTTAGCAGAGTTGCCGGCACATCGGCCCTCCATTCCGACGCTGCCATTCATGATTTCGACAAATAACTCTAAGTTGTCGTCGGCGACTACTGCGACCGGCTTCGGTGACCCATTCTCCATTGTATGACGCATAAGCGTCGGCGGCATGACGGAACAGACATGACCATGCGCGAGGAGACCTCGGCGGCCGTATCTAAGCCACTGTGCAATTCCAAGTCCGGAGCTGTCCGGACTCTTCGTGATGCGGCCGAATACCTGATCGCATCGCGCCTCGCGGAACGTGCCCTAACGGCAGGGAGCTATGCTCCAACCTTCTGCCTGCCGAATCAAAACGGGACTGATGTCACGTCAGAATCTCTGCTCAGGCGCGGCCCGTTACTGCTCACTTTCTACAGCGGCACATGGTGTCCGGCCTGCAGCCTCGACCTTCAGGCACTCGAAAAGATGCGTCCGGCGATCGAACAGCGCGGGGCGGCTCTCCTCAGCATTTCACAGCAAACGGTTGCGGAGAATCTGCGCGCGCAAAACCTGACAATGGTCAAATTTCCAATCTTAAGCGACAGGGGCGGGAGGGTTACGTCCGAATTTGGCGTCCGCTGGCGGATTCCCGAACTGCTCCGTGAGTGCCATAGGAACAGCGGAATAGACTTGCCATCGCTCAATGGAGAGGAAAGCTGGACCCTGCCGATGCCAGCACGCTTCGTTATCGACCGGGCTGGCATCATCGCCTATTCGGAAATCAGCCCGGACCCGACCCGCCGTTTCGAACCAGAGGACATCCTCCCTGTGCTCGACTTTGTACTCGCGCGCAGCCAGACCGGCTCTGACTCTCGGCAGACGTGGCGAGGGTCGCGCAAAGCTCAGCTTGCTGAATAGGGAGCATCGATGATCTCGAGCGACAACTCGCTGACGGTGAGTTGGGCGAGCGCTGAGTAAAGCGTAGCTGAGCGTTCTTGTTGTTTCGGTGAGCCGCTGCATCGCCCCTCAGTCGATTGTTGCTTGATACAATAAGCTGTGCGCCATCATGATATCGAAGATCACTGCCAAGGGCGTCGTCGGCATGCTGATTACAGCACCGCGGCGCATCGCAAGGTAGTTCGATCTCGACGATTCGGCGCCGCCGGTCCGAATGCCGACGCTGTCTCGGCGTTTCCTCAACCGACTGCCCCACCGGAGTCTCCTGGGCCATATCCACGGATAGAGGTACTGGTTCCCGACACGAAGACCGCCCGATCAATGAGTCCACGGAAGACATCAGGGATACTAGGCAGTTGGGTTGCCGGTGCTAGATTCGCGGCATTGGTCGTCAGGAAGAAGCTGTAGCAGCCCCATCCTTCGCGGTCGCAGCGTCGTCTACACGTCACCGATTAGCCGTGCCTGAATTAGCGCTGAAAGCCGAGGAACAGATGGGGGCCACAAGAACCGGTCATGACTGATATCAAGCTGGGCGAGGTGCGGGCTAACAACCGGCACCGCAGTATGCCCGCTCGCCCAGTCAGTGGATCTCTTACAGTCGGATGCTATATAGCTCGAGGAGCACGCGTCCGAAGCGCCTCCACGAGACCCTCCGTATCGAGCTGAAAGCCGTTGTACATGACGCGGTCGTTGGGCGCGATCACAACGAACCAAGGGGTTCCACCCGAACGATATTCCTTCATGATTGCGGGCGCAGCGTCTATCGAGGTCGAGTCAGCGACAGCATGCCCGAAGGGAATAGACAGTCGATATCGTCGTTGATTTTTCCGAAGACGATCGAAAGTGTTGACCTCTCGACCCTCGAACACAGTCTGGATGGCCGCAAGACCAACTCCCTTATCGCGAAGTTCCTCCGCAAGTGTCACGAATGTGGGAAAGCCATGTGTATGACAGCCCTCGCACCAATCCTGAAAGAAGTACAGTATTTTAAAACCCTGTCCCAACTCGGCCAAGGTCAAGGGGCTACGCTCGTCGCCATTTTCATCAATCCACCGGATATGCTCGAGCGGAGGGGCTGGCAGGCCCACAATTCCTGTTACCATGAAATTCTCCATTAGTGGGCTCGCGGCGTCGCGCCGCGACAAAAGCAGCGATGCTGAGCACGCGGCGCCGCGTCAATGCTAATACAGCACCCTTGATCATGTTAGTCGACCCAGGTCTCGGCCTACGGTTCGCGTTTGGGACGACTGGACACCCCTTCCGGATTCCGCAATTGAGTATTTGGACTAGAGTAACTCATCAATTCCTTCAATACCCGAGTTCAGTTTTACAAATCAGCTCAGCGAACGGCAAAGGACGATGTCTGGAGCCAGTTCTACCGCCAGCTCGACATTGAGCCTGACGGAGGGTCTTAGATTAAACGAGCTTGCGTTCAGACCGTCCCCCACGTGATGCGCAAATCGTCAATCTAAGGCCCTGTTTTCTCGAAGCGGGGCGTAAGTCTTGGCTCGTTGCCACAATATACTTACGCACGCCGTGACGCCGGCCATGGGGCGAGGACGGTCGGGCGAGCCCGATCCAATCGCCCGGTGGTGGCAGGCGAGGCCATCCGGATTAAAGTCGGTGGCGCGGCCGGAGCAGCAAACATTTGCCCGGCGGACGGATTCATGGCCAATACGAAGCTGAGCGCCGCACGGGATAATAATGCCGAACCCGGGCTACAGAGGTGCGGGCGTCGTAATCAACTTCTGGATTCTCGCTGCATTGATGACGCTGTCTGCGTTGCAATTCTTGTGATCCCACTTTTCGAGATGCTTGGGGCGAGGGACGAAAGGGGCATGACCATATCGCGACCAACTAAGGGAAATTGGCCGAGATAACACCTTCGGTGTGCTGCCGTAAGACCTGGCCCCGCAGCGCAATTGGAAATCCAGCGCCGCATCCTGGCGCTCGCGGACGTACCGACAGCGCGCCCAGTCGAGTTCTCCACAATCGCTTTATCGCGATAACCGGCGTTCTACTGCCAATATTCGGCGTCCTCTTTTGCCCGCCGTCGCCTGCAATGTCAGCGCAGCCGTGCGCCCGCTGCAAGCGGGCGGTCGACTCCCCGCAGCTTCACGACGCAGCTGAACATCTTGCAACCAGCAAGGCGAATGTCGGTAAGGCCGTTCAGCGCTCGGAAGCACGCCTCAGCATTCAGCTCTTTCGGCGCGCGATGCGAGCGGTCCGCCTGCGGGAAGATGGCAATATCTATGTTCAGGTCGCCCGGGCGGAATGCGCGCGGCAAAAAAACTGGCGTGCAAAAAAGAGCTTCATTCTCGACTGACAGTGCAGTCGGCAGAGGCACAACGTGGGCATCCAACTCCGTCGTCAAAATTCGGAATCCGGAATCTGCGAACTGGGGCGACCGGACACGCTTTCGGGACCTCGAGGTTGATTTTCTATCTTATCTATAAGCGTCGCTTCACACGACTTAGACATCACTTGTCACCAAAGCAAGCAGATGTTTTTTCAGGAATTTATTATGGGAAGAGAAACATGACTGAGAAGCCACGGAAAAGGAAAGCATTCTGCGCAGCTTCGGCAGCATTTGTCGCGGGAATGTTAGTCGTTGGAGTTGCAGGGGCGTCTGCCGATGATGGCAGCAAGATGCCCGGGCGGTACTTGCCGGAATACACTGCTTCCGGGGAGATTAAGCTCCCCAAAAATTTCCACGAATGGGTTTATGTCGGATCGCCACTGACGCCCAACGCCCTTAACAAGGGTAAGGCGGCTTTCCCGGAGTATCACAATGTCTATATAGAGCCGGGAGCATACGCTATTTACAAGAAAACGAACGCGTTTCCGGAAGATACAATCTTCGTGAAGGAGTTGCAGCTAACACAGCCAGCTGAGAATCCAGATGGATCGAGGACCGAGCCTTCAGGGCGAGGTTATTTCCCTGGAGACTTTTACGGTGCTGAAGTGGCTGTGAAGAATTCCAAGCGATATGCTGCATCCGGCGGCTGGGGATATTTCGATTTCAAATATGCCGACCCAAAGATGACCACTGCGAAGGTTCAAGAAAACGGTAGTTGCGCGTACTGCCACACAGCAAGTGCGAAGAAGGATATGGTCTGGACGCAATTCTACCGTCTACTGGACAAATAAGACAAAGCCTATCAGGGCAGAGGCGGGATGAGATATTCCGAAGGCAAAGATAAGTAGAATTTGAGGCAGTATTCATGGAGGGCTGATCGTGATCTGGCGATCAGTCCTGCTCGATCCGCTGCTGCGCGGCCTCCCAATCGGCGATGTTGCGTCGGGCTTCCTGCACATAAGGGCTGTAACGCACGGCGGCTAGGAACAAGTCGCCGAGCACCTTGCCGGGTTGACGCAGCGGCCGCTTGAACTGCAGGAACAGCACAACCCGGGTGTGCTCCGTGTCATTCCAGACTTCATGCGGGTAGGTGTCATCGAACACTAGGCACCTGCCCTCTTCCCAACGGAAGATCTTATCGTCCACGGCGATGCGGCAGCCTTCGGTGCCGGGCGGGATCGGTCGAGGCACGATCAAGGCAAGATGGCAGTTGATGAGGCGTTTTGAGACGCCTTGATGGCGCGGTATATGGGTTCCAGGCGCCAAGATCGAAAAAAAGGCCGTGGTCAGGCCGGGCACGCATTCAAGGGCCAAGGTGGTCTGGAGACAACGGGCACAATTGGTCGGGACGTTATAACCGAAGCCACAAAGGAAGAAGGAGCGCCACTGCTCCCCTTTTGAAATCTCGTACTGGTCCGGCGACACGTCGTGAAAAGTGGGGATCTCCTCGCGCTTGCTCAACAGCGCTTCGACCTCGGCGCGGATCGCCGGCCAATGTCCCTCCAGATCACCGATCCATGGAAACACATCGTTGTCGAAGACGGCCGGATCGCCGACCTCGGAATGCGCCGCCAGAATCCGGTTTAGCCAAAGTCGGAGCCTTTTAACTGCTCTGAACACCGGGCCGCGTTTCTTCTCGCGCTGTCCAGCCTGAGCCTGCATTGCAAGCTGCTGACCCGTCTCCCCTTCATTCATTTTCCCTTCCGTCATTTCCGCGTTCCGACTGATTGCCATGCCTGTTCGCCGTTCGAGGTGAGAGGGGATCCGACGAAAACCCACTCATGCAAATTTTTTCGGCAGAAGAAGCTTAACGACGGAATCGTACTCGGGCAGCCACCGGCGGGAAGGCGGAGCATCATCGGCCGCCGATTTCGCCAAATAAGCGGCAGCAACCGAAATTCCACAAGTTCGTTCCACAGGCCACAGTAGTCTTGGCGTCGAGAATCCTGCCGATCATCGAATTCTCCATCTCTTCAATGTCAGTTTGGTGCCGAGGCGCATGGTTAGTAACAGAGAGCACTGTAAGGAGGAGCGGACATCTTATGGTCCTGAATGCGTGTCCAAATGCCCACTGCTGTCTTGAGATCTGTACACTCGATCTCGTGATTATGGATGAATTAACACATATTCAGGGCTCGGGAGATCAGGCGCTCGAATTATCCTTCGAACAGCCATTAGAGTGGCAACATCTCCGGTGCACGAGGACCGCAGACTTCGTTCGCCGGATAATTTAAAGAGCTTAGCTCCACCCGAGCCTTACACGGTTGGAGACCAGTTGGTGTCATCCCCGCTAATCTGTTTTGGAATCTTCCGTCTAAGGCTCAAATGGGCGCGAATTGGCTCTGACGTCTTTCCTGCCTGGTGGATAAGGCCATCGGCCATCCTCACGGGCACGCTCGTTTCCTCGGTAGCGAGGATGATGCCGCTACGAGTAACATCGCCTTCTCGCCATGCCAATACTGGGAAAGCCGCGTCATCACAAGAACTTCGGCCTCGACGAAACCGAAGAGACGTTTGAAACTTCTGACCACGATAGCCATGCGGTTTCATCGGAATCTCCGTATCGATTGACATCAATTGATATCGTCAGCTCGATCCACGCAAGACGCCAACATATTCGGTATATTCTCATGTGCTGCCAGCTTAGCGATCTCCGCTTGCAACTCAGATACCGCATCGCCAAACGCTGTACAGATCTCAGCACATCGGCTCATCCTTACACGCCACAGAGAAGTTATGATTTTATATACTCTTCCATCTAATTCCTTAGCGAGCAGATGTAGGTCGATCATTGCACTCTGCTCGACGGTAGTGAGCTGATGAAAAGGGCGCAATCGATTACTGTTGATTCCGCCAGTATATTTATCTTCCGCGTAATCCAGTACGAAGCACGATCCCTTTCGTCCGTCCTGCAGCGGCATCATGATCGCAACACGCTCTGGCTGGACAAGCCAACGATACGGATCAGGATCGAAGATGTTTCCGTAGCCTCTCGTCCTAATCCGAGTAGGAGGATCACTCTCTCGCCGTCCTGAAGCACGAAATCAGGGGTGGCGCTGTCCGCCGGCTGAAAGTACTGCTCCGACCCCTTGAGTTCGTCATTGAGTTCCTGCAACGAGCGCGCCTGCGCTGGCGGTGTCACCGCCAGCGCCAGCACGGCTGTAAGAACAATATTACGAATAGTCTTCATCGATACTGCCCGATCACTCGATGGCATAGACTGTCGGCGCCTGTCCGTCTTTGGTGAAGGCGTAGATCTTGAACGGCTCCGCTTTCATGCCGGGCATGCCGGGAGCGCCCGTCGGCATCCCAGGCAGAGTGATGCCGGCGACGGCAGGGCGCTCCTTCAGGAGTTTTTGGACAACATTCACCGGCACAAGACCATCGATGACATAGCCATCCACGAACATCGTATGGCAGCCCTCCAAGGCGGGAGGGACACCCGCATTTTCGCTGATCTCGGCCAAGTCGTTGGTGGGCTTAACTTCAACCTTAAATCCGTTTTGCTCGAGATAGGCGGCATAGCCTTCGCAGCAGGTGCATTGGGGATTTTTGTAGAGGACGGCCTCGATGGGAGCTGCCAGTGCCGGCAGCGGCAACGAAAGAAGCGTGACAAGGGTGCCAAAACGTAATGCCGATTTCATAAGAGTTCTCCTTGGCTAAGCGGTTTCAAAGTTTATGCGACGCGCAGTACGGTCATCAGTCCAGACACCTGGTGATCCATTACATGACAATGCAACATCCAGTCGCCGGGATTGTCGGCGACGAAGGCGCAATCGACCGTTTCCTTCGGTGAAAGAAGTACTGTGTCGCTCCATTGGTGATAGGGAACGGAAGCGCCATTGCGGCTCATCACACGGAAGCTATGGCCGTGAAGATGCATTGGGTGCCACCAAGCCGTCTGATTGCGGATGGAAAGGACATAGCTCTTGCCGCGCTGCAATGTGAGTAGCGGCGGCATGTTGGATTGCCCATCGCCGGTCATGGACATGCCGTTGATCGCCCAGACGGCACCGCCATCCATGCCAGGCATCGCCATGCCGTTCATGCCGCCTATCCCGGACATCATTCCACCGCCCATCATGCCGCCTTGCAGAACGATGTCGTGCCGCTCCGCCGAGGAGAGGTCGGGCTCCGGCACGGGATTGCTCGGCAGCCGCAAAGATGCGTCCGATGGATGAGCGCGGAGCGGCGCTTCATCACCGTAGTTGAAGCGGGTCAGCGTATAGCCGAGACCGTCATAGAAGTCGTCCCTCACGAGATAGCGACGTCCAGGATCGCCTTGCATGTCGATCACGAGGTCGACGCGCATAGCCGGCGCCAAAAGAATGCGACTATCAGCCGGTTCATGGGGTTCGCATGGCTGACCATCGATCGCGATAATGACGGGGCGATGTCCCTCGAAGCGTAAGGCCATGATGCGGGCCAGGGCGGCATTAATGAGGCGCAGGCGGATCCGTTCGCCTGCCCGGACCGTTTGGTCACCGGGCACCTTTCCGTTCAGGGTCACCGCATTGCCAACCCGGCCGCCCATTCCGGCATCCATCATATTGCCAAACCCGGCGGCGAGCTGGCCGGTCGCCTTCAATCGCCAGTCCGACAGCACCCAAAGAAGGTCGCGATCCACGGCGACCGGCTGACGCTCCTCGACAATAAGCGCTCCTGCCAGACCGTGGCCGAGTTGTTGCAGGCTATTGGCATGGGGATGATACCAGAACGTGCCAGCATCGGGCGGCGCGAATTCGTAGATAAAACGCTCTCCCGGTTTGATGGGCGGCTGTGTCAGCTCCGGCACACCATCCATGGCATTGGGTAACCTGATGCCGTGCCAATGGACTGTCGTATCCTGATCGAGCTTGTTCTCGACGACGATCCGCATGGTCTCGCCTTGCCGCGCACGGACGACAGGGCCGGGTATCTGGCCGTTATACCCCCATACCTCCGTTTCCGAGTGGTTTGGCCCAAGCAGTTGGCTACGAGTGCGAATTGGGGCAAGTTGGTAATCGGTAGAGGAAGCCGCCCAGCTTTGAGGGCGAGGTCCGGTCGCGGCAAGAAGCAGGCCGCCACCAGCCCACAGCAATTTGCGGCGCGAGATGGACAAAGACGATATTCGATGCACGTTCCCATCCTTCGGAAACTCCATTAACCATGAAACGCTCAACCTTCTCGCCGCCGATTTTGCAGAGAGATTGGCCAGTCGCGCGACCTCAGGTGAGAGCGACGAGGTTCCAGCGATCAGTACGTGACCAACCCGTCGGCCAGTACTGTGCTATATGAAGGAATAGGATCTCGGAGGGGAGGGATCGGGCGCCGTCATGCGGCCTGACAGCAAAGGAGTCTTTGCTGGGTTTGTCACAGCAAGATCGATACTCTCGACAAGTGGGAACTGATGCAGCAGCAAAGCTGCGACCGAGGCGGTGCAGAGTGAACTGCAGGTCATCCGCTGCGCCTTATTAGTCTTGCCGCAAGCGCGACAGTCACCGGAATCGGCCGAACCCGTTTGGGCTGTCATCGTCATCGAGCCTGACATCCGGCATCCGGCCATCTCATTCGCATTGACCAATTGCAGGCTCATGCCGAGAGCGAAAAGAGCGCTCAGCGCGAAAAAGAAGATCTGTCTGATGGGGCGCAGTATCATGACGCCAGCAGGATGGCCGGGTTCGCGCGTGAATTCAAGTTCGAATGAGTCCTGTGACCTTTTGCCAACTTGTGCGAACTATCCAACGCGGGAAGGTTTGGAGGCTGCCACGTTCTCGTCAGAGGAAGTTGCTTGTGTAAGATAAGGCACATCGCAGGCTGACTATGATTGTGGCGTGCCGCACTAGCTATTATCACACGCTCCAGCCAGCTGGCCGAGCTGGTCATGCGGATCAAAGCTTTCGACGACCGGCGAAGCGAGCGAACCTAAAAGATCCGGTCCCAGACCGTAAGCCGCTTGGCTCTCCCGATGTGGAGGCAGGCTCCAGCGGCAAACAAACACTCGGACACCGAAGCATGATGTCGACCTAGATCCCACCGGGTGTTGGAGCGGAAATAGTTGCAACCAATGTGCTGTGCCGGTCAGCCCGTGAAAATTGGATTGTTGAGCGTCACTTTCTTCCTCGTAGCCTTGTCGGTACATACATATGGAAGCCCAGACGCGTTCCCAACAATTCGGGGTACATCTGGGCTTTGGCATTACGCTGGCGTCACATGAAGCCTCCAAGCACCGTCGGAGATGATCGATGCGACGGGCGAAAGTTCAGATCGAGCCTGCCGGCTCAACGGCCGGATAGTCCTTCTCAGGATCGAACACGTTGTTGAAAAAGTTCGTCAGGGAGTACACCGCCACCAGCGCGACGATCTCCATGACGTTCGCATCGGTGTAGCCGGCATCGCGGACGGCTTTCAGATCGGCGTCACCGATCTTGCCGCGGGTCTCGATGACTTTGCGCGCAAACTGGACGGCAGCGTCCCGCTTCGGGTCGCTGGCATGACCCTTCCGAGCGAGAATGATTTCATCGGCCGACATCTTCGCATGCTTAGCCCCAAAGCTGTGAACCGCCAGGCAGTAGTTGCAGCCATTCACTTCGGAGACGGCGAGGCTGATGCTCTCGCGCGTCTTCAGGTCGAGCGCCTTGTTCAAAGAGCCGCGCATGGTGGCCCATGCGTTGAATGCGATCGGGCTCAGGGCGAAGGTCGCCAGCATATTGGGAGTGAACCCGATGTTCTTGGTGAAGGCATCGAGGGTCGGTTTCGAATCGTCCGGCAGCTGCTCCGGGTTTGGCACTGCGGTTCTGGGCATGGAATTCACCTTACGTTTTCGGTTTCATTAATGTCACTCACGACTCTGAACGCTGAGTCACGGGGCCTCGCACAGATGCCAAGAGACGGGAAAGCGATGCCGCCAGCAGGATAAGGTCTTTAAGAAGGACCTGGCCCGGTGCCGCCGAGATCGTCGGAAAACCGCCAGCCGTCCCCCTTCTGCTACCCCAGGAGTGCTTGAGAGGAAGGTGAGCGTAATAAGATAGGTCACAGCAGACATCGCCGCTCCCAACGCGGTGCGTATTTCCATGATCAGCTGGGCGACGACGCCGTAGCGAGAGGAAGTCCTGCGCAAAACGACTATCTAACCCCGATCTTAAGCTCGCCGCGGCGGTTGATGAACGGTGACGGAGCGTCGCTAGAGATTTGAGCGATTGGTAAGCCCGCCGGTCGCCCTCGACACTCAGCTTTACCCTATGACGAATCCATTGCCTCATGGGTCCTCAATCGGTGTCCGGACGTCCGGCACTCTTCCCGGACTGCAACAGGGAGATGATCATTGCAGCGGCCGCGGAGATTGGGGGCATACGTCAGAAAGCAACTGCCGGTTACCTTCGTTCCGTCGTGCTCACAGCCGAAGAAACGGCGGAAGTCCTCGCCGCGGGTCAGAAAACGGAATTGGCTAAAGCCGAGGAGACCTATCGGATGCCATCTTCCTGGGTTAAGGTAAAGTGCTCGCCGCAGCAATTCTCAGCATCGTCCGGCGCGGGGTTGGCTCTCTCCTGCTGGGGCCATTACCAGGGCGGATTCCTAGTTTATAATGGCCGAGCAGGAACGGGCTTTACCCATCGAATGTCGATTGAGCTGAAGCAGATGCTAAAGCCTCTGACAATTAAGAAGCTCAACTTGCATAACGTCTCGCGCGAGCATGGCATCAGGGCCGCATGCGTGAAGCTTGCTGCAGGATGTTCGGCCAAAGGAGGTCATGGATGCGCCAGTCGTTTCGGTCACGCAAAGCTTTCCTCAGCCCAGGTTCGCATCTAGGTCGCGTGGACAAATCTAATCCAGAAGACGCTTGCAGCGTCATCGTTCGCTCCGCCAGGAACCCGCGCCGCGCACGGCCGCCGAGCCGCTATTGCTTCGACATCTGGCCGCGGATTTCACCGTTCGGGTTTTCCTTGGTATGGATATTGACGTAGACATTGCCGGCCGCAAAGTCGGCGATCTGATCATCGGAAATCTTGGCCATACCCTTGATGGGGCTGTCAAGCGGCGCCATTATCGGGATGAGCACCGCTGCGTTCTTGCCCACAGCAGCGGGGCCATGGAAATGCCCCGCCGTTGCCGGACCAGAAAGACCCGTGTACTCCACCGTGTAACTCAGCATCTTGAGATCGGTGTCAATCGTGGCTGTGGCGGTTCCGGTGCCCGCGGTCTTGTTCGGCGGCACTTCGGCAGCGCTGCTGAGAGTCGCATGATAGGTAATAATTTCAGCTCCCGCCGCGGCGGGCATCAAGCAGGTGGCAAATGCGGTTAGGAGCAGAGCGGAGCGAAACATTATCATATCTCCCTGAAGAAGAAGGGCGGGTCATTCATTAAGTCAAGAAACAAAGATTCTGAGAATGTGTTCCAAAGTGCTTTCCTTCAGAGTGCCGCTGGAGCATCCAAAGCGGGCAGTATGGCTCAAGCAGGATCACACTTTCGCGCAGAAGAAAACCGACCCGCTTTGACCCAGGCGCATCAATTCCCGCGCTCCGGTGATGTGCCGGTTTTCCGTTTGCTTGGCTCCGGCTTGGATTGCGGGCAGTTCACTGCGCCCTTGCCCAGCGCTCAGCACGCCTGATCTTTTCGCTCCTGATCGGTCTTCGCTTCTATCGCAAGTTGGTTTGCGTCGATCAACTGGTCGCACCAAAGGCAGCCATGACCGGGTCGGACGGGACGATTAACGATCAAGCATCCCGTCTATGAAATTCCTGTCTGCCACATTAGATATTCGGGCGCTCGTGCCATTGTACATTGATCCAAATCAGATTCGTGCAGATGAATTCTGCTCTCTAGTCAAGCAGACCTACAATTGGAGCCAGCGGAGCCGCAGCGAATTGCCGATGACCGAGACTGAGCTGAGAGCCATGGCGGCTGCCGCGATAATCGGCGACAGGACGATGCCGAAACTCGGATAAAGCACTCCGGCAGCGATAGGGATTCCAAGAACATTATAGATGAATGCCAGAAACAGGTTCTGGCGGATATTGCTCATCGTTGCCTGGCTCAGTTCACGCGCCCGCGCGATGCCAGCCAGGTCTCCCTTGACGAGGGTGACTGCGGCACTGCGGATGGCAATCTCCGTGCCGGTACCCATGGCGATCCCGACATCGGCCTCTGCGAGAGCGGGAGCATCATTGACGCCGTCTCCCGCCATGGCCACGATATGGCCTTTCTTCCGCAAGTCCTTGACCACCCTGTTTTTGTCCTCTGGCAGGACCTCCGCGACGACATTCTGAATACCAAGCCGCCGTGCTACCGCCTCGGCTGTCGTCTTATTGTCGCCGGTCAGCATCACTATGCGGATGCCGTTCTTTTCCAGCAGCTCCAGAGCAGGTTTGGTCGTCACCTTGACCGGATCGGCGACGGCGATGGCGGCAGCCAGCTTGCCCTCAATCGCCATGAACAGCGCGGTCGTGCCGTCCCCCCGCAGTTCCTCCGCTTTAGCCGACAGGGCGGACATGTCAATACCGGCGTCCTGCATGATTTTCATATTGCCAAGCTGGACGGACTTTCCATCCACCCGGCCAGATACCCCCTTGCCGGTGGCAGAGGAAAATTCCGCGATATCCTTGAACGGCAGGTTTTTGGTGCGAGCAGCGGCCACGATGGCGGCTGCCAGCGGGTGCTCGCTGGATCTCTCGACGGAGGCGGCGATGCTGAGAGCTTCGTCGGCATTGAAGTTATTCGCCGTCACGATGGCGAGCACCTTCGGCTTGCCTTCCGTTAACGTGCCGGTCTTGTCGACAACGAGGGTGTCCACCTTCTCCATGTGCTCCAGGGCTTCCGCATTCCTGATAAGAACACCTGCTTTGGCTCCCTTGCCGACCCCGACCATGATCGACATGGGGGTCGCCAGGCCAAGGGCACAGGGGCAGGCAATGATCAGCACACTCACGGCAGCCACCAGGCCGTGGGCCAGCGGCTGCTCGATGCCGAACCTGGCCCAGGCAATGAAGGCAGCGATGGCTATGGCGATCACCGCCGGGACGAACCACCCGGAAACGGTGTCCGCCAAGCGTTGGATCGGTGCGCGGCTCCGTTGTGCTTCGGCAACCATGGCGACAATTTGGGAAAGTACGGTGTCTGCGCCTACCTTCTCCGCCCGCATCACCAGAGATCCGCCGCCGTTGATGGTCCCGCCGATCACTTTCGATTCCGGACTCTTCTCGACCGGTATCGATTCGCCGGTCACAACCGACTCGTCGACAGAGCTGTTGCCCTCTTCAACAATGCCGTCCACGGGTATGCTTTCACCGGGGCGGATGCGCAGCCGGTCGCCAATTGCGACAGCTTCCAGCGCGACCACCTCATCGTCGCCGCTCGCAGTCAAGCGGTGAGCGGTCTTGGGAGCCAGGTCCAGCAATGCCCGGATCGCTCCGCCGGTCTGCTCGCGGGCTCTCAGTTCCAGAACCTGCCCCAGGAGCACGAGGACGGTAATGACGGCAGCGGCCTCAAAATAGACGGGAGCTGTCCCTTCGGGTGTTCGGAAGCCGCTTGGAAAGGTGTCCGGAAACACGACGGCCGCCACGCTATAAATGTAGGCCGCACCGGTCCCCAGGGCGATCAGGGTGAACATGTTTAGGTGACGCGTCACGAGCGAGATGGCGCCCCGCTGGAAGAAAGGATAGCCGCCCCAAAGGACCGCAGGTGTCGCAAGGCCGAACTGAACCCAGAGCGCGATTTTGGGGTCGATCCATTGATGGATCATCAGGCCGGGGATGTGGCCTCCCATTTCCAACACCAGAACCGGCAGAGTAAAGACCAGGCTGATCCAGAACCGCCGGGTCATATCGATCAGTTCCGGGTTCGGCTTCTCTTCCCCGACGGCCACCAGAGGTTCGAGCGCCATGCCGCAAATCGGGCAGTTCCCAGGCTTGTCCTGACGAATTTGCGGGTGCATGGGGCAGGTGTAAATCACGTCCGCCTTCGACTCTGGTTTGGCTTGGCCGGGCGTCAGGTAGGCTTGCGGATCGGCCTCGAACTTCTGCTTGCACTTGGCACTGCAGAAATGAAAGGACTTCCCTCTATGGACCAGCGAATGAGATGTCGTCGCTGGATCGACCGTCATGCCGCAAACGGGATCTTTTACCGTCGTATGGCTATCATGTGCACCGGAGGCATGGTCATGCTGGTGATGGTGGTGTTCCTGCTTCACGATGGTGCCTTTCGGTTCGAATGCAAGGATTTTGGCGATCGACCGTTTCATCGGTCGACCGCAAGCGTCAGAACTCCGCTTTAGGCGTACTGGTCATAGACAACTTCGGTCATCATCCCGGTCGCCATATGAAGTAAGTTATGGCAGTGCAAGGGCCATCGGCCGGGATTCTTGGCATCGAAGGCGACGCTCACTGCCATCATTGGTGGCACCAGCACCGTATCCCGGACGGCACCGTTCATCGGCCTGCCGTCAATGCCGATAACCTGGAAATGATGGCCATGTAGATGCATGGGATGCGCCATCATCGTCTGGTTAACCATCTCGACCACGACGCGTTGTCCCTCACTCACCTTCAGGGGAAGGTGATTCTCCCATGTCAGACCATTAATCGACCACATGTAAGGCCGCATGGAGCCAGTCAGCGTGATCTTGTGCGTGATATCGGGGGCCCGTGATGCCAGTGGTTCAATTGCCTGCAACATACGTAAGGCCAGGTTCAAGGCAGCGCTCTTGGCGCTTGCTGTACTCGACACCTTTTGAACCTTGCTTCCAAGTGTTGCAAGGATGATGCCGGCACGAACAGCATCGCCTTCTCGCTGTGCCAATACCGGGAAAGCCCCACTTTCCGGAAGTTCGATCAGGATATCGAGGCGCTGTCCCATCGTGACGCCAAACTGGTTCCCAGTGACCGCTTTGACAGGGTTGCCGTCGACCGCAATGAGCTGCCCGACCAATCTACCCAGATCGAGATTGAAGCCGGTCGAGGTGGCGCCGTTAATTAGGCGCAACCGCACTTTCCCCTTGCGCTCCACAGTGACAACTTCCGGATCTTCCAATGTCCGGTCGTTGGCCAGATATGCGTCATAGTCTACATCATTGAGGTCCATTTGCATGGACCCGGGCGTCGAACCCATCGACATATCGTGACCGCTTGACATGTTCATGCCTGACATGTCCATGCCGGGCATACCCATATCGTGGGGCATGGAACCGTCGCGCTTCGTCAGGCCAGCAAGAAGATCGGCCGGATTCCTGAACGTAAAGTCATGCAGTAGCACCGTCACCTCCTGCACGTCCGCTGCCATATCTTCCTTGGTTCGCACGATTAGAGGAGCTGCCATGAGCAACTGCTCCTGGAGACCATGGTGCGAATGCATCCAATGTGTGCCGGACTGAGGTTCGAAGTCATAAGCGGCTGATTGACCGTTGGCTATTGTGGGCCGCTTCGAATCGGCAACACCGTCCTGCAGGTATGGCGGCGTCATACCATGCCAATGAATGATGGCGTCTTCGCCGGCTTGGTTATGGAGGGTTACGTTGAAGCACTCTCCTGCGTCCAGAAATAACCCTGGTTTGCCGTCTGGTCGGACGATGCCGAAAACCTTCGCCGGTTTGCCGAGAACCTCAAGATCACGCTGGAGAATTCGAAGCTCTGTCGGTGACGAAGGATTTGCGAAACTCTTGGCAAATGGCTGTGATGCAACCAAGCCTGCAGCAGCGGAGACGGTGGAGTAGGCAAGTAACCGCCGTCTTGAAAAATTGAGAGACATGATCACCCTGTTCATCTGAAGAGCCAGATGGGGAACTGATGACTCCGTTCCCTTGGACTAGCTGATAAAAGAGCCTCCACCATAGAGCGAAAGGCGGCTCAATCCGGTATTTCAGATAAACTGGCGCGGAGGCCTTAAACTTGGCGCTGGACGCAAGCCCTGGCCGGTCGCCGAAGCGGAGAGTGGCTTGATGCCTACCGTAAGGCTCGGTAGCGGGATGGCCACCGCCATTAACGCGACGATCTGCACCATCGAGCATGGAGCGCCAAGACAGCAAGCTGCCTTCGGTGCCTTCCCATGGCTACAAAGGTCGACATCGCCGCTATCGCTTGGCTGGGCAGTATGATGCCCCATCATTGCCGAACCGTAACCGCTCGAGCAATCGGCAGTACGGATAATCCCGGCATGTGCGTGGCCTGTCTCGGCATTTCCGATTAGTGGAAGCAAGACAAAACCCGTTGCGGCCAGCACAACGGCCAAAGTTCTGAATAGACGCCAAACTACGAGTTGCATGCGATGCATCCGGTTTCCGCTTAAAAGATAGGGCGGTTGGACGGAAAGCTCAATGATCTAAGTCAAACGGCGCTTTCCTCATCTTATTCAAGAAACGAACCTTCCCACTTCAGGTAGTTATGCGAGCACCGGATCTGACGTGCTTATCCTTTTTTCTACGAATTTGAGCTGGTTGATCTGCGCCGACTAAAGCGCTGTTTCCCATCATTGGAAGGCCAACGGTATCAGCGCTCACCATCTCAGCAGCCGAGGGCCCAAGAGTGCGCCGATCAGCGTGCAGAAGACAATGGGCCCCAGGTACCAGAGAACCATGAAGGGTATCGAGCTGGAGGGTTGATGGAGCGTAAAGGTAGCTGCACCAATAGCTCCCGCAACCAATCCGGCGATTGCACCGGTCCAACCCGGGCTGGTCGGCGCTTCCTTCCGCAAGGCCCAAATGAGGGCAGTGAACGGGAGAAGGGCAAAAAACGGGATACAGAGCAGACATGCTACCCATTGCGGCCCGAATAGCATCGCGTTCCACGTAGAAGGATGGCTCGACAAGAGGGTTGCACCGGCCGCCACCATGACAACAAGAGGCAGGAGCGCAATAATAATCAGTGGCTTAGGCAAGATTTTTCCGGGTCGGGCGGCTTTGAGCAGGAACGATACACCGGCCACAACCAAGCCAAATGTCAGGCCCAGGTACACAATCTTGATGGCCAAATCCTCGCTGCCAGGAACAGCCTCTGGCGTGCCAAGCGTCAATAGCATCAGACAAAGTGTCGCCGCTGCTCCTGCCGCAACGGCTGCAAGAATCGTATTGCGCAAGTGGGTACGCTTAACAGGTTTGGTATGTGTGGCGAGCAAGTTGATGAGATCGTCTGTCTTCATGACTGCTCCCTCTCCCGAACCAGCAGCGACAAGATTTTTAACCCGCGGTGAACGGAAACCTTGATAGCCGATGGTGACATGCCGGCTCTCTTGGCCGCTTCGTTGACACTCAATCCATCGACTTTGACAGACTGAATGGCCACCCGCATCTTTGGTGTCAGTTGGGAGAGCAGCTTCGACAGGTCGATCCCACTGTCGACGGCTGCGGCATCGCTCTCCACGAATATGCCGTCCGCAAATTCGACGGGTACGCTCAAACTTACCGACTTGCTCCGGCGCAGATAGTCAATCAGCCTGTACCGCGCAATCGTATATACCCACGGTGCAAGAGGTTCAGATCGGTCATAAGTGTGCCGACGCACGTGCAGGGAGATCAGCGTCTCTTGAACAAGATCTTCCGCATCCGCCGAACTCCGACCGACACGCACTAGTTGGTCCTTAAAGTATGCGCGCAAATAGGAGCTCAATTTCGTTAGCAAGGCTTTATGGGATGTGTCGTCGCCGTCCAAGCCAGCAAGCATCAGGGCCCTGAGTTCAGCTTCGTTCGAATTTATCGTCATTTAGTTCGGACGGCCCAAGAAATTGGTCGTCATTCAAAGCCCTCTTCATTGATCTGTGGTAGTCCGCTACATACGACGTTTAGAAATGGCGCGAACTTTTCGGCCACTGGCACCAAAGCGAACTTACACTTCAGCACCAGATGCTGAAAGTCATCGCCCTTGGCAAATTTTGGGGCCCGTATCGACCGGTTTGTCGTCCTTGGCGTCCTGACTGAGAGCCGTTTGCCGGTTGTGACCCATACCCTTCATGCACACGAACATCATGAGGGCACACGGCAGGATATAAAGAAAGGGTGCCAACGCAGCGAGAGTAAGCCAGTGCTGGCTCAGAGCGAGGCTCAAAGCTAGAACAGCTGCGCTCCCGGCAAGGTATAACTCACGTCGTCGACCGAGCAAGCTACCCAGGTTTCTGCCGTTCCGATGACAGGGCGGGCGTTGGTTTGCGGACGGAGGGGTAACAGCGGTTTCCATATCTATTTTCCTATATAGCGGTCAAGACGCTCTTCGCTATCCAGTGCCCGACCGTTGGCAGTCCGATGAATTGACGAATATCTTGGTAACCTGAACCGGTCTCGGTGAGGAGCGACGCGATGATCGCTCCTCACCGGCCCATTAATTGTTCTGGCCGGTCGAGCCATTCGGGCTCGACCTCATGGAATTCATGCGCATGGATTCCATCATGTGATTGCAGTTGGTGACCATTTTATCGAGCTTTTGCTGTGTCTCGCTGGCGGAGGCGGTGGCGGTGTTACCCGTCGACTCACCGAGCGCGGTCTGACTGGGGTGGGCGGCCGCGATAAATCTTCGAGTCGCCGAATCTGCCGGATCTTGATGCGGCTCTGCAAAAGCGGCGGTGCCACTTAGGGCCATTCCAGCCAGAAGTCCGGCCGCTGCGATGACTCGCTTTCTGTTTTGCTTCGTAGCCAATTTCTAAACTCCATAATGGGCCCTCCTTGGGTAACGCGGGAGGGAGACGCGCTGTCTGCACTCGGCAAGTGAGGGGCTGCGCGAGAGAGGGCAGCAATTCGGTGTGCCCAACAGGATGAGAGAAGCCATCCGGTAGTTGGTGGTCCAATCTGCTTCCAATAATGAATACGCAAGGCAGCCGTGGCTGGTTACAGCGACGCTGTAACCAGCACAATATTTTGGATTAATGAACGGGAAGTGGGCGTGGTCTACCCGCCGATCAACACGTCCCACGTGGTAAGCTTTGGTGGCAAAATTTCTGCCCCGGTGTGTAACCGTGCCGCAGGTGCTAACGAATTAAGGCTAAGGAACTCCGCCGCGGCCATCTTCATATAATCATCATGACGAAGATAATCCGCCTGGTTCTTGCAACTATGTCTGCCCTGTCATTTATGCTAGGCAGCCTAGGCGGAGCTGCGTCTGCGCAGTCCGTTGGCCTCGTTGCGAATCAGCCTTGTCATATGGTTGCCGGCCACGCCGTCCGGGCTCGAAGCCGATGGCACCTCGTAAGGGTGTAAAGACGGATTGCGCCAATCAAACGGCTTGCGTCACCGTTGACGCAATGATGGCTCAGCCGTCTGGTCACCAGATCGGCATGCAATATGTTGCCAAGCCTGACTATTTCTCGGTGGTCGACGCCCTGCCAAGCTTTATTCGTGTTCCTGAGCTCCTTCCCCCAGGACAGCCTGATTTCGTCCCCGCACGCCAGCCTCGTCGTCAACCTGCCAGCCGCCGCGCAACCCGCAGATAACCTGCTTGGCGCAGCCGTGGACGACCTGCTGGCGGCAGCGCATCAGTTGAGTCCGAATTTGCCGGCCAGTTATCCCCCGGGCGTTGTTATGCCTGCTCGCAATGATGACCGGTATCCGACCTTTCCAGCATGCCTCGTGGCAGCGTTCAATGGACTGATTTGCCATCAATACGGAGAGCGAGGATCTGCACTTTTCGAAGAAAACGATCAGGCTTGACCAGTATTATCTGACTCGGGCCGAAACGGCGATCCCGCAAAAGCGGCAGAGGGACGTTGCCGAGTTTGTAGGGTCTGCCGCAATTCTCGTCGAGTATGGCGCAGCAGTCGGCGGGTTGCCCGCTCTGGTGGACGGAAAATTGCCGAGGCTTGGCAGGATTCGGAAGGGCTCTTCGGCCTTTTTGGGGCCGCTCGCTACAGCCATCGATCGCCAGACCGCAACGTATTGATATGCTGGGTGAATAAAACATATTTGGGCGAGGACACTATACCAAACCATACAGCTAAGCGATTATGCACGCACTCTCATTGGGGCGAAGACAGAATTTAATGCTCAACCGTGCAGTCAGGCTGGAGCTATATGACCGTAGAATTGGCGCGCTGTGGGGAGCGTCGCGTCGGACAATGGTGTCGCAACCCTCTAGCCATTGATCTGATGTGTGAGCTGATGCACCGTGAGGCTTTCTAGACGTGGTAGGTGAACCGCTTTGGCGAATATCGCAAGCTGATCTCAACAGACTGATGGGGACGATCGAAGTAGTGTCGGCCCGGTTGTCCGAGTGTTTGTTTGCCGCTGGCGCCCGCCTCCGCATCGAGAGAGCCAATCTGCCGACCATACTTTATGGTCTCAGAGGTTCCGGTATGATCATCATCGAAGGCGAACGAGCGTTCGAGCTCGTTCCGCACATGCTCGTCGTGGCACCGCCAAATAAGTCGATCGACATCGTCGCCGCCAGTTCACTGTTAAGGCGTTCCCTTTCCGGTTCCGGCAGCATCAGGAAAAACAACTTTGTTCCTGGCTCGGTGCATCGCTACAAGGTCGGCGAGGGCGAGGCATCATTTTCGCTCGTTTGTGGTCGATTCCATGCGGCTTATGGTCTGGGACTGGATCTTTTTGGTTTGCTCGCTTCGCCGGTCGTCGAAAGCTTTGATGCGCATGATCAGATTGACCAGTTCATGAACTATGCGATCGTTGAACTTGCCGCGCGCGAGGTTGGCGCAGAACCGATAGCATCAACCCTGTTCAAGCTTGTGTTGCTGACTCTGCTTCGTCGCAGTCTGTCTTCGACAAACGCTTGGGTGAAGGGTTTTTCGCTTCTGAACGACCCGCCGATAGCGCGAGCCTTTGCTGATATGGCGTCACGCCCGGCGGAGGATTTCAGTGTTCAAACCCTGTGTGAATCGGTAGGGTTGAGCCGCTCGGCGTTCATGAAGAGATTTGCGGCCGCGTTTGGTGATTCGCCGATGTCCGTCCTGAGGCGTCTTCGAATGCGGTTTGCGGCAAGCCTGCTGGCCGCCAATGCACTGTCCATCGAGCAAGTTACACATTACGCAGGCTATCAGAGCCGCAGTAGCTTCACGCGAGCCTTCCGGAAGCAGTACGGGACCGATCCTTCAGACTATCGGGCGAGAGCGAACGGCGTCGTCGTTGCATATGAGATCGAAGAGGAGAACGCCCGGAATGATTATCCGCCGTCGGCCATTAAGCCGCTAGATGACGCCGGTCAGTCGATTGCCTACTCCACGCCTTTCCAGAATGCGATATAGCCTTTGATGGCCACCGCGGCATCGAAGAACTCGCCATAATACGATACTGCGTCTTCATTAATTTTCCCTCGACGATAAGCGAACGGCAATTTGTAAGACTGTTCTATGGACACCGCCTGGTCGTCGTGCCCGGCCTAAGAATTTGCTTGTTATTGACGGGTTCGGGGGAAAAGTAGTCGTTGCCTTCGGGCCGACTATTGAAGCCGCGTACCAATTCGGTGCCGCCGTGCAGGTCTCTTGCGAATATGCCGATACCCTCGGCCAATTTTGCCTTTTCTCCATGACAGCGACCAGGCCGAAGTTGGCAAAGTGATTGTGCCCCCTGTGACCGCCCCGCCCCCCGCCACTACTGCGCGTTGTTTAATTTAATTCCCATCAATAATAGCGCCGGGGATGCCCACATGGACGCCGTCTGCACCGCTCACTTCCATCTCGGGAACGATCTGTTGTTGGCTCATGGGTGTCTCCTGCAGATTGCGATTAACACGCCTTGACTCGCCGATCTTCTACGCATCCTCTGCGAGCCTCATGCCCGAAAACTGCCATCGAGCAGCCCCGGGGAAGAAGTTTCGGTAACTCGCACGGATATGCCCTGATGGGGTTAGGCAGGAGCCCCCGCGGAGCACGAATTGGCCTGACATGAATTTGCCGTTGTACTCGCCGACAGCGCCCTCAACCGCGCGAAACCGCGGATATGGCGAGAACGCGCTTCGGGTCCACTCCCAGACATCCCCAAACATCTGCTGGAGACCACCAAGGCGAGGTGATGCCGGTTTGGGACGAAGACGATGCGTGTCGAGGAAATTGCCCTGGATCGCGATTCCCCGAACCGCAGCTTCCCACTCGACCTCTGTTGGAAGGCGCTTTCCAGCCCATGTCGCGAATGCGTCTGCTTCGAAGTAGCTTATGTGAGTGACTGGAGCGGTGGGATCGACAGGTTGGAAACCTCTCAGCGTCATTGTCCAGTTTTGTCCGTCGCGCTCCTCCCAGTAGAGAGGCTGAGACCATCCCTCAGCCTGCACCTTAACCCAACCTTCTGACAACCATAGGAGCGGTTTTTTATACCCGCCGTCATCGATGAAGGCCGTCCATTCGGCATTCGTTACGAGGCGATTGGCGAGCCGGAAAGGCTCGACAAGGACGCGATGTCGCGGACCTTCGCTATCGTACGCGAATCCAACGGATCCATGCCCAATCTCAACGATCGCCTCGTCAAACTCGGTGAAGGAGAGCGAAGGAAGATCAGCAGTCTCTACCGCAACAGGCGCAGGATCGCGATAAGCCGGACGAAGGGGATTCTGAGCGAAGAGATGTAAGATATCGGTGAGTAGGAGTTCCTGATGTTGCTGCTCATGATGACAGCCGAGCTCGATCAGCTCGGCTATGCGGTGGCATGGGCTCGTGCGCAATAACGCGTCGATGGCGTCATCGACATGCTTCCGATAATCCAGCACGCGGCTCAGTTGGGGCCGTGTGAGCATTCCACGTCGGAGACGTGGCTGCCGTGGCCCGAGCGTTTCGTAATACGAGTTGAAGAGAAAGTCGAAATTCTCATCGAAGGATTTGTAGGCTGAGACAAATGGCTTGAGGACCATTGCCTCGAAGAACCACGTCGTATGTGCTAGATGCCATTTAGCCGGGCTCGCGTCGGGCATGGACTGTACCGTGGCATCGGCATCGGAAAGTGGCTCGCCCAGCCCTTCGCTGGTCTGACGAACATCGTGAAAGAAAGTATGAAGGTCGTTCGGCGCAAGCGCCGTTCGGAAGAGATGCGAAGGTTTCATCGCAAGGTCCTCACAAGAGGTTTAGAACTGGCTGTCGGAAACTGAAGATCCCACTTCGACACGAAGTTTAAGCAGGCTCACACCAGAGGAATCCGAAAGCGGTGTCCGAGCGTCCAAAAGGCGTTGGCATCCCATACGGTTTGACGCAGTACGATCGCTTTCTGAAGACGATCAGGACTCTGTTGGCGTCGATCGTGGAGTACCACTTGGTGGCAAACGCCGACCACGCTCGTGATCCGCTGTATCACCGGATTTTGCGCCTGGTACGGCTTCGCTCGACAAGAGGGGCAAGGAATCGGTTGGGGCGAATTGGGAGCGACCAGCACCCGCAACGCCAGATCGATGGCCTGCTGTGAGCCAATGACAATCAGCACCTGCTCCGGCCGAGCGTCGGTGATGCTGAAGCGACGCCTCACACCGACTAAGATCTCACCGGGATTCCGGAACACAGAAGCGAGATTCGATATACTTATTTCGTGACGCCGCTGCTGTGACAGCCTATTCGAGATTCAGCCAGGCTTGGTCGTCGAATTGATGCCAGCGGCTGTCACGATAAGCGGTGCCATAGGGACCGGCGACTGGATGGAATGTTTCGGTGCAATAGTTGTCGGTAACGTACCCGTTGCCGCTGCAATTGTTGTCGACAAGGATGTTACCGGGGCCTCTGGTATCGGAAGCGCAACCGCCGACAAGTGTAATCGCGCCGAGTGCGAGGATGATTGCCATTGTCTTACGCATTCTTTCCCCCATTTGAAGGTCAGCCAAGAGCGTTCAAGGAACAGTTAGCAAATCACCCTGCAATGATAGGTTACAGGCGACCTGCCTGGCAAGAACTCCTGGTTGCGCATGGCTTCGCCGTGAAAGGTCACAAGAATTCGAGCCTAAGCCAACTTATTCAGCAATCTGACCAACTCGGTCTGAACGGTCAGCACGGCACGTGAGCTGGCCTACGACATCATGGCGATCAGATGCCGGTAACGATCAGATCGATTTTGCTGGCCTTGAAGGCGCGAGCCAGATGGTTGGGTGGCGGCGCTTCCGTGATGATGACATGGCAGCGGTCGAGGCTGCATATCTGCGCCAGGGAGCGGCGGTCGAATTTCGTCGAATCGCAGAGGACGACGACCTGTCGCGCCCGTTCGATGAAAGCACGTTTCACCTCGGTATCTTCCAGGGTGTAGTCGTAGAGCCCGGATTCGATGATACCGGAAACACCGATGAAGACGCGGTCGAAGTAATAATCGGTCACCTGCGAGGTCGCGACCGGGCCGATCACCGCGAGTTCGGGGCCACGCAATTGCCCGCCCAGGAGATAGATCGGACTGCGTCCGGAGGTGAGGGTGATGGCCGTGGGCAGGCTGTTGGTGAAGATCCGCAGATCCGAGCGCGCGACCAGCTCTTTCGATAAAGCCAGGACGGAGGTGCCGACATCCAGGGCCACGGTTTCGCTGGGGCCGATCAATTGCGCGGCGGCGGCGGCGATCCGTGCCTTGGCGGCGGCATTGCGGCGCTGCCGCTGCTTGAACATCGGCTCTTCGGCGTCGAAGACTTCATGCTTATCGGTTTCGGTCGCGACGGCGCCGCCATGGGTGCGTTTCAGGATGCCGCGTTCTTCCAGGATTTCGAGATCGCGCCTGATGGTCATGGCCGAGACGCCGAGCGTCTGGGCGATATCCGCGACCGTGATGAAACCGTGGCGGCCAACGATCTCCGCCAGGCGGGCTTGCCGGGCACCCGCCGGCAAGCGGCTGGCTGGGATCACTTCCTTCTGGGACGCCTCATGCATCGTCTTGAAAACCTTCGCTTTCCCTGACCTCGGCCAGCTTCCGAGACGTGCCGAAAAGCGAGTCGCGGGCCGGCTTTCTGATCGGATCATAACAAAAAACGAACAAGTTTGCTGGTAGATAATGTTCGTTTTTGTTTGTTATTGCACATTTGTGTCGAGCGTGGAATCATGTCGTGGAATCGGCAAGCGGGGATCGTTGAGGCCAATGGCTGATATTGAGTTGCGCAATGTTTCGAAGCGGTACACTGGTCGCGTCGCGGCGGTCGAGGATGTGAACCTGCATATTCGCGATGGCGAGTTCATGATCTTCCTCGGCCCCTCGGGCTGCGGGAAATCGACGACATTGCGCATGATCGCCGGGCTTGAGAACATTTCCAGCGGCGAGCTTTTCATCGGCGGCAAGCGGATGAATGATGTGGCGCCGCGCGATCGCAATATCGCCGTGGTGTTCCAGAGCTATGCGCTTTATCCCCATATGACCGTGGCGGAAAATCTCGCCTTCGGCCTGAAGATGCATAAGCGCCCGCAGAGCGAAATCGAGGAACGCGTGAAGCGCGTTTCGGCCATGCTGGGCATCGGCCAGTTCCTCGAGCGCAAGCCCGCGGCGTTGTCGGGTGGGCAACGCCAGCGCGTTGCCTTGGGGCGCGCTTTGGTCCGCGATCCGGCAGCCTTCCTGCTGGATGAGCCCTTATCCAATCTCGATGCGCAGTTGCGTGCCGATATGCGGCTGGAACTGGTGAAACTGCATCGTCAGCTCGGCAGCACCATTATTCACGTCACCCATGATCAGGTCGAGGCCATGACCATGGGTGAGCGGATCTGCATCATGAAGGACGGCCGCGTCGTCCAGGTGGGGGCGCCGCTCGATGTCTACCGCAACCCGGCGAATACTTTTGTCGCCGGTTTCCTCGCCAGCCCGCCGATGAATTTGATCGAGGCGCGGCTGACCGGAGAGGGCGATGGCCTGTGGGTCGAGGCCGGCGCCATGCGCCTGCAAGTGCCCGCCGCTTATCGCGAGGCCTATCGTGCCTATGTCGACAAGCCGGTGATCTTCGGTATCCGGGCGGAGGATATCCACGCCCATCAGGCCCAGCCTGACTGGCAGGCGCTCGATGCCGATGTGGTGGCGCTGGAGACATTGGGTGCCGAGGTCGTGCTGGTGATGGGCATTTCCGGCATTGCCCGTGCCGATATTGCCGCGCGTCTTGGTCGTGATTACCGGGCCCAGATCGGCAGCCGGCAGCAGCTTTATGCTGATCTCGCCGAAATGCAGCTTTTCGATCCACAGACGACGAATGCCATTCCCCGCCCGCAGCCATAGCGGGTCGACCGAATTCCAAGGATGAGCCGCCAGCATTGCGCGGCGATATGAGATCACTCTAGAAGGAGATTATCGGTATGCTGAAGGAAACGTTTGGCAGCACGAAGCCCATCATTTCCATGGTCCACCTGTTGCCGCTGCCCGGCTCGCCGCTTTATGACGCGAAGGGCGGTGTGAATGCCATCATCGATTCAGCAGCCAGGGACATCGAAAAACTGCAGGATGGTGGCGTTGATTGCATCATGTTCGGCAATGAAGGTGATCGTCCCTATCTGATCAAATCGACGCCGGAAAGCCTCGCCGCGATGGCGGCGGCGGTGTCGGCCCTGAAGCCGATCATCAAGATTCCTTTCGGCGTGGATTACCTGTGGGATCCCGTCGCCACGGTGGCTTTGGGCAATGCGACCGGCGCCCGTTTCGGCCGCGAAGTCATGACCGGCGTCTATGATTCAGATATGGGCCTATGGCAGCCGGATGCCGCCAGCGCGATCCGCCTGCGCCACAATCTGGCGCGCGACGATTTCAAGATGATGTATAACGTCAATGCGGAATTCGCTTCGCCCATCGGCACGCGCACGATCGCCCAGCGCGCAAAGAGCGCCGTTTTCTCGGCGCTGGCGGATGTGGTGCTGGTTTCCGGCATCATGACCGGCCAGGCGGTCGATACCAGCGATATCAAGTCGGTCAAGGAAGTGCTGACGGACACGCCTGTCTTCGCAAATACCGGCGTCAATATCGACAATGTCAAAAGCATCCTGTCGGTTGGCGATGGCTGTGTTATCGGCACCCATTTCAAGGTGGACGGCAATACCTGGAACGCGGTTGATGGCGATCGGGTCAAGCGTTTCATGGATGTCGTGAACAAGGTCCGCTAGAGCGCGATCGTCTTTGATGGCAGCATTTCGCTTCCATCAAAGACGTGAATCGCCCTCTATCTTATGGATGAGAGGCGGATTCACGTTTTAGACAAATCGCCAAGCGATTCCGTCTAAAACGATCCGGCTCTAAGGTCCGCGGTAGAATAGAGACAGGGTGGCATCATGCCGGCATTGCTCGGCCTCGATATCGGAACGACCTCGACCATCGGCATCCTGATCGATGACGGTGGCCGAACCTTGGCAACCGTGTCGCGGCCGAGCGACCTTGTTTCCCTGCATGCGAACTGGGCGGAGGAAGATCCCGCCCAATGGTGGTCGAATTGCCAGGCAATCGTCGCCGAACTGCTGAAGAAGACCGCGTTGAACGGTGCCGATATCGCCGCTGTCGGTGTGACCGGCATGGTGCCGGCCGTCGTCCTGCTGGATGCCGAGGGCAAGGTGCTTCGCCGCAGCATGCAGCAGAACGATGCGCGGGCGGTGGCCGAGATCGAGGCCATGCAGCAGCGTTTCGACCGCCGGGCGTTTTTTCGCCTGACCGGCGGCAGCATCAACCAGCAATTGGTGGCGCCAAAACTGCGCTGGCTGCAGAAGCACGAGCCGGATGTCTTCGAGCGGACCGCGACCGTCTTCGGTTCCTACGATTACATCACCTATTGCCTGACCGGCACGCGTTCGATCGAACATAACTGGGCGTTGGAATCCGGTCTGATGGATTTCAAGCAGCGCTGTTTCGCTCCGGAGCTGGTGGAAGCGGCCGGGATCGATCCGCAGGTTCTGCCGCCGATCCGGGCTTCCCACGAGGTGGTCGGCACGGTGACGACGGAAGCCGCCGCCTTGACCGGCCTTAAGCCCGGCACGCCGGTGGTGGCTGGTTGCGCCGATCATGTGGTCTCGGCCTATGTCGCCGGCGCGGTGCTGGATGGCGATCTGGTGCTCAAATTCGGCGGGGCGGGGGATATCCTGCTCTCGACCGCGAAGCCGGTCACCGATCCTCGCCTCTTCATCGATTACCACATCATGCCGGATCACTATTTCAGCAATGGCTGCACCGCGACATCGGGCAGCCTGCTGAACTGGATCGTCCGGCAGCTCGCCGGCGGCGAGGCGGAGAAGGCCAGGCAGGCCGGCCTCTCCGTTCACGCCTGGCTCGACCGGCTCGCGGCAAAAGTTCCGGCAGGTGCCGAGGGCGTCGTGATGCTGCCTTATTTTCTCGGTGAGAAAACCCCGCTGCACGATCCACATGCACGGGGGACCGTTGTCGGTTTAGGGCTGCATCACGGCCTACCCCATATCTGGCGCGCCGCGCTCGAGGGCGTCATCTTCGGCTTCCGGCATCATGTCGAGGTATTCACGGAGATCGGCCTGAAGGTCGAGCGGGTCTTCGCCTGTGACGGTGGCGCCGCGAGCGATCTGTGGCTGCAAATCGCCGCCGATGCCATCAACCGGCCGGTCCAGCGCATCGCCAATCATCCCGGTTCGTGCCTCGGTGCTGCCTATGTCGCGGGCTATGGCGCCGGTGTGATCAAGAACTGGACCGGCATCGCCGATTACGTCGCCGGTGGGCAGGTCTTCGAGCCATCCGCCGATCGCGTGGCGGTCTATGACCATGTCTACACGAATTTCCGGGATATCTATGAGCGCCTGAAAAGCCTCTATCCCAATTTGCCCACGGGCATTTGACCGTCAGTTTAGGAGAGGATGATGGAAAAGAATAATTTGCTCGCCGGCCGCAGAGCCTTGATCACCGGTGGCGGTTCCGGCATCGGCAAGTCCATCGTCAAGGCACTGGCGGCGGCCGGCGCCTGGGTCGCGGTGACGGACAAGAACGGCGAAGCGGCCGCGGCCGTTGCCAAGGAAATTGGCAAGGATGCGATTTCGATGGCGCTCGATGTCACCGATGCGGCGGCGACCGCACAGGTCTTCGACAAGGTGATCGAGGAATTCGGCGGGCTGGATATCGTCTGCGCCAATGCCGGCGTCTCCACCATGAACAAGACCATCGACCTGACCGAGGCCGAATGGGACTTCAACATGAACATCAATGCCAAGGGCGTGTTCCTGACCAACCAGGCGGCGGTGCGGCGCTGGCTCGCCAGCAACAGCCAGGGTGTCATCGTCAACACGGCCTCGCTGGCCGGCAAGATCGGTGCGCCGCTGCTGGCGCATTATTCCGCCAGTAAATTCGCGGTGGTCGGCTTCACCCAGGCTTTGGCCCGCGAGGTTGGAAAGAACGGCATCCGGGTGAATTGTGTCTGTCCGGGTTTCGTCCGCACCGGCATGCAGGAGCGCGAGATCGAATGGGAAGGCAAATTGCGCGGCATGACGCCGGAAGCGGTGCGCGAGGAATATGTCTCGCTGACGCCTTTGGGTCGTATCCAGGAAGCGGAAGACGTCGCCGATATTGTCGTCTTCCTGGCCAGCGATCTGTCGCGCTTCCTGACCGGCGAGGCGGTGAATGCCAGCGGCGGCGTGTTGATGGATTGATCGGCAAGACGGCGAACGAGAGATCAACGGGATAAAAGCGAAGGGCCGGATCATGCGACTGAAAACCATCGCACCGCATATCATCCTGGTGCTTTTCGCCTGCTATATCGCCCTGCCGCCGCTCTGGGTGCTCCGGACCAGCTTCGTGCCGGATTCCGTTGCCTATCAACCGGCCCTGATGCCGGAATTCACCTGGCAGAACTATGTCAAGCTGTTCACCGAAGGCACCTTCGCGCGGGCCTATCTGAACAGCTTCATCGCCTCGGCGGGTGCCACCATCCTTGGCCTGCCGTTGGCGGCGATGACGGGTTACGCTTTCGCTCGCTATCGCACCGGCGGGCAGATCAGCCGCTTTGTTGTGCTGGCGACGCAGATGCTGCCGCCGGTCGCCATCATCCTGCCGGTCTTCGCCTTGTTCCGCATGGTCGGGCTGACCAACTCCGTTACCGGTTTGATGATCGCCTATGCGGCGATCAACCTGCCGTTCCTGACCTGGATCCTGATGGGCTTTTTCGAAGGCGTGCCGATCGAACTGGAATGGGCCGCACAGGTCGATGGCGCCACGGTCTGGGAAGCGTTCTGGAAGATCGTCATGCCGGTCTCGCTGCCGGGCATTGCCGCAGCGGCGGTGCTGGGTTTCATCCTGGCCTGGAACGAATTTCTGTTTGCCCTGATTTTGACTGGTCCGACGACAGCGACCATTCCCGTCGCTTTGGCCGGATTGCAATCATCGAACGGTGTGCAGATCGCCGAGATCTCCGCCGGCGTTGTCATGGGTATTCTGCCCATGCTGCTCGCCTCGCGCTTCATCCAACGCTATCTGGTGCGCGGCCTGACGTTCGGCGCGGTCAAGTAATGTCGAAGAATTAGCAAGTCCACAGATCAGCAAATTCACAGAGGAGGAGAGGACATGAGGATCAATTTTCTACCGTCATTGCTTGGGGGCGCGTCACTGGCGGCCCTGTTGACGGCGGCCGCCCCGGCGGCGCAAGCGGATCAAGTGACGCTGCATGCCTTGATGGAAGATGTGCCGGAGACGCAGATCATCGAATCGCTGTTGCCGGAATTCGAAAAAGAAACCGGTATCAAGGTCGATTTCCAGAAGCTGGTCTATTCGGAAATGCACGACAAGCTGGTGACGCAGCTCACCAGCAATGAAAGCTTCTACAATGTCATGGAAGTCGATTTCCTCTGGGCCGGCGAATTCCCGGCAGCAGGATGGCTGGCCGATCTGCAGCCCTTCGTCGAGAAGAGCAAGTTCGACCTGAAGCCGATCATTCCGGCAATGCTCGACCTGGTCGGCTATTATCAGCAGAAGCTCTATCTGATTCCCATGTACAACTATTCCATGGGCATGATCTATCGGAAGGACCTGCTGGAAGACGCCAAGCTGAAGGCCGCTTATAAGGAAAAGACCGGCAAGGAGCTGGCGGTGCCGGCCACGCTGGAAGACTATGTCGAGCTCTCCAAGTTCATGAAAGCCAATGCCGGCGTCGCCGGCGCGGCCATGCAGGGCCAGCGCGGCGATCCGAACAGCATGGAATTCTCCAACTACCTGTTCTCGGCCGGCGGCGAATATGTCGACAAGGACGGCAAGGTGGTGCTGAACAGCGATGCTGGCAAGAAGGCGCTCGGCCTTTATGTCGACAATATCCAGCACGGCGTTCAGCAGGGTGCGCTCTCGGCGACGCTCGACGATACGATGCGCCTGATGTGCGATGGCAAGGCCTTCAGCATGGTCACCTATTGGTGGATGCTGCCGCAGATCGACGATAAGGCGAAGTGCCCGAATACCGCCGGCAAGGTGGCGTTGAGCGTCATGCCGGGCGGCCATGGCGAAAGCGGTGGCTGGGGCTGGGGCATTCCGCAGAACCAGTCGCCGGAAATGCAGGAAGCGGCCTGGAAGTTCATCTCCTGGGTCCAGGGCGAGAAGACCTCGATCGCCCGCGCGATGCAGGGCCATGCGCCGGTCCGCAGCGATACCTATTCCAATGCCGAGGTGTTGAAGAAATATCCTTACTACAAGGAAGCGCAGGACGTGGTGAAGAGCGGTAAGTCCTTCCCGATCTTTGCCTATTCGGCGCAATACGAAGATGTGCTGGGCCGCCAGCTCTCTTTGGCTGCTTCGGGCGATGCCAAGCCGGCAGATGCCTTGCAGGAGGCGTCCGAAGGCCTGGAGAAGCTGCTCAAGAAGGCAGGGCAGTAAGTCAGTCTGCATAAAGTAATGGCTGGGGCGGGGAGGGAAGCCTCCCCGTTTCCGGACAAGGATCGGAAGATGGCGTCAGTGACGATGAGTGGAAATGAGGAAACGGGCCTGCGGGTCGATCGCTGGACCGTCACCGGTTGGAAATTTGCCGCACCCGGCCTCACGGTACTGGCCATCGTCATGGGCATCCCGCTGGTCTATGCCGTGATCCTGGCGACCTCCAGCTTCACGCTGCTCCATCCCCGCGTCTCGCCCTTCGTCGGGTTCGAGAATTTCCTCTCGGTGATGGACGACGAATATTTCTGGCATTCGCTCTGGCTGACGATCAAATATTCGGCGATCGCCGTCATTTGCGAATTCCTGCTGGGCCTCGGCGTTGCGCTGATGCTCAATCGCGTGGTCAAGCTGAAGGCGATCTATTTCGCCATCCTGACCATTCCCATGGCGATGTCGCCGGTCAGCGTCGCGCTGATCTGGCATATGTTGCTGCAGCCCAATCTCGGCATCGTCAATGAGCTGCTGGTGAGTGCCGGCCTCGACGGCGTGGATTGGCTGGGCTCTTCCAATCTCGCTTTCTGGACGGTGATCTTTGTCGATGTCTGGCAGCAGGTATCTTTCGTGATCCTGATCCTCGCCGCCGGCCTTGCTTCGCTGCCAAAGGACCCCTATGAGGCGGCGGAAGTCGATGGCGCCACCGACTTCCAGCAATTCTGGTATCTGACCCTGCCGATGCTGCGGCCGGTCGCGACCATCGCCATCATCATCCAGCTGATCAACGAATTCCGCACCTATGACCTGGTTTATGTCCTGACCAAGGGCGGGCCGGGTGTGGCCACCGATCTCCTCAGCTTCTTTGCCTATAAGAAGGCGTTTCTGGGGCTCGGCATCAATGAAGGTTCGGCGACCTCCTTCGCCTTGCTTTTCCTGGTATTGGTCCTGACAATCGCCTTCTTCCGGGTGATCTCCCGCCGCAGCTGAGGCATGAGCGAAATTCTTCCTGAGCGTTAAACGGGTGGTTGACAAAGCGGGGGCTCTGCCTCGACAGTTGGGCCATGCTCAGCGCTTTCCTGCTCGCCTTTCCAGCCCTGTTCTCGATCGTCAATCCGATCGCGGGCGCGTTCATCTTTCGCGAGGCGACAGCGGAGCGCCAGCATGAGGACCGGATCAGGCTGGCGGGTCGGGTCGCCTTTTACAGCCTGCTGGTCCTGCTGATCGCCTTGTGGACCGGCTCTTATGTCCTGTCTTTCTTCGGTATTTCGCTGGCCGCCTTGCGTCTGGCCGGGGGGCTAGTGCTCTCGCTCTTCGCCTGGAACCTGCTGTCGGCACCGGAGCAGCGCGAGGCCCGGAAGGAGAGGGAAGCGGCACGGGCCGGCGAGGCCGAGGATGTCGCCTTCTTTCCCCTGACCCTGCCTTTCACCACCGGCCCCGGTACGATCTCGGTGGCGATCGCGCTCAGCGCCGGGCGGTCGGTTTCGCAGGCCACCTGGTTGGATTTCTTCGCTGGTGTGTCCCTGGCGGCGGTGGTGCTTGCCTTCATCATCTGGATCGCCTATCGCAGCACCGACCAGCTCTCGCGGTTTCTCGGCCGCAGCGGCAGCCGGGTGGTAACGCGCCTCTCGGCCTTCCTGCTGTTCTGCATCGGCGTGCAGATCCTGATCACCGGCGTCACCGATGTGCTGGGGCCGCTTCTCGCCCATCGGTGAGGCGCTTATTTCTCCGAGAGATTGACGATGCCGTCCCAGGCGACAGGCGGCGTCACGATATTAGCAGCGGCGCGTTCGGCAAAGGCGGCGGCGATCTCGTCGCCTTCCTTGGCCAGGTTGTTGAAGGCCGCGACTGCTGCCGCGAAATCACCACTGCGCCAGGCGGCCAGCGCGTTCATCCAGCGGCCATCGGAATCGGCAAGCGGCGTGAAAAGGCGGACCGGCTGATCCCGGCCGACCACGCGGACCTGATCCAACTCCCGGAAGGTGATGGCATCGCCAACCATTTCACGCGTCTGCTCGCTGAGGATGATCGAGGTATGATAGCGTTTGCCGACGCCCTCCAGCCGCGAGGCGAGATTCACGCTGTCACCGACCACGGTGTAGTTGAAACGGTTAGGCGAACCGATATTGCCGACGATCGCTTCACCGGTATGCAGGCCGACACGGATATGAAAACGCTCGCCATTCAATGTCAGATTGGCATCATCGGCGCAAGCGGCCACCATATCCAGCCCGGCTTGCGTGCCGGCCAAGGCATGATTGCCATTGCGGATCGGCGCGCCGAAGACGGCGAGAATGCCGTCGCCGATGAACTTGTCGACGAAACCGCCATGATCCTGCACGATCTCCGTCATCCGCCCGAAATAGGCGTTGAGATCATGCACCAGGTCGCCGGGCGAGAGGCTCTCCGACAGTTTCGAATAGCCGGCGATATCGGAGAAGAGGATGGTGACCTCACGCAACTCTCCGCCGAGCGATGGCGCCTGTCCTTCGGCGGCGAGGCGTTCCAGTTCCGCCTCCGGTAGATAAAGCGCAAAGGAGCGCCGCAATTGGCGCCGCACGCGATCGACCAAGGCGATCCGATAGGTGAGACTGGTCGGCACGGCTGCCAGCATGACGCCAATACCGGCGGTCAGCGGCAGGACAAGATTGCCGGTAAACACGAAAGCTGTCGCTGCCATCCAGGCGATGCCGAGCAATCCGATACCGATGGCTGCTTGAAAAAAGGGGCGATAGATCGTCAGACCGGCCGTGACGAAGCCCAGCAGGAACAAGCAGGCAAGGCGCAGGCCTTCCGACGCCGGACGTAGCCAATCGCCTTGTCTCAGATTGTCGATGGCGGTGGCGAGAATATAAGAGCCGGGAATGAATTTGCTGGCATGGGGGCTGAGGACGCTTTGCATCACGTCTCGATGGACGCAGCGCGGCGCATAATTTTGCCCCATGGGATTGGTCGCCAGGCGCTTCGAGGTAAGGCGGCGATCCTCGGTATCCAGAACCGCGCCGAAAATCACCGTGCGTCCGGCAAATTGCTGGTGGAAGAAATCGGCATTCCCCGCTTGGGCGCAGGCATAGAGATCGGCGAAGGAATAAACCGGCGGATCGGCGGCAACCGGCTTGAAATTCAGCAGAAAGCGATCGGTGCCGGTCTCCGGCAGCCGCTTGCCGGCGATCAGGGGCGCGCCATTGCGATCGAAAGCGAGATCCTGATGGGTCGCACGGGCGAAGACCTCCAGAGCAAAGCCGGCGATATCGTGCTCCTCTTCCGGCAGGCAGGCGGTCGTGCCGGGACATTCATGGGTCTTCAGCAAGGCCGAGCGGATGACGCCGTCGGCATCGTCGATCATATTGGTGGGTCGCAGATTGGTGCTGCCGCCGACCGCCAAGGCCTGGGAGCGATAGGGCCAGAGCGGCTGTCCGCCTTGCCGGTTGTAGCTCATGACGACGCGTTTTTCCTTGCCGCCCCGATTCAAGGCGCGCAGTAAATCACGGTCGTAATTGCGCAGCACCGCATCCGCTTCCGGCGTCATGGCCGGTGCGGCAGCAACGGATTTGTTGAAGATGGCATCGATGCCGACGACATCGGCGCCGCCATCCAGAACGGCATCGAGAACGGCACCGATCTGCGGCGTCCACATGGCCTGGGGCGTCAGGCGAAAAGGATCCCGCGCATAGGTTTCCTCATCGATGCCGATGATGACCGTGCGATCGTTTCTGCCCCCCTTATCGGCTGCCGGTGCGAAGCCGGACAACCAGTGCAGGATATCCAGGGACAGGCCGTCGCCGCGCTCACGCCAGGCGTCGTTGCCGACCAGGGCCAGCGCGGCGGCAATCGCCGCCACGGCGAAAAGAGGTTTGACGCGCAAGCCGCCGACCCGCCCTGAACCGGTTGGTTACAGTTTGACGAGGCGGCGCAGCAGCGGCGTCTCGCCGGGCTTGGCGGCCGGATCGATCATGATCGTCGTCTTCCGCTTGCCGGCCGTCACCTGATAAACCCCGCCGGGCTGCAGCTTGATGCCGGCTGCCTGCAAGTCGGCGCGGCCCTTCTTCAGGGGAACGACGATCGGTGCCACCTCTTTATCGGTCCGGGTCAGCGTCACCTTGCTGGCCTTATCGGCGATAATGAAGGGGCTGAGCGAGGGAACCGTCGGCAGCGGACGGAACACGACGGTTGCCGACTGATCCTGGGAGTCGCCCGACAGGGCAAGCTGCCTGGTGCCGCAATCCACCGTCTCACGGCTGACCTGGCCGCCTTCGACCGTTGATTCGGTTTTACCGATTTTAACCAAACCACCGGTGATGGTTTCCCGGCTGCAATTGTCGAGATAACTGATCACCGCGTGACCGTTCGGCCGCAAATCCACGGTCTGGCCGGCCCGCAAATTATCGAACTGGGCAATGCCCTTGGGTCCGGACTCGATCTCTTCGACCAGTGCACCAGCCGATTGTTCGGCTCTGGCTGAGACCGGTGCGGCCACGGCCCCGCCAAGCAGAACCGACAGGCCGATTGCGGCCAGCAGCGATACCGGATGTTTCTCACGAGAATAGGCGCGCATCTGTTTCATGATCCGTTGCATCTGGGAAACCCCTTGTGCCCCAACAGGTTTCGTGCCGTCAACTGAACCGCCGAAGCGGCCTTTTCGGCAACGAAAATTCCCTATGGGAGGAATGTTAGCAATAAACGCGGCTATCGCAATGGGCGATCTTGTGACCGGAATCACTGTCATGGGTCGTGTTTTCGGATAAATAGAATAGCATCGAAACGGCAAAAAACTGCGGAATTCCGATGCGTTGATAAATGAAACTGAGCGGTTTGCAGCTGGACAACCGGAAATTTCGTGAATAGATTGCGCGCGGGCATTGCGCGAAATGCGCGCAATGTGGGGCGATTTTAGAAAATCACATCGAGGGGGTTATGCGTAAGTATCTTTCGCATCCGAAAAAAGCTGCCTGCGTGGCGCTTTTGGGGGTTTTGGCTGTCCAGGGTCTGACCGCTTCGGCGGCCCGGGCGGATAACGAAGTCGAAAAGAAGATCCGTGAAGAAGTCAGCCGCCGCGTCAGCGACGCGGTGTCGAACCGAATCAGCGACCGGTTGTCCGGTACGCCGAGCGGTACGGACACGCTGGAGAACAGCGCCTGGCTCACCGCCAGCTATAACAGCCTGACCAGTGACAACAGCGGTCTCATTGAGAAGTCCGGTGCCAAGTTCCAGTCCGATGTGGTCAACACCACCTTCGGTCTCGATCATCGCTTCGGTGACTCGTTCTTCCTGGGTCTGTCGGGTTCCTACACCCATGCCGACACCGATGTGAAGCTGATCGGCGGCGGCGATTTCAAGGCCGAGGGCGATAACGATTCCTATACCATCTCGCCTTATGCGGCTTATGTGATCACGCCGAATCTCTTCCTGAGCGGCCTGTTCAGCTACACCTATTCGGATGCCGAGACCGAAACCAAGGTTCTCGGGCTCAAGGACTCAACCGACGCCAATACCGAGACCTTCGGTACGGAACTCGCGGCCAATGGCGTCTATGATTGGAGCAACTGGCTGTTCAAGGGCAAGGCCGGCTGGCGTTTCAACTACACCGAGCTGCTCGACAATCAGGGTGGCGGCGATGATGATGTTCATGCGAATTCCGCCATCGTGAATGCGGAAGTCGGCTATCGGTTCGACCGCTTCGTGCCATATTTCCAGGTTCAGTATGAACATGTCTGGCCGGAAAAGTTCAGCGGCGTGAAGCAAGGTGATACCGATTACGTCTTCCTGACTGGCGGCGTGCGCGCTGCCATTACCGACACCATCTCTGCCGGCGCTTCGGTGAAGGCGGAAGTTCTGAACGACGAGACCAATCAGATCGGCGGCGCGGCTGAATTCCGCGTGCGCTTCTGATCATCGATTTGCGGGCGCGCCGGTTGTCCGGTGCGTCCGCCCATCGACCAAGGCTTCCGGAAGGTGAGCCGAAAGCGACCGCGAGAAGCGGTCCCGAAATAGCGACGACATCGATATAACTGGTGGTGGAGCTGCCATGATCGGGCGATCCCGGCTTTTCTCCCTGGCGATGCTGGCCGGACTGTCGAGCGGCCTGGCGGCGAGTCATGTCCTTGCCCAGGATGTGACGGATAGTATCAACAATACCATCAACCAGAGCATCACCGGCTCCATCTCGGACACCGTCAGCAACACCATCACCGAGAATGTCGTCTATACCAAGGCGAAGCTGCGCGTTTCGATGCCGCTGCTCCGCTTCAAACAATTCGCCGTCGCTGCTGGCGGCGATCATCTGGCCTTGCGCGCGGAAGACGGGTCGATCCGCGTCTGGAATCTGCAGCGCGGCAGCCAGGGCCGCCCCATCACCGGAGCCGCGGCAAATGCCGTCTTCGTGCCGAGCGCCGATGGCAGCCGGCTGCTGATCGGCGATGCCGCAGGCAAGGTCGATATCCGCGATGCGCTGACCGGCAAGCCGAACACGACCCTGAACGGGCAAGGCGGCCAGATCACCCAGCTGATGACCAGCAATGACGCGCAGTTTCTGCTGATCGGCTATGGCAGCGGCGCGATCGAATATTGGGACATGAATAAGCGCAGCCGGCTCTGGCAGGAGCATGCCGGCACGGCTGCCGTCTCTGCGCTCGCCGTGGCGCCGGGCGATGACAAGGCTGCTTTCGGCCTCGCCGATGGCAGCCTCGGCAGCATCGATCTCAAGAGCGGCAAGGCCGCGTCGCTTGGCAAGACGGATAAAGCAGTCGAGACCATGCGGTTTTCGGCCGATGGCAAACGCGTCGCGGCGATTTCCGCCTCGGGTCAGGCCTCGCTGCGGACGATCGGCGGCAAGGCCGGTGCTGCCGGCGGCAAGCTGCCGGTCGGCGACGGCGTCGTGGCGATTGCCGATACGCTGCGTGTCGCGGCGGTGGCGCAAGGCAAAGCGATTTCAGTTCTCGATCTGGCGAGCGGCCAATCGATCGCGCAGGTGGCGGGCGAGTCCGATCGCGTGATCGGTATCCAGATCGACGACAAAGCTCAGCGCCTGATCGCGGCAACGGCCGACGGCAAGCTGGTCGTCTGGGATCTCGCGGCGAAGAAGGAGTTGCTGTCGATCTTCATCAGCCCGACCGGTTGGGCTCTGGTCGACCGCCAGGGGCGCTTCGACGGCACCGCCGACGGGCTGCAAAACGTGTCCTGGGAAGCCAACAAGCTGAATTTCCCCGTGACCACATTGCAGCAGGCGTTTTCCGATCCTGGCCTTCTGGCGGCCGCGCTGAAGAAATCGGCGCGCGAGCCAAGGGCCGTGCCGCAAAGCATGGAAAAGGGCTTGCCGCTGCCGCCGAAGATCGAGATCGAGCCGGTTCCCAGCGACAAGGTCGCGGGCAAACCCTATCAGTTGATCGTCATCGCCGAGGACCAGGGCGGCGGAATCAAGGATGTCCGCCTCTATCACAACGGCAAGATCGTCAGTGTCGGCGCCATGCTGGAGCAGAAGGATGCTGAGAATGACGGCCGCCATATCCGTGTTGTCGGCTATAACGTCTGGCCGACACCGGGCACCAATGTCTTTCAGGCGGTGGCGACGGGCGCCTACGATAACGAAGGGCAGAAGGCCGAATTTCGTGAGACCTTTACCGGGCAGGCTGGCGCCGGTACTCTGAACGTCATCGCGGTCGGCATTTCCAAATATCCCAATCTCGCGCCGACGGATCAGTTGCGCGTCGCCGCAAGCGATGCGCAGGCCGTCGCATCGACGGTGGGCGGCCGGGCGAAACCGGTCTTCAAATCGGTGCAGACGCGGCAATTGCTGGACGGGCAGGCGACAAGGGCGAATCTTTTGCAGGCGCTCGGCAGCTTGAAGAACACCAAGCCGGAAGATGCGATCCTGCTGTTCCTTTCCGGCCATGGTTTCGGCAACGAAGACGACTGGTATTTCATCCCCAGCGATGCCCGCTTCGACGATCCCAAGAGCTGGCTGAAAGCCTCGGAGATCCGCAATGCGTTGCAGGCAGCCGGGGCGCAACGCGTCTTCGTCGTGGTCGATTCCTGTTATTCCGGCGGCACGGTCGACCGCTTCAATGCGGTGACCAGCTTCCAGACCCGATTCCTGGATAACGGCTTGCGCAGCGCCGGCGTGCAGGTGCTGACGGCGACACGGCGCGATCAGATGGCGCCGGAAAGCGTGCAATTGGGTTATGGGTTCCTGACTTATGTCTTCCTGCAAGGACTGCAGGGTGCTGCCGATAAATATCCGAAGGATGGCGTGGTGACGTCGCAGGAAGTGGCACGGTACACTTATGACACGATCCCGCTAGTTTTCCTGCAGCAGAAAGAACGCAACCCGCGTGCTTTCGCCCAGGCCTATGGCGAGGCGATCCAGGAACCTGCCGTTTACAGCCTGGGCGCGGACCTGACGCTCGGTGCTGTCGGCAAGTGATCGCCGCAGCGATACGGGCGTCGTTACGCTTGACGCGAAATGGCTGGCGACCTGTGACAAGGATGTTGCAGGTGGATGGGTTTATTCCCGGCGTGATTTCTGTACTATGGTTTCCTTCATGCTGGGCGTTCGCGCAGCATCGCTTTGTCAATGCCGCTTTGGCGGTATGCTTAGGGAGACCCTGGTCATGTCCCGTCCTCACACATCTTTTCTTTTTGACCTCGACGGCACGCTGATCGACAGCGTGTATGAACACGTGCTTGCCTGGCATGACGCGCTGCAAGCGGAAGGGATCGAATTGTCGGTCTGGCGTATTCATCGCAAGATCGGCATGAGTGGCGGATTGTTCACGAATATTCTGCTGCGGGAAACCGGCCTGGATATCGGACCGGAGCGTGTCGAACGGTTGCGGCAGTTGCATGCGGAATCCTTCAACAGCCGGTCGGCGCGCATTCGTCCCTTGCCCGGTGCCAGGGAATTATTGGCGGCGTTGAGCGAAGCGAAGATTCCCTGGGCGATCGCCACCAGCGGGCGGATGGAAACGGCGCGTGTTACCATCGAGAATCTCGGCGTCGATTTCGACCGCGTGCCGGTGGTGACGCGCGACCAGGTGAAATACGCAAAACCCGATCCGGATCTGTTCCTGGAAGCGGCAGCACGGCTGAATGTGCAGGTCGAAACGGCCTGCGTGGTCGGCGACAGCATCTGGGACATGCTGGCGGCCCGGCGGGCGCGGGCGTTGGGAATCGGCTTGCTATCCGGTGGATACGGAGAGGGCGAGTTGGAGCGCAGCGGGGCCTACCGGGTCTTCGAAGATCCGGCCGATATGCTGCGCCATCTCGATGAAATCGGCGGCCGCCGTTAAAGGTGCGCGGTCAAGCGGCCGATGGGGATCGAGGGATGAACATGACGAGATTGACTGCGGAAATCCGGGACAGCTTGCGGCAGATTGTCGGCGAGAAGGGGTGGATCGACAAGCCTGCCGATATGGCGCCCTATTTAACCGAATGGCGCGGCCTGCTCATCGGAGATGCGCCAATCGTGTTGCGGCCGGACACCACCGAGCAGGTCGGCGCCATCGTCGGAGTCTGTGCGAAAAACGGACTCCGGATCGTTCCGCAAGGTGGCAATACCGGTTTGGTTGCCGGCGCGGTGCCGTCTGCAAGCGGCAATCAGATTGTGGTCAATCTCGGCCGCCTGAATCGCATCCGCGAGCTCGATCCTCTGGACTATACCGTTATCGTTGAAGCCGGCTGCCTTCTTGCCAATTTGCAGGCCGCCGCCAAAGCGGCCGACCGCCTGTTTCCGCTTTCGCTCGGTGCCGAAGGGAGTTGCCAGATTGGCGGCAATCTCGCCACCAATGCCGGCGGCGTCATGACCCTGCGCTACGGCAATATGCGGGATCTGGTACTGGGCCTGGAAGTGGTTCTGCCGGACGGGCGGATATGGAACGGGCTGCGCCGGCTGCGCAAGAACAATACGGGCTATGATCTCAAGCAGCTTTTTATTGCAGCCGAAGGCACGCTGGGCATTATCACGGCGGCAGCCTTGAAGCTGTTTCCCTTGCCGCAACAGACGGCGATTGCTCTGATGGCGGTGCCATCACCCGAGGCCAGTGTCGCCTTGCTGGCCGCCCTGCGCCCGCGCACCGGCGATACCATCACGGCTTTCGAACTGGTGCCGCGCCTGGCTTTGGAACTGGCCAGCCAATATGTTCCGGGCGTTGCCGATCCCTTTGACAGGTCGCATCCATGGTATGTGCTGATTGAACTCGGTGCCGGTGGCGAGCGGGGCGATATACGTGGCCTTGCCGAGGAAGCGCTTGCGGAGGCGATCGAGAATGGCCTGGTGCTCGATGCGGTGGTGGCGCTGAACGTCACCCAAGGCCAGCAGTTCTGGCGCATGCGAGAGTCGCTGGCCGAGGTGCAGAAGGAAGCGGGCGGATCGATCCGTCACGATATTTCCGTGCCGGTCTCCCGCGTGCCGCGTTTTCTGGAAGACGCAACGGCCGCCGTGCTCAAGGCCATGCCGGCAGCGCGGCCGATGCCGTTCGGCCATGTCGGCGACGGCAATATTCATTTCAACATCCTCAAGCCGATCGATATGGAGCCGAAAATCTTTCAAGCGCACACGGTGGAGATCAATGAGATCGTCCACGATATCCTCCTCGCCTTGGGAGGATCGATCAGCGCCGAACACGGCATCGGTGCCGTGCGCCGTGCCGAGCTGGAACGCACTGCTGATCCGCTGGAACTGGACTTGATGCGGCGCGTGAAGGCAGCCTTGGATCCGGACGGCATCATGAATCCGGGCAAGCTGCTGACTTGATGATGAAATCCTGCGTAGCGATGGTCAACGTCCAGGACGAATCCGGCTGGAAGAATTTTGCGACGATTTGAAACCGTCGGCGAAGTATCGCATGATGCGCGCAATTTTCACATGCGCGTCAGAGGAACGGTAGATGAAATTGCTGCGGTACGGTTCGGCGGGGGCGGAGAAGCCGGGCCTGCTGGATGGAGCTGGCATTATCCGCGATCTATCCGGCGTCATCGACGACGTCGCCGGCGATGTTCTCTCGGATGTGAGTTTGCACCGTCTGGCGGCATTGAAGGTCGACAACTTGCCGAAGGTCGGCGGACAACCGCGACTGGGTCCCTGTGTCGGTCGGGTCGGCAAATTCATCTGCATCGGTCTGAATTATGCCGATCATGCGGCGGAGGCCGGCGTCGCGGTGCCAGCCGAGCCGGTGCTCTTCCTTAAGGCCAACAGCGCCATCTGCGGGCCGAATGATGCGGTGGAAATTCCCCGTGGTTCGGTCAAGACCGATTGGGAGGTCGAGCTTGGCATCGTCATCGGCAAGGCTGGCAAGTATATCGCCGAAGCCGATGCGCTCGATTACGTCGCCGGCTATTGCGTGGTGAATGATGTTTCCGAGCGGGAATTCCAAATTGAACGGGCCGGCACATGGGACAAGGGCAAGGGCTGCGATACATTCGGGCCGATCGGCCCTTGGCTGGTGACCCGCGACGAGATCGCCGATCCCAATAACCTGGATCTCTGGCTGTCGGTCGATGGCAAGATGTTCCAGAACGGCAACACCCGGACCATGGTCTATCAGGTGCCGTTCCTGATCGCCTATCTCAGCCGCTTCATGAGCCTGCAGCCGGGCGATATCATCTCGACCGGCACGCCGCCCGGCGTCGGCATGGGGCAAAAGCCGGAGCCGGTCTATCTGCGGCCGGGACAGGAAATGCGGCTCGGTGTTGCCGGGCTTGGCGAGCAGTGCCAGATAACGGTTGCGGCCTGACAGCAATCAACGTCCAAGTCGCTTGAAGTCCTTCGGCGAGACCTTGTCGGCGCCGCTGGGGAGTGGTTGCGCGGGGTTGTCGATCCAGGTGGCGATATCGGTGAAGACGGTCTGGGCATCAAGATCGCGCAGCAGCAGATGATGGCCGTCGCGATAGAGGGCCAGACGCAATTGATCGGGCGGCAGATCCGGCAGGCTCGCCAGCATCTGCCGCACGGCGCTATCAGCCTGAATATCCTCACGGCCGCCATACAGGATCAGGCAACGCGGCTCGCCAAGATCGGCGCGGCAGAGCGAGGGCAAAGCGCGATAGGCCCGGCTCATCAGATTGACGAGGCCATATATGGAATCGACGCGGGTGTCCTTGATGACCAGCGGGTCGTAAGCGAGGGCGCGCAAGGCCGTGGTGTTATCGGATGGCTGGACGCGGATGCCGCTGGCATAGACCGGCATCCAGGGAATGGTGTGGACGGCAAGATTCAACAGGTCGCGATTGAAGCTGCTCTGCGTCTCCCAACCCCAGACCGCCGGTGAGGCCAGGATGATGCCATCGACCGGCAAGGTGGGGTTTTCAACGGCACCGGCCATAACGACCGAACCGCCCATGCTTTCACCCAGCAGGAAGAGCGGCTTGCCAGGATATTTTTTGTGCAGCAGATCGATGGCGACGCGCAGATCCGCGACCAGCCGATTGTCGCCCGGCCAGATCCCGCGCTCCGCCGTGCCGCCGAAGCCGCGCTGATCATAGGCATAGACAGCGATCCCGCGCCGGGCCAAGCCCGCGCCGGGAATGGTCATGCCGCGCGAATAGTCATTGAAGCCGTGCAGTGCAAGAACGACGGCCTTGATCGGTTTCACCTGCAGCCGATCATCACGGGGCAGCCATGTGCGCATCGGCAAGGCCGCACCATCGGCCGTGATGATCGATTCCGGCGTGAGGAAAGGCGCCTGGATATCCGGCCCGATGGCTTGCAGCCGCGGTGCGCAGGATGCAAGCAACGGCATGCCGGCTGCGAGCAGGGCCAAGAGAAGGAAACGGGCAAGAAGGTGGTGCTGTCGTGGTTTGGCGGTATCGGTTTGCGGGGTCATGGTTTGGTCGCGGGCTGGGCCAGGTATCGGCTGGGCGGCACGCCCAATACTCGTTTGAACATCGTGGTGAAAGCTGATGGGCTGTCATAGCCGAGATCCAGGGCGATGGTCGTGACCGAGTCACCCTGGGCAAGACGGCGCAAGGCAGAGAAGAGGCAGGCCTGGCGTATCCAGACGGCGAAGCTCATGCCGGTCTCGCGCTTGAAGAGGCGGGTGAAGGTGCGCCGGCTCATCGCCATGGTATCGGCCCAATCATCGATCGATTGATGCAGATGCGGCTTTTCGAGAAAGTTACGACAGCGTCGCGCCAGTTTGTGATGTCGCGGAAAAGGCAGTGACAAGGGCAGCACTGGCAACAAGCGCAGTTCCGCCAGCATCAGCGCCATGATCAGGCCGTCGCGGCTTTGCGGTTCGTATTCCGGCGAGGTATTGACGGCGGCCTGTAGCAGCGAGCGCATCAAAGGCGAGATCGACAGCACCTGGCATGTCGTCGGCATATCGGGAACCGCGGCCATGTCGATATAGATGCTGCTGGTGGTGAGCTGCCCGATCATACCGACGCTGTGCTGGATACCGGCGGGAATCCAGACACCTTCCTCCGGCGGCACGACCCAGGCGCCATGCTCGGTCCGCACGGTCATCGTCCCGGTGCCGCTATAGAGAAGCTGAGCCCGGCCATGACGGTGCGGGGCGATTTCGTAATTCGCCGGATAATCGTTGCCGAGCGCCACCATGGGCCTCGGTATCGTTTCCAGGGATTCACTCGTCGCGTTTTTGACCATTCGTGTTCTCGACCATGGCCTGATCTCGAAAGAAGCTGGCCCACTTCCGCAAGCAGGCCTTATTCTATCGTGTATTCTGCGTTAATCCAGCGGCGAAGCAATCGCTGCTGGTGTCGTTATGTCTTTTTTCAAAGGAGTAGTTCCGTGACCATCGCGGCGACAGCCGATCGCAATACGGCAGACAGGACGGCCATGGCCGTCCTGGTGAGCATCAGTTTCTGTCACATGTTGAACGACATGCTGCAGTCGCTCCTTCCGGCGATCTATCCCATGCTCAAGGACGGCTATCACCTCGATTTTGGTCAGATCGGGCTTATCACCCTGACATATCAAATTACCGCGTCGCTGCTGCAGCCCGTGGTCGGGCTCTATACCGACCATCGGCCGAAGCATTATTCGCTGTCGATCGGCATGGGCTTCACCCTGGTCGGGCTGTTGCTATTGTCGCGTGCCAGCAGCTTCCCGGTCCTGTTGCTGGCGGCCTCACTGGTTGGCATGGGCTCCTCCGTCTTCCATCCTGAATCCTCGCGGGTGGCGCGGCTGGCTTCCGGTGGCCGGCATGGCCTGGCGCAGTCGCTGTTCCAGGTGGGCGGCAATCTCGGCTCGGCCATCGGTCCCTTGGCGGCGGCTTTCATCATCCTGCCGCGCGGCCAAAACAGCGTCGCTTGGTTCTCGCTGGCAGCTCTGCTGGCCATCGTCGTGCTGGGTGGCATCGGCAACTGGTACAAGGCGCATAGCCGGGCGCGGGCCGGGCGTAAGCGCGAGGCGATCGAGCGTCCCGATTTGTCGCGCCGTCAGATCGGCATGGCGCTCAGTGTGTTGCTGGCACTGATCTTTTCGAAGTTCTTCTACATGGCCAGTATCACCAGCTATTACACCTTCTATCTGATCGACCGGTTCCATGTATCGGTTCAGGCGTCGCAGATCTTCCTCTTCGTCTTTCTGGGCGCGGCGGCGGTCGGCACCTTGGTCGGCGGTCCGATCGGTGACCGGGTCGGCCGTAAGCTGGTGATCTGGGTCTCGATCCTGGGCGTTCTGCCGTTCACCCTGATCCTGCCGCATGTCGATCTGTTCTGGACCGTGGCGCTCACCATCCCGGTCGGCCTCATCCTTTCCTCGGCGTTTTCGGCAATCGTCGTTTATGCCCAGGAGCTGATGCCCGGCAAGGTGGGAACGGTGGCCGGCCTGTTCTTCGGACTGGCTTTCGGCGTCGGCGGTGTCGGTGCAGCCGTGCTGGGTGAACTGGCCGACGTGACCAGCATCACCACGGTCTATGAGGTTTGCGGTTTCCTGCCGCTGATCGGCCTGCTCACTGTCTTCCTGCCCAATCTCGAACCGGGCAAAGGCTGGCGGGGATAGATTTTCGAACCCAACCTGTCTACTGCGAAGGCCATCGGCATGACGCCGGTGGCCTTCTTCTTTTGTGCTATGTCAAATAAGTGACAGGCTGGCGAGGGTGTATATGTTAAAAGGGGTAAGTTCTTGATTCTGGGAGAAGTACCAATGCGGCTTTGGGTTTCGTCAGCTTTTTTCTGTGTCGCACTTGCCGTGGCCGGTTGTTCGAGCAAGCCCGAACAAAAGCCCATTTCGGCGGCGGACGATACTTGCGGCGCAAGCAAGGTGCAGGACCGCATCGGCGAGAAGCTTGATGTCGATCTGTTCCGTGAGATCGAGAATGCCGTGCCGAAGCATCATGTGCGCGTGATCAAGCCGGACACACCGGTGACGATGGATTACATGCCGGACCGCACCAATGTGAAACTCGATAAGGAAGATCTGGTCACGGAAATTTCCTGCGGCTGATCGGTCCACTCAATTCAATAGATCGCCCATGCTCGGTTTGCTGGCGATGTAGCGGCGGTGAATATCGAGATAGACCGCTTCATAAAGGCTGTCGACCGCATCTGATGCCATGAATTGTGCCGAGAAGCCGGGCGACACCGGATCGAAAGCGAGTTCCGCTGCGCGGCAAATATGAGCAAGCAGGACGCGGGGGTCTTCGCAGCCGATCGCCAGGCGGATCGTGGTGCGTGAGATGCCGGCATCCTTCAAGGCTTCATCGGACATCTCCGAATGACTGGTGAGAGCCGGGCAGAGCACGACCGTATTGGTCTGGCCGAGGCTGACTTGAAGCCCGAAAACCGGTTCGAGGGAATCGAAGAAGGTCTTGAAGGCGTTGCGGGGCAGGGCTTCCCGCCCCGGTGCAGGCTCGAAGTCGATGGTGAATAACGGTGCCGGCAATCCCAGAAACATGTTCGCACGGCAAAGATCGGCGTTCGAATGGCCCGGCACGGCAGGGCAATGCACATTGATGCCGGGATGCGCGGCCAGCGCCCGCGCGAGCACGGTCGTCGTGATACATTTCGACAGCATGCGAAGCTCCAGCGTCCGCATGCCATTGATGACTTCATAGGCCTTGTCGGCATCAAGGAAGGCACCCTTGATGTAATAGACGTTCCAGAACAGGGTCTCGTCCCAGTTGATCCGGCGTGGCTTGCCATCGATCGCCGTCACCGTCACGCTCTCGCCCTTGGGCAGGAACATGTCCTCATTGCGGGCGATGACCACGCCGGCCGTGGTCGCGCCGTAACCGGCGAGATCCTTGGTGTAAGAGTGAATGACGAAATCCGGCCGTTCCATCCGGTCCTCGCGCCGCAAGGTCGGCTGGAGAAAGGGCGTGCCGACGGTTGCGTCGCATATGACGGTCAGGCCTTTTTCATGCGCCCGGCGGCAGATGCCGGCGACATCGAGGACGTAGCCGTGCGGATTGCAGGGGCTTTCGAGATAGACATAGACATGGCGCCCGGCAGCGAGCCGGTCGGCATATGTTTGTTCGATCCGCTTTAACGCAACCGCGAAATCATCCGCCGTGAACCCGTCGAACCAATCGACAGCGACATCGAGATTGCTGCGTTTGCCATACCAGTCGTGGAGCAATTGATAGACACCACCATAGACATTGCGGCTCGACAAAACGATGTCCTGATAGCCGACCAGATGGGCCAAGGTCGCATCGACGGCCGCCATGCCCGAATTGAAGTTCCAGGCGAAATACGCGCCGGCGCGCGGCCCCGCTTCGACATCGACGATATGATTGGCAAGGCTGATGGAGGTGGGGTTGAGGAGACGTGAATAGATTTCGTGCAACAGCTCCTTGCCCTTGAACGCATCTTCCACCCATTCGACGCAGGCATAAAGATAAGTCGCCGTGCGGGTAATGACCGGCGTCGCGCTGAAGATCGCCGTCACGTTGTCGAAAATCGGATAGGGACCGCGCCCGGCAACCGGACCGCCGTCATTGGCGAGCGATTGATAAGTGCTGCGCATCGGGTTCTGCAAGGTGTCGAGCACCTTGGCGAGCTGGAAACAGGCAAAGCGTTTGGCATTGAACCAGGCGATGCGGTCCTTGCGATCGAGACCGGCAAGCGCCTGGGTGGTCGCCGCCCAGAGATCATGGGTCGCCATATTGGCCGTATACAGGCTGGCCGTGAGACGCCCCAGCGCCTGGCCATAAGTCGAGGCCGGATCGATGGAGAAGTGCCGGAGCTGTTCGTCGATCAGGGCATCGACGGATGCCGCCTCGGTGGTGTTGCGCAGCGGGCTCAGAATGCGGGCTGCTGCCAGGTTCGCGTCTTTCTGCATGGGCCATACCTCGCGGCTGACGTCATGAACGGATCCAAGTCTCAGTATGGCCGAACGAGACTGAAAATGCGCTTTCAATAGTAGAAAAACGACGATCGAGGCATTCAGGCCCAATGTGGCCTGGCATCCTAGGCTGGAAATCCAGGCAGCGGAATTTGATGCAAGGAATGATTCCCACAAGAATTCCAACATTTCTGGGGAAAAAGCTACAAATTAAACGCGACTTTTTTGTTGTCATGTGGGATGATCCATTTCGGCGCCGGAAAGCGCCGGCTCCCAAAAGATTATCCCTGTTCACACCGCTTCGGGCACAGACATGACCGTGGTTCTGGCAACACAGGCGATTAATTACGAAACGCCCATCGATGAGTTGGCGCGTCGCACCGCCATGCTCGATGCGATCGGCTATGCCGCGACCAAGCTGATCGGCAATGAGAATTGGTCCGCCGGCATCCAGGAACTGCTCAACCGGCTGGGCCATGCGACCGAGGTGAACCGGGTGACTTTATTCGAGTTTCATCCAGCGCCCGATGGCCGGCCGGCGGAGAGCTGCCGTTATGATTGGGCGAGTCCCGGTCTGGCGCGGCTGAGCGATGATGCCCGCTATCACAATATTCTGCTGACGGAAGCCGAAGGCCAATTGAGCGCTTGGGCCGAGGCGCGGATGCGCGGTGAAATCGTCCAGGCGACGCTGTCGACGGTGACGGGCGAAACGCGGCAGACTTTTATTGAACACGGCACCCAGGCCTTCATCTCCGTGCCGGTCATGCTGCAATCCGGAGTCTGGGGTTTTCTGGGGCTGGATGATTGCCGCCGGGAACGCCAGTGGAGCGCCCTGCATATCGATGTGCTGAAGACGGCCGCCGCCCTGATTGCCGGCGCCATCGACCGGGCGCAGGTCAATGAGGCGCTGCGCCTCAGCCGCGAACGATATGCGTTGGCGGCGCGCGGCGCGAATGACGGGCTGTGGGATTGGAGCCTGAGAGAGGGGACGATCTATTGCTCGCCGCGGCTGCATGAGATCCTGCAGTTGTCGATCCTGATCCCCGAACATGCACCCGATATGCTGTTCGGTTGTTTCATGGAAGAGGACCGGGGCGCGGTCATCGCCAATCTTGACCATTGCATCGCGGCGGGCGAGCAGCAATTCCGCTTCGAAGCCAGGGTGAAAGATGCCGGGGCGGCAGTTCACTGGATCGTCGCACGTGGTCTCATCGTCTTTGATCACGGCAAGGCCGTGCGCATAGTCGGATCCATGCGCGATATCACCGATTTCAAGCAGCTGGAATCGCAGCTCGCCGCTGTGCAATTGCAACGGGCGCAGCTTGCGCGTCATTTTTCGCCGAATATGGTGGAGGAACTGATCCGCGCCGGCGATGCGACCGGCCTGGCGCGGGAACAGTCGATCGCGGTTCTGTTTGCCGATATCTACGGCTATACCGAGCTGGTCGCGACGATGCCGGGCGAGAAGATCATCGAATTGCTGCGCGATTTCCGCAAGCTGGTCGAAACGGCGGTCTTCACGCAAAACGGCACCATCGACAAATATATCGGCGACGGGCTGATGGCCACCTTCGGTACACCCTATGTAGGCCGGACGGATGCGACCAATGCCGTCATCGCGGCCCAGCATATGGCGCGGGCGCTCAGGCACTGGAACCGCCGCCGCGCCGCCGCCGGGGAACCCCGCATCCAGATCGGTATCGGCCTCAATTACGGTCCGGCGACCTTGGGCAATATCGGTACGGAACAGCGGCTGGAATTCGCCGTCGTCGGCGATACCGTCAATATGGCGAGCCGGATCGAAAATATGAGCCGTGTGGTGCAGCGCGCCATTGTCGCCAGCGACGACCTGATCGGGCGCGCGATTCAGGAAAGCGGCGCAACGATCCTGGCGGATTTCACCGATCTTGGCGAGCATTGCATCCGCGGCAAACGCAAGCCGATCCGGCTTTGGGGCATCGCCGCGGATACGCTGATATAATCGGACCTGGCGTTTCAGGAGGCGCGGGCGAGGAAGGTGCGGTAAGCCGTCTTCGTCTGCAGCAGGCGCAGGATATTGTTACGGGATCCCCGCACGTGCTTGCGGGCCAGCTCGCTGGCGAGGCTGGCTTTGCCAGCGCAAATGGCGTCGACGATCTCCGTATGCTCGTCGCGCGCGGATTTCCATTCATCGAGCCAAAGCAATTCCATCCAGACATAATGCTGGCATTTGTCGAACAGGCTGGACAGAACCTGACACAAGGTCTCATTGCCGCCGATTTCGGCGATGACGCGGTGAATGTCGATGCCGAGCTGCAGCTCCGCGAACATCGCTTCGGTCGAATGATCCGATAGCGTGGCGAGCCGCTCGCATTCCTGCACCATGCCGCACAGGCGTTCCTTGCCGGCGGCATCGATATTGGCCGTTGCCAGTTCCGCTGCGTAGCCATCCAGCAATTCGCGGATTTCGAACGCTTCGCGGAAGGTATGAAGATCGAAGTCCTTGACGGTATAGCCCTGACGCGGCCGGCCGATGACCAGGCCATCCTGCTCCAGCCGGTTCAAAGCTTCGCGCACGGGGGTGCGGCTGACCTTGAGGCGCTCGGCCAGTTCGCTTTCGGTAACGCGAGTCCCCGGCTGCAAATCTCCGGTGACGATCATGCCTTTCAGCGATTCATAGACCGAAGCGCGCAGGGTCTTGCGGGGTGCTCGCATAAAACATTCGACTCCAAGAGACCGATTGGTCCAACTCGCAACGAAATAAGTCAGGTCTCGTCACTTAGGCAATAACGCAACCGAAAAACGCACGGTTTTTGCACCGGACGCAGCGGTTGACTTTTCCGTGAGTCTGCCTCTACATTCATTATTGTATACAATATCGTACTCAATGAGAATACGAATTACATTTCCGGGAGGGATAAATGGGAAAAGTAAAACTTGCTGGGATTTTTGCCCTGGCCGGCGCGACGCTAGCCATGGCGGGCGCGGCTCATGCGGAAGGAACGATCACGGTGGCGTCCTTCGGCGGCACCTATCAGGAGGCGGAGACCAAGGCCTTCTTCGATCCGGTGGCCAAGGAGCTCGGCATCACCATCAAGCAGGATACCACCAACGGCCTGGACGATGTTCGTCTGCAGGTGACCGGCAATGCCGTGAAATGGGACATTGCCGAAATGGGCGCCGATGAATGCGCACGCGGCACCAAGGAAGGCCTGTTCGAGAAACTCGACTACAACGTCATCAAATCCGACGGCATCAATCCGCAACTGGTCAAGGACGACTGGGTCGGCATCAGCTATACCTCGGTCGTGCTGATCTATCGCACCGACGTCTTCAAGGACGGCAACGGTCCGAAAAGCTGGCAGGATTTCTGGGATGTGAAGAAGTTCCCAGGCCGCCGTGCACTCGGCGCCTTCCCGACGGAAAGCCTGATGGTTGCGGCGCTGGCCGATGGCGTGCCGATGGACAAGTTCTATCCGCTGGATATCGACCGCGCGGTCAAGTCGCTGGAAAAGATCAAACCGAATATCGACGTCTGGTGGTCCTCGGGTGCGCAGGCCCTGCAACTCGTCAAGGATGGCGAGGTCGATATGGCCAGCATCTGGAACGGTCGCGCGACCACGCTGAAGACCGAAGGCGCGCCGGTTGCCTTCAGCTATGACAATGGCGTCTTCACTGCCGATTGCATGGTCATCCCGAAGGGGTCGAAGAACAAGGATCTGGCGATGAAGGCGCTGGCTCGTTTCGTCAGCCCGGATCTCCAGGCCAACCTGCCGATGTTGGGCGCGAACGGCCCGGTCAACGAAAAGGCCTTCGATACCGGCAAGATTCCGGCCGACAAATTGCCGAGCATCAACTCCTCGCCGGAGAATATGAAGCATGAGGTCCTGCTGGATCCTGTCTTCTGGGGCGAGCATCAGGTCGAAGCGAGCGAGAAATTCGACAATCTCATCCAGGAATAACGGCGTCAGAATAGCCGAACCAGAGGGTCTGCCGGGACATTCCTTAAATGGCGTGTCCCGGCAGATCGTCATCTTTCATCAAGTGATCGCAAAGGGAGTGCCACTTGTCTGTCGTGCTATCTGCTCCGCCCATCAGCATACGCAAGATCGTCAAGCGTTTCGGCTCGCAGGATGTTCTGAAAGATCTCGATCTCAACGTTGCGCCCGGTGAATTCCTCACCTTGCTGGGGCCTTCGGGTTCCGGCAAGACCACCCTGCTGATGATTCTCGCCGGCTTCGTCCGCGCCAATTCCGGCAGCATCAAGATCGGCCCCGACGAAGTCATCACCATGCCGCCGCATAAGCGCAATATCGGCATGGTGTTCCAGAATTATGCGCTTTTCCCGCATATGAACGTCTTCAACAATATCGCTTTTCCGCTGAAGCAGCGTCGCGTTGACAAGGCGACAATCGCGCGCCAGGTGGAGCAGGCCTTGCATCAGGTCCAACTCGACGGCTATGCCGACCGCCGGGTCGATCAGCTGTCGGGCGGACAGCGGCAGCGGGTTGCGCTGGCGCGTGCGATCGTTTTCGAACCGCGCATCGTGCTGATGGACGAACCGCTATCGGCGCTCGACAAGTCGCTACGCGAGCATATGCAGATCGAATTGCGCAGCTTGCATCGTCGGCTCGGCATGACCACGGTCTATGTCACCCATGACCAGCGCGAGGCGATCACCATGTCGGATCGCATCGCCGTCATGAATAACGGCTGCATCGAGCAGTTGGACAAGCCGGAGATTCTTTACTCGACCCCGAAGACGCAATTCGTTGCCGGCTTCATCGGTGAATCGAATTTCACGCCGGTGGACTGCCGCGACGGCGTTGCCTGGTATGAAGGCAGGCAGATCGAGACCCGGTCGCAGGTGCCGCATGCCGGTCAGCACTGGCTGGTGTCGCGACCGGAAAAGGTCCGCGTGGCCGATGGCGTGAACGGCGATCGTGGCAATTTCTTCACCGGGTCGGTGCGCGAGATCGTTTATCAGGGCGACAGCTTCATCTGCTATGCGACCTTGCGGGACGGCCAGGTCATGGCACTGCGGGATTATTGCCGCAGTGATGTCCTCTCCCGCCTGCCGGCTGCCGGCGAGCCGATCCATTTGCGGATCGATGCCGAGGATGCCGCCATCGTGCAGGCGGAATCATGACGGCCGTCGTGACCGATCCGGGCAAGCGGGTCGATGACGATTCGGGCGAGCTGAATGTCGCCGTGCTTAAACGCAATGCCCGCAACGAGGTCTGGGGATTGCTCGGTCTCTGTTCGCCAAGCCTATTCCTGGTCGGCCTCATTATCATCCTGCCGGTTGGCTGGCTGTTCTGGCTGTCGCTCTATGACGAAAACGGCATGCTCAGCTTTGTCAATTATGAGCGTTTCGTTGAGCAGAGCTCCTACGTCAAGACGTTCGTGACGACGTTCGAGGTCTCCTTCGGCGTGACCGCCATCTGCATCCTGCTCGGCTATCCGCTGGCTTACATGCTGTCGCAGATACCGCGCCGCGCCGCGTCTATCTGCATGATCCTCGTTATCCTGCCGTTCTGGACCTCGGTCCTGGTACGCACCTATGCCTGGCTGGTGATCCTGCAGCGCAAGGGCCTGGTCAACGACTGGCTGATCGACCTCGGTATCATCAACCAGCCGCTGGCGCTGGTGAACAATTTCACCGGCGTCCTCATCGGCATGACCCATATTATGCTGCCTTTCCTGGTGCTGCCGCTCTATGCCTCGATGAAATCGATCAGTGCCGATTATCAACGGGCCGGCATGAATCTCGGGGCGGGACCGGTTGCCACGTTCTGGCAAATCTTCTTTCCGCTCTCCCTGCCGGGCTTGGCGGCCGGCGTCGTCATTACCTTCGTGCTCTGCCTTGGTTTCTTCGTTACCCCGGCTTTGATGGGTGGCGGCAAGGTCATCATGTGGGCGATGCGCATGCAGCAGACGACCAGTCTTTATGCCAATTGGGGCGCCGGCAGCGCGCTCGGCGTTCTCCTGCTGGCGGTGACCTTCGGTCTTCTCGGCTTCTTCAACTGGTTGCTGCGCGGCCAGATCAAGGCTGCATGGGGTGGGAAATGAGCGATCAGACAGGTCTTCCCATTACACATTGGCAACGGCTATGGCTCTATGTGGTCGGCGGTCTCGTGCTGTTCTTCCTCATTGCACCTTGCCTGATCATCGTGCCGATGTCGTTCTCCGATACGACGCTTCTGCAGTTCCCGCCGCCAAGCTGGTCGCTGCGCTGGTACCATGAATATTTCGGCTCCATCGAATGGCGCGATGCCACGATCGTCTCGGTCAAGGTCGCCGTCATGACGACGCTCCTGGCGACGCCGATCGGCGTCGCCGCGGCTTATGCCATGAATGCCAGCGTGCTGCGCTTCACCGGCATCATCAACATGATCCTGACGGCGCCGTTGATCATTCCGGTGATCCTGATCGCGATCGGTACCTTCTTCCTCTATGCCCGGATCGGCATCAACAACACGCTGACCGGCCTGGTTCTCGCTCATACCGTCCTCGCCATTCCACTGGTCGTGCTGACGGTGCTTTCCGGGTTCCGGAGTTATGACATGAACCAGGAACGCGTGGCGCGCAGCCTTGGTGCCGGTCGGCTGTCGGCCTTCTGGCAGGTGACTGCGCCGCAGATCCGGTTCTCGATCGTCTCCGGCGCCCTGTTCGCCTTCACCACCTCTTTCGATGAAGTCGTCGTCTCACTCTTCATCTCGGGCGGAGATACGACGACCCTGACGCGCCGCATGTTCAGCGCGTTACGGGACGAAGTCGATCCCACCATCGCCGCCATCTCAACCTGCCTGATCGTTCTGTCGATCCTGATGCTCTCGATCGCCCAGATATTAGGCACCAAACGCGAGAAGTAACCGAACTTCCCCTCTAACTCACTCATTTCTGCTGGAAAGTCCACCATGAGCAAATTCTCCCGAGACCTTCATTTCCCAGGTCGTTCACCGGTCCGTGCCCTTGGCGGCATGGCGGCGACTTCGCATCCGCTTTCCACCCTGGCCGCCATCGAGATGCTGCGTGACGGCGGCAATGCGATGGATGCGGCGGTCGCCGCCGCCGCCGTCCAGGCGGTGGTCGAGCCGCAATCGACCGGTATCGGTGGCGACTGCTTCGTGCTCTACAGCCCCAAGGGCAATGGCGAGGTCCTGGCTTTCAACGGGTCGGGCCGGGCGCCGATGGCGGCGACCAGCGATTGGTACCTGTCGAGGGGGATGACCAAGATCCCGACCTATGGCCCGCATGCGGTGACGGTTCCCGGTGCGATCGATGCCTGGTGCCGGCTGTTGCAGGATCACGGCAGGAAGGGCATCGCGGCGGCACTGGCTGCGGCGATCCGCTATGCCGAGGAAGGCTATGTCGTCCACGATCGGGTTGCTTTCGACTGGGCCGACAGTGTCGAGAACCTCGAGAGCAATGCCGTCGCCAAGGAGATCTTCCTGCCGCAAGGCCGCGCCTTGCAGGCGGGTGAGGTACATCGCCAGCCAGCGCTGGCCGCGACATTGCGCGCGATCGCGGCCCAGGGCCGTGCCGCCTTCTATGAAGGCGAGATCGCGGAAGACATGGTGAAGACGCTGCAAGATCTCGGCGGCCTGCACACCAAGGAAGATTTCGCAGCGGCGGCCGGCGAGTATGTCACGCCGATCAAGACGACTTATCGCGCTGCCGACATCTACCAGATGCCGCCGAACAATCAGGGTCTGACGGCATTGATCATGCTGAACATCCTCTCCGGCTTCGATCTTGCCAGCCTCGATCCATATTCGGCCGACCGGCTGCATCTGGAGATCGAAGCGGCGCGGCTCGCTTATCGCGATCGCGACCTTTATATCGCCGATCCCAAGAAACAGAACTTGCCGGTCGAAGAATTGCTGTCGCCGGAATATGCGGCGCGGCTGCGCGCGGCGATCCGGCCGGACCGGGCGATGCGAGATCTGCCGCCGTCGCTGCGAGAGAAGTCGGACACGGTCTATATCTCGATCGTCGACAAGGACCGCAACGCGGTCAGCTTCATCAACTCGACCTACCATTCCTTCGGCAGCTCCGTGGTGACCCGCAAGAGCGGCATCGTCCTGCAGAATCGCGGCAGCGGCTTCCGTCTGGATCCGAAGCATCCGAATTGCATCGAGCCCGGCAAGCGCCCGCTGCACACGATCATGCCGGGCATGGCCGTGCGAAACGGCCGCACCATGATGCCTTATGGCGTGATGGGTGGCGATTATCAGCCCTTCGGCCATGTCCGCCTGCTCACCAATGTGTTGGATTTCGAGATGGACGTCCAGGCGGCGCTCGACCAGCCACGCGTCTTCCATGACGGATCGACGGTTCTGGTGGAACGTAGCGTCGCGGCGGCAAGTCTGCGCGGCTTGCAGGAACGCGGTCATCGCTGCGAACTGGCCGGCGATCCGCATGGCGGTGGCCAGGCGGTGCTGATCGACTGGGATCGTGGCTCGCTGACCGGTGGCTCCGATCCGCGCAAGGATGGATGCGCAATCGGCTACTAAAACAAAGGAGCGCCGTGTCATCGATGCCGCGCTCCCTTGCATCCGGCAGGAACTGGCACCAGACAGATCGGTCGTAAAGGAGAATGGCATGCGCGCGGCATTATTGCTGATCGACGTCCAGAAGATATACACGACGGCCGGGTCGCCTTTATTTGTCGAAGGAAACGACGTCGCCATCGCCAATATGAATCGCCTGATCGATCATGCGGCGTCGCGCAGCGATTTTATTGTTTATGTGAAGCATGTTCATAAGAAGGACGGCAGCGATGCCGGCCGCATGTTCGATTTCACCGGGCAGCCGGGCGAAATCAGCTTTGTCGAAGGCACTGCGGATGTCGATCTCGATCCCCGCCTGAAACTGCAGAAGGGTGCCTTGACGATTACCAAGGGACGGTATTCCGCCTTCGTCGGCACCGGCCTGGATGAAACTTTCAAGCGGGAAAAAGTCAATCGCATCGCGGTGACCGGCTTCATGACGAATTACTGCTGTGAAACCACAGCGCGCCAGGGCCATGACCTTGATTACTATGTCGATTTCATCATGGATGCGACCGGTTGCCCGGATGCATCCGCGGAGATCAGGCAACCGTTGATCAAATCCGTCACCGGCGCCGTCCTTGCCGGCGGTTTTGCCTGCGTGATGTCGACCGGCGACTATCTCGCAAAATAAATTCGGATATATCGGGAAAAAAGGTGGAGAGATGCAGAAGCGTGAACTGGGCCGGTCGAACCTGCAGATCGCACCGCTGGTCTTCGGCGGGAATGTCTTCGGTTGGACGGCAGATGAAGCAACATCGCATCGCCTGCTCGATATGTTCGTTGCCGCGGGCTTCAATGCCATCGACACGGCGGATGTCTATTCGATCTGGGGCGATGGTCATCAGGGCGGCGAATCCGAAACGATCATCGGTAGCTGGTTGAAGAAGCGCGGCGGCCGGGACAAAGTCGTTATTGCAACCAAAGTCGGCATGGATATGGGCGGCGATTCGAAAGGTTTGTCCAGGGCTTATATCCTGAAGGCGATCGAAGCGTCTCTGCGGCGGCTGCAAACGGACTACATCGACCTCTATTTCTCCCATCGCGATGACGACACGGTTCCCCAGGCGGAAACCCTCGATGCCTATGCCCAGTTGGTGAAGCAGGGCAAGGTCCGCGTCATCGGTGCGTCCAATTTCTCTGCCAGCCGATTGGCGGAAGCATTGGATCTCTGCGAAAACCAAGGCTATCCGCGCTATGAGGCGGTGCAGCCCTGCTACAATCTCTATGACCGTGCGGAATATGAAGGGGAACTGCAGCAACTCTGCCAGAACCGGCAGCTCGGCATGGTCAGCTATTTTTCACTGGCCAGCGGATTCCTGACTGGCAAGTACCGAAGCAAGCAGGACCTGCAGGGCAAAGAACGTGGCGAAGACGTCGAAAAGTATCTCGATGTCCGCGGCCAGCGCATCCTCCAGGCGCTCGACGATGTGGCGGCCAAGCATACAGTGACGCCGGCGCAGGTGGCCTTGGCCTGGCTGCTGAAACGTCCCGGCGTCACGGCGCCGATTGCCAGTGCCACCAGCGAGACACAGCTCCAGCAGCTTCTAGCCGGTGTGCAACTCGACCTGGATGATCAATCGGTTCGGCAACTGACGGAAGCCGGCGAATAATGCCGATGCGGTTCTAATAAGGACGGGTGACTTCGGCCGATTGCCGGACTGCCTGATGCCATCCAGGCAAGAAAGCTGTCGCCCGCTTTCCTCATGACCTGTTCCATCTCTAACTGTCGGTAGAATTGAATATGGCGGTGCGGCAATATCCGCACCGGAACTTCCAGCACCCTGCGATGTTGAGCTTGGTAATGCGCATCGCAGGGGCGTGCTCATGCCGCAAATCTTTACGGCATCGGCCGATACGCGGCTTCGTGCCGTAGGTCTTGTCATCGTCCTCCTGATCTTCGTCGCCACTCTGTTCGTTGGAGGGGAGATGGATTCAACCTACACGACGCTTGTAGGATGGGTGAAAGACCAGCCGGTACCTTTCAGCCACAAGCACCATGCCGGTGAGCTAGGGATCGACTGTCGTTATTGCCACACCACGGTCGATGCCGGGCCGAAGGCGGGATTGCCCAGCACCCATATCTGCATGACCTGCCATTCGCAGGTCTGGACCGGCGCACCCATGCTGGCGCCGGTGCGCGAAAGCCTTGCCGAGAATAAGCCATTGGAATGGCAGCGCGTCGCCCGGCTACCCGACTACGTCTACTTCAATCATTCCATCCATATCGCCCGCGGCGTTCCTTGCGTCACCTGCCATGGCCGCGTCGACCAGATGCCGCTGATGACGCGCGCCCAACCATTCCAGATGCGCTGGTGCCTCGATTGTCACCGCGATCCGGGACCTCACTTGCGGCCGCCATCCGAAGTCACGCGAATGGACTGGTCGGGTTGGAACGAGAATTCGACGGAACACAAGGAATACGGCGAGCGGATGGTCAAGGCATATGGTCTTCGGCCGGATCAGCTCGACGACTGCAATATCTGCCACAGGTGACGGCGATGACGATGGATCATGCACCAAAACCTGACAGGCCGGCACCTAATCTCGAAAGCCTGCGGGGGCGGCTGAAAGGCAAGAGCGGGCGGGAATTCTGGCGCAGCCTGGATGAACTTTCACGGACAACTGAGTTCACCCGTTTTCTCGACGCCGAATTTCCCGCGCTCGCGGCACAGCAGACAAAATTGGCACGCCGCACCTTGCTGAAGGCGATGGGGGCGTCCCTGGCGATGGCGGGGCTCACGGGATGTGATGGCAAAGAGGATGAAACGGCACTTCCCTATGTGAACACGCCGGAATCCATCGTACCCGGCAAGCCGAAATGGTATGCGACGGCCGTTACGCTGAATGGCTATGCCCAGCCGGTGCTCGGTAAAACCTATGTCGGGCGACCGGTCAAGCTTGAAGGCAATCCGGACCATCCGGCCAGCCTGGGTGCCTGCGATGCGTTCACCCAGGCGGCATTGCTTGGCCTCTATGATCCGGACCGGTCGCAATCGCCGCGTCATCTCGATCGTCCGGCAAGCTGGAACGCTTTCGATGATGTACTCCAAGCCCGGGCGGCGATGCTCGATGGGACACAAGGCGAAGGTTTTCACCTGCTCACCGGCACGGTGACCTCACCGAGTCTAACCCATCAGATCGATATGCTGATACAGCGCTGGCCCAAGGCCGATTGGCATGTTTTCGAGCCGATCAGCGATGACCGTCGCCTGGAGGCGGCGCGCCTGGTGTTCGGGCGGCCGCTGGAACAGCAGCTGGGCCTCGACCAGGCGGAGATTGTCGTCAGCCTGGATGATGATTTCCTCGGTGCCGGTCCCCGTCAAACGATGCAAGCGGGCTTGTGGGCAAAACGCCGTCGTGGCTTGTCGCGGGGGGAGGACGGCGTCCGTCTGTTCGTCGCCGAGCCGACCCCGACCACAACCGGTGCAATGGCCGAGGAGCGATTGATCGCAGCACATGAGCGTATCGCCGCGCTGTTGCTGGGCGTCGCGGCGGCGTTGAATATTGCGACGGAGTCAAAGGCGGACCTGAATGATAGAGAGCGGACCTGGGTTGAGCTGGTTGGCCGGTTGCTGAAAGGCCAAGCGGGAAGGGCACTGGTCACCATCGGCAGCCATCATGCGCCGCAGCTCCAGGCACTCACCTTGCTCATCAATAACCGGCTCGGCAGTTTCGGCAAGACCTTGCGCTTTACAGAGCCGATCCGTGTCCTGCCGCCGGATGGGGAGGCTTCCTTCGCGAAGCTGGTGGCCGATATGGCCTCCGGCCGGGTTTCCACCTTGCTCATGATCGGCGTCAATCCGGTTTATGCCGGCTTCGCCGATCTCGATTTCGCCGCACATCTCGAAAGGGTCGAGCTGCGCATTCATGCCGGGCTTCATGATGACGAAACCGCGCAGCTCAGCCACTGGCACCTGCCGATCACCCATGAGCTCGAAAGCTGGAGCGATGCGCGCGCCATCGATGGTACGGCAACGATCATTCAGCCGCTGGTGCGGCCCTTCTACACGGTAAGGTCGCAACACGAGATCCTGGCCGGGTTGCTCGGTACGCCGCGCGATGGCCGAGAGATCGTCCAGGAAACCTGGCGGCAAAACTGGCGTGACGACTTCGACGCGCGATGGACCGATGCGCTCTATCGTGGCTATGTGCCAGGGACGGCGGCTGCTTTCATCGAGCCGGCGATTATTGGCGATGCGGTTGCCGTACCGGAAGAGGGGAAAATCCAGGACTTCGCGGCTAGCGGGGTGAGCGTTATCCTGCGGCCCGATCCCACGATCTGGGATGGACGCTTCTCCAGCAATGCCTGGCTGCAGGAGCTGCCGAAGCCGCTGACAAAGATAACCTGGGGCAATGTCATCCTGATCAGTCCGCAACTGGCAGCGAAACGGCAGTTGCGGAACGGTGATGAGATTCGGCTGGAAGCGGCGGGGAGGAGTCTCACAGGCGCGGTATGGATCCTACCGGGCCAGGAAGCGCGAACCATCACCGTCAATTTCGGCTATGGGCGGTCGCGCTGCCCGCTTTCCGCCGGGCTTGGCTGCAATGCCTTTGCGTTGCGCGATAGCGGTGATCCCTGGCGTGTTCCAGGCGCGCAGCTTTCGGGCACGGGCCGCCAGCAGGATGTAGCAACGACGCAATTGCATCAGGGGATGGACGGATTCGACTTCGTCCGCCTGATCAATGTTTCGGCCTTGGGCACTGATAAGGCGGCAGCTCGGCCGGCATCGACACCGAATGAGCAACATCATACGGCGACCTTCTATCCCCGGCATAAATGGGACGATCCGTCCTGGGGCATGACGATCGATCTCGATCTTTGCATCGGCTGCAATGCCTGTGTGGTTGCCTGTGCCGCGGAAAACAATATTCCCATGGTGGGTAAGGACCTTGTCGCCATGGGCCGAGAGATGCACTGGCTGCGGGTCGATCACTATTACGAGGGATCGCCCGACGAGCCCGCATCCTATTTTCAGCCGGTCCCTTGCATGCATTGCGAACAGGCACCTTGCGAGATGGGTTGTCCGGTGAATGCGGCCGTCCACAGTTTCGATGGACTCAATCTACAGGTCTATAATCGCTGCATCGGCACGCGCACCTGTTCGTCTTATTGCCCTTACAAGGTGCGTCGTTTCAATTGGTTCGATTATACCGGCGACGATCCCGAGGCGATGAAGGCGATGCGAAATCCGGATGTCACGGTCCGGCAGCGCGGCGTCATGGAAAAATGCACCTATTGTGTCCAGCGGATCAGCGAAGCGCGTATTGCTGCCGAGATCGACGGGCGCAAGCTGCGCGATGGCGATGTCGTCACCGCGTGCCAGCAGGCCTGTCCCAGCAAAGCCATTGTTTTCGGCAATGTCATGGATCCCGATACGGAGGTCAGCCGGCAAAAGGCAGATGATCGGAATTACAGCCTGCTTGAGGAAGCGAATACCTGGCCGCGGACTACCTATCTCGCCCGGATCGAGACAAATCCCGTGGGTCACGAGGGAGAAGGATGAGCATGGCGCAGCAACCGGCGCAGACTCAATCCGGCCATATTATACCGGCAGACAAGGTGACGCGTCTTCCGCTGGCTTATCCCAAGCCGGTCGCCTGGCTGGTCTGTTTCGGCTGTGCGCTCTGCCTGCTGCTGATTTTTTGTATTTCCGCCGGGGTGCTGTTCTGGCGCGGTATCGGCGTCTGGGGCAACAACATCCCGGTCAATTGGGGCCTCGCCATCTCCAATTACATCTGGTTTCTCGGCATCGGCCATGCCGGCACCTTGATTTCCGCGATGCTGCTGTTGCTGGAGGCGCATTGGCGCAACTCGCTCAATCGCTTCGCCGAGGCGATGACACTGGTCGCGGTGATCTGCGCCGGGCTTTATCCGATCCTGCATTTGGGTCGCCCATGGCTGTTCTACTGGATGGCGCCCTATCCCAATACGATGACGATCTGGCCGCAGTTCCGCAGCCCGCTGACCTGGGATTTCTTTGCCGTCCTCACTTATCTCACGGTGTCGCTGCTTTTCTGGTATATCGGCATCGTGCCCGATCTTGCCACCACACGGGACCGGGCAAAAACGCGCGGATGGCAGGTGTTCTACGGGCTTCTGGCTTTGGGGTGGCGTGGCTCCGCGCGACATTGGACGCGCTGGCGCCAGAGCTACCGACTGACGGCGGCGATTGCCGTGCCGCTGGTTGTCTCGGTCCATTCGGAGATCTCGCTTCTGCTGGCGGCCGGACCGATGCCAGGTTGGACATCGACCGTCTTCCCGCCCTATTTCGTGTTGGGTGCCGCTTTTTCTGGCTTCGCCGTGGTCTCCATGATTGCGGTGGTTCTGCGCCATGTGCTCGGATTGGAAATGCTTGTCACCGAGCGGCATCTCGATCTCCTCGGCAAATTCGTACTGGCGACCGGGTTGATGACGGCTTACGGCTATTGCGCGGAAGTTTTCGATGCCTTCTATAGCGGCGACAAGCAGGATCTCGGAACCCTGATGGACCGGCTGACCGGCCGCTATGCCTGGAGCTATTGGGGTGCGGTGGTTGCGAATTTCATTCCGCTGCAATTGTTGTGGTTGCGCTGGGCACGGCGCAATCCGCTCTGCCTGTTTCTCGTTAGTGCCGCCGTCACGCTGGGGATGTGGTTCGAGCGGTATATGCTGCTGGTGACGACACTTTATCGCGACTATCTGGTCTCGTCCTGGGACAATTATCATCCGAGCTTGTGGGATTGGAGCCTGTTTGCGGGAATGCTGGGCGTCTTCTTCGTGCCCTTCCTGCTCTTTGTCCGCTTCCTGCCGGTCATCTCCGTTTTTGAAATCAAGGAAGCCCGGTTCGAAGAGAGCGAGGCGCAGCATGCATGAGCCGGGCGCCCAGCATCCGCTCTTCGGCCTCATGGCCGAGTTCGACCGGCCGGAGCGCCTGATCGAGGCGGTCAAGCGCAGCCGCGATGCCGGCTTCAGACGTATCGACGCCTATTCGCCGTTTCCGATCGAGGAATTGGCTGAGGCACTCGATTTTCGCGACCAGCGGGTCGCTTGGCTGACTTTTTTTGGTGGGCTGTTCGGGGCAGCAACAGGCTATGGCATGCAAGCTTGGCTGCATCTGGACTATCCGATCCTGGTCGGCAGCCGCCCTACCGTCACACCGCAAGCCTTCATGCTGATCACCTTCGAGCTGACGGTGCTGTTCGCCGTCCTGTTCTCGATCGGCGGCATGCTCGTCCTCAATCGCCTGCCGAAGCTGCATCATCCGGTTTTCGGTTGTGAAAGCTTCCATCTGGCAACGAGGGACAAGTTCTTCCTGATCGTCTTCGGCCATGACGAGAAATTCGATCCGGTCGATACCCGCGCTTTCCTGGAAAGCCTCGATCCGGTCAAGGTCGATGTGGTGAAGCAAACTGAGGAGCCGGCATGAGACGGTTGCCGCTCCTCGGTATCCTCCTGCTGTTGGTGGGATGTGATGAAATGTCCCATCAGCCGAAATACGATTCCTATGAGAAGAGCAAGCTTTTTGCCGACGGCAAATCGATGCAGGTGCCGCCGAGGGGCAGCATCGGCCGGGACGATCCGGCTTTGCTGGTGGCGCTGAAACAGCAACCACCCATGAGCCGGCAGTTGGTGGAGCGTGGGCGCGACAGATTCAATATCTATTGCGTGCCCTGCCACGATCAGGCCGGCTATGGCAACGGCACGGTGCCGAACCGTGGCTTTCCCCGGCCGCCGAGCTTTCATATCGATCGGCTGCGGCAGGCATCGCCGGCCTATTTCGTGGACGTGATCACGCATGGACATGGCGTGATGTATGCCTATGCTGACCGGGTGGCACCGGCCGATCGCTGGGCGATCGCCGCTTACATCCAGGCGCTGCAGCTCAGCCAGGATGCGCCGGCCGATCTCTTGTCGCCCGATGAGCGCACGAAGCTGGAGAAGGCCGATGCCGCTCCCTAGGCATATAGCGCCCGGACGATGGCCGCGACGCCTGGCGTTGGCGGGCATTTGTCTCTGCGGCTTCGGCTTGCTGCTGATGATCTTCAGCAGGCAGGATGGACTTGCCGGCTGGCTTGTTGCTCTCGTATTCTGGAGTGGTCTGCCGATCGGCTCCCTGGCCCTCTTGATGATGATGCGTGTCATTCCCGGTGGGTGGAATGAACTGCTCGCCGCGCAGGGGGAGGCGGCGGTGCTATTGCTGCCGCTAGCGGCCTGCGCGGCCTTGCCAATCCTGGTCGGCGTGACGGCGCTTTATACCTGGAGCGGGGCCGATGCGGCTTCTGCCTTCCGGGCGTTCTATTTGACGCCGCTTTCCTTCATCTGCAGGACCATCCTTTTCTTTATGGTTGCCGGCTCGACTGCTTTCCTGTTGTTGCGGCCGCGACGGCCGATGTTTTTCGTTGCGCCGGTCGGTTTGATCGCGCTGGTCCTGTTCGACTCCGTTATCGCCGTCGATTGGGTGATGTCATTGGATACGGCCTTTCACTCCTCGGGTTTCGGCCTTTATATCCTGTCGGTCCAGATGACGATGGCGCTTGCCTGGCTGATCATCGCGCGATTACTGCCGGGAGCAGAAGTAAAGCGGATAAGTCTGCTGGGCGGCCTGCTGCTGACCGCCATGCTGCTCTGGGCCTATTTCAGCTTCATGCAGTATTTCATCATCTGGTCCGACAACCTCTCGCCGACTGTCGCCTGGTATCAACGGCGCAGCGCCGGCCTTTGGGGCGCCGTCGAATATGCCATCGGTGCGCTGCAATTGGGACCGGCCTTTCTGCTGCTCTTTCCGGCCATGCGGCAGAACCGGCAGTGGCTGCTGGCATTATCGATGATCGTCCTCGTGGGAAAGGCGTTCGAAGTGGCTTGGTTGATTCTGCCAGGAGCGTCGGATGACCAGCAGATTGCCATTCCGGCAAGCCTTCTCGCCATGATGGGATTGGGGCTTCTGTCGATGGCGGGGTGGCGAGTTGGATTTCAATGGATGGCAGCGAGACACCGGTCCGGGACATCCGAGCGGCAGGTGCCGGCATGACAGATCAGAAGACAGCCAGAGGTGCTTTCGAGCGGCGTGACGTCGCGCCCCGTCATGTGGTTTATGCCGTGCTGGGCCTCTTCGCGATCATCGCCATTGCCGGATTGGTGGTCGCGGGACTGATGGGGCTGTTCAGCCGGGAGCTTGGCCAGGAACGCCGCGAACGGCCGCCGACTGCCCTGGAGGCGGCGCGGCAGGTACCGCCGTCGCCTCGTCTGCAAGTGAAGCCGGTGGAAGACCGTGCATCGCTCGACGCCGAGGCGCGGCGAAAGCTGCAAGGCTATGGCTGGGCGGATCGCAAGGCAGGCCGCGCACATATTCCGATCGACCGGGCGATCGATCTTCTGGTGGCACATGGATGGTCGGCGGGCGCTAAAGGGGGCCAACCATGAGGGGGCTGATCCTTCTGCTTCTCATGCTGACGGCGCTTGGCCGGCCCGCCATAGCCTTCGATCCGCTGAAATCGACCGGGATCGTGCAGAAGCCGGGATCGACGGTGCCAATGGATCTGGCCTTCCTCGATGAGAACGGTGCGCCGGTGACGCTCAAGGAGCTCTCGGATGGAAAACCGATCCTGCTCGCACCGGTTCTGCATAATTGCCCGAATATCTGCGATGTCACCCTGGCGGGATTGATGCAGGCGGTGCAGGAGCAGCGCTTCCAGGCGGGCCGTGACTTCGTGATCGTCGCCTTCGGTATCGATCCCAGGGAACAGCCGAAGGATGCGGCCGCCTCGATGCGGAAATTGAAGGTGCGTTTTCCTTGGCTCGATGGGCGGAAGATACATGGCCTCACGGGCAGTTCCGATGCCATCTCCACGGTGATGGCGGGTCTCGGCTATCGTTACGCCTGGGACCAAGAGATTGGCCAGTATGCGCATATCGCCGCGACGGCGGTCCTGACACCGACCGGCAAGCTGACGCATTGGCTCTATGGTCTCGCGCCAGAGGCGAATGACGTGTCGCTGGCTTTGACCGAAGCCGGTGAGGGACGGGTCGGCGACTGGGGCGATCAGATTCTCCTGCTTTGCTACCATTACGACCCGCAGACGGGGCGCTACAGCTCGATCATCTGGACGAGCCTGCGGATCGGCGGCGCGATCACCCTTGCCATTCTCGTCTCGCTGATTGCATCCGCCTTGCTGCGGGAGCGGATGCGGCGGGGTGAGACATGAACGGCTTCCTGTCCCTTTGGCCGGACCGCGCCTCGGCCTATGCTGCGCAGCTCGACACTTTGCTCGCCGGATTCACGGTCGTCATCGTCCTGCTCTCGGCGCCGGTTTTCATCCTGATCGTGGTTTTTGCCATCAAGTATCGCCGCGGCAGGCCGGCAAACCGGAAGCATCCGGTCACGCGCAATGTCTGGCTGGAGATCTCCTGGTCCATCGTCCCCTTCGTGCTGATGCTCTGCTTCTATGTCTGGGCGACGAAACTGTTTTTCGATCTTCACCATCCGCCGGCAGATGCCCTGGAGATCGATGTCGTCGCCAAGCAATGGATGTGGAAATTCCAGCATCCGGGTGGCCAACGGGAAATCAACGAACTCCATGTGCCGATCGATCAGCCGGTGCGCCTGACCATGGCCTCGCAGGATGTCATCCACAGCCTGTACATCCCCGCCTTGCGGATGAAGCAGGATGTCGTGCCGGGCAGATATACCGACATGTGGTTCAAGGCCGGGAAGCCGGGCACCTATCTGCTGACATGCGCGGAATTCTGCGGCACCCAGCATGCCAGGATGGGCGGGCATCTGATCGCCATGAGCCAGGCCGATTACGCGCGGTGGCTGGAGGCATCGACCACCGATCTCACCTTGGCGGCACAAGGCGCCGAACTTTTTCGCAGCCGGGGTTGCAGCGGCTGCCATGGCCCATCCGCCACGGTGCATGCGCCGAACCTCGCCGGTATTTATGGCAAACCTGTTCCCTTGGAAGACGGTCAGGTCGTGACCGCCAATGACCAGTATATCAGGGACAGCATCCTGCTGCCGCAACAGCAGATTGCAGCCGGTTATCCGCATATCATGCCGAGCTTTCAGAACGTTCTCGGCGAGGACGACGTGCTGAAGCTCATCGCCTATATCAAGTCTCTGTCCGATACGGGAGAGGGATCGCCGAACCGGGAGGGAGCATCGAAATGACCAGTGATCATATGGTTGATGCAGCGTCGCATCCGGCGCAGCCCGGTATCGCGGAGACGGCGGAAGAGCGGGTCAGCTATCTGCGCGCGGGACATACACTGGGGTCATGGCTGTTCACCAGTGATCACAAGCGCATCGCCATCCTCTATTTCATCTCAGTGACATTTTTCTTTTTCGTCGGTGGCGCGGCGGCGACGCTGATGCGCGCCGATCTCCTGACGCCCCAGGCGGATCTGCTATCCGATGAGGGCTATAACCGTGCCTTCACGCTGCACGGCGTGATCATGGTCTGGTTCTTCCTCATCCCCTCCATTCCGAACACCTTCGGCAATTTTCTGGTCCCGCTGATGATCGGCGCGCGCGATCTCGCTTTTCCGCGGCTCAATCTGCTCAGCTGGTATATCTATATGCTGGGCGGCTTGTTCACGATCTATGTGCTGATAGCCGGCGGCGTCGATACCGGCTGGACTTTCTATACGCCGCTTTCCTCGATGTTTGCCAATGGCAATGTCGTCCTTGCCGCCACGGCGGTCTTCATCGTCGGCTTCTCTTCGATCCTGACCGGGCTCAATTTCATCGTGACGATTCATAAGCTGCGGGCGCCAGGCATGACCTGGGGGCGCCTGCCGCTTTTCATCTGGTCGCTTTATGCCACGTCGCTGATTCTGGTTTTAGCGACACCGATTCTTTCGGTAACACTCGCGCTGATCGCCGCGGAGCGTCTGTTCGGTATCGGCGTCTTCAATCCATCCCTTGGCGGCGACCCGCTGCTCTATCAGCATCTCTTCTGGTTCTACAGCCATCCCGCCGTCTATATCATGGTTCTGCCGGCTTTGGGCGTGGTCAGCGAACTGGTCGCGGCGGCGGCGCGCAAACCGGTCTTTGGCTATCAATTCGTCGCCGGCTCCTCGATTGCCATCGCCGCCATCGGCTTCCTGGTCTGGGGCCATCATATGTTCGTGGCTGGCCAGTCTGCCTATGCCAGTGCGATCTTCTCTTTTCTCAGCCTCGCCGTCGCCGTGCCGTCCGGGATCAAGGTCTATAACTGGACTGCGACTTTGTATAAAGGACAGATTTCGCTCGATCCGCCTTTTCTTTTTGCGATGAGCTTTATCGGTCTCTTCGTGGTCGGCGGCCTGACCGGCGTCATCCTTGCCATGCTGGCGGTGGATGTGCATGTCCATGATACATATTTCGTCGTTGCCCATTTCCATTACATCATGGTGGGCGGAACGGTTTCAGCCTATTTCGGTGCCTTGCATTACTGGTGGCCGAAAATCATTGGGCGCCGCTATTCGTTGGCCTGGGGCCGTTTGTCGGCGGCGCTGATCTTCCTCGGTTTCAATCTGACTTTCTTTCCGCAATTTCTGCTCGGCTATCTCGGCATGCCGCGGCGCTATCATGTCTACCCGCCGGAATTCCAGGTCCTGCATGTTCTCTCAACGGCAGGGGCCAGCATTCTCGGCGTCGCCTATCTGCTTCCCTTCACCTATCTTTTTTATTCGATGCGGTATGGCAAGCCCGCGGGTGCCAATCCCTGGGAAGCGACCGGATTGGAGTGGTCCATCCCCTCGCCGCCACCGAAACACAATTTTGCGGAAAGGCCGACTGTCACGCGGGCGCCTTATGACTATACGATCGAATACGAGGAAAGCGATGACTGAACGGGTGCAGGTGCATGAACCCTTCGTCGATCCGGCGCAACAGCATGCGGCGGATATGCTGGGAATGTATATCTTCCTTGCCAGTGAGATCATGCTGTTCGGTGGCCTTTTCGCCGTTCTCTTCGTATGCCGTCTGCTGCATCCGCAGGAGATTGCCGCCGCTTCCAAGGAGCTGCATCTGTGGATCGGCGGTATCAATACGGCGATCCTGCTGACCTCCAGCCTTGCCGTCGCGATTGCGGTGCAGTTGGCCCGGCAGGGCAGCCGCCGCGCCGTTGCTATCTCACTCGCGGCAGCGGCTGCGCTGGGGGCGGGATTTCTCATCTTGAAAGCAGTCGAGTATCGACTGGAATATAGCGATGGCCTTTTGCCGGGATTCAGCACGGCATCAAAATTCGCCAATCCCGCTACACATCTCTTCATGAATATCTATCTGATCGCGACGGTGCTTCATGCCGTTCATCTGTCCATCGGCATTCTGCTGCTGGCCGGGTTGGTTTGGAAGCTGCTGCGGCGATCACTGCAAGTGCCCAAGCGTGCGAGCGTGATCGCAGTGTCCGGTCTTTACTGGCACCTGGTCGATGTCATCTGGATATTCCTCTATCCCGCCCTCTATCTGATACGGTGACGAAATGCATGTCGTCCGCCCACTGATCTTCGTATGGGCGGCTCTGATGAGCCTGCTGGCGCTGACGATCGCGGCAAGCTTCGCCTTGACGGGACCGCTGAGCTTGGTGACGAGCATGGGCGTGGCGACGGTCAAAGCTGTTCTGGTCTACTGGTTCTTCATGCATCTGCGGGAAGAGGGCGGTTTGATCCGGCTGGCGGCGATTGCCGGGATCGCCTGGCTGATGATCTTCTTCTTTCTAGCTTTAGCCGATTACGCGACCCGCAGCAGCAGCTAATCGGGTGGACTGCGGCCATCGGTGTTGGCGCGCTTGCTGCGTTCATGTGCCGGACCGTCTCGGGCCTGGAGGTTATAGGCGGTGGTCACCAGCGATAGATGGGAAAGGGCCTGCGGGAAGTTGCCCAATTGACTCTGGGCTTTGGGGTCGTATTCCTCGGCAAGGAGCCCGACATCGTTCCGCAGCTCGAGCAGCCGTTCGAAAAGGCGCTGACCTTCATCTCTGCGGCCTTGCAGGATGAGGTTGTCGGCGAGCCAGAAGCTGCAGATGAGAAACACGCCTTCGCTGCCTTTGACGCCATCGCCGACCGCAGCGGTATCGTAGCGGCGTACGAAGCCGTCCGAGATCAAGTTGCGCTGGATCGCGTCGACGGTGCCGATCATGCGCGGGTCGTCGGGCGGCAGGAACCCGACCAGGGGAAGGAGCAGGCTGGATGCATCCAGTTCGCTTTCGCCATAGGCCTGGACGAATGAGCCCAGTTTCGGGTTGAAGGCATTTTCGCAGATCTCCTGATGCAAGGCATCGCGGAGCCGGCGCCAGTCTTCGACCGGGCCGGGCAGACCGAAATGCTCGATGGCGCTGATGGCGCGGTCGAAGGCGACCCATGTCATCACTTTTGAATGCGTAAAATGACGGCTCTCGGCACGCATTTCCCAGATGCCACGATCCGGTTCGTCGCGCAGCTCGACGAGACGCTTCAACAGCGCAACTTCAAGCATCCAGGTTTCTTTTTCTTCTGCCAGACCGCAACGGCGGGCATGATAAAATGCATCGAGAACCTCGCCGAAGACATCGAGCTGCAACTGGCTATAGGCGGCATTGCCGATGCGCACCGGCCTGGAATCAGCAAAGCCGCGCAGCCAGGATGCTTCCCATTCATCGAGCCGGTTTTCGCCAAGAATGGTGTAAAGCGGCTGTACCTGGGATGTCTGCCCGGCAATGGCGCGAACCAGCCATTTCTGCCAAGCCTCGGCTTCGTCGCGATAGCCCGCTGCGAGGAAGGAAAGCAGGGTGAAGGTTGCATCGCGGAGCCAGCAACAGCGATAATCCCAGTTGCGTTCGCCACCCAGGCGCTCGGGAACGGAAGTCGTCAGTGCGGCAACCATGCCACCGGTCGGCGCGTAGGTGAGGGCTTTCAGGGTGATGAGCGAGCGGATCACGGCCTCGCGCCACGGACCCTGATAATTACATTGCTGGATCCACGACAGCCAATAGGCTTCCGTGTGGTTCAGGCCATTGACGATGTCGCCCGGATCTGGTTGGGCTTCATAGGAGATGCCATAGCTCAGCAGAAAGGGGATCGTTTCACCCGCTGAGACTGTGAAGTCCGCAACTGTGCTCAAACCCTCGCCATGATGGGCGACGGGTGTTCGAAGTGTCAGGAGATGCGGGCCGGCAACCGCTGTCAGCAGACCGTCGTCGCGCTTCACCCAGGGGACGAGGCGGCCGTAATCGAACCGCATCGTCAGTTTCATGCACATGGGGACAGAACCGGAAAGACCGGTGACGAGGCGGCCGATCGCCGGTTTCGGCGTTCCCATGAGCATGAAATCCGTCACCCTGACTGTTCCCTGACCGGTTTGGAAATCCGTCTCAAGAATGAGGCTGTCCGGCCGATAGCGCCTGCTGATAGAGACGCCGGATTCCTCGCGCGGTGCGATACGCCAATGACCGTTCTCAGGCTCGCCAAGAAGTGCTGCGAAACAGGCAGGTGAATCGAAACGGGGCAAGCAGAGCCAATCGATCGAGCCTGTCTTGTTGACGAGGCAGGCGGTATGGCAGTCGCCGATAATGGCATAGTCCTCGATCGTCAATGGGTCTATCCTATGCGTTGTTAACAGAGCTGGTCGCGGCAAGAGCCTTTGCCAGAAGATCGGCAATGTGCAGCGTGCTGCGTCCGGTACCTTGTTCGATCTGCTCACGGCAACTGAACCCATTAGCGAGCACAATGCCGGAGGTAGATGCCTCCCGCAGGCGTGGAAAGAGCGCGCGGTTTGCAATGGTCTGCGACAGATCGTATTTCTCCGCTTCGAATCCGAAGGAACCTGCCATGCCACAGCATCCGGCGGAGAGAATTTCATAATCGATACCGAGGCCATCAAGGATGCGTTGCTCGGCATTGGGCTTTACAATGGCATGCTGATGGCAGTGGAGTTGAACCAGAGCCTTGCCCTGGATGATCGGCTGTGCGAAGTGCTCCGCCTCCTCTTCAAGGAATTCGCTCAAGAAAAGCGTTTGCTGCGACAAGCGTATGGCGCGCTCATCGCCGGAAAAGAGGCCCGGCAGCTCGTCCCTAAAGGCGCTGACGCAAGCGGGTTCGAGCCCGACGATCTTGGTTCCGGCGGCGATTTCCGCTGTCAGGCTTTCCAGCGTGCGGCGCCAGAGAGACTTGGCAGCGTCAAGCATGCCCCAATCGTAAAGCGGCCGCCCGCAGCAAAGGGGCCGGTCCGGCAAGGCCACTTCGTAGTCGAGCGCCTCCAGCGCCATGACCGCCGAGATGGCCGTTTCCGGCCGGAAGTAATTGTTGAAGGTATCGGGCCAAAGAACGACGCGGCCTTTCTTTCCGTTGCGTCGTGGCCGGCGCCGGTACCAGTCGCGAAATGATCGGCCGGCATAGCGTGGCATCCGCCGATGAGGCGATATGCCGCCAATCCATTTGGTGAGATCCGATAGGCCGGGCAGGCCGGTCAAGGCATTGGCCAGCCAGGGAACTTGCGATGCCAATCGCGACCATCGATGGATCTGGCCCATAGAATAGGCGGCGCGCGGTCGCCACCGACCGGCATAATGATGGGCGCGAAATTCGGCCTTATAGGTCGCCATGTCGACCTGAACCGGACAGTCATGCTTGCAGCCTTTGCAGCCGAGACAGAGATTCAGCGCTTCCTCCACCGCGGGACTTTGCCAGCCCTCGGTGATGGCGTCGCCGTGCAGCATCTCGAAGAGGAGGCGTGCCCGACCGCGGGTAGAGTGCTTTTCGTCCCGCGTTGCCATATAGCTGGGGCACATCACGCTTTTGTCGCTGTTCGGACGTCTGCAGGCGCCGACACCGACGCAGCGGCGGGCGGCCTTCGTGAAACTGCCGCCATCTTCCATGAAGGCAAAGTAGTGGGGCAGCTCCACCGGCTGAAAATCCGGGCCAACCCGCAGATTCGATATCGGCGGAAATGGATCGATCACCTTGCCCGGATTCATTTTGCCTTCGGGATCCCAGATTGCCTTGAAAACACGGAAGGCCTCCATCAAGTCGGGGCCATACATCTTCTCCAAAAGCGCGGCGCGGCCTTGTCCGTCGCCATGTTCCCCGGAAAAAGACCCGTCATATCGCACCACGAGATCGGCTGCTTCCTCCAGGAATCTCTGCCAATTTGCCAGGCCGGCTTCCGTGCGCAGATCGAAAGGAACACGGCAATGCACGAGGCCGTCGCCGAAATGGCCATAGACCGATGCTTCATAACCGTGCTTATGGAAAAGCGCTTTTAACTCGCGCAGATAATCGCCGAGCGATTCGCGCGGGACGGCGCTGTCTTCCCATCCGGGCCAGGTTTCCGGGAAATCGGGCACATGAGCTGTGGCGGCGAGGGCGGCCTCTCGCAATTCCCAGAGTTTCTGTTGCTTGGCGCGGTCGTCAAGCAAGGCAACCGGGCGCTTCTGTTTCTTGAATCCGTCAACAAATTGGTGCGCGGCTTCCGTCGCTGCCTCGCGGCTTTCACCGCCGAATTCGGCGATCAGCCAGCCGCCGCCTTCCGGCAGGACCTGTATATCCTCGGGATGGATATGCTTTCGCCGGACGAAATCGATCAGCAGATCATCGATGCCTTCCAGGCCGAGCGGCTTATAGTCGATCGCTTCGGGAACGGCATCGGCTGCCGCGTAAATGTCGTCGAAGCCGACAATGGCAAGCACACGCACAGGCGGGCTGTCCACCAGGTTGAGCGTGGCCTGGAGAATGGTGACGCAGGTTCCTTCGGTGCCGACCAATGCCCTGGCCACATTGAAGCCCTTTTCGGGCAAGAGTTGATCGAGGTTCTCATAGCCGGAAACACGGCGGGGAATTTGCGGAAAATTTGCGCGGATGAGATCGCCGTAGCGGCGCCGGAAGGTGTCCAGGGCGCGGAAGATGGCGGCCCGCCGCCCGCCGGCCGCGAGAATGCGGGAAAACTCGGCCTCATCCGTCTTGCCGACGGTCATGCGCAGGCCGTCATAGGTAACGATATCGAGGCTCACAACATTATCCGAGGTCCGGCCGGCGGTGACGGAATGAACGCCGCAGGAATTGTTGCCGAGCATGCCACCCAGGGTGTTGTGATCGTGCGTTGCCGGATCGGGACCGAAGGTCAGGTGATGTTTCTCAGCCGCATCGCGCAGGGTGTCGAGGATGCAGCCGGGTTCGACCACGGCAAGGCACTGCTCCGGATCGACGGAAAGCACATGATCGAGATATTTGGAGAAATCGACCAGGACAGCGACATTGCATCCTTGCCCCGCAAGGCTCGTCCCGCCGCCGCGCATCACCAGGGGAATGCCGTGTTCGCGGCAGATAGCCACCGTCTTGACGACATCCTCGATGCTGCGCGGGATGACGACGCCGACCGGGACCTGACGATAATTGGAGGCATCGGTGGCATAGAGCGCCCGGCTGCCGATATCGAAGCACACCTCGCCGGCAACCGCTTTGGCCAGATCTTGGGCCAGATGCGCCTGCGCCTGTTTTGTGACGGGATCATAGGCTTCCACGATCCGACCGTCGCGGTTCTTCTCGACATGATGCAGGTGAGGTTTGTTTTGCGGCATGGTGGACACCTCTTCGACGGAGCGTCAGATGGCATAGTGGCTGGCGTCCGCCTCCTTGAAAGCGAGGCCGAGACCGGGGCGGGAAAAGTCCGGACGGATCATGCCATTCTTCGGCACAGGTACGCCGTCGAAGAACAGATACTCGATCCGGACGTGATCGTGGAACCATTCGATATTCTTGAAGCGGGGTACGGCGCAGGCGACATGAAGATGAAGCGCCGGTGCCGTATGTGCCGAGAGCGGCGTCAGGAAGGCATCGGCCAATGCGGCAGCCTTGAGGAAGCCGCTGATTCCACCGCAGCGCGTTACATCGGCCTGCAGGATATCGACGCTATCGGCTTCCAGCATGCGGCGAAAATAGAAGGGATCATAGCCATATTCTCCAGCCGCCAGCGCCATCGACGGTGGAAGACGGTTCCGGACGGTGTGTAAATTTCGCAAATCGTCGCTGGATACCGGCTCTTCAAACCAGCTCACATCCAATTCGGCAAAACGTTGCGCGAAAGACAGGGCCTGCCAGGTGGTAAAAGCGCCGTTTGCATCGACATATAGCTCGGCCCGGCCGATAGCTTCCCGCGCGACACGCACGCGGTTGGCATCGTGGGCGGGATCGCTGCCGATCTTCATCTTGACGGCAGCGCAGCCGTCGCGCTCGACCCAGCCGGCAAGCTGTTCGGCCAGGCGGCTGTCATCATAGCTCGTGAAGCCGCCACTGCCATAGACCGGCAGATCCCGGCGTTCAATTCCGAGGAGATCAGCGAGTGGCAGGTTGAGCAGCTTAGCCTTGAGGTCCCAAAGAGCCGTATCTACGGCGGAAATCGCGCAGGAACACAAGCCGGCGCGGCCGAGATTGCGAACCGCCTGGATCATCGAGGCCGAGAGCTTGGGGATATCAAAGGCATCCATGCCCAACACCGCCCCGGCCAGCGGATCGGAAACGATGCCGCAAGCAGCCGGTGCCGTATAACTATAACCCAACCCGCTCTTGCCGCCCGCTTCGACCTCGGCAAGCACCAGCACCGTGTCTTGCCAGGCGAAGGTGCCGTCGGCTTCCGGCGTGTCGGTCGGGACACGGAAGGCACGTGCCGTGAGGCGCTTTATCGGGGTTTCGGGACGCGGCACACCGAAGCCCTCTAGACGATTTCCCGCACCGTATCCGAAGCGATGGTCAGTGCGATCTTGCGGCGGGCCGGCGTGCCGCGCGCCAGCGATTCGGCGAGATGGGCCGTCTGGCGTAATGTCACTTTCGGCGGCATCGGCGGTTCATGGGGATCGACGACCGCTTCGACCAGGGCCGGTCCGGGCGTCGCCAGGGCCTTCTGCAAAGTCTCGCCGCATTGCTTCGGATCGTCGATCATATAGCCTTCGAGGCCGAAGCCCCGGGCGACGGTGACGAAGTCAATCGGCTGCAGATCGCAGACATATTCGGGATTGCCGAGGAAAACCATCTGCTCCCACTTGATCTGGCCGAGTGTATTGTTCTTGATGACGACGATTTTGATGTTGAGATCGTATTTGATGCAGGTCGCCAGCTCCCCGAGCAGCATGGTGAGACCGCCATCGCCGATAAAGCAGATGACCTGGCGTTCGGGAAAAGCGATTGCGGCGGCGATTGCATAGGGCAAGCCGCAAGCCATGGTGGCCAGGTTGCCGGAACAGGAAAATTTCATGTCGCCACGGATATCGAGGTGCCGTGCGGCCCAGGTGGTGATGGTGCCGGAATCGGTGGCGATGATGGCGTCATTGCGCAACAGTTTATTCAGCTCATGCGCCACCACCTGCGGTTTCATCGGCTTGTCGTCCCGGGTGCCGCGTTCTTCCAGCAACTCACGCCATTCCTTGACGCCGGCTTGCGCGGTTTCCAGGAAGGAGCGGTCGTCACGATAGGTGAGGCGCGGCAGCAATAGATCGAGCACCTTGGCGGTGTCACCGACCAGACCGGCTTCCACCGGACAACGCAGGCCGATGCGCTGCGGGTCGAGATCGATCTGCACGGCGCGCGCCTGCCCGGGCTTCGGATAAAATTCGATATAGGGAAAACAGCTGCCGGCGATCAGCAAGGTATCGCAGGTCTCCAATGCCTCTTGAGACGGCTTCGTACCAAGCAGGCCGATGCCTCCGGTCGAATAGGGGCTGTCATCGCCAAGAGCGGACTTGCCGAGCAATGGCTTGATCACCGGGGCGCCGAGACGTTCGGCGAGTGCCGTCAGTTGATCGCCGGCGCCGATCGCACCTTGCCCGGCGAGGATCGCGGTGCGCTTGCCGGCATTGAGCAAAGCAGCAGCGCGTGCCAATTGCGCATCGCTCGGCAGCTGCGCCGAAACGGCCATGATATCGGAGACATGGTGGGGGATGTTGCGCTCGGAGCGGCTTTTCCCTTCGACAGGCTGTGACTGCACATCCACCGGCACGGTGACATGGGCAACGCCACGATAAGCAAGGGCTGTCCGGCACGCGAGTTCGACGGTGTTCTCGACATGGGTCGGACCCATCACCCGCGTGTTGTAGACCGCGACATCGGTATAGAGCTTGTCCAGCTCGACATCCTGCTGCGTAAAGGTGTGAAGAAGATCATGGAATTGCAGGCCGGTGATCGCCAGCACCGGCTGGTGGTCGAGCTTGGCATCGTAAAGGCCATTGAGCAGATGAATGCCGCCAGGCCCCGATGTGGCAAGACAGACACCGAGCTTGCCGGTCCATTTGGCATAAGCGCAGGCGGCGAAAGCGGCGGCTTCCTCGTGGCGCACCTGGATGAACCTGACTTTTTCCTGACGTGTGCGGAGCGCTTCGATGATCCCGTTAATACCATCTCCGGGAATTCCGAAAATGACCTCGACATTCCAGTCGATTAGCGTATCGACCAGGACGTCTGCAGCGGTCTGACTCGCCATCCCTCTTCTCCATATCTTTAGCTGAATACACGCACGGGCGCGCAACGACGGCGCGCCGGTAGGGATCGATGCCGGTGTCATAAAAACCAGGACTGCGGGGAATTGTTCCAAGGGGATGGCGAGGCCGCGAGTGGATTCTCAACGATTATCCGACAGCAGCGCCCTGAAGACAACGGAACCATCCTGTCGAAGCGAGGTTGAATTTCGCATGTGTCGATGCTTCTCGAAAAAGCTATGAGGTAGATATGGGGTCGGAAAATCAATCGCTTGCGGGGCAAGTGGTCGCCATCACCGGGGCATCGGCCGGGGTAGGACGAGCGACGGCGCGGGAATTTGCCAAGGCGGGAGCCAGACTTGCTCTGATCGCACGCGATGAGCGGGCTTTGCAAGCGGTGCGTGATGAAATCCATTCGATCGGTGGCGAAGCCATGATCGCCGTCGTTGACGTTGCCGATGCGCCGGCAGTCTTCGACGCCGCCGGCCAAATCGTCAAAGAACTGGGGCCGCTCGACATCTGGGTCAACAATGCGATGCTGACCGTATTTTCACCATTTGCGGAGATGACGCATCAGGAATTCGCGCGCGTTACTGACGTCACTTACCTCGGCTACGTTCACGGAACCATGGCAGCGCTGCGTCATATGCGGCCGCGGAATCGCGGCACCATCGCCCAGGTGGGTTCCGCGCTGGCTTATCGCGGCATTCCGCTCCAGGCCGCCTATTGCGGCGCCAAACATGCCATTCGCGGCTTCACGGATTCGCTGCGCGCCGAGCTCATTCACGAGAACAGCGATATTGCGGTGACAATGGTGCAATTGCCCGCGACAAACACACCGCAATTCGATTGGGCGCGCAGCCGGCTTGCCGGTGCGCCAAGCCCGGTTCCACCGGTCATCCAACCGGAGGTGGCGGCTCGTGCGATCGTTGCAGCAGCACAGGGGCGGGACCGCGAATACTGGCTTGGCCGCAGTACCGTCGCGACAATCCTCGCTCAAATGACCGTGCCAGGTTTTCTTGATCGCTTTCTTGCCCGGCATGCCTATGACACTCAGGCTCGGGGCTGCGAAATTGCCGGCGACAGGCCGGATAATCTGAAGCGCCCTGTTCACGCGTTGCACAGGAGCCGGGGATCGTTCAGCGAAGAGGCTGGGAACGCGGCTGCATTGTGGTCCGAGAGGCAAGTTCGGGTCGGTGCCGGTCTGGCCCTCGCCGGTCTCGGTCTGGCGATCGGCGCCTGTGCGCGACACTTCATCGGCGGGAAAACCGAGCGCGCGCGTCCACAAATTCCATTTGATCGCGATAAACATCGACGGAACGAGCTAAATGCCAGCACAGGGAGAAATGGCAATAACTTCTTTTTCGTCGACCACCGAAACGCCCAAGCCGAAAGCCGGTGCGCGCCGTGCCGGCACAAAGGACTTAACGGTTGCCGGCAAGAAAGGCGCCCGCCTGAGATATGTTTCCGATGCGGCACCGGGCTTCCGGCGAACCGAAAGGAAAAATCGTGTCATCTATACGCGCGCGAATGGATCGGTCATTCGCGACAAATCCGTCATCGCGCGCCTCCGCTCCCTGGCCATTCCGCCGGCCTGGACCGATGTCTGGATCTGCCCCAGTGCGGCCGGACATTTACAGGCGACGGGTCGCGACGCGCGAGGCCGGAAGCAATATATTTATCACAGCGCTTTCCGGGAGATCCGCGACCAGGCAAAATATGAACATTTGATTGAATTCGCGCAGGCCCTGCCGATGGTCCGGCAGCGCGTGAAGAGACATATGGATCTCAAAGGTCTGTCGCGCCGGCGGGTGCTTGCGACAATCGTTTATCTGCTTGAGACAACTCTCATTCGCGTTGGCAATGCAGATTATGCGAAAAAGAACAGCAGTTATGGCGTGACGACGTTGCGCAACCCGCATGTACGGGTCAATGGTGCCGAGATCCTTTTCCGGTTCAGGGGAAAGACCGGAAAGACTTGGCGGGTGAAGCTGAAGGACCGGCGGGTCGCAAAAGTTCTCAAGGCCTGCCAGGAACTGCCAGGGCAGCAGCTGTTCCAATACGAAGATGCGCAGGGCAGGGTGCAGACGGTTGGTTCGACCGATGTCAATCGCTATCTTCGTGAAATCACAGGCCGCGACATCACGGCGAAGGATTTCCGCACCTGGGCCGGTACGCTTCTAGCCGCGTTGGAACTTGCGGCGTTGCCGCCTTTCGAGCGTCCCACGGAAGCAAAACGCAATATCAAGCTGGTTGCAAAAGGTGTCGCGGAGCGACTGGGAAACACGCCAACCATCTGCCTCAATTGCTATATCCATCCGGGAATTCTGCAGCTCTATTCAGCAGGATTATTGAAGCTGAAGACACCGACGGCTAAAGCCACAAAAGAGATTGATGCCGATCTCATCTCGACCGAAGAACTGGCGGTTATAGAGATCCTGCGGCGTGCGGCTCGGGCGGCCGAAATTGCAGCACCGACCTGATCGCCGTTGATCAGTCGTCTTTCGGCTTGGATGCTTCTTCGGCAGCCGCACGGCCACCCTTCAGGTTCTCGACGCCCGGGTCTTCGCCTTGGGGCCCGTTCTTCGACGATGTCGTCTTCTGCGTCCCGGTCGGAGGGCTTGGCTGTTGCTTGCGCCGGTCCTCATCTTCAGGCCGGATCTGTCGTCGGGTCATTTGAATACCTCACGTTTCTCAAGCGGGTGCCGCGCCGGTCCATGGATAACCTCGCCGTCTCGATCGAAGATCGATCCGTGGCAAGGGCAATCCCAGGTCTGCTCGGCATTGTTCCAGGTCACCGTGCAGCCTTTATGCGTGCAGGCGGCCGAGAGAACTTGCAGGTCGCCTTTATCGTCTTTCCAAACGGCGAATTTTTCGTCACCACGCGTCAGGACCGCACCCTGGCCGAGCGGTATGGACTCAGCCGACTTGGTGAGTGATTGCGTGTCGCCGCTTTTGTGAAAGTCTTCCGGAACCGGACGCATAGGATCATAGAGCTCATCCCAGGGGCGTGCGCCTTTGCAGATCTCGCCGGCGATGGTCAGTCCGGCCGCGGTTCCGTTGGTGATTCCCCAGGCGTTGAAGCCGGTTGCGACATGAAAGCCCGGCGCCTTCGCGGGGTCCGGCTGCCCCACATAGGGCATGCGGTCGACCGTGTCGTAGTCTTCGTTGCACCAGCGCCAGACGGCCTCTGCGATTGGCAGGTTGGCGCGTGCCCAATCTTCCAGATCGAGGAAGCGTTGCCCGACATTCCCATCCCGGCCGGTATCGAAGCGCGGTCCGAGGACGATCAGCAGCGGGCCTTCGGCATCCTGCCCCAAGCGGATCGAGTGGGTTGGCTCATCGATTCCCAGGAACATACCGTCCACAGCGGAAATCTCGGTCGGCCGAAAAGCCATGGCAATATGCATGCGCGGCTGGAGCTTGTTGCTATAGCCGATCGGGCTTTTGGCCGGGCTGTTCGTGGCCATGATCAGATGTTCGGCGGTCACCTTCCCATCGCCTGCGGACACTTGCCAGCTTCCGCCGGGTTCGAATGTCGTCGCCCGGCTGCTCTCATAGAGCTTGCCGCCGCGAGACGCGACCGCAGCCGCCAGGCCTTCCAGATATCGCGTGGGGTTGAATTGGGCCTGCTGCGGGAAATGCAGTGCTCCCGCCGTCGCGAAGGGAAGCGGGGTCCGGTCCAATACCTCCGCCGTCAGGCCGAATTTCCGCGCGGCTTCCGCCTCTTCCGCCAGTTCGTGTCGGCGCGCCGCGTGAAGCGTGTAGCTGTAAGCGTCTTTTTGCTGGTAGTCGCAGGAGATCAGATAGGAATCGATCCAATAGCGTATGCATTCCATGCCGGCGAGATTGGCCCTGGCGTAAAGCCCGGCGATCTCGGTGCCCGCATGCTCGGCCAGATAGCTGTAGATCAAGCCATGCTGTGTGGTGATCTTGGCCGTCGAACGTCCCGTCACCTGCGTGCCGATACGGCGCCCTTCGAGCACCACCACTGATTTGCCGGCCTCGCATAGCGCCAGTGCCGCCGTTAATCCGACAATGCCGCCGCCGATAATGACGGCGTCGCAAGCCACATCTTCGGAGAGTGCGGGAAAGGTCGTTTTAAGGGCGTGATCGCTCCAACAGCATCCTCGCTCAGCTGGGAGGATGCCGGAAACCGCCGGAAAGGACATCGCGGATCCCTTGCCTCAGATGTTTCCCATCATGTGAGCAATTAAACCGGGACGACCGCCGATCGTTCCCCGTCGACACATCCCTGTGAGCCGAGGGGAGGAGGCTAGTCCGCGAGATCGATATCGTCCCGGAGCGGAGCAACGATTTTAGCGTCGATATGGTGGGCGATCGCCGCCGGAATGAGGGGATGGATCTCAATGATGTTCCAGTTGCGCCCCCTCTCCCGTTGGGGCAGGCGACCGATCTTCACGCGTTCGACGGTGCCCGGGGCATATTCCCAGATCTTGCTGAGCAGATATCGCTCGAGCGGTTCGTGGAACATGATGGCCTTGCTCATGCGCGAACTCCCAAACGGCGCGAACTCCCCCGTTGGCGCGAACGCCCTTCAGTCGGAAAGTGCGCTTGTTCGAAGTGTCGCTATGGACGGTCGGGTGACTCAATCCGGAATAAAGCGATGGTTACGTGACAAATCACATCCTCTTCCTGTGTAAACCGGAAAGCCACATTCGAGGCGACACCATCCGGAGGATCGACGGCACGGATGTGGCAATGGTGCGGGATTGATGTCGCAGATATTTATCGGTCGTTAACGAAACGCATCCTATTTTGCAGTTTGGTCGCCTGCCGGCCAGTCAATCGTTAAAACGTACGAGCTGAAAGCCAGATGACATCAAGCCGGGTCCTAGACGAGGCGCTGCTTCCCCTGAAAACGGCATCCACGCTGATCGAAGGGACATTCGTCGATATCGGCGGGCGGCTCGAGGGCGCCATGGAGATTCTCGATCGGCTTGGCGGAACCTTCACCCGCTTGCAGCATGAATTGGAAAGCGAGGATCTGCGCACGGCAACCCGCGATATGGGAAAAGTCGCCGAGCGCATTTCCGCGCTCGCCAATACTTCGGATGATGCCCTGGAGGCCTTGCGCGGCATCGCCGGCATGGCAAATGCGATCGACAGCCGCATTAACCAGATGCGGAAGGCGATCAAGGCGGTCGATGTTCTGGCGGTCAATGCCAAGATCGCCGCAGCGCATATCAGCGCAGCCGGCGAGGAGTTCGTGAGCTTCGCCGATGAAATCGGCCGGGCGTTGAAAGTGGCGCAACTCAACCTCGATAATTTCAGCCAGGAACTGACGCAGCTTGCGGGTATCGTTCGCAGCGCGGTCACGGAACAGGGATCCCTCAGGCAGCGTCAGGCGGAAGCGGCCCTTACGGTCCCGCGCGCTCTTTCGCAGAGCGTGGAAACGATTGCCGCGCGCCGTCAGCAGGCGGCCACGACGGCGGCCAGCATCCAGCGCAAGAGCGCGGAAGTCGGCCGCCAGATCGGTGTCGCCGTCATGGCCTTGCAGATCGGCGATACGACTCGGCAGCGCATCGAACATATCGAATATGCGATCGGCATCTTCAGGAATTTCGACCGGCCGGAAGGGATCAAACAGCATATTCCCGGCCTGGCGAAACTCAGCGACACCGAGCGCGAGCAGCTTATGGCTGCCGGCTGCCAGCTCCAGGACGAACAGCTGCTGGATACGGCAAAGGAATTGGACCGGCAGGTCGCCCAGATCCTGTCCGCCTTGCAGGCGCTGGCCAGCGATGCACGCGAAATCGCGATGATCGGCCGTGAAGCCTATGGTGCCGATGGGAATGCAGGCGGCACCTTCATGAGCGATCTCGAAGAGAATGTCGCCCAGGCCAACGATCTCTTGGAAGCGGTCCGGACCACCCAGGGCGATGCGGAAGCGGTCGTACAGTCGGTGCTCGCGGCATCGACCTCGCTCGCCCAGCACATGAGCGCCATCCAATCGCTGGAGGCCGATATTCGGCTGATGGGATTGAACACGACGCTCAAATGCGGGCGCCTCGGCACGGAGGGGCGGTCGCTGACGGTGATTGCCCAGGAATTACGCGGCTGCTCCAATATCACTGCGGCGGAAGCCAGCGCGATCCTCGAGAATCTCGAAGGCATGACGGGAACGGCGGGCCGGCTGACGGACCAGCGCCGGCAAGACCAGATGTCGGAGATTGTGGCCATCGCCGAGATGATGGCGAATTCCATCGGCAAAATGGGCTCGGTCGGCAAGGCCTTGGCCGATGCCTTGGTGGCGCTCTCCCATGACAGCGAGGCGGTCGCCCTGTTGCTGGACGAGACCGTGTCGAAGATCAATGTCCATCACGACATCGGCGAGGCCTTGCGCGGCGCGGCGGCGCGGTTGAGCGGCTTCTCACCCGTTCCCGGGGGGATGGAAGGGGAGGCCTTGGCGGCCCGTGACGATATGCTGGCGGCCCTTGCCAAGGTCTATACGATGGCCCGCGAGCGCGAGGTTTATGGCGCCTGCTTCGGCAAGGCCGGCGGTGCGATGCCGGCCGCGCCAAATGAACAGGCGCAAGCGGCTGAAGCCGATCTCGCCGATATCTTCTTTTAACGCGCCGGTTCAGGCTGCTTGGTATGCGGCGCGTCGGGGCCTAATTCCCGGACGGTCGCTTCGCCGGTATCGGTATAGAAGCTGATGACACGGCCATATTGTCCGCCGGTACGCCGGGCGACCACTGGAATGCGATATTCCTGCAATCGCTGCAAGGCGACTTCCACATTCCGCCCACCGACAGTGGTGGCATCGAGGCCGAGCGGCAGGACCGCCGCGCCACCAAAAATCTTCGCCTGCAATTGCCGGGGACGACAGCCGAGGTCGATCATGCGGTCTCTCAGGCTGTCGATCGCTGACGTCCCATAACGGGGATTGTCATCACCCTTGATGCTTTTGGGCAGCACATAGTGATTGACGCCGCCCAGTTTCAAGGTCGGATCCCAGAGGCAGACCGAGACGCAGGAGCCGAGAATCGTGGTGATCACGGCAGGTTCCGGTTCGCAGTAGACATCTCCCTGCAACAGGAATATCCGGCGCATTTTACTGGACATGCCGGATCAGTCCTTTCCGGCCTTGATGATCTCCGAGGCAAGAAGGCCGAGCGGCATGACCTTGTTGACGGCGCCGCGTGCGATCGCTTCCTTCGGCATGCCGAAGACGACGGAGGTGGCTTCATCCTGGGCGACGGTATGCGCCCCCGCTTGCTTCATTTCCGCCAGGCCATGCGCTCCGTCATCGCCCATACCCGTCATGATGATGCCGACGGCATTCGAACCGGCATATTTGGCGGCCGAGCGGAACAGCACATCGACCGAGGGGCGATGGCGCGAGACCAGCGGACCGTCCTTGATCGAGACATAATAGCGGGCGCCGCTGCGTTGCAGCAGCATGTGATGATTGCCCGGGGCGATGAGGGCGCGTCCTCGCATGACGGTGTCGCCTTCTGCCGCTTCCTTGACCTCGATCGCGCAGAGGCCGTTGAGGCGCCGGGCAAAGGCTTCGGTGAACTTCTCCGGCATGTGCTGGACGATGACGATGCCAGGTGAATCGACCGGCAGGGCCTCAAGGACGACACGCAGGGATTCCGTGCCGCCGGTTGAGGCGCCGATGCAGATCACCTTTTCCGTTGTCCGGACCATGGCGTGATCCGAGGCGGGCGGCAGGATTACATCGGCGGAGAGCTTCTTCGGTGGTGTGCGGATCTCCTCCGACTTGGAAGGCCTGCCGCGCAACTTGGCATGGGCCGCGGCTTTCACCACATCGCAGATGCGCAGGCTCGATTCATGCAGGTACTGTGCCGTGTCGATACGCGGTTTGAGAATGACATCGACGGCACCGGCCTCGAGCGCTTGCATCAGGGTCGCCGAACCTTCTTCGGTCAGCGAAGAGCACATCACGACGGGAATCGGCCGCTGCGACATGATCTTGCGCAGGAAGGTGATGCCATCCATGCGCGGCATTTCGACGTCGAGCGTGATCACATCGGGTATTTCATCGCCGATGCGCTTGGCCGCAACGAAAGGGTCGGCAGCGGTTCCCATGATTTCAATGGCCGGGTCCGATCGCAGGATCTGGCTGAGCGCTTCACGCACGGAAGCGGAATCATCGACAATCAGGACGCGAATCTTCTTTCCCATGGATAGACCTAAAGTCGGCGAAAGACCGTCGGGCCGACGAGTTGGAGGGGCAGGGTGAATCCCGCCAAAGTTTCGGAATGGCCCATGAACAGGTATCCGCCGGGACGAAGGTGATCACAGAGCCGGGTGAGGACCGCCGCCTGTGTCTGTTTATCGAAATAGATCAGAATATTCCTGCAAAAGATCACATCCAGGTCATGATCGATGGGATAGGTCGTGTCCATCAGATTGAGCCGGGCGTATTGGACTTGCGAACGCAATTCGGGAGCGATGCGCACCAGTCCGCTCCGCGGGTCTTTGGCGCGGAGCACGTAACGTTGACGCAGGGCCGCGGGAACCGGCGCCATCATGGCTTCGGGATAGATGCCAAGCACGGCCGTCTGCAGAACTTCGGTACAGATATCGGTCGCCAGGATGGTGGTGCGAAGAGACGGATACTGACTGCGTGCTTCGGCCAATATCATGGCCAGGGTATAGGGCTCGGCACCGGTCGAGGAGGCGGAACTCCAGAATTTCAGCGGACGGGTGCCGTGCTTTTCGGCGACCAGGGTCGGCAGGATCTTCTGTTGGAGAAGCCGGAAATGATCCGGTTCGCGGAAGAACTCCGTCTTGTTCGTGGTCACCGCATCGATCAGGTGAACGGTTTCGTTCTCCAGGCCATCCTGTTCGAAAAGATAGCGGCAATAATCGGCGAAACTGGCATGGCCGGTCGCACGCAGCCGCCGCCGCAAGCGGCCCTCGAGCATGGTGACCTTATTGGGCGGCATCTTGATGCCGCTATATTCCTGGATGAACCGGCCCAGACGCTCGTAATCGCGTCTGGCCAAGCCATCACTGCCCAAAAGCGCACTTGCAGCGGACATGTTTTCGAGAACTTTGTCGATTAGATCCGCTCGAATTCACTGTCCCGGCCATCGGGGCCGCCAGTGGTGAGATCGAGCGCGAAGCCGCGGCCGGCTGCGGTGCCGGTTTTGCGGGCCGGCTGCTTGGCGGCCGGAGTGGCTTGGCTGGCTGGCCGGCGGGCAGATTGGCTGGCCGGGCGGGGCGCCGGGCGGGATATGGTGCGCGCGCCCGCCTCCGGCTGATCGTCGGTTCGGAAATAGGCGATGCTGGATTGCAGCTGCTCGGCCTGGGCGGCGAGCTCTTCCGAGGTCGCCGACATCTGTTCCGAGGCGCTGGCATTCTGCTGCGTCACCTTGTCGAGCTGCTGGATCGCCTGGTTGATCTGATCGGCGCCGATATCCTGCTCGCGGCAGGCAGCGCTGATCTCGGCTACCAGTTCGGCCGTCTTCTTGATGTCGGGCACCAGGCGGGTCAGCATCTCGCCGGCTTCCTGGGCGACCTTCAAGGTCTGGGACGAGACGGTGCCGATCTCAGCGGCTGCTGCCTGGCTGCGCTCGGCGAGCTTGCGGACCTCGGAGGCGACGACGGCGAAGCCCTTGCCATGTTCGCCGGCCCGGGCCGCTTCGACCGCCGCGTTCAAGGCCAGCAGATCGGTCTGGCGGGCAATCTCCTGGACGATGGTGATCTTCTCGGCGATGGTCTGCATCGCACCGACCGCGCGGCCGACGGCCTCGCCGCGGGCCTGGGCGTCGCTGGCCGATTGCCGGGCGATCTTCTCGGTCTGGGTGGCGTTCTCGGCATTCTGCTTGATGTTGGAGGCCATCTCTTCCATTGAGGAGGACGCTTCCTCGGCCGAGGAAGCCTGTTCGGTCGCACCTTGGGACAGCTCCTCGGCGCTGGAGGACAGTTCCTGGCTGCCGGCCGAGACATTGTCGGAGGCGCTCAAGGCTTCCGACACCACGCCACGCAGATGCCCCACCATGCCGTTGATATGCATGATGAGATCACCGACCTCGTCATTCGATGCATTGTCGATCGTCTTGGTCAAATCACCGGCAGCCACCGCCTGCGCCAGATTGCCGGCGCGGCTCAGGCTCTTGCTGATGAGGACGCAGATCCACGCGCCGGCACCGGTGGCGATCAGCAGGGAGAGAATCACCGCCGAAACCAGCCACATACGCTCGTCTTCATATTCACTCTCGGCATCGGTCTTCGCCTGAATCATGGCGCGCTTGTTCACATCGACGATATCCGTCAGGATGCCTTCGGCCTGCTTCACCAGCTCGCGGCCCTGATTTTCCGACAAGGTTTCGGCGGCGTCACGGCCATCCGTCATACCTGTCATCAGTTCGCGCATCTTGTCCTGCACCGGCAGCCACTGATCCCACACGCTCATGAACTGAGACAGTTTCTGTTTCGCCTCGTCATGCGTGATTTCCTCCAGCTTTCCCGCACGGGAGAGCAGATCCTGGCGCAGTTTCAGGATCTGGCTGCTGTATTGATTCCGCTGATCCGGCGTATCCGCCATGATCATATTCTTTTCCGAGCGAACCAGGCCGAGGAGCTGATTGGCGATTTCCTGGGCCAGCTCGACTTCCTGAGCAGGACCGTCAACCAGATGATCGATCGAATCGCGCAAGGAGGATAGACCGCTGATTCCAAAACCGGCGGTGACAGCGGACAAAATGATAACTGCCGCAAAGGTCAGTCCCAGTTTCAGTTTGATCGTAACGCGCATCTTTCTCTCCTATCATCAGCAGGCGGCCGATCAAGCGGCGGTCTGGCCCTGAGCTGATGTCTCTCTCATATCGACCTTTTTTGACTGGCTTGAGTCGATCAGCATGACTTCCTCTCGGGAAAAGAGATGAGGAAGGTCGAAAATGATGACAAAGCCGTCATTGCGGCGACCGATGCCGCTGATGTAATCGGATTTCCAGCGCAGGCCGATTTCTGGCGCCGGTTCGATGTCCTTGGTGTTCAAGCCGATGACTTCGATGACGCGATCGGCAATGAGGCCGAGAGTCACCTGCTTCTCGCCGATCCGCACATTGAGTACCAGGACGCGGGTATTTTCCGTCGCGGCAACGGCCGGCAATCCTAATTTTGTCCGCAAGTCGATTACGGGAACGCCGCGCCCGCGAACATCCATCAGGCCGGCCAGATAAGGTGGCGCCTCGGGCAGGCGGAACATCGGCCGCATGTCGAGAATCTCGAGCACCGAGGTGACGGAGACACCGAAGACCTCGCGTTCAATGCCGAGCGTGACGAATTGCACTTCCGGCGCAGTCGAGACCGAATTGTTCATCGCTAGACTCTTTCGAATTCAGCATCGCGGCCATCGGGGCCGCCAGTGGTGAGATCGAGCGCGAAGCCGCCATTGGCACGGCCATTGATGGTCTTCTTCGGCATGCTCCGGGCTGCCTGCGGCTGGCTGTTCAATCCGCCGACGCCGGGTTTCGCGACCGGTGCGGCGGGGCGATGCGCCGGCTGGCTCGACGAGCGGGCGGCGGGACGCGCCACCGGACGAGATCCGCCGCCACGTTGATCGTCGGTTCGGAAATAGGCGATGCTGGATTGCAGCTGCTCGGCCTGGGCGGCGAGCTCTTCCGAGGTCGCCGACATCTGTTCCGAGGCGCTGGCATTCTGCTGCGTCACCTTGTCGAGCTGCTGGATCGCCTGGTTGATCTGATCGGCGCCGATATCC
>SSEL01000028.1 GCA_008012315.1 Rhodospirillaceae bacterium
AAATTATACAAATCATATGCATGAGCATCAAATTAGAACGATTTTAAAATTCTGACAATGAGCGGCGATAAGAAGGAAGGCAGGCAAATGACCGATAATCGCGACAAGACATCCCTGATGACAACTGCGGCCGGTACGCCGGTCGGCGACAACCAGAATTCGCTGACCGCCGGACCGCGCGGCCCGATGCTGCTGCAGGATGTCTGGTTCCTGGAGAAGCTGGCGCATTTCGACCGCGAGGTCATCCCGGAACGCCGTGTCCACGCAAAAGGTTCCGGCGCCTACGGCAAGCTGACCGTCACCAAGGATATCAGACGCTATTCCAAGGCCGGCATCTTCGCCGAGGTCGGGAAGGAGACACCGCTTTTCATCCGCTTCTCCACCGTCGCGGGGGAACGCGGCGCCGCCGATGCCGAACGCGATGTGCGCGGCTTCTCGATCAAGTTCTATACCGATCAGGGCAATTGGGACCTGGTCGGCAACAACACGCCGGTCTTCTTCATCCGCGATCCGCTGAAATTTCCCGACTTCATCCATACGCAGAAGCGCGATCCGGCCACGAATATGCGCAATCCGGATGCGGCTTGGGATTTCTGGTCGCTGCATCCCGAAAGCCTGCACCAGGTCACCATCGTCATGAGCGATCGTGGGCTGCCGCGCAACTTCCGTGAAATGCATGGCTTCGGCAGCCATACATTCAGCCTGGTCAATGCGCAGAACGAGCGGTTCTGGGTGAAGTTCCACTTCAAATCGATGCAGGGCATCACCCATTACACCGATGCCGAAGCTGCCGAGGTGGTCGGCCGCGACCGCGAATCGGCGCAGCGGGATCTCTACCAGTCGATCGAAGCCGGCAATTTCCCGCGCTGGCGGATGTGCGTCCAGGTGATGCCGGAACAGGATGCCCACGGCTATCGCATCAATCCCTTCGATCTGACGAAGGTCTGGCCGCATCATGATTATCCGTTGATCGAGGTCGGCATCGTCGAATTGAACCGCAATCCGGAGAACTATTTCGCCGAGGTCGAGCAGGTGGCGATGAATCCCGCCAATGTGGTGCCGGGCATCGGCTTCTCGCCGGACAAGATGCTGCAGGGGCGGTTGTTCTCCTATGGCGATACCCAGCGCTATCGCCTCGGCATCAATCATGGCCAGATCCCGGTCAATGCGCCGCGTTGCCCGTTCCACAGCGTCCATCGCGATGGGGCGATGCGGGTCGATGGTAATCGGGGCGGTGAGCCCAATTACCAGCCGAACAGTTTCGGCGGGCCGGCAGATGACCGTCGGTTCAACGAGCCGCCGTTGACCCTGGTGGGGGCGGCGGATCGCTTCGATCACCGGGCCGACGAGGATTACTACAGCCAAGCCGGTGCGCTGTTCCGCCTGATGAGCAAGGAGCAGCAGCAACGCCTGTTCGGCAATATCGGCCGGGCGCTCGGCGCCGTCACGCGGCGCGACATCAAGATCCGGCAGATCCGGCACTTCCATCTGGCCGATCCGGCTTATGGCAAGGGCGTGGCCGAGGTGCTGGGCATCGATCTTGAGCGGGAGGTCCTGGCCGAAGCGGCGGAGTAAGGCAATATCCCGTCGACAATATCCTATCCTGAACACACATCCTGTCCCAGACACCCGCCCGCCGTAAGGCCGGCGGGTGGCGCCGTTTGCATCTGCCCGCAATTGAGGGAGACTTAGCCGGTCGATTCCCCAAACGGAGGCCGAGATGAGTGAGATTGCGGCTTTACATGACCCGAATGTGCCCAACGTTCTTTCCGCGACCGACCTGTCGTTGTTGCAACAATTGCGTGTAGAACGCATCAATCGGGAACCTACCGCCGCCAAGCCGCTATACCCGGGAGAACGCGTTGCAGATTGGATCGCCGCAACAGTGGGATCCTGGCGGTTTATTCTCATTCAAAGCGCTATTCTGCTTATCTGGCTGGGGCTGAATATCGCGGCTTGGCAGGGACGGTGGGATCCCTATCCCTTCATCCTGTTGAACCTCGTCCTTTCGTTCCAAGCCGCCTATACGGCACCAATCATCATGATGAGCCAAAACCGGCAGGCCGCGATTGATCGACAAACCCAAGCGAACGATTATGACGTCAACCAGAAAGCGGAATTGGAAATCGAACTGCTGCACCAGAAAATCGATCTGCTGCGCGGTCAGGAAATCGTACGACTGATCCAAATCATCGATGAACTGGCGCAGCGCCTGCCGCCAGGCCAGCTGCGAACCTGATGCCGGGATCGTCTTGCCAGCTGAATAAAACCCATGGGGAGGATCGGGGTCTCCCCATGGGTTAGGGATGATGCAGTTGTCAGGGAGAAATCGACGACCGCGAAACCGTTGTATTGAAAATGAGAATGATTTGCAAGTAGATTTTTTCGAGCCCTGTTGTGGCGGGCTGCCGCAGGGCCGAGCGGAGAAATTCCAGCGGCGAGGATAGGCCAGCGAGGGGAAGGGCGACGATCTTCCTCGCCGTCTCCGTAGCGGTTACTGATGGCGTTTTACCGATGGCGTTCCGGGGGCAGCCTATGCCGGTGCGGTGGTGACGTTTTCCGTTAACGCATGTTACCTTGTTTGCATGAAAGAGCCGGGTGACATGCAAGATCACGACTCCGCCGACCTGCTGGTGCAGGAAATTTCCCTGACGGCCCTGCCGCGCGATCCGGTCGCGTGGATGCAGGCTTTTGCCGATTTGCCGGGGCTCGTCTTCCTGGATAGCGCGCGTCCCGGTGGCCCGCTGGGGCGCTATTCGTTCTTTGCCGCCGATCCGATCCATGTGATCGAGGCGAAAGGCGACGTGGTGCGTCTCGATGGCGAAGTGGTGGCGGGGGACGAAGTGCTGGCGGGGGTGGATCCGTTCCAGGCGGCGCAAGGGCTGCTCCGCCGTTATCCTGTCTCACCGCGATCGGACCTGCCGCCGTTCCAGACCGGCCTGGCGGGGTTTTTCGGCTATGACCTCAGGCATCATCTGGAGCGGGTCCCGGCCCATGCGGTCGACGACCAGCCTTTCCCCGATCTCCTGCTTGGTTTCTATGACGTCGTCATCGCCGTCGATCACGAATTGCAGCGCTGTGTCGTGATGTCGAGCGGCTATCCTGCCGAAGGCGCAGCACGACAGCAGCGCGCCCAGGCCCGCCTGGATGCCGCCATTGCCCGTTTGCGCGGGGCGCAGCAGCCCCGCCGCCGGGCCTTCTGGTCGATCGAGCCGCAGGCCGATCTGGCGCGCGAAAAGGTGGAAGCAATGGTGCGTCGGACCATCGACTATATCGAGGCCGGCGATATCTATCAGGCCAATATCACCCATCGTTTCCGCGCCGCCTTGCCGGCGGATGTCGATCGCCTGACGCTTTATGACGCCTTGCGTCGACGCAACCCGGCGACCTTTGCCGCCTATCTCGATTTCGGCAAGACGGCGATCCTGTCTTCCTCGCCGGAACGCTTCCTGAAATTGCGCGACGGCAAGGTGGAGACGCGGCCGATCAAGGGAACGCGGCCGCGCGGCCAGACCCCGTCGGACGATGCGGCGCAGGCGGCGGCGCTGCTGGCGAGTGAAAAGGATCATGCCGAGAATCTGATGATCGTCGATCTGCTGCGCAACGATCTCAGCCGGGTCTGCGAAATCGGTTCGGTGAAAGTCCCGGTGCTGTGCGGCCTGGAGAGTTACGCCACGGTGCATCACCTGGTGTCGGTGGTCACCGGCAAGATGCTGCCGGATCACGATGCGGTCGATCTGCTGCGGGCGACCTTCCCCGGCGGCTCCATCACCGGCGCGCCGAAAATCCGCGCCATGGAGATCATCGCCGAACTGGAACCCAACCGGCGCGGACCTTATTGCGGATCGATCGGCTATCTCGGCGCCGAGGGGTCGATGGATACCAGCATCGTCATTCGCACCTATTGCCTCCTGGAGAACGAGCTGAGCTTCCAGGTCGGCGGCGGTATCGTCGCCGATTCCGATCCGGCGGCCGAATACCGCGAAACCCTGGACAAGGCGCGGGCGCTGATCGAGACATTGCGCGATGGCAATCACGATGACGATCTCGCGCGCGAACAGAATAACGGCACGGCTGCTTGAGTGATGACGGGACAGATGAGCGAGGCCCCGAAACGGCAGGAAGTGGGAGAACGGCAGGATCTGGTCTGGCTGGATGGCGTCCTGCTGGAGCGCGCCGCCGCACGCATCGATCCGTCGGATCGTGGATTGCTGCTGGGCGACGGCCTGTTCGAGACCGTGCTGGTGCGCGCCGGCCACGCCGAACATCTGGAGCTGCATTTGCAGCGCCTCGCAAGAAGTGCGGATTTGCTGGCCATTCCCTTGCCGGTCGATGCGCCGGGCGTAGCCGTTGCGATCGACGAGCTGCTCGCAGCCCTGGGATTGCGGCAGGATCTGGCGGCGTTGCGGATCACCCTGACGCGGGGCGCGGGTCGCCGCGGCCTGCTGCCGCCGGAAGAACCGCAATCGCATCTGCTGGTCACGGCGGTGCCCTATCATCCGCCGGCCCAGACCGCCTTCGCCGCCACCATCGTCGATATCAGGCGCAATGAAGGATCGCCGCTCTCACGGCTGAAAAGCCTCAATTACCTGGACAATGTGCTGGCCCTCCAGCAGGCGGTCGCGGCGGGAGCCGATGAAGCCCTGTTGTGCAACAATGCCGGCGCCATCTGCTGCGCCAGCCGGGCGAATGTCTTCGTCATCCGTGGCCGTCGCCTGCAGACGCCGCCGCTCAGCGACGGTGTCCTCGACGGCATTCAACGGCATCTGGTGCTGCAGCATGCCGCTGCTGCCGGATATGACGTTGCCGAAGAAACGCTGATGCCAGCCGACCTGCCGGGGATCGATGAGGCTTTCGTTACAAACAGCCTGATGGGCCTGATGCCGCTGTCGCAGATCGATGACCTGGCGCTGCCGGAATCGACCCGGACACAGGAATTGCGGGCCTGGCTGGAGAGCAGCACCGACGACTGATCGGATGCTAGAGCCGGATCGTTTTAGACGGAATCGCTTTGCGATTTGTCTAAAACGTGAATCCGCCTCTCATAATAAGATAGAGGGCGATTCACGTCTTTGATGGAAGCAAAATGCTTCCATCAAAGACGATCGCGCTCTAGTCTTCCAGCGCCATCTGCGCCTCTAGCCAGGCTTCCTCCGCCTCGGCCAGCCGGCGCTGCACATCGGCATGCTTCTTCTGCCAGTCGGCGACGCGCTCGGCCGGCTCGCTGTAGAAGTCCGGATCGGCCAGCTTGTCCTCGATCAGCTTCAAGGCCTGGCTATATTTCTCGACGGCAATGCCCGATTGTTCGGCGGCTTTTTTGAGCTGGGCCCTTTCGCTGCGATCGCCGGCGGCCTGGCGCCGCTGCTCCTTGCGGTTTGACTCCGCCGGCATTGGTTCGCGTGCGGCGGATTGATCGCCGCCTTCCAGCAGTTTCCGGTAATCGTCAAGATCGCCCGCGAAGGGACGGCAGGTGCCGTCCTTGACCAGCCAGAGCCGATCGATGGTCAGTTCGATCAAAGTCGGATCATGGCTGATCAGCACCACGGCGCCGGCGAAATCATTGATCGCCTGCACCAAAGCACGCCGGGAATCGATATCCAGGTGGTTGGTCGGTTCGTCCAGCAGCAGGATATTCGGCGCGCTATGGCTCATCAGCGCCAGCAGCAGCCGGGCTTTCTCGCCGCCGGACAGATGGGCGATCCTGGTCTCGACCTTCTCGACACCGAAATCGAAGCGGCCCAGATGGGCGCGGCATTGCTGAGGGGTGAGATTGGGCGCCAGCCGGGCCATGGTCTGCAAGGGCGTTGCCTGTAGATCGAGTTCCTCGGCCTGATGCTGGGCGAAGTAACCGACCCGCAACTTCGATGACCGGCGCATCTCGCCGTTCATGGCCGCGAGACGCCCCGCCAGCAATTTGACGAAGGTCGATTTGCCGTTGCCGTTCGAGCCCAGAAGGGCGATGCGGTCATCCGGATCCAGACGCAGATCGAGCCGCTTCAGGATCGGCTTGCCCGGCTCGTAGCCGACATCGACCTGGTCGAGCGTGATCAGCGGCGGCGGCAATTCGGCCGGCGTCGGGAAATCGAATTCGATGCCGCGCTCTTCCACCGCTACGGTGATCGGCGGCAACTTGGCCAGGGCCTTCAGCCGCGACTGCGCCTGGCGCGCCTTGCTGGCCTTGTAGCGGAAGCGGTCGACGAAAGCCTGCATATGCTTGCGCTGGGCCTCCTGCTTCGCTGCCATCGCCGATTGCAGCGCCAGCTTTTCCGCCCGGGTCCGCTCGAAGGTATCGTAATTGCCGCCATAGACGGTGAGTTTCTGGTCCTGCAGATGAACGATGCGCTCGACCGCCTTGTTCAGCAGGTCGCGGTCATGGCTGACGATCAGGATCGTGTGGGGATAACGCCGCAGATAGTCTTCCAGCCAGAGGGTCGCTTCGAGATCGAGATGGTTGGTCGGTTCGTCCAGCAGCAGGAGATCCGGCGCCGAGAACAAGACCGCCGCCAGCGCCACGCGCATGCGCCAGCCGCCGGAAAAATCGGCGCAGGGCCGCGCCTGGGCCTCGGCATCGAAACCGAGGCCGTGCAGGATCTCGGCTGCACGGGCCGGAGCGGCATGGGCGCCGATATCGCTCAGTCTTTGATGAATATCGGCGATGCGCGCCGGGTCGCTGCAATGCTCCGCCTCGGCCAGCAAGGCAGCCCGCTCGGTATCGGCCGCGAGGACCGTGTCCAGCAGGCTCACCGGGCCGCTGGGCGCCTCCTGGGATAGCATGCCGATGCGGCTGTTGCCGGCCATGCGGATCTCGCCGGAATCGGCCTGCAACTGGCCGGAAATCAGCTTCAGCAGGGTTGATTTGCCGGTGCCGTTGCGGCCCACCAGTCCGGCTCGCTGGCCGGCGGACAGGCTGAGTGAGGCGCCGCTCAGGATGGAGCGGCCAGCGATGCGATAGGTCAGGTCAGAAATGGTCAGCATTGAACAAAAGGCTCTCGCGGCTCGCTGGCGATAGGCTCAGGGCTTTTACTCGGGCTAGGAGCGGCCGAAGAGCTGGTAATAGTGGTTAACGTCCGGTTTGTTGCATTGCAATAGCAGGATTGCGGCTCCGGGCCGAACTCTATATAAGCCTGCGCCAGTTACGCAATGAGGAGTCTGTTGACGATGGCCACCGAACGTACCCTGTCGATCCTGAAGCCGGATGCGACCCGCCGCAACCTGACCGGCAAGATCAATGCCCGTATCGAAGAATCGGGCCTGCGCATCATCGCGCAGAAGCGCATTCAGCTGACCAAGGCGCAGGCGGAAAAGTTCTACGAAGTTCATGCCCAGCGCCCGTTCTATAACGACCTGGTGAGCTTCATGACCAGCGGCCCGGTCGTCGTGCAGGTCCTGGAAGGCGACAATGCCGTGACGAAGTATCGTGACGTCATGGGCGCCACCAATCCGGCCAATGCCGCTGCTGGCACGATCCGCAAGGATTTCGCCGAATCGATCGAAGCCAATTCGGTCCATGGCTCGGATTCGGCCGATAACGCCAAGATCGAGGTGGCCTATTTCTTCAGCGGTCTCGAACTGGTCGGCTGAACCGGTCATGTCTTCCGGGTTTATCCCGGTTGGGCAATAAAAAAGGCGCCGGAGCGATCCGGCGCCTTTTTCGTTTGTCCCCGAGCCGTGCTCAGTAGGCAAAAGCCACGGCAACGGCGACCGAGATCGCGGCCAGGATCGTGCCCCAGAGCAGCAGCTTGCAGAAGCCACTCCAGGTCTGCTGACGACTGGCCAGAATCTGATCGTTGATCGAAGACGACATGGTGTGCTCCCGAGAAACTGAAAACCATATGGCCGAATTTTTACCCGAGGCCCGGGTCGCTTGCAATCCCGCCGCGACATTACGCGGAAAATCATCGCCTGGCGGCGTCAGGCCAAAGGCGGGTTGATCAGGCAGGTGACGTTGGTCCGCTGCTCGACCCGGGCAATCTCGCCATCGACCCGGACTTCGCCTGCGGCAATCAACCGCAGGGCATGGGGATAAAGCTGATGCTCCGCCGCCAGGACCCGGTCGGCCAGGCTGTCGGGCGTGTCATCGGGCAGGACCGGCACGGCAGCCTGGGCGATGATCGGGCCGGTATCCATCTCCGGCCGCACGAAATGCACGGTGCAGCCATGCAGCTTCAGGCCGCGGCTCAAGGCCCGCTCATGGGTGTGCAACCCCTTCAGGGCCGGCAGCAGAGCCGGGTGGATATTGATCATCCGGTTGCGCCAGGCATTGATGAAGTCGTCGGTCAGCAGGCGCATGAAACCGGCCAAAGCGACGACTTCCGCGCCGGATGCGCGGATCCGTGCATCCATCGCCGTATCGAAGCTGGCCCGGTCCGGAAACTGCTTGTGATCGATCACCTCGGTCCTGACGCCGGCTTTCTCCGCGCGCGCCAAGCCGGCCGCGTCGGGTCGGTTCGACAGGACCAGAACGATCTCGATGGGACTGTCGGCGATCGCCGGGCCGAACTGATCGAGAATGGCCTGCAGGTTGCTGCCGCGCCCTGAAATCAGCACGGCCAGTCGCAGCTTCTTCGTCATCGGTAGAGAGCCTTACGGCCAGGAATCGGTCTTGGTGACGATGCAACCGGCCGCGCCGGCGGCACGGCGGCCGATCTTGCCGATCCGGTGCACGGTTTCGCCATGCTGCTGCAGGATCGCGCTCACTTTTTCCGCCTGATCCGGCGCGGTCACCAGGATCATGCCGATGCCGCAATTGAAGGTCCGGCTCAGTTCCTGTGTCTCGATCCCGGCGCTCTTGGCCAGCCACTGGAAAACCGGCGGCAGCGACCAGTTGCCGGCATCGATCTCGGCCTGCAGATCGGCTGGTAGAACGCGGGGAATATTCTCCAGCAGCCCACCCCCGGTGATATGCGCGAGCGCTTTCACGGCGCCAGTCTCGCGGATCGCGGCGAGGCAGCTCTCCACGTAGATCCGGGTCGGCGTTAGCAGGGCCGCGCCCAGCGATTTTCCAGGCGCGAAGGGCGCGGTGGCGTCATAGCCGAGGCCGCTGCGCTCGACCACCTTGCGGACCAGGGAATAGCCATTGGAATGCACGCCGCTTGAGGCGAGGCCCAGGATCACATCGCCCTCGGCGACCTGGTCGCCGGTAATCGCCTGGCCGCGCTCCACCGCGCCGACGGCAAAGCCGGCGAGGTCGTAATCGCCCTTGGCATACATGCCCGGCATTTCCGCGGTCTCGCCGCCGATCAGCGCGCAGCCCGCCTGATGACAGCCTTCGGCGATGCCTTTGACGATCGCCGTGCCGGCGCTGACATCCAGCTTGCCGGTGGCGAAATAATCGAGGAAGAGCAGCGGTTCCGCGCCTTGCACCACGAGATCGTTGACGCACATGGCGACAAGATCGATGCCGACGGTGTCATGCTGGCCGGCATCGATGGCGACTTTCAGCTTGGTGCCCACGCCATCCGTCGTCGCCACCAGAATGGGATCGTTGTAACCTGCGGCCTTGAGATCGAAGAAAGCGCCAAACCCACCCAGGCCCGCGGCTGTACCCCGGCGCGCGGTCGCCTTGGCCAATGGCTTGATCGCTTCGACCAGCGCATTGCCGGCATCGATATCAACACCCGCATCGCGATAGGTCAGGCCATTGCCGGCTTCACCGCGTCCATTGCTGCTTGCGCCGCTGGTTATGGCATCCTCCATAGTTTCGGGCTATAAGGCTCGGGCTGGACAATACTGGTTTCGGGGCGGTTTGCAATGGGTCTGACAGTTATCGCCGAGCGGTCGACGGAGCGTTTCAATGGACGTCGCCGACATGCATTTTTCCTGGCAAGCGGGCTATATGCCGCACTTTTCGGCGCTTTGCCGGCGGTGATCCTGCCCGCTGTCGTCAGCCCGGCCATGGCGCAGCAGGCCGATCTTTATACCGCCAGCGGCATCGCGGTGGACTTGACCGGCAATATCGCCACCTTGCGCGATCAGGCCCTGGTGCAGGGGCAGCGTCTCGCTCTGCAGAAGATCATCAGCAATATCGCGCCGCCGGACCGTGCCGCCAGCCTGTCACTGCCCGACGATAACACGATCGGCAGCTGGGTGCAGGATTTCGAGATCGAGGACGAGAAGACGTCGGCGACCCATTATATCGGCCGCTTCACCTTCCGTTTCATGGCCCAGCCGGTGCGCGATTTCCTGGCGCAAAGCGGGGTCGATTTCGCCCAGGCGCCGTCCAAGAAAATGCTGGTGGTGCCGATCTTCACGGATGAGACGGGAACCAGCGTCCTTTGGGGCGCCAATAACCAATGGCTGCATGCCTGGGCGACGCGCCCGGCTTCCGGCGGCCTGGTGCCGCTCGTCGCGCCGAGCGGCAATCTCGAGGACAGCAATACGGTGAGTGCCACACAGGCATTGGCCGGCGATCGCGGCCACCTGGAGCAATTGGCGCAGCGTTACGGCGCCGGCGATATCCTGGTGACCGAGGCGAAACTGTCGCCGGCGGGGCAGGATGGACAGCGCGGCCTGAATATCAGCGTGACGCAATATGGCATCGGCGGCACGCGTACCTACCGGGAGACGCTCAGCGGCCCGGCGGATAATGTCGATCAACTCCTCGCCCAGGGCGCCGATCGCGTCGCGACGCAGATCAATCAGTCCTGGAAAAGCGAGAATCTGCTGAATCCCAATCGGCAGAGCGAGATGACGATCGATGTGCCGGTCGCCAATCTCAAGCAATGGGTTGAAATCAAGAAACGCCTGGCGGGCGTCAACTTGCTCAGGAGCGTCCGCCTGGTCAGCCTGAAGCCGTCGCTGGCGGTGATCGATGTCTCCTATCTCGGCGATGCGGCGCAATTCTCCCGCACGTTGGCGCAGAATGCGCTGGTGCTGAGCGATACCGGCAGCGGATCGGGCACGCTTGCTTTGGCGCCGGGCAATGCGGCGGTGCCGGTTCCCGCGCCGGCCAATACACAATCGAATGAGACGGCGCCGGCTGCCGGTGTGTCTGATGGTGGGGCACCCGATAGCGGCACGCCGGATGCCGCGCCATCGGACCAGCCGGCTGTGCCTGACCAACCGGCGGTGCCGCAGTGAGCCCAGCGCGGCAGATACGCACCTGGCTGATTGCTTTAGCCGTCTTTATCATCCTGCTTTATTTGCTGCGTGGCATCCTGCTGCCCTTCGTCGCCGGTATGGCGATCGCTTACATCCTGGACCCGTTCTGCGACGCGTTGGAGCGCTGGGGATTGTCGCGCACCTGGGCGACCAGCGTGGTCACGGCGGTCGCGCTGCTGGCGATGGTCATCATCCTGTTGTCGCTGGCGCCGGTTCTCCTTCAGGAAATCAGCAATTTCCTCTCAAGCCTGCCGGATCTGGTGCACCGCGCCCAGGAGCGGCTGGTGCCAATTTACGAAGCCTTGCAGCACCGTTTCAACCTGCCGCCGGTTTCCGAGCTGAACACCATCGCGCAATCGCGTCTCGGCACGGCGGTCAACTGGCTGGCACAAGCGGCCCAGCAATTGCTGGGCCAGGGCCTCGCCTTGGCGAATCTGCTCTCGCTCGTCTTCATCACGCCGGTGGTCACGTTCTACCTGCTGCGGGACTGGGATCTCCTGGTCGCGCGGATCGACGGCCTGCTGCCGCGCCAACATCTGCTGGCGATCCGCAGCCAGTTTCGCGAGGTCGACCGGACACTGGCCGGTTTCGCCCGTGGCCAGGCGATGGTGTGCTTGACACTCGGCGTCTTCTACGCGACGGCTCTGGCGCTGGTCGGCCTGCCTTTCGGCATCGTGGTCGGCCTTCTTGCCGGGCTGCTGACCTTCATTCCCTATGTCGGCGCGATGACGGGTTTCGTGACCGGCATTGCCATTGCCTTGGCGCAATTCTCCGATTGGCTGCATATCGCCATGGTGGCGGGCGTGTTCCTCGTCGGCCAGGCATTGGAGAGTAATTTCCTGACGCCGAAACTGGTCGGCGACCGGGTCGGCTTGCATCCGGTCTGGATCATTTTCGCCTTGCTCGCGGGCGGTACCCTCTTCGGTTTTCTCGGCCTGTTATTGGCGGTGCCGGCGGCGGCGGCGATCGGGGTGCTGGTGCGGTTCGCCGCCACCCACTATCGGCATAGTGCGCTGTATCTGGGATCGGCTGCGGTGCCCACCGAAACGATCCTGACACCGGACCGGCCGGACGAGTAACCGCCATGGCCAGCACCCAGCTCGCTCTCGACCTGCCGTTTCGCCCGGCACTCGGCGCTGCCGATTTTGTCGTCTCCGACAGCAATCGCGATGCGGTCGCCTGGCTCGATCGCTGGCCGGACTGGCCGGGCCGCGTGCTCGCCATCCACGGCCCGGCCGGCTGCGGCAAGACCCATCTTGCCCATGTCTGGCAGGCCCGCTCCTCGGCGCAAATTCTGGCCGTGGCGGATGCATCGGCGCTGCCCCCGCGGGCGGCGGTGATCCTGGAGGAGACCGGCGATATCGAGCTGTCGCCGGAAAAGCAGGTCGCCTTGTTTCATTTCCTCAACCGCCTCAGGGAGCAGGAAGGCTATCTGCTGCTGCTCAGCCAGGTGGCGCCGGCACGCTGGCCGGCGACGCTGCCGGATCTCGCTTCCCGGCTCGCGGCGATTCCGGCAATTGCCGTGGCGGCGCCCGATGACCGGCTGCTATCGGCGATCCTGATCAAGCATTTCGCCGATCGCCAGTTGACCGTCGGCGACGACGTGATCAATTTCCTGACGCGCCATATCGAGCGGTCATTCGCCGCCGCCGCCCAAAGCGTGGCGGCGATCGACCGGGCCGCACTCTCCAGCCGGCGGCGCGTGACATTACCGCTGGTGCGGGAAATCATCGGCCAGAACAGCGACGAGGATCGGCAGGCTTAGAGCGCGATCGTCTTTTGACGGCAGCATTTTGCTTCCATCAAAGACGTGAAGCGCCCTCTATTTTATTGATGAGAGCCGGCAGCGCCGGTGGATGAAGTCGGCGATGGCGGCGACGTCGTTGAGATCGATCACCGGCAGCCTGGTGTCCGGCACCGGCGCATCCGACAGGATGGCGACGAAGCTGGGATCGCCGGCTGAGAGCAATGGTTTGCCGAGCGCCGGACGATAGATCTCCAGCTTGTCATGCGGATCACGCTTGAAACCCTCGATCAGCAACAGGTCGACCGGCGTCATGTGCCGCATCAAGTCCGCCGAGTTCGGCTCCGTCTCACCACGATGCTCATGCATCAAGGCCCAACGATGTTCCGACGAGACCAGCACCTCCGTGGCGCCGGCCGCGCGATGCCGATAGGAGTCCTTGCCGGGTTTGTCGACGTCGAAGGCGTGATGGGCGTGCTTCATGGTGGAAACCGTGAGCCCGCGCGAGACCAGCTCGGGAATCAACCGCACCATCAATGTCGTCTTGCCGGCGCCGCTCCAGCCGGTCAGGCCGAGGATCTTCATCTCGTATGTGTCACCCGATCACGGCAATGACCAGAGTCGCGATCAAGCGCCACCTCGATCGTCGACCGCCATATGACGCAAGCCGACCTGCAGATAGTCGTAACCGGTGATCAGGGTCAGCGCCGCCGCGATCCAGAGCAGGATTTCGCCGATCAGCTCGCAATGGATCTGTGCCGGGCCGAAAGCGCCGATGATGAGGAAACCAAGGGCCAGCATCTGTGCCATGGTCTTCCATTTTGCCAAGATGCTGACAGGGACACCGACCCGTAATTCCGCGAGGAATTCCCGCAGGCCGCTGACCAGGATTTCGCGGCACAGGATGATGAGCGCCGCCAGGGTGGCCCAGCCGGCAATATGATGGGTCGCGACTAGCACCAGGATGATGGCGGCGACCAGCAGTTTATCCGCGATCGGATCCAGGAAGCGGCCGAGCGGCGATACCTTCTCCATGCGGCGGGCAACATAACCATCGAAGAAATCGGTAATGCAGGCGGCGGCATAGAGGATCAATGCCAGCCAGGACCAGAACGGCGCATTCATGTACATGAAGGCGACGATCAGCGGAATGGCAGCAATCCGCGACAAGGTCAGGATATTGGGCAAGCTCGTCATGGTGGCTGCATCCCTCGGCAAACGTCGCCGCACCATAGCAGGAAGACCCTGGGCTTGTCATATGCCTGGACGTCGCAGAATGGCTGTTATTCGCCGCCGGATCACCGCCCGTGGTCAACCACCGTGGAAGTGGTCGTAGATTTTGCGCGCGACGGCTTCGCTGATGCCCTCGACCTCGCAGAGATCGGCCAGGCCGGCGCGGGCGACCGCGCGGGCGGAACCGAAATGCAGGAGCAGCGCCTTTTTGCGCTTGGCGCCGATTCCCGGCACCTCGTCGAGCAAGGATTGACCGATCTGTTTCGACCGCTTGGCGCGATGCGTGCCGATGACGAAACGATGCGATTCATCGCGCAGCCGCTGCAGGTAATAGAGGACCGGATCTTTCATGTCCAAGCTGAAGGGCGCGCGATCTGGCATGAAGAACCTTTCGCGCCCGGCATTGCGGTCCGGCCCCTTAGCGATGGCGGCCAGGGCGACATCGGTGATGCCCAGTTCGGCGAAGACATCCAGCGCGGCCTGCAATTGCCCTTGGCCGCCGTCGATCAGGACCAGATCCGGCCAAGTGCCACGCTGGCGATCGGGGTCTTCCTTCAAAGCCCGGCCGAAGCGACGCATCAGCACCTGGCGCATCATGCCGTAATCGTCGCCGGCGACAATGTCTTCGGTCAGGCCGGGAATGCCCGTGATCGCGGTCGGATCGCTGAAATCCGGTGCGGCGTCCTCGGCGACCTGCAACAGGCCGGACGGCTCTTCCGTTACGGCAAGCTCTTCCGTCGCGATGGGTTCTTCCGTGGCGGTGCGACCCTGATTGTCATTGCCGGGCTTCTTCTCGACATGCTGCCGGATCGAGAATTTGCGGTACTGGTTCTTCAGGAAACCTTCCGGCCCCGCCACGATCATGGCGCCATAGGCGTTGGTGCCGGAAATGTGGCTGTTGTCATAAACCTCGATCCGCTTCGGCGCTTGTTCCAAGTCGAAGACGGTGGCAACGCCGCGCATCAGTTTCTGCTGTGAGCTGCTCTCCGCGCTGCGGCGGGCCAGGGCCTCGCGGGCATTCAGCAGCGCGTGTTCGACGGGTTTGCGCTTATCGCCGCGTTTCGGCTCGACGATCTCGACCTTGCCGCCGGCCCGCAGGCTGAGCGCTTCGGTCAGCAACGTGGCCTCGGCCGGCATGTCGCTGACCAGGATCAGGCGTGGCGGTGTCTTGTTTTCGTAAAACTGCCCCATGAAGGCGGCGAGAATATCCGGCAGGGCCGCCTGCTTGTCATGGGCCGGGAAATAAGCCCGGCTGCCGTAATTGCTGCCATTGCGGAAGAAGAAGACCTGGATGCAGCTTTGCCCACCTTCCTGCACGGCGGCAATGATATCAGCTTCCTCGATATCGATCAGGTTGATGTCCTGGCGCGACTGGATCAGGGTCAGTGCTTGGATGCGGTCGCGCAGCTTGGCCGCGCGTTCGAATTCCAGCGCGTCGCTGGCGGTTTGCATCTCCTGGGCCAGCCGGTTCTGCACGTCACGGCTCTTGCCGGTCAGGAAGTCGCGGGCTTCCCGCACCAGTTCGGCATAGTCTTCGTCGCTGATGCGCTTCACGCAAGGCGCCGAACAGCGCTTGATCTGGTATTGCAGGCAGGGCCGGGTCCGGCTGGCGAAAATGCTGTCGGAACACGGGCGCAGCAGGAAGGCGCGCTGCAGGGCGACGATGGTCCGGTTCACGGCGCCGGCCGAGGCGAAGGGGCCGAAATATTCACCGGGCCGGTTGCGGGCGCCGCGATGCTTGGCGATCTGCGGCGCCGGATGGTCGGCGGTGATCAGGATATAAGGAAAGCTCTTATCGTCGCGCAGCAATACATTGTAGCGCGGCATATAGCGCTTGATCAGATTGGCTTCCAGCAGCAGCGCCTCCACCTCGGTATGGGTGGTGACGAATTCCATGGTCGCGGTTTCGGCGATCATGCGCTGCAGGCGCATCGGCTGCCGATAGGGTTGCGTATAAGACGTGACCCGCTTCTTCAGATCCTTCGCCTTGCCGACATAAAGCACGTCGCCCTGGGCATTCAGCATGCGGTAGCAGCCGGGGCTGCCGGGCAGGGTGCGGACCTTTTCCCGGATGACGGCAACGCCGCTGGCAAGCCGGCCCGATATCAGGGGAAGCTCGCCTTCCTCCTCTTTGGGATCGTTTTCCGTATCATTGTCAGGCATGGGCAGCGCGATATCGGCCACCGGTTCGATTTCCGGTTCGATCCTCGGTTCACCGGGGCCGGGCTTTTCCCGGCCATCGTCACTCGTATCGTCCCGCATGATCATGGTTAATCGTCTTCGTCGTCGTCAGCGGCCTGGTAAAGGCCTCGGGGAATGTCGCAAAATCGTCACATAAATAGGGACGCTTCGCAGATTCGGCGATCCGAAAGTTAAGGCTGCGTCGCTTCCTCGACAAGTCACTCAGATATCCACGATTCCTGTGGATAACTCTGTCAGTAACATTTGGGGCAGTTTCTCCAGGCGCAGGAAATCCGCCATTTCCCCTATATGCTCAAAAAATAGGCACAAAATTCTAACTTATTGATTCATATAGAAATATAATGATTCGCTAGAAAAGAAAGAGTCACAAAAGCGAATCGCCTTGACTCTGTAAATGACTTCGGACTCAGGCGAGCCCGGTGTGAACAACTTCCGTCAGGAAGGGTGGCAAGGGCGCTGATTGCATTGGCTTTTTGCGCCCTTGCTTTAATAAATCGCTGGAATCCGACCGAAATGCCTGAAAACGACATCCGGCGTCAGCGCGACGGACGCTGACGTTCGATTTCCACGCCGACCGCTTCGGCTTCCGCGAAGACGTCGAGCTTTTCCACCCGAACCTTCGCCTGCTGCACCCGGTGGTCCTGCAGGCACAAAGCGGCGATCCGCTCGGCCAGGGTTTCGACCAGGTTGATATGCTCGATGCCGATCATGTGCTTGATGCCTGTGATGATCTGATCATAGCAGACGACATTGAGATGCTCGTCATTGATCGCGGGGTGTTCGGTGCAGGTCAGTTCGAGATTGATGCGAACCCGCTGCTCGCCCAGTTTCTCATGGCTATAGACACCGATGCGGCAGGGCAGGACCAGGTCACGCACGAAGACTTTCAGGGTGCGCTGGTTGGCAGACGCCGGCAAGGGCGTGATTCGTTCAGCTTGGCTCATGGGCTTGAAGGCCCTCCTCAGGCCTTAAGTAGACGCCGCACCCTGGGGCTGGATGAAAGGGCCGCACCCTGGGGCCCTTCGAACAAGACGCCATCAAGCGTCTGATGAAACGGATCTCGAAATCGATCCCGATGATGGCAAGGTTATCGGCAAAGCACGGCATGCGGCTATTCCTTCGGTTGGAAGCCCTTGCCGGGCACCTGCCAGCCGAGATGCTCGCCGCCATCCAGCGCGATCATCTGCCCGGTCATCGAGCGGGCGGACAGGATATAAATGGCCGCCGCCGCGATTTCCTCGGCGCTGGCGCCGTGACCCAGCGGCATGGCCGCCGATTGCGCCGCGAATTGTTCCGCGCTCTGGCGCGTGCTGGCCAAGGTCGGTCCTGGGCCGATGGCATTGACGCGGATCTTCGGCGCAAAACCCAGGGCCAGCGTCCGGGTCAGCGTCCACAGACCCATCTTCGCTACCGTATAGCTAAGGAAATAGGGCGTCAGTTTCCAGACCCGCTGATCGAGCATGTTGATGATATTGCCCTCGGCATCCGCGGGCAATTGGCGGGCGAAGGCCTGGGACAGGACCAGCGGGGCGCGCAGATTGGTCTCGATATGACGGTCCCAGCTTTCGCGGGTCGCCGTATCGACCTTATCCATTTCGAAAACCGAGGCATTGTTCACCAGGCAGGTGACCGGACCGAGCTTCTCCGCAACTTGCGGCAGGATGGTTTCGACCTCGCGCTCATGGCTGAGATCGGCCTGGATCGCGAGCGAACGGCGGCCCAGGCGGCGGATATCCGCGACCGTCTCCTCCGCCTCGTTGGCCGATTGGTGATAGTGGATCGCGACATCCCAATCATGCGCCGCCAAAGCCAAGGCGATGGCGCGGCCAAGACGCTTGGCGCCGCCGGTCACCAGGGCAATTTTTTGCATCGATTTTGCAGCATTTTGCGACATGGCGGGCATCCTGCCAGATATCGCCGGCGATGCAAGGTCGGCGGCGTCGCCTTTTGCTCTACCGCCGCCCTCTCGCCGGTCTTTTCACGGCGCTCCGTTAACTATAGAAAGGGCACGAAAATCGCCCATCCAAGTCAGAAGCCTGACAGAATAGGGCAGGATAAAGCGGTCCGGCCGGTTCCTCGGGCAATGGATTGCAGCCCGGCGGAGTCGGTAGCCGCACTGGATGATCGAGCCGGGGCGGCACATTTACGGGGGGCGTTCGTTTCCGGACAATCCGGGTTTATGCGGCACCGGCGCAGTTACCGGCCGGCGGGGCACCGCCGGTAGCTCGGTTGTCGGCGACTTGACGTTACGAAAACCGGTCGGTCCGATCGACCCGACCGGATGAAGGATAGGTACGATTTCGCATGATCAACTGGCGGGTTCATCGGTTCATTCTTTCCCGGCCGGCGTTATGCCGCTCGATGCCGGCAGCGCCGTCGGTACCGCCTGGTCCTGAGAGCACCGATGACCGAGCTTGAGGATCGTCCCGCCAAACTTTCCGATGCCTGGTTCAGCCGCTGGTGGCCGCTGGCATCGCGCTTTCTGGTGCCGTTGCTGGCGATAGGGCTTTTCGCGCTCGCCATCTGGACCATTCATCACAGCATTGCGACGATCCGCTTTTCGCAGATTCGTCATGAGATCGGCGCCATTCCGGCACGCACGCTGCTGATTGCCTGCGGCCTGACGATGTCGAGCTTTCTCGCTTTGGCGCTGCAGGATTATGTCGCCCTCTGTTCGACGGGCAAGCGCATCTCCTTCCGCCGGGCGGCGCTCGGTTCCTATATCGCTCAGTCGGTGGCCCATTCGACCGGCTTTTCCATCTTCATCGGCGGTGCGTTGCGGGCGCGCTATTACATGGCGGAAGGATTGACCTTCGCCGATACGATGAAGGTGCATCTCTCCTTCTCCGCCACTTTCGGCATGGCGACCTGCATCCTGCTCGGGCTTTCCTTCGTCCTCGATCCGAGCTTGGCGGAAACGCAGATGTCGATGATCCCGCAATGGCTGGTGCGGACGGTCGGCGTCGTTTTGCTGGCGGGACCGGCCGCCGTCTTCATCTGGCGAATGGTGCATGTCGGGCCGCTGCGCCTGTTCGGCCGCCAGATCGATATGCCGGATACCCGTCATCTGTTGCCCCAGACCATGCTGTCGCTGGTCGATGTGGCCTGTATGGGGGCGGTGCTCTATGTCTTCCTGCCGGCCGGGCTGCATATCAGCTATCCGACGCTGATCGGCCTGTTCGCCGTCGCCATGACGATCGGCGTCACCAGCCACGTTCCCGGCGGTCTAGGCGTGTTCGAAGCCACCATGCTGCTGCTGATCCAGCCGGCGCCGGCGGTTCTGCCGGCCCTGGTCAGCGGGCTGGTGATGTTCCGTTTCGTCTATTATTTCCTGCCGCTCGTCTTCGGCGGCGTTGCCGTCGCCATCGCCGAAGTGACGCGCCATCGCGGCCGCCTGCGCGAACTGACCGAAAGTGTCGCGCAATATGGATCCAGTTCGGCGCCGCTGGTCTTCGGCCTGCTGACCTTCCTGGCCGGCGCCGTGACCCTCGCTTCCGAGGCCTTGCCGTCTTCCGGCTGGCGGCTGGCCTGGGTCAGCGGCTATTTCCCCCATGCCGCCATCGAGACGGCCCATGTGCTGGTGGCGATCATCGGCGCCGCCTTGCTGCTGCTCGGACGCGGCTTGTCGCGCCGTCTGGTGTCGGCCTGGTGGCTGACGGAAATTCTGCTTGCTTTGGGCGCGGCCCTGGCGCTGGTCAAGGGCCTGGAATACGAGGTCGCGGCGCTGCTGGCCCTGCTATGCATTGCCTTGCTGCCCTGCAAATCGGAATTCTACCGGACCGCGCGGCTGGTCGATCAGCGTTTCACCGGCGGCTGGATCATCGCGATCCTCCTGGTCGTGCTGGGGATGGGCTGGCTGCTGACTTTCATCTATCGCCATCTCGACTACAACCAGGTCGCCCTGATGCAATTCGAATTGCGGCGCGATGCACCACGTTCCTTGCGTGCCGTTGTCGCCACCTTGGCGACCCTGGCCATGATCGCGCTGTGGCATGGCATCACCTTGCTGCAACGGCCGACGCCAGACAAAGCGGTCGATTTTCGCCGTATCCGTTCCATCGTCGGCAATGCGCCGCGGGCAGCGGCGCATCTCGCTTTGACCGGCGACAAGCGCTTTCTCTTCGGCCCGGACGATAACAGCTTCATCATGTATGGCCGGCATGGCCGAAGCTGGATCGCCATCGGCGATCCGGTCGGACCACGTTCCGCCTGGACGGATCTCATCTGGGACTTCCGCGATCAGGCGGATCGCCACCGGGGCGAAGTTGCCTTTTTCGATATCCGGCCGGATTGCCTGCCGATCTATCTCGATCTCGGCCTGCAGGTCACGGAAATCGGCGAACGGGCCCGCGTGTCCCTGGATGGCTTCGCGGAAGAGGCCCTGGCGCCCGACTTGCGCGCGGCTCATGCCGATATGATGGCACGCGGCGCGGTTTGCGAAATTCACCCGGCCGATGCGGTCGATCAGATCATGGGGGATCTGGCGGCCATCTCCGATGCCTGGCTGGAGCTGCGTGAGGCGAAGGAGCGCCATGCGACGCTCGGCTTCTTCTCCCGCGATTACATTGCGCGCTGTCCCGTTGCCGTGCTGCGGCTCGATGGCCGGATCGTCGCTTTCGCCAATCTGTGGTGTGGCGGCGATGAAGAATGCTCCGTCGATCTGCTGCGTTATGCGCCGGCTGTTCCCGCGTCGGCAATGCCGACGCTGCTGATCGAGGTGATGAGCTGGGCCAAGGAAAGGGGCTATCGCTGGTTCGATCTCGGTATGGCGCCTCTCCCGGTGCAGCCCGATCATCACCTGTCGCCGCTCTGGGGGCGGCTCGACCGCCACGCCGTCCATCACGGCTATAATCTGCCGGATTGGCAGGCGTTGCGTGATTTCAAACAGAGCTTTTCGCCGGTTTGGGAAACCGCCTATCTCGCTTACCCGATGCGCAAGCTGCCGGCCACGCTGATCGATATCGCGGCGCTCATCACCGGTGGTCGCGGCAGAAGCGAAACCTGATCACGTCGCGATCGACCTCACGGCGCTCTCGGTTTGCCGGACCCAGGTGACGAAGGCCGTCGCCAGCGGCGACAGAGCCGGGCCATCGAGCCGGGCGAGGACGACCTGTTGTGGGGTCAGCTTCTCCTTGATCGGCCGGCAGGCAATCGGCAAGCCGTCATAGCTTCGATCGCCCGCCGGACGGGTGCAGGACAGCGCGACACCGCAGCCATGGGCGACGAGGCCGCGCTGCATCTCGAAGGTCTGCGTGTACTGGCTGATCTGTGGCTGATGGCCATAGGCCCAGAACAGTGACATGAAATATTCCCGCGACTGCGCCATGTCTTCCAGGATCAGGGGTTCTTTGGCGAGAGCCGCGAGGGATACCTTGCGGCGCTTCGCCAGCCGATGATCCGGTGGCAACAGGGCATAAGGCGGCAATTCCGCCAGAACCCAGCGCTTCATCTCGGCGGTGGTGCCAAGTTCATAGGTGATCGCCAGTTCGGCCCGGCCATGCAGCAGGTTGTCACGGACGGCAGCGAAATCGCCTTCCACCAGGTTGAGGCTGACATCGGGATGTTGGCGGCGGAAGCCGGCCAACAGGCGCGGGACGATGTAAGGTGCGAGGTCCTTGAAGCAGCTCAGCGAAAGGCGTCCTTTCAATGGTCCCGGCGGGGTTTCAGAATGCGCTGATATCTGGCTGGCGAGAGCCAGCAGATCGCGCGCCTGATCGAGCAGGCGCCGGCCGGCCGGCGTGAGGAAAAGGCCGCGTCCCGCCTGTCGGTGAAACAGTTTCTCGCCTAGCAGCTCTTCCAACTGGCCGATCGCCATGGAGACCGCCGGCTGCGCGACATGGCGTGCCCGCGCTGCCGCGCTGACACTGCCATGCTCGGCGGCAGCGACGAAATAATCGAGTTGCCGGAACGTGAAGGGTATCATCTAAATCTTATGGCTATGCATCAATATCATATATTTCTCATGATAGTGCGGTTCTGGCAATGATGGCGCCGCGTTACCCTGTGCGAGGATTACAATGACTGCTGCCGCAATAAGTGCCGACCAGGCGACCGCCTATCAACGTGATGGCGCACTGCTGTTGCGCGGTGTTTTTAAGGATTGGGTCGAGACCTTGCGGGATGGCTGCGACAGCAATATGGCTGCACCCGGCCCCTATGGGGCGGAGAATGTCCATCCCGGCGACGGCGGCGGCCGCTTCTTCGATGATTATTGTAACTGGCAGCGCATTTCCCAGTTCGAAAGGTTCATGCGCCAGTCACCGGCGGCCGAGATCGCCGGCCGGCTGATGGGCAGTTCGACGGCGCAGATCTTCCACGACCACCTGCTGGTCAAGGAACCGGGAACGGCGAAGAAGACACCCTGGCACCAGGACATGCCCTATTACTGCGTGACCGGCATGCAGACGGCGAGCTATTGGATCCCGCTCGACCCGGTGACCGAGGCGAACACCTTGCGCCTGGTGCTCGGCTCGCATCTCTGGCCGAAACTGGTGCGGCCGAAGCGCTGGGCCGGCGGTGAAGATTTCTACGCCAATGACGAAGATTTCATGGATATGCCCGATGTGGAATCGGGCGCGTTCGACATTCTTGCGCCGGCCATGGAGCCGGGCGATGCGATAATTTTCAATTACCGGACCGTGCATGGTGCGGCCGGCAATACCGGTGCCGGCCGGCGACGCGCTTTCTCGGCCCGCTATCTCGGTGACGATGCCGTCTTCATCCAACGTCCCGGGCGCACCTCGCCGCCTTTCCCCGGCCTCGAGCAAAGCGACGGCCAGAAGTTGCGCGAGGATTGGTTCCCCACGATCTGGCGAGCGGCTTGACCTCCGCATCGACGCGTACTTAGAGTCGGATGCTCGCAAGTGGAATCGCTGAAGCGTTTCACTTGCGAGCTGAATTCGTCTCTCTTCAATAAGATAGAGCGCGATGGTTTATTGGCCTGGCGCTTTCATGGACTAAACTCGGTAATCCCGTCACGTTCCGGTGGTCGACCGTTGGCAACCAATACTGAAACCGTACCCGTCCGCAATCGCTTTGACCGAGCGGAGATAGCGGGGGCATTCGGCGACCTGGGGACGTTGATTCCCTTCGTGGTCGCCTATATCAAGCTCCTCGGCCTCGATCCTTTCGGCATCTTGCTGGCCTTTGGCTTATCGATGCTGGTGGTCGGCCTCTATTACAAGACGCCATGGCCGGTGCAGCCGATGAAGGCAATTGGCGCCATCGCAACCATGCAGGCGGCGCAAACGGCAGTCATCACGGCGGGCACCGTCTATGGCGCAACGCTGGTCACGGGGATCATCTGGTTTGTCCTGGGCATCACGGGAGCGGCCAAGCGGGTGGCCGATCTGGTGAGCCGGCCGGTCGCGATCGGCATCGTCCTGGGGCTTGGCCTCAATTTCATGCTGGATGGCGCGAAGCTGATGGCAAGCAATTGGTGGCTGAGCGGCTGCGCCTTGTTCTTGACGCTCGTTCTTCTCACCAACCGGAAGATCCCCGCCATGTTCCTGCTGCTGGCCGGGGGCGCCGTGATCGCCGTGATCCGCGACCCTCAGCTTTTATCGGCGCTAGCGACAGTGCATCTGGAGCCGCGATTGCCATCCTTTGCGATGAGCTCCGTGACCTGGCATGACATGGTGATCGGCACGCTGTTTCTCGCCGTGCCCCAGGTGCCGCTGACGCTCGGCAATGCGATCATCGCGATAACCGAGGAGAACAACCGCCTCTTCCCGGGCCGTCCCGTCTCGGAGCGCAAGGTTGCGCTCTCAACCGGCGTGATGAACCTGGGCAGCGCGCTGGTCGGCGGCGTTCCCATGTGCCACGGTGCCGGCGGCATGGCCGGTCATATCGCCTTCGGTGCCCGGACGGGGGGAGCGCCGATCCTGCTCGGCAGCCTGCTGCTCTTCCTGGCGCTGTTCATGAGTTCTTCCGTCGCGATCATCTTCGAGATGATCCCCCAGGAAGTGCTCGGCGTGATCCTCTTCCTGGCCGGGGCTCAATTGGCACTCGGTTCCTGTGATGTCAGCAAGGACAAGGGCGAACGGTTCACCACCGTCATCACCGCCGGCCTATCCATGTGGAATGTCGGTATCGCCTTCATCATCGGGCTGGCGGTGTATCACGCCTTCAAGCGCCGGCTGATCCGTATCTAGCACTTAGGCAGTGACCGGCGCGGGAAGGGCGGAAAGCGTCTCGACAACGGCGCGCGGGTCGAGGCGTATCTGCAGGCCGCGCTGCCCGCCATTGAGATAGACGTAATCGTTGCCGAGTGCCGATTCCTCGATGACGGTCGGCACCTTGCGCATCTGGCCAAAGGGGCTGATGCCGCCGACCTTGTAGCCCGTCATGCGCTCGGCATCGGCGGGCTTCATCATCTGGGCCGATTTGCCGCCGGCTGCCGCTGCCAGCTTCTTCATCGACACTTCCCGATCGGAAGGCAGGATGACGCAGACCGGCTTGCCGTCGACCAGTGCCATCAGCGTCTTCAGGACACGGCCGGGATCTTCGCCGATGGCTGCGGCGGCTTGCAGCCCGATACTATCGGCATCCGGATCGTAATCGTAGGTCTTGAGCGAGAAGGCGATGCCGGCCTTTTCCAGCATCTGCGTCGCGCGGGTTACCTTCGCCATGCTGTCTTCATCCCAAAGCGATGCGCATGACGATCAGCGGCGCTTGCGCGGCCCCTTCTTGCCGGCATTGGAACCGGCCCGGCCGCCGACCGAGCGGCCACGGATCGTGCTGCCCATGGACGGCTTGCCGGGCTTGTCCCGGTTGTTATAGGGCGAACCGGGCGCGGATAGATTGCCGCCATTGTAATCGACCGGGATGCCGAGATCGATCGCTTCCAGCCGCTTGATCTCGTCACGCAAGCGCGCCGCTTCCTCGAATTCCAGCTCGGCGGCGGCGGTGCGCATCTTCTTCTCGAGATCGGCAATGGTCGCCTTCAGGTTATGGCCGATCAGATGCGATTCGCCGGTGAGGCCGGTATCGACCGTGACGTGATCGCTTTCATAGACCGACTGCAGGATATCGCCGATCTGCTTCTTCACCGATTCCGGCGTGATGCCGTTGGCGGCATTGTACGCCTGCTGCTTCTCGCGCCGGCGATTGGTCTCGTCGATTGCATATTGCAGGCTTTCCGTCATGTTGTCGGCATAGAGCAGCACGCGGCCATCGACGTTGCGCGCGGCACGGCCGATCGTCTGCACCAGCGAGGTCTTCGACCGCAGGAAGCCTTCCTTGTCTGCATCCAGGATGCAGACCAAAGCGCATTCTGGAATATCCAATCCTTCGCGCAGCAGGTTGATGCCAATCAGCACGTCGAAGGCGCCGAGCCGCAGATCGCGGATGATCTCGATCCGCTCCAGCGTCTCGACATCGGAATGGATATAGCGGACGCGGATGCCGGCTTCATGCATGTATTCGGTCAGGTCCTCGGCCATGCGCTTGGTCAGCGTGGTGATGAGGACGCGTTCGCCCTTGGTGGCCGCTTCCTTGCATTCAGCGATGACGTCATCGACCTGGTATTCGGTCGGGCGGATGATGCAGACCGGATCGATCAGCCCGGTCGGGCGGATCACCTGTTCGGCGAAGACACCGCCGGTCCGCTGCATCTCCCAGGCGCCGGGCGTCGCCGAGACATGCACGGTCTGCGGCCGCATGCGCTCCCATTCCTCGAATTTCAGCGGCCGGTTGTCGCAGCAGGAGGGCAGGCGGAAGCCGTATTCCGACAGGGTCGATTTCCGCGCATAGTCGCCTTTGAACATGCCGCCGATCTGCGGCACGGTGACATGGCTCTCATCGGTGAAGAGCAAAGCGTCTTCCGGCAGGTATTCGAACAGGGTCGGCGGCGGCTCGCCGGGGCGGCGGCCGGTCAGATAGCGCGAATAGTTTTCGATGCCGGCGCAGCTGCCCGTCGCCTCGATCATCTCCATGTCGAAATTGACCCGCTGTTCCAGGCGCTGGGCTTCCAGCAGCTTGTTCTCGGCGTTCAACTCGCCCAAGCGGATTTTCAGCTCTTCGCGGATGTGCTTGATCGCCTGGGTCAGGGTCGGCTTCGGGGTGACATAGTGGCTGTTGGCGTAGATCTTGATCTCGTCGAGCTGCGCGACCTTCTCGCCGGTCAGCGGGTCGAATTCATAGATCGCTTCGATCTCATCGCCGAACAGCGACAGGCGCCAGGCGCGGTCCTCCAAGTGGGCGGGGAACAGTTCCAGGCTGTCGCCTTTCACGCGGAAGGTGCCACGATAGAAAGCCGCCTCGTTGCGCTTGTATTGCAGCTCCACCAGCCGGCGCAGCAATTCGTTGAGGTTCACCATGTCGCCGGTCTTCAGCGTGATGGTCATGGTGGAATAGGTTTCCGGCGCGCCGATGCCGTAGATGCAGGAAACCGAGGCGACGATCACCACGTCGCGCCGCTCGAACAGGGACCGCGTCGCCGCATGGCGCATCCGGTCGATCTGTTCGTTCAGCGAGGATTCCTTCTCGATATAGGTATCGGTGCGCGGTACATAGGCTTCCGGCTGGTAATAATCGTAATAGGAGACGAAATATTCCACCGCGTTTTCGGGGAAGAAGCTTTTCATCTCGCCATAGAGCTGGGCCGCCAGGGTCTTGTTGGGGGCCATGATCAAGGCCGGCCGCTGCACATGCTGAATGACATGGGCCATGGTGAAGGTCTTGCCCGAGCCGGTGACGCCGAGCAGCACCTGATCGCGTTCCTGCTGTTCGACGCCCTGGATCAGTTCGGCGATGGCCTGGGGCTGATCGCCGGCAGGCTTGTAGTCCGAGACCAGTTTGAACGGCTTGCCGCCGGTCGGTTGGGCGGGCGTGATCGGACGTTCCTCGATGATCGGATCGACATGAAGCGGCTGTTTCATGGCTCGGTTATAGCCTGTTGATCTCGCGGTTTGAAGATGTCCCCGCCGGGGAGGGGCTTTGTGCCCGATGCAGGGCTGATGCTTTGTCAGTTGCGTGGCAGTTGTCAGTTGCGCGTCAGTTGCCGCTGCAGGATCTCGAACAGGCGAAGATTGCTGCTCTGGGCGACATTGAACCGCATGAAGCCGGCGCAGCTCCGGCTGACGCTGAACACATCGCCTGGCGCCAGGACGATATCGTGTTGCAAGGCGGCTTTCGCAAGGGCGGCTGAGTCATGCCCCGCTGAGACATATTCTTCCGGCAGGCGCATCCACAGGAACATGCCTTCGCCCGGTTGGAGCCACGGGGTGAAGCCGCAAGCTTCCAGCCGCCTTTGGCATTGCGCCATGGCCTGGCGCAGGCGGCGGCGGATGGTCTCGACATGTTTGCGATAGCTGCCATCGACCAGCAGCCGGTGCACGAGCTGCGCGGAGGCGTCGTTGTTGCCGAAACTCGTCGCCAGCTTGAGATCGGTCAGGGCCGCCAGGCGGTCCGGCTGTGCGGCGATGAAGCCGCAGCGGATCGCTGCCGAGAGCGTCTTGGAAAAGCTGCCGAGATAGATCACTCGGCGCAACTGGTCGAGCGAGGCGAGGCGTGGTCCCGGATGTTCCTGGAAGTCGAGGAAGATGTCGTCCTCGATGATGAGGAAATCATGCGCCTCCGCCAGTTGCAGCAGGCGATGCGCGGCGGCCGGGCTGAGCAGGCCGCCGGTCGGATTATGCAGCGCCGCATTGGTGAGATAGAGCTTCGGCCGGTATTGCGTGGCCAGTTGCGTCATCCGGTCGAGATCGGGACCATCCGGCCGGCGCGGCACGCCGACGACCTCGACCCGGTGGCAGCGCAGATTGGCGAGGAAGTTGAAATAGCAGGGATCGTCCACCAGCACGGTATCGCCCGGCTGCAGCAGATAGCGATGCACCAGGTCGATCGCCTGGGTGCCGCTATCGGTCAGCATGATCATGCCGGGCTCGGTGGGGATGTCGATGGCGGCGAGCCGGCGGCTCAGTTGCTGGCGCAGCGGCGCATAGCCGAGCGGCTGGCCATATTCCAGCAACTGGCTCTGCGCCGTACCCGCCAGTTGGCGCAGCGCACGGCGCAGCTGCTCTTCATTCATCCAGCTTTGCGGCAGCCAGCCGCAACCCGGCTTCTGCATCCTGCCATCGACCGTCAGGGCCTGGCGCATGATCCAGATCGGATCGATCGCCTGTTCGCGCTGATCCGCCGCCTCGCTGAGATCGAGGGCGGGACGCTGGCCGGCGACGAAAAAGCCGGAGGCCGGACGGGAGATCAGATAGCCCTGGGCCACCAGCCGGTCATAGGCCTCGATCACGGTGAACTTGCTGACCCCTGCCATGCCGGCAAGATGGCGGATCGAGGGCAGGCGCACGCCCGGCAGCAGGCGCCGCTGGTCGATCCGCTCGGCGATGGCCTGGGTGAGCTGATCGATCAGGGGACGATCCTTGCCCCGGTCCAATGTCAATTCCAGCATGGCGGTCCGTTCCTTGGAGAGGACAGGATTGTAGCGGAAACCGGCCGGCTGCTCCTTGTCAAATCGCCAAACTGTACCGGTCCAGTTACCGGTACAGCGTCAGGCCGTTCCGGGTCGCCGACCCTGTCGGGCCGGTCGACGTCCAGGCTATCTGGGGCAATGCATCAGACCAGGAGCGAGCCTTGCCTCACGATAATGAATCCCGACATGCAGATGCGCAGGATATTTGGGCCGGGCTGGCCTTTGGTTTCGTCGGCTGCGCCATCTTTGCGGGCTCCCTGCCGGCAACCCGCCTGGCGGTCAGCGCCTTCGATCCCGTCCTGGTGACCGCTGGCCGTGCCGTCATCGCCGGTTTGCTGAGCGCCGGGCTGCTGGCCTGGCGGCGCCAGGCCTGGCCGGATCTGCGGCTCTGGGGGCGGCTGGTCATCGTCGCGATCGGCGTGGTGGTGGGGTTTCCGCTGTTCAGCGCCTATGCCGTCCAACTGGTGCCGGCGACCCATGGGATCGTGTTTGTCGGCTTGTTGCCGATGATGACGGCGATGGCGGCCGTCTGGCGCGGCGGCGAACGGCCGAAGCCGCTTTTCTGGCTCTTTGCCATCGCCGGCGGCCTGATCATCCTCGGCTATGCCCTGATCCAGGGCTGGCGCGACGGGCATGCCCTGCGGTTACAGCCGGCCGATTTCGACATGTTGCTGGCGGTGGCGCTGTGCGGCCTTGGTTATGCCGAGGGCGCGGTGCTGGCGCGCCGGCTGGGCTCCTGGCAGGTGATCTGCTGGGCGCTCGTCCTTGCGTTGCCGGTCATGCTGCCGCTTTTCGCCTGGCTCTGGCTGGAGACCGGGGAAAGCCTGGCGGGTCTCGCCGATGCCGGCGCGGGACCATTGCTGGGCTTTGCCTATGTCTGCCTCTTCAGCATGTTTATCGGCTTCTTCTTCTGGTATCACGGGCTGAAACTGGGCGGCATCGCCCGGGTGGGCCAGTTGCAACTCATCCAAGGCTTCCTCGGTTTCGGCCTGGCCGCCCTCATCCTCGGCGAAGCGGTGCCGCCAGCCGCGCTGATCGCCGTGGGCCTGATCGTCTGCTGCATCTTCGGCGCGCGCAAATTCGCCTGATGGACCAATCCGGCTTGTCTTGGCGGTTTTTGGGCTTGTCTGTTTTTTTAGGGCTCGGCGGTTTTCGGGGGAGATATGCCCCTAATGCGGTTGCGCCTTTGGGGCGCCGGCAGTAAGGTCCGGGCCGTTTTGGGGCCGTCGCCCGTTCGGGGCGGCCGCCGTCGCGCCAACCGCCTGAGATCGAGAGCAAGATGTCTTTCATTTCCGATCGCCTGAACCGCATTAAGCCGTCACCCACCATTGCCGTCACGATGAAAGCCCGCGAGCTGAAGGCCGCTGGCCGCGACGTGATCGGCCTTGGCGCCGGCGAGCCCGATTTCGACACCCCGGAAAACATCAAGGCCGCCGCCATTGCCGCGATCAATGCGGGCGACACCAAATACACCAATGTCGACGGTACCGATGCGCTCAAGAAGGCGATCTGCGCCAAGTTCAAGCGCGAGAACAATCTCGACTACAAGCCGGAACAGGTGACGGTCGGCACCGGCGGCAAGCAGGTGCTCTACAACGCGTTGATGGCGACCCTCAATGAAGGCGACGAGGTCATCATCCCGGCGCCCTATTGGGTCTCCTATCCGGATATCGTTCTGCTGGCCGATGCAAAGCCGGTGATCGTCGCCTGCAACGCCAACCACCAGTTCAAGCTGCAGGCCGAGGATCTGGAAAAGGCGATCACGCCGAAGACCAAATGGCTGATCCTCAACAGCCCCTCCAACCCGACCGGCGCCGCCTATAGCCGGGCTGAGTTGAAGGCCCTGGCCGATGTGCTGCTGAAGCATCCGAATGTCTGGGTGCTGACCGACGATATGTATGAGCATCTCGTCTATGACGACTTCAAGTTCGCGACCATCGCCGAGGTCGAGCCGAAACTCTATGACCGCACGCTCACCATGAACGGCGTGTCGAAATCCTATTGCATGACCGGCTGGCGCATCGGCTACGCTGCCGGCCCCGCGCAGCTCATCAAGGCGATCGCCAAGGTGCAGTCGCAATCGACCTCGAACCCGACCTCGATCAGCCAGGCGGCGGCGGTTGAAGCGCTGAACGGCCCGCAGGATTTCATCGCCAAGCACAATGTCAGCTTCAAGGCGCGCCGCGATCTGGTGGTCGACATGCTGAACCAGGCGCCGGGCCTGCATTGCCATAAGCCGGAAGGCGCCTTCTATGTCTATCCGTCCTGTGCCGGCGTTATCGGCAAGACCACGCCGCAGGGCAAGAAGATCGAAACCGACGACGATTTCGTCACCTATCTGCTGGAAGCCGAAGGTGTGGCGGCGGTGCAGGGCTCGGCCTTCGGCCTGTCGCCCTTCTTCCGCATCTCCTATGCGACCTCGACCGAGGCGCTGACGGAGGCCTGCACTCGCATCCAACGGGCCTGCAAGGCGCTGAAGTAAACGCTGTCAGTCACCGATTGTCGCCGAAGGGCCGGGGCCAAAAAACCGGCCCTTCACGTTTTCGTGACTTGTCAGAGTAACGATAGGCTTCCCATTTTTAAGTAGCTGCGCGACAACGTTTTTATGAAGGACTGACCCCATGTTCATCCGGGTTCCGCGCGGCTGGGAAATCCCAGATTCGCAAGCCACTCCCGAAACCGTCTATCTCCATCGCCGCCGCTTTCTGACCGGGATGGTCGCGGGCGGATTGGCCGGCTCGGCCTTGCCCGGCCTCCTGGCGCGTTCCGCGCGGGCCGATGAGGCAGATCCCTCGGCCGGGCTCTATCCGGCGAAGCCCAATCCGGCCTATCAATTGGACGGGCCGATGACACCGGCGCAACTGGCGACCCATTACAACAACTACTATGAATTCGGCGATTCGAAGGACATTGCAGCGGCTGCCCAGAAACTGCCGATCCGGCCCTGGAGCATCACCATCGACGGCATGGTGGAAAAGCCGCAGACCATCGCCATCGACGACCTGCTGAAGGCGATGCCGCTGGAAGAGCGCCTCTATCGCCACCGCTGCGTCGAGGCCTGGTCGATGGCCGTACCTTGGAGCGGCTTTCCGCTGAAAGCGCTGGTTGCTTTCGCCAAACCCTCGGCCGGCGCGAAATATCTGCGCTTCGAAAGCTTCAGCAATCCCGATCTGGCGCCGGGGCAGACGGCCGATTGGTATCCCTGGCCCTATATCGAAGGCGTCACCTTGGAAGAGGCGACCAATGAGCTCGCCTTCATCTCGACCGGTCTTTACGGCAAGCCGCTGCCGAAACAGAACGGCGCGCCGATTCGCCTGACCTTGCCGTGGAAATACGGGTTCAAATCCGGCAAGGGCATCGTCCGCATCACCTTCACCGATGAACGCCCGCATACCTTCTGGGAAGCGATCCAGTCATCGGAATACGGCTTCTGGGCCAATGTGAATCCGGATGTGCCGCATCCCCGCTGGAGCCAGGCCAGTGAACGCGATCTCGGCACCGGCGAACAGCGGCCGACCAAGCTTTTCAACGGCTATGCCGAACAGGTTGCGGCACTTTACACCAACCTGCAGAGCGAGGAGCTGTACAAATAGAGGTTCGAAACCGGCCCTCATCCATCAGGCAGGCCAGTCGGCCTGCCTTTTTTCTGCGGCCGCTCGTGCCTGATGTCACGCTATACTATGCCAGTTCGACCGGGTCTCTCGACCCGCCGGTGACGCGAGGGTGGCATCCCGACAACGGATGACGAACCCGCCTCTCAATGCTCTTGCTGCCCGTTGCATTATGCCGGAGGCTATCGTGATATCACGCCCGTCCTTAGATCTGGTCCGTCACGTCCTGGTCGTGCTGGTGATCAGCCTCATGATCGCCGGCAGTCTATGGGTCATGCGCCCTTTCCTGCCGGCATTGATCTGGGCGACCATGATCGTGGTCGCTACCTGGCCGCTGCTGCTCAAGGTGCAGGAAATCTTGGGCGGCCAGCGGATCTGCGGCGCCATCGTCATGACACTGGCCATGTTGCTGGTGATCGTATTGCCCTTCACGGCCGCTATCCTGACGCTGCTGGAACATGCAGGGACGATCGGCCGAATAGTGACGGGGCTGCCGACCTATAGCCTGCCGCCGCCGCCTGATTGGTTGCAGGACATCCCCTTGATTGGCGGACGGGCCCAAGCGAAGTGGCAGGAGCTTTCGGCTGCCGGACCCGGCAGCCTGCTCGCGCATCTTCAGCCTTACGCGGCTCAAATCCTCAACTGGATCTGGGCCAAAATCGGTTCGGTCAGCATCCTCCTCGTTCATCTGCTGCTGACATTGATCATTGTGGCCATCCTTTATGCCCGGGGTGAGATCGCGGGGCTCGCCGTCATCCGCTTCGCCCGCCGCCTTAGCGACGATCGGGGCGAATTTGCCGTGCGCCTGGGCGGGCAGGCGATCAGGGCCGTCGCCCTTGGCATTGTCGTCACGGCGATCGTGCAGTCGCTGCTGGGGGGTATCGGTCTATGGGTTACGGGTGTGCCTTATGCCGCCCTGCTCACCGCCATGATGATGTTGTTGTGTATCGCCCAGGTCGGCCCCTTCCTGCCGCTGATCGGCGGCGTTGCCTGGTTGTACTGGCAGGGTGAAGATATTTGGGCGACCGCTTTGATCGGCTGGACGATCCTCGTCGGCATGCTCGACAATGTCATGCGACCTCTGTTGATCAGACGCGGCGCACACCTGCCGCTACTCCTCATCCTCTGTGGCGTGGTCGGTGGCATGTTCGCCTTCGGCTTGGTCGGCCTCTTCGTCGGCCCGGTGGTCCTCGCGGTCACTTATACTTTGCTTCAGGCCTGGATAAACGAGACAGGGAATAACCCGCGATCGATTTCCGATCGAACGCAGGTCGAGCATCTTGCGGACCCGCAGCAGGTTAATATGCCGGTTGCGCCCGGCTCGACAACCGGCCCCGCCCAGTGACGAAGGAGAGATCACTTTTATTGCAGCGCCCCGGACATCTGGATGGTTTCAGCCTCGGCGGATCCGGAGGCTGCCTGTCACTCCCGCCGGCCGATGCAGATCGGCCAAGAAAAAACCCCCGGCCAACGGTCGGGGGCAAGTTAAACAGGGAGGCTTTACGTCTGGGAGACGTAGGATCCGAAGACCCTCTATCCGGGCGTTGCACCCGAATACACATGGAAGCCAGAGGCTTCCCACACCGCAAAGAACACAGCCCCGCAAGGCTAGTTCCTTGCCAAAAAGCAAGTTGTTGCAAAAACGCCACAGACTTGTTGCTAAATCACACGTTGACAGAATAAGAAAATCGCGAACCGCCACCAGAAAGAAAATCACAGGCGGCCCATGCATGCGCCGCATGGCTTGAAAATCGTTTTTTTTCAATATCTTAAGCGGAAAGCCGGTCCCGTGTTTAAGGTTGGTAAATGCAGGATCATGGCGTTTTTTGCATGGTATTTTAGGTATTGCCACCTGGGTATCGACGGGACCCGACCACGACTCGGGCTTGAAATCGCGCCGACTCGGGCGACATGGAGCTGCGCGGCGCGAAAAAGCCGCGCCACTGTCTGGAGCCATGAATGATCTATTTGCTCGCCATTTTCCTGCCGCCCTTGGCTTTGCTGCTCTACGGCCGGGTCTTCCAGGCGCTGTTCAATCTGCTGATCTGCATCGCCGCTTTGGTAACGGGCTTCATCTGGCTCTTCCTGGCCGGCGGGCCGGGCCTGGTGATCTGGTCCATCGCCGTCATCCATGCGGTGCTGGTGATCAATTCGGTCAAGCAGGATCGCCGGGCACGGATGATCGCCGCCGCCTCGATGCGCCAGCCGCAATAGCCAGCCGCAACTGAGTGCGCCAAGCAAAAGCCCCGGCGGGCCGGCCGGGGCTTCACTGTGCTCGATCCGTGGTGACGCTTCAGTTGCCGTTGCGCTTTGCCGCCGCCGACAGTTCCGCATCCCGCTGCCGCAACGTGCCGGCCGCCGGCGCCTTCGGCGAGGTGGCGATGGGGCAGACCGCGCGGATGCGGTCGTGGAAATCCTTCAAGGCGATTTCATAAGATGAGAGCGGCCCGGCCTCATAGCCGCGCGACCCGATGCCGAGCTGAACGCGTTCGCAGAGCTCGCGGTCTTCGGCGCCGACCTGGCGGTTGATGCGTCCGTTGAGGTAGCGCAGCACCTTCTGCTCGCGATTCTCATCCGGCCGGCGATAGACCGGATAGCGCACGACACAGGTTTCGGCGCCGCGCGGCAGGATCTGGAACACATCCATGCTATCGGGATAGATGTCGATGCCGATATTGGGCGGCAGGGTGAAGAAGTACCAGGTGCGGCGGGTCTCCTCGGGAAGATCGAGCAGCACTTCCGGCGCCATCTGCTGATAGAAGCGCTCGACCCAATTGGGCGACGGCTTATCCTTCAGCACGCTCTTGCTGCCGGCGACGCCGTGGACATTGATGAAGCCCTGCAGGTCATTGTCCAGCATCCGGTGATAGCCGGGATGGCCGAGCGGGATGTGATAGTTCTCCAGATTATTGTCGACGCCGACCTTCCAGTTGCACTGCCAGACATCGGTCCAGGGCTCGTCCACCGGCACCATCTCTTCCAGCCGGTATTCGGCGACCAGGTCGACATAATCGCCCCACATCTCCTTCAGGCTGGGCCCGCCGGGAATGACGCGAATGAAGACCATGCCCAGGACGACTTCCAGCTCAACCGGCTTCAGGCCGAATTCCTGCTTGTCGAGGCCGGGGAAGGTATCTTCGGCCGGCACGCCGGCCAGGCTGCCGTCGAAATTATACGACCAGGCATGATAGGGGCAGACTAGGCGATGCTTGCAGGTGCCGCTGCCGTCGAGCAGCTTGGCGCCGCGATGGCGGCAGACATTCATGAAGGCGCGCAGGCTCTTGTCCTTGCCGCGCATCACGATGATCGAATCGCGCATCAGATCCAGCGTGGCGAAGTCGCCGGGATTCTTCACCTGGTTGATGTGGCAGACGAACTGCCAGGAGGGCAGGATCAGGCGTTCATATTCCAGCTCGATCAGCTCGGCATTGCGATAGGTCCAGGCAGGCAAGGCACGCGGCAGACCGTTTCCCTGGTTCTGAAGATTGGCGGGGGTGGTGATGTTGGTCGTTACTGCCTGCGTTGCCGTCATATCCGATATCCCTTGTCGTACGCATCCGATTATCGTGTGAGCTGATGATCCGGTGGTCCGTGGTCAGTCCTGCTGCTGCCGCTCCGAGGCAGCTTGTGTGGCATTCGACGTGATGGCCGATGTGAATTCGTTGGGGAACAGGCCGGCGAGATAGGCCTGCGCCATGCGGCGGGCACGCTGCCGGTCGAAAGTCTCGCCCGACACCATGATGTCCTGCCATTGGCCGTCGAGCAGCCCGGCAAGGCCGAGTGCGACAGCTTCGGCATCGAGATGGCGATAGCCGCCGGTCTCGATCACCTGGCGCACCAGACGGGTCAGGTCGTTCTGATAGGCGTTGTCCAAGGTGCCGACCCGGTCGAGATAGACGCGGCGGGCCTGGGCCTCGCCCCAGAAAGCCGACCAGACCGAGACCCGGTCGGGATCGCTGACCTTGGGGTCGAGCGAGACATCGATCAGCGCGCCCAAGGCGGCGACGGGATCCGGCCCGGCCTCGGTCAAGGCCTTGCGCCGGGCGATTTCGAAATCCTCCGCCACCAGGTCGAGTGCCGCGACCAGCAGGGCTTCCTTGCTCTTGTAGTGCAGGATCACGGCGCCGACCGAGACGCCGGCCTCGGCCGCGACCCGCTGGACCGTGGTGCCGGACAGGCTGTGGCGCGCGATTGTCCGGATGGTCGCATCCAGGATCGCCGCATGGGTGCGCTCATGATTGCGCTGCGCGCCGGCGGCATTCCGGCGGCCGCTTCGCTCGATCCTATCCTGGTTAACCAGTGCCTGCATGATTTTCCATTCGTTGAAATGGTTTAGATAATATAAATGAACGTTCATTCATTTAAAGCTCTCAACTCAAAAAGTCAAGCCGCGAGACCGGCCAGGCAAGCGAAAGGCGACCACCGGAAGCAGTCGCCTTTATAAAGATCTGGTTATTTCAGCCGGTTAGATCTGAGCCGGGATTGATGTTGATCAACCGGTCAATTTGCCCTCGGCCACCTTGCGCAGCAGGAAGTCGCGGAAAACCTGGATGCGCTTGGAGGAGCGCAATTCCTCCGGATAGACGAAATAGCTGTCGATCCGGGGACCCTGCATTTCCGGCAGGATTCGCACCAGGGCGGTGGATTCCTGTGCCATGTATTCGGGCAGGGAGGCGAGGCCGAGGCCGCTCTGCACCGCCCGCAGGATGGCATAGACGCTGTTGACCTTCAGGATCGGCCGGCGCTGGCCATCGCGCTTGGCGCTGGTATGGAGCAGCCAGTCGATATCCTTGACCGGCGGCTTGGTCGTGTCGTCGCCATAGACGATGATCCGGTGGTTGTCCAAATCCTCCGGGCTCTTCGGAATGCCGTGGCGCTTGATATAGGCCGGCGAGGCATAGACGTTGAGATGCACCGTCATGAGGTGGCGCTGGATCAGTTCCGGCTGGCGCGGCGGCGCCATGCGGATGGCGACATCGGCTTCGCGCATGGAGAGATCGAGCTCGCGGTCTTCCAGCACCAGGTCGACCTGGACATCGGGATATAGCTCGATGAACTCGCCCAGGACCGGCGTTAGCCAGGATGATCCGAAAGCCTGGGTCGCGGTGACCTTCAACTGGCCCTTCGGTTTGTCCTTGCTCTCGGTGAGCTGTGCCTCGGCCATTGCCAGCTTGGAGAAAACCTCATGGGCGGTGCGGTAGAGCAGCTCGCCCTGTTCGGTCAGGATCAGGCCGCGCGCATGGCGATGGAACAAAGCGACATTCAAGCTTTCTTCCAATGAACTGATCTGCCGCGAAACGGCCGACTGACTCAGGTTTAAGGTTTCCCCTGCATGCGTGAAGCTGCCAGCCTCGGCCACGGCATGGAAGATACGCAGTTTATCCCAATCCATTCGATCACCGATCGGCCATGATGGCCGCGTTGCGCGATCGCCCTTACTCCGCGGCGACCGCGTGTTCCCCCTCATCGGCCGCCAGGAAGCGCTCCGCTTCCAAAGCCGCCATGCACCCCATGCCAGCCGCTGTCACGGCTTGCCGGTAGACCTTGTCCTTGACGTCTCCGGCGGCGAAGACGCCGGGAACCGAGGTCGCCGTGCTATCCGGCTTGGTGACCAGATAGCCTTCATTGTCGAGCGGCAGCTTGCCCTTGAACATTTCCGTTGCCGGGCTGTGGCCGATCGCGACGAAGAAGCCGTCGCAGGGGATCTCCTGCGTTTCGCCGGTCTTCACGTTGCGGATCTTCACGCCGGTAACGCCGGCCGGATCGCCGCCGCCCAGAACTTCCTCGACGGCGCTGTCCCAGATGACGTTGATCTTCGGATTGCGGAACAGCCGGTCCTGCATGATCTTTTCCGCCCGCAGCGTATCGCGGCGATGGATCAGCGTGACCTTGCTGGCATGATTGGTGAGATAGATCGCTTCCTCGACGGCGGTATTGCCGCCGCCGACGATGCAGACTTCCTTTTCGCGGAAGAAGAAGCCGTCGCAGGTGGCGCAGGCCGACACGCCGAAACCGCGATATTTCTGTTCGGATTCAAGTCCTAGCCAGCGCGCCTGGGCGCCGGTGCAGATGATCAGCGTTTCGCCGATATAGACATCGCCGGAATCGCCCACGCAGCGATAGGGGCGGCGGCTGAGATCGACCTCGACGATGGTGTCGAACATCATCCGCGTGCCGACATGCTCGGCCTGCTTCTGCATCTGTTCCATCAGCCAGGGACCCTGGATGACGTCGGCGAAGCCCGGATAGTTTTCGACATCGGTGGTAATGGTCAGCTGTCCGCCCGGCTGCAGTCCCTGGACCAGGATCGGCTGCAGATTGGCCCGCGCAGCATAAATGGCGGCGGTGTAGCCGGCCGGGCCGGAACCGATGATGACGACTTTGCTGAGGTGTTCCGTGGCCATAAAATGATCCTGAACGAGACGATTTTGGCGCCCGAAGACGCCATGCGATGTTATTTTGGCGCCCGGAGACGCCATGCGATGTTGTCGAAGCCCCCGATTCCACCTGATTCCGGAGCCTTGGCTAACATAAGGGGGTGAGGCCTTCGTTACAAGGAAACTGCGCGATCCACGGCCTCGAGCTTTAAGATAGTTTTCCCGTCGTGATTGCCCCGCGATGCGCAGACCTACCCTTGTTGCCGTGGCGTTATTTATAATATAGTTGCGCAAAATGCCATGTAAGACAGGGGCTTTCTTTCATGCGCCGGGCAAAACTGGACAAAATCGATCTGCGCATTCTGGCGGATCTACAAGCTGATGGCCGCATGACCAATGTGGAATTGGCCCAACGCGCCGGTATTTCGGCGCCACCTTGCCTGCGCCGTGTGCGGGCGCTGGAGGATGCCGGCTATGTCCGCGGCTATCATGCCGAGATCAATCCGGAGGCATTGGGTTTTGGCGTCACCGTCTTTGCCCATGTCGGGCTGAACAGTCAGGCGGAGCATGATCTCAAGGCTTTCGAGGCGCTGGTTCAGACCTGGCCGCTGGTCCGGGAATGCCACATGCTGGCGGGGGAAACCGACTTCCTGCTGAAGGTCGTCGCCCATGACTGGGATTCCTATCAAAAGTTCCTGACCACCTGCCTGACTCCGGCGCCCAATGTCAGCCATGTGAAATCCGCTTTGGCGATTCGCTCCAGCAAGCAGCAGCCGGGCGTGCCGATCGAGGCGGATGAGCCGCACGACGTCACGCAGCATCACACTCTCGATCCTCAAGCGGCGGAATAGCCAGCCTCATTTCTTTCGCGTCCGCGGTTTTGCCGTCGCCGGCTTTGTCGTCGGCGCTGTCCCCGCTGCTGCTTTGAGGCGGTCGATTTCGGCTTCCAGCGCCTCGATATGCTGCAGCATGCCGGCATGGGCGGCTTCCACGTCATCGACGCTGAAAAGCTGCGGGATATAGGCGGGACAGTTGACGTCCCAGGCTTCAACGGTGATGCGGATGGCGCGGCGCAGCGGTTGGCGCCAGGTCTCCGGTGTGACGGCGGCCAGCAATGCCGGATCATTCTCGACGATTTCGGCCGTGCCCCAGATCTTCAGCCGGCGGCGCTGGCTGTAATCCATGAAGAAAAGCTGGATCCGGGGGTTCTCGCTGAGATTGCCGAGGCTGATATACTGCTTATTGCCCTCGAAATCGGCAAAAGCCAGCGTCTGCGGGTCGAGGATCTTGATGAAGCCGGGTGGCCCGCCACGATGCTGGATGTAAGGCTGCCCCGCCTTCGAGGCCGTCGCCATATAGAAGGACACGCGGCTGCCGAGATAGGTGGCGAGGGCCGGCGTGATGTCGTTACGGCCGACGCTGTGCTGCAGCTCGGCATTCACCTCGACGGCATTGTGTTTCCGCTGCATCGCCAGGACCGCGTCGCTATAGGCGATTTCAGTGAAATTCTTCGCCATTTCAATCTCTTCAGGAAGTCATGCCGCATGCTACGGGATCGATCTGACAGCGGGAAGCTCTGAAAGCCGCCGGGAAATGCCAATTTCGCGGCGTTTGCTGCCGAAAATCACGTGCCGGTCGCTCGCGCAACGATTGCGCTCGGCATGCGAAACGCCTTGGATTACGGATCGCACGCTGTCATGTTCGGGTCGGTAAAAAATGACAGTCTCCGGCGATTGATCGAAAACCTGCCGGAATGAGGAAAGAATGCAACGCGACGCCCGACTTGCCGAGATCGTGACGCTGGTGCGCCAGCGCGGTTACATGTCGATCGAATCTCTGGCGCAGCATTTCGATGTGACGCCGCAGACCATCCGCCGCGACATCAACGATCTGTCGGCGCAGGACCTGCTGCAGCGGCATCACGGTGGCGCGGGGCTGAATTCCAGCGTCCACAACACAGCCTATGCCGCGCGTCAGGTTCACGCCCTGACGGAAAAGCGCCGCATCGCCCGGCTCTGTGCCGCGCATATTCCGGTCGAGACCTCGCTTTTCATCAATATCGGCACGACCAATGAGGAAGTGGCGCGGGCGCTGCTGCATCACGGCGGTTTGCGGGTGATCACCAACAACCTCAACGTGGCGGCGATTCTTTGCGAGAACAGATCCTCCGAAGTCATCGTCGCCGGCGGGGTGGTGCGCTCGGTCGATCGCGCCATCATCGGCGAGGCGACGATCGACTTCGTCCGGCAGTTCCGGGTCGATCTCGGCATTATCGGCATCAGCGGCATCGATGCCGACGGCACGTTGCTCGATTTCGATTATCGCGAGGTCCGGGTCGCCCAGGCCATCATCGAAAATTCCCGCCAGGTTTTCCTGGTGGCCGACCATACCAAGTTCGAACGCCGCCCCATGGTCCGGCTGGGCCATCTCAGCCAGCTCAGCGCCGTCTTCACCGACCAGGCGCCGCCGTCCGCCATTCGCGATATCCTTGCCCAGCACGACGTCAAGCTGCACATCGCGGACGAAGATTAGACTTTCGACTGCTACCTCGCCGAACCTGACTGTCCCGCGATCCAGGCGGCCGGCGATGCCGGCGCCAGTGCCGGTACTCCCGAAATGTTCATTATCGAAAATATTACATCAAAATATTTTCGATAGAGAAAAATATCCGGTTATGTTACGACAAAATCAGCCAAGTGGGGTCCCAAGGAAGGCGATAAGGCGCGGGCATGACACAGGACAGGGTCGATCTGCTGGTCGTCGGCGGCGGTATCAACGGCACGGGCATCGCCCGGGATGCGGCCGGCCGCGGATTGAAAGTGCTGCTGGCGGAGCAGCGCGACCTGGCCAGCGCAACCTCATCGGCCAGCACCAAGCTCATTCACGGCGGCCTGCGCTATCTCGAGCATTATGAATTCCGGCTGGTGCGCGAGGCGCTCAGTGAACGGGAAGTGCTGCTGGAAAGCGCACCGCATATCATCTGGCCGCTACGTTTCATCCTGCCGCATGAGAAATCGCTGCGGCCCGCCTGGATGATCCGGATCGGGCTGTTCCTTTACGACCATCTCGGCGGCCGCAAGCGCCTGCCGGCCTCGAAGCGGGTCGATCTGACAAAGGCGCCGCTGCAATCCGGCCTCAAGGCCGAATACCAGATCGGCTTTGCCTATTCGGATTGCTGGGTCAACGATGCGCGCCTGGTGGCGCTCAACGCGCTGGATGCGCGGGAGCGCGGGGTCGAGATCCTAACCCGCAGCCCGGTTCTCTCGGCGACCCGCGAGGGCGATGATTGGGCCGTCGAGATCGGCGGTGATGCCATGATCGGCAACCGGCCGCGGTTGGTAAAAGCGCGCGCCCTGGTCAATGCGACCGGTCCGTGGGCGGGTAGTTTCATCGAGCAGCAGATCGGCGGGAAGCGCGATGGTCAGCTGCGTCTGGTCAAAGGCAGCCATATCATCGTGCCGCGTCTCTATGACGGCGAGCATGCCTTCATTCTGCAGAACGATGACCGCCGTATCGTCTTCACGATCCCCTATGAGGATCGCTTCACCTTGGTGGGAACCACCGATATCGCTTATGAAGGCGATCCTGCCGGCGTGAAAATCTCGCCCGAGGAAACCGATTATCTCTGCAATGTCGTCAACCGGCATTTCAAACACAACATCACACCTGCCGACGTGACCTGGACCTATGCCGGCGTGCGGCCGCTCTTCGATAGCGACGGCAGCGAAAATGCGTCAGCCGTTTCCCGCGACTATGTGCTCGATCTCGAAAATGGCGAAGGTGCTGCGGTGCTGCTGAACGTCTTCGGCGGCAAGATCACGACCTACCGGCGTCTTGCCGAACATGCCTTGCAGAAGCTGCTGCCTTTCTTTCCACAAGCCGGCGGCGACTGGACGGCAAAAGCGCATTTGCCGGGCGGCGACATCGCCAATGCGGATTTCACCGCTTTCGAGGCCGGCTTGGCCCAGCGCTTCACCTGGCTGCCGCCGGAGATGCGTCACCGCCTGGCACGCGCCTATGGCACCCGGATCGATCGGATCATCGGCACGGCGACATCCCTTGACAAGTTGGGTGCGCATTTCGGCGGCGACTTATACGAAGCCGAGGTTCGATATCTGGTCGACCAGGAATGGGCCCGAAACGTCGATGACGTTCTCTGGCGCCGCTCGAAGCTCGGCCTGCATCTTCCGGCCGAGGCGCAGAAAAAACTGCGCGACTGGTTCGCGGCTCGTTAAGCATCAACGCTGAGATCCAGCCCCTCTTCTGTCCGCTGGCCACCGCGACGACTTTACGGCAGGCTGGCAGCGGAAAGTGAGGAGACATGACCAGAACGATACTCATTACCGGCGGAACACGTGGCATCGGTCGGGCCACCGCGCTGCTGGCGGCGGCGGAAGGCTGGTCGGTCTGCGTGAACTACATCGGCAATGACGAAGCGGCCGCCGAGACGGTTGCCGAGATTGATGCCGCTGGCGGTCGGGGTTTGGCCATCCGGGCCTATATCGCCAAAGAGAGCGAAGTCGTCGATATGTTCGAGCGCGTTAAAGCGCACTGCGGCGCTCTGGATTATCTCGTGAACAATGCGGCGATCGTCGCGCCGGCGCAAAAATTGGCCGAGATGGATATCGGCCGACTCCGTCGC
>SSEL01000076.1 GCA_008012315.1 Rhodospirillaceae bacterium
ACCCTGTTGCAGCAGGACTTCAGCACCACGCTCGCCAACGCCCAAGCGGTGTCCGCCGCCTACCAGGATGCCGTGAACACGCTGCTTTCTGGCGATTCAGCCGCAGCGCCCGGAAACATGCAGACCGCGCTGGAGGCCGTGACGCTGAACGGCGCCCCCGACATCATCACGTCGGCCGTGACGAATCAGACCCTTGGCGGTGACTCGGATGCGAGCGCCGGGGGCCTGCTGTTTCACGGCGCGGCGGTTCCCATCGTCGGGGTACATACGCAGGTGTTCGACGGTCTCCTCGGCCAAGGCTTCGGTGTGCCGAGCGGTGCGGAAGGCGACCTGATCGCGGCTCTCGACAACTTCGCCGCGTCGCCGTTGAGCGGTGTACTCATCGGTACGATCGGCCCGCTCATCAGCCCCGAGGTGGCGCTTCTCAACAGCGTGCAGACCGTGCTGAGCGACCTCACTTCTGGGGATTCGACGGCGGCGCTCGCCGAACTCGAAGACACGCCCATCAACGTCGTCAACGCCTTCTTCAACGGCGCCACCCTCAACCTGGACGCACTGGCACCGGTCTTCGAGCCGTTCGTCAGTACCGGCGACGGCGGCGGAGAGTCGATCGCCGGCCTCAGTTTCGCGTTCGGCGGGCTGTTCAGCCCGGGGGGTGTGGTCGACGGGGTCGGCGGCGTGGCCAACGGTGTCGGCGGCTCGATCCTCAACTCGCTAGGCATGGAGCTCACCTTCAACCTGCCCGACGACGACGCCGGCGGGACGGTGGAAGTCCCGGCCATCGGAATCGGCCTGATCGCGGGCATGGACGGTCTCATCGACACCCTCGGGCAAGTGTTCAACGGCAGCCTGCTGTTTCCGTAATTTCTGACGCGATGCCGTTGACAACGAACTGTCCTACATGCAAATAATATGCATGTGCTCATGCTGTGATATCGCTGCAAACACTGCCGAGGAACTTGACATGGACTACATAACACGCCGCCACGCCGTTGCCGGAGTAGCACTGGTGGGCGCCGGCCTCATCGCCGCCGGCCCCGTCACCGCACCCGAGTTGACCACGGTCCGGGCACGCGCGGTAGCGCTCACCATGTCGTGGGATCAAGTCTTCGAAAACATCACCGCCAACGCCCAGACGGTGTCCGCTGCCAACCAGGACGCCCTGAACAGTCTGTTCACCGGCCTCTTCGGCAGCTCGGCAACCGAGAACCTGCAGACCGCACTGCAAGCCGCGTCGCTGGTCGGCGCCCCCGACGATGTCGTGTCTGCGGTGTTGCCACACAGCCTGGGTGGTGAAGCCGACGCGGTCGACAGCACCACCGGCAGGGACGACGTTCACATCTTCAACGTGCATCAGGAACTGTACGACGGTCTGTCCACCAGCGATGATTTCCACTCGCCGGTCGACGAGCCGGGGTACCTGGACTTCGTCAATTTCGTTTCGTCGCCCATGAGCGGTGTGCTCATCGCTGCGCTGGGCCCGCTCATCAGCCCCTTGGTGGCGCTGTACAACAGCGTGAGTGCCGGTGAGTTCGCCGACATACCGGCCAACGTCGTCAACGCCTTCTTCAACGGCGCCACCCTCGATGTGGGCCAACTACTACCGGATCTTTTGAGCGCCGTCGACGACTACGCTATCGAGGGCTCCGATGGTGGCGAGCACATCGACGCCCTCTTCTTCGCCTTCGGAGGACTGTTCAGCCCGGGTCTTGTGCGAGACGGCGTCGGCGACGTCGAGAACGGCGTCGGCGGTTCGATCCTCAACTCCCTCGGGATGAACATGCACTTCGTCGAACCGGACGACTTCGCCGGCGGCCACATGGAGATGCCCGCCATCGGGGTGGGTCCGATCGCGGCCATGGCGGGGCTGCTGGACATTGTCGGGCAAGCACTCTCGGGTGACCTGCTCGACTGATGAGCGGGATCGGGCTCGAATTGGGAGATGTCGGGGAAACCTTGCTGATTCCGCTCTACGCCCGGGCTTGCGACGCCTCCTCACCTCGTCCGGTGCTCGGTGACCGGCGGGCCGGTGAACTCCTCGATGCCATTGACTACGACTTCAGCCGATTCCGCGGTTCGTCGTTGTCCGGCTCGGTGTTTCGCTCATCGATCTTTGACGGGTGGGTGGCTCGCTTCCTGCGCGAGCATCCCGGCGGAACCGTCGTCGAACTCGGCACCGGCCTCAACACCAGATTCGACCGCCTCGACAACGGCACGGTCCATTGGTTCGATCTCGACCTCCCCGACGCCATTGCGCTGCGCCGCCGGTTCTTCAGCGACAGCGATCGCTGCCGGATGATCGCCGGCTCGGCGAGCCACACCGACTGGTTCGACAAGGTGGCCGCCTCCCCTCCCCCGTACCTGTTCGTCAGCGAAGCCGTACTGATCTATCTCGATGACGCTGCGGTGCGCCGCGTTCTCACCCAACTCTGCAGCCGATTCTCGGGTTCGCTGATCGCATTCGACACCGCGGGCAAACGGATGATCGCCAATCAGGACCGCAATCGGTCACTAGCACAGGTGAGCGCCCGGCTGCAATGGGTCTGCGACAACCCGCACGACATCGAACGCTGGGGCCCGGAACTGCTCGACACCCGGACCCTGGCGACCCCGCAACCCGAGATCGCGAAAACCTGGCCACCGCAACGCCGCTACGGAATGTCGCTGTTGGCGCACCTGGCGCCGCCGATCGTCAACACCTACAAGTTCAACTTGTTCAAGCTCGCCACACCGTGATGCCGGGCGGTTCACGGTAGTCATAACGCACGTTCTCGCACGATCCGCGCCAGGTCGATGCGGTAAATCCGGCGCACCGTAGGTATCTGGGCCAATGCGGCCGCGACGAGAATTGCGCCGGCAACCACCACGGGTGTGCTCGGACGCATCTCGAGTCGCAGGTGATAGCCGAGGCTGTGGTAAGTGGACAGCAGCCGATCCGCGAGCAGCGCGCCGCCCAGCACGCCGAACGGAGCCGCGACAATCGCCAGGCTGAGGTTTTCGGCCGCGACCAGCCGGGACAGCATCCCGGCGCCCATCCCCTCGGCATGCAGCGCGCCGAGTTCGCCGAGCCGCTCGGAGACGTTGGCGGACATCGCGCTATACAGCAGGGCTGCCGCCATCACGCCCGCGAAGACGAGCATGATGCCAACCAGGGTGTCATAGAGACCGAAGGCATCCCGCATCGTCGAGGCCAGGGACGTCGTCGAGCGGTAGGCCACCACCCCCGGTATCGCGGCGAGACGGTCGCCCACCATCCGCCCGTCTGCGCCGGGCCGCAGCTGGACGAGCACACCATTGGCCGGCAGCGGATCCGCCTGTGCCCGCAGACGATTCGCCGAGATGTAGACAACCGGTGAGAACGGCTCGTCGACGAATCCCGCCACTGCCTCGACGAACCGCCGCCCGTCGGAGGCCACCGCCACATCGATGCGGTCGCCCACCGAGACGGCCAGCATGTCGCGCAAGCCGATTCCGAGCAACACACCGTCGTCGGGTAGTCGTCCCGGTCCCGATTCCGCTCTGAACGAGTGCATTCGGGTCTGCGGTGAGAGACCGATCAGCATGGTGTCGTATCGGTGCGCACCAGCCGTAACCGTAACCCCGTAGAAGCCGTAGGCCTCGGCCGCGGCGATGTCGGGTTCGGTGCGCAGCTTCTCCAACGCGACGTCTGACGAACCGGATATCACCACCTCCCCGTCCTGCCGCTCGATCTGCCCGAACTGCCGGTCGACCATCCCGGGAAGTGTGTCGCGCATGCCGGCGAACACCATCACCAAAACGACCGACACCCCCACGCCGACCACCGTGAACACCGAGCGGCGCCGATTCCGAAGAATGGCCCGCAACATCATCCACCACCGCACCGGAACCCGATCCAGCACCGGCAGTACGCGCCCGGCGACGGTGACGCCGCGGTGCACCCGATCCGGTGCGGGAGCCACCCGCATGGCCTCCGCGGGCTGCATTCCGGCGGCGACACCGGCTGGTGCCGCCGCGGCCAGTAGTGCGACCGCTATCGCGGCGCCGGCAGCGATCAGGTACGTCACCGGACGCGTCGACGCGACATGCATCGGCAGCGCGATCGCCGCCGCGTACTCGGCCGTGATCCATTGTCCCAGCAGGTAACCACCGGCCAGGCCGTGAAGCGTTCCCAGAGCAGCGCAGGCGACGCCGTATCCCAGGTAGTGGCGGCGTACCGCGCCCGCCGACAGGCCGTTGGCTATCAGGGTTCCGATGACCGCCCGCTGAGCCGTGACCATACGTGACAACAGCACATAGGTGCCCAGTACGACCGCCGCCAAAAACAGCCACGGCAGGAGTCGGGCCAGGGTGCCGAATTGGACGACGTCGTCTCGCAGGGTGTGATAGGAGGCCTGCTGTTCGCGGGGAACGAACTGCAGCCCGGCCTCTCGCGCCAACTTCCCCGCCGCAGCGGTCAGGCCGTCTGCCGCGTCGCGATCACGCGCGTAGACGACGAGCTGTTCGCTCGCGTACGGCACCACACGTGCCAGTTCGCGTTCGGGCAGGAACACCACCCCGAAGTCCTCGGGGGTGGTGAGCACCTCCTGGCCCGAGCGCGCAGGCCAGAGGTACTCGGTGGACAATGCCGAGCCTGCGACCGAGAAGGGCTGCCAGCCCTGGCTGTTCAACAACTCGACGGTATCTCCGGGGCGGAGGTGATAGTGATCGGCCAGATGCTGCTCGACGACCAGTTGCCCGAAGTGCGGCCACCCGCCGGCCTGCATGTCGAGTGACGAGACGCTCGGCTGTCCGGAATCGGGCACGCCGATGGCGCGGCCATACAGCGCGTGTCGGTTCACCCGTATCCCGATGTCGGCTTGGTGGCGTACGCCCACCAGCGGACTGCCCGGCAGCTCGGCCACGGTGTCGCGCAGCCCGGCCGCCCCGGGCCCGGACAGTATCGCGTCCGGCAGCCGCTGTGCGGCGTACGCCCGGTCGAAGGATTGGTCGAGGTTCAGGTAGCTGTCGGTGGCGGCGACGAAGACGGCCATACCTATCGCCATGATTACGGCGATCGCCGTGAAGCGCCATCGTTCCCGCCATACGTCACGGCGCACTTTGCGGCGGAGCGCGCGGCTCACCAGTCCAGTTCCGATGCGTCTGCGGGTGTTTCGATCAGCTGGGCCCTGCTGATCGCGCCCGAGTGCAGCCACAGGACCCGGTCCGCCATGCGGGCGATCTCGGAGTTATGGGTCACCACGACGACGGTCTGCTGACCGTTACGCGCCAGGTCGCTCAATGCGGCGAGAACCTGGGGGCCTGTGATCAGGTCCAGACTTCCGGTCGGTTCGGCGCACAGCAGCAGGGGCGGCTGCTTGGCGTTTGCCCGGG
>SSEL01000070.1 GCA_008012315.1 Rhodospirillaceae bacterium
AAGGATGACCTCGCATCGGAGGTCGCGAGCGCATTGCATCGCTTGATCGATCCGGCGGAAATGGGCACTTTGTTCAAGGTATCGGCACTGGCAATGCCGCAACTCAGCAATCTGGCGGGATTCTGAATGATTGTAATCGAAACTCTGGCCGAACTGCCGGACATACGGCATGGCTTTCTCACCCGGCAGGGCGGTGTCAGCGAGGCATAGATGCCCTCGCTCAATTGCGGTGTCGGCTCGAAGGATGACGTCTGCCACGTGCTCGAGAACCGCGCGCGTGCCGTTGCCCGTGTCGGCCTGCCGGCGGAATCCCTGGTGACGGCCTATCAGGTTCATAGCGCTAAGGTGGCGGTGGTCGACCGTGTCTGGCCGCGAGACAAGGCGCCACAAGTTGATGGTTTAGTAACCACCTCGCCCGGTATTGCACTCGGCATTCTGACGGCCGATTGTGTGCCCGTCCTCTTTGCCGATGCCAAGGCGAAAGTAGTCGGTGCCGCGCATGCGGGCTGGAAAGGGGCGATCGGTGGCGTGCTGCAGGAAACCGTGCACCAGATGACGGAATGCGGCGCCAAGCGCGGCCGCATTCAGGTCGGCATCGGACCCTGCATCGGCCAGCTCTCTTACGAGGTCGGGCCGGAATTCCCCGCGCCCTTTCTGGCGCAGGATCCGACCAATGCGCGCTACTTCATTCCCTCGGTGCGTGACCAGCGCTACATGTTCGATCTCGCCGGCTATGTGCGCAGCCAGTTGCAGGGCATGGGGCTGTGTTCGGTCGACATCGCCGGCAATGATACCTGCGCCGAAGAGGAGATGTTCTTCTCCTACCGCCGCGCCACGATCCGGCAGGAGCCGGATTACGGGCGGCAGATCTCCATCATCGGCTTGCAGGCCTAGCTTATCTGCTGGGGATATCTGCCGGATCAGAAGGGCAGGCGCAATTTCGCCCGCAATCCGCCGGCCGGCGATTCGGCCAGGGTCAGGTCGCCGCCATGGCTGCGCAGGATATCGCGGGCGATGGTCAAGCCAAGTCCGGTGCCGCCGGTTTCGGTGTTGCGCGATTGCTCCAGCCGGAAGAAGGGCTTGAAGACGTCTTCACGGCGATCGGTGGGAACGCCGGGCCCGTCATCGTCGACAAAGATATCGATGCCGTTTTTGGTCTGCCGCAGCCAGAGATGCTGATTCCTGGCATAGCGATGCGCATTGCCGATGACATTGGCCAAAGCGCGCCGGAATGCATCGCGGCGCAAGGGCAGAACCAGCGATTCCTCAGGCAGCTCCAACTGCACCTTTGCGCCTTCACGCCGGGCATTGGTGACGACTTCCTCGATCACATCGACCAGGTCGGTCGGAAAGCTCTGTTCGGTTCCTTCGCCGCGGGCGAAGGCCAGATAGGCGCCGATCATCCGTTCCATATCGGCGACATCGTTCTTCAATTCGACGATTTCCGGCGTCGATCCCATCATGGCGAGTTGCAGCTTCATGCGGGTCAGCGGCGTGCGCAGGTCGTGACTGACGCCGGCCAGCATCTCCGTCCGCTGGGCGATCTGCCGCCTGATGCGGTCGCGCATCAGGTTGAAGGCACGGCCGGCCAGTTCGACTTCCGCCGCTCCTTCAGGATGGAAATCGGTGATGTCGCGCCCCTTGCCGAAATCATCAGCGGCCTGGGCCAGACGTTTGATCGGCTGGACCTGGCCGCGCATGAATTGCGTGGCGATGGTCAAGAGAGCAAGCGAGGTGCCGACCATCCAGAGAAAGAAGATATAGGTGGTGGAACTGAAGAGCCGGCGCCGGTTGACCACCACATGCAGGACGCCATCGGCAAGCTGAACGTGAATTTCGACGTATTTTTCCAGCGACCGGCTATCGATCAGAAAGGGCCGTTCGACGCGATCCTGCAAGGCGTTTGATAGCTGTCTGTCGACCAGGTTCTGCCGCATGATCGTCGGATCGTTGGGCAGGATTTCGCCGGGCTTATAGGTGATGCTGACCCGCATGTTGTCATTGGCGATCGCGAACAGCCGATCGGTCTGGACCGTGTCCAGAGGTTGCGGCAGCAATTGGATGATGGTGGCGATGTCGCCGGCAACCGACTGCGCCAGCCGGCGGGTCACGGTGTCCCAATGGCTGTCATAGAAGACCCAGGCCGATACGACCTGCAGCAGCACGATCGGCGTGACGATGATGAGGACCGAGCGGCCGAGCAGGGATCTCGGCAGGACCCGTTCGAGGTTGGTCAGCGCTTCCGCCAGGTATTCGCGCATTGATCTCAATCCGGCTGCAAGGCGTAGCCGCGTCCGCGCACGGTCTGGAGGTAACGGGGAAATTTCGGATCGCTCTCTATCTTCTTCCGCAACCGGGTCATTTGAATGTCGATCATCCGGCTGGCGCCGAGATCGTCGCCCTGCTCGGACAGTTCCTCGCGCGATCGCGGTTCGCCGGGATGGCTGGCCAGTTGCGCCAGCAGATCGATCTCGGCATCGGTCAGATAGACCGGCTCGCCATGGCGGGTCAGGCGCCGCCGATCAAGGTCGAAGATGAAATCGCCGAACTTGACCATCTGGCTTTGCAGCCGGCTGCCGGTCTCGCTGCGCGCCCGCTTGAGGATGGCTTGGATCCGCAACACAAGCTCGCGCGGTTCGAAGGGTTTCGGCAGGTAGTCGTCCGCGCCGACTTCCAGGCCGTTGATCCGGTCGTTGGATTCGCTCATCGCGGTCAAGAGCAGGATCGGCACATTGCTGTCACGCCGCAGGCTCGCGGTCAGTTGCAGGCCGGTTTCACCCGGCATCATGATGTCGAGAACCAGCAGGTCGAACGTAAAGTTGGCGAGCTTGTCGCGCGCTTCACCGGCGTCGTTCGCGGTGCTGACACGAAACCCCTGATCGACCAGATAGCGGCCCAGCAGATCTCGCAACCGGTTATCATCGTCGACCACGAGAATATGCGGCTGGGTGCCGGGCATGGCTTCCTGGCTGGCCTGAGGCATATCGCTGGCGGGCATGCGGGTCTGACCTTTTTCAGCGCGTGGTGGGACGGAACCGGGACCGGTCGGTGTCGTTGATCATGCCGAGCGCCACCTTGCGGAAGCCGTCGACCGCTTCGGCGCCGGCCGCCTTATAGGCCCGGGCCACCAGGGCGCGTTGTTCCTCGGTCAGCTTGCGTTCGAGATCGGCGCCCAGCTCGGTAAGGCTGAGCAGGCGCTGGCGCCGGTCGATGGTGCCGGGGCGCTGTATGATGAAACCCTGACGGACAAGCTGGCCGAGCACGCGGCTCAGGCTCTGCTTGGTGATCTTCAGGATGTCGAGCAGATCGGACACCGTCATGCCCGGATTGCGGCCGACGAAATAGATGACCCGGTGATGCGCCCGGCCGAATCCGTATTGCGCCAGGGTCTGGTCGGCTTTGGCGGTGAAGTCACGATAGGCGAAAAACAGCAATTCGATTCCCTGCCGCAGGTCGTCTTCTCGGAGGAATAGCGGATTAGCTGGTGTTTTTATGTCAGCCATGTTGACTTATTTTTCCAAATGTTTTAAATCTGAGGTCGATTAAGATCACATTATAACCCTATACCCATCCCCGTTTGGAGTATCCCCTGATGAGCATCCTGCCTTTCGATGATCGTGACGGCTTCCTGTGGTTCGATGGCAAGATGGTGCCCTGGCGCGACGCGAAAATCCACGTCTTGACGCACGGGCTGCACTATGCCTCCTGCGTTTTCGAGGGCGAGCGTGCCTATGAAGGCAAGATTTTCAAATCGCGCGCCCATAGCGAGCGGCTGCATAAGTCCGGCGAAATCCTCGGTTTCAAGATTCCCTATTCGGTGGATGAGATCGAGAAGGCGAAGACCGAGCTGGTCGCCAAAATGGGCTTCAAGAACAGCTATGTCCGTGCGGTCGCCTGGCGCGGCAGCGAGATGATGGGCGTCTCCGCCCAGCAGAACACCATTCATCTGGCGATCGCCACCTGGGAATGGCCGTCTTATTTCTCGCCGGAATTGCTGGAGAAGGGCATTCGCTTGAAATGGGCGAAGTATCGCCGTCCGGCACCGGACACCGCCCCCACCTCGTCGAAGGCCGCCGGCCTCTACATGATCTGCACCATCTCCAAGCACGAGGCCGAGGCCGAAGGTTTCCAGGATGCGATGATGCTGGATTATCGCGGTCAGCTAGCTGAAGCGACCGGCGCCAATGTCTTCCTGGTGCAGAACGGCGAATTGCATACGCCGACGCCGGATTGTTTTCTGAACGGCCTGACGCGCCAGACGGTGATGGAATTGGCGCGCCGTCGCCAGCTCAAGGTGACCGAGCGGGCGATCATGCCGGAAGAACTGGCCAAGACCGATGAGATTTTCCTGGTCGGCACGGCGGCGGAAGTGACGCCGGTCGGACAGGTTGGTGACTACACGTTCAAGGTCGGTCCGGTGACCAAGCAATTGCGTGAGGACTATCTGAAGGAAGTCCGCGCCCATGTCGCCACCGCGGCGGCGGAATAACTTCACGACAACAGATTGCCGCGTTAACAGTTTGCCGTGCGGCGCCCCGTCCATTTCAGGACGGGGCGCCGTCGTTTCAGGCTTTCGATATCTGCCCGGCGCGGCGCTGGGCGACCGTTGCCAGCGTGGCGAAATCGCGATCGCCATCGCCGGCGGCGATCGCATCCAGCATGTTGTCACGCAGCAGGCTGGCCAATGGCAGGGGCACATTCGCGCCATCGCCGGCGGCGAGGGCAAGTCGGATATCCTTGAGGCCGAGCGTCAGTTTGAAAGCGGCCGGCTCGTAGCGCTGCTCGGCGATGAGTGCGCCATATCCTTTGTAGACCGGCGCCGCGAACAAGGTGTTCGAGACGATCTCCAGGAAATCGGCCGCCGACACACCGTAGCCACGGGTCAGGGCCGTCGCTTCGCCCATCGCCTCGATCGCCGCGCCGATCATGAAATTGCCGGCGACCTTGACGATATTGGCGCGGATCGGTTCCTCGCCGACGCGCCAGGTCTTTTGCCCCAGCACGTCGAAAATCGGCTGCGCCCGGTCGAGCAAATCCGTGGGCCCGGCGGCGACGATATTGAGATTGCCGGCCGCCGCCACATCTGGCCGGCCGAAGACTGGTGCCGCGACATAGCCAAGGCCGCATTGCCGGTGGAGCTCTGTCAGCTCTTCTGCAAGGGCGACTGAGATGGTTGCCATATTGACATGAAGCAACCCTTTCGGCGCGGCCGCGATGACGCCGGTCTCCGGCAAGGTCGCACGCAGGGCGCCGTCTTCCGCCAGCATGGAGATGACGAGATCGCCGCGAAAGACATCCGGCACAGTCGCGGCAGCCTCCGCACCGATCTCACGCAAGGCGGCGACGGGACCCGGCGATCGATTCCAGACGCGGACGCGATGGCCTGCTTTGATCAGATTGGCGGCCATGGCCTTGCCCATGGCGCCGAGGCCGATAAAACCGATTTCCATGACTGCCTCCTCTCATATGAGGCGTGATGTTATCGGCAAGCAGGCGTGAGGCAAAGCGGCGATCATGTGACGCCGGAAAAAGCATTCGAGCGGGCGGCGGAACAATCTCTCCCACCGCCCGCTTGGATTGCGTTACGCGCCGGCTTTCTCTGCTGCCTGGCGTCGTGCCTTGGCCCAGAGATTGAGCGCTTCGACCAGGGCCGAGAAGGCGATGGAGAAGTAGAGATAGCCCTTGGGAATATGGAAGCCGAGGCCTTCACCCAGCAGCGCCACGCCGACCAGGAGCAGGAAGGCCAGGCACAGCATCTTCACCGAGGGATGGCGATCGACGAAATTGCCGACCGGTCCGGCAGCGGCGATCATGACGATCATCGCGGCAACCACGGCGGCCACCATGACCGGCAATTCATTGGTCATGCCGACCGCGGTGATGACGCTGTCCAGCGAGAAAACGATATCGAGGACGGCGATCTGGATGACGGCCGAACCGAGGCTGAGATAGCTCTTGTTCGGATGGTCGCCTTCCTCGCTCCCCTCGATATGGTGATGGATCTCCGTCGTCGCCTTGGCGAGCAGGAAGAGACCGCCGGCGAGGAGGATGACATCGCGCCAGGACAGATCGAAGGACCAGCCGTATGCCGGCCAGTTGACGCTCCAGATCGGCGTGGTCAGGCTGGCGATCCAGGAGATCGAGGCCAGCAAAGCAAGCCGTGTCAGCAAGGCCAGCGCCAAGCCGGCGCGCCGCGCGAACATGCGGTGCTTCGGCTGTACCCGGCCGGCGACAAGCTGCACGAAGAGCAGATTGTCGATGCCGAGGACGATTTCCAGGACAGCGAGGGTGACGAAGCTCAGGATGATATGGGGATCGGTCAGCAGATCGATCATGACAGGGGTCCGTTCGGGCCTTTCTAGCTGCGAAAGGTTTGGAGATGTGGATGTCCTTGCAGAAAATCAATAGCTGACATGCAGCATTCGCGCCCGGCCGGCGCGCCTGCGGCAAAGAGGGCGCGTTAACCTTGCTTTTTCCCCGGCGCTTTTTCCCCTGGCGCTTCAGGGCGTGCCCAGCGCTCGGCAGCGGCATCGTCACTGGTCTTGGCCTCGACCCAATGGGCGCCGGCGGTACCATCTTCCATTTTCCAGAATGGCGCCTTGGTCTTCAGCCAGTCGATCAGGAAGGCGCAAGCCTCCAACGCCGCCTGCCGATGGGCCGAGGCGGTGGCCACCAGAACAATGCGGTCGCCGGGTGCCAGCCGGCCATAGCGATGGATAATTAGGCTGGCTTGCAGCGGCCAGCGGCGCTGCGCCTCGGCCTCGATGGCGGCAAGCTGCTTTTCGGTCATCCCCGGATAGTGTTCCAGGGTCATCGACCCGATCGCGCCGTCCGGTGTCATGTCCCGCACCAGACCGATGAAGCTGGCGATGCCGCCGACCGAATGATCGCCATCGGATAATCGCGCCAGTTCGGCGCCGATGTCGAAATCCTCCTGCTGCACCCGGATCATCGCGCTGGCCTAGCCGCCGGTCACGGGCGGGAAGAGGGCAACCTCGTCACCCAACTGCACCGGATGATCGGGATCGACATATTCCTGGTTGACGGCCGTCTTGACGACCGCGCGGGCTTTCAATGCCTCAGCATAATTGGGCCCACGCGACGCCAGCCAATCCAGCAAGGTTCCCACGGTGGTCACCTCGGCGGGTGGCGCCACCTCTTCCTCGGCAATGCCGATCTTCGAACGGATCCAGGCGAAATACAGCAGTTTCATGGCCTATCTCTAGCGCAGCCTGCTCCAGGATGCAAAGAGTGGCATCCTGCCCCTGGATTTGGGTAAGCTGCCGCGGCAAATCCAGCAGCAAAGCGAGCGATCATGAGTGTCACGATCTTCCACAATCCCAATTGCAGCACGTCACGCAAGGTGCTGGGCTGGCTCAAGGAAAAAGACATCGAACCCAAGGTGGTCGAATATCTGAAAACCCCGCCGAGCGCCCCGGAGCTGAAGCGCATCCTGAAGCTGATGGGCGGGGCCAAGGCGGCCGATATCCTGCGGCGCAAGGGCGATGCCTATGAAGCCCTGGGCGATGTCGCCAAACTGAAGAATGACGAGCTGATCGCCAAAATGGTGGCCGAGCCGGTCCTCATCGAACGGCCGATCGTCATCACCGACGAGGCGGCGGTTCTGTGCCGCCCGCCGGAAAAGGTCTGGGACGTCGTCTGACCCTTAACGCGTCGCCTCGCGGTCGCCGGCTTGCAGGCAGAGATATTGCCAGGCGATGGTGGCCGCGGCGAGCGAGGTGATCTCGGCATGATCGTAAGCCGGCGCGACCTCGACCACATCCATGCCGACAAAGCGGATGCCGCAGAGCTGCCGCAGGATCGCCAGGATCTGCCAGGTCTGTGCCCCGCCGATTTCCGGCGTGCCCGTGCCCGGCGCCTGGGACGGATCGATGCAATCGATATCGAAGCTGAGATAGGTCTTGCCGGTGCCGACCTTCTCCTTGATGCGCCGCCCGATTTCCTCCGGCGCGATGCGATGCATCTCCGGTCCGGAAATGATCTCCACGCCCTTGCCGGTGGTCCAGTCATGCACGGTCTTCTGCACCGGTGAGCGGATGCCGATCTGGATCATGCGCTGGGGATCAACCAGGCCTTCATTGATGGCGTGATAGAAGACCGAACCGTGGCCGTGCACCTGGCCGAAGGTGTCGGGCCAGGTATCGATATGCGCATCGAAATGAACGAGACCGACGGGACCCTGCTTCTTCGCCAAAGCGCGCAGCAGCGGCAGGGTGATGGAATGATCGCCGCCGAGCGTGATAAGGTGGTCGATCGCCGAAGCCTGGGCCTCGATCATCTTCATGCTCTCGGGCACATCGCCGATGCGGATGTCGAAATCGCCGAGATCGGCAATGTCCAGATGGCTGATATCGCTCCAGTCATAGGGATTCTCGCCATCCAGCAGCATGCGGCTGATCTGGCGGATCGCATTCGGGCCGAAACGGGCGCCGGGACGGAAGCTGGTGGCAATGTCATAGGGAATGCCGGCAACGCAGAAACGCGCGTCCGGCGTCGTCTTGCGCACCGACAGGAAGCTCGGATAGCTGGCGAAAGTCGGCACACCGGCCATGTGACATTACTCCTTCAACACTGCAACTCGTCGCATCATAGCGATCACCGTGACAGGTGCAATCACCGGGAGACCTGCCGTCACAGCTTGTTCATCGCTGTCAACTGGCGATACAGCGCGCTATGGTCGGAGCCGCCATCGCCGCCCTCGGCCGCCGTGGTCCGGCTCGCTCTATGTATCCGTCGATCGGTTTTTAGTATAATAGCTGGCAGAGTGATGGCGCGATGGCCGCAGATCGTGCCGTCGATCATTGCGTAGATCCGACCGGACCGCGCCGGTCAGGGGAATCGTCGAACAAGGCCGTGGCGAATGAGATTGGCTGGAGATGGGTGTCAGCTTTGTAGAGTCACTTGGCCGATTCGGTGACGCGCCGGCTTTGCTTTTTCAGGATGGGATTGCAGTCAGCTACCAAGCTCTTGCCGAGCAGGTCGCCGCGCAGTGTATCGCCATGCCGGCCGGCAAGGGCGGCAAGCTTTTGCATCTCATCGAAGCGGAATCGCATCTCGAGGCGATCGTTGCCTATCTCGCCTCTTTACAGGCAGGCCATGCGGTTATTCTAGCAGCGCCGGGCGCCGATCATGCCGCTTTGATCGCGGATTATCGACCGGACCTGATCTCGGCCCGGAGCGGCGGGGAATGGCGAACCCGCCGGCATGCCGGGGCAACCACGGACGCCATTTTGCATCCCGACCTGACCGTCCTGCTGTCGACCTCAGGCAGTACCGGCAGCCGAAAATTGGTGCGGCTTTCCACCGTCAATATTGACTCCAACGCGCTATCCATCGCGGCCTTTCTCGGTCTGACACAGGATGATCGAGGGCTCCTGTCCTTGCCGCTGCATTATTCCTACGGACTTTCGATCCTGCAGTCGCATCTTGCCGTGGGCGCCAGTGTCTTCGTCACCGGATCATCGGTGATCGACCCCGGCTTTCTCGACCACGTCGCGGCGCGTCGCTGCACCAATATGGCCGGGGTACCTTATTCTTACGACTTGTTCGAGCGGATCGGGCTGCGAGACCATGATCTGCCGGCGCTGCGATTGATGACGGTGGCGGGCGGACGGCTCGATCCCGATCTGGTGCGCAGTTATGCCCGCTGGCTGCAAGAGCGCGATGGGCAATTCTTCGTCATGTATGGCCAGACCGAGGCGACGGCGCGGATCGCCTATCTGCCGCCGGCGGCAGCCTTCGAGTATGCCGATTGCATCGGCGATGCGATCCCCGGCGGCACGCTGCTGCTGCGCGATGCGCAAGGCCGAGAGATCACGGCATCGGGCGAGGTCGGCGAACTGATTTATCGCGGGCCCAATGTCATGATGGGATATGCGACCTGTCGCGAGGATCTCCATCGGGGGCCGGACGTCACCGAACTGGCTACCGGCGATCTCGCCACCCGTCACGCAGCCGGTTTTTTCCGTATCACCGGCCGGGCCAGCCGCTTCTCCAAGATCGCCGGATTGCGCATAAGCCATGATGAGGTCGAGCGGCAGCTTGCAGCACGCGGCTATGCGGCGACGATTACCGGCGCCGACCGCAATCTCATCGCCGCCCTGCAACACGACCAGCCGGGCATCCTCCAGGCCTTGATCGATTGCACCGGCCTCGCCGCGGCGCATTTCACGGTCTTCCGCGTGGATGCGTTGCCACGGACGGCCGCCGGGAAGATCGACTATCCCTCGCTTGCAGCACTGGCGCCGCAGCCGCCGGTGGAACAGGGCCCGCAATCCATCCACGACCTTTTCTCCTCGGCTTTTTATCCGCAACGCGTATGCGCGGCCGATAGCTTCTTCGTCCTGGGTGGCGATTCGCTGACCTATGTGCAGTTGTCGCTTTCCCTCGAGCAGCGCATCGGCCGCTTGCCGGCGGATTGGGAGCATCTCAGCATCGCGGCGCTATCGGCCCTGGCGAAACCCGATGAACGGCAAGTGCCGCGGTTGAAGCCGGCGCGGCAAATGACGACCATCGACACCAATGTCTTCCTGCGGGCGGCCGCCATCTTGCTGATCGTCATGCATCACGCCACGCTTTGGCCGATGCCGGGCGGTGCGGCGAGCCTGTTCGTGCTGGTGGGCTACAGCCTTGCGCGCTTCCAGCGGGAGAAGCTTTTCACCGGCCAAACCGGCGCGATCCTCAAGCCGGTCCTGCGCAACCTGTCCTTTTATTACGTCATCCTGCTGGTCTATTGCCTGGCGGCGGGGGCGTTCCCCTGGCAGTCCCTGCTGCTGCTCGGCAATTGGGACATTGGCGGCTATTCGACACTGGGAACGCCATTGATCACCTACTGGTTCGTCGAGGCCTATGTGCAGCTCATGCTGCTTCTGGCGGCGGCCTTCATCGTGCCGGCCATTCGCCGGCGCGTTGCCGGAGCGCCCTTCGCAACAGGATTGACCGTTCTGGCCGGCGGTGTCGTTCTGCGCCTCGCCATGCCGCATCTTTGGGATGCTGGCGAGATGCGCCCCTATACCACTGCGATGATCGTCTATCTGGCGGCTTTCGGCTGGTCTGTGCATTTCGCCGGTAACAGGTCGCGTAAACTGCTGCTGACCTGCATCATCGTCTTTTTGGGGCCGCTCTTTCCCGGTTGGGCCGGCACATTCGCGGCGGCTCCCTGGATACGGGCGGCGATCCTGACGCCGGCGGCGGTCGCGCTGATCTGGTGGCCGCGTATCCCGATGCCGACTCGCGCGGCCACCTGGCTGGGCCGGGTCGCGGCGGCCAGCTACTTCATCTATCTGCTGCACAACGTGCCGTTCTATCTTTGGATCCTCGATTTGAATCTTCCCTGGTCGCTGCGGACGCCTTTGCATTTCAGTCTCGGTATCGGGCTTGGCCTCGCGGCCTATTATGCTATGCCGCTTCTGCGCCGATATGGCTGGCAAGGCGCGGCTTTCCTGCGGCGTTTCGGGATGCGGCCGGCCGCGCCGCCAGCAGCCGGTTCGGCCCGGCAGGCTGCAGAATAAGAATAAAATCTTATCACGTCGGATACCGGGAAAATGGTGGTAAAGGCGGATTGCCTCCGATAGGTTGGCGCCACCGCAGGAGGGAAGCTGGTGCGCCGATCTTGACCATCCATCACGGATGATCATACCCGGCTAGGCCGGCACTGCCCCCGCAACTGTAGGATCGTTCAAGCGACGGCCGCGACGGTGGCCGATCGGTGGAATGGCAGCGCGACAGCCACTGGCACCGCAAGGTGCTGGGAAGGTGGGCCATTCTGGTTGGGGGCGTCAGGCCCTTCACCGGCGATCAAGTCAGGAAACCTCGGCGGCCCGAAACCAAACTCAGCCACCTCGGTGGGAGGAAGGGACTGACTTCGATGTCGCGTGGGACATCCAAGACCGCCTATGCCATGACACCCGCCAGCTTGCCGCCGGTGACGCTGGTGTTGGGTGGCGCGCGCTCCGGCAAGAGCCGGTTTGCCGAGCAGCTTTTGCACCGTGAAGCGCGGCAGCGCGTCTATCTGGCAACGGCGGAAATCTATGACGACGAAATGGCCGACCGCGTGCGCCTGCACAAGGCGCAGCGCGGCGACGGCTGGCGCACGATCGAGGCGCCGCTGGATATCGCCGGCATCCTCGTCCGCGAAGCCGAGGAGGGCGATGCCATCCTGGTGGATTGCCTGACGCTGTGGCTCAGCAATCTGATGGGGGCAGAGCGGGATATCGATGCGGAAACGGCGCAGTTGATCGCGGCCCTGCCGCAACTGGGCGGGCCGATTGTCTTCGTTGCCAATGAAGTGGGACTTGGGATCGTGCCGGATAACGCCCTGGCGCGGGCGTTTCGCGACCATGCCGGGCGCCTCAACCAGCGGCTGGCGGCGGCGGCGGATCAGGTGTTTTTCATCGCGGCGGGATTGCCGCTGAAATTGAAATAAGGGGCTTAGGATATGAGCACAAAAATTCCGGCAACCGTGGTGACCGGTTTTCTCGGCGCCGGCAAGACCAGCCTGATCCAGAATCTGCTGAAGAACGCCAAGGGCCGGCGCATCGCCCTCATCATCAATGAATTCGGCGAAACCGGCGTCGATGGCGAAATCGTCAAGGGCTGCAAGATCGAAGGCTGCCCCGAAGAGAATATCGTCGAGCTGGCCAATGGCTGCATCTGCTGCACCGTGGCGGACGATTTCCTACCGACCATGCAGACCCTGCTCAACCGGCCGCAACCACCGGAACATATCGTCATCGAGACCTCGGGCCTCGCTTTGCCGAAACCGCTGGTACGCGCCTTCAACTGGCCGGAAGTGCGCACGCGCGTGACGGTCGACGGCGTCGTCGCCGTGGTCGACGGACCGGCCGCCGCCGCCGGCCGCTTTGCCGACAATCCGGATGCGATCGACCAGCAGCGCGCCGCCGATGACAATCTCGATCACGACAGCCCGCTGGCCGAGCTGTTCGAGGACCAGATCAATTGCGCCGATCTCATCGTGCTCAATAAGAGCGACCTGATGGATGAAACTGCGCGTAAGGCAGCCGAGGAAGCGATCAACAAGGAGTTGCAGCGCCGCGCCAAGATCCTGCCGGCCAGTTTCGGCGCCATTGATCCGGCCATCCTGCTCGGCATCGGCGCCGGTGTCGAAGACGATCTCGACAGCCGGCCATCGCATCACGAATTGGAAGGCGAGGATCACGATCACGATGATTTCGAGAGCTTCCATCTCGACCTGCCGCAGCTCACCTCGCCGGATCAATTGCTGCTGAAGCTGCTGCCGACCATCGAACACCACGATATCCTGCGGGTGAAGGGCTTCCTCAATGTCGCCGGCAAGGAGATGCGCCTGGTGCTCCAGGGTGTCGGTAACCGGGTTCAGCATTATTACGACCGCGCCTGGGAGGCTGGTGAGACCCGGAACGGCCGCCTTGTCGTCATCGGCCTGAAGGGCCTCGATCGCGAGTCCATCAGCCGCGATCTCGCGCTCTAACGCCGCAATCGGACGGGGCAGGGCAGGACGAGGTAGGGTAGGTCGATGCATCTTCTGGCGGCCAAACCGGGCATCATTGCCGACGGGTCGGAAGCGATTGATCTCGGCCAGACGCCGGGCGATATCGTCATTCTGAGTGCCGCCGATACCGAGCTTGCCTGTCTAGCCACAGCGCAAGACGGCATCATCGGGGCGAGTGCGTCGGCACCCAGCCTGCGTCTCGCCAGCCTGCTGCAGCTTGGCCATAATCTCAGCATCGATACCTATGTCGAGGACGTCATCTCGCGCGCGCGCCTGGTGATCGTTCGCGTGCTGGGCGGCGTGCGATACTGGCCCTATGGCATCGAACAGGTAACGGCGATCTGCCGACAACGCGGCATCGCCTTGGCTCTGCTGCCGGGCGACGACCAGCCCGACCCCGAATTGTCCGAGCAATCGACCTTGCCGGCCGAAGCCGTGCATCGCCTCTGGCAGTATCTGGTGCAAGGCGGTGTCGAGAATGCTCGGCAAATGCTGGCTTACGGCGCCAGCCTGATCGGCCGGGACAGCGATTGGCAGGAGCCGCGGCCGTTATTACGCGCAGGGCTCTACTGGCCGGGCCGTGAAATTCTGCACCTCGATGATTTGCAAGCCGTTTGGCAGCCGCAGCGCCCGGTGGCGGCCGTCGTCTTCTATCGGGCATTGCTGCAGGCCGGCAATCTCGCCGCCATCGATGCCTTGATCGCGGCGTTGCAGGCACGCGGCCTCAATCCCTTGCCGGTCTACGCCACCAGCTTGAAGGAACAGGTGGCGGCGGACCTGATCGACGGCTTCTATCGCGCGGCGGCACCGAGCGTGACACTGAACTGTACCGGCTTTGCCTTGTCGCAGCCCGGCGCCCGGACGGCGCGCACGCCCTTCGATATCGCCGATGCGCCGATCTTGCAGGTCGTCCTGTCCGGCGATCGGCTCGAAGACTGGCGCGACGGCACGCGCGGCTTGAGCCCGCGCGATCTCGCCATGCAGGTCGCCTTGCCGGAAGTCGATGGCCGCATCTTGAGCCGGGCGATCTCGTTCAAGACGGCGGCACGGTTCGATGCGGCTACGCAATGCAATATCGTCGTCCACGCACCGGTTCCCGACCGTGTCGCGGCGGTGGCCGATCTCGCGGCGGCCTGGGCGAAACTGCGCGCGACATCGCCGGCCGATCGCCGGCTGGCCTTGATCCTGGCGAATTATCCCAACCGGGACGGCCGGATCGGCAACGGTGTCGGGCTCGACACGCCGGCGGGCACGGTTGCCGTGTTGCAGGCTTTGCAAGAGGCCGGCTATCCAATCGCGGATATACCAGCGGATGGCAATGCCTTGCTGGATCGATTGCTGGCCGGCCGCACCAATGCTGCCGACAGCCGGACACGGCCAAGCGAGATCACATTATCCTTGGCGGATTATCGGCATTTCTACGACGCCCTGCCGGCGGTGACACGCGAGGCTGTCTCGGTGCGCTGGGGCGAGCCGGGCGACGATCCGTTTTTCGCCGATGGCCTCTTCCACCTGCCGTTGATCAGGCTCGGCGAGATGCTGGTCGGTATCCAGCCGGCGCGCGGTTACAATATCGATCCAGTGAAATCCTATCACGATCCCGATCTCGTGCCGCCGCACGGCTATTTTGCCTTCTATGCCTATCTGCGTCGCATCGCCCAGGTGCAGGCGATCGTGCATATGGGAAAGCACGGCAACCTGGAATGGCTGCCCGGCAAGGCAATCGCGCTCAGCGAAGCGTGTTATCCGGAAGCTATCTTCGGCCAGGTGCCGCATCTTTATCCCTTCATCGTCAACGATCCGGGTGAAGGCACCCAGGCCAAGCGCCGCACCAGCGCCGTCATCGTCGATCATCTGACGCCGCCGCTGACCCGCGCCGAAAGCTATGGGCCGCTGCGCGATCTCGAATTGCTGGTCGATGAGTATTACGAAGCGGCGCAGCTCGATCCCCGGCGCTGCCGCGATCTTCGCGAGCAGATTCTTGATCTCGCCCGGGCCAGCGGCCTTGCGGAGGATTGCGGCATCGGTGCCGCTGACGATACTGATACGGCTCTTGGCAAACTCGACAATCATCTCTGCGAATTGAAAGAACTGCAGATCCGTGACGGGCTGCATATCTTTGGCCGAGCGCCGGACGGTTTGCAGCTGACCGATCTCCTGGTCGCCTTGACGCGCCTGCCGCGCGGCCGCGGTGAGGGACGGGATCAATCTCTCATTCGTGCCCTGGCGGCGGATCTGGCACTCGGTGATGAGGTCGATCCCTTGGCCGTGCAGATGGCGGAGATTTGGACCGGCCCACGTCCCGCCGTACTGCAGAAGCTCATCGAGGATAACTGGCGGACGGCCGGCGATATGGTGGAACGGCTCGAGGTGTTGGCACAGCGTCTCGTGGCCGCCGAGATGCCATGTGATGCAGGGTGGACGCGAACCCAGATGGTGCTCGATTTCATCGCGACAGAGTTGCGGCCGATGGTGGAAGGCTGCGGCGCCGGCGAACTTGCGGGCTTGCTGAAAGGGCTCGATGGCCGCTTCGTCGCGCCCGGCTCGTCCGGTGCGCCGACGCGTGGCCGGCTGGATGTCCTGCCGACCGGCCGCAATTTCTATTCGGTCGATACGCGGTCCGTGCC
>SSEL01000018.1 GCA_008012315.1 Rhodospirillaceae bacterium
CGGGAGGCCAGGCGACGGGGGGCCAGGTGACGAGCGGCGGCACCATCGCCGTGGTGGCGGGCGGGGCCGATATCCTCTATCCGCCGGAAAACCAGGCTTTGTTCGACCGGCTCGGCACCGAGGGGCTGGTGGTCGCCGAACTGCCGCCGGGCACGGTGCCGCAGGCCAAGCATTTCCCCCGCCGCAACCGCATCATTTCCGGCCTCTCCCAGGCCGTCGTGGTGATCGAGGCAGCCCTGAAATCCGGCTCGCTTATCACGGCCCGCTTCGCTCTCGACCAGGGCCGCGACGTCATGGCGGTACCAGGCTCGCCGCTCGATCCGCGCTGCCGCGGCGCCAACCATCTGATCCGCCAGGGTGCCCTGCTGGTTGAGGAAGCTGCCCAGATTCTCGAAAATTTGGATGGGCTTCCGGTCCTGCCAGCGGCTTATCCCGCGCCATCGGCAGCACCGATGGAAGCAGCTCAACAAATTGAAAAGATTGATGAAAGGGATGAAGAAGCAGCACGGCGTGCGATTCTGTCACAGCTCGGCCCCAGCCCGGTGGGAGTTGACGAACTGCTTCGGCAGTGTCAATGCTCTGCGCCCGTCATGGGTTTGGTTCTGCTGGAACTGGATCTGGCCGGCCGCCTGGAACGTCACCCAGGCAACCGCGTTTCCCTGATCGCCTGATACCGGCAACAGCGTCAACCCGGGCGCATACTTTAAGCTTGAGCATTGGATGGCATGAAGGTCGTCGTCGTCGAGTCCCCCGCAAAGGCCAAGACCATCAACAAATATCTCGGCAGCGACTATCACGTGCTGGCGAGTTTCGGCCATGTCCGCGATCTGCCACCCAAGGACGGCTCGGTCCGGCCGGAAGCCGATTTCGAGATGAGCTGGGACGCCGAGGGGCGCGGCGCGCAGAAGCTGCGCGAGATCGCCGCCGCGGTAAAGAAAGCCGATCGCCTAATCCTCGCCACCGACCCTGATCGCGAGGGCGAGGCGATCTCCTGGCATATTGTCGAAGCGCTGCATGAGAAGAAGGCGCTGGGCAAGGTGCCGATCGAACGGGTCGCCTTCAACGAAATCACCAAGCGCGCCGTCACCGAGGCGATCGCCAAGCCGCGCCAGATCGACCAGGAGCTGGTCGATGCCTATCTCGCCCGCCGGGCGCTGGATTATCTGGTCGGCTTCACCCTGTCGCCGGTTCTCTGGCGCAAGCTGCCGGGCAGCCGCTCGGCCGGCCGGGTGCAATCGGTCGCCTTGCGCCTGATCTGCGAACGCGAAGCCGAGATCGAGGCCTTCAAGCCGCGCGAATACTGGACCATCGAAGCGGTCTTCGAGACCCGCGAAGGCCAGACCTTTACCGCGCGCCTGACCCATCTCGACGGCCGCAAGCTCGATAAATTCGACCTGAAGGACGAAGCTACCGCCAAGGCCGCGACGCAGACGGTGAAGAACGGCATCCCGTTCCGCGTCTCCTCGGTCGAACGCAAGACGGTGAAGCGCAACCCCTTCCCGCCCTTCACCACCTCGACCTTGCAGCAGGAAGCCTCGCGCAAGCTCGGCTTCGGCGCCAGCCATACGATGCGGGTCGCCCAGCGCCTTTATGAGGGTGTCGATATCGGCGGCGAGACGGCCGGTATCATCACCTATATGCGTACCGACGGCGTGACCCTGTCGCAGGATGCGATCGATGCCAGCCGCAAGCTGATCTCCGAGCAATACGGCATGAACTACCTGCCGCAGCAGCCGCGCGTCTATCGCACGGCGGCGAAGAATGCGCAGGAAGCGCATGAAGCGATCCGTCCCACCGATCTCTTCCGCAAGCCCGAGCGGCTGCGGCAATATCTCAGCCAGGACGAATATCGCCTCTATGAGCTGATCTGGAAACGCACCCTGGCAAGCCAGATGGAGAGCGCGGAACTCGACCAGGTAGCGATCGACCTGGAAGCGGCGGATAAGCGCTCGGTGCTGCGCGCCACCGGGTCGGTGGTGAAGTTCGACGGTTTCCTGACGCTCTACCAGGAAGACCGCGACGATCCGATGGAAGACGACGATAGCGGCCGGCGCCTGCCCAATCTGCAGCAGGGCGACGGCGTCAAGGCAAGCGACGTCACGCCGGAACAGCATTTCACCCAGCCGCCGCCGCGCTACAGCGAAGCCAGCCTCATCAAGCGCCTGGAAGAACTCGGCATCGGCCGGCCTTCGACCTATACCTCGATCCTGCAGACGCTCGAGGACCGAGATTATGTGAAGCTGGAGAAGAAGCGTCTCATTCCGGAAGATCGCGGCCGCATTGTCACCGTCTTTCTGACGAATTTCTTCGAACGCTATGTGCAATACGGCTTCACCGCCGATCTCGAGGAAAAGCTCGACGATATTTCCGGCGGCCGGGCCGACTGGAAACAGGTGCTGCGCGATTTCTGGCGCGATTTCGCCCATCTGCATCAGCCGGATGAAGAGGGCAACGGCAACCTGCCCTCGATGAGCGAGGCCGTCGCCTATCTCGACAAGGGCATCGGCACGCGCTCCGTGGTGATCGATGCGCTGAACGAAGCCCTGGCGCCGCATTTCTTCCCCGATCTCGGCAACGGCAAGAATCCACGCGCCTGCCCGGCCTGCAGCAATGGCGAGCTCGGCATCAAACTGGCGAAGAACGGTGCCTTCATCGGCTGCAGCAATTATCCGGAATGCCGCTACACCCGCCCGCTGGCGGTGGCCAATGGCGAGGAGACCGAGCTTGCCGGCCCGCAGGTACTGGGCGCCGATCCCAAGGGCGGCGAGGTCAGCCTGCGCAAGGGACCCTATGGCTTCTATGTGCAGCTCGACAATGAAGGCGAGGCAAAGCCGAAACGCGTCTCGCTGCTGAAGAACATGACGCCCGACAGCATCGATCTGGATACGGCTTTGCAGTTGCTGGCCCTGCCGCGCGAGATCGGCAAGCATCCGGAGACCGGCGAGACGATCCTCGCCGGCATCGGCCGGTTCGGCCCCTATCTGAAACACGGCTCGGCCTTCAAATCGATTCCGAAGGACGATGACGTGCTCACCATCGGCATCAACCGCGCCGTCGCCCTGCTCGCCGAACCGAGCGGCCGGGGTCGCGGCCGCGCCGCGGCAGCACCTGGGCGCGAGATCGGCAAGCATCCCGATGACGACGCACCGATCACCGTGCATGACGGCCGCTACGGCCCCTATGTGAAACACGGCTCGATCAATGCCACGGTGCCGAAGGGCACCGACCCGGCCTCGCTCAGCCTGCAGGATGCCATCGCCTTGATCGCGGCGCGCACCGAGAAGGTCGGCAGCGGCAAGGCCGGCCGCAAGACGGCGGCAAAAAAGCCGGCGGCGAAGAAGGCTGCGGCCAAGAAGACCGCCGGGGCGGAAACCGCCGTCAAAAAACCGGCGACGAAAAAGGCGACCGCCAAGAAACCAGCCGCCAAAAAGCCGGCGGCAAAGAAGGCCGCCGCGAAGAAGGCGGCGAAAGACTAACCACGCGGGGAATTCCAGCGGTCCGGTTGAGAGGCCGGGGGATCGAGGATAGGGCATAGTCCGGGCAACCTGTCTGCCTGGAAGGATGCCGATGCCCGCCACCGATGCCTTGTTGAACGATGCCCCATTTGTCGATGAGATCTGTGTCGAGGATCGAGTGTCGATGAAGCAAACACCATCGCGACCGGCCGCACCGAAAGGAAGCCGGCCAGACATGAAGGCGGCCCGGGCATCCGCCGAAAGCTGGCCGGCTGCCTTCATGTATGAGCGCATGCTGGCCAAGGACAGCAGCTATGACGGCCGCTTCCTGACCGGCGTGCTGACGACCGGAATCTATTGCCTACCCTCCTGCCCCGCGCGCAAACCGAAATTCGAGAATGTCCGCTTCTTCCCGACGGAAACGGAAGCCGTGGCCGCCGGTTTGCGGCCGTGCCGCCGCTGCCGCCCCGATCTGTTCTATCGCGGCGGCGATTGGGACCGCGATCTGTTCGACGGCCTGCTGCTGCGCCTGCGGGCCGATCCCGGCGCCTTCCCCGATATCGCGCGGCTGGTCGATGCCGCCGGCATCGGCGCCACCAAACTGAACGACCTGATCCGCGATCACGCCCATCAGACGCCGGCCGCCTTGCTGCGGCGCGAGCGGATCCGCGCGGTCTGCGACCGGCTGCTACGCGGCAATGAGCGTCTCGTCGATATTGCCCTCTCGGCGGGCTTTGAGGGCGAAGCGACCTTCCATCGGCAGTTCCTGGCCATGACCGGCATGACGCCGGGCGCCTATCGGGCATTGCGTGATGCCGATCGCTTCCGCCTGCAACTGCCCGGCAGTTTCCGGCCGCAGGATGTCCTCTCTTATCATGGGCGCGACCCCGATGGCCCGGCGGAACGCATCGCCGATGATCGCAAGCTCGGCAAGGCGCTGGTCATCGACACTGTGCCGGTGCTGCTGGAAATGACCTTCGAGCCAGGCGCGGTGGATTGCCGGATCACCGCGGCGAAGCGCCTGGGCCCTGCCGCCATGGCGGAGATCCATCGCATCGTCTGCCGCATCCTCGGCCCGGGCGGCGATGTCGCCGGTTTCGAAGGCCGCGCGATCCGCATGCCCGAGATCGCCCGGCTGATCCAGGGGCAGCGCGGCCTGCGCATCCCCTTGACCGCCACGCCGTTCGAAGCCCTGGCCTGGGCGGTCATCGGCCAGCAGATCAATGTCGCCTTTGCCACGTCCTTGCGCCGGACGCTGATCGAGCTTTGCGGCGATCCGATCGGCGATGCGCGCGGCATGAAGGCGCATCCCACCGCAGCCACGGTCGCGGCACTGGATCCGGCGGATCTGACGCAACGGCGCTTCTCCCGCGCCAAGGCCGATTACCTCATCAACATGGCGCGCCTGGTGACCAGCGACGATCTGCCTTTGGACCGGCTGGCCGATGGCTCGGCCAAAGCGGCTGAAACGATCTTGCGCGGCATTCGCGGGCTCGGCCCCTGGACCACGAATTACATGCTGATGCGCGGCCTCGGTTTTGCCGATGCGGTGCCGGTCGGCGATTCCGCTCTCGCCACGGCGCTGCAAAGGTTTCACCGGTTGGAAACGCGCCCCGATGCCAAGGAGACGGCACGCCTGATGGCGCCCTTCGCCCCGCATCGCAGCCTTGCCACCTGCCACTTCTGGGCCAACTTGAAGATCGCCGCATGACGAAACGTTGCGCGACAACGGCAACACCTCCCTATTTCGCCGGCCGGATCGAGACGCCGGTCGGGCCGGCCTTGGCCATGGTTGACGGGCAACGGCGCCTGGTGCGTTTCGGCTTCCTCGCCGAATGCGATAACGGCCGCTGGCAAATCGCCGATTTCAACCTGCGCTGGGACGAAAGCGCGGTGGCCGGAATTGCCAGGCAGATCGACGCGTACTTTGCCGGCCGCCTGACGCAATTCGATCTTCCCCTGGCACCAATCGGCACCGCTTTCCAGCAATCGGTCTGGACGGAACTTCGCCGCATCCCCTTCGGCGAAACCACCACCTATGCCCGGCTGGCGGGCAAGTTGCAGCGGCCGCAGGCCAGCCGCGCGGTCGGCGCCGCCAATGGCGCCAATCCCATTTCCCTGATCGTGCCCTGCCACCGCGTGGTCGGGAGTTCCGGCGCCCTGACCGGCTATGCCGGCGGCCTTGCCTTGAAGGAAGCCCTGTTGCGCTTCGAAGGCGCGATTGCCTGAGGAATCGGGGCCACGATTCGAGCGCCGGCAGATGTCCGATATATGACTGATGGCAGGCGCGCTGATTGCTGGCCAGCATTACGATGAACCGCTATGCTGCTTCGGCAAAAGAGCAGCGGAGTTACAAGATGGCCGGACGTCCAAAGGCAAAACCCACCGTTCAAGTCGACAATGACCGTGTCCTGGTGACCGAATGGCGCTTTGCACCCGGCGCCGAAACCACCTGGCACCGGCATGGCTACGACTATGTCGTGGTACCGATGACCACCGGCAAGCTGCAATTGGAAGACGGCAAGGAGACGCGCTTCGCCGATCTGACCACCGGGGTTTCCTATTACCGGCCGGTCGGCGTCGAACATAACGTCATCAATGCCAACGATTACGAGTTCGTCTTTGTCGAAATCGAATTCAAAACACCGATCCGATAAGAACGGGCGCAAGCGCCAGGCGGAAGATCCCTCGGCGCCCGAACAGGGTCCGGCGCCGAAAGGGTCGAAGAAGGCGGTTCCCTTCCCCACCAAGGAACAGGTCCTCGCTTTCATCCAAGACCAGGACACGCCGGTCGGCAAGCGGGAGATCGCGCGGGCGTTCAATCTGCGCGGCGCCGATCGCATTCCCCTGAAAGCCTTGCTGAAGGAACTGGAACGCGATGGCGAGGTCGATCGCGGCCGTGGCCGCCGCGTCGCCCGTGCCGGCGCCCTGCCGGAAGTCACCGTGCTGGAAGTCATCGGCCTGGACGAGGACGGCGATCTCTGGGCCCGGCCGGTCGATTTCCGCAAGGACGACGTGGCGCCGCGCATCCTGGTCATCGACAACAAGCGCACCGACCGGCCGCTGGCCGGCGGCGACCGGGTCCTGGCACGGCTGGAGCGCAAGGAAGAGGATCTCTATGAAGCCCGGCCGATCCGCCGCCTGGAGCATCACGCCCAGCGCATCGTCGGCCTGTTCGAACGGCGGCGCGACGGCACCGGCCGCCTGACGCCGACCGATAAGCGCATCAGGACCGAGTTCAATGTATCGCCGCATGATATCGGTCCGGCCCGTACAGGCGATATCGTCATCGCTTTGGTGGATCCGGTGCGCCGCCTCGGCACGCCCCGTGCCCGCATCGTCGAGCGGGTCGGCAAGCTGGGTGAAGCAAAGTCGATCAGCCTGATTTCGATCGTCGATCACGGCATCCCGCTCGATTTCTCGCCCGCCGCCCTGGAACAGGCCGCCAATGCCAAAGGTGCTGCACTGGGCCAGCGGACCGACCTCCGGCAGGTGCCGCTGGTCACCATCGACGGCGACGATGCCCGCGATTTCGACGATGCCGTCTTCGCCAAGCCCGATGAGAATCCGAACAATCCCGGCGGCTGGCGCCTGCTGGTGGCGATTGCCGACGTGGCGCATTACGTGCGGTCCGGCGATGCGCTGGACAAGGCGGCGCGGGAACGCGGCAATTCGGTCTATTTCCCCGATCGCGTCGTGCCGATGCTGCCGGAGGAATTGTCGAACGGCTGGTGTTCGCTGAAGCCGCGGGAAGAACGGCCCTGCATGGCAGTCGAAATGACCATCGATGCCGCCGGCAAGAAGCTCAATCACCGTTTCATGCGCGGCCTGATGCGCTCCGCCGCAAGGCTCACCTATGAACAGGTGCAGCGCGCCGTCGATGGCGAAACCGACGAGCTGACGGCACCGCTTCTCGATTCCGTCATCACGCCGCTTTACGGTGCTTTCCGCGCCCTGCTGACGGCGCGGGAAAATCGCGGCACGCTGGAACTGGATATCGCCGAACGACGCGTCTTCATCAACCAGGAAGGGGAGGTCGACCGCATCGTGGCGCGTGCCCGGCTCGACAGCCATCGCCTGATCGAAGAATTCATGATTGCCGCCAATGTGGCAGCGGCGGAAAGCCTTGAAGGGCGTCGGCAACCCTGCATGTACCGCGTTCACGAACCGCCCGATCCGGCCCGGGTCGATGCTTTGCGCGAGTTCCTGCGCGGCCTCAACCTGCCGCTTGCCAAGGGACAGGTATTGCGGCCGAAGCATTTCACCGCCTTGCTGACCAAGGCCGCGACATCACCCTATGCGGCGATGATCAACAGTCTGGTGCTCCGCGCGCAATCGCAAGCCGTCTATTCGCCGGAGAATCTCGGCCATTTCGGCCTCGCCTTGCAACGTTACGCGCATTTCACCTCGCCGATCCGGCGCTATGCCGATCTGCTGGTCCATCGCGCCCTGATCAGCGCTTACGGGTTTGGCGATGACGGCTTGCCGCCGGGCGCCGAGGACAGTTTTCCGGAAACCGGCGATCATATTTCTGCGACCGAACGCCGCGCCGCCGCGGCCGAGCGTGAATCGATCGACCGTTACACGGCAGCCTTCCTCGCCGAGCGTGTCGGCGAGGTCTTCGCCGGCCGGATCACCAGCGTCACCCGTTTTGGCTTGTTCATCTCCCTGGACGATACCGGCGCCGATGGCTTGGTGCCGATCAGCACGCTGCCCACCGATTATTATGATCACGACGAACGGGGTCATGCGCTGGTCGGCCGTCGCTGGGGGCGGGTCTATCAACTTGGCGCGCCGGTCGAGGTCAGGCTGGTTGCCTGCGTGCCCCTGACCGGCGGGATGACCCTGGAAATCATCGGCGGTGGCGAAATCACCGCTGTCACGGACGCAGCGACAGAAGGCAGCCAGGATAGGGGCGGATCTCGTCGACCAAATCGCCATGCCGGATCAGCCAAGCCGGGTACCGCCAAAACGGATGCGGCCAGGCCGGGTGGCCGGAAGCAGGTTCGCAACAAATCAGGTCACAAGAAAGCAGCTCGCCATGCCCCCGAGAGCCCGGACGACGCGACAAGGACCAAGGCGCGGCCGAAGCGGCGCCGATAAAGCACCGCAATCCGCGCATCTCAGCGAAGCGGAGCAGCTAAGCAGAGCGGTCTTTCCCTGAAGCTGAACTCGATTGCCGAACCGGCCCTCGAAGCGGATTGGAAGCTCAACCGGAGCTATGTCAAATCGCCGCTAGGTGCCCGCGATAAGTCGCTGGTGTCGGTCGGGCTTTCTGCTAATCTTGCTGCGTTGGGTCAGACTGGCGGAGGCCGCCGGGAACGGCCGTTTTTCGCTTGGGTATGCCAGTGTCGACGATATCGCGCTTGGAGTCGCGTGCCGAAGGATTTGCTCCTGTCTTGCGTTTCCTGACCCCCTTTCTAATCCTTCCCAGCTTCATCGTCCTGATCGGTTGCGCCAGCTCCGGCGACAGGCCGGCATCGGAAGCCGATGCCCATCTGACCAAGGAAATGTTCGAACGCGGCTTCGAGGATGTGGAGGCGTTCTACATCACCCGGCCGGATCTCTCGCAACTGGCCATGGCCGGCATGCAGCAACTGACCAGCCTGGACCCTGATATCGCCGCGGTCCAGATCGACAATCAGGTCAATCTGTCGGTCAATCAGCAGATCGTCGACAGCTTTCCCGTGCAGTCGGATTTCAAGGCCGATGACTGGGGCAAGCTGACCGCCAAGTTGACGGATGAGGCAATCGTCGAATCCCCGAAACTGGGCCAGACTCCGGTCGAGAAAATTTACGAAGCCATGTTCACCGGCGTGGTGAGCAAGCTCGATCCCTTCTCGCGTTACGCCAGCGCCGATGCCGCGCGGGAAAACCGGGCGGTGCGGGACGGCTTCGGTGGTATCGGCGTGCGCATCTCGGTCGAAGACGGTGTCGTCCGGGTGATCTCGGTCATGCACTATACCCCCGCCGAGCGGATGGGCCTGAAGCGCGACGACGTCATCGTGAAGATCGATGGTCATTCGACCGAAGGCCTGTCGCAAAGCGATGTGGTCGATCGCCTGCGCGGCCCGGTCGACAGCAAGGTCTCCCTGGGCGTTAAGCGCGCCGATGTCGCCGAGCCGATTTCCGTCACCCTGGTCAGGTCCCACGTCGTCCCCGAAACGGTTTCCTATCGGCGCGACGGCGATATCGCCTATCTCAGGATCTACAGCTTCAATTCGGAAACCTCGGACAGCCTGAAGCGCTCGATCTATGACGCCAAGACCGAGATCGGTTCGCGCCTGGCGGGCTATGTGCTGGATCTGCGCGACAATCCCGGTGGATTGCTCAATCAATCGGTGGCGACCGCCAATCTGTTCCTGGAAGATGGCCGTATCGTTTCCACCCATGGCCGTCATCCCGACAGCCATCAGTATTTCGAGGCGACCGGCGGCGATATCGCCGATGGCCGCCCCATCGTGGTGCTGATCGACGGCAATTCGGCCTCGGCCGCGGAAATCGTCGCAGCGGCCCTGCAGGATAATCGCCGGGCCGTTGTCATCGGCACCAATTCTTATGGCAAGGGAACGGTGCAGACCGTGCTCGCCATGCCCAATAAGGGCGAGATCGTTCTCACCTGGGCGCGGTTCCATGCCCCTTCCGGCTACACCCTGCATCATCTCGGTGTCCTGCCATCGATCTGCACCAGCGGCCGAAGCGATTCGGATGCCTTGGTGCAGGATCTGCTCCTGGGCCGGTTGACGCCGGTACCGACGGCACAACGCAACGCCGTTAATCCTGAAGATACCGCCGCCCTCGACGCCTTGCGCAAGACCTGCCCGGCACGCACCAATGATTCGCCGGTCGATATGGAGGTCGCGGAACGCCTGCTGCGTCAGCCGACCCTCTTTGCCAGCGCCATGCGCCTTGCGGAACCACCCTCGACGGCGGCCAATGACGATCAGGCCGATGAAGATGATCTTTCGGCCCTGGTCAATTAGGCCCCGGATCGACTAGGCCGATGCCCGATACTGCCGACACCAAGTCACGTCCTTCCGCTGCGAAGCGCCAACCGGCGGTCAAACCGGTGGATGCCGCCGGCCTCGTCCTGATCCGCCAGGGCCGTAACGGGCCGCCGGAGGTTCTGCTCGGCCGCCGCCATATGCGATCCGGCTTCCTGCCGGACATCTATGTCGTGCCGGGCGGCCGTGTCGACGGCGAGGATAATCTGCCCTCCGGCTTTCCCGAGGCGCCGCATCCGGCCGTCGCCGCCATGCTCGATTCCGGCGGCTGCAAGCGCCCTGTCGCCGCCTTCCTTCGGGCGGCACTTCGGGAAACCCACGAGGAAACCGGCCTTCTGGTCGGCCGCGATGCCGCGATAGCAGCGGCGCATCAACGGATTGCCGATCTGCCGATCTGGCAGGCCTATGCCGCCGCCGATCTGGTGCCGGATCTCGGCAGCCTGGATTTCCTGCTGCGCGCCATCACGCCCGTGACCTCGCCCCGGCGCTACAACACCCGCTTCTTCCTGGCCGATGGCGAACAGGCCGCCGGCACGCTGACGGGCAATGGGGAATTGGAGGATCTGGGCTGGCGCCGACAGAGCGATTTGGCCGACCTGAACATCGTCGATGTCACCCATGCCGTGCTGGCGGAATCCTTCCGGCGCTGGGAGAATCGCATCGCAATCGGCATCACAAGGCCTAAATTGCTGAATTACAAGAATAATATCATGACGCTCCGCCGCCATCGCGATCGCGGCGACCGAATTTCGACAGCAAGGCCGGGCTTGACATCGGGCGGTTAACCGCTATTTTGCGCCATCTTTTACGGCAATCGTCTTACGCTAGGTTTTGAGGGGCTGTTATGGCCAAGGCTAATACCATTCAGATCAAGTTGGTCAGCACCGCTGATACCGGCTACTACTACGTCACCAAGAAGAATCCGCGCACCTCGACGGAAAAGTTGGAATTCAACAAATACGATCCCGTCGTGCGCAAGCATGTTCCGTTCAAGGAAGCGAAGATCAAGTAATCTGATGCTCCTGAAACGGTCTGGTCTTCAGACGAAACGAGGCGCCCGGTTACCCGCGGCGCCTCGTTCGTTTTAGCGATTGGCCGATTCTATGACAGTGCGGAAAGGGGATCGATGACCGCCTGGTTGCGGCCGCCCTGCTTCGCACGGTACAACGCCGCATCGGCCAGCTTGATCAACTCATCGCCTGGTATTTCCATGGCGGTCGCCGCCACCCCCACGCTGACCGTGACATTGAGGCCGCCTTCCGGACCGTCCGCCAGCATCATGGGCGTCTCAGCGATGCGCTTGCACAGACGCTCGCCGGCGCGCAGGGCCGCCTGGCCATCCGTGTCGGGCATCAGGATCACGAATTCCTCGCCGCCGAAACGCGCCACCATATCGATGTTACGGACCGAAGCGGCGGCCCGCTGGGCGAACTGCTTCAGCACCTCGTCGCCGGCGGCATGGCCATAGGTATCGTTGACCCGCTTGAAGAAATCGAGATCGCAGACCAGAACCGCCAACGGCTTGCCGGTCTGCACCACGCGCCGCATCAGGCCCTCGAGATGCCGGGTGGCATAGCGCCGGTTATAGAGGCCGGTCAGGCCGTCGGTCAGCGCCATGGAAAGGCTGCGTTCGTAATTGTTCCGCAGGCGGTCCTGGAAGCGCCGGCGACGCACCTGGATGCGCACGCGTGCCAGCAGCTCATTGGGATCGATCGGCTTCATCAGATAATCGCTGACGCCGATATCGAGCCCCTTCACCAGGCGCGGCATATCGTATTCGTCGACCATCAGCAGGATCGGCACCTGGCGGGTTTCCTCCTGCGACCGCAGATGCGAGCAGAATCGCAACCCGTCTTCGCCGCCGACCTGAATATCGCTGACGATGAGATCAAATTTCTCCGTATTGGCCAGCTCGGTTGCCTTTTGCACGTTATCGGCAAAGACCACCTTATCGTGATCGGCATCGAGGATGCCCTGGATGCGCTGTGCGGTCGGCGCGAAGCTTTCCACCAGCAGGACCTGGGCATGGCGGTCGTCATCGACATTGGGCTCGGAGCCGTCGCCGAGAATATCGAACTGGCCGGAAGTCTGCTCACGCATCCGCCATTCATCCATCATCATCTTGAGACGGACCAGCGAGCGGACACGGGCGAACAGCGCCAGATCATTGACGGGCTTGGTGAGAAAGTCGTCGGCGCCGGCTTCCAACCCGCGCACCCGGTCCGACTGGTCGCTGAGCGCGGTCACCATGACCACCGGCAGGAAGCGGGTGGCGACATTGGCACGGATACGGCGGCAAACCTCAAAGCCGTCCATCTCCGGCATCATCACATCGAGAAGGACGATGTCCGGGGCCTGATTGTCGACGATATCCAGGGCTTGTTGACCGCTGCTCGCGGTGATGACTTCGAAGTATTCGGCGGCGAGTTTAGCTTCGAGCAGACGAACATTCGCAGGTATGTCGTCTACCACCAGGATACGAGCGGACATCGGCTGAAATCACTGTAGGAAACGGTCGACCGTTTCGAGGAACTGCACGACCGAAATCGGCTTGGCAATATAGGCTTCGCATCCGCCTTCGCGGATCTTTTCCTCGTCGCCCTTCATTGCAAAGGCCGTGACGGCAATGATCGGAATCGCCTTCAGATTGTCGTCTTCCTTGATCCATTTGGTGACCTCCAGGCCGGAAACCTCCGGCAGCTGGATATCCATCAGGATCAAATCCGGCTTATGCTGGCGCGCCAGCTTCAGCGCTTCCATGCCATCCTTGGTCTGCAGGATGTTATAGCCATGCGCCTGGATCAGGTCGTGGAACAACTTCATATTCAGCTCGTTGTCCTCGACGATTAAAATTGTCTTCTCTGCCGCCCGGCGACGTTTTTCCTCCGGCGACAGTTGTTCTCGTTCCGACATTTCCGGCGCCTCCAACCGTTTTACGCAGCAATTCCCCAAAGGATGCCAAGAAATTTGCCGACATACGATTTAATATCTTATGAAAAGCAGAGTTTGGTTATCAATTGGTTAAACAGGATTCGGTAAAACTAGTACAGCCGGTTATCTGCATGAAGCGGCGGATGGAGGAATGATGCGGGTCAGAATTGGTATCGACCTGGGCGGAACCAAGATCGAGGGGGTCGCATTGGACAGCCAGGGACAGATCCTGGCCAAATTGCGCCAACCGACGCCGCGCGAGAACTATGCCGGGACCGTGGAGGCCATCGCCGCCGTGGTGCGCGGGGTTGAAGCCGAGCTGCCGGCGACGGTCCGCGGCCAGCTGCGGGACGCACCCACCGTCGGAATCGGTATCCCGGGCAGCCCGTCGCCGCGTACCGGCCTGATCCGTAACGGGAATTCGACCTGGCTGAACGGTCAACCTCTGCAGCGCGATGTGGAAAAAGCCCTCGGCCGGCCGGTTCGCCTGGCCAATGATGCCAATTGCCTGGCCGCCTCCGAGGCAACCGACGGCGCCGGGCGCGGGGCCAAGGTGGTCTTTGCCGTCATTCTCGGCACCGGGGTCGGTGGCGGCATCGCCATCGATAAGCATTTGCTGGAAGGCCATAACGCCATCGGCGGCGAATGGGGTCATATGCCCCTGCCCTGGATCAATGAGGCCGAATTCCCGGGGCGACGCTGCTGGTGCGGCCGCTATGGCTGTATCGAAACCTGGCTCGCCGGCCCTTCCCTGTCGGCGGACCATGCCAAGGTGACCGGACAGCAGATGAAGGCGCCGGAGATCACCGCTGCGGCGGATGCCGGCGAGAGCGCGGCGGTGGCGACCATGGAACGCTACGAGGATCGGCTAGCGCGCGCCTTTGCCTCGATCATGAACGTGCTCGACCCCGATATCTTCGTGCTGGGCGGCGGCATGTCGAACTGCCAACGCCTCTATACGACGGTGCCGAAACTGCTGCCTCGTTACGCTTTCAGCGATTTCGTCGATACGCCGATCGTGCAGGCGGCGCATGGCGATTCCAGCGGCGTCCGGGGCGCTGCCTGGCTGTGGCCATTGACGGCAGAGGAAGCGGCGATGTGATGACGAGGCGGCATTGAACGAAGCCTCTGACGGCACGACGACGGCCGGCTTCTGCCGCGATTGCGGCGGCCTGTTACCGGTGATCGCCCAGGAAGACCGCGCCAAACGCTGCCCCGATTGCCGATCACCCCGCGTTCTTTATCATCCCGAAATACACGACCTGCAGATCGGCCATATCGATTGCGATGCCTTTTACGCCGCGATCGAAAAGCGCGATGATCCCAGCCTGCGCGACAAGCCGTTGATCATCGGCGGCGGCCATCGCGGCGTCGTCTCCACCTGCTGCTATATTGCGCGGATGTCGGGCGTGCGCTCTGCCATGCCGATGTTCAAGGCGCGCAAACTGTGCCCCGAAGCCACCGTGATGCCGCCCAATATGGCGAAGTATCGGACCGTCGGCCTGCAGGTGCGCGAGATGATGCAACACCTGACACCGTTGGTCGAACCGCTGTCGATCGACGAGGCCTTTCTCGATCTCTCAGGCACGACGCAATTGCATCGGCGCAGTCCCGCGCAATCGCTGGCCGATCTCGCCAAGCGCATCGAACAGGAAATCGGCATCACCGTGTCGATCGGGCTCAGCTACAATAAATTCCTGGCAAAGATCGCTTCGGATCTCGACAAGCCGCGCGGCTTCTCGGTCATCGGACGCCATGAAGCCCGCGCATTCCTGGCGCAAAAGCCGGTCACCCTGATCTGGGGCATCGGCAAGGTCGGCGCCGAGCAATTGGCGAAAGACGGTATCACCATGATCGGACAGTTGCAGGAAATGGAGATGCCGGCTTTGGCGAAACGCTATGGGCAAATGGGCCTGCGGCTCTATTACCTCGCCCGCGGCGAGGATGAACGCAGCGTCGATATTGATGCGCCGACCAAAAGCATTTCCGCCGAAACCACCTTCGACGAGGACATCGCCGATTTCGCTGTCCTCACCCATGAGTTATGGCCGCTCTGCGAGAAGGTGTCGGCGCGATTGAAGGCAGCCGGCCTCGCCGGCCAGGTGGTGCATCTCAAGCTGAAGACGGCGGGGTTTCGCACCGTCAGCCGGCAGGTCAGCCTTCCCGCCCCGACCTGCCTCGCCGAAACGCTCTATCGCGCGGGGCGGCAATTGCTGGAACGCGAAAGCAATGGCACCTGGTATCGACTGATCGGGATCGGAACCGGCAATTTCCATCCCTTGTCGGATGCCGATCCCCTCGATCTTGCCGATCCCGAAGCCGACCGGCGGCGGAAACTGGAAGCGGCCATGGATGCGGTCCGGGCCAAGCTCGGCAAAGACAGCATCCTCAAAGGCCGGAGCCTCGCCCGCGCCAAGCCAACCGGCTCCGGCAACAAGGATCCCGGCAGCAAAGCCCCCGGCAGCAAGGCCCCTGATAGCAAGGACTAACCCGAATGAAGCGAAAACGAACAGGCGATCAGCAGGAAGCGGAGAAGGCCCTGGTCGGCGCCATGGCTGCCGAGATGGTCGAAACCGACATGGCCATCGGCCTTGGCACCGGCAGCACGGTCCGGCACTTCGCCCAGGCGCTTGGCCAGCGCATTCGCGCCGGCTTGCGGGTCCGCGTCATCTGTACCTCGCGGCAGAGCGAGATGCTGGCGCAGCAGAACGATATCCCGACCACCGATTTCGACCGCGCCCCCTCGCTCGATCTCTGCGTCGACGGCGCCGATGAGGTGTCGCTCGATTTCGACATGATCAAAGGCGGCGGCGGTGCCCTCCTCTATGAGAAGATCGTCGCGGCGGCCTCGGCCCGGCGGATCTATCTGGCGGATTCGACCAAGCTGGTCGGCAAGCTGGGCCGCTTTCCGCTGCCGGTGGAAATCTGTCTTTTCGGTCACCAGAACGTGCTGGCGCATCTCGGCAAACTGGCGCGGCACTGCGCGTTGCGCCAGCGCGATGGCGATCCCGTCATCACCGATGCCGGCCATTACATCGTCGACTGCCAGTTCGATGAAATCGGCCAGCCGGCGGATTTGCATCGCCAGCTCTGCGACATTCCCGGCATCGTCGAGACCGGCCTGTTCTGCGGCATGATCGATACACTGATCACCATCAGGAACGAGAAGCCGGTCGCGCTGGCCTCGCCGACCGAAGCCTTCTGGGCTTCCTGACCGATCCTCACGGCCGGCGATAGCGCAATCGCCAGAAGTGCCGGCCGATATCGATCTCCAGGTCACGCGCCAGCGGCGTGAAGAATTCGGCAAGCTCCGCCTCGCTGTAATAATTCTTCAGCACCAGTTCCGTCCCACCATCGACCAGCGATCGACGCTTATAAGTGTCGGCTTCACCGGCGATGCGGACAAGCTCGCCACCGAGCCCTGGCACCAGGCAATTATCGGCCAGGCAGACCATTGCACCCGGATGCAAGATGGATGCAGGCCATCGACGAAATCGCGCAACGCCGCGCGCGGCACATGGGACAGCCAGAAGCAGGCGAGTGCGCCGCTGAATTCCCGCCCCAGCCCATCGAGCCGATAGGCATCCGCGAGGTCGAATGTCACCTTGGCCGGATCGAAGGGCTTCGTCCGGGCGATCTCCAATGTCTCCGCCACCGCATCGGTTGCCGTTACGTGATCGGCGACGGCGGCCGCCTGCACCGTCCACCAGCCGGTGCCGGTGGCGATCTCCACCACATCGAGGCCAGCGAGCGAGGCTCTGATCCAGCCTGCCAGCGCTTCCTGTTCCGCCAGCCGCACGGCATCGGGGCGGTGATAGATCATCTCGTATTCGCGGGCCCGCTGGCGGTAGTAATCCTGCATCTTCTCCCCTCGCTTCATCGGCATGCCCAGAAACGACCCATATCCATGTGGAAATGGGTGCGATGCGCCGCATTGAAATCGGGACCGAGCACCGTGTCAAAGAGATCGCAAGCACCGTCATGCACCGTCAGCAGGAAGCGGCCCGCCGCACCGTGATCGCCCCAGTCGCGCGTGATCTCGATGCGCCCGCCATTGCTCAAGCGAAAGGCGGTGACATCGATCGCATTGGCGGTGGCATGCTCGCTGCGGCGACCTTGCTGCCGATTATAGAGATTGCGGCAGGCATAGGTGCCGACATGCTCGAGCGCCGTGACCTTCGCCCCGAATTCCCGCTGCGCCGCCGGCTGCAAAACATGGCGTTCCAGCATGGCCAATGATACCGCCAGCGGGCAGCTCGCGGTGAAACCCGGCATGAAGCGGATATCAGCCCCGGTCACCCGCACCGCATTCTGGAAAGCGCAGCCGGGGCCGGTCCGGTGATCGGGCACCGGAGTAAAGACAAGATCGGTTTGTGCCAGCACCGCGCGACAGAGCCGCGGATCCTTACGCAGCCGGCTGATCTTATAGGCGGTGAGGAAATTCGGTTTGTCGGATAGGCGTAACGGCGCCCAGGGAGTCCAGGCGGCCGGAAAGTCGGGATGAAAGGGCAGAACAGCGAAGACCGGAACCGCCAGCAGAAGGACGAGCAGAGCCGCCCAACGCCGCTTCATGCGAGCCGTCCCGTCATGCAGCCGGCTCCTGCCGCATTTCCGCCAGCAGCCAGCCGACGATATCCCGCAGCACTTTTTCCGCCGGATGCCGGTTGCGATAGCTGACGAAATAGCCGTGCTCGGGCCGATGCAGGCCGGGCAGGATCTGGATCAGGCTGCCGGCCTGCAGCAGCGGATCGACCAGGCCCCGCCAGCCGAGCGCAACACCTTCGCCGGCCAATGTCGCCTGCAGCAGCAGCGGATAGGTGCTGTAGAGCAGCTGCGCCTTGGCAGCCGGCGGCTTCACCCCTTGCAGGCGCAGCCAGGTCGACCATTCCAGCCAGCGGGCATTGACCTCATCCATGTGCAGCAAGCGTTCCTCCGGCAGGTCGGCCGCCGTGATCTCCGGGTCGCGCAGATGCGGCCGCTCATCGAGATAGGCCGGGCTGCAGATCGGAAAGACCTCTTCCTCGAAGAGCTGCACCGATTGCCAGCCGGGCCAGTCGCCGGTACCGAAGCGGATCGCCAGATCGCTGTTCGCCAAGGTGAGATCGTCGTCCTGGTCGCTGGTGAGCAGGCGAAAGAACAAATTGGGATAGGTGGCACGCAGGCGGCCGAAACGCGGCATCAGCCATTGCTGGGCGAAACCGAAATTGGCAGCGATGCGGATCGTCTGGTCGCCGCCTTGGGCCCGCAGGATGGCGGTCGCCCGGGCGATGCTTTCCAAGCCCAGCGTCACCGCATCGCGATAGTCCCGGCCCGCCGCGGTCAGGCTGAGGCCCCGGCGGTTGCGCTGGAACAAAGCCTGGCCGAGATCGGCTTCCAGCAATTGCAGGTGGCGGCTGATGGCAGGCTGGCTGATGCCGAGCTCGCGCGCCGCCGCCGACATGCTGCCCAGGCGGGCGGCGGCTTCGAAGGGAATCAGGCAGCCGATCGGCGGATAGCGTCGCTTAGACATAACGACATGTTATATCTATTCGAAAATTTTTCCAGCTATTCCGGTGCAGAGTTCGCGCTCAAAATGCGCTGAACTGATACCAGAGAGCGCCGAGATCATGCCCCAGATAGAATTGTCCGACACCCCGACCCCGCGCCTGACCCTGCGACTCGCCAATGGTTCCGAGCGCGTCATCCATCCGCTCTGGCTGCGCGAGCGCTGCACCGCCGAGGCCAGCATCGACCGGCGCACCGGGCAGCGGCTCTACAATCCCTCCGAGCTCGATCCGCAACTGCGCCTCATCAGTGTCACCCGCACGGCGCTGGACGAACTCACGGTCCTGTTCAGCGATGGCCATACCAGCCGGTTCAGCGAAGCGGTCCTTCTGGCCGAAGCCGGGATGAGCCCGGACAGTGACGGCCTCCCGGCGCGGCTGGCCTGGAATGCGTCGCTCGCCACGCTGCCGGAAGCCGTCTGGCAGGACCAGCCGAGCGATGCCTTGCGGTTCGACATCGCCGAAAAATTCCTGCGCTATGGATTCATCGTGCTGCATAACGTGCCGCGCGTCTCCCTGGCATTGTTCGGCGTGGCCGAAAGCTTCGGCTTCGTGCGCGACACCAATTTCGGACGGCATTTCGATGTGCGGTCGGTGCCGGATGCCAATGACCTCGCCTATAGCTCGCTGGCGCTCGACCCCCATGTCGACAATCCCTATCGCGAGCCTTCGCCCGGCATCCAGTTGCTGCATTGCCTGGTCAACGAAACCCAGGGCGGGCTTTCCACTCTGGTCGATGGCCTGGCTTGCGCCGACGCCTTGCGCCATCGTGATCCCGATGCCTATCGCCTGCTGACCACCATTCCGGTCCGCTTCCAGTTCACCGATCGCGATGCCGAGCATGTCGCCTGGCAGCCGCATGTGAAACTGGACGAGCGCGGCACGTTCCAGGCCATCCATGTCAGCCCGCGCCTCGATTTCGCGCCCTTGCTGCCGCCCGATGAATTACAGGCTTTCTATGCCGCGCGCCGTCAGCTCGACAGCCTGCTGAAATCCGCCGAATTCGAAATCCGCTTCCGCCTCGGCGACGGCGACCTGGTGATGTTCGACAACCGGCGCCTGCTGCATGGCCGGACATCCTTCGACATCCGCGAAGGGAAGCGGCATCTGCAGGGTTGCTATATCGATATCGACGGGCCGCGCAGCCTGTACCGCGTGCTGCGCCGGACGCAGGTCCAGCAGTCGCGCGCCGCAGAGTAAGTCAGCCGCAGAGTAAATCTAAGGAAACACACAATGAGCAAGACAGTCAGCTTCCTGCAGATGAAAGACGGCACCCGCGAGGACTATCTCCTGCTGGACCAGTCGGAGCGCAATTTCGCCACCGGCCTGCCTAGCCGGGTGATGGAGTCCTTGGCCAAACTCGATCATTCACTGGAAGGTTACAAGGTCAGCCGGCTGGAGCATTCCCTGCAGACCGCGACGCGCGCCGAGGCCGATGGCGCCGATGACGAGATGATCGTCGCCGCCCTCATCCACGATATCGGCGATGAGCTCGCCCCCTATAATCATGCCGAGATCGCCGCCGGCATGATCCGCCCCTATGTGCGGGCGGAGGTGACCTGGGTGGTCGAGCAGCACGGCATTTTCCAGATGTATTATTACGCCCATCACCTGGGCGGCGACCGCAATGCCCGCAACCGTTTCCGCGACCATCCGTGGTATGCGAGCTGCGAGCGTTTCTGCGAGCGCTGGGACCAGGCGGCATTCGATCCCGATTACACCAGCAAGCCGCTCAGCTATTGGGAACCGCTGGTGCGCGACATCTTCGGCCGGCAGGCGCATGATCCGCGCTATGTCAAATCGGCCGCGTGAGAAATCGCGGCAAAGCCGCGCCGCGTGAGAAATCGCGGCAAAGCCGCGCCGCGTGAGAAATCGCGGCAAAGCCGCTCAGGGCGCTTTGCATTTTTCCTTCGATGACACGTCGAGCTGGCGCAAGTCGCCTTCCATCGGGATGCCAGCGAAGGAAAACACCATCTTGCCGATGACGCCGTTATCGTAGACCTGCAGGCTCTGCTCGAAATCGGGCAGGCCCTCGGGTCCGGGATTGAGGAAAAACGCCAGATCGACCGGCCGTGATTGCACTTTTGCCAGCGCCGGGAATTGCTTGTCCTGATCGTGCCAATGCAAAGTACCCGGCCCCAAGGCGGCGGTGATCGTTATCGGCTCGTCGCTGACCGTGCCGTCGAAGACATTGGCCGATAGAAACCCTTCTCCTGACGCCGCCGCTTGCAGCAGACGCAGGCTATGCGCGGTGGGCAGCATGACCCCGGCCGGCAGCTCATGCCGGCCGCGCGTCGGCAAGGCGGTGGTCACGGCACCCTTGCCGCTCGATTCGACACTGGCTTCACCGCGCCGTTGATCGCCTCTCTCACCGTTGCGGAATTCTTCGCTTTGATAGCGATAACGGCGGCCATCCTTGGATTCCCAGGTGATCTGCCGCCACTCGAAACCCGCCTCCTCTTCGTCCTCGTCGCCACCGCCCAGCCGCAATTTGGCGCGCTGATTGATCGACCAGCCGTCGCAGGTATCGATCCATTCGAAAATCAGCATGCCATCGGCGGTGACGGTTTCCTCGGCGCCCGGAACCTGGCGGCTGTGGAGGATATAGATCGCCTTATGCGGCAGGACCTCGACGGCAGCCGCCGGCCGCCCGGCCGGCAGCATGAAGGTGCCGCCAAGCAGGATCGCGAGGCCGAGCCGGCGAAAAATCGATCGACGAATACCCTGCCGGATGGAGGAATTCCCAAGCCTCACTGCCATTGCCACCGCTCTTGCCATCGTTCTCTCGCCTGCGTCCTGTCGCCCGCTCGTCAATTCGGGCCGCTCCCAGGCAGTATCGCACGGCCAAAGCCACCAAGATAAGCCCCGATCGCGCTGGACCGAGAAGGCCCGGCGCCCGTCTCATTTTTGGAGCCGCCAGATGTCGAAGAAACCCTTCATCCATGTGACCCGCAAGCTGCCCGATGCCGTCACCCAGCGGCTCCTTGCCAGCTATGAGGCGGCGCTCAATCCCGGTGATCATGTACAGACGCCCGACGAAATTCTCAGAGGCGCCGAAAAAGCCGATGCCCTTCTGGTCACGCCGACCGACAAGCTCACCCCCGAGCTGATCGAGAAGCTGCCGGCCAATGTGAAGATGATCGCTACCTTCTCGGTCGGCCATGAGCATATCAATCTCGACGCCGCCAAGAAGCGTGGGCTGCCGGTTTCCAACACGCCCGACGTGCTGACCGATGCCACCGCCGATATCACCCTGCTGCTGATGCTGGGCGCCGCGCGCCGGGCCTATGAAGGTGAGCGCGCCGTCCGCGAGGCAACCTGGAAATCCTGGTCGACGGTCTACATGCTGGGCGTGCATATGACCGGCAAGCGCCTGGGCATTTTCGGCATGGGCCGCATCGGCCAGGCGGTTGCCAAACGCGCCCGCGCCTTCGACATGGAAATCCACTATTCCAACCGTCGCCAATTGCCGGCGGACCAGGAACAGGGCGCCATCTTCCACGCCGATCCGGAAGACCTGCTGGGTCATAGCGATTTCCTGTCGATCAACGCCCCCGGCAGCGCCGAGACCCATCATTGGCTGAATGCCCACCGCATCGCCAAGATGCCGGACGGCGCCATCGTCATCAACACGGCGCGCGGCCCGCTGGTCGATGACGCCGCGCTGATCGCTGCGCTGAAATCGGGCAAATTGTTCGCCGCCGGCCTCGATGTCTTCGAAGGCGAGCCGAACATCAATCCGGCCTATCGTGACCTCAGCAACGTCTTCCTGCTGCCGCATCTCGGCAGCGCGACGATCGAGACCCGCAATGCCATGGGCTTCAAGGCGCTCGACAATCTCGACGCCTTCTTCGCCGGCAAGCCCCTGCCCGACCGCGTGGTCTGAGGAGTTTTCTGCTGGAAGAATCGGAGCGCGGCCCGGTGGGCCGCGCTTTTTCATTGCCGAATCAAGCAATTGTCTCTGCTACCGAGGCTTGTTGACAATCGTCGGACAACCATTATTCTCTATCACCTGAGTAGAGATTAAAAAGATCATGCTGTCGCAAAAAGCCAAGTATGCCATGCGTGCCTTGCTTTACCTGGCCCAGGCCGAGCCTGACCAGCCGGTGCTGATCGGCGATATCGCCGAGAGGCAGCAGGTCCCGCGGAAGTTCCTGGAGCTGATCCTCCTGGAACTGAAGCGCCATGGCCTGGTCCGCAGTTATCGCGGCAAGAATGGTGGTTATACCTTGGCCAGGCGGGCGGACGAGATCTTTTTTGGCCATGTGATCCGGATGATCGATGGTCCCTTGGCGCAATTGCCCTGCGCCAGCAAGACCGCCTATCGGCGATGCGAGGATTGCCAGGACGAAGCGACCTGCGCCATCCGCAAAGTGCTGCGTCAGGTACGCGATGCCTCATCGCATATCCTGGATCATACCAGCCTCGCCGATGTCATGAACCAGCGGCCAACCGGGTTGGATCTCGGCGCCGGCATTTAAGCCAGGATAAGGAAACCGGAGGAAGGACGGCATGTTCTTTTGTCGATTTCTGAAACAAAAGACTACTAAATTGATAGATATACTTGTAGCAGCGTGAATAGAGGAGGTGATCATGACGCGTCTTCGTATGGTGTTGGGAGGCATCTTCGGTGCCGCCGTTCTCGCAACAGCCCAGCTCACCGGCCCGCCGGCGCTGGCGGAAACATCCCTGCTCAACGTGTCCTATGACCCGACGCGTGAATTGTATAAAGCTTATAACGAGGCTTTCGCCAAACACTGGAAGGCGACGACCGGAGAGGATGTGACGATCGAATCGTCCCATGGCGGTTCCGGCAAGCAGGCCCGCTCAGTCATCGACGGATTGGAAGCCGATGTGGTGACGTTGGCCCTCGCCTATGACATCGATGAGATCAGCACCCAGGGCGGATTGATCGATCCGGCCTGGCAGAAGCGCCTGCCCGATAACAGCACGCCCTATACCTCCACCATCGTTTTCCTGGTGCGCAAAGGCAATCCGAAGAACATCAAGGACTGGCCCGATCTGGTGAAAAACGACGTCCAGGTGATCACGCCGAATCCGAAAACCTCCGGCGGCGCACGCTGGAACTATCTCGCCGCCTGGGGCTATGCCCTGAAAGCCAATAACGGTGACGAAGCCAAGGCGAAGGAATTCATCGGCCAGCTCTTCAAGCATGTGCCGGTGCTGGATACCGGTGCACGCGGCGCCACCACGACCTTCGTCCAGCGCGGCATCGGCGATGTGCTGATCGCCTGGGAAAACGAGGCATTCCTGGCGCTGAAGGAATTGGGCAAGGACCAGTTCGAACTGGTGGTGCCCAGCATGAGCATCCTGGCCGAGCCGCCGGTCGCCGTTGTTGACAAGATTGCAGACAAGCATGGCACCCGCAAAGTTGCGGAAGCCTATCTGCAATACCTGTATTCGCCGGAAGGCCAGGAGATCGCCGCGCAGAACTACTATCGCCCGCGCGACCCCAAGGTCGCCGAGAAATACGCCAGCAGCTTCCCAAAAGTGTCGCTCTTCACCATCGATGAGTTCGGTGGCTGGCAGAACGCGCAGAAGACGCATTTCGCCGATGGCGGCGTCTTCGATCAGATCTATCAGCCGCAATAAGCAGGGACCGAATGGCAACCACCGCATTAACAGGCCGTCCACGCCCGCTCTTGCGGTGGAAGCAACCCAGCGTGATTCCCGGCTTCGGGCTCACGCTGGGTTTTGCCCTGACCTATCTCAGCCTCATCGTCCTTATTCCCCTTGTTGCCCTGATCTTGCGCCCCGTCGACATGGGATTTGCCGGCTTCTGGCATGCTGTTTCCGCGCCACGTGTTCTCGCCTCCCTTAAGATCAGCTTCGGCGCGGCCTTGCTGGCCGCCATCATCAATGCCTTCTTCGGCCTGATCGTTGCCTGGGTCCTTGTGCGGTATCGCTTCCCGATGAAACGCTTCGTCGATGCGCTGGTCGACCTGCCTTTTGCTTTGCCGACCGCGGTTGCCGGTATCGCCTTGACCGGCATCTATGCGCCCAATGGCTGGATCGGCCGTTTTTTCGAGCCACTTGGCATCAAGCTCGCTTTTACCCCGCTCGGCATCGTGATCGCGCTGATTTTCATCAGCCTGCCTTTTGTGGTTCGTACCATCCAACCCGTGCTGCAGGACTTCGATGCAGAATTCGAGGACGCCGCCGCCAGCCTCGGCGCGACGCGCTGGCAGACCTTCCTGATGGTCATCCTGCCGAGCATCGCGCCGGCTCTGCTGACCGGCTTCGCACTCGCTTTCGCGCGCGCGGTCGGCGAATACGGCTCGGTCATCTTCATCGCCGGTAATATGCCGATGGTCTCGGAAGTGGCACCGCTGTTGATCGTCACCAAGCTTGAACAATATGACTATGCCGGCGCCTCGGCGATCGCCATCGTCATGCTGTGCTTCTCCTTCCTGATCCTGCTCGCGGTCAATCGCCTGCAACGCCATCTCAGCCGCCACCGGGAGCGCGTCGCATGATACGCCGCATTTCACCCGCGACACTCAATGTGCGCAGCGAGCCAGCCTGGCTGCGGATCTTGCTGATTGCCGTCAGCGTCAGCTTCATCGTCGTGATGCTGGTCCTGCCCCTGATCAGCGTCTTTACCGAGGCGCTGGCAAAGGGCTTCGCACCTTATCTGGCGACGATCGCCGATTCCGATGCGCTGGCGGCGATCCGCCTGACGCTGCTGGTCGCCGTCATCGCCGTGCCGCTCAATCTCGTCTTCGGTCTCTGCGCGGCCTGGGCGGTGGCTAAATTCGACTTCCGCGGCAAGTCACTGCTGATCACGCTGATCGACCTGCCCTTCTCGGTCTCGCCGGTCATTTCCGGCCTGATCTATGTCCTGCTGTTCGGCGCCCGCGGCTGGCTGGGCCCGGTGCTGGACGAATACGGCATCAAGATCATCTTCACGGTCACCGGCCTGGTCCTGGCGACGATCTTCGTCACCTTCCCCTTCATCGCCCGCGAACTCATTCCCCTGATGCTGGAACAGGGCAGCGAGGAGGAAGAGGCCGCCATCTCGCTCGGTGCCGGTGGGCTTCAGACGTTTCTGCGCGTAACGCTGCCGAATGTCGCCTGGGGCCTGCTCTATGGCGTGCTCCTCTGCAATGCCCGCGCGATGGGTGAATTCGGTGCCGTTTCAGTGGTTTCCGGCCATATCCGCGGCAAGACGAATACCGTGCCGCTGCATGTGGAAATCCTGTACAACGAATACGATTTCGTCGGCGCCTTCGCCGTCGCCTCGCTCTTGGCTTTGCTGGCGCTCGTGACCCTGGTATGCAAAAGCCTTCTGGAGTGGAAATTCGGTGACCGCCTGGCCGGCGGCGCCAAGCATTAAGGATTGCCCCCTTTTTAGGATCTAAGCATGTCTATCAACCTTACCGGCATCACCAAGACCTTCGGCAGCTATCAGGCGCTGCGTGGTGTCAGCCTGCAGATAGAAAAGGGGCAGTTCCTGGCCTTGCTCGGCCCGTCCGGCTCCGGCAAGACCACCTTGCTGCGGATCCTGGCCGGCCTGGATTTTCCCGATTCCGGCCATCTGATTTTCGACGGCGCCGATGTCCAGCATATCAGCGCCCGCGACCGCCGCGTCGGCTTCGTCTTCCAGCATTACGCCCTGTTCCGCCATATGACGGTGGCCGAGAACATCGCCTTCGGCCTGAAGGTCCGTCCGCGCGGTGAGCGCCCCAACAAATCGGTCATCGCCGACCGCGTCAATGAACTGCTACGCCTCGTGCAGCTCGAGCAGTTCGGCGGCCGATATCCGACCCAGCTTTCCGGCGGCCAGCGTCAGCGCATCGCGCTTGCGCGCGCGTTGGCGATCGAACCGAAAGTCCTGCTGCTGGATGAGCCTTTCGGCGCGCTCGATGCCAAGGTCCGCAAGGATCTGCGTCGCTGGTTGCGGCAGCTACATGATGAGATGGGACTGACCAGTATTTTCGTGACCCATGACCAGGAAGAAGCGCTGGAACTGGCGGATCATATCGCGGTCATGTCCGAAGGGCGCATCGAGCAGATCGGCACGCCCGATCAGGTCTATCACAACCCGGCAACGCCTTTCGTGTTCGAGTTCCTCGGCCATGCCAATCGACTGACCTGCCGCATCGTGAACGGCAAGGCGGCGATCGGCGATGTCGAAATGGCGGCGCAACTGCCGGGCGACAGCAAGCCGGGCGACGGCGTCGCTTTCGTGCGTCCCCATGACATCGCATTGCAGCCGCCCGGCACATCACAGGCCCTGCCGAGCCGCATACGCTACATGTTCACGGCGGGCCCCGGCGTTCGCGTCGAATTGGAGCGACTTGATAACGGCGAGATACTGATCGCCGATCTCGCCCATGAACAGGTGCAGAAGGGTGGCTTCGAAATCGGCCAGCCGGTCGCCGCGCAACTGACCCAGATCACTGTCTTTCCGGCGCGCTGACACCATTGTCAGCGCTGCGCGCGACTATCAGCGTGGCTGGGCCGGTTCGCCGGCCGGCTGCGGCAGGCAGATCGAATGGATGCCGCCGCCGCCATAAGCGAGTTCGATCACCGGGAATTGCAGCACCTCCCGTTTCGGGAACAGCTTCGCCATGGTGTCGAAGGCGCGCTTGTCCTGCGGCCCGTCATCGTAAGCCGGCATGATGATCGCGTCGTTCGCCATGTAGAAATTTACATAGGACAAAGCGAGGCGCCGCCCCTCGGCATCGAATTGCGGGCGCGGCTGTTCGATTTCGATGATATTGAGCTCGCGTCCCATCGCGTCGCGCATGCCGCGCAGACGCTGCAGGTTCTCGCTGAGCACACGATGATTAGGATCGGCCTGATCGGAACAGGTCAACGCGATCACCATGCCCGGCCGGACGAAACGGGCGAGATTGGCCACCTGCCCGCCCGTCATATCGTCCTGCAGCCCCTCGCCGAGCCAGATCACCTGGCGCACGCCGAGATTCGCCATCAGGATATCCTCGATCTGTTCGCGCGACAGATTGGGATTCCGGTTTGGATTGAGCAGCACCGCCTCGGACGCGATCATCGTGCCTTCGCCATCGACATCGATCGCCCCGCCTTCCAGGATGAGATCGGCGGCATAGTCCCGCATCTTCAGATGCGTCAGCAAAGCCGTCGCCACCTGTGCGTCGCGATCATGATCCTCGTAGCGATGGCCCCAGGCATTCCAGCCCCAATGCAGCCCGGCGATCTTGCCGCTGCTATCCGCCACGAAACTCGGCCCCATGTCGCGGATCCAGCAATCGTCATGGGCGAGGGAGATCTGGTTGACCCCCTGCCCAGTCAGCAACGAGACTTCAGCCACGTTTTTCGGCTTGGTGATGATGGTCACCGGCTCGAACTGCGCAATCGTATTGGCCAGTTCCGCCACCGTGTCGCGGGCACCGTCGAGGTGCTCGCCCCAGGTTTCGGCGCGGCTTGGCCAGGCCATCCAGCAACGTGCATGCGCCGCCCATTCGGCAGGCATGATGAAGCCGTCGTCAAAAGGACTTGGGGACGTCGACATCGATTTTGCCTTTCTTTGGCGTCGCAGTGCCTCTTCCGCGCGCGAGCAGAGTTTACCAAGTTGACCGGATTACGCCAGCGGAGGATTACATAAAAAAATCCCGCCTTTGCATACCTGCTTGGCGGGATTCACAAGGTAAATTCCACAGCAGGAGATGCGTCAATCCAGATGACGCAGCTTCGCTCGTGGAAGAATGCTTACTGGCCGGCTTTCTTCATCGGCAGGTCAAGCCGGATCGACAATTCCTTGAGGCGTGAAGCCGGGATTTCCGCCGGCGCCTGCATTAGCAGATCTTCCGCCCGCTGGTTGAGCGGGAAGGCGATCACTTCGCGGATGTTCTTTTCCTCCGCCAGCATCATGACGATGCGATCGATGCCCGGCGCCGAGCCGCCATGGGGCGGCGCGCCGAACTTGAACGCGTTCAGCATGCCGCCGAACTTGTTCTCGACCTCGCTGGCCGGATAGCCAGCGATTTCGAAGGCCTTGTACATGATCTCCGGCAGATGGTTCCGGATCGCGCCCGAGGACAATTCGATGCCGTTGCAGACGATATCGTACTGGAACGCCTTGATGGTCAACGGATCGCGGTTGAGCAGCGCATCCATCCCGCCCTGCGGCATCGAGAAGGGGTTGTGGCTGAATTCGACCTGGCCGGTATCCTCGTTCAGCTCATACATCGGGAAATCGACGATCCAGCAGAACTCGAAGCGCTTCTGATCGATCAGTTCCAGCTCTTCGCCGAGACGCGTGCGGACCGCACCGGCGAATTTCGCGGCAGCGAGCTTCTTGTCGCAGGCGAAGAATACCGCATCGCCATCCTTCAGGCCGGCCGCCTCGCGCAACTGGGCGAGGCGCGCTTCGTCGAGATTCTTGGCGATCGGCCCCTTGGCGCCGGCGGCGTCGAAAATGACATAGCCGAGACCGGCCGCGCCCTGCGCCTTGGCCCAGTCGTTCAGCTTGTCGAAGAAGCTGCGCGGCTTGGCGGCAGCGCCCGGCGCCGGAATGGCGCGGACCACCGAGCCCGTCTCGACCGCCTTGGCGAAGATGCCGAAGCCCGAGCCGCGGAACACCTCTGTCACGTCGCTGATCAGGATCGGGTTGCGCAAATCCGGCTTGTCGGAACCGTAGCGCAGCATCGACTCATCGAAGGGAATCTGCCGGAATGGCATTGGCGAAACGGCGCGGCCATCGGCGAATTCCTCGAAGACGCCATGCAGCACCGGCTCGATCGCATTGAAGACATCCTCCTGGGTGACATAGGACATCTCGAAATCGAGCTGGTAGAACTCGCCCGGGCTGCGGTCGGCGCGGCTGTCTTCATCACGGAAGCAGGGCGCGATCTGGAAATAGCGATCGAAGCCGGCCACCATCAGCAACTGCTTGAACTGCTGCGGCGCCTGCGGCAGGGCATAGAACTTGCCCGGATGCTGACGCGACGGCACCAGGAAGTCGCGCGCACCTTCCGGCGAGCTCGAGGTCAGGATCGGCGTCTGGAATTCGGTGAAGCCCTGGGCGATCATGCGCTGACGCAAAGAGGCGATGACCTTTGAGCGCAGCACGATATTGCGATGCACCTTGTCGCGGCGCAGATCGAGGAAACGGTAGCGCAGGCGGACTTCCTCGCCGGCATCCTCGTCGCTGGCGACCTGGAGCGGGATGACATCCGCCACGGACTGCACGAAATAGTCCTCGATCTTGACCTCGATCTCGCCGGTCGGCAGTTTCGGATTGACCGTCTCGGGCGTCCGCTGCACAACCTTGCCGGTGATCGTCACGACGCTTTCCACACGGGTCTGCTCGACCTGCTTGAAGAGCGGGCTGGAGATATCGAGCACGCATTGCGTTAGGCCGTAATGGTCGCGCAGATCGATGAAAACCAGATTGCCGTGGTCGCGCTTGCGGTGAACCCAGCCGGAAAGGCGGACAATCTGGCCAGCGTCACTGGGACGCAGGGCGCCGCAGGTATGCGAGCGATAGGCGTGCATCGGATGTAATCCTTAATGAAAACAGCAGATTAAGCCCCGCAAAAGGCCCGGATTTCCGGGCTTTGTCAAGCATCCAGTGGGGATATTACCCGGCTTGGCCCTTTCCCTTTCCAGTCGCGACCAAACCGGCTATAGGTTGCGGCCATGAACCAAGACGTTTCCAAGTTATCCACAAGCCTGATCGCCGATTCGGCGGCTTTGCGCCGCTTCATCCAGGACCTCTCGGGCACCCCTTTCGTCACCATCGACACCGAATTCCTGCGCGACAAGACCTATTGGCCGCAGCTTTGCCTAGTGCAGATCGCCGGCCCGCAATCGGCCGCCGCCATCGACACCCTGGCGCCCGGCATCGATCTCGCCCCGATGATCGAACTCCTGAATGACCGGAGCATCCTCAAGGTCTTTCACGCCGCCCGCCAGGATGTGGAGATCTTCTTCCGGCTGGCCGGCAAGATCCCCACGCCGATCGTCGATACCCAGGTCATGGCCATGGTCTGCGGCTATGGCGATGCCGCCAGCTATGAGACCCTGGCGACCAAGCTCGCCAATGGCAGCATCGACAAATCCTCGCGCTTCACCGACTGGTCGCGTCGGCCGCTGACCGACCGCCAGCTCAAATACGCCTTGTCCGACGTCACTTATCTGCGCGTCGTCTACGAAAAGCTGCAGCACAAGCTGGAAAGCTCGGGCCGCACCGATTGGGTCGCCGACGAGATGGCCGTGCTGACCGATCCGGCGACCTATACGATCGTGCCGGAGCAATCCTGGCAGCGCCTGAAGATCCGCAGCGACAAGCCGCGCTTCCTCGCCGTCTTGCGCGAGCTCGCCGCCTGGCGGGAGCGCGAGGCCCAGGAACGCGACATCCCGCGCAGCCGCCTGATCAAGGACGAACAATTGCTGGAGATTGCCGCCCATCCGCCGCGCGATGCCGAGGCCTTGGCGCAGTGCCGGGGGCTCACCAAGAATTTTGCCGAAGGCCGGATGGGAGACGCGATCCTGGCGGCGGTCAAGCGCGCGCTCGACCTGCCGGAGGCCGATTGCCCGCGCCTGCCGCCGCGTCCCGACCTGCCGCCCGGGTTGGGGCCGCTGGTCGATCTGCTGCGGGTGCTGCTGAAGACACGTTGCGACCAGCATGAAGTGGCGCAGAAGCTGATTGCCAATGCCGACGATCTCGAACGCATCGCTGCCGACGACAAGGCGCCCGTTGCCGCGCTGAGCGGCTGGCGGCGCAAGGTATTCGGCGAGGAAGCCCTGGCGCTCAAGCATGGCAAGCTGGCGCTCACCGCGGCCGGCAAGAAGGTGAAGATCATTCCCCTGCCCGATGCCTGAACTATAGCCCCAGGCGCAAGCAGGAGGACCGAAAGCCGGCCTAGACCACCGCGACCGGCAGGTCGAAAGCGCGGCCGACGGCTTCGAGGCGCCGCGACACGGCTTCGCCGAACAAGGTCTCCGAGCCGCGCGGCAGATGCAATTCGATGCGCCCATCGCGCATCGCGAGACTGGTCAGCTCCAGCATGTCGCCGGCGCCGCCGCTGAGCGAATAGGCCAGGCGGATCGCCGCACCGAGGCGCGCCGCGAAATCGGCATCATCGTCGCTGATCAGCGACCACAATGTTTCCATATAGGGAACGTCACGCGTGGCGCCGTAGCGGATCGCGATGGCAAAAGCCAGGATGACGCGCTCGCCGTGATTGATCCCAGCCACCGGCAGGCGCAGGACACGGGTAAATGCCTGCTCGGCGCGATAGTCCGGGTGTTCACGCCAGGCGACATCGGAAAGCAGGCAGGCCGCGACAAGCAATCGTCGCCGGTTGTCATCCTCATCGCGGAAGAGCGGCATGATCCAGTCGTCGAGCTCTTCACTGACCGAACCGAAGCGACCGTCTGCCCCGGCGAGATCGGCGCAGCCGACCAGAAGCGGATCGGCCTGCTGGGCATCGTCATCGAGATTGCTGAAGAGATGGCCTTCGCGCAGGCCATAGGCCGAGAACAGGACCCGGTCCGGCTTGGCGATCCGCAGCAGCCGTTCCATCACCAGCGCGCCGTAAGGCAGCGTATCCAGGCGGCGGCGCGAGATGCCCGACATATTGCTCAGCGATTTCTTGCCGAGCCGGCTGCAGATCTTGGCGAGATCCTCCGCCTGCCGGCGCCCCACGCGGTATTCATGAATCACATGCAGCGGATAACGGCTTTGCTCCATGTGAATGCGCGCCAGCGAGCGCCAGGTGCCACCGACCGGATAGAGCGTGCGTCCCTTGATCTCCGACAGCCAGGACAGCTTTTCAAGCTGCTTGTCGATCACCCGCTGGGCGGCTTCCATGTCGCCGTTCGTGGCCTCGATCAGCCGCAGCGGGCCGAGCGGCAGGGTCACCTGCTCGCCGATCTTGCCCTTGGTGATCTGCACCAGTTCGACGCTGCCGCCGCCGAGATCGCCCATCAGACCGTCGGCTTCCGGAATGCCGGTCACGACGCCCAAAGCGGACAGGCGGGCTTCCTCCTCGCCGGAAATGATCTGGACCTTCTGACCCGTCAACCGTTCGATCTCGCCGGCGAATTGCCTGCCGTCGCGGGCGTCGCGCATGGCCGCGGTCGCCACCAGATCGATTTGCGCCACGTTCATCGCCTTCGCCAGCGTGACGAAGCGGTTGATGTGCAGCAGGGCCAGCCGCTTGCCTTCGGGATTGAGCAGGCCGCTGCTTTCGACGCCGCGGCCGAGCCCAGGCAACGCTTTTTCGTTGAAGATCGGAACGGGGCAACGCGACCGCTTGTCGAAAACCACCAAGCGAACGGAGTTTGATCCGATATCGATGACGGCAACGCGGCCAGGATAAGATGCCGTGGCTATCGCTGTCGCTTCACGCGGTGTTGCAATCAAGTGATCGCCTTCTGTTGCAGATCGAGCTTGGGCGCCCGTTTCTGCTTCTTAAGCGCACTCCCGCGGCCTGACAAGCTTGGATTCGTCATGAAATAGGTATGCGCGCTGAAACCGCCCTCTTCGCCCGGCACCAACCGGTGATACTGCCCCGATGGATCGAGCGCCCAGCTCTGCAGATTGTCTTTCAGATTGGCGATCATGATCTGGTCGAGGATCTGCTGATGCACCGTCGGATTCTCAATCGGCACAAGCAGTTCCAGGCGCCTGTCCATGTTTCTAGGCATCCAGTCGGCCGAGGAAATGAAAACTTTCGCCTCACGCGACGGCAAGGGACGGCCAGCGCCGAAACAGACGATACGCGAATGTTCAAGGAAGCGGCCGATGATGCTCTTCACGTGAATGTTTTCGGAAAGCCCCTTGATGCCCGGCCGCAGGCAGCAGATGCCGCGAATCACCAGCTCGATCTGCACGCCGGCCTGGCTGGCGCGGTAGAGCGCATCGATCAGCCCGGGATCGACCAGCGAATTGACTTTCACCCAGATGGTGCCGGGACGACCGGCCTTCACATGGGCGATTTCGTCTTCGATCAATTGCAGGATCGTCGGACGCAGGGTCATCGGCGCGAAAGCGACCTTCTCGGTCCGCTGCGGCTTGGCATAGCCGGTCATGTAATTGAACAGCCGCGCCGCGTCGTGGCAAAGGCCGGGATCGCTGGTGAAGAAGCTGAGGTCGGTATAGATCTTGGCAGTGATCGGGTGATAGTTGCCGGTGCCGTAATGCACATAGGTGCGCAAGGTCGGGCCTTCGCGGCGCATCACCATCGATACCTTGGCATGAGTCTTCAAGGCAACGAAGCCATAGACGACCTGCACGCCGGCTCGTTCGAGATCCCGCGCCCAGCGGATATTCGCCGCTTCGTCGAAACGCGCTTTCAACTCGATCAACGCAGTCACGGATTTACCCGCCTCGGCCGCCTCGATCAGCGCCTTGACGATCGGGCTGTCTTCGCTGGTGCGATAGAGCGTCTGCTTGATGGCGACGACATTGGCATCACGGGCCGCCTGCAGGATGAACTGTACGACGACGTCAAAGCTCTCATAAGGATGATGGACGACGATATCCTTCTGCCGGATCGCCGCGAAGCAGTCGCCGCCAACATCGCGGATGCGTTCGGGAAAGCGCGGATTGAACGGCTGGAATTTCAAGTCCGGCCGGTCGTCGATGATCAGCTTCGAGACGCTGGCAAGGCCGAGCAGGCCATCGAGCACGAAAATGTCTTCGCGGCTGACATCCAATTCGTTGACGACGAAGCTCAACAGATCGTCCGGCATCTCCGCATTGACCTTGAGCCGGATCACCGTTCCCCGGCGCCGGCGCTTCAAGGCGGATTCATAGTGGCGGACCAGGTCTTCCGCTTCCTCGAGGATTTCGATTTCACTGTCGCGGACCAGGCGGAAGAAGCCCTTGCTGATGACATCGAAGCCGGGAAAGAGATGATCGAGATAAAGACTGACCAGACCTTCGAGCGTGACGAAGCGGACATTATGGCTGTTGCCGCCCGGCAGCCGGATAAAGCGCGGCAGCTGGTTCGGCATCGGCAACAGGGCGCGGAGAATCTTTCCGTCGATCGCCTGGCGCAGTTCCAGCGCCATCGAGAAGCCCTGATTGGGAATGAAGGGAAAAGGATGCGCCGGGTCGACAGCCATCGGCGTCAGGACCGGGAAGATCTGATCGAGGAAATAGCTGTCGAGCCATTCGCGCTCGCTGGCGGTCAGCTCCGCCAGATCTATCACGGCGATGCCGTTTTCGCGCAGCTCCTGGCGCAGCTGGTGCCACGACGTCTGCTGATTATGCATCAGCTCGCCGCTGCGCCGCTTGATCGCCGCCAATTGCTGCGCCGGGGTCAAGGCATCGGAGCTGGTGATGGCGATGCCCGCCCGCACCTGGCCAAGGAGGCCGGCCACGCGGACCATGTAGAATTCATCGAGGTTGTTGGCCGAGATCGAGAGGAAGCGCAGCCGTTCCAATAGCGGGTGGGCCTTGTTCCCTGCCTCTTCCAGGACCCGTTCGTTGAAGGCCAGCCAGGACAACTCCCGGTTAATAAACCGGTGTGGCGACGTGATATCGATCGAGGAGGTTATTTGCTGCGAATCGTCCACGTCTTCCACCTTTCCCGTGGCCGTCGAGACGGCCTACTGCGCGACGGCACCGTGACTTGGCCGGCACGCTTCCGAGAGCTTCCGCCTTGCCTCTACCGTCCAATTAAAGATCGAGCCTATAGCCAAGTTGTATGGCAATCATATGACATTTTCATTGACCCCGCATCCCAACTCCCGAGAAACGGAGCCGACTTTTCTTGAGATTTTCTCTGATCGTCCCATATTGATTAAACTTGATGACTTTATTGTTGCGGCTCCGGGTGGCATCGAGCCCGTAATTTCGTTGCTTGTATTTGGCCGGCTGTATTGGTTTGGAGAGGGGAACAAACGTGAAAAGGCTGATGCTGTTGCGCCATGCGAAATCTGCCTGGGATCAGCCGGACCTGTCGGATGCGGAACGCCCGCTGGCAAAACGCGGCATCAAAGCGGCGCCACTGATCGGCCGCTATATCATGGCCGAAGGCCTGATTCCCGATCTCGTCCTCTGCTCCGCCGCGGTCCGCGCCAAGCAAACCTGGGATCTGGTTTCCGCTACCTGGCCGCACCAACCGCGCCGGCAGCAACTCGCCAGCCTCTATATGGCAACGCCCCGCGACATGCTCTCCACGGCCCGGGAATATGGCGGCGATAGTGACTGCATTCTGATCGTCGGGCACAATCCCGGCATCGGCGATCTCGCCGCCTGGCTGGTCAATCAGGGAGACGACGCCGAGATCCGCAAGATGCGCGAGAAATTCTCCACGGCGGCGTTGGCGGTCATCGATCTGCCGATCGAAAGCTGGCGCGACTTTCATGACACAACCGTCAGTGCCTGGAATGGCCAACTCGTTCGCTTCGTCGTTCCCCATGATTTGGCGCCGTGAACCTGGCAGGATGTCCGCTCAGTCCTTCTTCCAGTAATGGTCGGCCTTGAGGAAGCTTTTCCAGATGCGATGGAATTGCTGCAGGTTGCCATCAATACGGCTTGCCTGCCAGCCGATGACGATGCCGCGTGCAAGCTCGATCTGCGTGTCGTCGAGTTTCTTGGCGGCGCGAAGATCATCCAATAGGCCCGGCAGGATCCGCTGACCGACAAAAGCGTCGTTCAGGACCCCGAGACAATCCTGAATATCGGCAAGCGCTTCGCTATATTCCTTATATGGCCGCGCTTTGTAGAATGACCGGAAGGCATCACCCAGATAGCGCATTTTCTTGCCGGCAACGCGCAGTTCGTGCAACTCGCTTTCCGCAATCCGGCCATCGGAACCGCGACGAATCAATTTTTTATGCTGCTTCTTCAGCAGCCGATCGGCAAAATCCGAGGCCTTGGTGCTGAGGCTGGCCGTAGCGGAGCTGCGCTGCCAGCTGCGTGACGCGAGCCAGCGATAGAGACGCAGCTGGATCTCGACATAACGCGGTTGATCCAGGGTCGTATGGGCGTGGTGCCGCGCCTCGCGACAGCGCGTCTTCGCCGTATCGAGCAATTGCGCGATCCCGTCCTGGTCAGGGAAACGCGCATGAATTGCCGTCAGCGTCTCGGCAATGAAGACATCGAGATCCCGCGGCGGACCGAATTGCTGTTGCAGCCAGCGCAGATCATCCGACAGCTGGAGATAAACCACGTCATCCATCAGATCGCGATAGGCCCGCACGATGCTGCGGAAACGCCGCAAAGCGACACGGAATTGATGGATGCCTTCCGGATCTTCGTTCTGGATAACGGCCGCTTCATTGGCGTGCAGCGCGGCCAGGCAATGTCCGGCGATCGACTGGAAGGCTTCGCTGACGTCGCAATCCTCCGACAGATCGAAGCCGGAGGATTTGACCGGCCCCTGGACCTGGCCGGCCCGCAACCGGTAGCCGCGCGCTGCCTTGCTCTGATGTCCGAGGCGAAACGGCAATCGCCCGACGGCGGCCTCGGCAAAGGAAAACAGGGCCGCCGGATCGCCCTGTTTCAATTCCAACTCGACTTCCTGGATCGGCAGTTGCTGGTCGCCGACGACGATCTGTCCGCGATCCAGAGCCATTTCGATCACCGCATTTTCCAGGGCGATCTCCCAGGTGGCGCGCCGGTAATCCGTCGTGAAGGCCGGCTGCAATCTGGCGGCCAGATCGGCGTCGCGACAGCGTTCCTGAATATCGACGTCCTGCACGAGTTCCAGGTTCGGCACATCATCGGCGATCTGGCTTTCGAATTCGCGATAGGCTTGCGCGCCCGTGACCTCTCTGGTCGGGGCCTTGAGCGTTTGAATCCGGTAACGACCGGCCCGGCGGATCCGCAGCGCCATGCCCTGGCGCCGCAGCCACTCATCCTCGCTATCGAAATAGGTATTCTGCAAATGCCGGTTGCTGGCCGGTCGCATTTGCGCCAGATCGAAGGCTGCGGCGATCTTGGCCGGCGTATAGGTTGCCCGCTTGCCAGCGACCGATTCCGGCAAGGTCAACTTAAGCTCGATTTCGTCAGCCATTCCGTCCCCGTACAACGCGTCGCGAGAACCTACACAGCCATCTATTTTGTTAATAGTGACAGTTTTATTTCAATAACACTATATCTTCATGATTTGTTTTTGGGCGAATCGACCGATTTTGCGACGAAGTTGACGGGAAGAACGACACAAATCGCAAGAAACCAGCTAACGTTGCGATACTGGCTTTGGCCGGGAATAAAATGTAACCATTCTTCGTCTAATCTGACCACGATCCCAACCTGGGGCCAAACATCACAAGAGGGAGAAGCTGGCGAATGAATATCCGAAAATTGATGATTTTGACGCTTGCCGCAGGCGCCATCCTGGGCGCCGCGAACATGGCACAAAACAGCCAGGCAGCCGAAAAGATCACCGATGTCCGCGAAGACGGCATGAAGGAAATGGGCAAGGCCCTGAAGGCGATTAAAGGTCTGGTCGCCGATAATGGCGACAAGGCGGAAATCGCCGCGCAGGCGCAGAAGATCGTCAACAACTCCGCGAAGATTCCCATGTGGTTCCCGAAGGAAGCCGGCCTGGGCGAAGCCGCCAAGCCGGGCATCTGGGACCAATGGGACAAGTTCGAAGGCAACGCCAAGAATCTCAACACGCAGGCAACGCAGCTCGTGGCCGCCGCGCAGAACGGCAGCGACATGAGCGCGATCCAGGCGCAATTCGCGGCCACCGGGAAGGCCTGCGGCACCTGCCACGAGGATTTCAGGAAGAAGAAGGATTGAACGCGTCAGGCAACTGCCTATCGTGAAATGTGCAAAGGCGGCTGGATTCCAGCCGCCTTTTCCTTTGCCCGCTTCTTATAGGGGGAAGGCGACGTAGATCCAGACCGGCACCGCCGCCGCCAGAACAAGACACACCAACGCACGCCATATCGATGCCCGTGTCGCGCGCCCGTCGGCCACCGCCGTTTCCACAACTTCGGCCGGCAGGTTTGCCGTACCGGTGATCATTGCCCGCACCAGATTCTCCCGCTTCCAGAAACGGTAGAACAGGATCGCCATGATGTGCAGCGCGGCCAAAGCAAGGATGAGATTGAAATTGAACTCGTGATAGCCGCTGAGAAAATCGCTCACGCGACCGGGCACGAGATTGTAAAGCGGCCCATCGAAATCTTCGAAATCGCTGGAGAAAAGTCCCGTGCCGGCTTGCAAGGCGACGATCACGAGCAAAGCGAGCGCCATCAAGCCGCCGGCGGCGTTATGGCCGAAGGTATAAGACGGGCGGCGCTTGCCGGCATGCCGAAGATAGCTGAAAGCCGCACGCGGATGACTGAGGAACTGGCTGAAGCGTGCCGAGGGGCTGCCGCAGATGCCCCAGAGGAGACGGAAAATGAGCAGGCCGATGATGGTGAGGCCACTGAAGTAATGCAGCCGCAGCGGGCCGTTTTCACCGAAATACCAGCTGGCCAGCAGGCAGGCGATCAGCAACCAGTGGAACAGCCGCGTCGGCAGGTCCCATAGCGGCACCGGTCGGAGATTGATGTCGTCAGGCTTCATATGGATCTGTTCCCGTTATTTGGCATGAGCACGCAGGGGCTTCTTCGATTTTTCCGGACAGGCGATCGGCCCGCCATCCTGGAACCATTCGGCAATCAGATCGACGAAGACCCGGACCTTCGGCGACAGATGCCGATTCTGGGGATAGACCACGTAGAGGTCGTGCTTATTCACCGGAAATTTCTGCAGGATCTGCCGCAATCGCCCCGCCTCGATATCGGGACCGACAACGAAAGCCGGCAGTAAGGCAATGCCTGCACCGGCCCGCAGCGGATCCAGCAGCAACTGGCCGTTATTGGCGTGAATGTTGCCATCCACACGCACCGTCTGGTGTCCTTGCGGCGTATTGAAACTCCATTCGAAAGGCGATGTCGACAGGGTGTAGATCAAGCAGTTGTGATGTGTAAGATCGCGTGGCTCCTTCGGCGACCCATGTTTTTTCAGATAAGACGGGGCTGCGCAGACGATGCGTTCGACCGGGCAGATCCGCCGGGCAATCAGCGTCGGATCCGGCAGGCTGGTGCGAATGCGGATGGCGACATCAAAGCCCTCCTCCAGCAGATCGATGAACCGGTCGTTCAATTCGAATTGCACAGCCAGTTTCGGATATCGCTTCTGCAACTCGCAAATGATCGGCCCCATGACGGCCTGCCCGAAATTGTTCGGCGCACTCACCCGCAATCTGCCGGAAGGTTCCGCCTGCAGGTTGCGCACCTCCGCCTCGGCCGCCTCGATCTCTTCGAGCAGGCGCACGCAACTGTCGAAATAGGCTCGTCCCGCTTCTGTCACATTCAGGCGCCGCGTCGTCCGATGCAGCAAGGCGGCACCAAGATAGGTTTCGAGATCGCTGATCTGCTTGCTCACCGCCGCCTTGGAAAGGCCGAGGGTCTGCGCCGCCGCCGTGAAGCTGCCGAGATCGACGACCTGACGAAAGGCGCGCATTGCGCTGACCTGATCCATGCGAAGCCCCAAATTGTATCCGATTTCTGAACAAACTTATCAGGACTTTCCCGATTATCAAATGCATGGCGGGCATTTAGGTTTTGTCCAGGCCGGCGCAACGAGAATGTCCGAGAGATGCGGCGCCGCCCCCGACTTCAAGGAGAGATGTGATGAGCAAGATTTTGGTTCTGTATTATTCCAGCTATGGCCATATCGAGAAAATGGCCGACGCCATTGCGGAAGGCGCCCGGCAAGTTGCCGGAACGGACGTGACGATCAAGCGTGTTCCCGAACTCGTCCCCGCCGATGTCGCCGAAAAGGCCCATTTCAAACTCGACCAGAAGGCGCCGGTCGCTACTGTCGATGAATTGCCGGGCTATGACGCGATCATCTTCGGCACGCCTACCCGCTTCGGCAACATGGCCGCGCAGATGCGCAATTTCCTCGACCAGACCGGCGGCCTCTGGGCCAAGGGCGGATTGATCGGCAAGGTCGGCAGCGTCTTCGTGTCGACAGCGACACAACATGGCGGCCAGGAAACCACCATCACGTCGTTCCATACCACGCTGTTGCATCACGGCATGGTCATCGTCGGCACGCCTTATTCCTGTGCCGGTCTCACCAACATGAACGAGATCACCGGCGGCACGCCTTACGGTGCGACCACCCTGGCCAGCGCCGATGGCAGCCGCCAGCCGAGCGAGAATGAATTGTCGATCGCCCGTTTCCAGGGCGAGCATGTCGCCAAGATCACAGCCAAGTTGAGCGCGTAAACATCTCTCCGCGCTCCGCAAGCGGCACCGGTCGGTGTATCCGACCGGTGCCGTTTTCTTTGCGCGTTGCACTTCGTTTAACCCATCGATGCGCGTGTGCCGCAGGAGGTCGCGAAAAAATCCGCCCTTGACAACAACCGTCTTCTTCGCGGAAATGGAGCTGGGCCACGCTCCCCCACCGGAGCGCAAACGTTCTGGAATGGACGACATGACAAGACCGACTCTGCGGCCGCTCGTGCCGCTGTTTTCGTCTGGTCCGTGCGCAAAGCGGCCAGGCTGGACTCTGCAAACCCTCACCCATACACCTCTCGGCCGCTCGCATCGCGCGGCAATCGGCAAAGCGCGTCTTGCCGAGGTGATCGACCGCAGCCGTGCCTTGCTCGGCATCCCGGCCGATTACCGGATCGGCATTCTTCCCGGTTCGGATACCGGCGCCATCGAAGCGGCTCTGTGGTCGCTTCTCGGACCGCGTCCCGTCGACATACTTGTCTGGGACAGTTTCGGCCTGGATTGGGCAATCGATATCACTGAAGAACTTTGTCTAACCGCACATGTACAGAAGGCACCTTACGGTGCCCTGGCCGATCTTGCCGCGGTCGACTGGTCCCATGACGTCGTCTTTACCTGGAACGGCACGACTTCCGGCGTCAGCCTGCCGCACGGCGACTGGATCGCCGCCGACCGTGCCGGGCTTTCCATCTGCGACGCGACTTCGGCCGTCTTCGCGATGGATCTACCCTGGGACAAGCTCGATGTCGTCACCTGGTCCTGGCAGAAGGTTTTGGGCGGCGAAGCAGCCCATGGCATGATCGCGCTCAGCCCGCGTGCGGCGACACGGCTCACGGAACATCGGCCCAGTTGGCCGGTGCCGAAGGTCTTCCGCCTTGCCAGGAACGGCAAGATCAGCGAAGGCATCTTCAAGGGCGAGACCATCAACACCCCGTCGATGCTGTGCGTCGAGGACCAGATCGATGCGCTGAAATGGGCCGAAGGATTGGGCGGCCTCCCCGCCCTCATCGCTCGCAGCGAGAACAATTTCCAGGCCGTCGCCGATTGGGTGGCAAAGACCGCCTGGGTCGATTTCCTCGCCGCCGATCCGGCAACACGATCGACCACCAGTGTCTGCCTGAAGATCGTCGATCCGCGCGTGACGGCTTTGCCGCAAGAGGCGCAAGCGGCTATTGCCGGGTCCATCGCCAAGCTGCTGGACAAGGATGGCGTTGCCCATGATATCGGCAGCTATCGCGACGCGCCGCCGGGCCTGCGCCTGTGGTGTGGCGCCACGGTCGAAACCACCGATCTCGTCGCCCTGCTGCCCTGGCTCGACTGGGCCTTCGACAGCGTCATCGCCTCTCAACCCGAAACAGCGTGAGCATCATGAGCAAGGTTCTCATTTCCGACGAGCTGTCCCCGGCAGCCGTGCAGATCTTCCGCGACCGCGGCATCGAGGTTGACGAGAAGACCGGTCTTAAGCCTAAGGAATTGCGCGAGATCATCGGCCAGTATGACGGCCTGGCGGTACGGTCGGCCACCAAGGTGACGGCGGAAGTGATCGCCGTCGCCAAAAACCTGAAAGTCGTCGGCCGCGCCGGCATCGGCGTCGACAATATCGACGTCAAGGCGGCGACCGGACGCGGCATCTGCGTCATGAACACGCCCTTCGGCAATTCCATCACCACGGCCGAGCATGCAATCGCCATGATGATGGCGCTCGCCCGGCATATTCCCCAGGCCGACCGCACCACCCATGCCGGCAAATGGGAAAAGTCGCGCTTCGTCGGGATCGAGCTTTATGCCAAGACGCTCGGCATCATCGGCTGCGGCAATATCGGCGCCATCGTCGCCGACCGTGCCCAGGGGCTGAAGATGAAGGTGATCGCCTTCGATCCCTTCCTGTCGCCGGAACGTGCCGTCGATCTGGGTGTCGAGAAGGTGGAGCTCGACGACTTGCTGAGCCGCGCCGATCTCATCTCGCTGCACACGCCGCTGACCGAACAGACGCGCGGCCTGATCAATGCCGCCAATCTGAAGAAATGCCGGCCGGGCGTGCGCTTGATCAATTGCGCCCGTGGCGGGCTGGTCAACGAAGACGACCTGAAAGCAGCGCTGGATACCGGCCATGTCGCCGGTGCCGCCTTGGACGTCTTCCAGACCGAGCCGGCCACCGACAACATCCTGTTCAACCACCCCAATGTGGTGACGACGCCGCATCTCGGCGCGGCGACCATGGAAGCGCAATTAAATGTCGCCATCCAGGTCGCCGAGCAGATGAGCGATTTCCTGCTGCACGGCGCCGTCACCAATGCGATCAACATGCCGGCGGTCACGGTCGAGGAAGCGCCCCGCCTCAAACCCTATATGAAGCTGGCGGACCAGCTCGGCACCTTTGTCGGCCAGGCCGAGGAAGGCGCCATCGACCGGGTGATCATCGAATATGAAGGCCATGTCGCCGGCCTCAATACCCGGCCGCTGACCGCGATCCTACTGCAAGGCCTGCTGCGGCCGCTGATGGATTCGGTCAACATGGTGAACGCACCTGTCGTCGCCAAGGAGCGCAATATCGAGCTTTCCGAGGTGAAGACGGACCGCGAAGGTACCTATCACACGCTGATCCGCCTGACCGTGGAAACCAGGAAGCGCAAGCGCGATATCGCCGGTACCTTGTTCGCCGACCGCCGGCCGCGCATCGTCGAGATCAAGGGGATCGAGATCGAGGCGGCGCTTGGCCCACATATGCTCTATATCACCAATGAGGACAAGCCGGGCATGATCGGCCATCTCGGCAGCCTGCTGGGCGATAACGGCATCAATATCGCCACCTTTGCCCTGGGACGCGCGGCGCAGGGCGGGGATGCCATTGCCTTGATCGAGATCGACGGACCGATCCCAACAGACATCTTGAATCAGGTCCAGGCTTTGCCGCATGTTCGACAGGCAAAGGCGCTGACCTTTTGATCTGACAGCCGCATAACGAAAGGGGAAGCAAATGGCAATCGAGCGGAAACCCGGCAAGAACGGCAAAAAGATTCGCCTCGACAAGCTTCCCCCGCTCGATAACCGATCTTCCGAGCATTATGAGGACGTGCTGGCACAGCAGCAAAAGAAGCTGACGGAAATCCAGCATCTGTTCCTCTATCGCGGTGAACGTGCCGTCATCGTCTTCGAAGGCATGGACGCCGCCGGCAAGGGCGGTACCATCCGGCGCATCGCCTGGGCCTTGGATCCGCGCAGTCTCAATGTCTGGCCGATTGCGGCGCCGAATGAAATCGAGAAGCAGCAACATTACCTGCAGCGTTTCTGGGCGCGCATGCCGGAAAAGGGCCATTTCGCCGTTTTCGACCGCTCCTGGTACGGGCGTGTATTGGTGGAGCGGGTGGAAAAATTCGCCCAACCGGCGGAATGGAAGCGAGCCTATGGCGAGATCAACGAATTCGAACGGCAATTGACCGACAATGGCATCCGCATCGTCAAACTGTTCCTGCATGTCAGCAAGGATGAGCAGCTACTCCGGTTCCAGGCGCGCCTGGACGATCCGCTGAAGCGCTGGAAACTCTCTTATGAGGATTTCCGCAATCGCGAGAAATGGAACGATTACATCACGGCATCGGAGGATATGTTCGACCGGACGAATACCGCCAATGCGCCCTGGCACGTGATTCAGTCCGATGACAAAGCCGCCGCGCGCTGTGCCGCTTTCGACGTCATCATCAAGCGGCTGAGCCAGGGCCTCAATCTCAAGGAATCGATCATCGACCCGCAGGTCATCGACCTCGCGCGCAGCATTCTGTCGGTCGGTGCCGTGCGATCGAGCATGAGCAAACAGGCGAAGGCCAAGAAGGGCTAGATCGTTTCCGCGTTTCCTTGAATCGCGGAAACGATCCGGCTCTTTATGATATCGCATTTTCTTCACGCGAACCGGTATCCACTTCGCTTGAAAATGCTCTAGCCGAATTTCGCCAAATAGGCTTCCGCGAGGTCGGCGGTGCCGGCGGTATAGGGAACGCCCAGGCTGCGCGCGAGATCGGTTTCATGATGCGAGCCGATCCAGGCCACCAAAAGAAGCCGGCGCATCATGATGAAGGTCGGAATCTCCGTTTCTTCCTCCGCCGTCAGCGGCGCGACCTTGCGATAGCCCCGCACCCAGGCATCGACCAGTTCCGGCACATCGGGGCGATGCTCGATGAAGCTCAATGCCGTGCCGATATCATAGAGGAACCAGCTGAACCCGGAATCGTCGAAATCGATGACCTTGGTCTTCTCGCCTTCGACCAGGAGATTGGCAAGACGGATATCGGCATGCATCAGGCCGAAGCGTTGCGGAGCCGTGCCGAAGGCATCGAGCCGCTTTCGAATGGTTTCCGAGAGCCGGTCGAAAAGCTGCAGATAGGCCGGCGTCATGCCCATGCCATTCTGCCAGCGCCCCCAGATCGACCGCGCGCCCAGCGCACCGCTGTGATCCCAGCGCTGACGGGTGAAACCCTCCGGCAGCCGCCAGTCGCGGCTATGGCGATGCATATGCGCGCTGACCGTACCCAGCCGCTCGAACGGGCCCAGGAGATCATCCTCCGGCGGTTCCTCACCGGTGAGGAAGGTGAACATCACGGCATGGCGCGGCGCCGGCAGTTCGTCATTGGCCAGGAGCTGGATCAGCGTGCCGTCGCGGGCCGGGATCGGTGCGGCGGTGATGACCCCCTCCTCATTGCGCAAGGCATCGATCCATTGCAGTTCCGACCAGATCGCCGCTTCGCTGTGATAGCCGCGGCGATGAATGCGCAGGATGCTCCGTTTGCCCTGCACCGGATCGTCGATGCGATAGGTGGCGTTTTCGGAATGGTTGATCAATGTCGCCGTCGCTTCGGCCGAGAGTCCATAGCGGCCGAATGCCTGTTCCGCCAACCGCCCTAGCTGCGCCAGGAACGCTTCGACCGTCGTGACTGCATCGGCGCTCATGAAATCCTCTCAACTGCCCCTGCCGGGGATGAACCTGTTTCTGATTGGCAAGCGGCGCCTGAACGGTCAATAGCCGAAGCGTCGCCGATCCTGCTGACCGCGACATATCCACCACCGCCCTTGCGGAAAGCGCCTTATTCTACGTAAAACGGACCGGCGATATTGATCGCGGCATCATGAAAACACATGCGACATGAAAACACATGCGACCGGCAAGGCGGATCGGGACGGATCCGGCGGAAAAGGCAGGGATAGCAGCGGCGGCCGGGGCGGCCGGTCCGGGCGCCGGCGGCCGAGGTCGTCGCGGCAATCCCAGAAACAACCGCAGCCGTCCCTCAGCAAGGGCCCGGCGCCGCTGTCCGAAGAAGAGATCCTGGCGCGCCTGCTCTACCGCGACGGCCTGATCCTGATCATCGACAAGCCGGCCGGCCTGCCGGTTCATGCCGGGCCCGGCGGCGGCCCCAACCTGGAGCAATGCCTGGATGCCCTTCGCTTCGGCTTGCCGGCCGCCCCCGCCCTCGCCCACCGCCTGGACCGCGATACCAGCGGCTGCCTGGTCCTGGGTCGGCATCGCAAGGCCTTGCGGAAGCTGGGCCTGATGTTCGCCGGCGGCCAGGTGGAGAAGACCTATTGGGCCATTGTCCAGGGCCGTCCGCCCGAGACTGCGGGTACGATTGATCTGCCCCTGAAAAAGCTGAACCAGCGCACCGGCTGGCGCATGACGGTTGCCGAGAAAGACGATCCCGAGGCGCAAAAGGCAGTCACCGACTACCGGCTGCTCGGCAGCGACGGCGTCCTCTCCTGGCTGGCATTAAAGCCGCGCACGGGCCGCACCCATCAGATCCGCGTCCATTGCACCGCGCTTGGCTGTCCATTGATCGGCGATCCCGTCTACGGACCCGATGCCGCCGGCAATCGCGATGCCGGCATCAAGCTGCATCTGCATGCCCGCGCTATCGGCCTGCCGCTTTACCCCAAGCGGGAGGCGATTACGGCCGAGGCAGCCCCGCCGCCGCATATGCTGACGGCGCTTTTGCAATGCGGTTATATCGCGGCCGAAGCGCCTACGCAGCAAAAGCCAGGCTGAAGCTCACCGTCGTCCCATTGCCCGGTGAGCTTTCGATCTCCAGGACACTGCCATGCAGTTGCACGAGCCGCCGGGAGATCGCCAGACCGAGCCCGGTACCCGGCCCGGCATCGGTGTCATTGTGGCGGACCTGCCGATAGGGTTCGGCAATCTGCTTAAGGTCATCCGCGCTGATGCCGCGCCCGGTATCGCTGACGAAAATGCGGCAACCGGCCTTTTGCATGGCGACGGTGACGCCGACATAGCCGCCATGCGGCGTGAACTTGAGCGCGTTGGAAATCAGATTGACCAGGACCTGTTTCAGCGCGCGCGGATCCGCCATGACAGCAGGCAGCTTGGGATCGATCTTGACCTCGAATTTCTGTCGATGATCCTTGGCCAGGCCGGACATCATGCGGTGGACCTGCGTCACCAGGAATGACAGATCCGTCGGTTCCGGTATCACCTCGAATTTACCCGCTTCGATCTTGGAAAGATCGAGCAGGTCGTTGATCAGGTCCAGAAGATGCTGGCCGCTGCTGTTGACGATGTCGATGAATTCGCGGCGGCGCTCTTCCGAAAATTCCTTGGCGACATCCAACCGCAGCAAATCGGTGAAGCCGATGATGGCATTGAGGGGTGTCCGCAATTCATGGGCCATCGCGGCGATGAACAGCGACTTCTGTTGCAGCAGGCGTTCCGCCTGGGCCTGGGCCTGGGCGCTTTCCTGCGCCAGGAAAGCCATGTCCTTCGCCTGCCGCGCAGCGCTTTCTTTGAGCCGCCGCAATTCCAGCGAATCGACCACCATGCAGGCTAGGTCCCGTAGCAGGTCCCGTTCCTCATCCGTCAGCTCGCGGGGCTGCTGATCCATCACGCAGAGCGCCCCCAGCCGATGGCCTTCCGGCGTGATCAATGGCGCGCCGGCATAGAAGCGAATATAGGGAGCACCGATCACCAGCGGATTTTGCGCGAAGCGGTCATCCGACACGGCATCCGGCACGACCATCACCTGGTCGTCCCGGATCGTGTAAGCGCAAAAGGCAATGCTGCGGGCGGTTTCCTGAAGCTCGAAGCCGACTTTGGCCTTCAGCCATTGCCGATCGCGATCGATCAGCGAAATGAGCGCGATGGGGACATGCAGGATCGCGGCGGCGACACGCACGAAGCGATCGAAAGACTCCTCGGCCGCCGTATCCAGAATGCCATAGTCATCGAGCGCCGCCAGACGGGCGTTCTCGCTGGCATCACGCGCAAGCACATCTTCCGTTATCAATATGCACCTGACACCCAGGATGAACGTGGCCGGCTATACCGCTATCGCGGGTATGCCGGTACGATAATGACTATCTCAGTACAAAATTGCTGTTCGGTTAATGCCTTGTCGCCGCTGGAAAATATCTCCGCCGACTGATCCGGGCCGTTACGGGCGTTCGATTATGACAGCGCCTGCGATGACACCTCGACCTGCCGGGGCCACAATATAGCCATGCAAGTTCAATAGCTTGACGGCATGAAGGCCGGTCGCTTAGGACTTCAGACCAATCGCTGCTGTCCTGCGGCTCAAGCTTTCGCCTCTCGCCCACCGCATATCGGCAGAGGCTGCCGTCCGGTCCATCGCGATCCTTCAGCCATGAATTAACGGTGATGACGCTCCCATGAACAAGCCCAGCTTCGTTAAGCTCAGTGCCGCGGAAACACACAAAGTGGTGCTGGGGGCGATGATCGCCCTGTTCCTGGCCGCGCTCGACCAGACCATCATCGCCACCGCCTTGCCATCGATCGGCTCGGATCTCGGCGACTTTCATCTGATGGCCTGGATCGTCACCGCTTATTTGCTGACCTCCACCGCGGCCACCCCCATCCTGGGTAAGCTCAGCGACCTGCACGGCCGCCGCCCGGTCATGCGCGCCAGCATCTTGATCTTCCTGCTGGGATCCGTGCTCTGCGCCCTGTCGCCCTCGATGCCGTTTCTGATCCTGGCCCGGGCGCTGCAGGGTTTCGGTGGCGGCGGCCTGATCACCCTGGCACAGACGGTGGTGGCCGATGTCGTCTCGCCGCGTGAACGCGGACGCTACGGCGCCTATTTCGCCGGCGTCTGGGCCGGGTCATCCCTGTTGGGCCCCGTCCTTGGCGGTTTCCTGACAGAATATGCGAGCTGGCATTGGATCTTCTGGATCAACCTGCCGATCGGTCTTGCCGCCATCCTGATCACCGACCGGATTTTGCATCGCCTGACCGGCCGTGGCGGCGCGCGGCGCATCGATTATGTGAGCGTGCTCTGCTTTACCGTCAGCAGCACCACCTTCCTGCTGGCCCTGTCCTGGGGCGGCACGGAATTTCCCTGGGCCTCCTGGCAGGTCATCGTCGCCATTGCCTGCAGCATCGTCACCGGATCTATTTTTGCCTCGCGCCAGCGCCGGCTCGATGAACCCATCATGCCGCCCCGGTTCTTCTCCGATACCGTCGTCACGCCGGTTCTGATTGCCGTCTTCCTGGTCTTCGGCGCCTATCTCGCTTTGGCGGTGCTGGTGCCGACCTTCCTACAGCTCTCGTTGCAGCAATCGCCCCGCGATGTCGGCCTGCTGATGATCCCGCTGCTGCTGTCGAGCACGATCGGCGCGGCGATCTCCGGACAATATATCCATCGCACCGGCGGCTATAAGCTGCCGACCCTCCTTGGCCTGCCTTTGGCCATTGCTTGTCTCGTGCTGCTCGGCATTCTTACCCCGCAGGCAACGCCGATGATGACGGCCGGCCTGCTGCTGCTGGCCGGGCTGGGGATCGGGCCGATCTTTCCGATCGCCAATGTCGCCGCGCAGAATGCCGTCGAGCGGCGCGATCTCGGCGCCGTCAGCGGTGCCATCAGCTTTGCCCGCGCCCTTGGCGGCGCCGCCGCGACGGCAGGCGGCTCGGCGCTGGTGCTGGGGCTCATGGTGGCGATGATGCCGGCCCGGGCGGCCGATGGCGGCCTCACGGAAATCCTGAGTCATCCCTTGGACGCGACGGCGCGGCTCGACCTCGCCCATGCCTATACGGTCTTCGTCTTCATCGCCGCCGGGATCCTGGCCGTTGGTTTGTTCGCTTTCTCCAGGATCGAGCAACGGCCCTTGCAGGACAGCCGGTCGGTCGATACCTCGGTGGAAATCGGCTGAACGCAAAAGGGACATGCACGGCATGCCCCTTCTTTCATCGGCAGGTCGACAGCCTCAGCCGCCGGCCTTCACGTCTTCGAACATCTTGGTCATCTTGTCGTTGTTGCGAATCGGCCGGGTGAAGACGGTCGATTTCAGCATCGTGTTCGGATCGGTCGGCAGTTGCAGTTCCTTCAGCTTCGCTTCACCCACCGCCTTCATCGCATCGGCATTCGACGCGCCGTAGCCGTCATTCTCGATCAAATACTCGCCTGATGCGTCATCGAGATGGGCATTGATGAAGTCGTAAGCGAGATCGGCATGCGGTGTGTCCTTGATCATGACGAAGCCGCAGACCCAGATCAGCATGCCTTCCTTGGGCGTCATGAACTCAACCGGCACGCCCTGCTTCTTCAGGCTGACGGCCGAGCATTCCAGGTCTTGTCGCCATCGACCAGATCAAGGCCAATGTGCCCAGCAGCATGCAGGAGCCAAGAGCAAGTATCTCCGGCAGCCGGTTGGGGAAGCGCAGTTGCCCCCAGATATAAAGCGGCAGGGTGACGTCGGTGCCGGCCAGGAAGAAGGCGATGACGAACCCGTCGATCGAAGTGGTCAGGCACAGAATGAGCGACATGGCAATCGCCGGGACCGAAAGCGGCAAAGTGATCTTCAAAAAGGTGCCGATCTCATTGGCGCCGAGATCCAGCGCTGCCTCTTCCAGCATGCGATCGACCGTGACAAAGCGACTCATCATGATCGACAGGCTGAGCGGCGTGCAGAAGACGACATGGCCGATGGTGATGGCCCCCCAGCGGTATCAGCAAAAGGTACCTGCCGACTCGTTGGCGCATGCTTCGCATTGTCGCTCAGGTCCATTGCTCCCCTGTCCGCATCTTCGGGCCGGAGATTTGAACGAGTAAATCAATATTTCAGTATTTTGAAAATGTTTGTAATTCTTTGCGACGAGAATGAAATCATAGTCCCAAGCGAGGGCTCGCCGATGATCGTTTCAGCGAGCCCTCGCGGACAGCCTGATCAGCCGGCCTGGAACCGATCGGCGTATTCATTGCGCTTCGAGACGAACCAGCTCGCCTGTTCCGGCCACCACCAGAGCTTATCCAAGGCATCGCCCGGGAAAGCCGCTTTCAGGAACTTCTTCTGTGCCTCCGGCGCGGCATCGGCGGCACCCTTGGCGACGGGATTGCCGCTATAGGCATTGGCCCAGGCCAGCGCCCCTTCCGGCGTGTTGATCCAGGAAACCCAGGCCTCGGCCTGGGCGATATTCTTCGCGCCCTTGAACAGCACGAAATCCTGCAGCCAGGCGGCGGCGCCTTCTTTGGGGGAGAGGTAACCGATCGGCAGACCTTCCTTCTGCAAGGCCTGGGCCGAGGTATCCCAGCAATTGCCGATCACGCAGCCATTGGTCCGGAAGGCGCCCTGAGCCGAGTTCTCGTCCTTCCACCACTGCGCCACATGGCTTTTCAGCTCCAGCGCCTTCTTGATGATGACGTCGTAATTCGTCGTCATCGAGGCCTCGTCCTTGAAGGAATCGTCATAGGGCTTCGGCAATTTGCCTTCGCCTTCCAGCCACCGCCCGATCGTCATCAAGCCGGAATGCGGCCGCACGGTCAGCTTGCCGGCATATTCATCCTTCCACAGGTCGCCCAGGCTGGCCTGCGGGTAGGTAAGCTTCACTTCATCGGTGTTGAAGGTCAGGGATTCGGTTCCCCAGACGCTGGGCGATGCATAGAGCTTGCCGCTTATCTGTGCCGGCTTCATCGCCGAGCCGTTCATGATGCCGGGCTCGATGCCCTCGATATTGACCTTCTTGTCGTTCCAGGGTTGCAGGAAATCCTGCTCGACCCAGTTCTTGACCCGGTCGGCCGTCGGTTCGCAGATATCGAAACCACCGTTCGCCCCGCCGGCCTTGGCCTGGGCGACCATGGCGTCCTGGTCGGGCTGTTCGGTGAAATTGACGGTGATGCCCGTCTTCTTGGTAAAGGCTTCGAAGACCGGCTTGAACTCATAGCCGGCCCAGCCCATGAAATTGAATTCGCCCGAGGATGAAAAGGCATCGAGCACGATCCATGGCGCGCCCAGCGAGACCGTGCCGATGACGGCCGTCGATTTCAACAGCCGGCGCCGGGATATCGTGAGATCAAGGCCCGCGCCGGAATCACGTTCTTCATGCTTTGTCGTCTTACGCTTTGTCATGGAGTCCTCCTTCAATCCATTAGTCATGCCAAGTTATTCTTTGACATTCCGATGGCTGAACTGACCGCTCCACCCCAAGCAGCCCCATCGTCATACCGATAAGGCTAGAAGCCGGCAGGGCTCCGGCGCATCGACGATGCGCCGGAGCCGTTCGTGGCCTTAGGCCGACTGGAACCTATCGATATATTCGTTACGCTTGGAAACAAACCACGTGGTCTGTTCCGGCCACCACCACAGCTTGTTCAAGGCATCGCCCGGAAAAGCCGCCTTCAGGAACTTCTTCTGCGATTCCGGCGCCGCATCGGCACCGCCTTTGGCCACCGGATTGCCCGACCAGGCAACGGCCCAGGCGAGCGACCCTTCGGGGCTGTTGATCCAGGAGATCCAGGCTTCGGCCTGGGCGACATTCTTCGCCTTCTTGAAGAGGACGAATTCCTGCAGCCAGGCGGCAGCGCCTTCCTTCGGCGAGATATAGCCGATCGGCAGGCCTTCCTTCTGCAGCGCCTGGGCCGAGGTATCCCAGCAATGGCCGATCACGCAGCCATTGGTCCGGAAGGCGCCCTGAGCCGAATTCTCGTCTTTCCACCACTGGGCGATATGGCCCTTCAGCTCCTGCGCCTTCTTCAGGATGACATCGTAATTCGCCACCATCGTCGCTTCGTCCTTGAACGAATCGTCATAGGGCTTCGGCAACTTGCCTTCGGTTTCCAGCCAGCGGCCTATCGCCATCAAGCCGGAATTCGCACGCAGCGCAACCTTGCCAGCATACTGATCCTGCCACAAATCACCCAGGCTCGCCTGAGGATATTCCAGCTTGACCTCATCGGTGTTGAACATCAGGGATTCCGTTCCCCAGACGCTGGGCGAGGCATAAAGCTTGCCATCGACTTCGCCCTGCTTGGCGGCGGAGCCGTTCATGATGCCCGGCTCGACGCCGTCGAGATTGATCTTGGCAGTGTCCCAGGGCTGGATGAAACCTTGCTCGACCCAGTTGCGCACGCGGTCGGCGGTCGGTTCGGAAATATCGAACGTATCGCTGCCGCCGGCTTTCGCCTGGGCCGCCATCGCATCCTGATCCGGCTGCTCGTTGAAATTGATCTTGATGCCGGTTTTCTTCTCGAAAGCTTCGAAAGCCGGCTTGAAGTCATAGCCGGCCCAGCCGATGAAGTTCAGTTCACCGGATGAGGAAAAAGCATCGCGCACAAGCCAGGGCGCGGTCACCGCCGCCGCACCGAGCGTTGCAGTCGTCTTCAACAGCCGGCGGCGCGAAAAGGCGCGCGCGCTGACGGCTGTCGGATGAGTTACGTCACGTTTCTTCAAAACACCCTCCTTGGTGACCTAGGTCGTGATTGGCTCCGGTCGAAGCGCAGGCGGGCGGAATCTAACCACCCTGTATTGCAGTCTTGTGACCGAATTCAAGCATCGCGAGCGAGAACTGGGGATAACTTGCGCGAAATCGCAAATATGCTTGCGATCTCGAACGCTGCCAGCCGAGCGAGTCTTTCGTTATTGTGCCTGACAATGCATATCGCCCCCATTTGCTGCGTCCCGCCTCAGGGACGTTCATTATTCTGTAATTATTCAGCAATTGATCATAGACGAAGCAGTTGAAAAAACACAACGACGATCCTTTTCGCGGTTGCAGCATGTTTTTCCATGACAGGACTGCGCTGAAAAGGATGACGCCGTGAGGCCGGATAAGCTATTCGGAGATTTGCGTTTTCGAACATAAGCGGCCCCGATCACCACCTGGCGGGACTAGGCCGCCGCTCGCCGGAAATGACAAATCCAAGGAGACTTCATGTCCACCGCGCCTCGCACGCTTCTGCAACACGCCAATGCACCTTTGCATCCAAGTGCGCTGTCAAAATCCGCGGTCATCGTGATCGACGCCCAGGAGGAATATCGCTCCGGCCGCCTGCCTTTGGCGGGGATCGAGGACGCCATCGCCACGATCGCGGAATTGCTTGCCGTTGCACGACAGCACCAGGCACCGGTCTTTCATATCCTGCAACAAGGCCGTCCGGGCGGCCTGTTCGATCCCGAGACGTCCTTCGCCAGGGCGATCGACGCGACCGCCGCCAAGGATGGCGACCAGATCGTCGTCAAATCCTTGCCCAATGCCTTTGCCAAGACCTCTCTCGACGATCTGATCCGCGCGACCGGCCGGACGGAGCTGATCATTGCCGGCTTCATGACCCATATGTGCGTCAGCGCGACGACACGCGCCGCCTTGGATGCCGGCTATCGCTCCACCATCGTCGCCGATGCGACGGCAACCCGCGCCCTGCCGGACCCGTTGCAGGGCGGAACCATTGCGGCCGCGGAGCTTCAGCGGAATGCCCTGGCCGCGCTGGCCGATCGCTTCGCCATCGTGGTGCGCGACGTCGCTGCTTTGACCAAAGGCTGAGCTTGTCGTCAAATCATCGCTGGCAGATCGTCGCATTGACCATCGTCCCAATCGGCGGATGGATGTAACATTGCATCCATCGCCCTGCCGATCGAGGAACCACAATGGACAGAGATGACGCCGATCCCAATGATGCCGTCGAGATGACAATCCTGCCGCGCAGCAGAGATATCGGCGGCTTCGAGGTCAGCCGCGTGCTGCCGGCGATCGGCAAGAGAATGGTGGGGCCTTTCATTTTCCTCGACCAGATGGGGCCGACGGCATTATCGCCTCAACACGGTCTCGATGTCCGGCCGCATCCGCATATCGGCCTTTCCACCGTGACCTATTTGTTCGAAGGCACCATCCTGCACCGCGACAGCGTGGGATCGGTGCAGGCGATCGAGCCGGGCGCCGTCAATTGGATGACCGCGGGCAGCGGCATCGCCCATTCCGAGCGAACCCCGCCTGAACTGCGGCAGCAACCTTCCAGGATTTTCGGCATGCAATCCTGGGTCGCCTTGCCCAAGGACCAGGAAGAGGTCGCGCCGAGCTTTATCCATCATGGGGCCGAGACGCTGCCTTATTTCGAGATGGACGGCAGCCAAGTTCGCGTCATCGCCGGATCGGCGTTCGGTTCGACCTCGCCGGTCGTCACCGCCTCGCCGCTATTCTATGCGGAGATACGCATGCCGGCGGGAAGCAGCCTGGCCGTTCCCCCGGAATACCAGGAGCGAGCCGCCTACCTCATCGACGGACAGATCGACCTCGACGGCAAGACCTTCGATGCCGCGCGTCTGCTGGTTCTGAAGCATGGCCCGGCCTTGCGGTTGACGGCGATGACGCCTGTGCATCTCTTGCTGCTGGGCGGCGAGCCGATGGATGGGCCGCGTTATATCTGGTGGAACTTCGTCTCCAGTTCGCAGGACCGCATCGAAGCTGCCAAGGCGGATTGGAAGGCGAGACGGTTCGACCGCGTCATCGGCGAGACAGAATTCATCCCGCTGCCGGAAGGATGAAACCGCGCAGCTTCACCTCAGCGGCCATGTCACCAGCTGTCGCCGAACCGTCATGGAGCTGAGACGAAGGGGTAAAGATCGCGGGGCATAATTGCCCCTTATGTCAAACGCAGCCGCCCTTGATCTGGAGCCGATCGAGCTCAGCTATGCCAGCCAATGTGACGGGCGGGTGGCACGCGGCTTCATCCATCTCACCGAAATCCTGACCGGACAGATCAAGCTGAGGCGGCTTTACGAGCTGTATCAGTCGGAATTGCGCGGCCGGATGGATTTCTGGGTAGCTGCGATGCGGTTGCTCAATATCAGCATCAATTATGACGCCGCCAAGCTGGCCGCGGTGCCCAAGCGCGGTCCGCTGATCATCGTCGCCAATCATCCCTTTGGCCTGGTCGACGGCCTGCTGATCGGCAATCTGACCAATCACATCCGATCGGATTTCAAGGTTCTCACCAATGCGCGGCTCTATCCGCCCGATGCCGATGTGCAGCATTACATCCTGCCGATCGATTTCGATCCGACCGAAGCCGCCCGCGACACCAATCTGGCGACCCGGGCGGCAGCACGGGCTCATTTGAAAGCCGGCGGCTGCCTGATCATTTTCCCGGCCGGCGGCGTCGCGACCACGCCGACGCCGTTCGCGCGACGCGCCATCGACCTGGATTGGAAACCCTTTACCGCACGCCTCATCCACGAAGCGAAAGCCAGCGTGCTGCCGATCTATTTTCACGGCCAGAACAGCCGCCTGTTCCAGATCGCCAGCCATATCAGCATGACGGCCCGCCTCGCCCTTCTGCTGCATGAAGTCGCCAATAAAATGGGGCGGCAATTCCATGCCACGATCGGCGATGTCTTCCCCTATGAGCAGGTCCAGCCGATCCGCGATACCCGCGCCCTCTGCCGTTTCCTCAGGGACAGCACCTATTCGCTTGCGGACTGAACGGCAGCGATCTCAGGCGTGAGCTTCCGCTTCATGCCACAGACCGCCGCCCGCATTCTGCAGCATCTCGATATGCGTATTGTCCGGCTCAGCCAGGCGGCCGCGATAAAGGCAGGCAATCAGATCCGACTGGCTGACCACACCGACAAGTCGCCGCTCATGATCGATGATCGGTATATTATGCAAGCCGCTGTCGGATAACATCGGCACCAATTGGACGACATGCGTATCGTCCCGCGCGGTTTGAACCGATGACGTCATGATGTCGCCAACGGATTTCGGCCGATGCTTACGTCCCCAACCAGTACGCCGTATCAAGCGGTTGAAGCGTGCTTCAAAGCCGTCGAACCGGTCCTGGTCGATTTGCTTGACGAAATCCTCCAGGGTGACCACGCCGACAACGTGACGGGAATGGTTATCGATCACCGGCAGGGCTTTCAGGCGGTGCCGCCGCAGGAGCGTCCAGGCATCCTGCAGATCCGTCGCCGGATCGACCGCGATGACGTCCCTCGACATGATATCGGCACAGAGAATGTCGCCGAAGCGCCGCCGATAGGCATGCATCTCGGTCTGCAAAAACAGATTTTCCAGATCGTCGCGGCTGATATCGAGAAGCTCTTTATATTCCTTGAGGACTTCATCCAGATCGGCCGGGACGAAACCGAGGCGATCGCCCGGTTTCGGATCGGCGGTGCGATGGATATTCGTATGCACCACCTGCGACACATGCGGATAGCGGTGCCGCGCAAGATTATTGAAGATCAAGGCCGTCAGCAGCAGGAAGAACGAATTCAACCCGACCGGCAATGCCACGAATCCATAACCGAGATTGTGAATGGCCGGCCCGCCGAGGACGGCGGTCAGGGCTACCGCGCCACTGGGCGGATGGATGCAGCGCAACGCGAACATCGCCCCGATCGATACGGCAACCGCAACCGCCGCGGCGAGGAAGGGATCACTTATATAAAGGGCGGCGGTCACACCGATCGTGGCCGAGACGAGATTGCCGCCGATGATCGACCAGGGCTGCGCGAGCGGGCTGGCCGGTACGGCGAAGAGCAGCACCGCCGATGCCCCCATCGGTGCAATCAGGAGGGGCGACGCACCCTCGGGCCCCAGGATGTAGCGGCTGGCAAGGCCGGTGAAGACGATGCCGAGCAAGGCGCCGAAGCAGCTTCTCAGCCGTTCCCAGCCATTGCCGGTCATCGGGCCCGGCACGAAACTACGGAGCCAACGTGTTAAACCCTGCACGATAAACGTATTCCTGAAAGCCAAGCCGAAAATGGCCGCCGCCATGTAGCCGGCAGCCAAGGAAATAGCAAGTCGTCAAGAAATAATTCTCACAATAGACTTCTCTTCTAAATACGCAGAATTAGTGGGTTTTGTGTAGACAACCGCTTTCGCGATTGAAAGCCTGTCTGTATCATCTCGACCGCTGATTGTTATCCGCGGTGGCTTAGGGCGTGCAGGCAAGGGAGCCAGATCATCCGTAATGATCCAACATCTGCTTTCCGGTTTGCTCGATGTGGTTCTGCATGCCTCGGTAATCGGCCTCGCCTGTCTGGGGATCGGTTGGTATAGGGCGACAGTCGATAATCTCCCGTCTTCGATGCGCTGGCTGGCTTGGGGCATCATTTTCGGCGGATTAGCCGCGCTGACGATGCTGCAACCAACCTTGCCGATGCCCGATATGCTCATCGATATCAGAGCAACGATGATCGCCTTGGGCACCTTTTTCGGTGGCTTGGCCGGCGGCTTGACGACCATGGCCATTGCCGCGGTCGTCCGGCTCTGGATCGGCGGCCCGATGGCGACGGTCGGCGCTGTCGGAATTGGCGTGACCTTCATCGCCTCTCTCGCGCTGTTGCAATGCTTCTCTTATCGGCGCCGCAACCTGCACCTGTGGCAGTGGTCGGTTCTCGGCCTTGTGGCCGGCATGAGCGGCAGCACTCCTTCCTTCCTGCTGTTCGAGCCCGGCCAGGCCTGGCGGCTGGTCAGCCTGGGCGCGCCGCCGCAGGTCGTCGCCGTCTGGCTGAGCACCGTCGGCTTTGCCTATATCATCATGCGGGTCGATCAATCGCGCCGTAATCAGGAGGCGCTCGCGTTACGCGAGCAGCAACTCGTCGCCGCCAACGAAAAGCTGACTGCGTTGATGCAGCAATTGGATCAGCGCAATGCCGATTATGCCGTGGCGCTGGAAAAGACCGAAGCATTCAGCCGGGCCAAATCGCAATTCCTGGCGAATATGAGTCACGAGCTGAAAACCCCATTGAATGCGATCCTCGGCTTCTCCGACCTTCTGACCATGCCGGATGGAACATTGGACAGCCGCAAGGTCATTCGCTACGCGGCCGACATCAACAGATCGGGACAGCATCTGCTGAAGATCGTCGATGATGTCCTGAGCATGGTACGGATCGAAGCCGATGCCATTGTCGCCGACCGCGCCCGGCTTCGGCTCGACAAGATCGCGGAGGAAGCAATCAACAGCCTGCGTCCCCTCCTGAATGAGAAGCAGCAGCGCATCGTTACTGACATCAGCACGGAACTGCACGGGAGCGGTGACCCGGCGCTGATGCGGCAGGCCCTGATACATGTCATCAGCAATGCGGCAAAATTCAGTCCGCGTGGCGGCCTGATTCGTGTCGAAGCCGATCGGATCGATGACGACAGGACCGAGATCCGCATTATCGATAGCGGCGACGGCTTCGACGACGCCACGCGTGAAGATGCGTTTCAGCCCTTCTGGCAGCGCGACAATTCGAATTCCCGCGAATATGGCGGCCTCGGCCTCGGCCTCAGCATTGCGCAGCATTTCATCGAGATACAGGGCGGCAAGATCAGCATCGATCGTGCCTCATCCGGCGGCGCTTGCGTGCGACTGCAGATCGCCGGCTTATCCGGTCATAACTAAGCCATCAACCAGGTTTCGATCGCATCCTATGATGCAGCCTGCCAGGCCTTCGCCATCGTCGTGGCCGCCATCGCATCATAGACCGTTGGTCGCGTCCGGCGATCATCCGGCTCCGCATAGATACCGACTATGACCTTGCCGATGCCAGGCACGCCGCAAGTCACAGGCAGGAGCAGACGGTGATATTTGGCCAAAGCCGATCCGCCGATCGCACTATCGATCATCCAATAGATCGGTGCCAGTCGATCGACCATCTGATCATAAGGCGCCAATAAGGCACCGCGCGCATCATCCGGCACGGCCTCGTCCAGTAATTGGCCGGTCCAGTCACCGCCATCATATTCCGTCATGGCATTGCCCGAGAGCACCACGCGCCAGCGCGGATAGCGCGAATGATAATCCGGCTTTTCCGCTGCCACGATGCCGATATGGCCGAACCAGGGGCGAAAATCTTCGGGTATGAAATCCGCCCGATCAGGCATGCGGCGATGATGCAGCCGCGAATGCCAGAGCGTATAGAGATCCTGCAATTGCTGCTGGGGAATATGCATGCTTCCTCCTGCGGCGAATTTGTCTGTCAGTTTGCAGCAAACATCGGAAAATTTGAAGGCGGAGCCGCCCATCACCGACTTCCCTTTCCGATGCTTCAATACGGGGCCCATTGCAAGTTAAAGGTGTCTTTCTGCGACAAGACTCGTCTTTACGAATTCTAAATTTTTGTCACTAAAATGGAAGAATAACCGCATCTCCGATACTTAGGAGATGCCAGATAAGAATCTGGGAGATTCAGATGTCGAAAAGGCAACTCGGCACGGCGTTGGGCCGCTTGTCGCTAAGCGCCAAGATATTGCTGTCGGTGATCGGCGCCCTGCTGATCGGGATGGCGGCAATGGCCTATATCTTGTCGTCCAAGAGTTCGAGCACCACGGAAAAAATGGCGCTGGAGAACGGGCGTTCCCTCGCCAGCGGCATCGGTGCGCGTGTGCAAAGCGATCTGAATCCCGGCTTCAAAACGATCGAAGCAATACGTGATGCCTTCATCGGCCTACAGGGCAAAGGCATCACCGACCGCATGATGTATCTGGCGATACTCGAAAGCGCGGTCAAAGCCAATCCGCAATATCTGGCGATCTGGACCGCCTGGGAGCCGAATGCGGTGGACGGAAAGGATGCGGATTTCGTCAACAAGCCCGGCCATGACACCACCGGCCGTTTCGTGCCTTATGCCGTTTATAAAGACGCCAACAGTGTCGATCTGACGCCACTGGTCGATTACGACAAGCCGGGTCCCGGCGACTACTATCTGCTGGCCCGCAATTCCGGCAAGCCGCAGATCGTCGAGCCTTATCCCTATGAGGTCAACGGCAAGACGGTGGTGATGACCAGTCTGGTCACACCCATCATCATCGGCGGCAAGATCAAAGGCGTTGTCGGCCTCGATCTCAATCTCGAGAGCCTGCAAACCAGCCTTGGCGAAATCAAGCCCTATGAAACCGGCAATGTCTCGCTGATTTCCAACCAGGGCAACTGGGCCACCTTCCGCGATACCAGCAAGATCACCCACCCGATCGACGAAGATACGCCGTCACTCACCCAGACCAAGACGGCGATCGCCACCGGCAAATCGTATATGTATATGGACTACTCGCGATCGGGAGGCACGAATGTCTATCGCATGTTCGAGCCGGTCACCATCGGCCAGACCACGACACCCTGGTCGGTGATGGTCAATCTGCCCCAGGATAAAATCCTCGCTTCCTCGCGCGAACTGACCACATTCATCCTGATCGCCGCCATCGTGTTGATCATTGTCATGGCGATCATCATCACGTTTCTGGTGCGCGGCCTCATCGCCCGCCCGCTGACAGGCCTGACGCAGACGGTCGGCTTCCTGGCCGAGGGAAATACCGCACTCGACGTCCCCTCGACGCAGCGCGGCGATGAGCTTGGCGTGATGGCGCGGGCAATCGATGTCTTCCGCGGCAAGCTGATCGAGATGGATGACATGCGCCGGCATCAAGCCGAGGCCGAGCGCGAGGCGGAGGCGGAAAAGAAGCGCCTGATGAATGAGCTTGCGGACAGTTTTGAAAGCAGCGTTCAAGGTGTGGTCCAGGCCGTTTCATCATCCGCCACCGAATTGCGCGCCAATGCCCAATCGATGTCCAGCGTCGCCGAGGAAAGCACGCGGCAGGCTTCCGCCGTCGCTGCCGCGGCAACCCAGGCGTCGGCCAATGTGACGACGGTCGCCGCGGCATCGGAAGAGCTTTCCGCTTCGATCGGCGAAATCAGCCGTCAGGTCTCGGACAGCACCAATGTCGCCCGAGCCGCGGTAGATGAAGTTGCCAAAACCGGCGAGACGATTGAAAGCCTTGCTCAGGCGGCCGACAAGATCGGCGGCATCGTGCAGATGATCAACGACATCGCGAGCCAGACCAATCTGCTGGCGCTCAACGCCACGATCGAAGCCGCCCGTGCCGGCGAGGCCGGGAAAGGCTTCGCCGTGGTTGCTTCCGAGGTCAAGTCCCTGGCCAATCAGACGGCCCGCGCGACCGAGGAGATCTCCGGCCAGATCGGGAGCATGCAGGAAATCACCCGGCTGGCGGTCGATGCCATCCAGCATATCAGCAGCACGATGGGCCGGATCAACGAGATCAGCAGCGCCATCGCCGCCGCGGTGGAGGAGCAATCGGCGGCGACCCAGGAAATCTCCAACAATGCCCAGCAGGCCGCCGCCGGAACCGATGAGGTCAACCGCAACATCACCGGCGTCTCCGAAGCCGCTCATGAGGCAGGCGGCGCGTCGACCCAGGTTCTGACCGCCGCCGGTGAGCTGTCATCGCAATCCGAGATGCTGAAGTTGCAGGTCGATACCTTCATCGCCCGGATCAGGGCCGGCTGACCGGCGTCGCATCGAGAGAAATAAAAAAGGGCGTCCCGCCACGGACGCCCTCTTTTTTCACCTGATTGCTGTTACGGCGCCACCACCACCATCGCGGTGAAGGGCCAGACATAGGCCTGCAGCATGACGAGGATGCCAACCAGGCAAGCCAGCGCGATCGAATGCCAGAAGACGAAGCGCAGGATCGATCCTTCATGACCGAACCAGTTGGTCGCCGTCGACGCGACGACGATCGACTGGGCATCGATCATCTTGCCCATCACACCGCCCGATGAATTGGCGGCGCCCATCAGGATCGGCGACAGCCCAAGCTGCTGGGAGGTGATCTTTTGCAGGTTGCCGAACAGCACGTTCGACGCCGTATCCGATCCCGTCAGAGCAACGCCCAACCAGCCGAGCAAGGTGCCGAAGAAGGGATAGAGGACGCCAGTCGTCGCGAAAGCAAGGCCAAGCGTCGCATCGATTCCCGACAAGCGGGTCAGCGTGCCGATGGCGAGCATCGCCGAGATGGTGATCAGCGAATAGGCGCAGACCCGGATCGTCCCGCCATAGACCTTGACCAGGCGTCCCGGCGAAAAGCCCATGAGGAAACCGGCAACGACGGCGGCGATCAGCATGCCGGTGCCGGTATAGGACAGCCAGCTGAAGGAGAAGACGGCCCCTTCCGGTGTCGGCTGCGTCACCACCGGCGGCACCTTGGTGATCATCTTGTCGAGACCCGGCACCGGATAGTTCCAGGTGGCCCAGGAATTGACCGCCGTCTTGAACCAGCCCGTGCCCCAGACCAGCAGCACGATGCAGACGATGATCCAAGGTAGCAAGGCCATCCAGACCTGGCCGCTGCTCGGCCGGGTTTCCGGTTCCTTCGGAACGATCCGCCCGTCGCCGGAAACATCGTGGCTGCGCAATGCCGGCGATGTCCAAACTTCCTTCGGGCGCCAGAATTTCAGGAAGCCGATCAGGCAGGCCATCGAGATCAGCGAGGCGCCGACATCGACAATCCAGGGGTTGATGTAGTTGGAGATCACGAATTGCGGTACGGCAAACGAAATGCCGCAGACAAGAACTGCCGGCCAGATCTGCCACATGCCGCGCCAGCCGGCAAAGGCCCAGATCAGCCAGAAGGGCACGATCAGCGAGAAGAACGGCAATTGCCGCCCCACCATCGCGCCAAGCAGATAGGGATCGAGGCCCGTCACTTGCGCCAGGCCTTGGATCGGTGTGCCGAGCGCGCCGAAAGCGACGGGCGCGGTATTGGCAATCAGCGACAGGCCGGAAGCCGCCAAGGGCGAGAAGCCCAGCCCGATCAGAATCGCGCCGGTGACAGCAACCGGCGTCCCGAAACCGGAAGCGCCTTCGAAGAAAGCACCGAAGGAGAAAGCGATCAGCAGAAGCTGAAGACGCCGGTCGTTGGTGACGCCGCCGATCGTGGTCTTCAGGACATCAAACGCCCCCTTCTCGACCGTCAGCCGATAAAGGAAGATGACGTTGAGAACGATCCAGCCGATCGGGAAAAAGCCCGTCACGGCGCCAAGCACCGTCGCGCGCAGCGACAGTTCCACCGGCATCGTGAAAGCGAGGATGGCGACGAGATTGGCGACGATCAAGGCGATGATCGCCGCGATATGCGCCTTGACCTTGTTGGATGCGATCAAGATCAGCAGGACCAGAACAGGCAGGGCAGCGACGATGGTCGATCCCGCCATCGATCCCAACGGATTATAGACTTGCTCCCATGTCATCGATTTCCCCCTTCGATGGTCGTGTTTGTGATTGTCGACCTTATGCAGCAGAGCGGAACGTGCCCGGTATCAGGCTATTCCTGGTCGTGAGAGAACCCACGATATTTTCAGGCAACACCTGACGCAGCGCAGCCGCCATTCCATCCAATGCCGGCCACTGTCAGAGGTGATTACAGACGAAATCGGCTCGCCCCTGAATGAGGCGAGGTTGTGCAAGTTTAAGCGAAACGGAAACGCGAATTCATCCAACCTCCTTGATCGATGGCGGAAACCGCCATCACCCTTTCGATCAATACGGGCTGAAACCTGTCATCAAAAACCTACTATGATTCTCGGAGATGCGCAAATTGGCCTTTAGGCCAATGCTTTTTGCAAATACAACAAAAAGCCCGGCAGCGTTGCTGCTGCCGGGCTTGTGAGAGCGGGCCAAGTTCACATTACTCCGTGGAGCCGGACCCGCTCGGTGCCGGGGCCGTGCCGCTTGGCGACGGTGCGGCTGTCGGCTGGCCCGACTGATCGGTTGAATTCATATCGGAGGCCTGGGCTTCTTGAGTCTTGAAGCTCGGCGCCGCCTCAAGCTGCTCCTTCGAATAATTGACCTTTACCACCTGTTGTTCGGGCTGCAGGTCGATTTCCTTCCATTGCAAGCCGACCGGCTTGGCACCGATGCCGAGCACCCCACCGACGGAGAGCACGACACCCTTGGCGGTACCGTCCTTATCGAACAGCACGTCCTTCACCTTGCCGACTTCCTTCCCGTCGGCATTATAGACCTTCATGCCGATCAGCTTATCGGCACGAATCTCGCCGCTGCTCTCGGCAGCAATGATGGCATCGCTGGGGGGCGGCGTCGCCGGCGCCTCCGCCGCTGTAGACGCGGCATCCGGCGTTGCCGGTGCCGGCGCGGGAGCCGGTGAAGTCGTGGTCGGCTGATTGCTATCCTGGGCGAGAGCCGGGGCAATACTCACCGGCATGGCGGCGACGCTCAAAACAGCGGTCGTTAACAGAAAGCGTTTCAGCATATCGCATCTCCTTCCTGCCATTTCCGGACACTGCCATTGCCAGCATGCAGCACTGCAAAATGGAACGTTGTCTGTCCGGATGGTTACCGAGCAGGAAAGACGTAAGACGGCTGAAAGGCAGCCTCAAGCAGGATGCTTTCACAGTATGGTGAGATTTAGGTCATATCGGGCACCGGCCTCGTCACAAGATCGTGACGAGGCAGTCGACCGCCAGCGCTGCAGGCGTGTGGCGGCAATTAAATTTTACGCAAGGTGCTGATCAAGAAATGCCAGGCTGCGCTTGAGCGCCGTTTCATGGCTCGTTGCGTTAAAGGACTCGCGTTCATCACAACTGAAGCCGTGACCAGTGCCCTTATAAACATGAATTTCGATCTCCGGCCTGGCTTGGCGAACCTTCTCGACATCGGTGAGCGGGATGCCGTGATCTTCTTCGCCGAAATGCAGCAGCACCGGCACTTTCGGCTTCTCGCCGGCATGGGCGGCGATCATCCCGCCATAATAACCGATGGCACAAGCGAGACCGTTCAGACGCGTTGCCGATAGAAAGGCCAGCGATCCACCCCAGCAATAGCCAATGGTGGCGATCTTGCCGGCATCGGACAGCGCCTGAATGCTTGCCTGAATGTCAGCCAAGGTATCTGTCAATTGGATCTGGCTGCGCAGCTTAAGCCCGCGGTCTATGCCGGCCTGATCATAGCCGAGCTCCACATTTCGGTCCGCTCGATCGAACAAAGCGGGCGCCAGGGCCACATAGCCTTCGGCGGCGAAACGATCCGTCACCGCGCGTATATGATGATTAACGCCGAAGATCTCCTGCAGCACGACAAGTCCGCCTTTCGGGCGGCCGGCAGGTTCCGCGCGATATCCGCCGAGTTTAAATCCATCCGCGGCTTTCAATTCGACTGTATGTCCCATTTGCGTGCCCATTCTGTAAGATGCGTCCAATTATTCTCATCATCGGAATGGCCATTCTACCCCCCCATCCCTGTGCTTCAAGGCTGGGCTTCAAGAATCGGCGTCAAGGGTGGGCGGCGGCGGCTTGGCGCCATCATTTAACTTGCGTCTTTCAATATCTCTCACTCAAATGCCAGATGCTTGGGAGGAGATGCTCTTTTCGTAAGCTATTGCTCAGACGCAAAAATCATATTGCGATACCGCGACGCCCCCTCGACTATTCCCGCAAGAGATCCGCATGACAAAAACACCGCTCAGGAAAACCCATCGCGTCGAAACGCGGCCACCCTTCGACTGCATTGCATTGTTGTTACAAGGCGGCGGTGCGCTCGGCGCATATCAGGCCGGCGTATATGAAGCACTTGCGGAAGCCGGATTGCAGCCGGACTGGGTTGCCGGCATCTCGATCGGCGCCATCAATGCGGCCTTGATCGCCGGCAATCCGCCAAAGGAACGCGTCGCGAAGCTGCGGCAATTCTGGGAGGAGGTCTCGCTGGTGGGCGGGACGGGATGCGGCGACAGTTGGTTTGCCCCGCTGCTGCGCGGCGACGCAACGCGCACCGCCTTGAACCAAATGAGCGCCTTGCAGGCTGCGACCTTCGGCGCGCCCAGCTTCTTCGCACCGCGCCTGCCGGGACCCTGGTTCTATCCGCCCGGCAGCCATGCAGCGACCAGCCTCTATGATACGAGCCCTTTGCTGACGACGCTGGAGCGATTGGTGGATTTCGATCGCCTCAACAATGACGGCATGCGGCTGAGCGTCGGCGCGGTGAATGTGCGCAGCGGCAATTTCAGCTATTTCGACACGACGACGCATAAGATCGGTCCGCATCATGTGATGGCGAGCGGTGCCCTGCCGCCCGGCTTTCCGGCCGTGGAGATCGAAGGCGAATTTTATTGGGATGGCGGCCTGGTATCGAACACGCCGCTGAGCTGGCTCGTCAATAACGAGCTGCGCCAGGATACGCTCGCCTTTCAGGTGGATCTCTGGAACGCCCGCGGCACATTTCCGCGCGACCTGGCGGAAGTCATGATGAGGCAAAAGGAGATTCAATATTCCAGCCGGACGCGGGCAAATACCGATCAGTTCAAGCGGATGCAACGCTTGCGGTGCGCACTCGGCAATCTGCTATCGCAATTACCGCCGGAGCTGCGCGAGAGCGATGAAGCGAAACTGCTCGGCACCGTCGCCTCGCACAAAGTCTATAACATCGTCCATCTGATCTATCGCACGGCCAAATACGAGGGACATTCCAAGGATTACGAATTCTCCCGGCAATCGATGGAGGATCACTGGCGTGCCGGCTATTACGATGCGGCGCGGACGCTGCGGCACCCTGAAGTGCTACAGCGTCCGACCAATCTGGAAAGCGTGCAGACCTTCGATCTCGGCAGCGATGCACGCGATTGACGGCCCGACCGGGTCATTATCGCGAGAAATGGCTTTTTAGCGCGTCAAAGCCCGTCTGATAGACGGCCTGTCTGAAGATATTCACCAGTTCCTCGCTGCGTTGCGGCTCGCAGTCGAAATCCGCGCTCCATTTGATGAAGCAACGGTCGCCATCGGTGACCGGCATCAGCTTGACCGTGGATACATAGTTCTGCACGCCCAGGGGCGAGTCGAGAATCGAATAGGTAAGGCTATGGTCGCGATCCGATAAGGCCAGAAGCTGCTCGCGGATATTCGCGCCATCCTGCAGATGGAAGTTCCGGATGCACCCAACCTTATCCGATGGCAGCCCGTTTTCGATGCGGCTGTCCTTCATCGCCGGATGCCATTGCGGCAGGGCGTTGAAATCGCGAATCCGCTTCCACACCTGATCGACGGGTGCGTCAATGACACTCGAGACAGAAGCATGCGGCATGTAACCTCCTTCGCCGTTATTTGACGAAATGCCCCGAGCGACTGAAGACGCCCGGTTTGGTCAGCCCTCCCAGAACGCGACCGGATTCTCCAAGACACCGATCCGGTCGATTTCGATTCGCACACGGTCGCCCGGCACGAGATATTTCGACGGCTTGAACCCGACTCCCACCCCGGCCGGTGTTCCCGTCGCGATGACATCGCCCGGCTGCAAGGTGATGCCGGCAGAGATGCTTTCGATGAGCGTCGGCACATCGAAGATCATATCCCGCGTATTGCCGTTCTGGCGTAATTCGTCATTCACCCAGCAGCGGATATTGGTGTTCTTGAGGTCGAACTCGACGCTGCTGACCAGCCAGGGCCCCATGGGGCAGAAGGTGTCCTGGGACTTGCCGATCAACCACTGCTGATGGTCGCGCTGCAGGTCGCGCGCCGTGACGTCATTGACGATCGTATAGCCCCAGACATGGCTGAGCGCATCGGCCTTGGCGATGTGCCGCCCGCCCCGCCCGATAACGACCGCCAGTTCGGCCTCATAATCGATTTTCTTGCTGACTTTCGGATCTATCCTGATGGCGCAATTCGGGCCAATGACGCAATCGGGCAGCTTGGAGAAGATGATCGGAACCGCCGGCAGATCTTCTTTCGCCGCCTTATCCGAAGCAAAGCCGCCTTTGCTGAGCTCCTGGACATGATCCCGATAGTTTTTTCCGACGCAGAAGAGATTGCGGCGCGGCTTTGGAATCGGCGCTTCCAGTTTTACGTCGTTGAGCGGGATCGGATCGCCAACATCCCGCAAGGTGCCGCCCCCGGCGGCGAAATCGATGAGAGCAAGAACGCCGGCCTGCTGGCCGGAAGAACCAAGATCGATTGGTTGGATGTGATCCCCGCTCGGCAAAAGACGACAGACCGAGCGAGCGCCGCGATACGTGAACGTGGCAACGCGCATATGCCTCCCCTCTAATTTTGAGCCAATGTTGAACCATTGGTCGCTTGGTTGGAAAACTGTTTCAGGAAGACAGACCGAAGTCAATCGCGATCGGGAACACCGCCCTATGCCTCGCGATAGCGCATTGCACGTGGCCTGTGCAACATCGATTCGGCGGACAGCATCTGCACATCGTGCCGCGCGAACGGAAAACCGCGGATGGATTCGCCGAGACGGCCTCAAACCGTCGTCGGGCCCTTGCGGAGTCCGGACAGAAGCAGGTCGACTGCCGTCTGTGCCAGATGCGATGGCCCCGCATCGTGCTGGTCTGACCCCATCAGCCCGCCGCGGACCACCCCGATGAACATGGCCGGCAGAACATCCAGATCGACGGAGCGGAATTCATTCTTATTGATGCCTCGTTCGAGGACCGTTCGGAACGCCGTCATGATCAGTCCCCGACGCTGACTAAATTCCTCACGCCATTGCACGATCAGTTGGGGACGGTCGCCGGTCAACAGTCGCAGGGCCGAGACCTGGTTGCCAAGCAGGTTGAAGGACAACCCCAACAGTTCCGTCAGGGCCTGGGTCGCCGTGATATCGGCCGAGAGAATCCGGCCGATCCCCTGCTCCAATTGTTCCAAAGCCTCGCGGAAAACCTCGAGAAACAGCTCATCCTTCGACTCGAAATACCGGTAGATCGTAGGCTTGCCGACACCCGCAAGACGAGCGATGTCGTCCATCTGAACGGCGTCATAGCTGTCCCTGGCGAACAGGGTGCCGGCCGCGGTCAGGATATTCCGGCGTCGTTTTTGGCGCCAATGCTGCTCCTCCACCGGCTCGCTTTGCACGGCGGAGATAGCAATTTCGGCGGATTCAGGAAAATTTTCTAATGCCATTCATTGGAACTTTAACTTTAGAGTTCTAGTCTAGAATAAACGATCTGATATGATCAAGCCAAAGAACGCAGAATCTGAAGTGCCTTGGCGACACCATGGCTGGCGCAGGATTTAGCGTCACATGGCGTATTATGATGTCTCAGGCAATTGTCGGTGCGATCACCCTTCGATCGAACATCGATCGTAATCCAGGTAAGGCTGAATGAAATCGAAACTCTTGTTGATCGCCGCCGTCGCACTGGCCGGGCTCGGCTATCTTGCCGTGCGCGGTTTTGGGAGCGGCGATGCCGCGCCCGACCCCAACGCGCATCACAGCCAACCCGGGTTGCCCGTCTATGCGGCGGAAGTCACGCAACAGCCGATGCCCCAACAGATCGATACGGTCGCCCGCGTGCAGCCGATGGCGACGGTTGCGGTCCAGCCCCGCATCGAAGGCGTGATCGCCAGCGTCAATGTCCAGGAAGGCCAGGAAGTCAAGGCCGGCGACCTGCTGATGACGCTGGATGACCGGGCGTTGCAGGCCGCCTTGCGCCAGGCCCAGGCCAATCTCGCCAAGGACCGCGCCCAACTCGAAAACGCCAAGCGCAACGTCAACCGGCTGATACCGCTGGCGGCAAAGAACTTTACCTCGGCGCAGACCCTGGATCAGGCAAAGACCGATGTCGCCGCCTTCGAGGCGACGGTCGCCGCCGACGAGGCGCAGGTTCAGGCCGATCAGGTCGAGCTGAGCTACACGGTCATCAAGGCGCCGATTTCCGGGCGCATCGGCAGCATCAATTCCAAATTGGGCAATCTGGTGCGCCAGGCCGACACCACGCCGCTGATGACGATCAACCAGCTCCGGCCGATCTATGTCAGTTTTTCCGTGCAGCAGAACTATCTCGACGACATCCAGGCGGCGATGCAAGCAGGGCCGGTTCACGTCGCGGCCATTTTTCCCGACGCCAAGCAATTGCCGTCGATCGTCGGCGAAACACCGCCTGCCCAGCAGGGCGATGTCGCCTTTATCGACAACACCATCGATTCCGCCAGCAATACGCTGACCGTCAAGGCCAAATTCGACAATATCGACGAGCGGCTCTGGCCGGGCCAGTACGTCAATATCATCATGACGCTGAAGACCGATCCGAAAGCGATCGTGGTTCCCACCGATGCGCTGCAGATCAGCCAGCAGGGGTCTTATGTCTGGATCGTCAAACCCGACATGACCGTGGAAATGCGCCCGGTCACGGTGGCGCAACGGATCGAGAACAAGGCGGTCATTTCAAAGGGTGTTTCCCCGGGCGAAAAGGTCGTCACCGAAGGCCAGATGCGCTTGGAAAACGGCGCCAAGGTTTCGGTCGAGCAACGTAAGGCCGAACAGACGACGACCTCGGTGGAGGCCATGCAGTGACATTGCCGGAGCTTTGTATCCGCCGACCGGTTATGACCACCTTGCTGATGGTCACTTTCGTGATCATCGGCATCTTCGGATATCGCCTGCTGCCCGTTGCAGCCTTGCCGCGGGTCGACTTCCCCACAATTCAGGTAACCGCATCACTGCCCGGTGCCAGCCCTGAGACCATGGCGGCATCGGTGGCGACACCGCTGGAACGGCAATTCATGACGATTGCCGGCATCGATTCCATCACCTCGACCAGCACCCAGAGCTCCACCAATATCCAGCTGCAATTCGACCTCAACCGCGATATCGATGGCGCAGCGCTGGATGTCCAATCGGCTTTGACCACCGCCGCGCGGCAGTTGCCTGAGGAAATGACGACGCCGCCGAGTTTCCGTAAGGTGAATCCCGCCGACGCCCCCATTCTGTTCCTCTCACTGACATCCGATACGCTGCCGCTCTCGGCCGTCGACGAATATGCCGAGACCCTGATCGCCCAGCGCATCTCAACCCTGCCCGGCATCGCCCAGGTGCAGGTCTATGGCGCGCAGAAATTCGCAGTGCGGGTTCAGCTCAACCCCAATACCCTGGCCGGCATGGGCGTCGGCTTCGACGACATCCAGAATGCGGTCAATGCGGCCAATTCCAATACGCCTGTCGGTTCGCTCAGCGGCACCGATCGCAGCGCGGTCATCCAGGCCAACCAGCAGCTCACGGAAGCCACTCAATACCGGCCGCTGATCGTCGCCTACCGGAATGGAAATCCGGTGCGGCTGGGCGACATCGCCAATGTCGTGAATAGCGTCGAGAACGACAAGACCGCCAGTTGGTTCAACGGCAAGCGATCGATCTTGCTGGCCATCCGCCGCCAGCCCGATGCCAATACCGTCGCCGTCGTCGATGCCGTCAAGGAAATGATGCCGTATCTGAACGCGCAAATTCCCGCATCGGTGAAGCTGAACGTCCTGCTCGATCGATCGGAGTCGATCCGTGCATCCGTGACGGACGTACAGTTCACCCTGGCCCTCACCATCGGGCTCGTGGTGATGGTGATTTTCCTGTTCCTGCGCAACCTGACCGCCACGCTGATTCCCGCCGTCGTGCTGCCCGTGTCGCTGGTCGGCACATTCGCCTTCATGTATCTCATGGGCTATTCAATCGACAATCTGTCGCTCCTGGCCCTCACCTTATCCGTCGGCTTTGTGGTCGACGACGCCATCGTCATGCTGGAAAACATCGTCCGCCATATCGAGGAGGGCGAAAAACCGTGGGCGGCGGCCTTGAAGGGCTCTCGCGAGATCGCTTTTACCATTCTGTCGATCACGCTGTCCCTGGTCGCGGTTTTCATTCCGGTCCTGTTCATGGGTGGCATCGTCGGCCGCCTGTTCCGCGAATTCGCCGTCACCATCAGCCTGACCATTCTGATTTCCGGATTCGTGTCGCTGACCCTCACCCCCATGATGTGCAGCCGGCTGCTGCGCGCAGGAAGTCACGATACCCAGCATGGCCGCCTCTATCGTTTCTTCGAAGCCGGTTTCGATGCGTTGCACCGGCTCTACGATGTCACGCTTTCGGCCGCCCTGCGCATCAAGCCGGTCGTGCTCCTCATCACCTTGGCGTCGCTCGGCCTCACCTTCTATCTGTTGACCGTGGTGCAGAAGGGCTTTTTCCCGATCGAGGACACCGGGCAGATCTCCATCACGACCGAAGGACCGGAAGATATCTCCTTCGCCGGCATGACGGTGGTGCAACAACAGGCGGCCGCCATCATTGCCGCCGATCCCGCCGTCTCGACGGTCAATTCCAGCGTCGGCTCGTCGAGCGCCGGCGGTGAGAATTCAGGCCGCATGTTCGTCGGGCTGAAGCCGCTGAATGAACGCAAGGTCTAGGTCAGCGACGTCATCAACCGGTTGCGGCCGGAACTGGCGCATATCCCCTCCCTGAAGGTCTATATGCAGCCCGTCCAGAACATCCAGGTCGGCGGACGCTCGGCGAAGAGCCTGTATCAGGTCACGATGCAGGGAACGGATCTCGACGAACTGAACAGGCTGGCGCCGGAATTCGAGAAACGCGTTGCTGCGATATCCGGCCTGCGCGATGTCACCAGCGATCTTCAGATCCGCAGCCCGCAGATCTTCGTCGATATCGACCGCGACCGGGCGGCGCTGCTTGGCATCACCACGGACCAGATCCGCAGCACCCTTTATGGCGCCTTCGGCAGCCGGCAGATCGCCACGATCTACCAACCCAGCAACGATTATGAAGTCATCCTGGAAGTGCTGCCCGAATTCCGCCAGAACGAGCAGACACTCAGCAGCATCTATATTCACAGCAATACCGGCCAGCTGGTCCCCCTGGATTCACTGGTCACGATCCATCGCAAAGCCGGGCCGCTGAGCGTCAATCACCAGTCGCAGCTTCCGTCGGTCACCGTCTCCTTCAACCTTGCCCCGGGTGTCTCGCTGGGCCAGGCGGTCGATTGGATCAATCAGGTGAAGACCGATATGAAGCTGCCGCCGACCATCACCACCAGCTTCCAGGGGACGGCGCAGGTCTTCCAGGATTCACTGGCGGGCCAGGGCCTGCTGCTGATGGCGGCGGTCTTCGTCATCTATGTGGTGCTCGGCATTCTTTATGAGAGCTTCATTCATCCGATCACCATTCTGTCCGGCCTGCCGGCGGCCTGTCTCGGCGCCTTGATCACCCTGATGCTGTTCAAGACCGATCTGAACGTCATCTCGATCATCGGCATCGTGATGCTGATCGGTATCGTCAAGAAGAACGCGATCATGATGGTGGACGTGGCAATCGCGCATCAGCGCGATAAGGGCATCTCGGCGGAACAGGCGATGCATGAGGCCTGCCTGCTGCGGTTCCGGCCGATCATGATGACGACCATGGCGGCGATCATGGGCACCCTGCCGATCGCCCTGGGCCATGGCGCCGGCGCCGAGCTGCGCCGGCCGCTCGGTCTTGCCGTGGTCGGCGGCCTCGTGGTCTCGCAGCTGCTGACCCTCTACATTACGCCGGTCATCTATATCTATTTCGAGAAACTGTCGAAGATGCTGAAACGGCAACGCGGCAGCGAGCTGGTCCATCCGGCAGAATGAACGGCAGCCTGCTGCACATGACGCTACAGCCTTACATCGCTTCGAAGTAGCGGGCTTTCTCGGCTGCGCTGACGGCGCGTTGCAGCGCCTGGAATTCATGGCGGCGTGACTGCACGAAGCGCTCGATGAAAGCCTCGCCGAACAAATCCGCCGCCACCTTGCTGGCGGATAAGGCGTCGGCCGCCAACCGCAAGTCATGCGGCAAAGGCGATGTGCCGACCGGGACATCTACCCGGCCGTCGCTGATCACCGGCACCGGCGGCTCGATCCGCTGCTCCATGCCCCACAAACCGGCGCCGAGAAACATGGCGAGGGCGAGATGCGGATGAACATCGGCGCCCGGCAAGCGAAATTCCAGACGGCAGCGATCGGCATTGTCGGTCACGGCCCGGATCGCGGTCGAATAGTTCTGCACGCTCCAGGTCGCCGTGCGCGGTGCCCAGTTACCGGGCGACAAGCGGCGATAGGCATTGACCGTGTGCAACGGCAAAGCCGCGCATTCCGGCAACAAAGCAAGGACACCACCGATAAAGTGCCGCATGGTGGCGCTCATGCGGTCGGGACCGTCTGCGTCATAAAAGAGGTTGCGGCCGCGCTTGTCCCGCAGCGAGAGATGAATGTGGCCGGATAAGCCAGGCGCCTGCGCATCGGGCTGCGACATGAAGACCGCTGTCTGGTTGCGCCGGCGGAAGAAGGCCTTGGTATAAAGCTTGAACAAGGCCGCTTCATCGGCAGCCGATATCGGATCAGTTGCTGCCAGCGTGCCTTCCAGGCAGCCGGGTCCCAATTCCATGCCGAGCCCAAGGAGACCGATCCCGCCGCTCCGCAGCAGCGTCTCCAGCTCACGGATCGGATCGGCATAGATGGCGGCACTGAGGCCGTCCCAGCAGCGATTATCCACCGCCCAGGGCGTCAGTCCCGTGAACTGCTTGTCACGCAGGCTGTTGGCCGTTTCGTCGTAAACCAGCCATTCGAATTCGAAGGCCGCCCGGGCGGCAATGCCAAGCCCTGCGGCACGCTCGACCTGCCGGCACAAGACGGCGCGGGGCACCGTCTCCGCCTGATCGCCGGCATATTCAGCCAGCAGCATGACCGCATCGGGTTCGAAGGGATAAGGCCGGGCTGACCCATGATCGACCCGGACCGCTTCGCCGACGAAGGGGCCGGGGCCGAAAACCGAATCGCCGACATCCCATTGATTGACGACGTTGCAGAAGGTGCCGCCACGGCCGAAGGCCTGGTCGATATCGGCAACGGCAAGGCGGCGTTCGCGGAAGCCGCCGTCAAGATCGATCATCCCGATATGGGCGATCCTGGCCTGTTGGCGGGCCGGCTTGCTGGCCGCCTTCTGACGCGGTGATCTGGCCATGGCTGTCTCCCCCCGGCCGGTCTCTCGCCTGGTCACTGCCGCAGGCAGTCACCGCGTCAGTTTGCGGCGCAATGCCGCTTGAAAGCAACGGTGAATCAGGCGGCGATCTTGAAGCCGTCCCGACGCAGATCGTCCTGCACCTCGCTCATGCAGGCCCGCAGGGTGGTCACCGCTTCATCGATCTGGGCGCGAGTGATGACCAGGGTCGGCGAGAAGACGATGAGATGCCCCATCGGCCGGATCAGCAGGCCGCGCGGCATGCATTTCTCGAAGATGCGCCGCGCCACGTCCCACTCCGCCGGCGGCACCGCCTTGGTCTTTTTATCCGCCGTGCATTCGATGCAGACCATGAAATGGCTGCCACGCACATCGCCCACCATGTCGAGATCGGTGAGCGTTTCGAGCTGCTGGTGGAAATAGGGTCCGACCTGCTGCACATGTCCGCAGATATCGTCTCGCTCGATGATATCGAGATTGGTGAGGGCGGCCGCGCAGGCGACCGGATGCGCCGAATAGGTATAGCCGTTGGAGAAGGACTGGCCCTTGCCGGCGGTTTCGGTCAATTCGCCGTAGAGGCGGTCGGAAACCAGGAAGGCCCCCAGCGGCACATAGCCCGAGGTCAGGCCCTTCGCGCAGGTGATGATATCCGGCTGGATGTTGAAAACCGCTTCCGAGGCAAAGATATGGCCTAGCCGGCCGAAACCGGTCACCACTTCATCGGAGATGTAGAGCACGTCGTATTTGCGGCAGATTTCCCAGGTCCGGCGCTGATAGCCCGGCGGCGGCACGATCACGCCACCGGAGGCGAGCAGCGGCTCGGCGATGAAGCAGGCGACGTTTTCCGGGCCCAGTTCGAGGATCTTGCGTTCAAGGTCGCCGACCACCTGGTCGCCATATTCCTCGAGCGACATGCCATCCGGCCGGCGATAGGGATTGGGTACCGGCAGATGATGGATGAAGGAAGTAATCAGGTCCATGTGGCCGCGATCGGCCGGCTTGCCGGACACCGAGGCGGAAAGCAGCGTGCTGCCGTGATAGGCATATTCCCGGGTGATGATCTGCTTCTTGTTCGAGCGGCCCTTGAAGTTGTTGTAGAAATGCACGAAGCGCAAAGCCGAATCCACCGCCGTCGAGCCGCCGGTGGTAAAGAAGACATGCTTGAGATCGCCCGGTGCGTGGCGCGTCAGCCGCTCGGCCAGTTCGATCGAGGGCGGCGTGCCGATGATGCCGAAGGGCGAGAAATAGCAGAGCTTGCGCGCCTGGTCGGCGATCGCCTGAGCCATTTCCTCACGACCGTAACCGATATTGACGCACCACATGCCGCCGATCCCGTCGATCATGCGCTGGCCCTGGACGTTGTAGATACAAGCGCCCTCGCCCTGCGCCACGATCAATGGCTCACGCGACTGGACGGTCCCCAGATCCACCCATGGATGGATCATGTGGTCGCGATCCTTGGCGGTCAGATCGGCGATGTCATAAGCGAAATTGCTGTTCGGCAAGACACATACTCCCCTTTTCCTTGTCGTTGCGTTGTTCCCGTTCGCTGTGCCGCTATGTCAAAGAATGGTGGCGGCTTTCAATCCTTCAAAAACCGCTTCCTCGGCGGTGCGCGGCGTCAGGCAATCGCCGATGACATGCATCTCTACCGCAAGACCCGCAAGCTCGTCTTCCAGCTGATGCACGCGCTCATGCCCAAGTGATGCAACCAATGTGTCAACTTCCTCGATGACCATAGCGCCGCCGCTGGTGGCATGCTGCAGGTAGACGGTGGAGCCATCGACGCCAAAAAGCCGGGCATAGGGAATGATCTCGACACCGAGATCATGCAACACGCCGACCCAATGATCGCGGACATATTGATGGACCCGCTGGCCGGCCATATAGCCATCGACCGCGAGACGAACGCGGCAGCCGTTGCGCGCCAGTTTTTCCGCCAGGCCAAGGCCGATCCAGTCGCAACGCCAGTCGGCGATCAGCACCGAAGCACCGATATTCACTTCGTTGCGGATGACCTGCCAGGCATTGACCACATGCGCGGTCTCGGCACCTTCGATCTCCGGCGTGCGCGGCTGGGCGCCGGTGGCGATGATGACGGCGTCCGGCTTCTCAGCCTCGACAAGGTCCCGCGTCACTTCGGTCCGGGTCCGCACATTGACGCCGGCAAGCTCCATCTCACGGGTGAGATTGGTGACGATGCCGCCGAATTCGGCGCGGCTCGGCAGAAGCTGGGCCAGCAAGGCCTGGCCGCCCAGACGCGGGGAGGCTTCGCAGAGCGTGACGTCATGGCCGCGTGCGGCCGCGACCGCCGCCGCCTTCATGCCGCCCGGCCCGCCGCCGGCGATGAGAACTTTCTTTTTCACGGCTGCCGGCTGCAGCTTGCCGTATTTCAGCTCGCGACCGGTTTCCGGGTGCTGAATGCAGGAGATCGGGTAACCCATGTGGAAATGGCCGATACAGGCCTGGTTGCAGGCGATGCAGGCGCGGATATCGTCGAGCTTTCCGGCTTGCGCCTTGGAGGGCATCTCCGGATCGCAGATCAGCGCCCGGGTCATGCCCACCATATCGGCCTGGCCGGTGGCGATGATCTTGTCACCATCCTGCGGCTGGTTGATGCGGCCGGCGACGAAGACCGGCGTCTTAACTTTGGCCTTCGCGGCAGCCCCGAAGGGGGCGACATAGCCGCTGGGGAAAGCCATCGGCGGGGCGATGTGAACGGCACCACCGATGCTGGCCGAGGAGCCGGCGACGACGTTGAAGTAATCGAAACTGCCGTCGAGCGCGACCAGCGCCTCCAGCGATTCGAGATCGGTCAGGCCCTCGGTGTCCTTGTCCTCGCCGCTGACCCGCAGGCCGACGATGAAATCCGGCGCGGTCACCGCCCGCACCGCCGCCACGACATCGCGCAGGAAGCGCAGCCGGTTTTCGAACGAGCCGCCATAGTGGTCGGTCCGCAGATTGACGCGGGGATTGAGGAATTGCGAGGGCAGATAGCCATGGCTGGCGACGATTTCGACACCATCCAGGCCGGCCGTTTCCAGGCGCCTCGCGGCAGCGGCATAGCCCTCGATCACTTCCTGGATCATGGCCAGCGACATCGGCCGTGGCATCACATGGAAACGTTCGTTCGGCACGGCGGAAGGTGCATATGCCACCGGCGCGGTGCCGTCGGAGCTTTCCATGATCTCGCGGCCGGGATGGAAAAGCTGCCCGAACAACGCACAGCCATGCGGATGCACCGCTTCCGCCACCTTGCGGTAATGGGGGATGCAATCGTCATTCGTCGCCATCAGGAGATGCGAGGTATAGCGTGCGGTTTCATGCACGCCGGAAACCTGCATGACGATCAGCCCGACGCCGCCTTCGGCGCGGGCCTGCTGATAGGCGACCAGCGCGTCATTGGGAACGAAATTGGTGGGCAGGGTAGTATCATGCCCGGTCGAAAGAATCCGGTTCTTGATCACCAGGTTACGGATCTTGATCGGCGAAAACAGATGCGACAACTCGGCCATTGCCGGCACCCCCATCCTTTCTTGCTCGCAATATTGAATGACGTTGTTTCAGGCCGATACCGGGCCGGTTGAGCCAGGCCCGGTACCAGCCGATTCGGTTACAGATTGTGCCGGGGGCGCCAGTCGACGGGATGCAAGGCATAGCAGACGACAGCCTTTTTGCCCTCATAGCGCAACGGCGTGTTTTCCGGGATCCAGATGACGTCGCCGGGACGACCGTCGATCTCGCGATCGGGCAGGCGTAGGCGAAACTCGCCTTCCAGCACGACGACCACTTCATCATAAAGGACTGTCCATTCGATCGAGCAATCGTCGAATTTGGCGACGCCGACGCCCATGGTCTTGCTGACATCGGGGCCGACCAGCCGGCAGATCTCGGCCGTGCCCGGAGGACCGCCATATTTGTCGAATTGCATCTCCGCGCGCTTAAAATGCAGCGTCTCGCCCATTTTTACCCTCCCAGCCAGGTTCTAGTGAAAAAAAGGATATAGATTTCAGCCTTAACTAGCCTCAGCGTGGCGGCTTGAGTCAAACGCAATCTTATGCCGACCGGCCATGCAGAAGCGAGGGACAAGCCTTCATGGGTTCATGCCGCAACGGCATGAACGCCCGGCCGGTCGTATCGGTGAACGGGGTTGGCGGGCGGCAAGCCGGTAGATTAAGCTCGGCGTCAAATAAGAGCCGCGCGCGGCAACGATTGCTGTTGCGCGGCCGACCGGACAGGGATGAAGCGCCATGTGGCTGGGTCAAGACCTGATCAGCACTAAATACCGTCTGCCCCCAAGCCCCGCCAATCTGGTGGAAAGGCGGCGGCTGCAATCGCTCCTGAATAAAGTAGCCGGCCGCAAATTAACGACCATTTCCGCCCCGGCCGGCTTTGGCAAAACCACCCTGCTGCTGCAATGGGCGCAACGGCTGACGCAGGAGGGCAGCCGCATCGCCTGGCTGTCGCTGGACGCCGATGACGACGAGGTGCGCCGGTTCCTCTGCTACCTGATCGCCGCCTTGCAGACCGTCGATGCCGATATCGGCAAATCGGCACTGGCGCTGCTGCGCTCCAGCCCGGTCCTGCCGACCGATTCGGTCCTGGCCGGGCTGATCAACGATCTGGAGCAGCTAGATGCTCCCCTGGTGGTGATGCTCGATGATACCCATTGGCTGCAATCATCCGCTGTCCTCCAGGCGCTGGAGAGCCTGCTGAGCTACGCGCCCGGGCATATCCATTTCGTGCTGGCCGGCCGCGGCATCGTCCCGCTGGCTGCGGCGCGCCTCAAGGTGCATGGCCAGATGATCGACTTGCACGAGGCCGATCTGCGCTTCGATCTCGCGGAGACCGATGATTTTCTGAACCGCCGGCACGAGCTTGCCCTCAGCCCCGATGATCTCGTCATCCTGCAGCATCGGACCGAAGGCTGGATCGCCGGCTTGCAGCTTGCCTCCCTGTCGCTCGACCGCCGGGTCGAACGCTCCGCCTTCATCAAGAGCTTTTCCGGCACGGACCGCGATATCGCCGATTTTCTCGCCAATGACGTTTTCATTCGCCAGCCGCGGGCGCTGCAGGATTTCATGATCCGGACCGCCTTCCTCGACCGGCTCAATGCGGATCTCTGCGCCGCCGTGGCCGGGCTCTCCGCCAGCGCCAGCGCCAGCCTGCTGGAAGATGTCGAACGGAGCGGCCTTTTCCTGATCCCGCTCGACGATGACGCCAGATGGTTCCGCTATCATCACCTCTTTGCGGAATTCCTGCGGCATCAGATGGAACGCCGCGACACCATCCAGATCCCGCAGCTGCATCGCCGGGCGGCAGACTGGTACGAAGCCAATGGCGATCTGATGGCCTGCATCAACCATCTGCTGGCGGCCGGCGCCAGCAACCAGGCCGCCGACAAGGTCGAAGGCTGCGCCATGGCCCTGATCGGGCAAAGCCATGTCATGCAGCTCAGCGACTGGCTGCGCAAGATTCCCTATGACGTGGCGGTCAACCGGCCGCGCCTGCTGCTGGTGCATGTCTGGCTGTGGTTCCATATGAACAAGCCGGTCGAAGCGGCGCGCATGCTACGCGCCGCGCGCCGCGCCATCACCGCATTGCGCGACACCGTCAGCGCCGCGCAATATGCGCTCTGGCAGGCCGAAATGCGCACCTTGATGGCCGGCGTCACGAGCGCCGCCGACCGCTCGACCCGCGCCCGCCGCATTGCCGAGACATGGGCGCCGCAATTGCCGGACGACCAGCCCTTCCTGCACGGCACCCTGATGAATATCCGCAGCTACTGCGACTACTCCCTCGGCAATCTGGATGCGGCAAAAGCAGCCAGCGCCATGGCCCGTCGCAGCCATGTGCGGGCCGAATCGATTTTCGGCATCGTCTATGCGGACCTCCTCACCGGCCTGGCGGAGAAAGCCGGCGGCAATCTCCGCCAGGCCGCGCAGCTCTTCGCGCGCGCCCAGGACATCGCCGAGGAAGCCTTGGGCGAAGGCTCCTATGCCGCCGCGCTGGTGGGAATCTTTCAAGCCGAGCTGCTGTATGAATGGAACGACCTGGATGAAGCGGAACGGCTGCTGAACCGCCATCGCGACATCGTCGAGGACAGCGCCCTGGTCGTCCATGAGGTGGTCGGCAAGCTGGTCCATGCACGACTGGAGGCGGCGGCCGGCCGCGTCGACGGCGCCCTGGCCCAGCTCGACCGGGTCGAACGCCGGCAGGCGGTGGCCATACGGCGGACCCGCCTCTCTTTCGCCATCCTGCATGAACGCGTCAAGCTGCTCCTGCAACGCGGCGATACCGTCGGTGCGCGTCTGGCGCTGCAGGCACTCGGCCTGGATCCGGATGTCTCAAGCGAAACCGGCAAAGGCTTCTGCATTCCGACATCGGACTTCGACAATCTCGCCAGCGCCAGATTGCTGCTGGCGGAAAAGCAATATGACCGGGCGACATCGCTGCTGCACGATCTCAACACACGCCTTGCCGCGCAGGGCCGCGGCCGGCGGCTGATGCAGAGCCGGTTGCTGCTCGCCTTCTGCCGGCAGCAGGCCGGCGATCCACCAGGCGCCATCGAGGCGATCGCTCCCAGCCTGCCGGTCATGGCACAGCAGGATGTCATTCGCAGCGTGCTGGATGAGGGCCCGGCCGCCGCGTCCCTGGTCGCCTTGCTGAACCAGGACACAGCAAGGCAGCGCATTGCATCGGTCACGGGCAGCGATCATGCGATTGTCGGGCAATATCTGGCGAAACTGGCCGCCAGTCTCACGCCCTCACCGGTCCCTGCAACGACGGTCGCCTCTCGCCGCTTGGGCTTGAGCGAGCGTGAACTCGACGTTCTGCGGCTGCTCAGCGACGGGCTCAGCAATCGCGATCTGTCACGCGGCCTCTCGATTTCGCCCGATACGGTGAAATGGCATCTGAAGAATATCTTCGGCAAGCTCGGCGTCGAGAACCGGGCGCAGGCGATCCTGGCGGCGCAGCGCCTGCGACTGGTCGAGACCCGGCATCAATAACCCTACCCGAAGGGGTGGCGGATTTTTTCGCATATCCTACCTCTCCGGGGCGTGACAGCTTCGTGACCGCCACGCACCATCGCGGCATCATCACGACTGTCAGGGGAGCGCCATGGCGACCGGCTGGGTATTTCACGAGCTTTATCTGTGGCATGACACAGGCAGCTATGCCTCGATCTTTCAACCCGGATTGACCATCGAACCCGGCGAGCATGCGGAAAATCCGGCGACCAAACGCCGGTTCCGCAACCTGCTCGAGGTGTCCGGCCTGCTTGACCAGTTGACCGCCATCAAGCCGGTCATCGCGACTGAAGCCGACCTCAACCGCTTTCATACCCGCGACTATATCGAAAAGATCAAGGCACTCAGCACCGCCAATGGCGGCGATGCCGGCCAGCTCACGCCTTTCGGCCGCGGCAGCTATGAAATCGCCTGCCGCTCGGTCGGCGGCACCGTGGCGGCGATCGACGCGGTGATGGCAGGCCAGGTGAAGAATGCCTATGCCCTGGTGCGCCCGCCCGGACATCACGCCGAACGCGATCGCGGCCTCGGCTTCTGCCTCTTCGGCAATGTCGCCGTCGCCATCATGCAGGCACGCGAGAAGCACAAGCTTGCCCGGGTCGCCACGGTCGACTGGGACGTGCATCACGGCAATGGGACACAGCAGGCCTTTTACGAGGACCCGAATGTCCTCACCATCTCGATTCACCAGGACCGCTTGTTCCCGACGCGGAGCGGCGGCATCGACGAGATCGGCAGTGGGCCGGGCGAAGGGCGCAACATCAATATCCCGATGCCGGCCGGCTCCGGCGTCGGCGCCTATCTGGCGGCGTTCGAACGGGTGATCGTCCCGGCCCTGCGCAAGTTCAAGCCGGATCTGATCGTCGTTCCCTCCGGCTTCGATGCCGGCGGTACCGACCCGCTGGGCCGCATGATGGTGCATAGCGGCGGCTATCGTCAGATGACCCGCCTGCTGATGGAAGTCGCCGCCGATATTTGCGGCGGCCGCCTGGTCCTGTCGCATGAAGGCGGCTACTCGGCAACCAATGTGCCCTATTGCGGCCTGGCGGTGATGGAGCAGTTGAGCGGCATCGGCACCGATATCCAGGACCCCTGGCTGCCGATCATGGAAGAATGGGGCGGCCAGGATCTGCAGCCGCATCAGGAAGCGGCGATCGATCGCGCCGCTTTGGCGCTGAACCGGTTGAAATAACGCGCTTGCCGCGCGGCTTCGCTTCTTGAACGATAAATAATGCCCGTGGGAGGGAAAGATGGAAAAGACCGACGACCAAAAGACGCTCTCCGAGCTTGAAAATCCGGCGCGGCGCGGCTTCTTCCGCAAATCCGCCGGCCTCGCCGCCGGCTCCGCCGCCATCCTCGCCGCGATGAATGACGGCGCCAAGGCAGATGGCGAGCCGATCCCGGTCGGCCAGGCGACGCCGCTGACCAGCACCTTCGCCGCCGCCGACGGCAAGGAATTCCAGCGCGGATTGCAACTCGCCTGCGAAGAGATCAATGCCATGGGCGGCATTCTCGGCCGGCCGCTGGAACCGGTCTTCGAAGACACCAAGGATATGGGCGATGACGTGATAGCCCAATCGATCCAGCGCCTGATCGACCGGCATAACGTGCATGCCATCATTAACGGCTATAATGTCGGCACCGGCACGGCGGAGCTCGATCCGGCGGCCGATGCCGGCATCATCCTGATGCATTACAACACCGTCATCGCCCATAACCAGATGGTGAAGTCGGACCCCGAGCGCTATTTCGGCTGCTTCCAGGGCGATCCGCCGGAATACTGGTATGGCCCCGGCCTGCTGGCCTATCTGGACACGCTGAAGGCATCGGGTGAGTTCAAGCCGGCCAACAACAAGGTCGCCATCATCACCGGCCCCGGTACTTATAGCAGCAACATCGCCAATGCCGTGAAGGATAAGGCCGCCGAGCATGGCTGGCAGGTCAGCCTGTTCGAATCGGTGAACGTGCCGATTTCGCAATGGGGACCGACCCTGGCGAAGATCCGCCAGGACCCGCCGGCGGTGATCGCCGTCACCCATTTCTATCCCGCCGATCTGGCGCAGTTCATGCTGCAATTCGCGCCCGATCCGACGCCGAGCCTGATCTATATGCAATACGGCCCCTCGCTGGCCGCCTTCCGCGAGATCGGCAAGGAGGCGACCAATGGCGTGCTGTATTCCACCGTGGTCGCCGCCTTGCAGGACGAGATCGGCACCGATTTCGAAAAGCGCTACAAGGCGAAATTCGGCCCCGATGCCTCGCATCTTTCCGGCTGCCAGCCTTATGACGGCTGCTATATCTGGGCCCTCTCGGCCGCCCTTGCCGGCGGCACGGGAGAACCCGGCAATGATGAGCAGAACCGGAAGGTGGCGACGCGGATGCGGCAATTGATCTATCGCGGCGTCAACGGCACCAGCCGGTTCATTCCGAATGAGCAATCGGTCTATACCTATCCGACCCAGGTCAACGATTCATCGCTCGGCATGCCGCATCAATATCTGCAGATCCAGGACCATACCAAAACACCGGTCCTGATCGCACCGGCGCCCTACAGCACGGCCGCGTTCAAACTGCCGCCCTGGATCAAATCCTGATGGCAGCGGCAGAAAGCAGTCGATGACCGCCGATCAAGCGCCGATTCTATCCTGCCGCAATGTCAGCAAGACATTCGGCGCGCTGGCGGCAGTCGCCAATCTCAGCTTCGATGTGCGGCAGGGCGAGGTTCTTGGCATCGGCGGGCCGAACGGCGCCGGCAAGACGACCTTGTTCGAAGTCATCTCCGGACTCAGCCCCGCCAGCAACGGCGAGGTGGTCCTGGATGGCGAGGACATCACGCGCCTCACGCCGCATGCGATCTGCCATCGCGGCATTGCCCGCCTGTTCCAGTTGAACGCCAGTTTCGACGGCTTGACCATGCTGGAAAACGTGATGGTAGGCGCCTATTTCGGCAAGGCGAGCCGCCTGCTGCCCGGCCTGCGTCTCGATGCGGGGAGCCGGCGCCGCACCCGCGATCTGCTGGCCCTGGTCGGCCTGGCCGATCGCGCCGATCTGCCGATGCGGCTTGCCTCCGTGCTGGAACGGAAGTTGATCATGCTGGCCGGCGCGCTGGCGACCGAGCCGAAAGTCCTGCTGATGGATGAACCGGTCGGCGGCCTGACGCCGTCGGAAATCGACCAGGTCGCCGAGGTGGTGCGCAAGCTGCCCTCGCTTGGCGTGACCGTCTTGCTGATCGAACATGTGATGCGCTTTCTGACCCAGCTCTCCGATCGGGTCCTCATCATGCATCACGGCGAACGCCTGTTCGAAGGCGCGCCGGACCGGCTTGCCCATGACCCTGACGTCGTCTCCGTCTATCTCGGTGTCGATGCCGCAACGGCCTTGAAACAGGCTGCCGCAGCGGCGGGAGGCCGGCATGAGTGACCAGGCGCTGCTTGCCTGCCGCAACCTCTCCGGCGGATATGCCGGCCGCCGCGTTTTGCATAGCCTCGACCTGACGGTCCGCGAGGGCCAATGCGTGGTGGTGATCGGGCCGAACGGCCATGGCAAGACCACCTTGCTGCGGGCGATATCGGGCCTCCTGCCGGATATTGGCGGCGAGATCTCATTGGCGGGCGCAAATCTGCGCGCCAAATCCGCCGATGCCATCGTTGCCGCCGGCATCGTTCACATCCCGCAGGGCGATCTCCTGTTTCCGGACATGACGGTCATCGAGAACCTGTTGATGGGTGCTTATCTGACGCGCGACCGGCAGGAGATCAACCGGCGCCTTGATGACGTCTTCGTCCTCCTGCCCAAGCTGCAGGAACGGCAGAAGCAGTTGGCCAGCACCTTGTCCGGCGGCGAACGCCGCATGGTCGGGATCGGCCGCGGCCTGATGAGCGGCGGGCGAATCCTGCTGATCGACGAGCCTTCCCTCGGTCTTGCGCCTATCGTGATCGAGCAGATCTACAAGCTTCTCGACCAGTTGCGCCGCAGTGGACGCAGCATCCTGCTGGTGGAGGAAACCGCCAGCCGCGCCCTCCCCTTGGCGGATGAGATCTATCTTCTCGATGGCGGCCGGTTTGCCTGGCATGGCAATCCGGCGGAACTGGCGAGCCGCAGCGAATTGATCAACACCTATCTCGGAGCCTGAGCGATGGAGGTTATTGTCCAGATCATCGCCACCGGCCTGACCCTTGGCGCTATGTATGCTTTGGCGGCGATCGGCCTTTCCCTGGTCTGGGGAACGCTCGGCATGCTCAACATGGCGCATGGCGCGATGATGACGATCGGCGCCTATCTGTGCTTTTACGCCATCGGCATGCTCGGCCTGCCGATTTTCCTCGGCCTGCCCGTCGCCTTGATCGGCGGTGCGCTGCTGGGCATCGTCATCTACGAGCTTTGCGCGCGGTTTCTCATCCGCCGGCCGCAATTCGAAAACACCATCATGATCGCGACCTTCGGCATCGGCATTGCGCTGGAAAATGTGATCCTCAAGCTGTTCGGCGCCTATCCGACGCCGCAACCTCTCGCCGTCACCGGCGATTTCGTCATTGCCGGCGTACATATCCCTTATCAGAACCTGCTGATCTTCTGCCTGGCGCTGGTCTTGATGACGCTGGTCGCCGGCCTGCTGGATCACACGCGCATGGGCCGGGCGATCCGTGCCACGGCGCAGAACCGCGATGCCGCGCAGCTGATGGGGGTGCCGGTCAGTCGGGTTTATCGCCAGGTGCTGGGTATCGCCGGCGCTTTGGCTGCTGCTGCCGGCGTGCTGATCAGCTCGCAAGCCACTTTGTCGCCCAGCATGGGCGGCGATCCGATGCTGAAGGCTTTCATCATCTGCGTCGTGGCCGGCCTCGGCAATGTCCGGGGCGCTGCCGCCGCCGCCCTCGTTCTCGGTGTTGTGGAAGCGGCGGCGCAATATCTGTTCGGCGTGCGATTCGGCTTCGCCACATTGCTGGTCATCGTCATCGCCGCCCTGATCTGGCGCCCCTATGGCGTCTTCGGCCGGCGCCAGATTGTGAGGTTGTGACATGATGCGCGCGCTGCTCGGCCGCAAGGAAACCTGGCTGGCTGTTTTGCTGGTCGCGGTTTTCGCCGCTTTACCGTGGGTTTCCGGCAATCGCTATTTGATCGGCCAGATGATCGTCTTCTGCCTCTGGGCGACCGTCGCGATGCAATGGAACCTGGTGCTGGGTTATGCCGGTATCTTCTCGCTGGCCCAGCTGGCACTCTATGCCTGCGGCGCTTATGCGACCGCCATGCTGGGCTTCTTCCTCGGCTGGTCGCTCTGGGCCGCCATGCCGGTCGCGGCCATCGTCACCACGCTTCTCGGCCTTGTCATCGGCGCGGCCTGCTTGCGCTTGCGCGGCGCCTATGTTGCCCTGCTGACATTGGCCATCGCTCAGGTGATCTATGTCTTGATCATCACCGAGGCCGATTGCTTCACCTATATCGATGGTGTCTGCCAGCAGCTTTTCGGCGGCACGCGCGGCCTCACCCGTTTCGGCGATCTCGGTTTCCGCCATCTCTTCGGCTACAAGTTCATCTATGCCGATTTCTACCTGGCGCTGGCTTTGCTGATCGTCTCCTCGATCATCATGCTGGTCATCATCCGTGGGCCGATGGGCCTCGCCTTCCGCGCCTTGCGGGACAATCCCGGCTATGCCGTGTCGCGCGGCATCAATCGCTTCAAATACCAGTTGCTGGTCTTTGCCGTTTCCGCCTTCTTCACCGGTCTCGCCGGCGCGGTCCAGGCAGCGCATTTCAAATCGGCGGGCCCCAGCCTGTTTTCGCCGGCCCTGCTGCTCTTCCTGTTGGCCGCCATCGTCGTCGGCGGGGTCGGCCGCTTCTGGGGACCGATCCTCGGCACTGCCCTGCTGATGCTGGCCGATGAGGGCCTGAAGGAAGTGTCCGATTACCGCAATATCGGCCTTGGGCTGCTGATCGCGGCTTTCGTCATCCTGATGCCCCAGGGCCTGGCGGGCTGGAGCGGCAACCTGCTGGAGGGTGCCCGGCACAGGAAGTCGTCACGAGCCGCCAGCGAAAGCTGAACCGGCTCTAGTCACTAAGATAGAGCGCGGCTGTGCCGCTGGATGCCGGGCTGGACCGCCCGCAACAGATAGAGGTCAAAGCAGGCGACGGCAGCGCCGCGCGCGATCGGCAACCACCCAGCCTGCACCACCTTGCTCCGGCCATTAATCGCCATCTCATTCTGCGCATGCCGATGGCGGAGGGACCGAGGCCGACCAGTATTGTCGCGAATTGTCGATAAAATTTACCGCTGCTTTAGGATTTGATTGCCAAGCTGCCCAAGCAAGTTACCGAACGCGAGGCAGCCTTGAAATGAGTACAGCAGCAAGTTATCGACAAATGACACCCATGACCACCGTGCTTCTGGTTATGCTCTTGGGCATCACCTATTTGACCCTATCGTATTTCTTTCATTTGCATGAGGAGCTTGCTCAACTCGGAGACTTCGTCGGTGGTGCAGTTGGAGCAATCAGCGTGATCATCGTCGTCTGTAGCCTGCGAGAGCAGCGTGCCCAGATCGCGCAGCAACGGGAGGCCGACCACGAGTCTCTGCGCCTGCAGCAGGTAGAGATCTCACGTCAGAAACTGTCAGATCAGGCTATTCTGGCTTTGGAGCTAATGAAGATTAATGCTCCACAACTTCAACAACTGTCCCGCAGGATTGCTGAGAAAGGCCGCCTCGTCGTCTATCAACGAATGAACGGAACGCCTGGAAAACTCGCGGAATACCTGGAACGTTTCAAAGACGGCGAGAAAGATATCTTTTTTGAACGCATCCAGGATGCACACGGACAAATGAGTGACTTCATCAAGAATAATGCCCTGGCCTCTCAGAACGGGGCATCCAGGAAAGATGCGGCGGCGGCCATTTATGCGATAGACCAGTTCATCGCCGCCGTACAGCCTATCAGCGATCTGGCTAGCGCCGATGATCCGATTGGCAAGTCGGTCCGCGCGACACTTCCATTGAGGGTCTTCGATCTGCTTGCCGACCTGAGTTCAGATCCTGAAAGATGCGCCGACCAGTTCTCTGAAATCCGGAGAAGGCGCCAGGAAGCAGCAATGCGGTCCGAGGCCGAGATAGCTGCGTGAAGTCGATGTCATTCCCTCCGTCGTTGTTTTTTCAGGAAAGAAAAGGGCCGCATCCCGAAGGATGCGGCCCCACTCTTTTCGGCTGATGCCGGGTAAACGGACTTAGAAGTCCATCCCACCCATGCCACCCATGCCGCCCATATCGGGCGCACCGGCCGGAGCCTTCTTCTCGGGACGCTCGGCGATCATCGCCTCGGTGGTGACCAGCAGACCGGCGACCGAAGCCGCATCCTGCAGGGCGCAACGCACGACCTTCGCCGGGTCGATGACGCCGGCCTTCACCAGGTCGGTGAACTCGCCGGTCTGGGCGTTGTAACCAAGGGTGACGCTCTTGCCTTCCAGCAGCTTGCCGGCGATGACGGCGCCGTCGACGCCGGCATTCTCGGCAATCTGACGGACCGGCGCCTGCAGCGCACGGCGGATGATGTCGATACCGACCTTCTGGTCGTCGTTATCGAACTTCGCCTTCTCCAGTGCCTTGATGGCATAGAGCAGAGCGACGCCGCCGCCCGGGACAATGCCTTCCTCGACCGCAGCGCGGGTCGCATGCATCGCATCATCGACGCGATCCTTGCGTTCCTTCACTTCGACCTCGGTGGCACCGCCGACCTTGATCACCGCGACGCCGCCGGCGAGCTTGGCCAGACGCTCGGCCAGCTTTTCCTTGTCGTATTCGCTGGTGGTCTCTTCCATCTGGGCGCGGATCTGGGTGCAACGACCCTCGATTTCCTTCTTCTTGCCCGAGCCGTCGACGATGGTGGTTTCTTCCTTCGTGATGACGACCTTTTTCGCCTTGCCCAGCATGTCGAGGGTAACCGCCTCGAGCTTAATGCCCAGGTCTTCGGAGATGACCTGGCCACCGGTCAGGATGGCGATATCTTCCAGCATCGCCTTGCGGCGATCACCGAAGCCCGGCGCCTTGACGGCGGCGACCTTCAGACCACCACGCAGCTTGTTGACGACGAGGGTCGCCAAAGCTTCGCCTTCGATGTCCTCGGCGATGATCAGCAGCGGACGGCCCGACTGCACCACGGCTTCGAGGATCGGCAGCATCGCCTGCAGGCCCGAGAGCTTCTTCTCGTGCAGCAGGATGTACGGTGCGTCGAGCTCGGTGGTCATCTTCTCGGCATTGGTGATGAAATACGGCGAAAGATAGCCACGGTCGAACTGCATGCCTTCGACGACGTCGAGTTCGGTTTCCAGGCCCTTGGCCTCTTCAACCGTGATGACGCCTTCGTTGCCGACCTTCTGCATCGCCTTGGCGATCATGGCGCCGATTTCTTTTTCGCCATTGGCCGAAATGGTGCCGACCTGGGCGATTTCTTCCGAGGTCGAGACCTTCTTCGAACGCTTCTGCACATCGGCCACGACGATCTCGACAGCGGAATCGATGCCGCGCTTCAGATCCATCGGGTTGATACCGGCGGCAACCGCCTTGGCACCTTCGCGGACGATCGCCTGAGCGAGAACCGTGGCTGTGGTGGTACCGTCACCGGCGAGATCATTGGTCTTCGAGGCGACTTCGCGCACCATCTGGGCGCCCATGTTCTCGAACTTGTCGGCCAATTCGATTTCCTTGGCGACCGTCACACCGTCCTTGGTGATGCGCGGGGCGCCGAAGGCCTTGTCGATGACGACATTGCGGCCCTTGGGGCCGAGGGTGACCTTCACCGCATTGGCGAGGATATCAACGCCGCGCAGCATGCGGTCACGGGCGTCACTACTAAAACGAACGTCCTTAGCAGCCATATTTCCTAAACCTCTTTATCTGTATGGGAACGAAGCGGCGCCCTTAGGCGACCTTCTTCTTCGAACCGGAAGCGGTGCCCTCGATGATGCCGAGAATGTCCGATTCCTTCATGATCAGCAGGTCTTCGCCATCGACGCGGACCTCGGTGCCCGACCACTTGCCGAACAGAATGCGATCGCCGGCTTTGACGTCGAGCGGCGTGACCTTGCCGTCTTCGGCCTTGTTACCGGCACCAGCGGCCAGGACTTCGCCTTCTTGCGGCTTTTCCTTGGCGGTGTCCGGAATGATGATACCACCGGCTGTTTTAGCAACCGACTCAACTCGACGCACCAGAACGCGGTCATGGAGCGGGCGGAACTTCATGGAGATCCTCCGTTTACGTTAAAAAAATCCCGGAACCTGCGGCGCCTCCCTGGCTTGCCGGCCGTACCGGTACTGCCCTGTTAGCACTCACCACAGGCGAGTGCTGACGATTTAGGCCCGCCCCTACATTTCGTCAAGGGCACATCCGAGAAATTTGCATGGCGCCCCGATATTATTGCTCTCCAGCGTCAGCATCGTTGGCAGCACTCCCGGCAGATTGATGCTAACACGCTGAAAATATTGTGATTTTATGACTTCGTTAATGACTGTTGGCGAAAATCACGGATAAGATTAACCAGTGTCGTGCCGTTTCCATTTTTGCCGGAGGCCGCTCATGACCCATCGCCCATCCAACTCGCACCCGTCTGACAGAGATCAGAGCCTGGGGCAGGCTCCCCAGGCTGACCGGGATTTCTCCCTGCAACTCCGCGACTACCGCCTGACCACCGCGGAGATCCTGTATCACATGCCGGATCATCCCGGCCTGTTACAGACTTATGTCTGGCAGGATTATGATCTTGCCCCGCATTTCCCCATGCTGCGCAAGTTTCTCGACTTCTGGGCGCACAGCCTGGATGGCAAGTTGCATTCGATTTAGGTCAGCAGCACCGCACTCCTGCGCGCGCCGCAATGGCGCCAGGCGTCGGATTTCCTGACGCTGCACTGAGCCTTACCCTGCACTGAGCGCTTTCCCGGTCGAGGGCGGCGGAGCGTGGCAGCTTGCCGCGCACATCCGGCGCCCATGACAGCCCCGGGCAAAGCTGCTACACCATCCTCGTCCTGCCGAGGGGCGTCGTTCTGGCGCGCCAGATTGCGGATATGATCATTCACTAGCGAGCCGGGTTTTGCTGCGTCGACTCTATAATCGGATCATCTCGCTGGCCGAACATCCGCGCGCCCTCTGGGCCATGGCAGCGGTCAGCTTCCTGGAAAGCTCCTTCTTTCCGATTCCGCCGGATGTCATGCTGGTCCCCATGGTCCTGGCCAACCGGAAGCGCGCTTGGGCGATCGCCGCCACCTGCACCGTGGCCTCGGTCCTGGGCGGCTTGCTGGGTTATGCGATCGGCTATGGCTTCAGCGAAACGATCGGCTTGAAGATCGTGCAATTCTACGGACTTGAACATGCCATGTCGTCCTTCCATGACATGTTCGCCCAATACGGCCTCTGGGTAATCCTCATCAAAGGCCTGACTCCGATCCCCTACAAGATCGTGACCATTGCCAGCGGTCTGGCGCATTTCGATCTGACGGTTTTCATCCTGGCCTCCATTCTCACCCGAGGCGTTCGCTTCTTCTTGCTCGCGGCCCTGCTTCACCGCTATGGCGAACCGATCCGCAATTTCATCGAAGAACGCCTGACGCTGGTGACGACGGTTTTCGCCGTCGCGCTGGTTGGCGGGTTCATCGCCTTGCGCTACGTGTTCTAAGAAAAGAGTCATCACCATGCCTGCAGCGCGGTCACGCTTCATCGAGACACCCGCCATCACCTGGCTGGTCACCGGCGGGGCCCTGGCGGCCCTCTGCATCGCCTGGCTGGCGCAATATGCCGGCGGCTTGGCGCCCTGCGAATTATGCTACCTGCAGCGCTACGGCTATTGGACGGTGATCGTTCTCGGCATCGTGACCATCACGCAGAATGATCGGCCCCAGCGTCGCGGCTGGCTGCTGGTGCTGATGGGCCTGGCCTTGCTGGTCGTCGCCGGCATTGCCGTCTTCCATGTCGGCGTCGAGCAGAAATGGTGGGAAGGCAGCACCGCCTGTGTCGGCGCCTCGACCGCTGGCGATACGACGGAAGAATTGACCGAAGCGATCATGAACGCACCGCTGGTCCGCTGCGATGTCGCCGCCTGGGAGATGTTCGGCATTTCCATGGCCGGCTACAACATCCTCTACGCGCTTCTTTTGGCGGCCTTGACCTTTGTCGGCGTCCGGCGCAGCCTGACAGCCGCGAAGTGAGAAGATGATGCCAGAGAGCGAAAGCCAGTCATCCGCCGAGACCGGACAACCGTCACCGATCGCGGCACCGCAGCCCTCGACCGTCCAGCAAACGGCGGAAAACCGCCTGCCCGGCGACCTGACCCGCGAGCAGTTGATCGAACGCCTGATCCGCGTTGATCATGCCGGCGAATTCGGCGCGCGCCGCATCTATGAAGGCCAGTTGTCGGTCCTGAAGAATCATCCGGAAGCCGGCATCATCCGCCATATGCATGAGCAGGAGCTGGCCCATCTCAAGACCTTCGAAAAAATGCTGGTCGCGCGGCGCGTACGTCCTTCCGCCTTGCATCCGGTATGGAACGTCGCCGGTTTCATGCTCGGTGCCGCCACCGCCATGATGGGGCCGAAGGCCGCGATGGCCTGTACGGTCGCCGTCGAGGAAGTGATCGACGAGCATTACCGGCAACAGCAGGCGCAACTAGGCGAGGATGAAGCCGAGCTGAAATCGACCATCGAGCGCTTTCGCGCCGAAGAGGTCGAACATCGGGATATCGGCATCCAGCGCGGCGCGGAAGAGGCGACCGCCTATCCTGTGCTGACCGGTGCCATCAAGGCCGGCTCGCGGCTTGCCATCTGGCTGGCCGAACGGATCTGAGATCGCGCCCCCACCGCCGCAAGAGCGTCTGATATCCCGATAAAGAGATTCCCGCCAACCATGGTACCGATCGTTGGCGGGAACGTTCCTCGGATGAGCAGCCGGCTAGAAGTTCACCTTCCAGGACCCGTCGCCTGCATCGCAAAACGGCAATTGATAGGTGTTGCCGACGCCGCCGGTGAACTTGTTCTGGACGGAAGCGCAGCGGCGCCCCTTCTGCTCATATGTCTCCAAAATCACCACTTCCCCGGTACGCTTGCTATCCGTTGCCGTCCATTTGACGGCTTCACCGCTTTTATAGGCATCGAGAGCTTGGCGTATCGCTGACTTGATCGCATCGGCTTCTCCCTTGGTCAAGTTGCCGACGCTTCTCGGAAAGGGATTGATGCCGCTTGCTGCCGATGCACTGTGCAAGATCGATGACTGCGCCAGCATGGCTAGCGAGGTGCAAGCTATTAGCAGAAATCTCCGCACGAAATCCTCCACTATCGGTGATAGATAACGTTACAGAAGCAAATGATTAGATACCATGATCAGCGACAAGATCATATGGCAGCCAAGCCAGAAAGTTCACGAAACAAAAGCAAAGATACGGTTGCTGCGCAAGCGTATAGATCACCTCTTCACGCGCCACGATATGTCATTGCCGCTTCAGTTGCTCAATATCGTTGCGGCGCTGAAGATATCGCGGTGTCCGCAGCCTCGCCAGCAATGGCATGGCCAGAAGCCTCGAGCGCAAACCTGTTCATGCGCTTGGCCTCGTGCTTGAATTGCCGCTTACGCTATGAAATTATGCTTCCCAACTTATGGAGGAATATGACACTATCGCTGTGTCGCATTCTTAAGCAGCCGAAACCATGAGTGTTCGGGTTTCATTGGTACGTCGCGCGCAGATCGGCATGTATCGCGCACCGAAAAAAATCATTGCTCAGATATTCGCCGACCGTGTTCGCTTTCAGTACACGAGGTCGTCAGGGCTGACTGGTCGTTGTTCGGCGTAACCGACATTATCGATTGCGCGACAACCGATCAGGCGGCAACCGATCAAAAGATTGCGTCGCACGGTTCAGTGCGCTCTACCTAAAGCCGTCGCGACTTGCAAGATATGGGCGCCTCCCCGATCGCCATCGAGTTCCAACGAACGCAATTCTCCTACGAAATGCAATGGAGCAGCGATATGATAGGCAAATCCTTCCTGAAGGTATCCATCCTCGCAATTATTACTGCAGGCTTGATGCATGGTGCCTCCGCGCAGGAACAAGACCTTCGTAAAGATGCGACCGACGCGACCAAGGCAGCAAATGCGGCGCTCCTCAAGCAATTGCCCTTCAAGGATACGTCTGATTTCAATGATGCGAATAAAGGCTTCGTTGCTCCATTGCCAGCGGACCTAATCAAGGGAAGCAGCGGCAACGCGATTTGGAATCCGCAGCAATACAGCTTCATTAAGGACACTACCGCTCCCGATACCGTCAATCCGAGCCTGTGGCGACAATCGCGGCTGATCAACATCTCGGGCCTGTTCGAAGTGACGGATGGTATTTATCAAGTCCGGAATCTCGATCTGTCGAATATGACGATCATCGAGGGAAGCGAAGGCATCACGGTCATCGATCCGCTGGTCTCCGAAGAGACCGCGAAAATAGCGCTCGACCTCTATTATTCCAAACGAGGCAAGAAGCCCGTCAAGGCGGTCATCTATACCCACAGTCACGTAGACCATTATGGCGGTGTGCGTGGTGTCGTCAGCTAGGACGACGTCAAAACCGGTAAGGTCAAGATCTACGCGCCGGAGGGATTCCTCGAGGCAGCGGTAGCCGAGAATGTGATGGCCGGAACCGCCATGAGCCGGCGTGCGAGCTATATGTATGGCAACCTCCTGAAGCCCGATCCCAAGGGGCAAGTCGGTGCCGGTCTTGGCACGACGACATCGGCCGGAACGGTAACCCTGATAGCCCCGACCAACATCATCAAGGAAACAGGTCAGAAAGAGAAAATCGACGGCTTGACTTATGAATTCCTGATGGCGCCCGGCTCTGAAGCCCCGTCCGAAATGATGTGGTTCGTTGAGGAAAAGAAGGCGATGGAAGCCGCCGAAGATGCGACCCATACGCTGCACAACACATATTCCCTTCGTGGCGCCAAGATTCGCGAGCCGCTCCCCTGGTCGAAATACCTGAACCAGGCGCTGGTCATGTGGGGCGACAAGGTCGAAGTTATCTTTGCCCAGCATCACTGGCCGACCTGGGGCAACGACAAGGTGGTGGCATTTCTCAAAAGCCAGCGTGATCTCTATCGCTTCATCAACGATCAGACCCTGCGCATGGTGAATAAGGGGATGACCATGCGAGAGATTGCCGAGGCCTTCAAAATGCCGGATAGCCTGGCGAATGTCTGGGCCAATCGTGGCTATTACGGCTCCGTCTACCATGATGTCGCCGCGACCTATGTCTTGTATCTTGGCTGGTTTGATGGCAATCCGGCGACCTTGCACGAATTACCGCCTGTCGAGGCGAGCAAGAAATATGTCGAGTTCATGGGCGGCGGCGCCGAGGTCATCAAAAAGGCCAAGGCCGCATATGACAAGGGTGAGTATCGCTGGGTAGCCCAGGTGGTTCATCATGTGGTCTTTGCCGATCCTAACAATCAAGACGCCAAAAATCTCGAAGCTGATGCGCTCGAGCAGCTCGGCTACCAGGCCGAGTCGGGACCTTGGCGCAACTTCTATCTGACCGGGGCGCAAGAGTTGCGGAAGGGCGTGGCGGAATTGCCCACGCCCAACACCGCAAGTCCAGACACGGTTCGCGCGATGTCCATGGATCTGTTCTTCGATTACCTAGGGGTCCGTCTCAACAACGAGAAGGCCGGCAATGCGCATGTAAAGCTCAACTTCGATTTCGGCCAAGACGGCAATTACTTTGTCGAACTCGAGAACGGCGTGTTGAATCACACAGCGAATATGAAGGCTGACGACGTCGATGCCACCATAAGCTTGTCGCGGGACACGATGAACAACATCTTCCTGCAGCAGACGACGCTTGACGATGCGGTTGCCTCGGGTGCCGCGAAAATCAGCGGTGACAAGGCCAAGCTGCACGACGTCGTATCCTATCTCGACCGCTTTGATTTCTGGTTCAACATCGTGACGCCCTAGTGCGGATGTTGCGACGTTTCGCATCGACGAGAAGATAACCCTTGGGGTTGTGGGGGGATGGACCGGGAACACATAGACGGAAGGGCAAACGTGATGCGCTTGAAACTCTTGGCCGGGCTGGCGGCCATGGCGCCACTTTTTGCGCCATCCGAAGCTATCGCTGATCAAGCCCGTGACTGGCAGAACATTCCCAAGGATCTCAACATTGTTATGGGTTATTACGTCTGGGCCGATTCCGACCGGTCAATCGATTCCGCCCTGCCCCTTTCCGATGCGAAGGTCACTGCCAATATCGCCCTGGCCCGTGTCGGCCGCAGCTTTGGCGTTGCCGGCCATATCGCGACCATACAGTTCCTGATTCCCTATGCCTGGCTGGATGGAAAGGTAGAAGGCACCTCGATCGAGCAGAAGCGCGACGGCCTTGCTGATATCACCGGCCTCTTCGTCTATAACCTTTTCGGGTCTCCGGCACTCACCCCGGAAGAATTCGCCAAGTGGCAGCCGGAGACATATCTGACCGGCTCGCTTTGGGTCTCTGCGCCTATCGGGAAATATTCGAACGATCACCTAATCAATACCGGAACCAATCGCTGGAGTTTCAAGCCGGAACTTTCCTTCGGCCATCCATTCGGCAAAAGCTGGATCGAAGCGAATGTCTTCGGCCAGTTCTATACGACCAATACTGATTATCTCGGCCACAACGATCTCGATCAAAAGCCGATGCTCGGAACGGAGTTGCACTACAGCTACAGCGTCGCGCCCTATCTGTGGCTGTCGGCCGATGCCTATTACAATTACGGCGGCGCAACCGAGATCAACAACGGAGACAGCAACGGCAAGCAGAGCACATTGAAATTGGGTGCCGGCCTCGGGTTCTATTTCGCCCCAACCGCGTCGACCGTCATCTCCTATGCACATACTGTCGCCAAGCGCGACTCCACGCCGGAATCACAAATGGTTATTGCGAGTCTGCGGTTTGCGTTTTGACTTTGTTCAGGGTCTTCAGAAATACCCGAGAAGGCAATGTGGCTGAAAAAAATTTGAATCGAGATCAATTTAATAGGACGAACATATACGCGGTCATTGCGAATATCCGTCTGCGGCGGCGAACATCTGGAGTGCTGTAACTTCTTGCTCGTGGGGGAGCTTATGGAAGAAAGCCGGCGCAGCTCGTTTTTCCGGCGTCGAGTGCATCGTCACCTCCGCTGGTTGATCGGCATCCTGCCACTTATGTTTTGCGCCGCTGCCCTGGCGGCCGATGAGAAGCCATCCGGCACGATCTATGATCTGAAGCGCCTCGCCGGTTTTTCCAATGCCTATATTCAAAGTCGATATAGCTTTGCCGCGGGCCAGGCCGGCAATGGCGAACTCTCTGTTTTCGTGTGCCATGGAAACATCCAGGATCGATGGAGTTTTGGTTCATGACGCGCTATGCCGTTTTCAAGATCCCCCTCTCGTCACATCTGGCGGTGTTCGCCCTTCTCGTTGTCACATGGTCCGTCACGTTCGGAGGCGTTGCCGTGCAAGCCGATAGCGCAGCCTTGCCGGATGCGACATTGAGCCCGGCGGAGGAAGCGGCGGTTGATAAAATGGCCTTGCCGTTACCAAAGCAACAACAGGGCGATTTCGATGCGATGCGCAAGCGGCGGCTGGTGCGGATTCTCGTCACCAACAGCAAGACACTTTATTTTCTCGACCGCGGACGCGAGCTTGGCATCGACAAGGAATATGTCAACGCCTTCGAACAGGCGATCAATGCCAAATACAAAACCAAATCCTTGAAAATTCGCGTCGCTTTGATCCCCGTCGCCCGCGATAAGCTGCTCAGCATGTTGCGGGATGGCTATGGCGATGTCGCCGCCGCCGGCATGACCGTCACACCCGAACGGCAAGCCGAGGTCGATTTCGCCGCGCCGCTCGCCAGGGGAGTGAAGGAGATCGTCGTGACGGGGCCGTCCGCGCCGCAATTGACCTCGCTGGATGACCTTGGCGGCAAGGCCATCCTGGTGCGGAAGTCGAGCAGCTATTATACCCACCTCAAGGCACTTAACGCTGACCTCGAAAGGCGGCAGAAGCCATCCATCACGCTGACGCTTGCGGCGGAGGATATCGAAGACGAAGATCTGTTGGAAATGGTCAATGCCGGCCTGCTGCCTTTCGCCGTGGTCGACCGCTATAAGGCCAAGTTCTGGTCGCAGATCTACAAAAAGATCAAGCCGCGCGAGGATCTGCTGGTCAGTCAGGGCGGCGACATCGCCTGGGCCATCCGCAAGGACAGCCCGCTGCTGAAAGCCGAAATCGACGCCTTCATGAAGACGCACCGGGTCGGCACCAGCTTCGGCAATACGATCGTGCGGCGCTACCTCAGGAATACCAAGCAGATTACCAATGCCTCTTCGGCTGAGCAGATGGCCCGCTTCGAGAAGCTGGCCGGGATTTTCAAGACCTATGCCAAGCAATACAGCTTCAATGAGCTGATGCTGATGGCCCAGGGCTACCAGGAATCGCAGCTCGACCAGGCGCGCCGCAGCCCGCGCGGCGCCGTCGGCGTCATGCAGATGCTGCCATCGACCGCAGCGGACCCCTCGGTCGGCGTCAAGGGCATCGATGCCAGTGCCGAGAAAAACATCATGGCCGGCGCCAAATACATGGCCTTGCTGCGCGACAAATATGTCAACGATCCGGCCATCAGTGACAAGGACAAGGTGTTGATGACCTTTGCGGCCTATAATGCCGGGCCGGGCAATCTCAATAAATTCCGCCGCCTCGCCGAGAAATCCGGCCTCGACAAGAATGTCTGGTTCGACAATGTCGAGGTGGCCGCTTCCCGCATCGTCGGCCGGGAGACGGTCCAGTATGTCAGCAACATCTACAAATACTATGTCGCCTATGAGCTGGTGCGCCGGCGTGAGGCGATACGCGAAGATCAAAAATCCGCCATCAATGCCGAACCGATCGGTGACGGCGCCGGTGATGCGAATGACGTCAGCGCCGACTCCACCGCCACAGCCGGCAGCAGCACGGCCAGCCCCTGACGGTCGCGCTGATGATGACGGTGAGGCTGATGACAAGACTTGCTTTCAGCAGGCCGGCGCAAGTTGCGAGGCGTATGTCATCCGGGAGGGTATATCCCGGATGACCTGAACCGACGTTCCACGAACCAGCCTATTCTTCCAGAACCGAATCCCAGTAAACGAAGTCAGTCCAGGTATGATGCACTTCTTCATGGAGGTGCGGCGCATTGATGAAAGCGAGTTCCCGGCGGGTGGGCCGCTTCGGCATCCGCAGGAGCGGCATACTGGCCTCTTCAGGCGTCTTGTTCGCTTTTCGCAGATTGCAGGGCCCGCAAGCCGCAACGACATTCTCCCATGTGGTTCTCCCACCCCGGGAACGTGGCACCACGTGATCGAAGGTCAGGAATTCCGGTCTGAACAGGCGGGCACAAAACTGGCAAGTCCAGGAATCCCGACAATAGATGTTGTACCGGGTGAATGCCGGATAGCCGTCAAGCTTTTGATAGTGCTTCAAAGCGACGACACTCGGCACGCGCATCGACAAGCGCGGCGAGTGAACAACCTGATCATATTCGGCAACGAGGCTGACGCGGTCGAGAAACAAGGCGCTGATCGCATCCTTCCAGTGCCATGACGACAGGGGAAACATGGAGAGGGGCCGAAAGTCCGCATTCAGGACAAGCGTCTGGAGGTTTAGCATGACGCCATCCCCCCAAAACGACTGTAGTCAAACTTGCGTTTGACTACAGAGAAGCTCTCAAGAAGATGCCGTGTCGCCCTGCTATGCCGATGCACATACAGAGACACGATGTCTTTAGCGATATCCCGCGAAATGAAGACATTGAACCGCGCAAGGAACACCGCCTTGGTCGCGTCCCGCCATGGCCACAGGGACAACGGAAGGTAGCTCAATGGCCGGGAGTCGGCATTGAGGTCCAGGGCCGGACAGGATTCAGGCGAAGCCAACACGCTGTCACACCTCCACGGAGAAGTGGCGCCAGCGGATGTATTACGGCTGGCCGCCACGTTCCATCGCTATGGTTTAACAGATAATCAGCTTTACGACAAAACACAAGATGTGGGTATAACAAGCGAAACAAAGATCACGATGTTGTCACGCGATCTCTGATGAGTTGTAACATAGCGGTGCGGCAGCCCTTTTACCGGCCGGCAAACTGCGATTGGAGGAAGGCGCCGCCCTTCTGCAGGCCCACCTCGTCAATGGAATGCGGCAAGCCCGGCCGGGCCTCCGTGGTGACGGCGATCCCCACCGATTTCAAGGCGGCTTCCGCCTGGGCCATGGCGTCGAACGGCACCACCTGGTCGCCCGTGCCATGCACCAGCAGGACCGGCGGCCGGGCGCGGATAGCCTCCGGCAGTTCCTGGGGACCAATCAGTGCGCCGGAATAACCGACGATACCGGCGATCGCCTGGGCACGTCGCGGGCCGACATGCAGCGACATCATCGTACCCTGGGAGAAGCCGACCAGCGCGAGATCGCTGTCCTGCAGCCCGAACCGCACCAATTGCGCATCGATGAAAGCGTCGAGAATGCCCGCCGCCGCCTTCACGCCGCCAAGCTTCATCTGCATGTCGCGATTATCGAGGCTGAACCACTGGAAGCCATAGGGCGACATCTCGCAGGGGAACGGCGCATTGGGGGAGAGAAAGGCCGCATCCGGCATCAGCGGCGCCCAATAGGGGGCCAGGCTGATCAGGTCGTCGCCATTGGAGCCATAGCCGTGAAGGAACACCACCAGCTTCCTGGCCGGACCACCGTTGCGCGGCGCCTGTTCCGGTCCCTGCAAGTCTACCATCTTATCCCCATATCTCCGCGATCCGTTCCCGCCCTTTCTAAGGCCAATTCTCCGTCCTGCCTAGCCGATGAACAGGCTGCGATGGAGGTCCTGCAACGAAAGCCCCACGATGAAAGCCCGGTGATGAACAGTTGCGGTCCGGTGCAATCTTGCCTATGGCTGGAATTTGACAAGGGCCGGGGCCGCCGGTGAAAAAGGCTGAGCTCCTTGAGATCGAAGCCGCACCGATGATCGTCACCCGATTCGCCCCCAGCCCCACCGGATTTCTGCATCTCGGCCACCTCCATGCCGCGCTGATCGGCTGGAACGCAGCGCGAGAAGCCGGCGGGCGGTTTCTGCTGCGGATCGAGGATATCGATACGGCACGCTGCCGGCCGGAATTCGAGCGCGCCATCATGGAGGATCTCGGCTGGGTCGGATTGGACTGGGACGGGCCGGTCAGGCGACAATCGGATCATCTCGATGACTATCGCGCGGCGCTGGCACGGCTTGAGGAACGCGGACTGATCTATCCCTGCTTCTGCAGCCGAAAGGACATCCTGGCGGCGGCTTCGGCGCCGCATGACGTTCCATCGCCGGATGGGCCGATCTATCCCGGCACCTGCCGGCACCTGCCGGCCGATATCGTCAAGGCACGCCGGGCCAAAGGCGCCCCCTATGCCCTGCGTTTCGACAGCGGCAAAGCCGCCGCCCTGGCTGGCCCCTTGAGCTTCGAGGATCAGGGCCAGGGGAACGTCACTGTCAGGCCGGATTTGCTGGGCGATGTCGTTCTGGCCCGCCGGGACGCACCGGCCAGCTATCATCTATGTGTGACCGTGGATGACCATTTGCAGGGCGTCACCCTGGTCACGCGGGGCGTCGACCTGTTCACCGCCACCCATGTCCATCGCCTGTTGCAGGCTGTTCTGGGACTTGCAGTTCCTGTATATCGCCACCACTTATTGTTGACCAATGCCCAGGGACAGCGCCTGTCGAAACGCGATGGGGCGCTGAGCTTGCGCCAGATGCGGGAGGACGGCCAGGCGGCCGCCGCGATTCGGAAGCAAGCGGAAAAAGCCGGCATCGGTCAAACAAGAAGCTGATTTTCAATTGATTTTCCGAGTATCCGATGCCGACATTTAACGATTTCCTGCCGGAGCTGATCGCCCTCGGCCAGGTCATTCTGGTGGATCTGGTTCTCGCCGGAGACAATGCCATCGTGGTCGGCATGGCAGCGGCCGGCTTGCCGCGCCAGCAGCGAAACCGTGCCATTCTGATCGGCATCATCGCCGCCACCTTATTGCGCGTGATCTTCGCCCTGATCACCAACCAGCTTCTGATGATCATCGGGCTGACCTTTGCCGGCGGCATCCTGCTGCTTTGGGTTTGCTGGAAGTTCTGGCGCGAATTGATGCAACAGCGCCGCGAACGGCTGGAGCTGAAAGCCCGCGAGCATCTCAGTACGGATGAAAGCATCGAGTTGTCGGAGCCGCAGGAAGTCTTGCCGGGTGCGACACCCGGCAAGACCCTTCGGCAGGCAATCACCCAGATCGTCGTGGCCGATGTATCGATGTCCCTCGACAATGTCCTGGCTGTCGCCGGCGCCGCGCGGGAACATACCTGGGTGCTGATTTTCGGCCTCGTGCTTTCCGTCGGCCTGATGGGTGCCGCCGCGACCTTGATCGCCAAGCTGCTCAAGAAGTATCACTGGATCGCCTATATCGGCCTGGCGGTGATCTTCTACGTCGCCTGCAAGATGATCTGGGACGGCTGGTTTGAAGTCGCGCCGCACATGGAGGAACTTACCGACTTCAATTGAAGCCAACTGCCCCGGATGTGATGGTCAATGCGCCCCCGGTTGAAAGGCGGACAAACCCATCGCCAGATCGGCATAGCCCGGTTGATCCGGTTTGAAATAGCCGTGCCGAACGAGGAAATCGATAACCACCGGCGCGACATTGAATTTGAAAGCCTCGCTCCCGGTCATGATTTCCGCCACTTCCTCCAGCTCCATCAGGCGGAATGAGGCGATCTCGCCATCGGTATTGGCCGGCTCGAAATTCGCCGGCAATTCGAGATCGTAGAGAAAGAGCGTATCCTGCCGCAGGAAGCCTTGATGCAGCATGCGGTAGGAGATCGCGCCGACCGGAATCGCCTGCCGCGCTAGGACTTCTTCTATCCCCGCTTCCTCGCCACATTCCTTGACCAGATTGGCCATCGGATCGAGCCCGAAGGGAACACCACCCGCCACCAGGTTATCGAGCTTTCCGGGCTCGATCTGGCGGTTGGCCGCACGCTGTCCGACCCAGAGCCTGATCCGCCCGCCATCGCGTACATAGCCGTTCATGTGGACACCGTAGGCCTTGACGCCGAAGACCGGCACGGCTGCCCGTTCCAGCCGCAGCAAAGGCGGCAGGCCGTAATCGGCGACAACCGGGAAGGCTTCATTGCGCCAACCCTGCACGATGCCGAGTTCCGCCAGCGCCCGAACCACCTCGCCGACGGCAGCGGTGCGATGATCAAAATCTGCGAGATGCGATTGCAGGACAACGGCATCATCACCGACGGCAAAAACAGTGGGATAGTGGCGCAGCGCATCGGCTACGTCATGCCGCAGCCAGCCGATCTGTGCCTTGCCGATAGACCAGGGCCGGAATCCGGACAGATCGCTGATGGTGCAGCGATGAAGACGTTCGAGCAGACTCATAATGGATCAAAGGCTATGGGGCGGCGCAAGCCGGCCACCAGATCGAGATAATCGGGATCGTCGGGGCCAAGATAGCCGTGCCGGATCAAAAGGTCGATCTTCACCAAAGCGATGTCATAGCTGAACTCATCCGTTTCCCGGAGTTTCTCGATGAGCGCGTGAACCGGCATCAGTTGAAAAGCGGCAACCTCGCCGTCGGTATTGTTCGGCATGAAATCCGCCGGCAGATGCAAATCGTAATTGAACTGCAAGCCGACACGCAGCCCCTCCCCGGCCTCGATCGTCAATGTGGTCAGGCTGACCGGCTTTGCTTGCCTTGCGACCCCCGGTTCGATGCCGGCCTCTTCCCAGCATTCCTTCACGAGGTTGTCCCAGACGCTGATTCCCAGTGGCTGGCCACCGCCCACCAGCAGATCCAGCATGTTCGGATCCACCGGCTTATGCGCGGCGCGACGGCCGATCCATAGATGCAAATCGTCGCCTCGGCCAACCAGCCCGTTGATGTTGACGCCATAGCTGAGAACGCCGAAGAGCGGTGTCGCCGCCCGTTCCATGCACAGCAGCGGCGGCAGACCGAAACCCCGGTTGACCGGAAACAGTTCGTTCCGCCAGCCCGAGACCAGACCGGTTTCGCGCCAGGCAGACAGAACCTCCGCCATGGCCGCACTGCGGCTCTCGAAATCGGCCAGGCGATCCTGGATGGCGACCCGGTCGCCGCCGATGGCGAAAACGCCCGGAAAGGCGGCCAGATGGTCGACCCTGGTCCGGCGCACCCAGCCGACATGCTGATCAGCGACGATGAATTTCAGATACCGGTCGAAATCGACCGCGGGGTAGCGGCGAAACTGACGCATCAAGCTCGACCGAATGACTGGTTTCTCGGCCGTTTTCTCGGAAATTGCCGGTGTCGGAAAGTTTGCGTGATTCAAACCGGGGCCCTTTCACAATGCCCTCAGGATATCGATGGCCAATGCCACAAGGCTGTCGCAATCCGGTCATGCCCATGCCATGACGTTCCGCGATATTGTTGGCCGCGCCGGTCGAAACAGATTTGGGATCCGGAACCGACCCTAATCCAGGAGCCGACAAATGCAACGACAAAAATGTCACGTTCTGAGCGTCGCCACGCTGAAACGCCTTTTTATGCTGTTGCCCAGCCGCTTGCCGATTGCTGCCAATTGCAACGCCCCTCTGAGAAACGGCAAACCGGCCTGACATTTCCGGTGAGCCCGGCATTTCCATGGAATTGCGCGGGGCGATGCCATTCCTTTCCCCAGACGCCTTCTCTGCCGTCTCCTTGTCCCCATCGATAACTCAGCCTATCCTGGGCTTGAGCGAACCGGCTTCGCCGGTCAGGCAATTTCTCGGATGGAGTTGGCGCGCATGCGCGCTTGGATGATTGCGGTTATCCTGATCGTCGCAACGGCCGCGCTGATTTTCCTCCTGAACAGCGCCTTTCCCGACGCTTTGCAAAACGACGACAACCGGATGCAGCTCTTCGCCTCCCTGGGCTGGCTGGCATTGCTCGGCAGCAGCGTTGTCCTGCGCCTGCGCAGCCGGCCCGGCAGCAGCTTGCGCGCCTTGGCTGCCTGGGTCCTCATCTTCCTGGTCCTGGTCTGGGTCTATGCCTATCGTGTCGAGGCTGTGGCGATCGGCCAGCGCCTGCTGGCGGTGCTGGTCCCCGGCATTGGCTATACGACAATGAGCGCGAACAGCGATGGCACGGCCAGCGGACAAGGCGAAATGCGCTTCGCCGTCAATCGCGACGGCCATTATCAGGTCAATGCGCGGGTCAATGGCGCCTATGTCACTTTCCTGGTCGATACCGGCGCCACCGATGTGGTGCTGACCATGCTCGACGCCCAACGGATCGGCTTCGATCCCGCCAAACTGCGTTTCACGCAACGGGCGGAAACCGCCAATGGCGTTGTCCGCGCCGCGCCGGTCACCTTGGATGAGATCGCCCTCGGCTCCATCGTCGTCGACCGTCTACCGGCTTCGGTGAATGAAGCGCCGATGTCGCAGTCCTTGCTGGGCATGCGCTTCCTCAATCAGCTGAAATCCTGGCGGGTCGAGAATCAGATGCTGATCCTCCAGCAATAGCGCCGCTATCCGCTCAGCGCTGCAGGACCTGCCGGCAGGTCTCCGCCCGCGCCTGCCAGCCGGTGCGTTCCAGTTCCGGCGTATCATGTTCCTCGACCGGCCAGCCAAGGCAGAGATAAGCGACGAAACGCCAGGTCTCGGGCACGTTCAGCGTCGCGGTCGCGGCATCGGGATCGAGAATCGACACCCAGCCGAGGCCGACGCCATGAATGCGTCCGGCCAGCCAGAGCGTGTGGATGGCCAGCACCGTCGAATAGAGCAAGGTCTCCGGCATGGTGCGACGTCCGAGGCCCTGCCCTTGCTCGGTCTCGACATCGCAGAAGACGGCGAAATGACGCGGCGCCTCGCGCAGGCCGGCCAGTTTCAACCCGGCGTAAAGCTGGGCTCTTTCCCCGCCATAGCCTGTCAGGGCCTCGCGATTGGCGGCTTCGTAATTCGCGATGACGGCGGCGCGATTTGCCGGATCATCCACGCTGACGAAACGCCAGGGCTGGGCATTGCCGACCGAGGGCGCAAGACAGGCAAGATCCAGCAGTTCATCGACCAGGCCGACCGGCAGAGGATCGGTGCGAAAGTGCCGCACATCGCGCCGCCACCGCAGCAATTCGCGAAACCGGGCACGGAACTCCGTGGGAAAGCGCGGCGCCGGCGCGCGATGTGCGATGTATTTCAAAATCTGCGCCTCACCCCTTGGCGTGACTCTAGCGGTATGGATCCTACCGCGCGACTCCTGTGGCGTGGATCAAGCCGCCTTGGGCGCGACCTCCTCCACCAGGTTGACGATATCCGCCATGATGGCGGTAACGTCATAATCCTTCGGCGTATAGACCCGGGCAACACCGAAAGCTGTCAATTGCGCGGCATCGGATGGCGGAATAATGCCACCTACCACCACCGGTACCGCTTGCAAGCCTGCTTTCGCCAGCCGCTCCATCACCTCGCGGACCAGAGCGACATGCGAGCCGGAGAGAATCGACAGGCCGATGACATGCACGCCTTCTTCAAGGGCGGCATTGACGATCTGCGCCGGGGTCAGGCGGATGCCCTCATAGACCACTTCCATGCCCGCATCGCGGGCCCGCACCGCAATCTGCTCGGCGCCGTTGGAATGACCGTCGAGGCCGGGCTTGCCGACCAGCATCTTGATGCGCCGGCCGAGGCGCTCGGAAACCACGCTCACCCGCTTACGGACATCATCGAGATCGGCACGGCTGACCTCGGTCATTGCCCGGCCGACACCGGTCGGTGCCCGGTATTCGCCGAAAACGCGGCGCAAGGTTTCACCCCATTCACCGGTCGTGACGCCGGCATGGGCGGCAGCGATCGAGGCTTCCATGATATTGTTCCCGCTGCGGGCATCGGCTTCCAGACGGTCCAGCGCCGCTTTCACCGCAGCGGCGTCACGGTCCTTGCGCCATTGCTGCAATTGCGCGATCTGCTCGTTTTCCGCCGCGTCATCCACCTTCAGGAAACCGCCATCGCTGCCGGCGACCAGTGGCGAGGGCGCACTCTCGGTAAACTTGTTGACGCCCACCACAACCTGATCGCCGCTTTCGATGGCCGCCAGGCGGCGGGCATTCGATTCGACCAGCTTCTGTTTCATGTAGCTGGCTTCGACCGCCGCAACCGCGCCGCCCATCGCCTCAATGCGCGCCAATTCCTCGCGCGCCGCGGCCTTCAGCTCATCGACCTTGGCCTTGATCGCATGCGATCCGTCGAAGATGTCGCCATAATCCAGCAGGTCGGTTTCGAAGGCGACGATCTGCTGCAGGCGCAAGGACCATTGCTGGTCCCAGGGACGCGGCAGGCCCAAAGCCTCGTTCCAGGCCGGCAATTGCACCGCCCGGGCACGCGCATCCTTGGACAGGGTCACCGCCAGCATTTCCAGCAGAATGCGATAGACGTTGTTCTCCGGCTGCGGCTCCGTCAATCCCAGGCTGTTGACCTGCACGCCATAGCGAAAGCGCCGCAGCTTGGCATCTTCGACGCCGTAGCGGTCGCGGCAGATCTCGTCCCACAACTCGCCGAAAGCGCGCATCTTGCACATCTCAGTAATGAAGCGCAGGCCGGCATTCACGAAGAAACTGATACGGCCAACGACCTGGGGGAAATCTTCCGCCGGCACCTGGCCGCTATCGCGCGCATGGTCGAGGACGGCAATCGCCGTTGCCAGCGCAAAAGCTAATTCCTGTTCCGGCGTCGCGCCCGCTTCCTGCAGGTGATAGGAGCAGACATTGGTCGGATTCCATTTTGGAATTTCCCGATAGGTAAAGCTGATTACATCGGTGATCAGCTTCAGGCTCGGCTGCGGCGGGAAGATATAGGTGCCGCGCGAGAGGTATTCCTTGATAATGTCGTTCTGCACCGTGCCCTGGAGCACCGCCCGCGACACACCCTGGCGCTCGGCCGCCGCCACGTAAAGTGCCAGCAGCCAAGGGGCCGTCGCGTTGATCGTCATCGAGGTGTTCATCTGGTCGAGCGGCAGGCCGTCCATCAGCGCCAGCATGTCACCGAGATGGCTGACCGGCACGCCGACCTTGCCCACTTCGCCCCTGGCCAGCGGATGATCGGCGTCGTAGCCGGTCTGGGTCGGCAGATCGAAGGCCACGCTGAGGCCGGTCTGGCCGCGCGTCAGGTTGGTACGATACAGCTGGTTGGAAGCCCGGGCGGAGGAATGGCCGGAATATGTACGGAACAGCCAGGGCTGGTCCCGCTTGCCTTTAAGATTCTTCGCCCGTTCGTCGGCCTGCTTGTTCATTTTCTCTTCTCCCAGACTCATGCTGCACCGCAATATAGCGGGGGAAGAAAGCTGACGACAAGACAGAGCGGCTGCCTTAATAACGCGGAAACGACATGCCGCCCCGATCGAGGCGGCTCAGTCCGTGTCGTAAGGCGGGTTTTCCGGCCAGCGGGGCAGGTGATCCGATAGAGCCAGCCAGGAAACCTGCTTCGATGCCCAGCCATGACCGCTTGGCGCCAGGGCATTTGCATTATCCAGGGTACCGATCATCACGCCGACGGAACGCCCGGTCACATCCGTCATATAGACCGGCGTCCCGCAATCGCGGCAAAAATGCCTAGAAGCGATATCGGACGACTTGAAGGTGGCGGCGGTGCCCCTGGTCACCTGGAACTGATCGATCGGCACCTGGGTCCAGGCCGTGAGCGGGGCGCCGCTCCAGCGGCGGCACATATCGCAGTGGCAGTAATCGGTGGTGGCGTTGTCGGGCGTCAGGCGATAGCGGATGGCGCCACAGAGACAACCGCCTTCCAGAATTCCATCGCTGGGATTTTGATCGGCCGACGCCATCCACCTTCCCTCCCGGTATCATGGCGCCGGCCGTTACATGCTGCCTGGCTATGCCGCCTTGAGCGCCTCGAGCAGATCATCGAGCAGATCATCGACATCCTCAAGCCCGATCGAAAGACGGATGAGGCCCTCGTCGATCCCCTGCTTCGCCCGCTGCTCCACCGTCAGCCGCTGATGGGTGGTGGTCGCCGGATGCGTGGCCAGGGACTTTGAATCGCCGAGATTGTTGGAAATCAGCACGAGCTTCAGCGCGTTCAGGAAACGGAACGCCGATGCCTTGCCGCCGGCCAGGTCGAAGCCGACCATCGTGCCGCCCGCCGACATCTGGCGCCGCGCCAGTTCCGCCTGAGGATGGCTGTCCAGCGTCGGATAATGAACCTGGCTGAGCTTGCTGTGCCCCTGCAGCTTCTGCGCGATCTTCAGCGCATCGGCGCTTTGCTTTTGCACGCGCAGTTCCAGCGTCTCCAGCCCCTTCAACAGGATCCAGGCATTCATCGGCGAGAGCGACGGACCCGTATGGCGCAGGAATGGCTGCAGGCTTTCTTCGATGAACTTGCGGGTGCCGAGAATCACCCCGCCCAGCGATCGCCCCTGGCCGTCGATATGCTTGGTTGCCGAATAGACCACGACATCGGCCCCCTGCTTCAGCGGCTGCTGCAACAAAGGCGTCGCGAAGACGTTATCGACCACGAGGCACGCACCGGCCTTGCGGCAAAGCTCGGCAACCGCCGGCACGTCGACCAGCCGCAGACCGGGATTCGACGGCGTTTCGAGGAACACCGCCTTGGTCGGCTTGGACAAGGCTTCGCGCCATTGATTGAGGTCCCGGCCATCGACGAAAGCGGTTTCCACGCCCCATTTGGGCAGGATTTCACCGACGATATATTGGCAGGAACCGAACAACGCATCCGAGGCGACGACGCGATCGCCGGCCTTCACCTGGCAAGCCAGGGCGGCAAACACCGCCGCCATGCCGCTGGCCGTTGCGCGCGCCATTTCGGCGCCTTCCAGCAAGGCCATGCGCTCTTCGAACATCGAGACGGTGGGGTTTCCGAAGCGCGAATAGACGAAACGCGGCCGGCTGTTGTCGAAGGCGGCTTCGGCCTCTTCGGCGGTTTGATAGACATAGCCCGAGGTCATGAAAATGGCTTCGGATGTCTCTTTGAATTGCGACCGTAACTGGCCGCCATGCACCAGGCGGGTTGCCGGGCGCCAATCTGGCTGGATCTCTCGCTTGACCGTCATTCTCGCTTCTCCTCCCGGGCATCGAGCCGCCCCGGGCACTAAACTGGGCACAAAAAAACCTCGACCGGACAGGTCGAGGTGATATGCCTCCTGACCTTTTAGCTGCTTCTTTAACGTGGCCGCAATCCGGTACAAATCGCCACGAACGAAGGGCAGTATTCACGCGGCCGGCGGATTGTCAACAGCCGCTTCGACCCCTCCCATGGCGCGGCGGCACATCACCGTTGCGTGACCCGGCGCCCTTGCGTCGATATCCTCTTGTTAAGCGCAAAGTATTGTGCAGCATCTGCCCCCAACATCCACTTCAGGTTGTCTTGCCGATAGGAAACTGTGGGTTCCGGTTTCACGAGAAGGTTAAAATGCCGTCCATTGCCGTTCCTCGTTAGTTAAGCAAGAATGCGGACATGCAAGATCCGACACCCCCCTCGACGACCCGCCCCTTGACCCGGTCAACCCCGCGATCGGCTTGGCTTCGCCGTTGCCGGCTAATCGGCCATGGCCTCGTGCTCTTGTCGCTGACCGGTTGCGACAGTTCTGTTTTTCCATGGCTCCCGGTCGAGCCGATGCCGGCTCAGCAAGCCTCAAAAACCGGCGTCACGCGCGGCAAACCGGCTTCCAGCCCGTCGACCACCCGGACCAAGACGACGACAGCGAAACCGAAAGCCAAAAAAACAGCCCCAGCCAATCCCGCCACCACGGCGCCGAACGATTCAACTGCGCCCGAGCCGACGGAAGAGACATCGCCGCCGCCGGCCGCCGCCGGGCAGCCCAATGACATGCTTGGCCAGAACGAGGCCGGCATCCGGTCGCTGGTGGGCGAGCCGGCGATCACCCGGACCGAGGGATCGACCACGGTCTGGTCTTACCGGAAAGAGGGATGTGCGCTGGACCTTTTTCTATTCTACGACGTTAAGACGGGTGAACGCCGGGTCCTGACCTATGAAATAAAGCCGGACTCCACGGACAACAACGCTATACAGGTTTGTTACGACAAGTTCCGCAATGTCTAGAGCCGCGCCCCCAACAATTGTCGTCGTCGACGATGACGATCTCTTTCGTCCGCTCCTGGTCGGCAATTTGCGCGAAGCCGAATATGAAGTTATCGATTTTCCGGCGCCGGATGCCCTGCTTCAGCATCTGAAACAGGACGTCATCGAGGCGGATCTGTTCATCCTGGACTGGAAGATGCCGGGCATGACGGGCTTCGAATTGCTCAAGGAACTACGGGACCTTGGCATTGCCACGCCGGCTTTGTTCCTAACTTCCCTCGACGATGTACTGTACGAGGAATCCGCCTTGCGCGAAGGCGCTGCGGACTTTGTCGGCAAGACCCGCAGCTTCGCCATCCTGCGTCATCGCATCGAACGGATCCTGGGCGCCTTGCCGGCCAGCCAGACGGCCAGCCCGGCAACCCCCGCCAATATCGGCGCCCTGACCCTGGACAGTGCGCAACACCGGGTCACCTGGCGCGACACGGTCGTCGAGCTGCCCCTGGGCGAATTCCGCGCCGTGGAACTGCTGGCCACATCCGGGCGCGACGTCAGCTATCGCGAGATCTATGACACCATGCGGGGGGAAAATTTCATCGCTGGGGCCGGCCCGGAGGGCTACCGCGCCAATGTTCGCGCCCTGGTAAAACGGATCCGGCAGAAATTCACCGAAGCGGATAGCGGTTTCACCGCCATCGAGAATTACCCTGGTTACGGCTATCGGTGGAAATCCGGCAATGCATAGAGTTTTGCGGCTTTTTGGGGGATCGCTGACTGCAAAGCTTCTGCTGCTGGCCATCGTCTTTCTGGTCGTGCCGGCGATCCTCTACGGCCGCTTCGAAACGGCGGATCGCGAACGCCAGGAATTGCTGCTGCGAAACCTGCAGATCCAGGGCCGCCTGGTCGCGCAAAGCCTGGAAACCGGGCTGCGGTCGCTGGGCCCCAAGGCGGTGGTCGAAGCCGCCAAGGTGGTCGATGAACTGGGACGCGGCGAATTGCGCATCAAATTGCTGCTGCGTCCGACCGGCCAGGGCGACAGCTTCTATTATGTTGCCTCCAGCCCGCATGTCGACGCCGCCTATCTGAAAGCCGAGCAGCAGAGCCTGACCGATACCGGCGTCCTCTCCCATGTCGAACAGAGCTGCGGCGGCAATCAACCGCTCTCGACCCAATTCACCACGCCGTCCGGCCAGATCGAGCTGCTGACCTCCATCACGCCCTTTTATACCGATCTCGGCTGCTGGGCGGTCATCACCGCCTATGCGCAAAGCGACCTCGCCGGTGCCTCGCTGACCCAGCCGTTTGCCCAGACGCCGGCCGTACGCCTGGCCGCGTTGTTCTATGGCCTGATCGCCGTTCTGTTCCTGATCCTCGGCGGCACCATGTGGCTCAGCCTGCGGCGCTTCGCCGATCTCGCCCGGCAGATCCGACGCGGCCGCACACCGATCGGCCGATCCTTCGCCGAAGCCTCGCCGGTGCCCGAACTGGCATCGGTGGCCGGTGAATTTGACCGGTTGGTTGCCACGTTGCATGCCTCGGCGCGCGCATCCGCGATGCGGCGGAAGAGAATGCCCATGCCTTCAAGGCGCCCCTGGCCGCCATCGCCCAATCGCTGGAGCCACTGCGCCGGCTGACTGAAAACGAACCGCGCGGCCAGCATGCCGTCCAGGTCATCGACCGGGCGATCACACGGTTGGACGGCCTGGTGGCTGCGGCCCGCCGGGTGGACGAGACCATCGCCGAGCTGATGAACGCACCGCGCCAGGCGGTCGATCTCAGCGCCCTGCTGCAAAACATGACGCGCGGCTTCAACGATGCCCAAGGGACCCTGCAGGCCCATCAGCGGGTGCGTGTCGAAGTAACGGCGAGTCAGCGCGTGCGGGTTGCCGGCACCGAAGAAGCGATCGAAACGGTTGTCGAGAACCTGCTGGATAACGCCATCAGTTTTTCACCCGCCGGTGCAACGGTGCGGGTGCAACTGCAATCGAAAGGCGGTGTTGCCCGCATGACCATCGAAGACCAGGGCCCCGGCGTGGCACAGGAAGACCTGGAGCGCATCTTCGAACGGCATTTTTCCCATCGCAGCGAGAGCCCGGCCTTCGTCAATGGCGAAGTCCCCGGCGCCGATACCCATTTCGGTATCGGCCTCGCCATCGTTCGGCGCAATGTCGAACTGATGGACGGCTCCGTTATCGCCGAGAACCGCGCCGAAGGCGGCCTGAAGGTAACGGTCCGGCTTCCTGTTGCGGCGCCGACAAGCTGACAGCAATCCTCTAAACGAGACCGACTTCTCATTTGGACAATTACATCACAGCTTTATCACAGTTTTGATGCAAGCCTAACAGCGCCTTCCCCACCTAGCTTAGAGATAAGACAGTTAGCCGCATTCCCCATCTGCGGGAGGGTGGCTTGCAGTCGTCAAATTTAGCGTCGATCGCAACCACAGAGGAGTTAGATCGTTTCACCAGCGCCACGGACTTCGCCGTCGAGCCCCCAACATGACCGAAGTCCGATATGCGCGTCCCAGAGCCGGTCCCAGCCGGCCATTTCCCAACTATCCGGATTGGATCTCGTCCGGCTCGTGACCTTCGAGATCTGTGCTGGAAGCCGACCTCCCAGGGTCGGCTTTTTTTTGCCTGCTTCCCGCCTGACTTACGCCGTGGCAAGCGCCGTAACGGCACGCCGGCGATCGATCGCCCGCGAAACAAGGCACAGCAGCAGCGCGCCAAGGGCGAGGCTGGCGCCCACCCAGGGCAACGCACCGTAGTCGAGGCCCAGCGTCAGCGCGGTGCCGCCGATCCAGGCACCGCTCGCATTGCCGAGATTGAACGCACCTTGGTTCAGCGTGGAGGCGAGATTCGGGGCGTCGCGCGCTTTGTCGACGACGCAGATCTGCAGCGGCGAGACCAGCGCAAAATCGATCATGCCCCAGACGAAGA
>SSEL01000084.1 GCA_008012315.1 Rhodospirillaceae bacterium
CATGGCCACCAGCGCGACGATCTCCATGACATTCGCATCCGTGTAGCCGGCCTCGCGGACGGTTTTCACATCGGCGTCACTGACCTTGCCGCGGGTCTCGATGACCTTGCGCGCAAACTGCACGGCGGCGTCCCGCTTCGCGTCGGTCGCATGACCCTTCCGGGCGAGGATGATTTCATCGGCCGGCAGCTGGGCCATATGTTCGGCGGTAAAGCTGTGAACCGTCAGGCAGTAGTCGCAGCCATTCACTTCGGAGACGGCAAGGCCGATGCTGTCCCGGGTCTTCACATCCAGCGCCTTGCTCAGGTTGCCGAGCAGGGTGGCCCAGGCGTTGAAGGCGATCGGGCTCTGGGCGAAGGTCGCCAGCATATTCGGGGTGAACCCGATGTTCTTGGTGAAGGCATCGAGAGTCGGTTTTGACTCGGCCGGCACCTGTTCCGGCGTCAGAGCAGCAGTTCTTGTCATCATAATCTCCGTAAGTTGCGAAATAATTGAGAATTACGCGAAGTCCAGTACGTCGGCGACGGGCATGCGTGGCTTCTGCGGCCAGTTGCCGGCTCGTTCCGGCCCGACGGTCAGCAGCATCACCGGGATTTCGTCCTCGGCCAGACCGAACGTCCGATGCACAGGTTCGGCGTCAAAGCCGATCATCGGCGTTGACCCCCATCCCAGCGAGCGGGCCGCATAGATGATCGCCGCCGCGCCGAAGGTAGCGGTCCGGACTGCCTCATCGCGGTCTCGTTGGGGTTCATTGTCATACAGCCGGCGAGCGTTTATTTCCCAGTCCGGCACCATGTTCGCCGGCATGATGCCGGCTTCCACCACCGGCGCCAGACGCGCGGGGACGGTGCTGGCATCAGCCAACTTGCCAATGACGATGAAGGTAACGGCGGCGTCGGTGATCGCCGGCTGATCCCAGGCGAGCGGACGCAACCGAGCCTTGGCTTCCGGCGTACGGACGGCTATGAACCGCCAGTTCTGCAAGTGAAAGGAGGTCGGCGCGGAAGTTCCGATCCGCACCAGATCACGGATCTGGTCGTCACTCAACCTAGCAGCCGGGTCGTAGTATTTGGCAGCACTACGGCTGAGAAGGGTTTCGATGACGGCGTTCGTTGGAATTGAACGCGTGATTGCATGCGAAGGTTGGAGAGCGGGGGTATCTCCGCTCTGTTCGGCGCATGCGTGGATCTTTGCGGTGGCACCGATGGCACGATTGGCGGCGACTGGGGCGATGCAGTTCATTGGGTGGCTCCCTCATCAGGTGATTACGGAGCTTAAGTTACGGCTTGGAACTGCAAATTTCGAGACTGTATAAGCTCAATAAGATGCCCAAAAGGATCAATCTGGTGCTATAAGTCTCGGACCACGCCCGATTGCTCGCCATTATGCGCGAGTCGGCGCCATTCCCCTGGCGTCATCCCCATCCTTTCGGCAAATACCCGCCGGAACGCCGAGACAGATTGGTACCCGACGGTCGCGGCCACCGCCTCAGTGCTGACCGCTGGCTTTTTCAACTCCTTGGCCGCCAGACTCATGCGGAGATCGGTCAACAGGTCGAGGGCGGAGCAGCCGAGCCTGTCTTGAAAGTGCCGCATGAACGTTGCGCGTGACATGCCGCACAAGTCCGCCAGATCAGGCAGTTTCCAAGACTGTGTCGGATCGGCGAACATTGCCGCAATTGCCGGAGCCAGCCGCGGATGGGCGGCCAGAGCCAATAGGCCTTTGGGTGCGCTGTCGCCTTCGCTGGCCGCGCGCAATACCAACGCGAACAGGACCGACGAAAGTCCGTTCAGAATGGCACGTCCTCCCGCTCGGTCGCCGGCTGCCTCTATACGCATCAGACTCACCAGGTTGGCCAGTTGATTGGAGACGGAGCCGATTCCGTCTTCTGCATCACCGTTCATGGTGCGCGTCACAAAATTCGCGGGCATGTAGTTGCGGATCAGCCGGTCGTGGGGTGGAGCGATGAAAAATCGCCCGCACATCAGATCGAGTTTCTCGCCCTCGCCGTCGTTCTCGCTCAGCATCCATCCCGCCGAACCCCGATGCTCCTGGGTGCGGATAGGTGTTTGCCCACTACCGTCGTGGAGCACATGGGCCGCACCGTGAGGCAGCAACACGATATCTCCCCTCACCAGTTCCCGTGCTGTTCGCGTCTCCGGGTCCTCGATAATGGCCCGGCCCTTGACGATGACGTGGTAGGGAATTTCGTTCGCGGCGGCTTTACTCCAGGTAACGCGCCACGGCGCACCGTAGACGCAGCGGACCTCGAGTTGACCGGTTACGGTGACGATTTGTAGGAGATGGGTTAGCCAGTCGACTTGGGACATAAGGACTCGGAAGCTTGAAACACCTCAGAATTTTATCACACTCGCACGCCGTTTGAGCACCGCATGTAAGGTTGAGCCGCCAAGTTGTGCACGTCCGGACACGCCTTTTCTAGAATATTTTTGTCCCCTTAAAACAAGCGTATTTGCAGTTTCGCTGGCCAGAAGCACTGGGAGGGAGCGCCCGTATAGCCATCGCCCTGCCGGCCGCAGCGCGCGTGGCCACCGATGAGCCAGCCGCGGTGCGCGATCGTCGCGCGACGCGGAGCGCTCGAGAATTTTACCCTCGCCTGCATGACGGAATACTGTCGCAGCGATGGCCGCCCTGGCTTCGTGTGATACCCATCACTGAATGGTTTGACGCCGCGTCGGTGAGGAATGCCAATGGTCGACGGAATGTCGGAGCGGACTTAACATCCGGCTGGCCACGTCAAATCCGAAGGTTCTTCCGATCCAACGATCTCCATCCTGGGCTTCATGACGGGCGACGGATTCAACGTGTCGTTCAGCCTACATGACAACAGACGAAGATTTTAGACGCCGCCAGCCACGCAGCTGAGCACAGAGAACAGCGAATCAACATTCGCCAGCCGCAGACAATGAGCCCTCCAGCAGACACGCTATCCCTGCAATTTCCACGTCGATAACAGCAAGAAAAGCGGCCCAAACGTGCCATTTGGCGACGAGAAAGCACGCCGTTAGGAGAAAGTCATTGGTACCGCATTTTGTCAGCTTCATCCCTGATTCGGAGAAGACAGCAATCATCAGAGGCCACGAACGCTGGACATATAATCGCCTGTTGGCAGACGTCGATCGCTTGGCCGCCGGACTTGCGGCAGCCGGCGTACAGGCCGGAGACCGCGTCGCGTTGCATATTGCGACGGGGCCGGAGATTGCCCTTGCTTATCTGGCATGCTTTCGTCTCGGCGCTATCGCCGCACCCCTCAATCTTCGTCTCAAGACGCCTGAATTGGAGGACATGCTAAGGCGCCTGAAGCCGTCGCTTTATATCGGTGATGCTGTGCATTACCCGCTCATCAAGCCGATCGGCACGGATGTCCTCCGCGCCGATTCCCGGTTCGTTATTGGTGATCCGCCGGATGCGATTGCGCGCCGGTGGACGTCACTGGCCAGTGATACACAAGCAAGCGATACACTGGCAAGCGGTACACAAGTGAGTTTCGGCGATCCGGATCCGACCGCGCCGGCCATCCTGCTTGCCACCTCCGGCACGACAGGCAAGCCGAAACTGGTCGCTCATAGCCAAGCGACGCTTCGCGAGATGGCGATCCGGCTCGGTAATCTCGATATACGTGCGGGTGACCGAATTGCCTTGTTCGTGCCGATGGTGCATGGCTCCGGCTTCTTCACTTTCATCGCGAGCCTCTTGAAGGGTGCAACGCTGGTTATGCTGGATGCGGCGGATCCGGGCGCCATTCTCGACGGCATCCAGTCCGAGCGATGCAGCTGGATGGTTTCACTACCCACCGGCTACCTTGCCCTGATGGAGGAGCAGCGGCGTCATCCGCGCGATGTCAGTTCGCTCCGGTTTTGCGTATCGGGAGGAGATGTTTGCCTGCCGGGACAACAGGAAGCCTTTCCATCTGTGTTTCACACGCCGCTTCATAACGTCTGGGCCTCGTCGGAAGGATGCGGCGCGTTGACTTACGGATTGAAGCCAGGGCCGGTTTCCCGTCTGTCGAAGGGAACCGGAATTCGTCTGGTGGACGCAGCGGGCAACGCAGTTGCTCGCGGGGAACCGGGTGAGATGCTGTTACGCGGACCCAGTATTGCGCTGGGTTATTGGCAGAGGCCGGGCATCTTGGATGCTTTTTCCGATGGCTGGTATGCGACGGGCGATGTCATGCGCGAGGACGAAAGCGGACATTTCTGGTTTGTCTCGCGGTCAAAGGACCTGATCATTCGTGCCGGCTCGAATATCTCGGCAGTCGAAGTAGAAGATGTGCTGGGTAGCCATCCGGCCGTAAAGGATGCCGGTGTCGTCGGTGTGCCGGATCCGGTTCTGGGGCAGCGCGTCATAGCGTTTGTGCAACTCAAGCATCACGCGGACGAAGCCGATCAACTCGATGCGATCCACAGAAGTATTTCCGCGCGGCTCGCCGACTACAAGCTGCCCGAACGGATTTTCGCCGTCAAAGAGATTCCCCGCAACCACCTGGGCAAGATGGATCGCACCGCCCTTGCAGAACTGGCCCGATAAGAGCGTCACGCTCCACCACCGACGCTCCCTTTCGGCATAGACGGCATCGATTTCATAGCCACAGGTCATTGGACCCATCGCGTTTCGCGTTGTATTTTCGGTGGTCTGCAAAGGAATTCGGAAGATGACGACATACCGTACACAAGGAGGTGGACGATGAAGGCGATCGTGGTGACGGATCAGGCTGCGGGAACGGCCGGGATGACGCTGGTGGAGCGGCCCGAGCCGCCGGCAGCGATAAACGACGTCATCGTTCAGATTCATGCGTCGGGATTCGTTCCGACTGAGATGGCGTGGCCCTCGACCTGGACCGATCGTCGCGATCGTGACCGAACGCCGTCGATCCCCGGCCACGAGCTGGCCGGAGTGGTCAGCGCTCTCGGCTACGGCACGACGGGACTATCGGTGGGACAGCGCGTGTTCGGCATCGCCGACTGGCATCGCGACGGCACCCTGGCGGAGTATGTAGCCATCGAAGCACGCAACCTCGCGCCGCTCCCCGGCGACGTCGACTTCACGGTGGGCGCGAGCCTGCCAATCTCGGGCCTCACCGCGTGGCAGGGACTGTTCCAGCATGGCCGCCTTAAGGCGGGGCAGAGCGTTCTCGCGCACGGTGCCGCGGGCGCAGTCGGGACGATGGTGACGCAACTTGCGCGCGAGGCTGGCGCGTATGTCATCGGCACCGGACGCGCGGCCGACCGTCAGAAGGCGCTCGACTTCGGCGCACAGGAGTTCGTCGACCTCGAGAACGACACGCTGGAAGACGTCGGCGGCGTCGATCTGGTGTTCGATGTCATCGGTGGCGACATCCAGAAGCGGTCCGCACGCCTGATTCGAGCGGGAGGAACGCTGGTTTCCGTCGTCGGGCCGACCGACGCGCGGCCCGATGATGGCCTGACGGTCGACTTCGTCGTCGAGTCCGATCGCGCCCAACTGAGTGAGATCGTCCAACGGGTGCGGGACGGACGACTGCGGACGAACATCGGCACCGTCTCGACCCTCGACGATGCCGTCGCCACCTTCAATTCGACCGAGCGACGCAAGGGAAAGACGATCATCCGCGTTCGTCCGTGAGATTCACCAATGCCAGCCAACCCGGAATGCTGAAGAGCTTCCTCCTGTTCCGGGACGCGGAGTCGACGAAGTGGTATCCTGGCAAGTGAGAAGCTCGCCGCTGTTTCGCGAGCGTATCGGTGGGAATAGGCCTGAAACCTTAATTGGATCGGGATGTTCGGTGCGGGCATCCCTCAGTCTGTGTCCGTGGTTGCGCATCGTACGTCTGGCTATGCCCCGCGCGTAACAGCGCGGGGCACCTCCGTTCGCTGGCGACGTCGATATTCTCAGGGAGACATCCGCCGCTGCAGCCGATCGAGCATGGAGCTGGCCCGGCCGCCAGGACAGCTCGGACCAAGCGATCTGTATCGCCCAGGCTTCTTTAAGCCGTCTCTGGCAGCTCATAACGTGGATAGTCCGTATATCCACGATGGTCGCCACCGTAGAATGTGTGTCGATCGTAAGAGGCAAGTGGCACGCCCTGCCGAATTCGAGACGGCAGATCGGGATTGGATATGAACAACCGACCGAACGCCACCAGGTCGGCATAGCCTTGCTCGATGATTTCATGGGCACCGGCTTCTGTGAAGCCACCGGCGGCAATTATTGGCCCCTTAAAAATCGCACGCAAATTTCTTGAGGCGACCGCCGGAGCACCAGCTTCCAGATCTTCGTAACCGCGAATTCTTGGCTCGATGACGTGCAAATAGGCGAGACCGAAAACGTTCAGCCTTTCTGCAAGGTAGCCGAAGGTGGTTACGGGATCGCTATCGTGCATTGTGCCGAAGCGACCGCTTGGCGACAGGCGAATGCCGACGCGATCTGCACCCCACACCGAAACGAGCGCTTTGACGAGTTCGATCATGAACCGCGCTCGGTTCTCGACCGGGCCACCATAGGCATCGCTTCGATGGTTGCTGCCATCCTGAAGGAACTGATCGGGCAAGTATCCGTTGGCTCCATGAAGCTCAACGCCGTCAAATCCTGCCGCCTTTGCGCGCAACGTTGCAGACCTGAACTCCTCGACAATCAACGGAATCTCGTGAAGCTCGAGAGGGCGCGGCTCGACCTGGTCTGCCTCCAGGAAATTTCCGTCCTGATCACGGATGACGGACTTTTCCTCCGACTTAATTGCCGACGGTGCAACGGGCAGAACACCATTCATATTTGAAGGATGAGCTTGCCGACCGCCGTGCCAGAGCTGCAAGAAAATCCGTGCTCCTTTGGCATGAACCGCGTCTGTTACGCGCTTCCATCCGCGCTGCTGCGCGTCCGTGTAAATACCGGGCGCACCAGCATAGGCGATGGCATTAGGGGACACCGCAGTTGCTTCTGCAATCAACAATCCGCCCCTTGACGCACGCTGCGTATAATATTCCACCATGAGATCCCCGGGTACATCCCCGGCCTCGGTACGCATGCGAGTCAGCGGAGCCAAAACGACCCGATGGGCGATTTCGTAGGGACCTATTTTCATGGGTGTGAAGAGCTTGGACATGGCTTCCTCTTTCACGCCCGCAGGGAACTGCTTCCCAGCGGTAGCGCGGCTAATCATCTGGTTGTGAAAAGGAGCTTCGGCTGGCCTATTCCGAGGCCAGACGCAGCGCCGGCAGCATGTCTTCTGGCTCTGGGCGCTTGGTATAGTCGGGATTTACTTCCGAGTAGAGAATGGTGCCATCCTGGCCAATGACATAGCGGGCAGGCATGGGCAATGTCCACTCGGGGTCGTCGTTGAAAGACGGGAGGTCGTTCTTAAGGGACTTATAGAGATCAACCAAGTAGTCAGGCAGTTGGAACTTCAGTCCGAACGCCTCGCCTACCTTTCCTTTCACGTCGGACAAGATGGGAAAGCTGAGGTTGTTCTGGCGGATGGACTTGCGGCTGTTCGGCGCAGTTTGCGGCGAAATAGCCACCAAGCTGGCGCCATACTTCTGGAATTCCGGAAGTGCTTCCTGGAGCGCCTGCAATTCCATATTGCAATAGGGACACCATACACCGCGATAGAAGCTAACAATGAGAGGGCTCTTTGCGAGTAGCGCGACTGAGGAAACCTCATTTCCTTCTGGGTCCTTTAGGGAAAAAGCGGGCGCTTTGTCGCCAACTTTCTTGGTGCGCTCAGCCAGACCACTGGCTTTCAGTTCCGCGGTCGCCTTATGCATCGTTTCGATAACTGAATAAGGGACCCGATAAGGCGGTTTCCCCGCTTCGAAGTCCGCTTTGAATGCGTCGAGTTTAGCTTGCAGGCTCATGTTGTCCTCCTCCAACAAATAAGAGCCGGCTCCTTCAGGTTTGCCTAAGCGACCAAAACGAGCCGTCTGGTTGGAAGCTATTTTTTTTCCGCTTTGCGCTGTAGAGCTGCTGCCGGCATTTCCTTTATTCCGATGGAGAATAGGCTCGCAAGGGCCCAATTTAGCGCGCGGCGAAGCTAATTCCACGGGTGACCCAGCCGTTCAATGGATCGGTAGATTCGGGAAAAGGGTTGGCCCTAACCCATTGGGCTTCCTAGCAAGATTGGCCTTCACTAGGTGCTATTCCCAGCATCATCCGCCAATTACCATGACGGAATGCCTGTAGCCGATTCCTCGTGGGAATAACGGATATTCTGATAAGTGCTCTACACAAGATAGTTGGCCCTGCGTAACTGGCCCATTGGAAGGCGGCGATATTTAGCTGCCAGTGCGATGGAGGAGGATATGGGCAAATTACTGGGAAAAACAGCGCTGGTGACGGGCGGTAGTAGCGGGCTTGGCCTATCGACCGCGAAGACTTTCGCAGGAGAAGGATCGATCGTTTATATAACCGGACGCCGAAAGGCTGACCTCGACCGAGCGGTCACTGCAATTGGGAGGAATGCGACAGGTATCCAGGGCGACGTCACAAAAATCGAGGACATTGATCGTCTCGTGAGCCAAATCCAAGCGGAGAGGGGAGAGCTTGATGTCCTGGTAGCCAATGCGGGCACAATAGAGCCCCAGCCATTGATGCAAGCGAGCGAGCATAATTTCGACAAGACATTCGATACTAATGTTCGCGGGGTCTACTTTGTGATGCAACGTGCCCTGCCGTTGCTCACAAAGGGGAGCTCGGTGATTCTGCTATCGTCTATAGCGGCAACCAAAGGAATTCCCGGTTACGGCACTTACAGTGCCACGAAGGCAGCGGTTCGCTCATTTGTTCGAACCTGGACGGCAGAATTGGCTGACCGCGGGATTCGGGTCAATGCAATTAGCCCAGGGCCGTTCGACACGCCGATTATGGATTTGCAGGCGGATACGGATCAAGGGCGAGAACTCGTTCGCTCCAGCTTCGCCGAGGCGGTGCCTATGAAACGTCTTGGGCGACCCGAGGAGTTGGCGGCAGCGGCTCTCTTTCTGGCATCGGAGGACAGCAGTTATATCGCAGGCATCGATTTAGTGGTGGATGGCGGACTGACGGCAATCTGAACCCAGGCGGGAACGATAGTTTTTGCGCTACGTTACACCCTCATGTATTCAGACAATCTTCAACAAAGGACACAAACGTCCTTGCCTTCGCGCCTACCTGCCGCCCCGCTGGAAACACTGCCCAGAGATTTAATGGCGGTAATGACCAGTCGGTCAGTACCGCCTTTACTTTTCCAGTTTTGAGTTCGGGGGAGAACATCCATTCTGATGAGATCGTCAATCCCAGGCCATGGAAAACAGCTTCGCGTATCCCCTCTGCAGCCGTGATGCGCAATCTACTATCGACGGTTACAGTTTGTTGTTCGGAGCCCCGCTCGAAAGTCCAGGTCGCCCCGCCACCACCGACGTCATAGACGATAACTTCGTGGCCTCGCAAATCGACCGGCCATGGTGGTTCGCCCCTTCTCGTGAAGTAATCAGGCGCGCCTATAACAAGGCGCCTCGCTTGTCCAATTTTGCGCGCCGTCGCCGCGGAGTCGATCAAATCCCCCATCCGCAATGCGACATCGGTGCCTGTATCGATAAGGTCGACGTTCCGGTCGTCGAGGATGATGTCAAGTTCGAGATCCGGATGCGCTGTTAGGAACGTCTCGATTTTAGGAAGGATATGCAAGCGGGCAAAAGTCACTGCGGCGGAGACCCTTATCCGCCCGGACAGGCTCGTCCCCGAGCCGCGTGCCGCTTTCTCGGCGGCCTCCGCTTCCTCTATCGCCTTCTTTGCATGCTCGTAAAATTTCTCGCCAGCCTCCGTGGGAGAAAGACCGTGCGTTGACCGCAATAGCATGCGAACTCCCAATCGATCTTCAAGCTGCGCCACAGCTTTTGAGACTGCGGGTTGGCCGATCCGAAGCTGGCGGGCCGCGCTAGAGAAGGAGCCACTGTCCACGACCCGAACGAAAGCGTTCATCAGTTCAAATTTATCCATCTGCGGTCTCAATGTCGGAGCGAAAGATATGACCTGTGAGGAGCTGAAAAAAGCCCGTGACTTATATAGCGTATTTTTAATGACTCTCGCATCTACAGCAGTGGAACGCTAAAGCGGGTTGGGTCTTCTGGAGTGACGACAACCGTGCGGACGTCGGGTTCAAAGTCTTGAATCCGCTTCGTTAAGTGGGCTTCCAATTCCCGATCCCCATATGCATTCATCACGGCCCAGTTTACCGATCTTGGGCTCGCTCGGTCGGTACGTCAGGGGGTGGCCCTGCGCATAACGGCACAAGGCTTCAGTTCTGTTGGTATTTAGTTCTAATGCAAATAAAAATGCTATTGAAACTTCTCACTCGATGTGGCCTGACGGAGTAGTTTCGTCGGAATTTTTTCTAGGATCCGGTTCGTAGCCATCGGGGATCGAGTCTTGGGACATGGGATGTGCCGTTGCTGCGGAGCTAACACGTCGACCAATCGAGTGCGGGCGCTGGAGGCGGCATTGCTGAAGGTCGTCCGTTTCCATGCGATCCAGAAAAGCGAGTCAAGCTGATGTCGAACTGGTAGAGCAACTGACGGCGCTGACTTCTTCGCAAAGTGAGATCTCCAAAAGGAGACATCACTATCATTTGGCGCCCAGGCAAGTCCCTGGGGCATCAATTCAATCAAGGTACAAAATGTCGATCCGTGCCCAAGCTCCCTACCAGCCGACACTTCGGGCAGTCCTATCTATCGTTATTGCCGCTTTATCGATGATAGCGTCTTCCGCTTCTGCGGGCACGCAGCCTCTGCAGCCGCCGACAGGCAAGGTGGTGCTGACGGTCTCAGGTGCTATTTCGCGCACAAATGCAGGTGGCGTGGCCAACTTTGATATGAAGATGCTGGAAGCATTGCCCAACACAACGGTCACAACGGCAACGGCCTGGACCGATGGGCCGCAAACCTTCGACGGCGTCAAGCTTATTGATCTCCTGACCTACCTACGGGCCAAAAATATGTCTGTGACGGCCTACGCGCTCAACGACTATTCCGTCGGAATCCCCGAAGAAGACCTGTTCTCGACCACGGTGCTGATCGCTTATCGCCAGAACGGCCAATACATGTCGATCGCGAATAAAGGGCCACTATGGATCATCTATCCTGATAGCCTCGGCTCAAAGGATATACAGTCGAGAATGATATGGCAGCTCAGAACGCTGGAGGTCGGCCCTGAATGAGTATCGTTCGGAAGTACTGGACTGCCTTTGCCGTCACCCTTATCTTTGCAGGCGCACTTGGTCTTAGCACCTATCTATTGGTCAAGAATTCCACGGCACTATCGCAGGCTCAAAGGAGCACTAGCTGGCTGGCCGCCCAGCTTGAGCTTGAGTATTTCAGAACCTTGAGTCTGCTGGATGCTTTCTACAGCCAAGACCCAGAGGTGTCTGCTGACGGTGTCCGGGAGCGCTTCGAAATCTTCGAAAGCCGAATAAATACGATTGCGACTGGAGAGGAGGGATCCGAGCTCCGGACCACTAAAAACTATCAGGCTCTAATGGATCTGTTGGTCCCTGCAGTTACCAAAATCCAGTTAGCTCTCAACGGACACGATCGCGCTAACCCGTCGCAGCATGTTGCAGTTAGGAAACTCCTGACCGCATTGGGGCGTCCTATTCAGGCATGGACGATGGGCGTTCTGTTACACAACCAAGCGCTGGAAACGTTACGCAGTTCTTCCTATCCGGTGTTAGGTGCGCTCCTGGGCGTAATTAGCGCTGGGAGCATCCTGATCTGGATGCTGAGTCGAGCCATTATTAGGGCAGAGGCGTTCGCTCATACCGAGCATATGGCCCGCGAACGGGCGGACCATGCGAATCGTGCCAAGGACACGTTCCTTGCCATAGCCAGTCACGAATTTAGGACACCGCTCAACGCCATCATCGGGTTTTCCGAGTTGCTCCTGTCCCGGGCGCATACGCTGACAGAGGACTCTCGAAATGGATTTTTAGAAGACATTATCTCCAGCGGTCGGCAATTGAGTCGCATCATCAATGACACCTTGAATATGTCGAAGATCTCGACCGGCAAGCTGACGCTCAAATTGGAACCCATGGATATCCGCAGCATTCTTAATGACTGTGTTTCTCCGTTGCAGACAAGTGCCAAGGATGTCGGCGTAATCTTGGCCCCGCACATGCCATCCAACGCCATCAAAGTACTGGCCGACCCCGTCTGGCTGAACCAAGCCATCACTAATATTGTGTCGAACGCTATTAGGTTTACGACCTCGGGTGAACGTGTCGATGTGAGGTGCCATCAGCGAGATGAGGCGGTAGTTGTTGAAGTTGTGGATAGAGGAATTGGTATCCCTGAGACAGAACTCCACCATGTGACCAAGCCGTTCTATCAGGTTCAAAATGTGCTAGATCGAGAGCGAGGGGGGCTAGGTTTGGGACTGGCGATCGCTAATGGCGTAATTGAGGCACACGGTGGCAATCTGACGATCTCAAGTGCGGTGGGACAGGGTACGGTCGTGACTGTGTCTTTGCCGACCGTCCGATCGCAAGATGGTTGGGCTCAAGCGCGTAAAGCGCAGATCGATGTCAATCAGTTTTAAGAGGTACCAACGGCTCGCCATGGGCAGAGCGATAATGTGCGAAGAACTAGTTGATTCATCCCGGCGAGGTATTAGCAACCGAACCGGGCCTGCCGGTAATGCGTATGAGCTTGGCCACGCTCAGGGCCTGCTCCATCGGGCAAATGCTAGGAAGATTTTGACGGGCTATCATCCATAGTCGCGGTTATCCCGGCTGATATCGTCAGCGGACATCAGGTTGTTACTTCGCCCACAGCGGGGACAATCGGTACCAGCAGGGGCTGTCGCGTCTTAGCTCCAACTCCGGCGGTGGTGGGGTCGCGACCCTGGCAAGCCGTCTCAGCGTCGCCGAAACATTAGCATCTCGCGAACCAGAAGGTTGCGGCCTTGATCCGGGCAAACAGGCCACTCTTTGGCTCGGCCATAGCCGCGCGGACATACTGCGCGGCGGCCCCGGCGGTCATCGTAGCGCCGTAATGGCAATAGCAGACGACGTCATGCAATTGCCTGTCGGTTAGCCCGAAGAAGCGCCTGGCCTGCTCGTAGCTATCGTCGAACAATCCCTCGGCGCGGAGGAGGGGGTCCTCGAACGCAACTGAAATCGGCGAGTCTGCAGTGCGCATCAGCGCCCGTGCGTCGCGGGTCTGGTATTCGGTCTGGTAAAATGTGGCGAGGAGCCGATACGGCTTTCGCTCAAGGAGTTGCGCCCACCGTTCCAGGCGTTGGCGCCGCGACATGGCGGAACGAGCTTGGCCGGTCGAGATCTCGGCGACTGTCCGGAGTTGGTCGAGAGTTTGGTGTTTCATTATGGCCTCCTAGTCCAATAGTCGGCCCCCAATTATGATACCGCCAAAGCCATATCTCTCTCAAGGTGCAGTCTTCGGTGGTCGTGATCGCTTCCCTCATCGGTGCGGTTGGTTTGCGAGACGGGGGCCTTGCGGCAATCGCGGTCTTAGACTGGGGAAAAGGCATTATCGCGAGACTTGCGGCTTTTGTGCTCGCGGTTGTTCCGGAAGAATCGCTCAGGGACGCTCAATATTCCTCTTGCTGAGTGGATGAGACTGCTATCTCCTGGTGTCAGCTCCATGGAGCTGACATCGGAGCAATGACGGCCACGCTGTCCTGGTTTGGCGACCTCATTCGCGCTGAGCTGGATGCGGTTTTTCCAATTGTTATCATGCTGGTCGCCAGCATGGCGCGGGCCGCTCAAGCAAGATGGGGTGTAGCAGAATCAACGCCTCGCTTCGTTGCCACATGATTCCGTACCCAAAAAGGTGCTTTCAAGCAGGCATCAATATGATTTTTTTTTTGGCGAGAAGCGCTCGTCAAAGATGCTAGCGACCGCCGTATACGGCGGACACCGCTGCAGCCCAACGTGAAATGATCCGCAGCATGGAGGTGCATGATGAAAACGTCACCAATTATGCTTCTGCTCGTCGCGCTGACTATTCTTCCGGGCGCGACCGGTGCCCTCGCACAGTCTGATCAGGGAACTGATCAGTACCAGCCTGGTGTTGGCTCCGGCGAATCCATGGACGGTATGCAGCCGGGTGTGGACGGCAACTCGATGCAGATGATGGGGCAGATGCCGGGCATGATGTCGCCTGAGGACATGATGAAGGCCGGCATGATGCACGGAGCCGGCATGTGTCCCATGATGGGAATGATGAACATGATGCGCATGGCCCATCACGGCCGGGGCATGGCACACGAAGAGTCAGTTGATCACATCGAAGGGCGAATTGCTTATCTGAAGACTGAAATCAAGATCACGCCAAATCAGGAGGATAAATGGAACACCTTCGCCGATGCCCTTAGAAAAGCCGCAATGCAAAAGAACATGATGAACGGACAAAGGAACACTGAACGCTCGATGCCCTGGCAGGAACGGTTGGCTAGGCATGAGGAGAGGCTGCAGCGCCGTCTGGATCTGCTGAAGTCCGTAAAGGATGCAGCGGATCCGTTATTTGCCTCACTCAGTGACGATCAGCGAAAGTTAGCGAATGAACTACTCGCCGGACCGATGGGAATCATTCGCTAACAACGCCCTTCTCGTTCCCTGCACGCTTTCAGCCGTAGATAATCAACCCGGCGGAGCCTTCGTCCATATGGTCCTGATGATGGCAATGGAAGAGCGTGTTGCCGGGATTGTCGGCAACGAAGCCGACCTCTGCGGTCGAGTAGCGCGGTAGGCTGATCGTGTCCTTCATCGGTCATTTTCTCGCCGGCGACTAACGGCCCGGACTCCGGACGCTGCGGGATCATTCGGTGAAGAAGTCGGTAGTCCCCGGAGTGAAACGTCGATCCGACTTCTCGTTGTCAAGCCTTGGAAAAACCGGATTCCACTATGGTCATTGGATTGATGTGCAAAGCATTTGCAATTGATGCGATGGTAGGAATGGACGGCACGACTTTACCAAGCTCTGAGTTCGATAGACCCTGCACGGCTATGTGGCTGCGATAGGCCAAGTCCGCTTGAGTAAAGCCTCTTGGGCACAGCTCTTTGATAAAGCAGCCTAATCGCTTTGCAGCATACGCGACCTGCGTAAAGGCTGTCGAAATTCTCAGAAATGGGCAATTTTCATGTTGGCAAGCTGAATTCTGATTATCTCTGACATTATTCTATTCTAATTATTGCTGGTGCAGTTCCGATTATTTCTGGCGTTTCCCAACAGGCGGCCGTTTACACGTCCAGATTCGCCACGTTCAGCGCGTTTTGCTGGATGAAGTCGCGGCGCGGTTCGACGACGTCGCCCATCAGAGTTGAGAAGATCTCCTCGGCTTCGTCGGCGTGGCTGATCTTGACCTGCAACAGGCTGCGCACGTCCGGATCCAGCGTGGTTTCCCAGAGCTGTTCCGGGTTCATCTCGCCGAGGCCCTTGTAGCGCTGGATGGTGAGGCCCTTGCGACCGATTTCCATGATCGTTTCGGCGAGGCCGATCGGGCCGTGCACCGCGATCTCCTTGTCCCGCGTCAGCAAGGTGGCGGCGCCGTCATAGGTTTCCATCAGATCGGCTTTCATACCGTCCAGGCGATGGCATTCGGCGCTGCGGATCAGCGCGGCATCGATCACATGCGACGAGGTGACGCCGCGCAGCCGGCGTTGGAAGGCAAGCCCGCCATCCTGGTCGGCAAGGCCGGTCCAGCCGCGCTCATGGGCCGGCGACAGCGTATCCAGCCGCTTGGCAATGGCGGCGGCGATATTGGGATCGCTCGCCGCCTGCGGATTGAGCGCGCCGGCAATGGCCGCCTGTTCGACGACATCGGCGGAACCGACCTTGCGGATCACCGGCTGCATCAGGCCCCGCGCCTGGGCGGCGAGATCGACCAGGCGGCGCAGATCGGCGCCGGCGATCTGGGCGCCATTGGCAAGCCGCAGCACGGCGTCTTCCAGGCCGTTGCCGATCAGATAATCCTCCATCGCCCGGTCGTCCTTCAGGTACCGTTCGGACTTGCCCCGGGCGGCCCGGTAGAGCGGCGGCTGGGCGATATAGAGATAGCCGTTCTCGATCAGCGCCGGCATCTGGCGATAGAAGAAGGTCAGCAGCAGGGTGCGGATATGCGAACCGTCGACATCGGCGTCGGTCATGATGATGATCTTGTGATAGCGCGTCTTGGCGACGTCGAATTCCTCACCGCCGATGCCGGTGCCGAGTGCGGCGATCAGCGTGCCAATTTCCGCCGAAGAGAGCATCTTGTCGAAACGGGCGCGCTCGACATTGAGGATCTTGCCGCGCAACGGCAGGATCGCCTGGTTCTTCCGGTTGCGGCCCTGTTTGGCCGAGCCGCCGGCGCTGTCGCCCTCGACGATGAAGAGTTCGGAGAGGGCCGGATCGCGCTCCTGGCAATCCGCCAGCTTGCCGGGCAGCGAGGAAATATCCAGCGCGCCCTTGCGCCGGGTCAGCTCGCGCGCCTTGCGGGCGGCTTCGCGGGCGGCAGCCGCTTCCACCACCTTGCCGACAATTTTCTTGGCCTCGGCCGGATGTTCCTCGAACCACTGGCTCAGGCGCTCGTTGACGATGTTCTCGACCACCGGGCGCACTTCCGATGACACCAGCTTGTCCTTGGTCTGCGAGGAGAATTTCGGGTCCGGCACCTTGACTGACAGGACGCAGGTCAGGCCTTCGCGGGCATCGTCGCCGCTCAGTGCCACCTTCTCCTTCTTGGCGATGCCGCTATCCTCGGCATACTTATTGATCTGGCGCGTCAGGGCGCCACGGAAACCGGCCAGATGCGTGCCGCCGTCCCGCTGCGGGATGTTGTTGGTGAAGCACAGCATCGTCTCGTGATAGGAATCAGTCCATTCGAGCGAGGCCTCGACGGTGATGCCGTCCTTTTCGCCCAGCATGACGACCGGCTGATGCAGCGAGTTCTTGGCGCGGTCGAGATAGCGCACGAAAGCCTCGATGCCGCCCTCGTAATGCAGCTCCACCTGTTTCGGCTCGACACCGCGGGCATCGGTCAGGATCAGGCGCACCCCGGAATTCAGGAAGGCCAGTTCGCGCAGACGATGTTCCAGCGTCGCGTAGTCGAATTCGGTCTTGGTGAAAGTCGCGGTCGAGGGCAGGAAGGTCACCTCGGTGCCACGCTTCGGCTTGTCGTCGACGACCGGCGCCTCGCCGATCACGGCCAATGGGGCTTCGGCCTCACCATGACGGAAGCGCATGTAATGCTGCTTGCCGTCGCGCCAGATATTGAGGTCGAGGAATTCGCTGAGCGCATTGACGACCGAGACGCCGACGCCGTGCAAGCCGCCGGAGACCTTGTAGGAATTCTGGTCGAACTTACCGCCAGCATGGAGCTGGGTCATGATGACCTCGGCGGCGGAAACGCCTTCTTCCCTGTGGATGTCGACCGGAATGCCGCGGCCATTGTCGCGCACCGTGACTGAGCCGTCGCCGTTCAGCACGACATCGATGCGGTCGCACCAGCCGGCGAGACTTTCATCGATCGCGTTGTCGACCACCTCATAGACCATGTGATGCAGGCCCGATCCGTCATCGGTATCGCCGATATACATGCCCGGCCGCTTGCGCACCGCATCCAGGCCCTTCAGGACCTTGATCGAATCCGCACCATATGCCGTGCCGTTACCGCCTGTGCCGTTGTTTTCGTTCTCAGCCATGTCACTCACTCGATTCACAACTTCGTCCTTCGAGACACACTCGAAGGCACCGATTAAAAGCACTCAATCCTGACCGGAGGTTACCGGCAGGGCTCACCCGTCAAAAACCTAAACACGCTCCGCCTGCAGACGCCCGTCACTCACGGCGAAACCCTGGGCGGCATCGCCCAAAGGCTTGAACCAGTCGCGCTCGGTGCCGGTCAGCCAGGCCTGCGTGCCCAGCGCCAGCACTTCCTCGAACAAGGCCGCGCGGCGGCCGGCATCGAGATGCGCCATCGCCTCATCCAGCAGCAGGATCGGCGCCTCGCCGCGCAAATGCCGGGTCAGCCGCGCCTGGGCGAGGATGATCGACAGCAGCAGCGCCTTCTGCTCGCCGCTCGAACAGTCGCCGGCCCGCAACGGCACATCACCCAGCCGACGGCCCAGGTAGGTGACGGCGAGATCGCTGCGATGGGTGCCCCAGCGTGTCGTGCCGCTGGCCGCATCTTCCGCGCGGGCGGCCTGCAGGCAGCTACGCAAGCGATCTTCGGCGGCGAGAGCCGGCATTTCCTGCAGCCAGCTTTCGACGGCGCCGTCGATGGCAAGCGAGGCCAGCGGAAAGGCGGCATGCGGCGCGCCGGTCGTCATGAAATCGTTCAGCCGCAGCACCGTTTCGTTGCGCGCGGCGGCGATGGCGACGGCGAGGCCGGCGATCTCCGCCTCCAAGCCATCCAGCCAGGCGGCCAGGTCGGCGCCGCCCGCGGCGACCTCGCCGCGCAGCAGCTTGGCGCGTTCCCGCACCGTGGTTTCATAGCTGCCGATCCGGCTTGCCTGATCGGCATCGATACTGGCGACCAGCCGGTCCAGGAAGCGGCGGCGCGAGCCGGTGGCGTCGCTCAGCAGGCGGTCCATCTGCGGCGTCAGCCAAAGGACCGACAGAATCTCGGCGAAGCCCGCCTGGCTGCGCAACGGTGCGCTGTTCAGCCGGTGCAGGCGACGGTCGCGCCCGGTCTGGGCGGGCCCCAGCGGATCGCGCCCGGTCCCCAGCAGGTGCTCGCCGCGCGGCAGGGTGATCCGGGCATGAACCGCCCAGGCCATGTCGCTTTGATTGCTGGCGCCATGGCTGCCGATGCGAAAATCGACTTCCGCCAGCTTTGCCTGGCGCAAACCGCTGCCGGGGGCGAAAAAGGAAATCGCCTCCAGCAGATTGGTTTTGCCGGCGCCGTTATCGCCCCACAACATCACCGGCCGCGGATCGAGATCCAGCGACAACTGGCGGTAGTTGCGGAAGGCGGTCAAGCTGAGATGGGTGAAGCCTGTTGCTGTTCTCGTCACTGCACCGTTGCCCGTTACCGCGTCCTTTCCGGTGGCGATGACGGCCATACGATCCTGGACTGGTCCCGGCAATGCCTCACACCCGCATCGGCATCAGGACATAGAGCGACATCGCATCGGCGAGATCACGCACCAGGGTCGGCGCGACGGAATCCGCCAGGACCAATTGCAGCCCGTCGCCGTCGATCTGATCGGCGACATCCAATAGATACTTCGAGTTGAAGCCGATATCCAGGGGCGCGCCGTCATATTTCACTTCCAGCTCTTCCACGGCGGTGCCGTTTTCGGCGCTGGTGGCGGAAAGCGTGGCGACGCTGGGCCGCAGGCTCAGCTTCACGGCGCGTGATTTTTCGCTGGAAATCGTCGACACGCGGTCGACGGCATCACGGAAGCTGCGGCGATCGACTTCCAGGATCTTGTCATTGCCGGTCGGAATGACCCGCTGATAATCCGGGAAGCTGCCATCGATCAGTTTCGAGGTCAGGACGATATCGTTGAAGGCAAAGCGGATGCGTGAATCCGACAGCGAGACCTCGACCATGCCGTCGACTTCCTCAATCAGCTTGCGGATCTCGTTCACCATCTTGCGCGGCACGATGACGCCGGGGATGTTCTCGGCCCCTTCCGGCAGCGGCATTTCGACCCGTGCCAGGCGGTGACCGTCGGTCGCGACGGCGCGCAGGGCCATCTGCTTGCCCGCCGAGAAGGCATGCAGATAGATGCCGTTCAGGTAATAGCGGGTTTCCTCGGTGGAAATCGCGAATTTCGTCCGGTCGATGAGGCCGCGCAGATCGACCGCGGAAAGCGGGAAGCGATGCGGCAGGTCGCTGGCGGCAGTCGCCGGGAAGTCTTCCTTCGGCAGGGTCGCCAGGGTGAAGCGCGAACGTCCGGCCTTCAAGGCGACCTGCGCCCCGTCGGTGGCGAGTTCCATCTGCACTTCCGCGCCGTCCGGCAGCTTGCGGACGATGTCGTACATCGTATGGGCGGGCACCGTCGCAGCGCCCGGGCTGACCACGCTGGCGGCGGTCTGTTCGACGATGGCCAGATCCATGTCGGTGGCTGTCAAGCTCAGGCGATCGCCTTTGGCTTCGACCAGCACGTTCGACAGGATAGGAATGGTATTGCGTCGCTCCACGACGCTTTGCACATGGGCAAGGGAACGCAGCAAGGCAGTCCGTTCGATGGTCAGTTTCATGGCCACACACGCTCATCCGATTGGCCGTTCCGAGGGCCGCCGACGGCTTATCCGCCGCCAATTCCCCTGGACGGTCTTTTTCCTACTATCCACCTTGCCGGAAGTACCGGGAAACCGCCGAGAGGGCGGAAAATCGGGCGAATCAGGCCCCCGTTACAGCAAGTGCGGGATTATAGCAGCCAGAAGCAGATGCGACAGCTTTTTTCCCATATTTGATGGCAAAGTTGCCACGCAAAAGGCGAAAAATATCGACAGTTTTACGCGAAAGGCGCTTTTGCAGCGCCAACCGGGCGCCCCACGCCCCGTCAGCGGCGGTCATATCCCCATCGAGACCCGATTTTGCCCTAAAATTGCCTCACTTGGCTGGTCATTACGGCTCCAGATTTCCTTCGCTAAGTGGGGATGGAACAAGAATGATGGAATTGCGGTGGCGTCGCTGCCCGGCGACGGCAACAGGCGCCCGACTCTCGATCGACCTCTCGACAACAGGCTTTCGGATCACGGGTCTTTCGATGACGGGCCTACTGTCCCGATCGCTGCTCGCCGGCCTGGTATCGTGGGGTATTCTCGCCACGGCCGCGGCGCCGGTTTTGGCCAAGGAAACGACGGGCCAATCAGCTTCCCAGAAGCCTGCGTCCGAAAGACCTGTTCCCCACAAGTCCACCCAGGCTGCGAAAGCCAAATCTTCCATCCGTCCGGTCGAAATCACCGTGCGCAAGGGTGATACCTTGACGCATATCCTCGTGCGCCAGGGCATTGCCGCGACGGAACGCCAGGCGGTGCTGGAAGCTTTGGGCGATCTGTTCGATCCGGCGGATTTAAAGGCCGGCGACAAGATCCGCCTCACCCTGGGCCGGCAGAATCACCGCAAGATCGTGCGGACCATTGCGGTGGCGACCGGCAAGGCGGATGACCTGACGGTCGATGTCGAGCCGGGTCAGGGGCTGCAGGCAGCCTCACCGGACCAGCCGGTCGCCACCCGGACCGCCTTGCCCTCTGCCAATGCCGATGTGGAACAGGAGATCGAGGAAGCACCGCAAGCCGACTTGAACGATCAACCGGGCGCCGCGTCAAGCGATCAGGCCGGCTCCTCTTCGGTGGGCCAGTTCGTGGTCCGGCGGGTGGCCGGCATTGCCGGCCGCGACTTCCGCAAGGCGCTGGCCGCGACGCGGCTGCCGGCGCCGCTGATCGACGAAGTGCTGATGGCGTTCAAATATGATCCGGATGCGCCGCGGGTGCCGCCGCAAAACACCGCCTTCTCGGTGATCTATGAAGGCGTCTTCCAGGATGGCAAGGTCCAGGAGCCGCAGCTCCGCTACGCCACCATGAATGACGGCCATAAGACCCACCGGGTCTATCGCTATCAGACCGATGACGCGACGACGGCCTTCATCCATGCCAATGGCCAGGGGATCGCTTTCGTCGATCTCGACAAGCCCTTGCGGATCGCTGCCAAGATCACCTCGCCCTATGGCTGGCGCATTCATCCGGTCTTCGGCGACCGCCGCTTCCATGAAGGGGTGGATTTCGGCGCCCCGAAAGGCACGCCGGTCATCGCCACCGCCGATGGCCGGGTCGACGATATCGGCTGGCGCGGCAATTATGGCGAATATATCCGCCTGGAACACGATACCAGCCTGTCGACCGCCTATGCCCATCTCTCCGGCTTCGCGCGCGGTCTGCGCAAGGGCAGCACGGTCAAGCGCGGACAGGTGATCGGCTATGTCGGCCGGACCGGTGTCGCCACCGGCCCGCACCTCTATTACGAGGTGATCGTCGCCGGCAAACGCGTCGACCCGATGAAGGTGCCGCCGGTCGTCTCGGTCAGCCTTACCGGCACGCAGCTTGCCGAGTTCCAGAAATTCGTCGAACGGGCGCCGGAAGAATAGGGGTCTCTCAGCGGCCGTTCAGATGATCGCCGACCGTCCGGATGCCGCTGAGTGTGTCGCGCAGCAGATCGGCCATGCGGTAGTCCGGCCCGGCCGACAGCTTGACGGCGACAAGCTGGGTGACGGACCCGTCCTCCAGGGTGACCGTGCCGCGCATGCGGAAGACGGAAACCGGCGCTCCCGCTTCATAGCGCCGGACATAGCGGTCGAGCACCTTGCTATAGGTATGACCGTCATGCTGATAGATGACAGCCAGGCCCTTGAAAACATAACCGGCATAGGTCGGTGACCGGAAATAGCTATGGTAGCGGCCGCAGTAGCGCCGCAGGGGCCTCTTGCTCAATGCCGTTGCTGCCCGGCACGGACGTTCCGGTTGCGATCTGCTTGGTTCGCCGGTGGCGTCATCCCTCCAGCATGCGCTTCAGCAGATCGACATCTTCCGCGAAGCTGGAATCGCCGGCGCAGAGCTCTTCCACTTTCTTTACCGCATGCATCACCGTCGTATGGTCGCGGCCGCCGAATTTGCGGCCGATCTCGGGCAGCGACCGGGTGGTGAGCTGCTTGGCCAGGTACATGGCGATCTGGCGCGGCCGGGCAACCGTGCGGGCGCGGCGCGGCGACTGCATGTCGGCCAGCTTGATGTTGAAATGCTCGGCGACCCGGCGCTGGATTTCCTCGATGCTGACGCGCCGGTCATTGGCCCGCAGCAGATCCTTCAGCAGTTCCTGCGCCGATTCCAGCGTCACCGGCCGGCCGACCAGGGTCGCATGGGCGGTGATGCGGGTCAGCGCGCCTTCCAGCTCGCGCACATTGGAGGCGATGCGGTGTGCAAGGAATTCCAGCACTTTGACCGGAATCTCGACGCCGCTTTGCTCGGCCCGCGATTGCAGGATGCCGAGGCGGAGCTCATAGGTCGTCGGGTGAATATCGGCAACCAGACCCCAGCCGAGGCGCGAGCGCATGCGCTCTTCCAGCCCTTCCAGATCGGAGGGCGATTTATCGGCCGAGAGAATCACCTGCCGGTTCTGGTCGGCAAGCGCATTGAAGGTGTGGAAGAATTCCTCCTGGGTCGATTCCTTGCCGATGATGAACTGGACGTCATCCACCATCAGCACATCGACGCTGCGGAACTGTTCCTTGAAGGCCATGGTGCTCTTGTTCCGCAGAGCGCGGATGAACTGATACATGAACTTCTCGGCGGAGAGATAAATCACCCGCTTATGCGGCTTGCGCCGGCGGATATGCCAGGCGATTGCATGCATCAGATGGGTCTTGCCCAGGCCGACGCCGCCATAGAGGAACAGTGGATTGAACGGGACCGTCTCGGCCTCGGCGACCCGATAGGCGGCGGCATGGGCCAGCTCGTTCGACTTGCCGACCACGAAATTGTCGAAGGTGAGGCGCGGATCGAGCGGGGCGCTGACATCGTCAAAGCCGTCGATCTCATCCCGCAGCATCACTTGCGGTGTCGCCAAAGCGGTATTGCCGGCAAAGGCAGGGGCACCACTGGACACGGTGACGAGGCGGCCGAGATTGGACGCGCTTCCACCCGCGGCGGCAAGCGAGGAGACAGCCATGGCCGACGATGCCTTGGCCGGCATCCCCCCGGCGGCATCCTCGATCTCGACCAACACCTCGTCGCCACCGGCCTCTTCCGGCAAGCCGGCCTTGCAGGCGCTGTCGACGATCACCTCGACCGAGCGGATTTCGGGATTCTCCGTCGACCACAGCGCCTTGATGCGATCGCCGTAATGGGTGGTGACCCAGTCGCGCATGAAGCGCGAGGGTACCGCGACCCGCAAGTCGGCGCCGCGCCGGCCCGCCAAGGTCAAGGGCTTCAGCCAGCTACGGAAGGTTGCCTCACCATATTCTGCCCGCAAGCGCCCGCGAATGCGTGCCCATTGCGCATTCAGCAGGGCATCGCTGTTCAGTTCCGACATCACATTTCCCCGTAACGCTGCACCGATCGGGCCTGTCTATCTGCCCCCAACTGACCTGATCCGTGCCGTGTAACTGTGTAAATTCCCGCCTTCGGTCCGGCCGATCCCGTCATGGCCTTTCCGTCGGGGCCGGCGCCGGGCGCCGCCCCCATCCTGATCATCGCCGGCTTCCGTAAGCCGGCTTCCTGGTTGATCCCCCTTTAATCCTGAACCCAGGGCAAGCCGGCTACCTTCCAGCCGCCCGTTGTGCCCCGATGTCCAGTGCCATCGCGGTCGCCTTCAAATCCCCCGGCGACGTTATAGCAGCGCGTATGACCCGCCGCGGTCATCGCTATGGCCGCGGCCTTGGAGCGGGCGCCGCTGCGGCATAAAAACAGCAGCGGCGCCCCTTGCGGTATCTCCCCCAATTCGCGGGTCAGCTTCGTGGCGAAATCCGGATCCACCGCCATTTGCGGATAATGCTGCCAGCTCTGCAGCAGCACGGCCTTGCCGATCGGTTGCAGATCGGGGCGGCCGACAAAGGCCCATTCCGGCGCCGTGCGAACATCGACCAGCCTTGCCGTCGGGTCGCTGCTCAGCAGTTCCCAAGCCTGGCTGGCTGTCAAATCTCCGGCATATGCCATTTCTTCGCCTCACCAATTCCGTTGGCTCACCTTGCGGCGGCCGTTCATTCACATCTGCCGGTCATTATTCGTTGCCCTGAATGCAACTCCATCCGTCAATCGCGGATGATAAGGAAACCGGCAATTCGCTTATCAATGATTGATCGTCAGGCCTTCGCCCGAAGGTTGGTTCAGGCACAAGGACGAGAACAGCGCGTCAGGCTCAAACCGCGCGTGGCGGCATGATGCCTCCGCGCCGATGCTAGCGTGGATTGCAGTTTTTGATTGAAGAAGGGAAGGCACCATGAGCGCTGCCATGGCACAGAATATCGATGCGAGTCCGGAAATGATTGGCTTGTTGCATTTTTATCACTACCCTTCTCGAACCTGGTTCCTCAACGCCTAGCGCCCAGCTGTGGAGCTCACCCCACGATCTTGATTGCTAGCCGCAGCGCTTCGGGACCAAGTTTTTAATGTCCTGAAATTGTTGATATTTTTATTGGTCACACGAACTGTGACCAACGCTGCCTCACCCGCGGTGTTCTTGGGGATAACTCTACGTGGGGCGACTGCGGAAGGCAATATGATCGAATCAAGAACGCCGAAAAAGCAGGACTCCATGACCGTTTTGTGTGAAAAAAGCCACAGTTATACATAGATGCATGTGAGTTGGCTTCGCGTCGCGCTGCAACGCAAAGTGGCGAAATATGGTTGACGGGCTAGGGAAAAAACAATCGCTGCGGCCGTTAAGCCGCAGCGATTGTTTAAGCAGGAGTGTCAGTTATATGACGCGCCTGAAGTTGACTCAGAGCGCCTTAACACGCTTCGTCAGGCGGGACACCTTGCGGGCGACCGTATTGCGATGCAGCAAACCTTTGCTGACGCCACGATGCATTTCCGGCTGGGCCGCCTTCAACGCGGCTTCCGCCGCGGTCTTGTCGCCGCTGGCGATGGCCAGTTCGACCTTCTTCACTTCCGTCTTGATACGGCTGGTGCGGGCGCGGTTCCGGTCGGTGCGCGTCTCGGTCTGGCGAATGCGCTTCTCAGCCGATTTATGATGGGCCATGTTTTTGATCCGTCGAATTCGGTTATATAAGGGCTGTCAATTTTTCAGGGCCGGCTTATACAGGCCGCGAAGCCCAGCGTCAACCACCAGCGGCCAGTGGCTGTTCTGTCCCGATGCCGGCATGGCTCATTTTCGCCGATAGCGGTGGACATCATCGCCTTGCCGGCTACATATAGCCGGAACCGAAGGCCGGGCTTCCGTGAGATTGGACCGGCTTTGCCATCGAGAGCGGCGCCGCTGGGCGCCGGAGAGACTGGATTCATCATGTCGGCCCCGCAACCTCATTCCAGGCTTACCGTCGCCGATCCGGCCGCCGGACTGGTTAATGCCGGTTTGGCTCATGCGGGCACGCAGCCGAAGCTGGCCTTCAGCAAGATGCATGGGCTGGGGAATGACTTCGTTGTGCTGGATGCCCGCCGGCAGCCTCTGGCACTCGGCGAGCATCAGTTTCGGGCCATTGCCGACCGCCGGCGTGGCATCGGTTGCGACCAGGTGATCGTCCTGGAATCCCCGCGTCACCCGGATGCGGATCTCTTCATGCGCATTCGTAACCCGGATAGCAGCGAGGCTTCGGCCTGCGGCAACGCCACACGCTGTATCGCCGCCCGCATCATGGACGAAACCCGCCGCGACCACGCCGTTATCGAAACGGTCGCCGGCCTGCTGGCGGCGGAACGGCAGCCGAATACCGAAGAGATTTCCGTCGATATGGGCGCGGCCCGGCTCGACTGGCGCGACATACCCCTGGCGGATGCCTGCGACACCCTGCATCTGCCGATTGCCCTGGGGCCGCTACAGGATGGCGTCGCCGTCAGCATGGGTAACCCGCATGCCGTTTTCTTTGTGCCGGATGTGATGGCGGTCGACCTGGCGTTGCTCGGCCCGCAGCTTGAACATCATCCCTTGTTCCCGGCCCGGGCCAATATCGAAGTGGTGCAGGTGATCGATCGGGGGCGGTTGCGCATGCGCGTCTGGGAGCGGGGCGCCGGCATCACCCAGGCTTGCGGCAGCGGAGCCTGCGCCGTGCTGGTGGCCGCGGCGCGCCGGAGCCTGACCGACCGCACGGCCGATGTCGTGCTGGATGGCGGCCGGTTGACGATCGACTGGCTGGATAACGGCCATGTGCGCATGACCGGTGCCTGGGCGCAAAGCTTCAGCGGCGAGATCGATCTCGCCGGGCTCTCGGATCGGGAGGGCGATCATGTCTGATCCCGCCGATCTCACCGATATGACCAGACAGGCGCAAACGGGGCCGCAGCAGATGGGGCAGCCGGGCGAGACGCAGCTTCTGACCTTCGGTTGCCGGCTGAACGCCTTCGAGACCGAGGTGATGCGCGGCCATGCCGATGCCGCCGGTCTCACGGATGCGATCATCGTCAATACCTGCGCCGTCACCGCCGAGGCCGAGCGCCAGGCGCGTCAGGCGATCCGCAAGGCGCGCCGGGCCAATCCGGCCGCCCGCATCATCGTGACCGGTTGCGCCGCGCAGATCGCACCGGCGAAATTCGCCGCCATGACCGAGGTCGATCATGTGATCGGCAATGAAGAGAAGCTGAAGGCGGAGACCTTCGCGGCGCTCAGTGGCCGCACGCTTGAGGCGCCGGCCCGGGTCGCGGTGGCCGATATCATGGGCGTCAAGGAAACCGCCGGTCATCTGATTGCCGGCTTTGCCGAGCGCTGCCGGGCCTTCGTCGAGATCCAGCAGGGTTGCGATCATCGTTGCACCTTCTGCATCATTCCCTTCGGCCGCGGCAACAACCGGTCGGTGCCGGTTGGCGAGATCGTCACCCAGGTGCGCAACCTGGTTGCCGGCGGGGTGCGTGAGATCGTGCTGACCGGTGTCGATATCACCGGCTACGGGGCCGATCTGCCGGGCAAGCCGACGCTCGGCCAATTGGTGCGCCGGCTGCTCAATCTGGTGCCGGACCTGCCGCGCCTGCGTCTTTCCTCGATCGATGTGGTGGAGATCGACGAAACGCTGATGGAGCTGATCGGCAGCGAGGAACGGCTGATGCCGCATCTGCACCTCTCGCTGCAGGCGGGCGACGACATGATCCTGAAGCGGATGAAGCGGCGCCATAGCCGGGCCGATGCCATCCGCTTCTGCACGGAAGCCCGCCGCCGCCGTCCCGACCTGGTTTTCGGCGCTGATCTCATCGCCGGCTTCCCGACCGAGACCGAGGAAATGTTCGCCAACAGCTTGGCCTTGGTCGAGGATTGCGGCCTCACCTTCCTGCATGTCTTTCCCTATTCGGCACGTAGTGGCACGCCGGCCGCGCGCATGCCGCAACTGCGGGGCGATATCCGCCGTGCGCGGGCGGCACGGTTGCGGGTGGCCGGGCAGGCGGCGCAGGAACGTTATTTCGCCGGCCAGCTCGGCCGGACGGCGCGGGTGCTGGTGGAAAAAATCGAGGCCGATGGCAGCGCCTTCGGCCATAGCAATCATTTCGCGCCGGTCCGCCTTGCCGCCTTGCCACAATCCTTCATCGCGGGCGGCGTGCTTGACGTCCGCTTCACTGCGCATGCCGAGACCCACCTGATCGCCGAGCCGGCGATCGCGGCAGCCGCTTAACCGATATCCGACAAGTTGATGGTATGACCGACACGACTGGCGAAACTGAAAAGCGCGGCTGGTTTTCACGCTTGAAAGCGGGCTTGAGCCGCACCTCGAACCGGGTCACCAGCAGCATCAGCGGCGTCTTCACTAAAAGGAAGCTCGACCAGGCGCTGCTGGATGAACTGGAAGAAGCCCTGATCGCCGCCGATCTCGGCCCGGCCACGGCGGCGCGCCTGATCAAGGTCCTGGGCAAGGACCGCTTCGATAAGGAAATCACCGAGCAGGAAGTGCGGGAAATCTTCGCGGCGGAAATCGCCAGTATCCTGCGGCCCGTCGCCCAGCCTTTTGCCCTGAAGCCGCTGAAGCCGCAGGTCGTGCTGGTGATCGGGGTCAATGGCAGCGGCAAGACCACCACCATCGGCAAGCTGGCGAAGCAGTTCCAGGCCGAGGGCAAGAAAGTCATGCTGGCGGCCGGCGATACCTTCCGGGCGGCGGCGGTCGAGCAATTGAAGATCTGGGGCGAGCGCAGCAATGTGCCGGTCGTGGCGCGCGAGACCGGCGGCGATGCCGCTGGCCTCGCTTACGATGCCCTGGCGCGGGCCAAGGCGGAGAATGTCGATATCCTGCTGATCGATACCGCGGGCCGTCTGCAGAACAAGGCCGGGCTGATGGAAGAATTGGCCAAGATCATCCGCGTCATCAAGAAACTCGATCCCGATGTGCCGCATGACACCCTGCTGGTGCTCGATGCGACGACCGGCCAGAACGCCCATTCCCAGGTCGAGATCTTCAAGGAAATGTGCCAGGTCACCGGTCTGGTGGTGACCAAGCTCGACGGATCGGCCAAAGGCGGCGTGCTGATCGCCTTGGCGGAGAAGTTCAAGCTGCCGGTGGTCGCGGTCGGGGTCGGCGAGGGCGCCGAGGATCTGCGTCCTTTCGAAGCCGAGGTGTTCGGCCGGTCGCTGATGGGGCTTTAACCGGGTCAGCGATAGCCGCGCGGCCTCAACCGTTGGCGGCGCGCCGCAGGATGAGTTCCGACGCCTTTTCCGCCACCATGATCGTCGGCGCATTGGTATTGCCCGAGGTGACGGCGGGAAAGACCGAGGCATCAACCACGCGCAGCCCATCGATGCCGAAAACCAGCAGATTGCCATCGACGACGGCTTCGCCCGGTTGACGGCCCATCCGGCAGGTCGAGGTCGGGTGGTAACAGGTGCTGGCGCGGTTTCGGAAATCCTCGAGAATCGCCTCATCGGTCAGCTGCGCCAGGGCCGGTGGCAGGGGCTCGTCGATTAGCGCGCGGAAGGATCGCGTAGCCTCGATCCGCTGGATCAAGCGGCCGCCGGCAATGGCTTTAGCCGCATCTTCTACCGTCGCCATATAATTGGGATCAATCTGCGGCGGGGCTTCCGGATCGGCGCTGCGCAAGTCGATCCGCCCGCGGCTGGTGGGGCGGCAGGGCTGGAAACAAAGAATGAAGCCGGGGAAGGGATCGATCTCGTAATGCCGCGTCGCGCCGCTGCCGACCGAGGAGTAGGTGATAGGATTGAAATAAAGCTGCAGGTCGGGCTTTGCCGCCTGGGGCTGCGACCGCACGAAGCCGCCGCATTGATTGACGCTGAGACTCATCGGCCCACGCCGCGTGGCGATATAGCGAAGACCGGCACGCAACCTGCCGGATAAAGGCCGCAGCTCGTTGTTCAGGGTCCTTTGCCGGGATTTGTAGGAATAGGTCATGGCGAGATGGTCCTGCAGATTACCGCCGACCGCGTCATTCTCCATAACGACGTCGATGCCATGGCGGCGCAGGACCTCGCCCGGACCGATGCCGGAGAGTTGCAGGAGTTGCGGGGTATTGACCGCGCCGCCGCTGACAATGACCTCGGCCGCGCCATGGCGCGGTGGGTCTGGCCATGGCGCCGGTATTCGATGCCGACCGCCCGCCTGCCGTCGATCAGGATCCGCGTGACCAGGGCGCCGGTCTCGACTTTCAGATTTGTGCGACGCATGGCCGGGCGCAGGAACGCATCCGCCGCGGAACAGCGCTGGCCGTTCCGCACATTGATTTGATAAAGGCCGACGCCCTCTGGGCTGGAGCCGTTCATATTGTCGGTTTGCGGCAGCGCCATTTCCTTGGCGGCATCGAAGAAATATCGCTTCAGCGGATGCGCCTGGCCGGTGATCTCGGAAACCGCCAGCGGCCCATCGCCCGTCTTTCGGCCCTGCGGGTCGATGACATGGGTCGAGCGGCTGAAATAGGGCTCGAGATCGGCCCAGCCCCAGCCGGTATTTCCCATATCGCGCCAATCGTCGAAATCTTCCGGCAGTCCCCGCAGATAGACCGAGGCATTGATCGAGCTGGAACCGCCCAGCACGCGCCCGCGTGGCCAATAGATCTTGCGGTTGTTCAGACCGGCCACCGGCTCGGTTTCATAGGCCCAGTTGACCCGGCGGTCGAAGAAGGTCTTGCCATAGCCGATCGGCACGCGGATCCAGAACCGCCGGTCGGAGCCGCCGGCCTCCACCACCAGCACGTTGTGGCGGCCGTTCTCGGTCAGGCGATCGGCCAGGACACAGCCGGCCGATCCGGCCCCGATGATGATGAAGTCGAAGCTCGTCATTCAGGCAACTCGGTTTACAGGAAGCGTTTCGGCGCCGCTGATCGGTAAAGAAACCCCGATTGTAAAGAAACAAGGGGATCGAAAGGGGGGCATGCTTATCCGCGACCGGAATTGGGACCCCTCGGACATGACGTCAGACCTGCTCGTGCTCGGCTCTTGGCGCTGGTGTTGACGCTGGCGCAACCGCAACCGGGGGGCGCATCTATGCGACCATAGAGAGTTTCTATTTTTATGACAATTGGGTGACGTGGCATTCTCTCGCAGAGATGCGGCCGCGGGCCCATCACCTATGCCGAGTTAAACGATGCCTGCCCTCCTCACCGTCGCAATCCGTCACGTTGCCCCGCTATCCGTCGCGGAGCGGCAGCCATGACGCTTTCTCTCAGCATGATCCTGATGATCCTGGCGGCGGCGCTGATGCATGCCAGCTGGAACGTCATGGTGAAAACCAGCGGTGACAAGCTGCTCAATACCGGCCTGATCATGCTGGGCTTGGGTTTTTGCAGCCTCTTCGCCTTGCCCTTTGTCGGCATTCCCGATGCCGCAAGCTGGCCTTTCCTGGCCGGTTCGCTGCTGACCCATCTGGTCTATTACATCGGCCTGTCGGGCGGATATCGCCATGGCGATCTAAGCCAGGTCTATCCGATCGCCCGCGGCTCCTCGCCGCTCCTGGTGGCGATTGCCGCCTGGCTGATCATTGGCGAGACGCTGACACCGCTGCAGATAGGCGGCGTTGCCGCCACGTCGCTCGGCATCCTCAGCCTGAGCTTCGACAAGCCGATCGACCGGGCGCATAGCTGGCGACCGGTTCTGTTCGGCCTGCTGACCGGGCTCAGCATCATGAGCTACACGCTGTTCGACGGACAGGGCGTGCGGCTGGCGGGCGACCGGCTCGGCTATATCATCTGGCTCTTCGTGCTGGATGCACCGCTGGTGACGCTTTATTGCCTGTGGCGGCGGCCGGCGGCGCTCAATTACTTTCGCGCAAAATGGAAGTTCGGCCTGGTCGGGGGATTGCTGTCGGGCGGCGGCTACGGCATCTCGATTTACGCCATGTCACTGGGCGGGCTCGCCAATGTCTCGGCGCTGCGCGAGACCAGCGTCATTTTCGCCGCCTTGATGAGCACCTTCCTGTTGAAGGAGCGTTTCCGCCACCGCCGCTATGCATCGGTGGCGTTGGTTGCAGCCGGCGCCATCCTGCTGCACTGACCGGCCGGATAGCTGGCCGGTTAGAAAGACCAGTCAAAGTCGGTGCGCCGTCAGCTATGCAGGTGGCGCGGTTCCTTCAGCAGGTATTTGCCGCTGGCAACCAGGCCAGGCATTGACAGCGATTTCCGCGAACCGGGTTCGTTGACATTCTGCAGCACCACATGGGGCGTCGCATGCTGATCGGCATAGCTGTGGATGACACGCCATTCCGGAAAACGATTGCGCGGCAGGAAGCCGGAGCTTTCGACCAGGACGGTGCCGATTTCGAAGGCAGCTTCGTCGTCGTTGATGGCACAAGGATCGGCGGGCTTCCGGCCGAAAGACAATGGCAGCAGTTTCACGAGACACACTCCCCAAAGCCGCGTCTGGAAGGCATCGTCGGTCTGGCCGCGCCGGGAAAGATTGAAACTGTCCGTCGAGCTCGGCCGATATACCGCGTTTCCAGAGGCGGGGTTACAACCGAGTGTGATCTTTACAAAGAGTTCTTAAGGAATAGTTGTGAATACATAGCAATTTAGGGAATTCGGTTAACTCGGCAAAATAAGTTCCTGCGCTAACTGCGACAGTCGCTTTTGCCCATCCCTGGCGGCAAAAGCGACTGAACGGGAGTCGCAGCTCAGCTTTCGAAACGGATCGAGGTGATGTGGTCGCCCTTCTTGATCGACTGCATGATGTCGATGCCCTCGATCACCCGGCCGAAAACGGTGTGGACGCCATCGAGATGCGGCTGGGGGGCCAAAACCAGGAAAAACTGCGAGCCGCCGGTGTCACGGCCGGCATGGGCCATGCTGAGCGAGCCTTCCAGATGCTTATGGGGATTGCCTTCGGTCTCGCAGGCGATCCGCCAGCCGGGGCCGCCGGTGCCGACGCCTTCGGGGCAGCCGCCCTGGGCGACGAAGCCGGGGATCACGCGGTGGAAGGTCAGGCCATCGTAGAAGCCGTCTTTGGCGAGGGTGGCAAAATTGGCCACGGTGTTGGGGGCTGCGTCGGGATAAAGCTCGATCACCATATCACCGCGATCGGTCGACATGACGCAGCGCGTCAGTTTTTGCAGGTCGGCCGGATCGATTTCATGCACCTTCAACGCACCGCGTCCCATTTCTCTCTCCTCATTGGCTTTGCCGAGACCGGATAGCGATCCGGTCTCCCGCGGCCGCTTCTGCGGCCGATAATGTAACTGGGCGACGAAACTATGCGATCGATGCCGGTTTTGTCGACTCCTGATCGGTATAACTTCCTCTATCGGGTCCGGGTGATTTTGGTCCGATGATCCATGGTTACAAGCGGTGATATCGATAAAACCGGGCCGGGCATTCCCGCGGCAGCGAGACGCTCAGCGATCAGGAATCATACTTTCGCCGCCAGCCCGCGAAATTCGGCCACGACATCCTGATAGATATGCCGTTTGAAGGGCACGATCAGGTCTGGCACGGTATCGAAATCGACCCAGCGCCAGGCGGAGAATTCAGGGGTGTCGGTTTCGATATTGATGTCGCGATCCTTGCCGTCGAACCGGAACGCAAACCATTTCTGCCGCTGGCCGCGAAACCGGCCCTTCCAGATTTTCGGCACCAGGTCGATCGGCAGGTCGTAATGCAGCCAGCCACGGCTTTCCGCCAGCATGGTGGCCTTGTCGGTGCCGATTTCTTCCAGCATTTCCCGCCGGGCGGCGATCAAAGGTTCCTCGCCGTCATCGATGCCGCCTTGCGGCATCTGCCAGGCCGGGCCGGGATTGTCCAGACGCTGGGCGACGAAAACCTCGCCGCGGGGATTGAACAGAACGATGCCGACGCAGGGACGATAGGGCAGCTTGGCGATCGTTTCGGGCGTCAATTCCTTGCTCATTCCCGTCTTTCCATGGTCGGGGGCCTGCTCGTGAAATCGGCCGGCCAGGGATACTGGCCGGCCGATCACTCCAGGTCATTTATGACGTCAGTTCGATGACTTCTGATTGCTGACCAAAGCGAGGCCGCGCAACAGGTCGAGCGCGCGACCCAACTGGTAATCCAGTTCGGGCTGGGTGATCCGTTCCTTTTCCGAACCGATCACCGGTTCTTTGCTTTGGCCCTTATCCGAGGTCTTCGAATCGGATTTGCCGGGGGCTTTGCTTTCCGGCTTGGCCGCATTGTTCTCCGGCTTGGTCGGAACCGCCTCCTCGCCGTTATCCGGCGCGGTGCCGCCTTTATTGGTGAGCGCGCCCTTCAGGTCAGCTTCGTGACGGCTGTTATCCTCGGTGATCTGTTCGATCTTGGCCTGCTCGACCAGGATATCCGGATCGATGCCCTTCGCCTGGATCGACCGGCCTGACGGCGTGTAATAGCGTGCCGTGGTCAGGCGGATGGCGCCGTGATTGGGGATCGGGATGACCGACTGCACCGAGCCCTTGCCGAAGGAGCGGGTGCCGAGCAGGATCGCCCGGTGATGATCCTGCAGCGCACCGGAGACGATTTCCGATGCCGAGGCCGAACCGCCATTGATCAGCACGACGATCGGCTTGCCGTCGGTCAGGTCGCCGGCTTCGGCATTCCAGCGCTGGGCTTCGTCCGGATTACGGCCGCGGGTCGACACGATCTCACCCTTTTCAAGGAAATCGTCGGAAACCGCGATCGCCTGATCCAGCAGGCCGCCCGGATTGTTGCGCAGATCAAGCACCAGGCCAGTTAGCTTGCCCTTGGTGGCATCCTTCAATTTGGCGACGGCGTCGCGCAGGCCGGAATCAGTCTTCTCGCTGAAGCTGGAGATGCGGATATAGCCGATATTGCCTTCTTCCAGTTCCCAGCGGACTGATTTCACGGTGATGACGGCGCGCTTCAACGTCACCTCGAAGGGATCCTTGTTGCCGCGGATGATCATCAATTTGATGCTGGAGCCGACATCGCCGCGCATCTTCTCCACGGCATCGTTCAGGCTCATGCCCATGACCGGGTCGCCATCGATCCCGGAAATCAGGTCGCCGGCCTGGATACCGGCATCCGCTGCCGGCGTGCCGTCCATCGGCGAAACCACTTTGACCAAGCCGTCCTGCATCGTCACTTCGATACCGAGGCCGCCGAATTCGCCCTTGGTTTGCACCTGCATGTCGGCGAAGTCCTTGGCATTGAGATAGCTGGAATGGGGATCCAGCGAGCTCAGCATGCCGTTGACGGCGGATTCGATCAGCTTGTCGTCGCTGACCGGTTCGACATAGCCGGTCCGCACCTTCTCGAAGACCTCGCCGAACAGGTTCAATTGTTCGTAGGTGTCGTTCTGCTTGGTGTCGGCGCTGACCAGATGCGGTCTCAGCGCGAAGGTGCCTAAGGCGATGCCGACGGACAAGGCGGTGGCGGCTAAAAGAGTCGATCGGAACATGCGTTTACTGACCTTCGCTGTTGTCTACACGAGTTAGGGTGCCGAACCAGGGCGCCGGATCGACCGGCTGCCCCTTATGGCGCAGTTCAACATATAGTTTCGGATGGTCCCGGACGGCCATCCCGGGACCAGGCTCCCCGGGAGAATCGCCGGATGCTCCCTGGCCGGTCGCCGCAATCCCGGACGATCCCATGACGCCCACCGGTTCGCCGGCAAGGAGCCATTGTCCGACAACGGCATTGACCCGACCTAATCCAGCAAGCACCGTATGATATCCGCCCCGGTGTTCAATGATCAATATTTGCCCGTAGGAGCGGAAGGGCCCCTCGAACACAACTTTGCCATCGAAGGGGGCGACCACCTGGGCATTGGCCCGGGTCGCGAGCACAATGCCCTTGCTTTCGCCAAATTCTGTTGCAGCGGCGCCAAAACTGGCTGCCAGCCTGCCTCGTACCGGCAGCACGACACCCTTACCATTGGCCGGGAACGGCCGGGCCGACTTGGCCGATTTGATGTTAGCTTCCTTGCCCGCCGCGCTCAGTGCCGGTGTAGCAGCCGATTGCTCGGTTTCCGCCACATCGTCCGCCGGCGCTGTCGAGGATGGTATCGGGATGTCGTCGTTTCGCTTACCGGGCCGGCGTGCTGCCTTTTTGGCAGCTTCCTGTCTCGCGGCCTCGGCTTTGGCGGCGTCCTGCCGTGCCCTTTCCGCTTTCGCTGCTTCCGCCTGCTTGGCCCGTTCCAGCCGGTCCAGGAGATCCTTCAGGCTTTCCGCCTGGTCGGCCAGCAGTTTCAGCCGGTCCTGGGCGGCGGCGCTTTCCGCCAGGGTCGATTTTTGCAGCCGCGATTTCTGTTCGACCATCGCCGCCAGGCGCTGATTCTCGCCGGCCAGTTTGCCGAGCGTCTGGCCGAGCCGGTCGCGGCGATCGATGATCTGATCGTGGAGATCGTGCAGATCCGCCAATTCGCCTTTCAAGGCGGCGGCGCGGCTGTCGAGCTGCGGCACCACCAAACCCAGCAGCCGTGCTGCCCGCGCCTGATCGATCGCCGACCGGTCGGCGAACAAGGCGGCCTGGGCCGGCTGCGCGGACAAGCGTTCGAGAGCGACCAATGTCGTTGTCATCTGCGCCCGCTGTTTGCTCAGCGCAGCGGCCTTGTCGCTTTCTTCCGTGGTCAAAGTCTGCAAGGTTGCTTCCAATTCGGAGGCCTGTTCCTCGGCATTCTGCACCGCTTCCGCGGATTTAATCATCGCCGCTTGCAATTGGCTGATCTCGTTGCCGAGGCTGGCAGCCTTCTGCTGCAATTCCTTGGCGTGTTCCTCACCCTGCTGCATCTTCTGCTGCAGGGCCTGCAGGTCATCGGCCGATTGCGCCCAACCCGGACGTGGCAAGATACCGGCCATGCCGCATAGCAATGCTGCGGTCAGCCAGCGGTGACGCATATCGTTTACGCCGTGGCCTTCGCCGGATGACTCGCCGTGGCCTTGGCCGTCCCGGCGATCAGGGAATGGCCGGTCATCTCCGAAGGCTGCGGCAGATGCAGCAATTGCAGCAAGGTCGGGGCGACATCGGCGAGCTGCCCATCGGCCAGTTGCACGCCATCTCCAGCGGTGCCGGCCAGCACGAAGGGCACGCGGTTCAGGGTATGCGCCGTATGGGCCTCGCCGGTTTCAGGATCGCGCATCATTTCGGCATTGCCATGATCGGCGGTGATGACGAGGGCGCCGCTTTTGGCTTCCACCGCCCGGCGCAACCGGCCGATGCAGCGATCCACCGCTTCCACCGCCTTGATCGCCGCCTGCAGATTGCCGCTATGCCCCACCATATCGGTATTGGCGTAATTGACGACGATCAAATCGAAGCGCTCCGCGTCGATCGCCGCCACCAGCTTGTCGGTCACCTCATCGGCCGACATTTCCGGCTTCAGGTCATAGGTCGCGACCTTCGGAGAGGGCACCAGGATGCGCTCCTCACCGGGAAACAGCGTTTCCTCGCCGCCATTGAAGAAGAAGGTGACATGAGCATATTTCTCGGTCTCGGCGATGCGAAGCTGCTTCAGGCCCGCTTGCGCGACGACCTCGCCCAAGGTATGGCGCAGTTCCGCCGGCGGGAACAGGCAAGGCATCAGCTTGGCGAGCGCGCTGGAATATTCCACCATGCCGAGGATCGCGCCGAATTTGACGACGCGCTTGCGGGCGAAGCCGTCAAAGGCCGGGTCGAGCAGCACGGTCAAAATCTGGCGCGCGCGGTCGGCGCGGAAATTCGCCATCAGCAGGCCGTCACCGTCCTGCATGCCGGCGAAGCCGTCAAGCACCGTCGGCTTGATGAATTCGTCGGTCTCGCCGCGCGCATAGGCTGCCGCGATGGCCGCCTTCGCATCGGTTGCGGTGAAGTCCGCTTCGCCGAGGAAGGAGTTATAGGCCAACTCCACCCGGTCCCAGCGCTTGTCGCGATCCATCGCGAAATAGCGGCCGCCCACCGTCGCGAAACGCACATGCCTGCAGCCGTTCAGTACTGCACTGACTTGCGCGACGTAATCGCCGGCGGAAGAGGGCGGCGTATCGCGCCCGTCCAGGAAACCGTGCAGCCAGACTGTCACGCCGGCCGCATCGAGGATTTTCGCCAGGGCGATCATATGTGATTGGTGCGAATGAACGCCGCCCGGCGAGAGCAGGCCCATCAGGTGACAGGCGTTGCCGGTCGCCTTCAGCTTGGCGATGAAAGTCGCCAGTTCCGGATTGGCGGCCAGCTCGTCATTGGCGATAGCTTTGTCGATCCGGGGCAGGTCCTGCATCACCACCCGGCCGGCGCCCAGATTCATATGGCCGACCTCGGAATTCCCCATCTGTCCGCTGGGCAGGCCGACATGCAGTTCCGAGGCGTCGACCAGACTATGCGGGCAATCCTGCATCAGCGCATGCCAGTTCGGCGTCTTCGCCTGGTCGACCGCATTATCCGCCAGCTCCTCGCGGTGCCCCCAGCCGTCGAGAATGCAGAGAACGACCGGTTTCGGACGCTGGTTCGAAGAATTGGTTGCGCTCATGATCTGATCTGGTCTCTTGGATTTGGCTGTTTCGTTGGGGTTTCAGGCGGGTGCGCGTGGTGCCTAGCCTTACCGCGCAATATGTCAGGATTGTGGCTCGATGACTGTGCCGGATCACTGTGTCCTAGGATAATCGTTAACGTCGGTGGCAGGCTACCCCATTTCAATCACGCTCGTTAATCCCGGTGATAAGGATGGCCGGCGAGGATCTGCTGCGCCCGGTAGAGTTGCTCGGCGAGAAGGACGCGCGCCAGTTGATGCGGCCAGGTCATGGCGCCAAGCGACAGCAGGAGATCGGCCTTTTCCCGCACCGCCGGGTCGTGGCCGTCGGCGCCGCCGATCAGGAAGGCGATCTCCGCCGCACCCTCGTCCCGCCAGGCGCCGATCCGGGCGGCGAAGTCACGGCTGCCGAGGGATTTGCCGCCTTCATCCAGGACCACGACCACCTGCCGCCCGCTTTTATGCCCCGCCGCCAGGGCCGCCAGCAGCAAGTCGCCCTCGCGTTTCTTCAGGGCCGGTGCCGGCAAGGGGCGCTTTTCCTCGACTTCCTGGACCGTCAGGGGCCAGGACAGGCGCTGTCGGTATTCCTCGACCAGCATGGCCTCGGCCTTGGCCTTACCGCCGGCTTTCCCCACCGCCAGGATGCGCAGCTTCATGACAGCCTCGTTGCCGTAAACAGAGGGATCGGGCAGGTTGCCGTTTCAAGGCGTGAGGAGATCCGCATGATCATGCATCGATCCGGGGCAAAGCGTAAAACAGGACGCGAAAGATTGTGCGACCTGATCGCCAATCCGCGCCGGCGGGTCAAGTTCTATATCCTCTCCGCCCTGTTCAGTGTGGCCGCCTGCGCCGCGCCAAGGCCGGTCAGCATGCCCGATCCGGCCCTGGTTCGCGCCAATCTTCTGGCCTTGGCCGACCAGGAATGGCGCGCTTTCGGCGGCCAGGTCATCTATATCGAAAACGGCCGGGAGCGCATCGATCCGGTCGGCGCCTGGGAAGATGAGCGCCGCGGGTCGCCGCTGGTGGCGAAGTACTGGCAGGCGGTCGGCGAGGATTACACCGGCTATGACTGCGACAAGCCCTGGTCGGCGGCTTTCATCTCCTGGCTGATGCAGGCGGCAGGCGTGCCGGCGGAGGTCTTTCCGCGCAGTGGCCTGCATGCCGATTACCTGCGCGCCGAGATCGCCCACTCGACCCAGGCAAATGCGCTTTTCATCCCCCATGATCCGGCAAGCTATGCGCCGAAGCCCGGCGATCTCATCTGCGCCAGCCGTGCCGGCACGAAAATCATCAGCTATATGGACGTGCCGGCGGATGCGCTGCTGCATTGCGACCTGGTGGTGGAAACAGCGGCGGGGCACTTGGCCTCGATCGGCGGCAATGTGCGGAACTCGGTTTCCAAAACCATCCGGCCGATCGGGCCCGACGGCAAGCTTGCCGGTGCGGGTACGGGTGATCGTCCCTGGTTCCTGGCGCTGGCCCTGCGCGCCGCGCCGTCACCGGTTGCTCCGGGGCCGATTGCCACAAGGTCGTTAGCCGCGGTTGAGACTGGGGCTGAATAGGCCGCTATCGTCGGCAGCGCCGCGGCGCTTTTCAAGTTCCTCGCTGTAACGGCGCAGCGCGTATTTCTCGGTCACATAGCCGATGATGCGCTTTTCGCTGGCGTCATTTACCACGGGCAGGGTTTCGACCGCTGCGGTCTGGAAAAGCTGCAAGGCCGTTCGCAGGTTTTCCGCCGGCAGCAGGAAGGACGGCTCGGCATGCACCAAGTCGCGCACCGTCACCTTATCGGGATCGGCAATGGTATCGGGTGAATGGGCCTCGCCCACATCGACCACGCCGACCAGGCGGTTCTCGCCATCGATCGCGAAGACCTGCCGCGTGCTGCCCAGCAGGAAGGCCTGACGCAGCGTGCTTAGCGGGCTGTCGGCGCGGATGATCTTCTGGTCGCGCCGCATCCGCCGGCCGACCTTCAACTCGTTGATCCAGCCGATATCCTCGGCGCTGCGGATCTTCATGCCGCGCAAATGGAAACGCCAGGTGGCGAAGGAATAGCCGAACCATTGCCGCACCGCCGCCGAGGCGACCACCACGCCCACCATGACCCCAATCGAGACGGAGAAGTCGCCGGTGGTTTCCAGGACCAGCAGGATCATGGTGACGGGCGCGCCGACGATGGCTGCGGCGACCGAGCCCATGGCGACCAGTGTATAGGCCTGCTGGTCGGTCGCCACCCAGGGCAGGGCCCAATGCATCAGCACGGCGACCGCGCTGCCGAACAGGCTGCCGAGGAACAGGGAAGACGAGAACAGGCCGCCGCGAAAGCCGGAGCCGATGGAAATCGCCGAGGCGAGGATCTTGGCGGCAACCAGGCCGATCAGGATGGGCAGGGTATAGCCTTCCTGGAGGTTATGCAGGATGGCGCCATGCCCGCTGCCCAGGACCGGCGGGAAGCCCATGGCGACGCCGCCGACGATCAGGCCGCCCAGCATCGGCCGCAGCCAGACCGGTGTGCGCCACTGCTTGAACCAGGCTTCGGTACGGGTCACGCCCTTCATCACCAGGACCCCCAGCCCGGCGCTGGCCAGGCCCAGCAGGGCGAAAGCGTAGTAATCATGGGTCTGCAGTTGCAGCGCCCCCTGCACAACGAAGACCGGTTCCGTCCCGAACAGCCAGCGGGCGGTGAAGCCGCCCATCAGCGCGGCGATGGCGATGGGCGCCAGGGTCGCCAGGGTGTAGCTGCCGATCACCAGTTCGAAGGCATAGAAGGCACCGGCCAGGGGCGCGTTGAAGGCGGCGGCGATGGCGCCGGCCGCGCCGCAGCCGACCAGGGTGCGCACATCTTCCCGGCGCAGCTTCAGGCCGATGCCGAGGCGCGATCCCAGGGCCGAGCCCAACTGCGTATAGGCCGCTTCCAGCCCGACCGAGGCGCCGAAGCCGCCCGACAGCACGGTCAGCAGCACCAGGCCCAGGCTGTCGCGGAACGACATGCGCCCGCCATAAAGCGCATTGGCCTCGATCGCATCGACCACGTCGCGCGGCCGCAACTTCTTCAGCACCCAGGCGGTGACACCGACTGCCAAGCCGCCGATGATCGGCAGCAGAAGGATGCGCCAGGGATCGAGCCCCACCGCGTTGCTGAGCCGAAGATCGGCCGGCACATTGAAAAGCACTTTATGCAAAAGCCCGACGCCGAGATTGAGCAGGGCCACCACCAGGCCGGCGGCAATCCCGATCCCACCGGCCATGACGAAGCGGACCCCACCGCTTTCGCGGGCTTCCGAGCGGGAAAAGGATCGCAGCAGCAGGTGCCGCCTTACGGCGATCTGTCGGCCCAAAGCAGCGAACAGAGATTTGGATTTGATCGGGCGAAACTTCATGATCGGCGGTCAAAACTCGGATGCCACCGAAGGTAGCATGGCAAAATCAGGGCGGCCAGCATGGCGCAGTTTTTTGCTCTACACAGTTTCGTTGACGCCTTTTTCAGTCGCATCGCCGTCATTGGAGATGCGCGGGATCGCTTTCGGCACGCTGCGGCGCAACTGATCCCCCCGCAACGAATCCCCTGTCGCGTAACTAATCCCCCCGCGCAACTAATCCCCCCGTGCAACTAATCCCCCCGTGCAACTAATCCATTGTCACGGGGCCCGTTGCGCGGCACACTGATAGGTAGCTTGCTTTCTTGCGCCAAGTCGAGTGGTGCCACCCCTGGTTGCGGCCAGCTTTCTCTTCCCTAGGTAATGAAGCCCATAATATCGGCCAATTTTCGCTGCTTACCGGCAGAATCTGCGAAACTTGGACTGTCAGCTACTTGCAATCACGGCTTGTACCGTAGTTCAGTATCCTTGCAAGAAGCGGGCAGCAAGCCCGCTCATGAAGGGAGGAAACAATGGCTCAAGCAAAAGCCCCGTCCGGGGGTAAAAGTTCGCGCCGCAAGTTTCTGAGCGGGGCGGCCTTGGCGGCTGCGGCGACGGTATCAGCGCCCAGCATCGTCAAGGCGCAGGGTCCGATCAACATGCGCTGGCAAAGCACATGGCCTTCCAAGGATATCTTCCACGAATTCGCACTCGACTACGCGAAGAAGGTCAACGACATGACCGGCGGCGATTTGAAGATCGAGGTGCTGCCGGCCGGCGCGGTGGTACCGGCTTTCGGCCTGCTGGATGCGGTGTCGGAAGGCACGCTCGATGGTGGCCATGGCGTGCTGGTCTATCACTACGGCAAGCAGACCGCCCTGGCGCTCTGGGGTTCCGGTCCCGGTTTTGCCATGGATGCCAATATGCTGCTCGCCTGGCATAAATATGGCGGCGGCAAGGAGCTGCTCGCCAAGCTCTATGACTCAATCGGCGCCAATGTCGTTTCTTTTCCCTATGGGCCGATGCCATCCCAGCCGCTCGGCTGGTTCCAGAAGCCGGTTGCCAAGGCCGATGATTTAAAAGGGCTGAAGTTCCGCACGGTCGGCATTTCCATCGATGTCTTCACCGGTCTCGGCGCGGCGGTCACCGCCTTGCCCGGCGGCGAGATCGTCGCCGCGATGGATCGCGGCCTGATCGATGCAGCCGAGTTCAACAATGCCTCTTCCGACCGCGTACTCGGCTTTCCAGATGTTTCCAAGACCTGCATGCTGCAGAGCTATCATCAGAATGCCGAGCAGTTCGAGATTCTGTTCAACAAGGCGAAATTCGACGCTTTGCCCGATCAGATGAAGTCCATCATCGCCAATGCCGTCGAGGCGGCGTCGCAAGACATGGCCTGGAAGGCGATCGACCGCTATTCAAAGGACTATGGCGAGATGCGCTCCAAGGATGGCGTCAAATTCTATAAGACGCCGGATGAAATCCTGAAGAAGCAGCTCGAAGTCTATGACGAGGTGGTGAAGAAAAAGGCGGCGGAAAATCCGCTTTTCAAGGAAATCCTGGAATCACAGATCGCCTTCGCGCAGCGGACGACGCAATGGGAACACGACACTATCACCAACCGTCGCATGGCTTTCGATCATTATTTCGGCGCCGAGGGCGCGGCGAAAAAGATCTAAGGTAATAGCCGCATTGGTGGGGCAGCGGCTGGTCAAGGTCCGGCCGCTGTCTTCGCTGGTACCTGTCCTGTTTCTCTTGCGGTCGGCTGGTGCGTATGAAGCTTCAGCGGTTTCTTTTGGCGGTCGATGACATCAGCATCTGGGTCGGCAAGGCATCGGCTTGGCTCATCATGGGGTTGATGATGCTGGTCTGCGCCGAGGTCTTCAAGCGCTATATCCTCAACATGCCGACCGCCTGGATCTTCGATGCCAGCAACATGTTCTACGGCACGCTTTTCATGCTGGCCGGCGCCTATGCCCTGGCGCAGAACGCCCATGTGCGCGGCGATTTCCTCTACAGCTCCATGCGACCGCGTTGGCAGGCGGCGCTTGATCTCATTCTCTATATCGTCTTCTTCCTGCCCGGCATCGCCGCCCTGCTTTATGCCGGCTATGATTATGCTGCATTGTCCTGGCGCATCGGCGAACATACCACGACCACGGCGGAAGGCCCGCCGGTCTATCACTTCAAGACCATCATTCCGATCGCCGGCGCCCTGGTGATGCTCCAGGGCCTGGCGGAGATCATGCGCTGCATCATCTGCCTGAAAACCGGCGAATGGCCCGCCCGGCGCAAGGATGTGGCGGAAATCGACGTGGTCGAGCAACAGCTTGCCCGTAGCGACTATGTCGATGAGGAAACGCGCAAAACCGCGATCAAAAAAGCGCAACAGATCGATGAAGCGGCGCGGCAACGGGGAATGGGGGGAGATTTGCAGACATGAGCGATCCGGCGCTCGGCTTGACCATGCTTTGTCTAATCGTTGTCGTCATCATCATGGGCTTCCCGACGGCCTTCACGCTGATGGGCCTCGGTATGTTCTTCGGCTTCTATGCCTTCTACGATCCGACCGAACACTGGCTGGATAATCGCGTTTTCGACCTGATGGTTCAGCGCACCTATGGGGCGATGACCAATGATGTCCTCATCTCCATCCCCCTTTTCGTGCTGATGGGTTATGTGATGGAGCGCGGGGCGCTGGTCGACAAGATGTTCTACAGCATCCAGCTCGCTTTCAGCCGAACGCCGGCGCCGCTTGCCGTCGCGACGCTGATCGTCTGCACCTTCTGGGGCATCGCCAGCGGCCTGGTCGGCGCCGTCGTGGTGCTGATGGGGGTGATCGCCTTCAATCCGATGCTACGGGCGGGCTATGACGTGAAGCTCGCTTCCGGCGTGATCACCGCCGGCGGCACGCTCGGCATCCTCATTCCGCCCTCCGTGATGATCATCGTCTATGCCGCGGTCGCCGGGCAGTCGGTGGTCAAGCTCTATGCCGCCGCGATGTTTCCCGGTTTCTTCCTGGCACTGCTCTATCTTGTCTATATCCTCGGCTGGGCGATGCTCAGGCCGAAGATCGCCCCGCCTTTGCCGCCGGAACAGACCCGCGTGCCGGTGCCGGGCTGGATGGATAAATTCCAGAATCTCTATTCGCGCAACATGCTGGGCGGATTGACCGCGGCGCTTTTCCGGCCATCGCCCGCCTTGGCGCTGGAAGTCGAGGGCGGCCGGCTCACTTATATGGCGTTGCTGCGGAACTTCAGTGCCGCGCTCATTCCTTTCGCTTTCACCACGGTCATCTTCGCTCTGATCTGGTGGTATGCGGTGATTCATCCCCAGGCCGGGGCGGGGGAAGCGATGCCGGAGGGGCTGGAGGAACTGGGCGGACCACCCGCTGCCGATGCCGCCGCGCCGGC
>SSEL01000082.1 GCA_008012315.1 Rhodospirillaceae bacterium
ACCATCATCCTCGGCATCGGCACCGCGCTTGCGGCCGGCATCTTCCCGATCAGCGAGGTTGCCGAACTGGTCAATATCGGCACGCTCTCGGCCTTCATCGTGATCTGCGCCTCGGTGGTGATCCTGCGCTGGAAGCGCCCCGATTTGCAGCGGCAGTTCCGCGTGCCCTTGGTCTATCTCGTCGCCCTGATCGGCATCTGTGCCTGCATCGCCTTGATCGCCGGCCTGCCGGTGCCGACCTATGAACGCTTCGTCATCTGGCTGGCGATCGGTCTCGTCATCTATTTCCTCTACGGCATTCGCAACAGCGCGCTGGCGCGCGAAGAATTAAGGGAAGTCAATCGGGACAGAACAGATTTGATGGTTTGATATCGAATCCTTTATGTCTCGATGGTAAATGTGAGTTGCCACATGCCGCGAGAACGCCGCCGGCAAGGAATACCGTTACGGTCAAAAAGACGCCCTATGTCTCTACGACCTAATTGGGGGAAGGCAGTCACCACCGACTGGCGGATGCTCCCAATCTCCGCCGCCGCTGCGATGACCAATCCTCCTTTCGCTGTTCAGGTTGAAGAGTGCCGGACTCTCGGACGCATTTTGAGGACTCCTGGGCAAGGGGTTCGTCATAAGGTAGGGGCGTGTCCGGGGGAGCCGGTCAGCTTAACAAGCGCTCAAATCTCTGGCGACGCGCCGCCACCGTTCATCAACCGCTGCGGCGGGCTTAAGATCGGGGTTAGATAGTCGGTTTGCGCAGCACTTCCTCTCGCTATGGCGCTGTCGCCCAGGCCTTCCATTGGCTGACCGCCATGCTGGTTCTAGCCGCCTATGTGCTGAGCAAGGGCGACAGCTATTCGCTCTACTCCGCCGCCGCGGACGGGCTCCGCAGGATTCACGAGACACTCGGGGCGCTCGTCTTCATTGTCGTCGTGCTGCGGCTGCTATGGCGGCTGATCGACAGCGCGCCCGCGAAGCAGCCGATGTCGCGATGGATGGCTACGGCTGCAAAGTTCGTCCAGTTCGCGCTTTATGCGCTCCTCATCGCGATTCCAGCAACGGCGGTGTTCGGTACCTGGCTCGAGGGGATTCCCGTCACCCTTCTTGGATTCGACATCGCCCTGCAGATCGCGCAGGCGCCTGGACTAGGGCAGCTGATCATGGAAATACACATCACCCTCGGCAACGCTATCCTCTGGGTTGCTGGCGTGCATACAGCCGCGACTGTCTTTCACCACTTCTATCTGCGCGACGAAGTCTTTCGGTCGATGGCTCCGGGCGGGCGCCGAAAGTCATGACTTTCGCACGTCGCTAGAGTCTGCAATTCAATTCGTGCAAAAACTCGGGAATTTGCGACAAACGCGCAAGATCAAGTTGTACCATCAGATCTTCTGAAGCTTACGTGATAAAGTTGAGGTGTAAGGAAAGCGAGATGGAACAGTCCCCTCAGATCGGCGACAGGATCACCAACACATCAGCTCCACCCGATGACAAAACTGTCCGTGATTGGCTCGGGCCGAAGGCGTTCAAGCATTGGGCCGATCTGCAGAGTTGGATCGCGACATACTACCCCGGTGTTTTTGCGCCCGATTGGCTCTATGGCGGCAAGAAACGCGGTTGGTCCCTGCGGTACAAGAAGACTAAGGCGTTCTGCACCTTGCTGCCGGAATACAGGCGGCTTTCGGTCCTGGTGGTTTTGGGGGGAGCGGAACGAGAGAAGTTCGAGGAGCGGCGTTATGTCTGGCGCCCGCAATTGGTTAAACTCTACGATGAAGCCAAAACATACCCTGACGGGAAATGGCTGACGGTTGAGATCTCATCCCCGGATGATCGGCATGATGTGACGGAGCTTTTGACTATGAAGCGCCCTCCGCGGTCGGGCGGTTGAATATCGCGGAAGCCCGCCCTGACCTTCGCACATCCTTCTCGCGCGTAAAACCATTCCGCTCGGGTCTGTCTTCCTGCTCATCCGCGCGCATCAGGGACTCGGCCGAAACGCCGGATGATATCGACCAGGCGGCCGCAATATCTCGCGAGTCTTGGCGGAGCGGTCGACGTTCAGGCTCATGAGCTTCGTCATGCTTAGTACACTATTTTTTTTCGTTCTTGGTGCTTTTTTCTGGCCCAATACAAGGGCATCTTCCCTGTAGCAGAAAGAGAAAGCTCATGAAGATTCGAACCATTATCAACGCTACCTGCGCCGCCCTCGTTTTCTCGATGGCAGGCGCCGTCTACGCTCATGACAGCGAAGCGGAAACCGTCACGAAGAACTTCGAGGCGGCCATTCCCAATATCCCCGGCAAGTCGCTGATCGCCGTGGAGGTCGAATACGCGCCGGGCGCGGCCTCTCCGTCCCACACCCACGCGAAGTCGGCTTTCATCTACGCCTATGTGATCTCGGGCGCGATCGAGTCGAAAGTGAATGACGGCGGGACGCGCATCTATCGGGCAGGCGAGAGCTGGTCCGAACCGCCGGGCGCGACCCATTCGATCAGTCGCAACGCGAGCAAGACGGAGCCGGCAAAGTTACTCGCTGTCTTCGTCCTCGATACCAATGACAAAGCGCTGACCACGCCCATCAAGTAACCGTCAATGGAAGAGAAACATGGCCAAACGACTGGACTATAATCCGTTCGGTCCGAGCGGCGCCAAGGCTCTTGTCGACCTCAAGATCGCGATCAGTTCGATGAAGGCCTCCAATCGCATGGCGATCAGTTTCTGTAACATGTCACATGCGGCAATCAGAAGACAGAGCGAAGCGCACCGCACCGCACTGCAGCGAGACACTCACATCTCGAAGGAGCTCCTCTCATGAAAATCTTTATTGCTGGCGCCACCGGTGCGGTGGGCCTTCCCCTGGTGCGCGCGTTGTGCACATTGGGTCACGAGGTTACCGGCATGACTCGCAGCGGACCGGGTGTCGGACTGCTGCGTGAAGTCGGTGCTTCGGCCTCTACCACCGATGCTTTCGACAAACAGGCAGTACGCGCTGCGATTGCGGCTGCCGCGCCGGATGTGGTGATCGACCAGCTTACCTGGCTGCCCGCGGATCCTGCCGATATCATCAAGTCCATGCCAAACGACACCCGGCTCCATAAGGAGGGCGGTGGCAATCTGCTCGCCGCGGCGGAGGAATTGGGCGTCGCACGCTATATCTTGCAGTCGCGCGGGTTCTATCTCGATGCTCCGTTGGGGCAGCTCGCGGACGAGACGGCCAAACTTCGCTACGATGCGCCCGGCCCGATCGGTGAGAGCACGCGCGTAATGGGCGCCTATGAAGACCTGGTCTTAGGCTCGACGGCATTACAGGGTGTCGTGCTGCGCTATGGATTCTTCTATGGGCCGGGCACTTGGTATCGTCCAGACGGCGCGAGTGCGGAGCAGGCTCGCAAGGGTATGTCGACGATCATCGGTGATGGCTCGGGCGTCTGGTCGTTCGTCCATATAGACGACGCGGTCGCCGCGACCGTAGCGGCGATCACGGCCGAACCTGGCGTGTACAATGTTGTGGACGATGATCCTCTGCCTGTGTCGGCATGGTTGCCGGCATTTGCCCGTTGGGTCGACGCGCCCATACCGCCTCGCATGAGTGTGGCGGACGCGCTCACGGTTGCCGGTGAGGAAGCGGTCTTCTACCACACGAGACTGACCGGGGCGTCCAACGCTCGAGCCAAGGCAAAGCTTGGCTTCAAGCCGCGTCGGCTACTCTGGGCGAACAGCGCGAGCTGATCAGGGCTCTTTTTGCGTGAGGCGTAGCCACCCATCGAGATTGAGAAGGCCGAGACGAGCCTCGCTCAATGGTACGAGCGCGTTTTCCTCTAGTCGTCCGCCGAAATATCGGGCTTCGGAATCTTTCACGACCTCTCGCGGGTCAGCGACCCCCTGCAAATAGCGAGCGATGATTTCGTTGAACTCCGCTCGTTCCGGGCCTGCGATCTCGATGATGCCGTTTCGCGGGTCAGCGAAGGCCACTTCGGCGACGAAGGCGGCGACGTCGTCAGCCGCGATGGGTTGAAGCAGGCCCGGCGGAAGCCTGACGACGCTCCCATCCGTACTCGCATCGGCGATGCTGCCGAGGAATTCCAGGAACTGGGTCGAACGGATGATCGTATAGGGAATGCCGGAAGCCTCAATCAGTTTCTCTTGGGCGACCTTGGCGCGGTAATAGCCTTGGTCCGGAACCCGGTCGGTTCCGACGATGGATAACGCGACATGGTGCCGAATACCTGCGGCGGCCTCTGCCGCGAGAAGGTTGCGGCCGGAGGTCTCGAAGAATTCCAGCACCGCATTCGCGTCAAATGAAGGCGCATTGGAGACGTCGATCACCACCTGCGCGCCGGCCATGGCTTCTTCGAGTCCTTCTCCGGTGATGGTGTTAACGCCACCTTTGGGCGATGCCGCGACGACCTCGTGACCACCCTCGCGCAGAATGGCAACGCTCTTCGAACCGATCAGGCCAGTGCCGCCGATCACGACGATCTTCATGGCTTATGCTCCTTTCACAGTCACCGGACGTCGGGCTTTCGCCATAACCGTCAGGTCGATCGTCGCAAGCGCGTTGTCCATCGCTGATGTGGCCTGGTCCCGGTCGAGAAACGCAGTGGCCTGCAAAGGGAAGAATTGCAGGGTTTTCAGTCCAATGGAGCCAAGCACCTCTGACAGATACGGCGTGAGAAAATCGGGCTGGTTGGCTCGGTCGCCGGCAAAGACGCCACCGGATGCAATGCAGATAAATACCGGACGATCGCTCAGCATTCCCATCTTCCCGACCGGCGTCGACATGAAGGTGCGACCGGCGCGCAGGATTTGGTCGATCCACGCCTTGAAGACCGAGGGAACGGTGAGGTTGTGCATGGGCGTTCCGATGACGATCACATCGGCCGCCTCGACTTCCCGAATAAGCACCTCGGAAAGATCAAGGGCGCCTCTCAGCGGCGCTGCCAACGTGGCCGGCGACGACAGGGTGGTCGCATAATCGGGTGCAGCATGCGGCAGGGGAGCGGCGGAAAAATCTCGCCTGCTGATGCTCGCGCCGGGTACGACCTCAAGGAGCTTTTGGACGATCGCCGCCGAAAGCTGGCGGCTGTACGATTCTGGACGTGGGCTGCAATCAATATGGAGGATGTTCATTAGAACGTTCCCCATGGTTTTACGTCGATCACGACTATCTTCATGGGCATTCTACCTCTGAGTATCGGTTAGTTTTCGGCGGTGCGCAGCAGGACTGCCTCTTAGGATTTACTTGACGGCGGTGGTCAGCGGGTTGTCATTGGTGTTGAGGACGAAGACAGCGAGCCGCTTCGCCGGCTCGGTCGCACCGTAGGCGCAGCGCACCTCCAGCCCGCCAGTGATGGCGATCATTTTCAGGAGATGGCTTAGCCAGGCGACTTGGGACATAAAACTCACGAATCAGCCAATTATTTTTCGGTAAAGGACGAAATCCGAGCGATCAGCGATACTGTCGTAAAATTTCTTGGCGTTATGGTTGGTTTTGTGCGTCGACCAGTACACGCGGGGCGCTCCCCGACCTCTCGCATCCGCATAGACGTGCTCGATCAGCGCGCGGCCAATACCGAAGCCACGTGCACCAGGCTCAACAAACAGGTCTTGAAGATAGCAGTAGTCGCCCGTCGTCCACGTGGATCGATGGTAGATCGAATGCGCCAGCCCCAATGCTCTTTCGTCCACTATGGCAAGGACCGCGTGCATCGCCTCGGCCGGGTCCAGGAAGCGTTGCCAGGTCTTGAGCGTCACGGCGTCGGGGATATCCACTTCGTAAAATTGCTGATAACCTCTCCACAGCGGAAGCCAAACATCAAAATCGTTGGGCTCAATGGCTTTGATCTCGACCGATTCCATAAAATGCTCCCGAAAGTTCAGCCTGCCGTCACTTCCAGCCCGCGCTGCACCGCCGGTCGGGCGAGGCCGCGATCGAACCACGCCTGCACATGAAGAAAGCGGTCGAAGCCGACGAGCTCGCGCGCGTCGTAAAACCCGATCAGGTTGCGCACCCAGCCGAGCAGCGAAATATCGGCGATGCTGTAGTCAGCGCCCATCACCCAGTCACGGCCCGCGAGCCGCTCGTCGAGGACACCGAGCAGCCGCGCTGATTCGGTTGCGTACCGGTCGCGCGGGCGCTTGTCCTCATAGGCCTTGCCGGCGAATTTGTTGAAGAAGCCGACCTGACCGAACATTGGCCCGACCCCGCCCATCTGCCACATCACCCACTGGATCGTTTCGTAGCGGGTGTTCGGATCGGCCGAGATGAATTGCCCCGTCTTGTCCGCCAGATAGAGGAGGATCGCACCCGATTCGAACAGT
>SSEL01000061.1 GCA_008012315.1 Rhodospirillaceae bacterium
CCTCGGCGCGAAGGGTCGCGAGGTCGACGCGGAGTCCCGGGACCGGATTCTCGCGCTCTACGACGCCTTCGACGACGCCGACCCGGACTACTCGAAGGTGTTCACCGCCGACGACTTCGCCTACTGGACGGTCACCGTGGAACGCCCGACGCTGACCGGGACGGGGAAGACCTCGGCGGACCGGAAGGGCAACCCGAAGCCCGACCCGAAGCTTAGGGACACCGAGAACATCCCGTTCACCTACGGCGGCAACACCGGCGGCGATGCCGGGCGGGCAGCGACGATCAAAGCCTACTTCGAGGCCGAGGTGCTCCCGTACCTCCCTGACGCCTGGATCGACGCCAAGAAAACCAAAGTCGGATACGAAATCCCCTTCACCCGGCAGTTTTACAAGTATGTCCCGCCTCGGCCGCTCGCCGAGATCGACGCCGACCTGGAGAAGCAGGTCGCCAAAATCCTAGACCTGCTACGGGAGGTGGAGGGGTGAGCACCGCGACTATAGAGATCGCTCACGACGTCGAGTGGCTGCCTCCTCTGAAACCCGGCTGGACATTGCGGCCGCTGTGGTCGATGTTTGAGCGAATCAAAGACGTCGACCACCCCAGTGAACAGATGCTGTCGGTATTTCGTGACTACGGGGTTGTTGCCAAAGACTCTCGACAGAATTTGAACCAGACCGCTGAGAACCGCAGCATCTACCAGCTCGTCCACCCCGGATGGTTGGTCACCAACCGGATGAAAGCCTGGCAGGGATCGGTCGGGATCTCGCCGCTGAGAGGCATCGTGTCGGGCCACTACATCTGTTTCGCACCCCGGCATCGCGAAGATCACCGATACCTGAACTGGTTGTTTCGATCGGCTCCCTACACGCACGCCTATGCATTGAAGTCGCGCGGCGTCCGGATCGGGCAGGTCGAGATCAACAATGACGAATACAAGCTGTTGCCGATTCTGCTTCCACCGGTCGATGTGCAGCGAGCGATCGCCGACTACCTGGACCGCGAGACGGCCCGGATAGACACGCTCATCCAGGAGCAGCAGCGGCTCGTCGAGATGCTGCGAGAGCGGCGACAGGCTGCGGCAGACACCGAGCTGGGTGCACGGGTTGGAACCAGTCAGCGCTTGAAGTGGTTTCTAGAGGAACTCGACATTCGAGCCAACGAAGTGCCAGAGGATCTCCCATTGATGTCCGTTTCGATTGATTGGGGGGTTCGTCGTCGGGACGAGGTAACCGCGGATGAAGCCCGTGCAGCCGACCTGTCCAATTACAAGGTCTGCAGAAGGGGGGACCTCGTTATCAACCGAATGAGGGCCTTCCAGGGGGCACTCGGACTCGCACCGGAAGATGGGATCGTGAGCCCTGACTACGCAGTGCTGCGCGCAGTGCCTCAAGTCAACGGTGAGTGGCTGGCAGCTGCGATGAAGACCGGTCGCTTCGTTAGTGAGATGGCCTGCCGTATCAAGGGAATCGGCAGCGCAGAACTTGGGGCTGCCCGCACGCCGCGCATCAACGTGCGCGATTTATGCGACATCCAGCTGGATGTCCCCGATCCAGGGATGCAGGCCGATGAAGTCGCACGCATTCGTCGCGTTTTTGATGAGATCGACACTTTGATCACCGAGACCGAGAACTTCATCGAACTCGCCCAGGAGCGCCGAGCAGCGCTCATCACCGCCGCTGTCACCGGGCAGATCGACGTGCGGGAGGTGGCCTGACACATGGAACAGCACAAGGAGATCGCGTTCGAGCAGGAGTTCGCTGAGCACCTGGCGGCGCACGGCTGGCTCTACTCCTCCGATGACACCGGCTATGACCGCGAACGCGCCCTGTTCCCCGAGGACGTGCTGGGCTGGTTGGCCGACACTCAAACCGAGCAGCTGGCGAAGGTGGTCAAGGCCGGCTCCGGTGACGTCGTTAAGCAGCAGTCGCAGTTGCTGGACCGGATCGCGAAGGTCCTCGACACCCCGCTGGACAATGGCGGCGGCACCCTCAACGTGCTGCGCAAGGGATTCTCGCACCTGTCCGCCAAGCTCCAGATGTGCGTCTTCAAACCCGAGTCGACCTTGAACGAGAAACGTAACGCCGACTACGCAGCGGTGCGGGTTCGGGTGATGCGGCAGGTGCACTTCTCCACCGCCGATCAGCGGTCGGTGGATCTGGTGTTCTTCGTCAACGGGCTGCCGGTGGCCACCGCCGAGCTCAAGACGGAATTCACCCAGACCATCTTCGATGCGATCACCCAGTACAGGACGTCCCGGCTGCCGAAGGATCCCGCCTCCGGGGTGGTGCAGCCGCTGTTCGTCTCCGGCGCCCGCGCCCTGGTGCATTTCGCGGTGTCCGATGACGAGGTGTGGATGACGACCAAACTCGCTGGGGAGACCACGCATTTCCTGCCGTTCAACCGCGGCGCGGAGGACGGCGGCAAAGGCAACCCGCTCAATCCTCTCGGGCCGCGCACCGCCTATCTGTGGGAGCGGGTGCTGCAGCGCGACGCGTGGCTGAACATCCTGGGCCGGCTGATGTACATCAAGCACGAGTCGAGCACCGATCCGATCAGCGGCAGGGCGAGCAAGTGGTCGTCGCTGCGGTTCCCGCGGTTTCATCAGTGGGAGGCGGTCACCGAACTTACCGGGGCGGTCACCGCCGAGGGGATCGGTAAGCGGTATCTGATCCAGCATTCGGCGGGTTCGGGCAAGACCGATTCGATCGCCTGGACGGCGCACCGGATGGCGCGGTTGCAGGTCGGCAACCACAAGGTGTTCGACTCGGTCATTGTCGTGACCGACCGCAATGTGCTCGACGCCCAGTTGCAGGACGCGATCAAGCAGATCGACAACGACGCGGGCATCGTCGTCGCGGTTGACCGCGCCGAGGCGGCAAAGTCCGCCGAGGTGAAGTCGAAGTCGGGGCAGCTAGCCAAGGCTTTGATCGACGGCAAGCTGATCATCGTCGTCACCATCCAGACCTTCCCGTTCGCGATGACCGAGATCCGGAACAACAAGGGGCTCAAGGGCAAGATGTTCGCGGTCATCGCAGACGAGGCGCACTCGTCGCAGTCTGGGGAGGTCGCCGCGAAGCTGAAGGCGGTGCTGACCGCCGAGGAGATCAAGGAGATCGAAGAAGGCGGAGAGATCGATGTCGAGGCGGTGCTGGCGGCCGAGGCCACCGAGCGCGCCGACTCGGCCAACATCTCCTACTTCGCGTTCACCGCCACGCCGAAGGCCAAGACCCTGGAGATGTTCGGCCGTGCGCCGGCCCCCGGCGAGCTGCCGGCCCCGTTCCACGTCTACACGATGCGCCAGGCGATCGAGGAGGGCTACATCCTCGACGTGCTCACCGGCTACCACTCCTTCAAGCTGGCGTTCCAGGTCGGAAAGAATGTCGCCGGCGAGGACGAGGTGGACCAGGCCAAGGCCACCAAGGAGGTCATGCGCTGGGTCAAGCTCAACCCCCAGACCATCGCGCAGAAGGCCGCGATCATCGTCGAGCACTTCCGGGAGAACGTCGCCGGACTGCTTGAGGGGCACGCCAAGGCGATGGTGGTCACCGACTCCCGCAAGGCCGCCGTCCGCTACAAGCGGACGATCGACGCCTACATCGCCAAGAACGGTTACGACTACGGCACTTTGGTCGCTTTCTCTGGGGCGGTGACGGACCCCGAATCCGGGCCGGGTGATTTCACTGAAGCCAGCATGAACCCCGGGGTGCATGACCTGCGGACGTCGTTCCGGGGGGACCAGTACAAAGTGATGATCGTCGCTAACAAGTTCCAGACCGGGTTCGATCAGCCGCTGCTGTGCGCGATGTACGTCGACCGGATCCTGTCCGGGGTCACTGCGGTGCAGACCCTGTCGCGGCTCAACCGCACCTACCGCACCCCGTCGGGGACACCGAAGACTGCCGCAGATACGCAAGTCGTGGACTTCGTCAACGAACCGGAGGCGATCCGCGAGGCGTTCGAGCCGTACTACACCGACGCGTTTCTAGAGACGGCCACAGATCCGAATCTGGTGCACGACCTGTCGGCGAAGCTCGACACGTTCGGCATTTACACCCAAGCCGAGATCGACCAGTGCGCCGCGGCCGAGGTGAAGGGACTTGGCCACCACGCGCTCGCCGCCGCGATTGACCCCGGCAAGAAGCTCTTTGCCGCGCGCTACCAGGCGGCGTTGATGGACAACGGCGGGCAGGGCGACAAGGCGGCGCTGGCGGAGCTGGACATGTTCCGCAAGGACGTCGGATCCTTTGTGCGCCTGTACGACTTCATGTCCCAGATCATCGATTACGGCGACCCCGCGCTGGAGAAGAAGCAAATCTATCTGCGCAACCTCGACCGAGTGATCCAGCCCGACAACTACACCGCCCCCATCGACCTCTCCGACGTGGTGCTCAAGAAGGTCAAACAGATCGACCGCGGCCGAGTCGACATCGGGCTCGGCGTGCGGGTCGGACTGTCCGGCGTGACGGCGGCCGGATCAGGCGAGAAGCGCGACCCGAAGATGGTCGCCTTCCAGCAGGTCCTCGACCGTCTCAACGACCTGTTCGGGTCCGAGGATTTCACTGAGTCGCAGAAGGTTTCGTTCCTCGAGGCGTTACTGCGGACCCTGCTCGAAGATCATGCGCTCGTCCAGCAGGCGAAGGTCAACTCCGCCAAGCAGTTTGTCGAGTCGCCCGACTTTGACGATGCGGTCACCGGTGCGGTCGCCGACAACCAAGGTGCGCACGACAAGATGAGCGACTACTTCTTCACCAATGCACCAGGTCGGTCACACCTGATGGCCGACATCGCCAAGTGGTTCTACGCGGTGGTGACGGAGGATGCCAGGGCCGTGTAGGACAACCTGGATCAGCCACTCTCGCCGCCCGACGAACCAGACAGCACACGAGCAGATAGGGGTATTCCTTGATTAGGTCAGCGCAAAGCAGGACAGTGCAGGAACTGCTGAATATCGACCAGAACGTCGTCTACCAGGTGCCGCGGTACCAGCGCGAATACTCATGGCAGAGGTCGCAATGGGATGAACTCTTCGATGACTTGATCGAGTCGGACAGATCCCAAGGCCACTTCCTCGGCACGATCATCTGCGTCAATCAATCAGTCGACACGACCGATGCCTCAGTGCTCGAACTCATCGACGGCCAGCAGCGAATGACCACCCTGTCGCTGTTACTTGCGGCGCTACTTAAGGCCCTTAGAGCACACGATTCCGATCTGGACGACGAGGGCCGCGCCGACGTCGTCAACCTCCGTCGCCACTTGGCGTACGCAAAGAACCCACCGCGACCGCGGCTGATACCTCAGCACCAAAACCGCAATCACGACGACTACCTCAACGTGCTCGCTGATGGCGGCACAGGCGTGAAAGCCCCCGAAGTTCCCAACGTCGGCAATCGTCGCATCATGAAGGCCTACAGGCACTTCCAGAATCGAATCGCGTCCCTTATCGGTGAATCAACCGGCGAAGAGGCCGCCGCGACCATCCTCGACATCCTGGAAAAGGCACGCAGGGCAATCATCGTCAAAATCGAGGTCGGCAGCGCCTCGGATGCCTACGTGCTCTTCGAATCGCTCAACAACCGCGGACTGCCGCTCACACCCATCGACCTCATCAAGAACACTCTGCTGGCCTCCACAGACACCGCCGGCGATCAGGGAATCGACGAGGTCTTCGAGACCTGGACGAACCTCCTCGAGAACCTCGGCGACACCTACAACGTGCAGGAACGTTTCTTCCGCCAGTTCTACTCGGCCTTCTCATCTGAACTGCCCACCGTGCAGGGCGTCAGCGCAATCACCCGATCGAACCTCATCCGGGTCTATGAGGTGCTGATCAACGATGATCGCGACGCATTGGTGAAACGACTCGCAGCTGCCGGCGTTCTGTACCGGCGCATCATTGGCAACACCCAAGGTGACAGCGACCTGGATCGCGAACTAATGCGGCTGGTTCGGGCGCAAGGCACCACCGCGCACATCGTCCTGCTCTACTTGTTCACCTACCGCGAGCGCCTTGATCTCGACGACACAGCTTTGACTGAGATCACCGCCTTGCTCACCAATTTCATGGTTCGTCGTCACTTGACCGGAACTCCCCCCACACACCGCCTGGCCCGCCTGTTCGCCTCGCTCATCGACGACGTCGCGAAACTCAGTGGCAAGCAGATCGTCAACACAATCCGAAGCCGGCTCATGGCCGAGAGCGCAAGCGACGACCAGTTCCGTGACCGCCTACTCGGCTCCATCTACGAAGACAACCCCGACGTGGCACGCTTCATCCTCGCGACTCTTGCTGAACACGCCATGACCGACGAGGTCTGGACGGACTTGTGGGACCTGAAATCCAACAAGTACGTGTGGACGATGGAACACGTCTTCCCCCAGGGCGGCAACGTCCCGAAAGCCTGGGAAGACATGGTCGGCGGCCCGGAAAATGTTGCAGTGATTCGCAACGAGCTACTCCACAGCCTCGGCAACTTGACCCTCACCGGCTACAACAGTTCGCTCAGCAACCGCAAGTTCGAAGACAAGCGCGACCACACCAATGAGAAGGGTAGATACACCGGATTCCGAAACGGCCTGTCCCTCAACGCCGATCTCGCAGACGCAAACGCGTGGACTGCTGACCAGATGCGCGAGCGACGCCAACGGCTTGCGGGGCAAGCGTTCGACCTTTTCCGCCTCGATGCCCGGCCTTCGCGATGACAGCAGGGATGCGCGCCGTACACAGCGACGTCGCGGCGTGCCTCCTGCTCGCGCGCTACCTACCAGTGCCGCCGGGATCGTGCGCGATGCCCTCAGCGCCAGCGGTGACCTCGGCGAGCCGTGGTGCCTCGACGGTGTGAACGCGGTGCGGGCAGGCGACTTGCTGTTTGTGATCGAAGTGGACGACCTCGGCTGGATGGTGACGGCATATGTGATCGCCTGCGGGGAGGCCGCTCCGGTCGCGGTGCTGGCTGAGGAGAACGGCAACCCGGTGCGGGCGCTCACCGACTGGCTGCGGAACGCAGCAGGCCTAATGGCCTGGAAGCGCGCCAAACCAGGCCTGTACCGCGCCGGCGGATACCTCGTCGGCCAGCTTGATACCGGCGGATGGTTCGCGGAAGGACCGGGCGTGGATCGGTGCTTCGACCACAAGCACGACGCTCAAGCGGCGTGCGCCGCCGCGCGCAGGTACACCACCCAGCCGCCGGCTCGGCGGCCGGCAGCCGCCAGGGCCCTGCGATGAGTACCCGGCGGTGCGGGCCCCCGGACGGGCACGCCTGCTCTCCGACATTCCACCAAGTCGTCTCCTCGCAGAACGAGAGCAATTAGAACCCGACCAGACGTCATGTCGCGTACATGTGCGCGACATATTCCCGCATCACTAGCCACCTGCATCAACTGACCCGTTCAGTAAATGCGACGAGGCCCACCGCACCACCGGCGTCACCTTGGCCGGCGATGACGAATCGAACTTCGTGCGCATCCACGACGCCGACTACCTCAAGGCGCAGCGC
>SSEL01000060.1 GCA_008012315.1 Rhodospirillaceae bacterium
CGCCCCCAACAGCAGCAACAACCCGATGGCGGTCGTCAGCCCACTCGGACCGGCATCAGCGACCGCACCGAACAGTGCATCAAAGGACAATGTCCCGAAGCCGGCGAACATGGCGAACATCGCCAACGACAACCCGATATCGCCGACCCGGTTGGACACGAACGCCTTCTTACCGGCCGCCGCCGCGACCGGCCGGGCATACCAGAACCCGATCAGCAGATACGACGCCAGGCCCACACCTTCCCAGCCCACATACAGGCCCAGGTAGTTGTCGGCGACCACCAGCAGCAGCATCGCCGCGACGAACAGGTTCAGGTAGGCGAAAAAGCGGCGACGGTCGGTGTCGGTCGCCATGTAGCCGATCGAATAGATGTGGATCAACGCGCCCACGCCACTGATCAACAACACGAAGCAGATCGACAGCGGATCGATCAGCACTCCGAAGTCGAGGTGCAGGGCCCCGACCGGCACCCAGCTGAACAGGTGCGCGTGAATCGCCCGGTCGTCGGCCGGGCGGCTCACCATCTCAGCCAGCAACCCCAGCCCGATCCCGAACGACCCGAGCACGGTCGCGCAGCCCAGCAGGTGCCCCCACCGGTCGGTCCGCCGTCCACCGATCAACAGGATCAACGCGCCGGCCGTCGGCAGGGCCACCAGCAGCCAGGACAGCTGGCTCAGATTCGTCATAGAGCTCCCCAACTCCTAGCCGCGCAACAGGTTCGCGTCGTCGACCGACACGGATCGCCGGGCCCTGAAGATCGTCATGATGATGGCCAGGCCGATCACCACCTCGCAGGCAGCGACGACCATCGTGAAGAACGCCACCATCTGACCGTCGAGCTGCGAATGCAACCGGGCGAAGGTGACGAACGCCAGATTGGCGGCATTGAGCATCAACTCCACACACATGAACATCACCAACGCATTGCGCCGCAACATCACCCCGGTCGCACCCAACGTGAACAACATCGCCGACAGGTACAGGTAATTCTCCGGATTCATCGATGCCTCCCCCTGCCCGAGCCGTCCATCCACGCGTCCACCCATTCGGCCGCGGCGTCGACCGGTTGGGACACCAGCCGTAGATGCGACTGCGCAGACCTCCGGCGCCCAGAAGTCTGTCTGCTCGGTCGCGTAACAGCACGTGGTCGCAGGACCCGAGAGACCGAATCATCGGCGTAGGAGCCGTCCGGAAGCAGGGCCGGCATGTCGACGGCGTTGTGCCGCGCGTACACCCCGGGTGTCGGCAAAGGGGTGGGACGAGCTGCGGGTTGGAACCGTTCCTGCGACAGCTCCCGCTGAGTCTTGCGACGTTCCAAGCGCTGTCGCTGTGTCAGCACCATCGTCCCGACGGCAGCGGTGATCAGCAACGCACTGGTCAGCTCGAACGCCCACAGGTAGCGGGTGAAGATCAGCGCCGCCAGCCCCTCGACGTTGCTGTGACCCAGATCCGTCGCGCCGTCGCCCGCTGCTGCGGGGCCGCCGATGCGACGCAGATGCATCGTCGCCCCGGCGATCCCGGCGATCAGCAGGACGCCGAATCCGATACCGGCCAAGGTGGCGGCGATCCGCTGACCGCGCAGCGTCTCCATCAGTGACTCGGCGGAGTCGACCCCAATCAGCATCATCACGAACAGGAACAACATCATCACCGCGCCGGTGTAGACGACGATCTGCACCACACCGAGGAACATCGCGTCCTGCACGAAATAGAACACCGCCAGGCACAACATCGTCATCGCCAGAAACAGTGCCGAATACACCGCCTTGGCGGCCATCACCACGCCCAGGCTGGCGAAAAATGCCAGCGTACCCACAATCCAGAACATCACCGTCTCGCTCGTCGAGGTGAAGACGAAGACCTCCCCGGCAAGCAGCGTCGTCATCAACTCACCTCCGGAGCCGGATTGACGTTGCCCCGGTAGTAATCCGCGTCGGTGGCTCCCGGGGCTCTCGGGTGCGGGGGTGCTTGCATGCCGGGCTGCAGCGGCGCCAGCAGCTGATCCTTTTCGTAGATCATGCCCGCGCGGTTGTCGTCCGCCATCTCGTACTCATTGGTCATCGTCAGCGCCCGGGTCGGGCAGGCCTCGACGCACAAACCACAGCCGATGCAACGCAGGTAATTGATCTGGTACACACTGCCGTAGCGCTCGCCGGGTGAATACCGTTCGTTCTCGGTATTGTCTCCGCCCTCGACGTAGATGGCGTCGGCCGGGCAGGCCCACGCGCACAACTCACAGCCGATGCACTTCTCCAGCCCGTCCGGGTACCGGTTGAGTTGATGACGGCCGTGGTAGCGCGGCGCAGTCGGGGCAGCACTTTCCGGATACCCCTCTGTGATAGGACGTTTGAACATCGTGGACAGCGTGACGCCGAACCCTGCGACGGAATCGAACATGTTAGGCATGGACTTCTCCTTGGACTTCGCCTTGCGGGATAATCGTCACCGGGTCGAGTAAGCGCTGGCCCGGCAACGGAGGAACGGGGAACCAACCGGAGATCGGATGCAGCCGCAGAGTGGGCTTGGCCATTTGATCCCGCCGGATCCCCGAGCGCCACGACGCCATCATGCCGCGGGCCACTGCCAGTGCTATGACCAGCAAAGCCGCTCCGATAAGGCCTACCGCCCATGGCATTTCGGGAGAATCGCCCCACACGGCGCGCACGCCGGCTGCGATCAGCACCCACGTCAGCGCCACCGGGATGAGGATCTTCCAGCCCAGCGCCATGAACTGGTCATAGCGCAAACGCGGCAGTGTGGCCCGCAACCACATGTACACGAACAAAAATCCCCACAGTTTTCCGGTGAACCACAGCACCGGCAACCAGCCCTGTTCGGCACCGTCCCACAGGTTCACCGGCCACGGCGCATGCCAGCCGCCGAAGAACATGGTGGTGGCCAATGCGGAGACAGTGACCATGTTGACGTATTCGGCAAGCATGAACATGGCGAATGCCAACGAGGAATACTCGGTGTGGAACCCGCCGACCAACTCCCCTTCCGCCTCGGGAAGATCAAAAGGCGCCCGGTTGGTTTCACCGACCATCGACACCAGGTAGACCGCGAACGCCGGCAGCAGCAAGAACACGTACCAGACGCGGTCTTGCGCAGAGACGATCCCCGACGTGGACATGGTGCCGGCGAAGAGGAACACCGACGCCAACGCCAGTCCCATCGCCACCTCGTAGGAGATCACCTGTGCGGTGGACCGAATCCCACCCAGCAGCGGATAGGTGGAACCCGACGACCACCCTGCCAGGACAATGCCGTACACCCCGATCGACGACATCGCCAGGACGAACAGCACTGCGATCGGCAGATCCGCCAGCTGCAGAGCGGTGTAACGGCCAGCCACGCTGACCTGCGGACCGAACGGGATCACCGCAAATGCGGTGATAGCCGGGACCACCGAAAGCACCGGCGCCAGCAGATAGATCGTCCGGTCGACGCCGAACGGGATGATGCCTTCCTTGAGAGCGAGCTTGACGCCGTCTGCCAGGCTTTGCAGGTAGCCGCGGAACCCGACCCGGTTGGGACCCCAACGCATCTGCATCCGGCCCAGCAACTTCCGCTCGATCAGGATCGCGACCAGTACCGTGACCAGAAGGAAGATGAAGACTCCGATCGCCTTGGCCAGCATGAGCCACCAGATGTCCTGCCCGAGGGTGTTCATGAGCTCACTCCGATCGACACGACTGCACCCGCGGTTACACCGAGCTGCTGATGAACGGCACTGCCGGGCGAATTCAGCGGTAACCACACCACCCGATCGGGCATGTCAGTGATGGTCAACGGCAGGGTGATCGCGCCCGCCGGCGTGCTCACGGCGACCGAATCACCACCGGCAGCGCCGATCTCGGCCGCTGTTGCTGCTGACAGCCGGATGGTCGGATCCCGCGCCGTCCCGGCGAGATGCGGCTCGCCGTCCTGAAGGCGTCCACTGTCCAGCAGCAACCGCCAGCCGGCAAGTATCGCCTGCCCGGCAAGCGGCCTCTCGACGACCGCGGGCCTGAGTTCGGGATCGCCGGCACGTTGGCCGTCCCAGGAACCGAGTCGATGCAACTCCTCGCGAGCGGCGTCGGCGGTCCCAAGCCCCATGTCGACACCCATTTCGGTGGCCAGTGCGTCGAGCACCCGCAGATCCGAAAGCGCACCGGTGTCGGGCAACGCGGCAGAAAAGCGCCGCTGACGTCCCTCCCAGTTCAGAAAGCTGCCGGCCTTCTCCGCGACGGATGCGATCGGGAACACCACGTCAGCGCGATCGGTGACCTGGCTGCGGCGCAACTCCAGGCTGACGAGAAAGTCAACATTGTCCAATGCGGCCAGAGCAGCATCGGGGTCGACGAGGTCGCCCGGTTCCACACCCCCGACCAGCAGCGCCGAGAGTCTGCCATCACGTGCGGCGGCGAGGATGCCCTCCGTGTCGCGCCCCGCACCAGCGGTCGGCCGACCACCGGGCAGCAGGTTCGGCAACGCACCGGCTTCCAACGCGCCGCGCTCCCCCGCACGGCGCGGAACCCAGGCCAGCCGGGCACCGGTGCCATCGGCGAGCCGGGTCACCGCGGACAGTCCACCCGGCACAGCGGCGAGTCGTTCACCGACCAGGATCACCGCGCCCGGTTCGCGGAGCAGGTCGGCGATGTCGCCGATATGCAGGCCATCGAGGACGCACGGCTCTTCGCCCGGGATGGCTGACAGCAAGGTGCCCCCCATCTTCCGCAGACCGCTACTTACGAACGGCGCGATCGCGTAGATGGGCAGCCCGTTCTTGCGGACAGCCTTACGCAACCGCAGAAAGATCACCGGCGACTCTTCCTCCGGCTCGAACCCGACGAGCAGCACCACTGGTGCCGATTCCAGCTGCGCGTAACTGATACCTGGCCGTCCTGCGACACGGGCTGCCAGGAATAGCGCTTCCTCATTCGAGTGCGGTCTGATGCGAAAGTCGATATCGTTGGTACCCAACACAGTTCGCGCGAATTTGACATACGCATAGGCGTCTTCGAAGGTCAGCCGTCCACCGGTCAGTACGCCGGCCTCGCCGCGGGCAGCCGCCAGGCCACCCGCCGCCAGCGCGAGCGCATTCGGCCACGAGGTCGGTACCAACTTCCCGGCGGGGTCATTGCCGTCCCGGATCAGCGGGGTGGTGATCCGGTCGCGCTGGGTGGCGTAGGTGAATGCCCAGCGCCCCTTGTCACAGTTCCATTCCTCGTTGACCTCGGGGTCGTCGCCCGCCAGCCGGCGGAGCACTTTGCCGCGACGGTGGTCGGTGCGTTGTGCGCAACCGGCCGCGCAGTGCTCGCAGACGCTGGGACTGGAGACCAAATCGAACGGACGCGCACGGAATCGGTAGGCCGTGCCGGTCAACGCACCGACCGGGCAGATCTGTACGGTGTTGCCGGAAAAATACGACTCGAACGGCTCGTCCGAAGCGATGCCTACCTGCTGCAGGGCGCCACGCTCCAACATGTCGATGAACGGGTCGCCGGCGATCTGTTCGGAGAAACGGGTGCAGCGCGCGCACAGGATGCACCGCTCGCGGTCCAGCAGCACCTGCGAGGAGATGTTGATCGGCTTGATGAAGGTTCGCTTGACGTCGGTGTAGCGAGATTCGGTCCGGCCGTTGGACATTGCTTGGTTCTGTAGCGGGCATTCGCCGCCCTTATCACACGTCGGACAATCCAACGGGTGGTTGATCAGCAACAGTTCCATCACGCCGTGCTGGGCTTGATCGGCTACTTCGGAGGTGCGCTGGGTGCGAACCACCATGTCGTCGGCAGCGATGACCGTGCACGATGCCACCGGCTTTCGCTGACCCTCGATCTCGACCAGGCATTGCCGGCAGGCGCCGACCGGGTCCAGCAGCGGGTGATCGCAGAACCGAGGGATCTCAATGCCGATCAGTTCGGCGGCGCGGATCACCAGCGTTCCCTTCGGAACGCTGATCTGCCTGCCGTCGATTGTGAAAGTCACCATGTCGGTGTGTCGACGGCCGGCACCGGCGTTCGCGTCTGATGCGAGTGTCATATCAGCGCTTCCTCCACGAATAGCGCCGATGCGCGGGGGTCGAAAGGGCAGCCTCCCTGCTGAACGTGAGCGACGTATTCGTCGCGGAAGTGTTTGATAGACGACAGCACCGGCATCGCTGCCCCATCACCCAACGCGCAGAACGACTTACCGTTGATCGAGTCCGCGACGTCCACCAGCAGGTCCAGATCCCTCGACGTCGCCTCCCCGGTTTCCAGCCGTTCATAGATCTGGGGCAACCAATAGGTGCCTTCGCGGCACGGCGTGCATTTGCCGCAGGATTCATGCTGGTAGAACCGTGACCAGCGCCAAGCCGCGCGCACTACGCACGTCGTCTCGTCGAAGATCTGTAATGCCTTGGTGCCCAGCATCGAACCGACAGATGCCATACCCTCGTAGTCCAACGGCACGTCGAGATGCTCCGCGGTCAGCAGCGGCGTCGATGAGCCGCCCGGTGTCCAGAACTTCAGTCGGTGCCCGGCTCGCACCCCGCCGGCATAGTCGAGCAGCTCACGCAGTGTGATCCCCAGCGGTGCCTCGTACTGTCCCGGACGGGTCACATGCCCGGATAGTGAATACAGCGTGAAGCCGGGCGATTTCTCGGTGCCCATCGATCGGAACCAGTCGGCACCATTGAGGATGATCCCGGGCACCGACGCGAGGGTCTCGACATTGTTCACAACTGTCGGGCACCCGTATAGGCCCGCTTCGGCGGGAAACGGCGGGCGCAACCGCGGCTGACCGCGCCGGCCCTCCAGCGAATCCAGCAGCGCGGTCTCCTCACCGCAGATGTAGGCCCCTGCCCCGGCATGGATCACCAGATCGAGTTGATAGCCGGAGCCCAGGACGTCGTTGCCCAGATAGCCCGCGGCGTACGCCTCGGCCACCGCCGTCTGCAACCGGTCGAACGCCGGGAGGACTTCGCCGCGCAGATAGATGAACACGTGGCTGGCCCGGATTGCGTATGCGGCGATGATGGCACCTTCGACAAGGAGGTGCGGGGTGGCCAGTATCAGCGGAATGTCCTTGCACGTGCCGGGTTCGCTTTCGTCGGCGTTGACCACCAGGTAATGGGGCTTGGCCGCCTGACCGTCCTGGCCTTGCGGGATGAAGGACCATTTCGTGCCGGTCGGGAAACCGGCACCGCCGCGGCCCCGTAGACCCGACTGCTCGACGCTGGCGATCACCTGGTCGGGGTCCATGTCGAAGGCCTTCTGCAGCGCCAGGTAACCGCCGTGGGCACGATATGTTTCGAGCGTCCAGGATCGGGGTTGATCCCAGTGGCGAGTCAAGACAGGGGTCAGCAGCATCGGGAGTCCCCTCCCGGTGCTGAGGTCGGCCCGCCGGCGTGAAAGGCGCTGAGCCCGGCGACTGTGGGCGCTCCGGCCGTATCGACCTGGCGGTCTTGGGGGAAGCCAGCCAGGATTCGCTCGGTCTGCCGGTAGGGGCATAACTGCCCGCCACGGGTTGGCCGCGGCGGCGGGCCGAAGCGCAGGCCATCGGCCAGGAGACGCGCCGAGTCGGGGGTTTGATTGTCGAAGAATTCCCAGTTGACCATCACCACGGGGGCGTAATCGCAGGCCGCGTTGCATTCGACGTGTTGCAGGGTGATCGAATCGTCCGGCGTGGTCTGGTCGTTGTCGATACGCAGGTGCCGGCGCAGTGCATCGAAAATGGCATCACCGCCCATCACCGCGCACAACGTGTTGGTACACACGCCCACCAGATATTTTCCGGTGGGCGTGCGCCGGTACATCGAGTAGAACGACGCCACCCCGGCCACTTCGACACGGGTCAGCCCAAGCCGTTCGGCGCAGAACGACAAACCCGCCGGGGTCACACAGGAGTCTTCGGCCTGCACCAGGTGCAGCAGGGCCAGTATCGCCGACCGCGGTTGCGGGTAGCGGGCGATGATCTCGTCGGCGTCGGCGTCCAACCGCGCCCGTATCTGCGGTGGATACGAAATCGGCGCGTCAGGGCCGCCGAAATGGCCCGGCTCCTCCGGTGGCCGGCCGAGCGGTATGAAAACCGGTTCACCACCGGTTCCATTGCCAGCCGCGCTCATCGGTCGACTCCGCCCATGACGGGATCGATGCTGGCGACGGCGGCGATCACATCAGCGACCATCCCGCCCTCGCACATAGCGGCCACTGCCTGCAGGTTGGTGAACGAAGGGTCCCGGTAGTGCACCCGGTAGGGGCGGGTACCACCGTCGCTGACCATGTGCACGCCCAGCTCACCCCGTGGTGATTCAACGGTGACGAACGTCTGGCCCGGTGGCACGCGCATGCCCTCGGTGACCAGTTTGAAATGATGGATGAGGCCTTCCATCGAATCGCTCATGATGTGGGCGACGTGCCTCGGCGAATTGCCCAGCCCATCGGACCCCACTTCGAGGTCCGCGGGCCAGGCGATCTTGCCGTCGTCGATCATCACCGGTGCGCTGCGCAGTTTGTCCAGTTTCTCGAGGCACTGTTCGATGATCTTCAACGACTCCTTCATCTCCTTGATCCGGATCATGTAGCGCCCATAGGCATCACAGCCGTCGTCGGTGATCACATCGAAGTCGTAGTTCTGGTACCCGCAGTACGGGTCGCTACGGCGTATGTCGTAGGGCAAGCCGGTGGAACGCAGAACCGGCCCGGTGATTCCGAGCGCCATGCACCCGGTCAGGTCGAGGTAGCCGATGCCGCAGGTGCGGGCCTTCCAGATGTCGTTTTCGTTGAGCAGGTTCTCGATGTCTTTGAGCCGCTTCGGCATCAGACCGAGAAATTCACGAATCCGCGGTATCACCTCGGGCGGCAGGTCCGCCGACACCCCGCCTGGCCGAATATATTGGTGATTCATCCGCAGCCCGGTGACCGCCTCGAAGATGTCGAGCACCAATTCGCGTTCCCGGAAGCCGAACAGCATCACGGTCAACGCACCCAGCTCCACACCGCCGGTGCCCACCGCAACCAGGTGCGACGAGATCCGGTTCAGTTCCATCATCAGAACCCGGATCACATCGGCTCGCTCGGGGACAGCCTCGGTGATGCCGAGCAGCTTCTCCACACCCAGGCAGTAGGCGGTTTCGTTGAAGAACGGTGACAGATAGTCCATCCGGGTCACGAACGTAACGCCCTGGATCCAGTTGCGGAATTCCAGACTCTTCTCAATCCCGGTGTGCAGGTATCCGATAGCACACCTGGCGTTGATGACGACTTCACCCTCAAGCTCCAGGATCAGTCGCAGCACCCCATGGGTCGACGGATGCTGGGGGCCCATGTTGACGACGATGCGGTCGCGCGGATCGACGTCTTGGGCGGCCTCGACGATCTGATCCCAATCCTGTCCGTCAACTGTCAACACGGTGTCGACGTCGCCGCCCACGCCGCTTGGCGGATAACTGTGCTTACCCATCAGTTGTACGCCCTCCGCTGGTCGGGCGGGGGTACGTGAGCACCCTTGTATTCGATCGGAATGCCGCCCAATGGGTAGTCCTTACGCTGTGGGTGCCCATGCCAGTCGTCGGGCATCTCGATGCGTGTCAGCGAAGGGTGACCGTCAAAGACGATCCCGAAGAAATCGTAGGTTTCCCGCTCGTGCCAGTCGACGGTCGGGTACACCGCGAACAGCGACGGGATATGCGGATCACTGTCTGGCGCAGATACTTCCAGCCGGATCCGCCGGTTGTAGGTAATCGACTTCAGCGGGTACACGGCGTGCATCTCGTGACCGGCGTCCTGCGGGTAGTGCACCCCACTAACGCCCAGGCACAGCTCGAATCGAAGCCCCGGCCCGTCGCGTAGCAGTTGGGCGACCTGCGGCAGCATCCGCGGGCGGACACGCAGGCTCAGTTGATCGTGGAGCACGACGACTTTCTCGATCGCGTCGGCAAATTCGATACCGGCGCCCTGCAGTGCGTCACCCAACCGGTCGACCACGTCGTCGAAGTAGCCGCCGTACGGCCGCGGGCTACTGCCGTCCAGCGTGACGACCTCGCGCATGAGCCGTCCGTAGCCCGATGTGTCCGGCGTACCGCGGACGCCGAACATGCCTCGGCGCGCGCCGACCACGTCGCCGCCCGCATCCTCGGGAGCGTCTCCCGGCCGGCTCATCGGGGCAAACCCGTCAAGTCGACAGTGGGGCGGGCAGCAGCCAAAGCGGCCGCTTCGGCCGCGGCGATCGCCTCCTGGCGGTTGACGCCGAGCGGCATCTGCTGGATCTTGTCGTGCAGCTTGAGGATCGCGTGCAGCAACATCTCCGGACGGGGTGGGCAGCCAGGCAGGTAGATGTCCACCGGAACGACATGGTCCGCCCCCTGGACGATGGCGTAGTTGTTGAACATCCCGCCCGACGAGGCGCATACACCCATAGCCAGTACCCATTTGGGTTCGGGCATCTGGTCATAGATCTGTCGTAACACCGGCGCCATCTTCTGACTGACCCGTCCGGCGATGATCATCAGGTCGGCCTGTCTCGGTGACGCCCGAAACGCCTCCATGCCGAAACGAGCAAGATCGAATCGCGGGGCCACCGTTGACATCATTTCGATTGCGCAGCAAGCCAACCCGAAGGTAGCCGGCCACACCGATCCCTTCCGGAAGTAGCCTGCCAGCTTCTCCACCGTGCTCAGCAGGAAACCGCTGGGCAGCTTCTCTTCCAGCCCGACGCCCATCTGACTACCTCAATCCCAACTCAGCCCGCCGCGTCGCCACACGTAGGCGTAGACGACGAACACCGCGAGCACGAACAACGCCATTTCGGCGAGTGCGAATAAGCCGAGCACCTCGTAGGACACCGCCCACGGATAGAGAAACACGATCTCGATGTCGAAGACGATGAACAACATCGCGGTCAGGTAGTACTTCACCGGGAACCGCTGGACCTTCGGCCCACGTCCGTCGCGGGTCGAGTGGCCGGCCGGTTCGATGCCGCACTCGTAGGCTTCCAGCTTCGACCGGTTGAAACGGGATGGGCCAATCACCATTGCGATGATCACGGAGAAGACCGCGAAGGCTGCGGCGATCGCGGCAAGCACCAGAATGGGGGCAAACGAATTCATCGGCCGACCTCTCATCAAAAAGCTTGGGATATCCATCGTGACGAGTCCGTCGCCGATCTCAGTACCCCAACTTGGGGGACAGATCAGGGGATTCACGCGAGAAGGCCGAGCCGTTAGCATCCGTGGGGTGCCACAGCCAACGCGAACCAACCTGCACCCGCGACGCCGGGTGCTCGTCTACAGCAACAATGCGCACACTCGCGAACGGATCAGGTTGGCGCTGCGCATGTCGATCGACCGATCTTCAACCCCAGTGGATTTCATCGAGGTCGCCACCGCGGATGCCGCCGTACAACGTGTCAGCTCGGGTGGTATCGACATGGCCGTTCTCGACGCCGAGGCATCGCCGGCGGGGGGGTTGGGCCTGGCAAAACAGCTCAAAGACGAACTGCAGCAATGTCCACCAATCGCGGTCATCATCGCCAGGGATGACGACGCATGGTTGGCCAAGTGGTCACGAGCGGACGTCGTTGTGTCACAGCCCATCGACCCGGTCGTACTGACGCAGGCAATCGTGCCGATGCTCGATGGGCGACTCACCCTGACGGACTAGAACCCCAGGGTTATCTTCGATCCCGATCGGGTGTTGGTGTGTCGCCACGAACAGCGTGCCAGCCGAGTTCACGGTGGGCGATCAAATGCTTGATCAACAACTCGGTAGAACCGGTACACGCTGACTGAGTCACGATGTGCCATGGCCGTTCCAGCGGCGTGCCGTCCACCGGCAGCTCAACCAGCACACCGCCGTCCAAATCCCTGCGCACGGCCTGGCGGTGCACCAACGTCACACCCAATCCCGCCGCCGCTGCGGCCACCACCGCCCCGTGCGATCCGAGCACCATTTGCGGTGGCGAGATGTCCAGTTCCTCGAGCAGCATCGTCGTCGTGGCCCGGGTTCCCGAACCGGATTCACGCAGCAGCCATGTCGCCTCGGCGGCAACGAAGCCTTCGGCGATGTCCGGCGGACCGACCACCACAAGGTCGTTCCGACTGACGGCCTGCACCTTTATCTGATGAAGGCCGGCCGGTGGCCGTCCAGCTACCACGACATCGACCTCGTGGCGGGTCAGCATCGGCCAAAGTGCCGTTCGTGAGCCGACTTCCAGCTTGCACACCACATCGGGGTACTTGGCGGTGAACGACGCCAGCAACGCGGGAATCAACAACTCTCCGGCAGTGGTGACGGCCGCCAGCCGGATGGATCCGTGCTCCGGATCGACTTCGCCCCGGGCCGCCAGAACCGCCTCGTCGTGCAGGCCGAGAATTCGACGTGCGTACTCCACGTAGCAGGTTCCGGCAGGTGTCAGTCGCACACCGCGGCCGTGCCGGTCCATCAGGGGAACCCCGATCTCGGCGCTCAGCGCTCCGAGCGCGGACGAGATGGCAGACTCCGTCACCACGAGGCGGGCCGCGGCGCCACGCACCGACCCGGTGTTGGCCACTTCCACCAGTGCGCGCAGCCGGGCATTGGTACTCACTGCGCCGCGCCGGTCTGGTCATCGATGAACACCCGACTGGCCAGCAGATCCGGTGCTTCGATGGTGCTCAACGCCGCCAGGTCGACCCGCGGGTCACTCGTGAGCAGCCGCTGCGCATGGCGCAGCCGCGCTCGTTCCAACGCGTTGCGCACACTGCGCGCGTTGGCGAACCAAGGCTGCTCGATCCGCCGATCCAAATAGCGGCGCAACACCGCTCGCGCATCGGGCGAGAACGTGTAGCCGATCTCGTCGGTCATCAGCATGGCGATCTGCTCCAGTTCACCGACGGTGTAATCGGGAAAGGTGATGTGGTGCGCGATGCGGCTCTGCATCCCCGGGTTGGCCGAGAAGAACCTGTCCATTTTGTCGGCGTATCCAGCCAGTATCACGACGAGGTCGTCGCGATTGTTCTCCATCACCTGCAGCAGGATCTCGATGGCTTCCGCCCCGTAGTCACGCTCGTTCTCCACCTTGTAGAGGTAGTACGCCTCGTCGATGAACAACACCCCTCCCATCGCCCGCTTGATTACTTCCTTGGTCTTGGGTGCGGTGTGGCCGATGAACTCACCGACCAGATCGTCGCGGGTAACGCTGACCAGGTGACCGCGTCGCAGGTAGCCCAGCCGGTGCAGCAGTTCGGCCATTCGCAAGCCGACCGTTGTCTTTCCGGTGCCAGGATTGCCACTGAAACACATGTGCAGTGTGGGCTGGGGCGCGGTGATGCCGTAACGGGCGCGCATCCGGTCAACCAGCAGCAGCGCCGCAATCTCGGCTATGCGGGCTTTCACCGGGGCCAACCCGACAAGCTCGCGGTCGACCGCGGACAACACGTCGTCGATACCGGACTCCCGGCGAGCCTCCGCGAGATCCACCACCGCATCTGCCGCCAGCGGGACGACATCGAGCTCGTCTGGCTCGGACTTCAGCTGCGGACCCGATGTCGAACCGCCGCTGAAACCAAAAGACCGGCGCGACGTCTCGATAGATGGGTTGGTCATCGTCGCGCCTCCTATCTCTACCAGGAATAGTTGCACTTAATCTCTCTACCAGGAATAGTTGCACTTAATCATCAATGTGTCTATTAACTGCTACCCAATGAACATCAACCGATCAGTTGATATTCGATACCTGAAGAGAGTTGACACTGCGTGTCACCGACCCACGCTCTGATATGTAGGTAGCTCGTGTCAAGTGGCATGGCGAGGCGCCCGTCCCTGGGTTTGGGGCGGGCGCCTCTGCTTCGCCTTTGGTTGGGTGTCGGTGAACGTGTCGTTGGCGACGCGCGGTCTGACTGATATGCGCGGGTTGGGTACCGCAGGACGGTGTTTCGGCTGGAGTAGGTCCGCGTGTCTAGAGTCGAGCGTCGCCTTGCAGGGTTGCTCATAGAGCGGTCGCGGGTCACTCCACGCGCTGCCACCGACGCCCGGGTCCTGGCGAAGCGGCTTTTGTGCGCGTCAGGTGCTGGTGTCCAGTACCGCCAGCGACCAGCACCATCCGGCGAGTTCACGGGCGATGGCGACGTCGGCGACAGTGCTGCGTTTGCGGCGGTCGATGAATTGCACCCACCGCCGGTGCAGGCGACGGTTGCCGTCGTTGCCACGAGCACGCGCAGCTGCCGGTGCCAGGTCCCACCGTGCGCGCAACACCTTTCCCACGGTGTATCTGGGGCGGTGATGCCATGCTGCTTCGACGAGGAGGCGGCGGGCGTGTCCGTTGCCGGTCCTGGTGATCGACCCCTGACTGCGGGATCCGCCCGATGAGTGTTCACTGGGTACGAGCCCGACGAAGGATCCGATGGTATTGCCGGTGAACCGGGTCCAGTCGCCGATCTCCACCGCGAGCGCGAATGCGGTCAGCGTGCCGATGCCGCGTAGGCAACCGAGGCGGCGCACGATCGCCATGAACTCGCAATCCGCGGCGGCCTCCTCGATGGCGGTGTCGAGACGGTCACGACGAGCCTTTACGGTCAAGACTGCGTCGTAATCGGCGTCGAAGGTCAGCCGCGTGGCGGCGTCGCCGGGAAGCCGCCGCAGCGCGTCGTGCCGCAGCCAGATGTCGTGCTTACCGGTCCACGCCTTGCCGTCGTAGTAGACGATCCCATGGCGCAGAAGCAGTTTCGACAGTCGATGACGGGCTCGCATCAGATCACCGCGGCAGTCTTCCCAGGCTCTGACCAGATCCCGTGCGGCTTCCTGGGCGATCGTCGGGATCGCCACCGAGGTGATCTCATCGAGTCGCAACAACCGCGCGAGATGGATCGCGTCCTTGGCATCGGTCTTGACCCGATCGCCGGCGGGGCGCTGCAGCTTGCTCGGCGCCGCCACCTCGCAACGAACACCTGCTGCCTGCAGATGCCGATACAACCCGAACCCTGTCGGGCCGGCCTCATAGGCCACCGCGACCGGTCCAGCCAGCCGGTCCAGCCAGCCACGGACATCCCCATAGTCGGGGGTCAGCGTCGCCTGGACCAGCTCTCCTGTGACGCTATCGATCGCCGCTGCCGCGACCGATCGTGCGTGCACATCGAGCCCTACGCTCGTACGCTCTGTAAACACCGGGGCCTCCCACAAATGTTGGATAGGCCGGGCAGGGACTTCTGCTCGGTAACCCACGAGCTTTTGTGAGCGAGGCCCCGGCCCGCAACCCCCGACAGAAGCCGGGCGTCACCCCATACCGTCTAGTCCGCGGATGCTGCCAGCGGAAGGGTCACGATGACAGTCGTGCCCGACCCGACACGCGAACGGATGTTCAGCTTTCCGCCGACCAACTCGGCACGTTCGGCCATTGACAACAGACCGTAACCACTCATCTCATCGTTGCCCAGCGGGCGGTCCAAGGTGCTGAAACCGATTCCGTCGTCGGTGATCTCAAGCGTGGCGGTGTCGGCGCTCACACTGAAGCGCAGCCGCACCATCGACGCCTCGGCATGTTTCATCACGTTCTGCAGGCATTCCTGCGCGATGCGATACAGCGCGAGCTCAATGTGCTCCGGCAATCGGGTATCGGCCAGTTCGACGTCCAAGCCGATCTCCGGAATCGAGCGGGCCAAGCTGTCCAGCCCTCCCGCAAGGCCGAGATCGTCGAGAACGGGCGGCCGAAGCCCACGGATCGCCGCACGGGCCTCTAACAACGTCAATCCGACCAGTTCCCGCGCCGCGTCAAGTTGGTCGGACGCAAAATCCAGGTCACTGCGCATAGCCCGCGCCCCGGCATCAAGCCGGTAGGACAGCGTGACCAGTCGTTGTGAGATGCCATCGTGGATATCGGCGGCCAACCGGCGGCGCTCGATCTCTTGAGCCTCGATGACCTGCTCGACGAAGTTCTCATGCGCACGTTCACGAGCCAGGTGTTCACGACGCAGTCGTGCCTGATGCAGCGCCCCGGCGATCAGCCGCCCGATCACCAGCAACAATTCGACGTCATGTGGCACAAATTCGCGCCGCCGGATCGTGCGTACGTCGAGCACACCGACCAGTCCGCCCGGTGTGGTCTCCATCGGAACCGACACCATCGACGTGAAATCTGGTCCGGGTAATGATTCGGTCGATAGATAGCGTCGGTCGGACTGGATGTCCTCGCAGATCACGACTGGCTGGCGGCAGCTCGCCACCCAACCGGAAATGCCCGAACCCAACGCCAGCTGAATCCGGCCCACCTGCCAGTCGAACGGTGGCGTGACGCCGGCCAAGGTCAGTGAGCGTCCGGTGTCGTCCAACACGTAAACCGCGCACACGTCGGTACGTGTGGCTTCGGTGATGATCCGTGCCGTCGCGGCCGCCAGCGACTCGACCTCGGGCCCGGTCGATGTCGCCAGGATCAGCTCGCGCAGCAACGCGAGCTCGCGGTCGGCGCCGACGAGGTCGCGCAGTGCTC
>SSEL01000023.1 GCA_008012315.1 Rhodospirillaceae bacterium
CCGGCCGCAATTTCTATTCGGTCGCTACGCGGTCCGTGCCGACGCCGACCGCCTGGGCTTTGGGTTGGAAATCGGCCGGGCTGGTGCTGGCGCGGCATCGCCAGGAACATGGCGACTGGCCGCAATCCTTCGTGCTTTCCGCCTGGGGCACGGCGAACATGCGCACCGGCGGCGATGATCTCGCCCAGGCATTGGCGCTGATCGGTGTGCGGCCGACTTGGGATGCTGGTGCCTCCGGTCGGGTCAGCGGTTTCGAGATTCTGCCGCTCAGCCTGCTGGACCGGCCGCGCGTCGATGTCACCTTGCGGGTCTCCGGTTTCTTCCGCGATGCCTTTCCGGCGCAGATCGATCTTTTCGACAGCGCCGTGCGGGCAGTCGCCAAGCTGGATGAGCCCGATAACCTGAATCCCATTGCCGCCCGCTTCCGCCGCGACCGGGATCAACTGGTTGCCACTGGTTTGACGGCGAGTGAAGCGGAGCAGCGGGCCGGCTACCGGGTATTCGGCTCCAAGCCCGGCGCCTATGGCGCCGGCTTGCAAGCCTTGATCGACGAACGCGGCTGGTCGGAGACCGGCGATCTCGCGCGCGCTTATCTCGCCTGGGGCAGCTATGCCTATGGCGCCGGTTCGGAGGGCAGGGCCGAGCGCCAGATGTTCGAGACACGGCTGCGCCAGGTCGATGCCGTGCTGCATAACCAGGACAACCGCGAACACGATCTGCTCGACAGCGATGACTATTATCAGTTCGAAGGTGGGCTCGCCGCAACGGTGAAGCATCTTACCGGGCGCAAGGCGGTGGTCTGGCACAATGATCATTCGCGTCCGGAGGCGCCGCGTATCCGCAGCCTGGATGAAGAAATCGCCCGCGTGGTCCGGGCCCGTGTCGTCAATCCGAAGTGGATCAAGGGCGTGATGCGTCACGGCTATAAGGGCGCTTTCGAGATGGCGGCGACGGTCGATTATCTGTTTGCCTTTGCCGCCACGGCGGATTGCGTGGCGGATCATCATTTCGATGCCGTCTTCGATGCCTATCTGGGCGACGAGGCGGTGCGCGACTTCATTGCGTTGAACAATCCGGCAGCCTTGCGGGAAATCGCCGAGCGGTTGTTGGAAGCGCAGGAACGCGGTTTATGGAAAGCCCGGTCGAATACTGCTTTCGGCCGGCTGGGTGAATGGGCGGGAAGGAGTCTGGCATCATGAGCAATGAATCTCAGTCGGCGGAAGATATCAATCGCCGGGCCAATGAGAAATCGGCCAAGCGCAAGGAAGCACGCGACAAGATGATGGCGGAGAAAACTCGTGAAAAGGGCCTCGTCATCATTCATACCGGCAAGGGAAAAGGCAAATCGACGGCCGCCTTCGGCATGGTGATGCGGTGCATCGGCCATGGCATGAAAGTCGGCGTCGTTCAGTTCATCAAGGGCGCCTGGAATACCGGCGAGCGCACGGTGCTGGAGCGGTTCCCCGATCTCTGCGAGATCAAGGCGATCGGCGAAGGCTTCACCTGGGAGACGCAGAACCGCGAACGCGACATCATGTTCTCGCGCCAGGCCTGGGATGAAGCCTGCCGCATGATGGACGACCCCAGTTTCAAGCTGGTCCTGATGGATGAGCTGAATATCTGCCTGCGCTACGACTATCTGCCGCTGGACGAGGTGATCGCCAAGCTGACGGCCAAACGGCCGGACCTTCATGTCATCATCACCGGCCGCAATGCCAAGGATGAGTTGATCGAGATCGCGGATCTCGTCACCGAAATGGGGATGATCAAGCATCCCTTCCGCGACGGCGTGAAGGCGCAGCAAGGCATCGAGTTCTGATCGGAAAGCATAGCTCATGGGCAAGGCCGCGATCATGTTCCAGGGAACCGGGTCCGACGTCGGCAAGTCGCTGATCGTCGCCGGGCTGGCGCGCGCCTTTACGAAGCGCGGCCTGACCGTCAGGCCGTTCAAGCCGCAGAACATGTCGAACAATGCGGCGGTCACGGTGGATGGCGGGGAAATCGGCCGCGCCCAGGCCCTGCAGGCACGCGCCTGCGGTATCGCTTCCAGCGTGCATATGAATCCCGTGCTGCTGAAGCCGCAAAGCGAGATCGGCTCGCAGATCGTGGTGCAGGGCAAGGTCTTCGGCCAAGCCAAGGCCAGCGACTATCATCGCTTGAAACCGCAATTGATGGACAAGGTGCTGGAAAGTTTCCGGCATCTGCAGGCTGAGGCGGATCTGGTGCTGGTCGAAGGAGCAGGCAGCCCGGCGGAGGTCAATCTGCGCGCTGGCGATATCGCCAATATGGGTTTCGCCGAGGCGGCCGACCTGCCGGTGATCCTGATCGGCGATATCGATCGTGGCGGTGTCATCGCCAGTATTGCCGGCACCAGGATGCTGCTGCCGGAACATGAAGCAGCGCGGCTCAAGGGGTTCCTGATCAACAAGTTCCGCGGCGACATCGCCTTGTTCACCGATGGGCTGCGGATCATCGAAGAGAAGACCGGCCTGCCGGGGCTCGGCGTCATTCCCTGGTTCGAGCAGGCGCATCTGCTGCCGGCCGAGGATGCCGTGGCGCTGGATGGTTATGAAGCGCGACGCGACGGCTATATCAAGATCGTGGTGCCGCGTCTGCCGCGCATCTCGAATTTCGACGATCTCGATCCGCTGCGGGCGGAACCGGATGTGCGGCTGGAGATTTTGTCGCCAGGGCAGCCTTTGCCCGGCGATGCCGATCTGGTGCTGTTGCCGGGATCGAAATCGACGATCGGCGATTTGCAGGCGCTGATCGCCGCCGGCTGGGATATCGATCTGAAAGCGCATGTCCGGCGCGGCGGCTGGGTCCTGGGCCTGTGCGGCGGCTATCAGATGCTGGGCGCGCGGCTCGACGATCCGGACGGCACGGAAGGGCCGGCCGGAAACTGCGCCGGGCTCGGCCTGCTCGATGTCGCCACTGTTTTGTCAGGCGCCAAGACCCTGATCGAGGTCAGCGGCCGGGATGTCGTGACCGATACCCCGATGCGCGGCTATGAGATGCATATTGGTGTCACATCGGGCCCCGACCTGGCGCGGCCGATGCTGATGCTCGGCAACCATGCCGACGGCGCCTGCAGCGCCGATGGCCGTGTCATGGGCTGCTATGTTCATGGCCTTTTCGCCGCCGACGAATTTCGCCATGCCTTTTTGAGCCGGTTGCGCCAACGCGATGCCAGCGGCCTGGCTTACGATGCCTTGGTGGATAGCCTGCTCGATGGGTTGGCCGATCATCTCGACCGCCATGTCGATCTCGACCGGCTGCGGGAGATCGCTAATGGCTGAACCAGATCGCCGCCATCAGAATGACGCCTTCGATGACGCAGGCAATGACATAGAGGCGCAGGGCGCGGCGGATGTCATTGGCGCTGGCATAGGGCGTGCCGCCGGAGCCCATCCAGGCATCCATCACCAGCTGGTTGTGATAGCGGCGCGGCCCATTCAGCGCGAGGCCCAGCGCGCCGGCCATGGCCGCTTCCGGCCAGCCGGCATTGGGCGACCGGTGTCTGCGCGCATCGTGCCACATGGCGCTGAGCGCCTTGCCGGCATTGGCGCCCGGCGCGCACAGGGCGGCCGCGGCCAGCAGCAAGCCACTCAATCGGGCCGGGACCAGGTTGAGCAGATCGTCCAGCCGGGCCGAGGCCCAGCCGAATTGCTGATGGCGCGGCGTGCGGTGGCCGATCATGCTGTCTGCCGTATTGATCGCTTTATAAGCCAGGATGCCCGGCAGCCCGAACAAGGCCGCCCAGAAGATCGGCGCCACAATGCCGTCGGAGAAATTTTCGGCCAGCGATTCGATCGCCGCCCGGCTGATGCCGGCCCGATCCAAAGCTTCGGGATCGCGGCCGACGATGCGGGAAACGGCAATCCGGCCACCTTCGGCGCCGCTGGTTTCCAGGCCGCCGGCAACGGCAGCGACATGGTCGTAGAGGCTGTTCTGGGCGATCAGGCTGCTGATCGCGATGGCGAGCCAGAGGCCGCCGCCGGGCAGTTTCAGCAACATAGCTTGCAGGAACAGACCGGCCAGCAGGGATCCAAGGAACAGCGCGGCGGTCGCCGCTATCCCCATGATCTTGCGGCGACCGGGCGTGTCGCTGGCACGATTGAGCTGCTGGTCGGCCCATGCGATGACGCGACCGATCCAGACCACCGGATGCGGCAAGCGGCGATAAAGCCATTGCGGATCGCCCACCGCTGCGTCGATCAGCAAGGCGATCAGCAGGGAGCCGAGATGGTTCCAGTGGGTGAGCGCATCGAACATGACAACTTTCATTGGCCGATTCACGGGATCGCGTCAATAACGGCGTGATAAGGAGAAGATGATGGAGAAGCTTGGCGTCATGGTCTGCGGCCATGGTAGTCGCGATGTGGAGGCGATCACGGAATTCAAGGCCGTGGCCGCCGGTATCGCCGAGCGCCTGCCGGAATTTCCGGCGGATTACGGCTTCCTGGAATTTGCCAGGCCGATCATCCGCGACGGCCTGGACCGGCTGCGCGAACGTGGCGTTAACCGTGTTCTGGCCGTGCCCGGCATGCTGTTTGCCGCCGGCCATGCCAAGGACGATATCCCGTCGGTGCTGAATACCTATCAGGCCCAGCATCCCGGCCTGACCATCAATTACGGCCGCGAGCTGGCGGTGGATACGAAGCTGCTGCAGGTGGCGGCCGAACGGATCGAAGCGGCGGAAAAGAAGGCTGACCGTCAGGTGCCGCGTGCGGAAACCCTGCTGATGGTCGTTGGCCGTGGCACTTCCGATCCGGACGCCAATTCCAATATCACCAAGGTCGCCCGCATGCTGTGGGAAGGCATGGGCTTCGGCTGGATGGAAGTCTGCTATAGCGGCGTCACCTTCCCGCTGGTCGGCCCCGGCCTCGAACATGCGGTGAAGCTCGGCTATAAGCGCATCATCGTGTTTCCCTATTTCCTGTTCACCGGCATCCTGGTGAAGCGGATCTACTCGATCACCGACGAAATGGCGGCCCGCCATCCGGAGATCGAGTTCCTCAAGGCCGATTACCTCAATGATCACCCGCTGATTCTCGATGCCTTTGCCGAGCGGGTGCGGGAAATCCTGAGCGGCGAAAACAAGATGAACTGCCAGCTCTGCAAATACCGTACCCAGGTGCTCGGTTTCGAAGCAGAAGTGGGGCGTGCCCAGGAAAGCCATCACCATCACGTCGAAGGCATCGGCACGAATGGCGATCATCACCATGATCATGGCCACCATCATGACCACGACCACGATCATCACCATGATCATTCGCATGGTGATGATCATCACCACCATGACCACAGTCATGATCACGATCACAGGCACGATCATGGACACAGCCATGATCACGGGCATGGTCATACCCACACGCATTTCCCACATCCCCATGCCGATCACCCGCACGGTCCGGGCAAGCGCAGCCCGGACCGGCTGTGAGGTGAGCTGCTGAAGGAGCAGGCCGTCATGGCATATGTCTATGAGCGTGATCCGCAGGCGATCTATCGACAGTCTTACGCGACGATCGAGGCGGAAGCCGATCTGGCGGCATTGCCGCAGGCTTTGCGGCCTGTCGCCATTCGCATGATCCACGCTTGCGGCATGACTGACCTTTCCGGCGACATCGCCTGGTGCGGCGATCCCGTGGATGCGGCGCGGCAGGCTTTGGCGGCCGGCGCGCCGGTTCTGTGCGATGCCCAGATGGTTGCGGCCGGCATTATCAAGCGCTTCTTTCCGGCGACGGAAATTCGCTGCGACATCAACGTATCCGGACTGGCCGATCTGGCTTCCAGGCTGGGCACGACACGCTCCGCGGCCGCGGTGGAACTGTGGCGCGATGTGCTGGCAGGTTCCATCGTCGTGATTGGCAATGCGCCGACCGCCTTGTTTCATCTGATCGAGATGATCGAAGGCGGCGGGCCGAAGCCGGCAGCGATCTTCGGCTTCCCGGTCGGCTTCGTCGGCGCAGCCGAATCCAAGGACGCGCTGATCGCCGCCGATCTTGATGTGCCTTGTCTCACCTTGCGCGGCCGCCGGGGCGGAAGCGCCATTGCGGCGGCGGCAATCAATGCACTCAGCAGTGAAAAGTTGCGAGGCAATCTATGACAGCCTGGCTCAATGTCATCGGTATCGGCGAAGACGGCATCGACGGTGTCGCCCCCATGCTGCGCGGCCTGATCGAGCGCGCCGAGCTGATCGTCGGCGGCGACCGGCACCTTGCCATGCTGCCCGATATGCCGGCCCGCAAGATCACCTGGGCCTCGCCCTTGCGCTTGACGGTCGAGGAGGTGCTCGGCTGGCGCGGCAAGCCCGTCGTGGTGCTGGCGACCGGAGACCCGATGCATTACGGCATCGGTGTCACTTTCGCCAAGCATGTGGCACGGGACGAGATCGCCATCTATCCGCATCTTTCCGCCTTCACGCTGGCAGCCGCACGCCTGGCCTGGCCGCTTTCCGAGGTCGACTGCCTGACCCTGCATGGCCGGCCGCCCGAATTGCTGGCGGCAGCGATTGCGCCGGGCCAGCGGCTGATGATCCTCAGCAATGACGGCCAGACGCCGGCTGAGGTGGCGCGGCGCTTGACGGCGCTCGGTTATGGCGACAGCGATATCATCGTCCTCGAACATATGGGCGGACCGCGTGAGCGCGTGGTGAGCGGCAAGGCGGCCGATTGGCAGGATCAACCGACCGCCGATTTCAATACGGTCGCCGTCACCTGCAAGGCTGTGCCCGGCACGCGGTTGCTGCATCGCGGTTTCGGCTTGCCGGACGATGCCTTTCTCCATGACGGCAAACTGACCAAGCGGGAAATCCGCGCGGCAACCCTGGCGGCCTTGCAGCCGATGCCGGGGCAGTTGCTGTGGGATGTCGGCGCCGGCAGCGGGTCGGTCGCCATCGAATGGCTGCGCCAGCATCGCACTGCCAATGCGGTCGCCATTGAATCCGATCCCGAACGCCAGCGCATGATCGAGCAGAATGCGTTGAACCTGGGCGTGCCGCAGTTGAAATTGGTCGCCGGCTGGGCGCCGGCGATCTTCGCCGGGCTGAAGCAGCCGGACGCGATCTTCATTGGCGGCGGCCTGAGCGAAGCCGGTCTCGTCGATGCGGCCTGGCATGCCTTGAAACCCGGCGGACGGCTGGTTGCCAATGCGGTGACCCTGGAAGGAGAGGCGGCCTTGCTGGCGGCCTGGCAGAAATTCGCTGGCGATCTCAGCCGCATCGCGGTATCGCGGGCGTCGCCGATCGGCCCCTATCATGGCTGGAAGCCTTTAATGCCGATCACGCAATGGTCGGTTTGCAAGTGAAACAGAGTTCGATGAAATGACAGGTATGATTTACGGCATCGGTGTCGGGCCGGGCGATCCGGAATTGCTGACGGTCAAGGCAGTGCGCCTGATCGCGGCGGCGGATCTGATCGCCTATCCGGCGCCGGAAACCGGCGACAGTTTCGCCCGGACGATCGCGGCGCCCTATCTGACGGCGGGCCGGCCGGAACTGGCGATCCGCATGAATATCGGCGATGGCCAGTTTCCCAAGGACGACATCTATAGCGAGGCGGCGGAAGAATTGATCCGCGCCGCGCAAGCCGGCAAGACCGTGGTCGTGCTCTGCGAGGGCGATCCCTTCTTCTACGGATCGTTCATGTATCTCTATGCCCGCATGGCCGGGCGCTGCCGGGTCGAGGTCGTGCCTGGTGTCTCGTCGCTGATGGCCTGCGCGGTCGCCAGCCGGGGGGCTTTGGCGGCGCGCAACGATGTCCTGACGATCATTCCGGGACCTTTGCCGGAGGAGCAGTTGCGCGAGCGGCTCGTAACAGCGGAAGCGGCGGTGATCATCAAGGTCGGCCGGCATTTCCCCAAGATCCGCCGCGTGCTGCGCGAGCTCGGCCTCGAAGGCAATACGCGCTATGTCGAGCGGGCGACGCTGGATAATCAGAAAGTGATGAAATTGAATGAACTCGGTGAGGATGCGGTGCCGTATTTCTCCATGCTGCTGATGCATCGCCGGGGAGATGCCTGGTCATGACGACACAAAACGACATGCGCCCCGCGATCATCGTGTTGTCGCGCGGCAGCCTCGCCCTCGCGCAGCGCATCAAGGCGGCCGTGCCGGCTGCCGAGATCCACGGCCTCGCCGCGCGGGTTGATGATGCGGATATCGCGTTCAGCGAAACACCGGCGCATCTGCGGAAATTGTTCCAGGCCGGCCGGCCGGTCATCGGCATCTGCGCCGCTGGCATCCTCATTCGCGGCCTTGCCCCGGTGCTGACCGACAAAGTGTCGGAGCCGCCGGTCATTGCCGTTGCCGCTGACGGATCGAGCATCGTGCCGCTGCTGGGGGGCCATCACGGCGCCAATCAACTGGCGCGCGATATTGCCGCCGCGTTGCAAGGCCAAGCGGCGATCACGACGGCGGGCGACCTCAAGCTCGGCATCGCTTTGGATGAACCGCCGAGCGGCTGGGTGATCGAGGATATCGCCCAGGCAAAGCCGGTCGCGGCGGCTTTGCTGGCTGGTGAGACGGTCAATCTGCGGATCGATGCCGGTGCAGAGGCAGGCTGGCTGAGCGGGGCCAAAGGCATCGTTGCCATCGGCGGCAAGAAGACCATTCTGGTCAGCGATCGCCAGGATGCCGCAGCCGATCTCGTCTATCGACCGAAGACCATCGTGCTTGGCATCGGCTGCGAGCGTCTGGCGCCGGTTGAGGAAGTCGGCGAGCTGGCGCGGCGTTGCCTGGCCGATGCCGGTATCTCGCCGCTCGCCGTTGCCTGCATTGCCACCATCGCCTTGAAAGCGGCGGAGCCGGCCATCCAGGCTTTGGCGCGCGAGCTGGGTGTGCCCGTGCGGGTCTTCAGCGCGGTGGAACTGGAGGCCCAGGCACCGCGTCTCGTCAATCCATCGGAGATCGTGTTCCAGGAAACCGGCTGCCATGGCGTTGCCGAAGGTGCGGCGCTCGCTGGCGTCGGTGCATCCGGTGATCTGATTTCGCCGAAGCAGCGCAGCAACCGCGCGACCTGCGCCATTGCCCGCGCCGCCGGGATCGTCGATCCGACATCCATCGGCCGGGCGCGCGGCAGCCTCGCCATTGTCGGGATCGGTCCGGGTGCCGCCGCGTCGCGCACCCATGAGGTCGATGCCGCCTTGCGCAAGGCGAGTGATTTTGTCGGCTATAAGCTCTATCTCGATCTGCTGGGGCCGTTGACGCAGGGCAAGGGCCTGCACGATTCCGATCTCGGCGCCGAGGAAGCGCGGGCGCGGATCGCGCTTGAGCTGGCGGCCCAGGGCAAGGATGTGGCACTTGTCTGTTCGGGTGATGCCGGCATCTATGCTCTGGCGACCCTGGTCTATGAGCTGATCGACAAGGAGCGCAACCCGGATTGGGAGCGCCTGGAGATCACCGGCCTGCCGGGTGTGTCCGCCATGCAGGTGGCGGCCGCCCGCATCGGCGCGACATTGGGGCACGATTTCTGCGCCATCTCGCTCTCCGATCTGCTGACGCCCTGGCCAGCCATCGAGCAGCGGCTGAAGGCGGCAGCGGAAGGCGATTTCGTCATCTCCTTCTACAATCCCGTGTCGCAGCGCCGCCGTACACAGCTTGCCGCCGCGAAGGAGATTCTGCTGCAGCACCGGCCGGCCGACACGCCGGTCCTGCTCGCGCGCAATCTCGGCCGCCCGGGCGAGACCTTGCGCGTGGTGCATCTCATCGATCTCAATGTCGACGATGTCGATATGCTGACCTTGGTGCAGGTCGGCAGCAGCGCCAGCCGCGTGGTGCAGCGGCCCGATGGCGGTGTCTGGGTCTATACGCCACGCGGCTATGAGAAGAAGATGACCATCCGCTCCGACGGCGGACGGAAAGTAGCGGGGGGCAAGGCATGAGCATGGTTCATTTCATCGGTGCGGGACCGGGCGATCCGGAACTGATCACCGTCAAGGGCAAGCGACTGATCGAGGAAGCGCCGGTCGTGCTCTATGCCGGCTCGCTGGTGCCGCCGGGGATCGTTGCCCTGGCCCGGCCGGATGCGCTGGTGATCGATACCGCGCCGCTGCATCTCGACGAAATCATCGCCCATATCAGGCAGGCGATCGAGGCCGGAAAGATGGTCGCGCGGGTGCATTCAGGCGATCCCTCGATCTATGGCGCGACGGCGGAACAGATGCGGCGCCTGGATGAGCTTGGCATCGCCTATGACGTGACGCCGGGGGTGCCGGCTTTTGCCGCCGCCGCCGCCGCCCTCAAAAGCGAGCTGACGCTGCCGGAAATCAGCCAGACCATCATCATCACCCGGACCGATGGCGAAGCCTCGCCGATGCCTGAGGGCGAGGATCTGGCCACACTCGGCAAATCCGGCGCGACCTTGGCGATTCACTTGTCGATCCGCAACATCCACAAGGTGGTGGCCGAGTTAACGCCGCATTACGGCGAAGATTGCCCGGTGATCATCGCTTTCCGTGTCGGCTGGCCGGACCAGGAAATCGTGCGCGGCACCCTGGCCGATATCAAAGCCAAGGTGAAGGCGATGAAGGTGACCCGCACGGCGCTCATCTTCGTCGGACACGTGCTGGGGCGGCGCGATTTCAACGACAGCCGGCTTTACCACGTCGACCACCAGCACGTCCTGCGCCCGGGAAAGAAGAAGGCAGCCGGCTGATCCGCCATGGCGGATCGCGATTTCAGATATCTGCTGGCGGCCTTCGCCACCTCCAGCACGGGAACGAAGATCGCGCGTGAGGCGGTGCCGCTGACTGCCGTCCTGGTCCTGCAGGCGACGCCCGGTGAGCTCAGCCTGCTCGGCGTCGCATCTACCTTGCCGGTCCTCATTCTCGGCCTCCTGGCGGGCGCCTGGCTGGATCGGCGGCGACGGCGGCCGGTCATGATCGCTGCGGACCTCCTGCGCTTTGCGGCGCTGATCTCCGTGCCGTTCGCGGCCTGGTTCGGCCTGCTGGGTCTCATGCAGCTCGTCGTCGTCGTTGCATTGGTGACGACCCTGTCGCTGTTCTTCGACATCGCCGACCAGGCGCATTTGCCGTCATTCGTCGATCGGGCCGTCCTGCTGCGCGCCAACAGCCAGCGCGAGACTGTGGATGCGACGACCGAGGTGATCGGCCCGCCGATCGGCGGCATGCTGGTCCAGGTCATCACTGCGCCGATGACCTTGCTGGTAGATGCATTGTCTTATCTGTGCTCAGCCATCCTGTTGGTCCGTATCCGCCGGCCGGAAACGACGATTTCGATCGACAAAGAGCAACGGCGCCATCTGTGGCGCGATATCCGGGATGGCTTCCTGGCGCTCTGGCAACAGCCGCTGCTGCGGCCATTGCTGATCGCACGCGGCTTGCGGACATTTTTCGGCGCGATGATGGGGCCGTTCTATGTCCTCTATATCATCCAGCATCTGCATGTATCGCCGGGAGAGCTCGGCTTCATCATTGCCGCCGGCGGTCTTGCATCGCTTTTGGGAACATTTCTGGTGCGCTGGACGGCAGGCTGGCTGCCAGTAGGACCCGGCATCATCGCCGCCTTCGCGATCAAGACCCTGGGGCTTGCCTTGCTGCCGGCTGCGGGATTGCTGCCGATGGCGGCGATACCGCTGCTGGTCGCACAGCAGATTCTGCAGGACGGCGTGACGAGCTATTTCGCCATCCACGAACGGCATTTGCGCCAGAGCCTGATGCCAGGCGAACACTTGGCGCGGGTCAGTGCGACGGTGCGCGTCGTCAATGACGGGCCGGTGCCGCTCGGCGCAGCGATCGCAGGCCTGTTGGTGCCGGTTCTCGGCCTGGATGGTGTTTTGTGGCTGGCGGTTGCTGGTTATTCGCTCTCGGCGGTGGTCGCTTTATGTTCGCCGGTGCGTCATTTGCGGGCGGCGCCCGGTTCGGATTTCGCCCAGGCGGCGACCCAGGTCAGCGCCTGATCGATGTTATCTGCAATGGGGCCGCCGGGCTGTTTTGCGATGGCGGGTCGGTCGATCATGATGACGGGAACCGCGAGATCGCGCGCGACATCGATCTTGGCATAGGTGGCAAGGCCGCCGCTGTTCTTGCTGACGATCAGGTCGATCGCGTGTTCCATCATCAGGCGCCGTTCATCGATCCAGGAAAAGGGACCCTTGCCGAGAATCAACTCGTAGCGTTCGAGCGGCGGTTCTTCCTTCGGCGGATCAACCAGGCGAATGATGAAATGGCTGCGGGCATTCTTGGCGAAGGGTGCCAGGTCCGACCCGCCGAGGCTGAGAAGAATGCGCTGTCCGTGCCATTTGCAGATATCGGCGGCGGCGGTGGTCGAGCCCACCTCAATCCAGATATCCAGCGGATCACGCCGCCAGGCCGGCCGCAACAGGCGCAGCAATGACACATCGGCAGCCGTGGCTGCGGCCCGGGCGTTTTCGCTCATCTGCGCCGCATAGGGATGCGTGGCATTGATGACCAGCCGGATATCATGGCGGTGCAGATAATCGGTCAGGCCCGCGATTCCGCCGAAGCCGCCGATGCGCACCTCGCCATCGGGCAGGGTCGGCGACCGGGTCCGGCCGGCAAGCGAGGTCACCACCGGCAGGTCAGTAACTTCGTGCAGCCGGGCGGCCAATTGATTGGCCTCGCCGGTGCCACCCAGAAGCAGGATCCTAGGCTGCGAAATCGGCATGGCCGACCAGCCCCCCCTGGCGGTCGTAGATCAGAATTTCGATGCTGGCGACATGATCGCAGGTTTCAGCGGCAAATATCCGTGCCTTTTCGGCGATCGCATCGGCCAGCGGCAGGTCGGCCGCCTGTGCAAGTTCCATAACCTCCATCGCCGTATTCGCGCCACGCATGCGCTCGATCAATTGCGGTGCGGCATCCAATGCGGTAGCGGATTTGGCGAGGCTGTCAAAGTTGACCTGGCTGCGGCCGGAATGGAGATCGAGGCATCCATCGGCGAGTTTGCAGATCTTGCCGAAGCCACCGGCCAGGGTCAGCCGCGGGATCGGATGGTGGCGCAGATACTTCAAGGTGCCGCCGGCGAAATCGCCCATATCGATGAAGGCGAAATCGGGCAGGCCGTAGCGCTGTTGCACGGCAGCTTCCGTGGTCGAGCCGGTGCAGGCGGCGGCATGCGACAAGCCGGCGGCGCGGATGACGTCGATGCCGCGATGGATCGAGGCGATCCAGGCCGAACAGGAAAACGGATTGACGATGCCGGTCGTGCCGAGGATCGAGATGCCGCCGAGAATGCCGAGGCGCGGATTCCAGGTTTTCTCTGCAAGTTTCTCGCCATGCGGCACGGAGATCTCGATCTCGACGTCAGCCTGTTTTCCATGCGCCGCCATCAATTCGCTGACCACGTCATGCATCAACTTGCGTGGAACCGGGTTGATCGCCGGTTCGCCGACCGCGATGGGCAGGCCGGGCTTGGTCACCATGCCGACACCAAGGCCGCCGCGAAAGACGATGCCTTGGCCTGCGGGCAACAGGCGCAGGCTGGCGCGGATTTCCGCCAGATGCGTGACATCTGGATCGTCGCCCGCATCCTTGATGATGGCCGCCATATAGCGCCCGTCGGCCAGCTTTTCCGTGCGCGCCAAAGCGAAGCTCGGCTGTTCGCCTTTGGGCAAGGTTATGGTTACCGGATCGGGAAATTGCCCCGTGAGCAATGCGGTCAAGGCTGCTTTTGTCGCTGCGGTGGCGCAGGCGCCGGTGGTCCAGCCTCGCCGCAGGGCTTGGGGAGGCTTCCGATCTGGGCAAGGCTCCTGATCTGCGGGAAGGTCTTTTGGCTTGCGAGTCATGACGCTATTCTAGCGGTCGATGTCCAAATTTGACTAGCCTGACGACAGCGGAAAACTAGGATGCCCGCATGAACAAATTGCTCGATAACTTACCGGAATTGCAGCCCGGCTGGGTCTGGCTGACCGGCGCCGGTCCGGGCGCCGCCGGGTTGCTGACCCTGCTGGCCGTGCGCGGTCTCAGCCAGGCGGATGTCATCGTCTATGACGCGCTGGTCGATCAGGCGGTGCTCGATCTGGCACGGCCCGGCGCCGTGCTGGAATATGCCGGCAAACGCGGGGGGAAACCCTCTGCGAAGCAGCCGGATATTTCGCTGCGCCTGATTCAATTAGCGCGAGAGGGAAAGCGCGTCCTGCGATTGAAGGGCGGCGATCCTTTTGTTTTCGGGCGTGGCGGCGAAGAAGCCTTGAGCCTGGTCGACGCCGGCATTCCGTTCCGTATTGTCCCGGGTGTCAGCGCCGGCATTGGCGGCCTCGCCTATGCCGGCATCCCGGTCACCCATCGGGATTGCAATTCCGCGGTGACCTTCATCACCGGCCATGATGCCTCAGGCGTCGTTCCCGACGGCATCGATTGGATGTCGCTCGGCAAGGGATCGCCCGTCATCGTGCTGTACATGGCCCTGAAACATATCGGCCAGATTGCCGAGCGGCTGCAGCAAGCCGGCCGCAAGCCGGATGAGCCGGTGGCCGTGGTCAGCAAGGCGACGACATCGGGGCAACGGGTGCTGGAGACGACCTTGGCCGCCTGTGCGGCTGCGGTCGAGGCGAGCGAGATCGAGCCGCCGGCAATCGTCGTGGTGGGGGAGGTCGTCCGTCTGCGCGCGGCGCTCGATTGGATCGGTGCGCTGGATGGCCGCATCCTGACGCCGGATCCGCTGGGACACCGAAACAAGACACAGGCTGGATAGAGCGTGGCTGTCAGTGCGGGCAGCGCGATTCCCCGGGGCCTGATCATTGCCGCCGCTGCTTCCGGCAGCGGCAAGACAACGCTCACCCTGGGGCTCCTCCATTTGCTGGCACGGCAAGGGGTGGCGGCGCGCGGCTGCAAGATCGGACCGGATTATATCGATCCCGCCTTCCATGCCGCGGCCAGCGGTGCGGATTGCTTCAACCTCGATCCCTGGGCCATGCGGCCGGCCAGCCTTGCAGCCTTGATCGCTGCCGCCATGACGGCGGACCTGCTCATTGTCGAAGGCGTCATGGGCTTGTTTGACGGCGCGGCCATGCCGGCAGAAGCAATCGCCGATACCTTGCCGATCGGCTCGACGGCGCAGCTCGCGGCGATGACGGGCTGGCCGGTGGTCCTGGTCCTGAATGTCAAAGGCCAGGGCGCAACGGCGGCGGCTGTGGCGCGCGGGCTGCGCGATCATCACCCCGACGTGCATATCGCCGGCGTCATCTGCAACAATGTCGGCGGCGCCCGTCACGTCGAAATCCTGCGCCAGGCTTTCGATCGGCTCGGCCTGCCGGTTTTCGGCTTCGTGCCGCAAAACGCCGAGCTGACTTTACCGGACCGGCATCTCGGTCTGGTCCAGGCAGCGGAACATGGGGATCTGCCATATTTCCTGCAGACCGCCGCCGATCATCTGGCGGCTCATGTGGAGATCGATCGCCTGATCACCGAAGCCCGGCCGATGGTGATGCAGGCTACGGATGACGGGGCAAAGACGCAGCCTGCCTTGCTGCCGCCGCTTGGCCAGCATATCGCCGTCGCCAAGGATATCGCTTTCGCTTTCGCCTATGCCGGGCAGTTGCTGGCCTGGCGCCGGGCAGGTGCGGAACTCAGTTTCTTCTCGCCCTTGGCGGATGAAACGGCAGCGAAGGCGGCCGATGCCATTTTCCTGCCGGGCGGCTATCCGGAACTGCATGCCGGCAAGCTGGCCTCCAATGCGCGTTTCCTCGATGGCTTGCGCGATGCGGCCGTGCGGGGTGTAACGATCTATGGCGAATGCGGCGGCTATATGACCTTGGGGCGAGCCATCACCGATGCGGACGGACACCGTCATGCGATGCTCGGCCTGTTGCCGCTGGAAACCTCTTTCGCCCGGCGCAAGCTGCATCTCGGCTATCGTGCGGTCCGGCTTCTGGCCTATATGGCGCTTGGGCATGCCGGCCAGTCATTCCGGGGACATGAATTCCATTACGCCACGATCCTGCAGGAAGACGGGGGTGGCAAACTCTTCGATATGCGTGATGCCCAGGGGCGCGACCTTGGTGCGGCCGGCCACCGGCATGGCACGGTATCCGGGTCTTTCCTGCATCTGATCGATCGCGTCGGCTGAAGCGGCCTGCTCTATCCGGCGGCGCGTGTCGCAACCGGCAGCCGCCGCCGGTCCTGGACCAGCGTCACCAGCATGACGCCGAGGACCATGGCGGCAAGGGCGCCCCAGATCCAAGTGGTGTGTATCTCGCCGAAAACCAACCAGCCCCAGAAGGTGCCGCAAAGCGTGATGGTATAGGCGTTCTGCGAAGCGAAAACGGGACTGACGACCTGGATCAGCCAGACGAAAGCGATGGTGAAAAAGGCATTGATCACCATCATGCCGAAGGCGCAGTAGGTAATGGCGTCCCAGGTGCCAAACGGGGAGATGAAGCCGTCGGTTGCCCAGGCGAAGGGAACGATCACCAAGCCGCCGATGAAAAGCATGGCGGCAGTTTGCGACAGGGCATCGGCTTCCGGCGGGCATTTCAGCGCGATATAGACGTTCTGCGAGGCATAGAGCACCGAGGCGATCAGGCCGATCAGCACCCAGCCGACCATCGACGTATCGGGCAGGCTGTTGCGGGGCAGCACGATCATCAGCACGCCGGCAAAGCCCAGCAGCACGCCGAGCGCGCGCAGCGCGAGGAACCGTTCGATCCGTAACAGAACGACAAAAACATAGGTGACGACCGGCGCCAGGGGAATCAGCAGGGTGGTGATGCTGACCGGCAGATGCGGCGAAACCCAAAGCAGGATGACCGATGGCAGGGACAGGCCGATCAGGCCGTTGATCGTATAATAGACCAGGTGGCGCCGATCGAAGCGGGGCCAGCGGCCAATGAAGGCGCAGACCACGAGCAGAAGCAGACCGCTGCCCAGGCCTTCCCAGATCGTCATGCCGAAGGGGGAGGCGCCGCGCGTCGTGGCAATCTTGGCCAGGGTATAGCTGCCACTCCAGCCAAGGCCCATGGCGAGCAGGAAAAGCGGCCCCACGAGATACCGAAACCAGGGTGACTGGTAGCGCGATTCCATCATGCCGCCGGGTCGACCGCCATAAATCTCAGGGACGCTGATCCTGCAAGTGGCACCCCGGATACGGCCGGCGGCCGGCCGGCCGTGAGACGATGATATCGATAGCCATGAACCCCCCTGATGATCGCCGTGCCGGCCAAGTCCCTTACCGGGATCATGCGCCAATTTGTTTGTCGACACTATCCAGCATTCACCATGGGGCTGTCGAGATGACAAATATTTCGATTTCGGAACGGAATGCTAACGGCCGGCGCGTTGCTGCGGCCAGTCGAGCGCCAGCTCCGTGGGTATCGATAGGCGCGGTTCCGCACAACTCGGGTCATCGTTGCGAACACTGTTGACGGCATCGCTGACGGGGGTCTGGGTGATCGGTTGCGCCTCATAGGGCTGGAGCAGATCGCGCAGGGATGCCTCGGTAGAACCCGGATCAAGCCAGGCGGCATAGGCCTGAGGCGGCAGAATGACCGGCATGCGGTGATGCAATTGCTGCAACTCGGGGATTGCCGCCGTTGTCATGATGGTAAAGCTGCGCAGGATCGTGCCGTCCGGGTCTTTCCACCCTTCCCATAATCCGGCGAAAGCGAAACATTGCTGTTTCGGCAGGGTGAGCAGGACCGGAACCTTGCCCCGTTCATCGGAGCCTTCAGCGGGTTTCCGCCATTCATAGAAACCGTCCACCGGGATCAGGCAGCGGCGTTTGGCGAAGGCCTGCCGGAAGGCCGGCTTTTCGTGAACGGTTTCCGACCGGGCATTGATCATCGACCCGGCCATTTTGGTGTCCTTGGCCCAGCCGGGAACCAGGCCCCAGCGGAACAGGCGCAATTCCCGTCGCCCTTCCTGGCTGAGGCCGATGACAGGCGCCTCCTGGGTCGGGGCGATATTATATCGTGGTGCGAGATTTAGCGTGCAGCGAATCTCGAACAGAGCCTCCAGCGCATCGGGGGGCGTGGTGAGTTTAAAGCGGCCGCACACGTTTCTCGGTCCTTTCTCCAGGCATCATCACTGCCATGCCGCGCGAGTCGGCTGCAACTCGGGCATGATTGGAAAGCATGAGCCGATGAGTTCCGCGCCGGATAGACGGGTTATGGCAAATCCCCTATCTGTGGCGAGATGATCTGCCCGCTGAAAAGCTCCACCAAGCTCGCGGGCGGAAAGGATGTCAGGGAGAGGACGCGTTGATGCCGGCACATCGTCTGGATCCTTTGCTGAAGCCAGCCAGCGTGGCGTTGATCGGGGCTTCTCCGAAACCGGACTCGGTCGGCCGGGGCATGATCACGGCGGCGACGGCGCCTGGAACGCCCAGCCGGATCTATCTGGTCAATCCGGCTTATCAGGACATCGAGGGGCAGCGTTGCTATCCCGATCTGGCGTCATTGCCGGAGAAAGTCGATCTGGCGGTCATCGGCGTTGCCAATCACCGTGTGGAAGCCGCCTTGCAGGAGGCGGTCGCAGCGGGCGCCCGCGCGGCAACGTTGTTCGGCAGTTGCTATCTGCCGGAAGATCGCGAACCGCCTTTGACCAAGCGCCTGGCGGCGATCGCGCGCGATGCGGATATGCCGATCTGCGGCGCCAATTGCATGGGCTTCTATCATCTGAATTTCGGATTGCGGGTCTGCGGCTTTCCGCCGCCGGACTGGATCAAGCCGGGCCGGATTGCCTTGATCACCCATTCGGGAACGGTCTTTTCCGCGCTGTGCCATAACGATAAGCGGCTGCGCTTCGGTCTGGCCGTTTCGTCCGGCCAGGAACTGGTGACGACGGCGGCGGATTATCTCGATTTCGCTTTGGCGCAGCCGGATATCCGCTGCGTCGGCCTGTTCCTGGAAACGGTGCGCGACCCGGCCGTTTTCGTGCAGGCCCTGGAACGGGCACGGGAACGGCATGTGGCTGTCGTCGCACTGAAGGTCGGCCGCACCGATGCCAGCGCCGCCATGGCCGCCAGCCATTCCGGTGCCGTTGCCGGCAACCACGCCGCCTATCGCGCCTTGTTCGATCGTTACGGCGTCATCGAGGTCGACAACCTGGACGACTTCGCCAATACCTTGCGGCTTTTTTCCGGCCCGCGCGATCTTGCCGCCGGTGGCCTGGCCAGCATGCATGATTCCGGCGGGCTGCGCGAATTGATGGTCGACCTGGCCGAGGATGCCGGCGTGCCCTTTGCCGAGATCAGCGCCGAGACCCAGGCCAAGCTGGCCGCCCGGCTCGATCACGGTCTCGACCCGATCAATCCCCTGGATGCCTGGGGCACGGGGCATGATTATGAGGCGGCCTTTGCCGATTTGATGATGGCGCTGGTGCAGGACCCTGCGACGGCGATCGGCGTTCTCTGCGCCGAGACGCGTGATGGTTTCCATCTGGTGGAGGGCTATGCCCGGGCGATGCGCGAGGCTTTTGCGCGCAGTGACAAGCCGGTCGTCATCAGCACCAATATCGGCAGCGCCGGCAGCGATGTCCTGGCGGCCGGGCTGACGGCGGAAGGCATTCCGGTGCTCAGCGGTATCGCCTCGACCCTCCGCGTGGTGGGCAAGGCCATGGCCTATCGCGATGGATTGCAATTGCCGCTGCCGATTCCCGCAGCCGCGCCGGCGGGCATGCAGGCGAAATGGCGGGATCGCTTGAAAAGCGGCGAAGTCTTGAGCGAGGCCGAAAGCCTGACGCTGCTCAACGACTATAGCGTTCCGACATTGCCCTTCGCCCTGGCGGAGACCGCAGCCGATGCGGCTTCGGCGGCGCATCGCCTTGGTTTGCCGGTCGTCATGAAAACCGCCGTGCCGGGCATTCTGCATAAATCTGATGTTGGTGGCGTGCATCTCAATCTGCAGGACGATGACGCCGTTGCCGCCGCTTACGACGATCTCAAGTCGCGGCTCGGTGCCAAGGTGCTGCTGATGCCGATGGCGGCGCGTGGGCTGGAGCTTTCGTTCGGCGGGCTGTACGATGCGCAATTCGGCGCCCTGGCGATGATCGGTGCCGGTGGCACCTTGATCGAGCTGCTGAGCGATCGCCAATTCGCCCTGGCGCCGCTCGATCAGCCGGCTGCCGGGCGCCTGATCGAGCGCCTGTCACTGTGCAAGCTGATGAACGGCTATCGCGGCATGCCGGCCGTGGCCAAGGTGAAGGTGGGCTGAGGCCTTTGCGAATTTCTCGGTGATGCTGGCCGATCTCGGCGATCTCATCGCCGAATGCGATCTGAACCCGGTCATCGCGGGGGCGGCGGGCTGTGTCGCCGTCGATGCCTTGATCGTCCCGGCCAAACCATAGGGCGCATAAAAAAAGGGCGGTATCGTTGCCGATACCGCCCATCTCGGGGGAGAGAGAAGGTTACTTCACCCGGCCTTCCTTCCAGGCCTGCAGCAAAGTCTCATAGGCGACTGTCTCGCCTTTCGGTTTCTCGTTATCGAGCTTGGCTTTCGGCGCGCCCGGTGCGTCGAACCATTCCTGGGCGCTCTTTTCCGGATTGAGCTTCGGCGCGCAGTTTTTCATGCCGGCCCGTTCCAGGCGCTTCAGGGTACGGTCCATTTCCTTGGCGAGATTGTCCATGGCTTCCTGCGGCGTCTTTTCGCCGGTGACGGCCAAAGCGACATTCTGCCACCAGAGCTGGGCCAGCTTCGGATAGTCGGGCACATTGGTGCCGGTCGGCGTCCAGGCGACGCGGGCCGGGCTGCGATAGAACTCGACCAGGCCGCCCAGCATCGGTGCCGCCTTGGTCATCGCATCGGTCTTCAAGTCGGATTCGCGGATCGGCGTCAGGCCGACCAGCGTCTTCTTCAGCGAGGTGGTCTTGCAGATGCAGAACTGCGCATAGAGCCAGGCCGCCTTGCGCCGCACCGGATCGGACGAAGTCAGCAGGGTCCAGGAACCGCAATCCTGATAGCCGAGCTTCATGCCTTCTTCCCAATAGGGGCCGTGGGGCGATGGCGCCATGCGCCATTTCGGTGTGCCGTCCTCATTGACCACCGGCAAGCCCTTCTTGGTCAGCGCGGCGGTGAAGGCGGTGTACCAGAAGATCTGCTGGGCGATGTTGCCCTGGCCCGGCACCGGTCCGGCTTCCGAGAAGGTCATGCCGGCAGCTTCGGGCGGTGCGTATTTCTTCAGCCACTCGATGTATTTGGTCAGGGCATAGACGGCGGCCGGGCCATTGGTGTCGCCGCCGCGGGTGATGGAAGCACCGGCCGGGGCGCAGCCTTCGACGCGGATGCCCCATTCATCGACCGGCAAGCCGTTCGGGATGCCCTTGTCGCCGGCCCCCGCCATCGACAGCCAGGCATCGGTGAAGCGCCAGCCCAGTGACGGGTCCTTCTTGCCGTAATCCATATGGCCATAGACCCGGACGCCATCGATCGTCTTCACCGTATTGGTGAAGAAATCAGCGATGTCTTCATAGGCCGACCAGTTGACCGGCACGCCCAGTTCGTAGCCGAATTTATTGCGGAACTGCTCCTGCAATTCCGGCCGGCTGAACCAGTCGTGGCGGAACCAGTAGAGGTTGGCGAATTGCTGGTCGGGCAACTGGTAAAGCTTGCCGTCCGGCGCCGTGGTGAAGCTCTTGCCGATGAAGTCGTCGACATCGAGCGAAGACAGGGTGACGTCCTTGCCCTCACCGGTGATGAAATCGGAAATCGGAATCGCCTTGCCGTAGCGGAAATGCGTGCCGATCAGATCGGAATCATTGACATAGGCATCATAGATGCTTTTGCCCGACTGCATTTCCGTCTGCAGCTTCTCGATGACATCACCTTCCTGGATCAGATCATGTTTCAGATTGATCCCGGTGATTTCGCTGAAAGCCTTAGCGAGGGTCTTGGATTCATAGACATGGGTATCGATCGTTTCCGAGACGACATTGATATCCATGCCCTTGAAGGGCTCCGCCGCCTTGATGAAGAATTCCATTTCCGCCTTCTGCTCGTCGCGCGACAGGCTGGACGGCTGGAATTCCGAATCGATCCATTTCTCGGCCACCGCCATATCGGCCTTCGCGCCGATCGGCCATAGCAGCCCGCCGACGGAACCGGACACCGCCAGGGCCGACGCCCCCTGCAACACCCGACGCCGAGAGACGAGCAATTTTCTTTTATTGCTCATTGATCCACTCCCTCATCCCTTCTCATTGCGAGACCGGATTTGTATTCCCGACGGGTGGAAGGGTTACCCATCGATCCCGGTAGTCAATGCGCCGGTCGCACTAACCCCAGCGCATGATGATAATGAGCAGGGCGACGGCAATGCCGAGCGCCCACCAGAGCGGCGCGGTCAGCAGCATCAGCCAGACCAGATGAATATAGGCGGCCAGCAGCAGGGCGATGAAAAGCCGGTCGCCGCGTGTCGTGACGATCGGCAGAAAACCCTTGCGCGGCAAGGAAGGCGAGGCGATCTGCCAGACCGTCATGCCGAGCAGCATCAGGCCGATGATGACGAAGAAGATCGCCGTCGGTGTGGTCCAGGCCATCCATCCCATGGTGGTGTCCTCCCCTGCCGTTCTTTAGACGCGGCCCAGGGCAAAGCCCTTGGCGATGTAGTTGCGCACGAAATAGATGACGAGGGCGCCCGGCACGATGGTGAGCACGCCCGCCGCAGCCAGAACACCCCAATCCATCCCGGCGGCGCTGACGGTGCGGGTCATGGTGGCGGCGATCGGCTTGGCTTCGACCGAGGTCAAGGTGCGCGCCATCAGCAGTTCCACCCAACTGAACATGAAGCAGAAGAAGGCGGTGACGCCGATTCCCGACCTGATCAGCGGCACGAAGATCCGCAGGAAGAATTTCGGCAGGCTGTAGCCATCCATGAAGGCCATTTCATCGATCTCGCGCGGCACGCCGGACATGAATCCTTCGAGGATCCAGACCGCGAGCGGGACGTTGAAGAGCATATGGGCCAAGGCGACGGCCCAATAGGTATCCAGCAGGCCGATCGTCGAATAGAGCTGGAAGAAGGGCAGCAGGAAGACCGCCGGCGGCGCCATCCGGTTGGTCAGGAGCCAGAAGAACATATGCTTGTCGCCGATGAAGCGGTAACGCGAAAACGCATAGGCGGCCGGCAAGGCGACCAGCAGCGAGAGCACGACATTGATGGCGACGTAACTAAGGGAATTGATATAGCCGTTATACCAGGAGGGGTCGGTGAAGATGACCGCGAAATTGGCAAATGTCAGATTCTGCGGAAACAGGGTCAGCGTGCTCACGATTTCCCGATTGGTCTTCAATGACATGTTGAGCAGCCAATAGATCGGCAGCAGCAGCAGGAAGAAGTACAGGATCAGGGCGATATGGCGCTTTCTCATGTCTCTTCCCTTTATCCCTGCTTGCTGCGATCGACGTTCTGCAACGCCGTGTAGAACAGGAAGCAGAACAACAGCACGATCAGGAAATAGATGATCGAGAAGGCCGCCGCCGGACCGAGGTCGAACTGACCGATCGCCAGCTTGGTCAGATACTGGCTGAGGAAGGTTGTGGCATTGCCGGGGCCGCCGCCCGTCAGCACGAAAGGCTCGGTATAGATCATGAAACTGTCCATGAAGCGAAGCAGCAAAGCGATGGTGAGTACGCCTTTCAGCTTCGGCAGCTGGATCTAGCGGAAGACCGCCCAGGCGCTGGCACCGTCAATCCGGGCGGCCTGGTAGAAGGCGTCGGGAATGGCGCGCAAGCCGGCATAGCACAGCAAGGCGACCAGCGGTGTCCAATGCCAGATATCGATCACCAGCACGGTCAGCCAGGCATCCGCCGAATTTGCAGCATAGTTGTAGTCGATGCCGATCGCGTTCAGCAGGAAGCCGGCAAGCCCGATATCGGCGCGGCCGAAGATCTGGAAGATGGTGCCAACCACGTTCCAGGGAATGAGCAAAGGCAGGGCCAGCAGGATCAGCGACAGCGACGACGCCCAGCCACTGCGTGTCGGCAGGCAGAGGGCAATGGCGATGCCGAGCGGAATCTCCGTCAGCAAGACGCAAGCGGAAAAGAATATCTGCTTGATCAGCGCATCCTGCAGGTCACTGTCCTGCATCACCTCGGTGAACCATTCGGTGCCGACCCAGACGCGGTTTGTGGCGTCGAAGATGTCCTGGACGGAATAATTCACCACCGTCATCATCGGAATGATGGCGCTGAAGGCGACCGTGACGAAAACCGGCAGAACCAGGAGCCAGGCGCGGTTGTCGTAAATCTTATTCATGCGCTCGTCTCCTCAGGCCGCGATCAGCCGGTCGTCGGCATAGAGCCGGGTCCGCGCCGTCGGGAAGCATAATTGCGCAGGGCCGGGGGCGATGTCGGCAGTCTCCGGCAATTTCGCCTTCAGGCGATGATTGCCGAGGCGCGTCGTGGCGATCTTGAAATTGCCGAGATCTTCAATGCTTTCGATGACGGCCGGAACGCCGGCCGTGCCGGCCGGTGTCATGCCATTCTTCACGACGCCGAGGAATTCGGGGCGGATGCCCAATTTCAACGGGCTGTTGGTCGCAACGGCTTTCCGGGCGCGCTCAGGATCGAGCGGGATGCGGACGCCATCGATGACCGCTGCATTTCCCTCGACCGCACAGGGCAGTAAATTCATCCCCGGGCTGCCGACAAAGAAACCGACGAAGGTATGTGCCGGTTCTTCGAACAATTCCTGGGGCGAACCCATCTGGACCACTTCGCCGCTATACATCACCACCACCTGTTCGGCAAAGGTCATGGCCTCGACCTGATCATGGGTGACGTAGATCAGGCTCAATTTGAGCTGGGCATGGATCTGTTTCAGCTTGCGGCGCAAGGTCCATTTCAAATGCTGGTCGATGGTGGTCAAGGGTTCGTCGAACAGGATGGCGGCCACATCGGGCCGCACCAGGCCGCGGCCCATGGAGATCTTCTGCTTGGCATCGGCGCCCAGGCCGCTGGCGCGATTCTTGAGATCGCCGGTGAGATCGAGAATCTCGGCGATCTCCTCGACGCGCTTGCGGATATCCGGCCCCGCCCAGCCACGATTGCGCAGCGGGAAAGCGAGATTATCGAACACCGTCATGGTGTCATAGATCACCGGGAACTGGAAAACCTGGGCGATGTTGCGCTGCTGCGGCTGCAGGGACGTCACGTCCTGGCCGTCGAACAGGACCTTGCCGGCGCTGGGCTGGATCAAGCCGGAAATGATGTTGAGCAAGGTGGTCTTGCCGCAACCCGACGGTCCCAGCAGGGCATAGGCACCGCCATCCTTCCAGGTCATGTTCAATTTCGGCAGGGCATAATCGTCGCGCGATTGCGGATTCGGCCGGTAGGAGTGGCTGAGTTCGACCAGATCAATGCGTGCCATGGCCGCTTCCTTCATGACTGTCCCGAATGGCGGGGGCGCCCACCAATTTGCCGCCGCTGTCGAAGGCGTAAAGCCGGGCCCGGTTCAGATAAACAGTAACCTGCGCGCCGAGATCAAAGGGATGCACGCCTTCGACCTGCGCGATGAAATTGAGTGGACCGTGGCGCAGATGCAGGAAGGTCTCCGAGCCGCTGATTTCCGCCAGCTCGACATCAGCCAAAGCCGGTATGGCATCCTTGCCATCCGATGCGAGGGAGACATGCGTCGCCCGAACGCCGATGCGATATTCTCCGGCAGGCAGATTGGCCATATGTGCCGGCAAAGTGAAAGCGAGATCGTCCGATAAGTGCAATTGCGCCGCCGCGATCCTGGCCTCCAGGAGGTTCATCGACGGGTCGGAGAAGATCGTGCCGACGCGCATCGACATGGGGTGATGATAGGTCTGCAATGTCGGCCCGAATTGCAGCACGCGCCCCTGGTCCAGGACCATGGTCGAGCCGCCCAGCAACAACGCCTCGCTCGGCTCGGTGGTGGCATAGACGACGATCGTCTTGCGCTGGGTGAACAGGCTGCGCATCTCGGCCCGCAATTCCTCGCGCAATTTGTAATCCAGATTGACCAGCGGTTCGTCGAGCAGCAGGAGATCGGCGTCCTTGACGATGGCGCGGGCAATCGCCGTGCGCTGCTGCTGGCCACCGGAAAGCTGGGAGGGCAGCCGGTCCAGCATCGGCTCGATATGCAGCAGGGCAGCGGCCTCGCGCACGCGCCGGTCGATCTCCTTGGCGTCATGGTTTGTGCCCTGCCGCAACGGCGAGGCGATATTGTCGTAGACCGTGAAGGAGGGGTAATTGACGAATTGCTGATAGACCATCGCGACATTGCGCCGGCTGACCCCAAGCGCCGTGATGTCACAGCCATCCAACTGCAATTTGCCGGTTGTCGGCCGGTCGAGGCCCGCGATCAACCGAAGCAAGGAGGTCTTGCCCGAACCCGTGGGGCCCAGGACGACATTCAGGCCGCTCGCCAGATCGGCGGAAATATTGGCGAGATGCATTTCCCCGCCAACCGTCTTGCCGATGCCTTGTAAGCTTAATTGCATCGCTTCATTCCATCCTGCCTGCAGCCGGCATCAGCCGGTTCTGGTGAGCGGCGGATGGGAGGAGGGCGGTGAAACCGATGAACTTGCCGAACATGCCTCCCCCTTTCTACGCACGCTGGTCCTAATCCGGGCAGCCATCGACCGACTGCTTCTTTTTGGTTGAGCACCGAGGCAAGCAAAAGCCGCGCTCGACGTATCACGCGAAAAATACGCTAACATGCGTGCTTGATTGTCGCAATCGAAACTCTTTACTCCAAAAAATTTCGATTCCGAATAGCGATGTGAAAGACTATCCCGAAAAATGTTCGATATCGAACATTGATTTATAGATGGCCTTCTTCTTCCCTTCCCTTAAACGGAAGATAGGCCAGGTCCAATAGGGGTCATCCGAGGATGGCGGTCGCCGCTGCGGGCCGGTGCCTGGTGGAAATCTGCCCAGCGGGAAGCTGCCCCACTGCACCGGCCGTGTAGTGAAGATCGTCCCGTCGCTTAGAACGTGCCGGGATAGGTGCCGCCGTCGAGCAGCAAATTCTGACCGGTGATGTAACCGGAACTGGCGGCGCAGAGGAATGCGCAGGCGGCGCCGAATTCGGCTGGCGTGCCGAAGCGGCCGGTTGCTTCGCCCTGACGCCATTCGTCATAGATTTCATCCGCCGTCTTTCCGGTGGCCTCGCCCGTTGTGACGGCACCTGATTTCAGCCGGTCGGTATCGAAGGATCCCGGCAGCAGGTTGTTGATGGTGACGTTGTGCCGTGCCACCTCCCGGGCCAGGCCGGCGGCAAATCCGGTCAGGCCACTACGGGCGCCATTCGAGAGGCTCAGGGAGGAAATGGGCGCTTTGACGGCCGACGAGGTGATGTTCACGATGCGGCCGAAGCGGCGGCTGGTCATGCCGTCGATCGTCGCTTTGATCAATTCGATCGGCGCCAGCATATTGGCGTCCAGGGCCTTGACCCAATCATCGCGCTGCCAGTCGCGAAAATCGCCCATCGGCGGGCCGCCGGCATTGTTGACCAGGATATCGGGATTGGGGCAGGCCCGCAGAATGGCATCGCGGCCTTCGGGCGTGGTGACATCGGCGGCAACGGCCGTGACCTTGACGCCGGTCGCAGCCCTGATCTCCGCTGCCGTCGCTTCCAGCTCGGCTTTCGACCGCGCATTCAATACGACATCGACGCCTTCCTGTGCCAAAGCCACGGCGCAGCCTTTGCCGAGGCCTTTGCTCGAGGCGCAGATGATCGCTTTGCGGCCGGCGATTCCGAGATCCATGAGATTGTTCCTTATTTCATGCTTTCGATTGCGTCGTTGGTAGCGCAGTAAAAGGCGAAGGCAAAGGATGCCGTCACCGGTTGCCATCCGGCCAGCGCAGGCCCCTTATGCAACAAAGGCGGTCCGACCCCGATAGACTTTGTATCAGACTATAATCATAGATAAGGCGTCAGGGGAGCCCCGCGCCAGCATGTCCGCCACGCCACATTCGAATGTCACCCAGGGCCTCTTGCTCGCGGCCTCGGCTTATCTCATTTTCACGATCCAAGATGTCCTGGTGCGGCTGCTGGTGAAAGCCGACATCCCCATTTGGCAAGTCTTATCGGCCCGCAGCCTGATCATCCTGTTCGGATGCCTGTTCATGGCGGGACCGCGCGTCGTCGTCGATAGCATTCGAGCGCCCAGCAAGTGGAGCCTCATTCTGCGCGGCCTTTTCATCCTCGGCGCCTGGCTCTGCTATTACACCGCCTCGAAAACGCTGCCCTATGGCCAGCTTGTCACCATCTATTATGCCGCGCCGATCATCATCACCGTTCTGTCGATCTTCATGCTGAAAGAGACGGTGGGGATCGGCCGCTGGTCCGCTTTGGCCCTGGGATTTGTCGGCGTCAGCATTGCCTGCGAGCCGGGCAGCCTGGGGTTCGCGCTGCCGGTCTGGCTCACCCTCGGCGCTGCAATTTTGTGGAGCTTGTCGAATATCCTGCTCCGCAAGGCCGGCCTGACCGAGAACGTGCTGATGCAGATGTTCATGTCGAACGGGATATTCGTGATCGGCTGCTGTGTGCCGACAATCCTCTACTGGCACGCGATGACGGCGTTTCAATGGCTTCTGATCATCGGTGTCGGCAGCCTCGGCGGCGTCGCGCAGTATTTGCTGTTTAAAAGTTTCCGCATGGCGCCGGCTTCGGCGATTGCGCCGATGGAATATTCATCCTTGGTCTGGGCGTTCGGGCTTGGCTACCTCATTTGGGGCGAGGTGCCAAATCACGGCGTTTTCCTGGGCGCCGTCTTGATCGCCGCCAGCGGTGTCGGAAATCTCTATATCGAGAGATGGCGGCGCAAAGCCGAATTGCGCGCGGCCGCCTCAGCTCTGAAGTAAGCCGAGGCGGCAGTCGGTGATTCCTATCGCAACGGCGATAGGATGGGTCAGACCCGACCGGTCGAAAGCGCGAAAATCAGAATAACGAGCAGCAGAACCATGATGCCGCTGGGCATATAGCCCCAAGAGCGGCTGTATGGCCAAGCCGGCACCGCGCCGATCAGCAGCAGGATGAGCAGAACCAATAGAATAGTACCAAGCATGAGAAGCTCCTTTTCTAGGCGTCACGATTTCGGCGTCATTTGCAAGGCGCCGGGACTGGCTCGATCATGGAGCCAAGCGAAAGGGCAAATCATGATGATGCCGGGCGACTGACTTTCGCCGTGGCCTGGCGGTCAAGACATCGATATCGCCAGAACTGGCATCAGCATCATCGGCATCGAGGCGATCAGCGGAAGAACAGCCAGATAAGCAACAATACGGGGATCGGAATTCCCAGCAGCCATAACAGAACATATCTCATCTCACCTCCCACGCGGACGCATCCGCGGCCGCACGCCATCAGAGTCAAACCGAAAGACATGAGATCAGGGAGATATTCCCGAATCTGGCCTAGAAACATGAAGGGGCCGGCCAGGGTTCCCGCTATGGTGGGTTCCGCTCTTCAATGATCTGTGACGGAACCAAAAGCGCTTGGGTTAAAGCGCGTTACGTCGAACGGCCTGTTCAAGAAAGCGCGAGGGAGCCCGGTCCAGGTGGAGAGCCAATTTTATTCGAGGCCGCCGCTGGTATCGCAAACGGTTGGATCGCCGCTTTTCCAGCCGGTCTTGAACCACTTCACCCGTTGTTCCGAACTGCCATGGGTGAAGCTGTCGGGGACAACATAACCTTGCGATTGCTCCTGCAGCCGGTCGTCGCCAATGGCGGCTGCCGCATTCAAGGCTTCTTCGACATCGCCTTCCTCCAGCAGATTCCGCTCGCTATCGGCGTGATGCGCCCAGATACCGGCGAAGCAATCGGCCTGCAGTTCAATGCGGACGGAGAGCGCATTGGCATCTGCTTTGGAGAGGCGGCTGCGTTGGCGATCGACTTGATCGGTGATGCCCAGCAAATGCTGGACGTGATGTCCCACTTCGTGAGCGATCACATAAGCCTGCGCGAAGTCGCCGGGTGCCTGGAACCGGCGCTGCAATTCGTCATAGAAGGAAAGATCGATATAAACCTTGGAATCGGCGGGGCAGTAAAACGGGCCCATGGCGGCCTGGGCAAAACCGCAGGCGGATTGGATGGCGCCGGAGAACAAGACGAGGCGCGGATCCTGATAGGTCCGTCCAAGTTGTTGGAAAAGCGTGTTCCAGGTATCTTCGGTGTCGCCGAGGACGTGCGAGACGAATTCCTTCTTCTCGTCGGTGGCAGCCATGTTGCCGCTATCCTGTCCCGGCTGCCGATTATCTTCGGTCTGGTAACCGCCGGTACCATCGAGGCCTTGTAGCAGCGTTGTCGGGTCAACACCGAACAGCAATGCCAGCACCACGATGACGACCAGGCCCAAGCCGCCGCCGAGACCGACCCCGCGCCGTGAGCTGCCGAAGCCGCCACCAAGTCCGCCGCCCAATCCGCCGAAACCGCCCGCGCCCCGCCGGTCTTCGACATTGTCACTGCGCCTGCCGCGCCGCCATAACATGATGAACCCTCGCCCAGCAGTACCGATACCTGCGTTTGCTCCTCGTATTGTAGCAGGCCCCCGGAAAAAATCTCCAAGAGGAAAATCTTCAAGGGGGAAATCTCGATCCAGGCGTAAAACAATAACGACGAATCGCCCGGAAATGACCGAGGGCGTCTAAATGACGCCGGCTTCCAGGCTGGCCGCCATGGCCATGCCCAGCTCCCGGCATTGATCGGCGAATTCCTCCTGCCAGCCGCCCCGGCAAATGAGCGGTGGCTGAACCGCGCGCCAGCGCAATCCGGTCACGATGGTCTCGACACCCCGCCGTGTACCCGTGCCGTCATGGCCGGCACGGATATAGAGCGCATAGGGCTTGCCCTGGGTTTCTTCGAGGCAGGGATAATAGATGCGGTCGAAGAAGTCCTTCAGGGCGCCGCTCATATAGCCGAGATTCTCGGTCGTTCCCAGGATAATGGCATCGGCCCATTTGACATCGGCCGGCTGGGCTTCGAAGGGCGTGAGCGCGCGCAATTCGACATCCGTGATATCGGGAACCGAAGCGCCTTCGATAACGGCATCGCGCAAGCGGCGTGTGTTACCGGAAGGAATATGCGCGACGATCAGGAGCTTCTTTGCTGCCATCTTAAGCTTGGGCCGGATCGATGCTTGTTTCGATCCGTATATCCGAGGTCAGGGTGCGATGCACGGGGCATTTATCGGCGATTTCTATCAGCCGTTTCCGCTGCGCTTCATCCAACGGTCCTTCGAGGCGAAGCTTGCGTTCGATGAAATCGATCTTTTGCTCGGATTTCTCGCATTCGGCGCAGTCGAGCGCATGGACCTTGCTGTGACGCAACGTGACTTCGGCGTTCTCCAGCGGCCAGTTCTTCTGCTTCGCATAGAGGCGCAATGTCATGGCGGTGCAAGCGCCGAGGCTGGCAAGGAGGAGATCGTATGGGCTGGGGCCGCTATCGGTGCCCCCGACCTCCACCGGTTCGTCGGCGCGCAGAAGATGTCCGTGCGCCGAGATCAAGTGCGGGAACTTGCCCTCGCCGGCGCCGGTGACGACAACGGTGCCGGGTGCGGCGACAGGGGCTTTGATTTGCGACGTCTCCGTTGCCAGATAGCGTTCGGCCCAGGCTGCGATCATGCCGGCAACGTAAATCGCATCCGGCCGCTTGGAGAGAAAATGATCGGCGCCATCGATCGCGATGAAGGTCTTGGGGTGACGCGCCGCCTCGAAGATCGATCTCGCATTGTCAAGGCTGACGATCTGGTCGGCGGTCGAATGAAAGATCAGCAAGGCGCGGCGCAGGTCCCGCAGGGCATCGGTCGGCTGATGGGTCACGAGATCGTGGAGGAATTCGCGTTTGATGGTGAAGCTGCGTCCGGCGAGGCTGACGGTCGCGGCGCCATTTGATTCAATATCGGGAATCGCATCGGCGAAAAGATGGCGGACATGCGATGGCTCGAAGGGCGCGTTGACCGTCGCGACGCCAAGGCATTCGGGAATGCGAAGCGCGGCCTGCAGCACGGCGGCACCGCCAAGGCTGTGTCCGATCAGCAGCCCCGGCGCCCGCAATTCATTGCGCAGGAAATCGGCCGCGGCGACGAGGTCTTCAACATTGGACGAGAAATTCGTATTGGCGAAATCGCCCTGGCTGTTGCCGAGGCCGGTGAAATCGAAACGCAGCACGGCAATGCCCATTTCGGCCAAGGCGGTGCTGATGCGCTGGGCCGCGAACACGTCCTTGGAACAGGTGAAGCAGTGTGCAAAAAGTCCCACGGCTTTTGCCGGTCCCATCGGCCGGTCGAGCCGGCCTGCCAGCAGGTCGCCATGTGCGCCACGAAATTCGACTTTTTCAGAACGTGTCATCCCGATCTTCCTTTCATTGATCGATCTGGATGATAACGCAGATAAGGCGCAATGCTATGACGGTGATGCGCAGTTGTTCGTCCGCACGATCGTCAGGAGGTCCTGGAAAACCGGCGAGGGCTCGTTCCGGCGATACAAGGCCATCAGTGGATGGGGTGGCGGCCGGTCACTGATCGGCTTGATGACCACGCCTTCGCGTCCCTGGCCGGCCAGGGACTGCGGCACGAGGCTGATGCCATATCCCGCAGCAACCGCACCGAGCGCGGTTTCCGGCTGATCGACTTGCATCGCGACTTGCAATTTAATGCCGGCATCCCGGCACAGCCGGCGTAGATAATCACAGAAGTTCGGCCGTAAACGTCCACCATAAGCGACAAAGGGTTCACGCTCCAGCAGGTCTAAGGTGACCGATTCCGCTGTGGCAAGCGGATGGGTGCTTTGCAGGGCAATGGCCAGCGTATCGAACTGCACCACCTCCTGCTCGAATTCATCCGTCTCGATGTGGGGGCGCAGAAAGCCGACATGAATGCGCCGATCCCGCAAGGCGATCAACTGCTGATCGGCGCTCATCTCCGTCAGGTTGATTTCAATTTCTGGATGCTGCTGGCGAAAGCGACCGAGGATCTTCGGCAGAAAGCCATACATTGCCGATTCGACGAACCCGATCCCGATCCATCCGGCATTACGTGTGCCGATTCGACCGGCACCCTCCAATGCGCGATCGAAAGAAGCCAGTAATTCACGAGCCTCTTCGCGAAGAAACTGTCCCGCTTCGGTCAATCGGAGTGGATGGGTGCCGCGATCGAAGAGCGGTGCGCCGATATCGCCCTCCAGGTCCCGGATCTGCCGGCTCAGCGGCGGTTGCGCGATCCGCAGGCGCTCCGCCGCCCGGGTGAAGTTCAATTCTTCTGCGACGGCAAGAAAATAACGTAAGTGACGAAGTTCGGCCATATCATTAAGGTATCAAATCAGATAAACTAAATCTTAGACATATGAACATCAAAGCGCAACAAAGCACGTGAAGTCCGTAAAGGCTTTCAACATCAACGGCGGGGCTTTCAGATGTTTTCCAGACATCGGCACCCGTTCACATTGGGGAATCTCCACATGAAAAAGGCTTTGTTGGGTACTTCGGCCCTTTTGGGTGTCGGCCTTGCGGCCAGCCCAGCTTTCGCGGCCGATGGCATCAAGTTATCGCTAGGTGGTTTCTTTCAAACCGCCGTTCTCGCGAATTTCGATGATGACGGTCAAGGCGATCTGGGCCACGGCCGTTATGGTGACGGCGTTTTCAATGATAGCGAAATTTATTTTTTGGGTGAGACGACGCTGGATAACGGCGTAACGGTCGGCGCCCGGGTCGAATTGGAAGCCGAGCAGAGCGATGACCAGATCGATGCCGCCTACGCCTATTTTTCCGGCGGCTTTGGTGAATTCCGCATTGGCTCGCAGATCGGTGCCTTGGAAACCATGTGCGTGACGCCGGTGGGCGGTACCGCCAATTTCGGCGCCTTCTCGCAGAACCAGGTCATCAATAATGCCTTCAGCGGTTTTTCTGCCGGTATCTGCGAAGGGGTCGATAGCTTTCGCGGCCAAGAACGCAGTCAAAAGATCGTTTATATGACGCCGAATTTCAGTGGCTTCCAGCTCGGTATTTCCTGGTCACCCAATGGCGGTCACGAATTTACCGAGGTGACCAATTTCCACAGCGGCATGCCGCAGTCGGTCGACGGCGAACAGCGCAATGTGGTCGATGTCTATGCCACTTATAATAAAGATTTCGACAATTGGTCGCTCTCCTGGGGCAGCGGCGGTTCCTGGGCCTTGAGCAGCGGGGGCAACAGCCCCAGTCACAATAAGGGTGATTTCTATCAGACCGCGTTGAACCTGACATTCGGGTCGTTCTCGATCGGCGCGGCCGGCCAATATTATGGCGACGGCATCGCTGCCGATGAGAATGGCTGGGTTGCCGGTGGTGGCATGGCCTATAATCTGGACGCCTGGACCTTCGGCTTGCAATACAGCTATAGCGATTTTGAATTCATTGCGCCGAATGTCGATCGCCGGATCAATACGCTGGCCCTGACGACCAATTACGATCTGGGGCCGGGTATCGCGCTTGACGGCACGTTGCAATATGCCTGGGCCCATGCCGATTCCGCGGATGAAGAGGCCCATGGCTACGATTCCTTCGGTATCGGCCTTGGCACATCGTTCAACTTCTAGAACCTGTGATTTAATCACAACCTGAACATCTCGAGCAGGACGTGGCGATCCGGCCGCGCGATCTCCCGGTCGCGCGGCCGTCCTCATATCTGCCGTGACGTGGAGAATCGCGGCGGACCGGACATGTCAGGGTCGGCCATAGAGACCGTCACGGGCCTCCTATATTCATCTCATCGGACGGCATCACCAAGCGCCACAGCGCTTCTTCCCCTGCTGCGTCTCGGGAAGGAGATATCGCGCAGGCAGATGCCGGCGCAGCAGTCGCCGGCGGCCGAGATCTGCGTTAACTTATTGGATTGTCCGGATAATTCGATGGTGGGTGCGACAGGGATTGAACCTGTGACCCCTACCGTGTGAAGGTAGTGCTCTCCCGCTGAGCTACGCACCCGGGTCACCAATGGGCCGCCATCGCCCGAGGGCAAGCAGCGCATGCGGCGGTTCTTTAGCGGGGTGCGGGGCGGCTGTCAACCGCGGCGGCACCGATCCGGCCCGGTATCGCGCGAAAGCGATTCACATCCTCCTGACTTGACAAAGCCGCGCATCATGGAGATTTGAAAGTCTTGTCGATCAAGGCGTTGCTGCCATCGTCCGGGAGACTTGCATGGCGAAACAATGGGGTAGGGATATGGGGCGGCTGGCGGCCAGGTTCCTGGGAAAACGGCTTTGCCTATGGTTGGCCGTTGCGGGGGTGGCTGTCGCGGGCATGGCGGTCCTGCCCGGCGCCGCTTTCGCGAAGCCGATGACCCTGACCTATATCGGCTACTTGGCCGGCTTTCCCGTCATTGATCTGACGGCCACCGTGGATGTTCCCGTCGCGGCGGGTGCGGCCGGGACGACAGCCGGATCGGGTGCCTATCAGGTCAACGCCGTCATGGCGACCAGCGGCAACTTCGCTGCGCTCTATCCTTACCGGCAGGAAATGAAGGCCCAAGGCGGCATGACCAAGGCCAAGCCGGTGCCGAAGCAGTTCCAATCCGATGCAACGATCTGGCAGCGGCGTGAAACCATCGCCTTGGCCTACGGCACTGGGGGGCAGGTGACGATCACCGCCAATCCGATGACCCAACAGGCGCGGCAGGCTGTGCGCGAGGGCTATGCCAATGGCACGATGGATCCCGCCAGTGCGGTGGTGGCGCTCGTCGCTGCTTTCAGCCAGCGCCAGGATTGCGGCGGGGCCTATGCGGTTTTCGACGGTGTCAGGCGGTACGACATCATGGTCGAGAAAACCGGCGGCGCCACGGTCAATAGAATGCAGCGTTCCATCTATCAGGGCCCGGCGACGGAATGCAGCGCCGTGCCGAAATTGGTCGGCGGATTCCAGCAGGCGGCGGTTCAGTCGCAGCTCTATCCGCAGAAGGCGCGGCTCTGGCTGGCGCCGGCTTTAAAGGGCTTTCCGGCAGTTCCCGTCCGCATGTCGGCGACCAATGCGTTCGGCGAAATGGTCCTCGATCTGGTGGCGGTGCAGTAGCGTTGCTGTCACGCCAGCATTGTCGCCCCTCTATGCATCCAATTGCCGCAACAGGTCCGGCAGATCGGCAAAGCGGGTGAAGCCCGGTGTCGCTGCAACATCGGCTGCGCCATAGCCCGATGGCAGGATCAGTGCCGGCACGCCGGCCGCTTGGGCGCAGGCAAGATCGACAGTGCTGTCACCGATCATGACCGAGCTATCGACCGTGCCGCCCAACTGCTTGATGGCGGCCCAGAGCGGTTCCGGCTGCGGCTTGCGTTGCGGCAAGGCATCGCCGCCGATGACGGCTTCAAACAGATCATCGATACCGCTGGCGGCGAGAACGGCATGGGTGGCCGTGGTCGGTTTGTTGGTGCAAACGCCGAGCCGGTAGCCGTCGGCTTTCAACCGTCGCAATGTCTCGGCGACACCGGGATAGAGCATGACCTGCCGTGTCGCATAGCGGTCATAAAAAACCATGTAGCGCGGCATGATCTCAGCCACGGTCATGGTCAGTCCCACGGCAGCCAGGGCCCGCTCCATCAGCTTCGGTGCGCCTTCCCCGATCATTCGCTTGATTCTGGATAAATCGAGCGGTGCAGCGCCCAGTTCAGCCAGGGTTTCGTTGGCGGCGGCGGCGATATCCGCGGCGCTGTCGACCAAAGTCCCATCCAGATCAAAGACTAAGGTGTGGCGTTTCTGGGGCATATCTGTGACCTGACCGTTCTTGTCCATTCGGCGCTTGGAGCCAAGCCGGGGATATGGCATTTTCCGCTCGATCTCAATGACTTTCGCGGGCAAACCCGCTGGAGCCGCCGATAGATGCCGCAGAATTCATCGCTGTCCGTCGCTGCCATCATCCTTGCTGCCGGCCAGGGCACCCGCATGAAATCGCGCTTGCCAAAGGTCATGCATCGCATCGCCAATCGCACAATGATCGGTCATGTTCTCGATAACCTGACACCGCTCGCACCGATTTCGGTGACGGCGGTGATTGCGCCGGGTATGGATGATGTGGCGCGCGAGGTTGCGCCGCATCAGGCGGCCTTTCAGACCGAAGCCCTGGGTACCGGCCATGCGGTGAAATCCGCGCGCCAGGCGGTCGCCGACACGACGGCCCAGACAATTCTCGTTCTGTTCGGGGATTCGCCCTTCGTTTCGACCGCAACGCTGAAGAAAATGGTCGAACGCCGTCAGGAGGCCGACGCGCCGGCCGTGGTCGTTCTCGGCATGCGTCCCGCCGATCCGACCGGCTATGGCCGCATCATCGTCGATGCCGATGGCTGTGTCGGGAAGATCGTCGAACATAAGGATGCATCTGCCGGGGAGCTTGCCGTCGGCCTGTGCAATTCCGGCGTCATGGCGATCGATGCATCGGTGATCTGGCCGCTGATCGAGGGCATCGGCAACGACAATGCCAAGGGCGAATATTACCTGACCGATATCGTCGCGCTGGCCCGGCAGGCCGGGCGGCGCTGTGTCTGTGTCGAAGCACCGGCCGATGAATTGCTGGGCGTCAACAGCCGCGTCGATCTCGCTGTCGCTGAAAAGCTATACCAGCAGGCGCGGCGGCAGGCGGCGATGAGCGAAGGCGTGACGCTGCAGGATGCGGACACGGTCTATTTCAGCAGCGATACCAAACTTGGCCGCGATGTGATTGTCGGACCCAATGTGGTTTTCGGTCCTGGCGTCAGCATTGCCGACAATGTCGAGATCCGCGCATTCTGCCATATCGAAGGGGCGACGATCGCCCAGGGCGCAATCATCGGTCCTTTCGCCCGGCTGCGGCCGGGCAGCGAGATCGGCGAGGATGCACATATCGGCAATTTCGTCGAAACCAAGAACACGAAGCTCGGCGCCGGCGCCAAGGCCAATCATCTCACCTATCTGGGCGATGCCGAGGTCGGCGCGAAGAGTAATGTTGGCGCCGGCACGATCACCTGCAATTATGATGGCTTCCTGAAAGAAAAGACGGTGATCGGGAAGGGAGCCTTCATCGGCTCCAATTCCTCTCTGGTGGCGCCGGTCAAGATTGGCGACGGCGCCATCGTGGCGGCCGGCAGTGTCATCACGCGCGACGTTGCCGCCGAAGCCCTGGCCGTGGCGCGTGGCGCGCAGGTCGACAAGCCGGGCTGGGCGGTGCAGTTCCGCACCGCCAAAGCGGCGGAGAAGGCCGCGCGAAAGATCAAAGACTGACGGCAGGATACGCAAGTATCGGGGGCTCTTGATGCGACAACAGGAGAGCTAGAAACAACATGTGCGGCATCATCGGAATTCTCGGCAAATCGCCGGTCGCCTCGCTTCTATTCGATGGTTTGAAGCGTCTGGAATATCGCGGCTATGATTCCGCCGGCATTGCCACGCTGGTGGATGGTCGGATCGACCGTCGGCGTGCGGAAGGCAAGCTCGGCAATCTGGAGAAGCTGCTATCCTCTCAGCCGCTCAGCGGCACGACCGGCATCGGCCATACTCGCTGGGCCACCCATGGCCGCCCCAATGAAGTGAACGCCCATCCGCATGCCACCGATAAAGTTGCGGTGGTGCATAACGGCATCATCGAGAATTTCCAGGAACTGCGCGACGAGTTGCGTGCCGCCGGTCATGTCTTCGTCACCGAGACCGATACGGAGACGGTCGCCCATCTGCTGACGCATTATCTCGATCACGGCAAGACGCCGGAAGAAGCGGTATCGATGGCGATGACCCGTCTCCAGGGCGCGTTCTCGCTGGCGATCCTCTTTGCCGGCCGGTCGGATCTGATGATCGGTGCGCGGCGCGGTTCGCCTCTGGCGATCGGTTATGGCAATGGTGAGATGTATCTCGGTTCCGATGCCATGGCCCTGGCGCCTTTCACCAGCCGCATCTGCTATCTGATGGAGGATGACTGGGCAGTCATCACGCCGGAAGGAGCGACGATCTATAACCAGGATCGCCTGGTCAATCGTGAAATCAAACAGACGGCGTTGTCGGGCGCCCTGATCGGCAAGGGCAATTATCGCCATTTCATGATGAAGGAGATTGCCGAGCAGCCGGCGGTGATCGGCGATACGTTGCAGGTTTTCCTCAATCCGCTGGAACGTCGCATCGAATTGCCGCCAATGCCATTCGACTTTGCGAAGCTCAGCCGGTTGACCATCGTTGCCTGCGGGACAGCCTATCTCGCCGGCTTCGTCGCGAAATACTGGTTCGAGCAGATCGCACGCCTGCCGGTCGAAATCGATGTCGCCTCGGAGTTCCGCTATCGCACGGCGCCGCTGCCGCCGGATGGGGCGACCCTGGTGATCTCGCAATCAGGCGAGACGGCCGATACACTGGCGGCGCTGCGCTATGCCAAGAGCGAAGGCAACAAGATCATTGCCGTGGTCAACGTGCCCGAAAGCACAATCGCGCGGGAAGCCGATGTCGTCTTGCAGACTTTGGCCGGGCCGGAGATCGGCGTCGCCTCGACCAAGGCCTTCACCACGCAGCTCGTCGTGCTTGCCACCTTGGCGATCGCGGCGGCGCGTGCCCGCGGCACGATTGACGCAAAGCGCGAAGCCGAGCTGTCCGGCGCCTTGATCGAGGTCCCGGCGCGGGTCTCGGAAATTCTCAATCACGATCAGCGATTGAAGGAGATTGCCCTCAAGGTTTCGGAAGCCCGTGACGTCTTGTTCCTGGGACGTGGGACCTCCTATCCGATAGCCTTGGAAGGGGCGCTGAAGCTCAAGGAAATCTCCTATATTCATGCCGAAGGCTATGCCGCCGGCGAGATGAAGCACGGGCCGATCGCCCTGATCGACGAGGATGTGCCGGTCATTGTCGTCGCGCCGCATGACGATCTCTTCGACAAGACCGCGTCCAATCTGCAGGAAGTTCGGGCCCGCGGCGGACGTGTCGTGTTTTTCTCCGATGCCGATGGTGTCGCCAAACTGGGCGGCGACGCCATGGCTGCGGTGGAATTGCCGAAGGTCGATCCGTTCGTCGCGCCGATCCTGTATGCGGTGCCGGTGCAGCTTCTCGCTTATCATGCCGCCGTGGCGAAAGGCACCGATGTCGATCAGCCGCGCAATCTGGCAAAGAGCGTGACCGTCGAATAAGGCTGGGATCTTCAAGCGTGGCGGCATTGCCTCGTTACGCTTGAAGATCCGCCTTCTCTTGCTGGGGCGGCTTTTGCCCGCCCGAAAACCAATAGGCCAATGGTCTGGCTAAATCTTAATTGGCCTGGTTTTGGTTTTTAGGTCAGCAATTGTTTCTCAATCTTTCACGGCCATTATCTATAGTCACTGGTGCGGCGCGACGTCGAATTTGGTCGCTGCGATGCCAAAAATGGCCGATGGTTGCGAGCTCGGCATGCCGTATTGCGAGGTTACAATCCTCGCAGTCGCCGCGTTGGGTCATAAAAGGCTGGTAAACAAAAAAATCCCCGAAGAAATCCGGTTGCAATTTCACAAATCGGGGTTAACCTGCGGGAAATAATAATTCGTAAAAGGAAAATTCTGGAGGAATTAAATGCCGAAGAGTTGGCGCTTTTCCGTGCTCGCAGATCGTCACCGCGCCTTGGGCTCGCAGCTTGAGGATTGGAGTGGCATGGGAACAGCCTGGACCTACGACTCCGATATTCTCGATCAGCACAAGGCAGTGCGGACCAAAGCTGGTCTAATGGACGTCTCTGGTCTGAAAAAGGTTCATCTGGTCGGGCCGCATGCGATCGCCGTCTTGGATTACATCACGACGCGCGACGTTTCCAAGCTCTATCCCGGCAAGTCGGTTTATGCCTGCATGCTCAATGAGCGCGGCCATTTCACCGATGACTGCATCGTCTATCGCACGGGCCCCAATTCCTGGATGCTGGTGCATGGTTCGGGTTCCGGCCACGAGGAAGTGGTAAGGCAGGCCCAAGGCCGCAATTGCGCGGTGCTGTTCGATGACGATCTGCACGACCTCTCCCTGCAAGGGCCGGTCGCGGTCGATTTCCTGGCGAAGCATGTGCCGGGTATTCGCGATCTGCGTTACTTCCATCACATGCAGACCTCGCTGTTCGGTGCGCCGGTGATGATTTCCCGCACCGGCTATACTGGCGAGCGCGGCTATGAAATCTTCGTCCGCGGCCAGGATGCGCCGCTGGTCTGGGACACCATCCTCGCCGAAGGCAAGAGCATGGGCATTATCCCGGTCTGCTTCAGCGTGCTCGATCTGCTGCGGGTGGAAAGCTATCTGCTGTTCTATCCCTACGACAATTCGCAGATGTATCCCTTCGCGAACGAAGGTCCCGGCGATTCGCTGTGGGAACTCGGCCTCGACTTCACCGTCAGCCCCGGCAAGACCGGCTTCCGCGGTGCCGAGGAGCATGCCCGCCTGAAGGGCAAGGAACGCTTCAAGATCTTCGGCATGCTGATCGATGCCGATAAGATGGCCGATGGGGGCGATGAAGTCTGGGCCGACGGCAAGAAGGTCGGCGTCATCACCTGCCCGTCCTATTCCAAGCTCACCAACAAATCGATGGCGATTGCCCGCCTCGATGTGCCCTATGCCAAGCAGGGCGTGAAGTTGGAAGTCCGCGGCAAAAACGTGAAGGCAAGTGCCATTGCCCATACCATCACATTCGACGATCCGGAAAAGAAGAAGCGGACGGCGGTCGGTTAAGCTTGAGGAAAGTGTTTAAGCCGTGACGTTCGCAAGGGCGTCACGGCTAGAGCGCGATGGTTTCAAATAGAAGCGCTGTGCTTCTATTTAAAAGCTGAATCGCCCTCTATCTTATGTAAGTGAGCGGGATCAAAGATTCTGCTGGTTTCGGGTATCAAAAGCCGGCCCGAATATACGGGCCTGCATATTGATCCGCATGCGCGACGGCATCTGGTTGCCCTGGAGGGCGAAGGGGCTCTGGCGCTGCTGGAGAAAACGGAAACGAAGGACCCTGGCTTCTTATCGCGGCTGGAAATCCTGCATGTGAAGGGCGGCAGCAATCACGCAGCCGCCCTTCGTGCTTTGAACGCTGCCGATTATTGGGAAGCGCCGACCATACCGACATTGCTGACCCGGCTGGGTGCGGCTCTGTCGACCGCGCACATGGGACTGCGGCTCTATGTGGCCGGTACCGAAGGCTTTATCGGCCAGGTGATGAAGGTTGGTACCGATGCCGGTATCAGCTTCCTCTCCATCCGCACCGAACATCGCGGATCGCTGGCGCGGCGTGTGTCCTGCGTGCACTGCAAAGGCATCACGGAGAACGTCACCACCAATCCCGCAACCTGCAGCCATTGCGGTCTGACATTGCTGGTGCGCGATCACTATTCCCGGCGCATCGCGGCGTTCCAGGGCGTCTGTATCGATGCCGAAGTGCCGGGCGATGTACCCCCGGTGGAGGAAGCGTTCAGATGAGCAAGAATATCGGTATGCAAGTCGTCGTCACCTCGGTGAAACAGGTGGCGGATACGGTCAAATGCTTCCGTTTCGTCCCAGTCGACGGTTCCGATATGGTTCTTCCCCGGTTCTCCGGCGGATCGCATGTCGTCGTGACGATGAAGGGCAAGGATGCTGCGGGCAATACGGTCACCTATCGCAATCCCTATTCCCTGATGTCGTCGCCGGATGATTCGAGCTGCTTTGAAATCAGCGTGCTCCGTACCGAGAACTCGCGCGGCGGATCGCATTTCATGCATGATCAGGTCAAGGAAGGCGATATCCTGACGATCAGCAATCCAGTCAATCTCTTTCCCGTCAGCGCCGGCGGCCGCAAGCATATCTTCATCGCCGGCGGTATCGGCATCACGCCCTTCATGGCGATGATGGATGCCCTGGCGGCGCGGAACGGCAAGTTCGAGCTGCATTACGGCTTTCGTAGCCGAAGCCATGGCGCCTATTGGCGCGAGCTTGAAGAGCGCTATGGCCACAGCCGGGTTAGGACCTATTGCCAGGCCGAAGGTCAGATGATCGATTTCGGCGAGCTTCTGGAGCATCAGCCTTTGGGCACGCATCTCTATGTTTGCGGGCCCGCGCCGATGATCGAGGCGGTGAAGAAGAGCGCGCGCGAGGCGGGCTGGCCGGATGAGAATGTCCATTCGGAAGAATTCCTGGCGCCGCCATCTGGACAGCCCTTCATCGTCAAGCTGAAGAAGTCGCAGCGTAACATCATGGTCGGTGAACATCAGAGCATTCTCGAAGCTTTGGAAGCCGCCAATGTCGATGCGAATTTCCTTTGCCGTGGCGGCGCCTGTGGTCAATGCGAGACGGCCGTCTGCAGTGCCGATGGCGAGATCGAGCATAACGATCACTATCTCAGCAAGGACGAGCGCCAGTCGGGCAAGAAGATCATGATCTGCGTGTCACGCCTCAATGGGCGCGAACTGGTGCTCGATCTCTGATGAAACAATCGTAAGCGCGCCGCCAAGAAGCGCATTCGGATAGCGCATCTCTATATGAAGCCGGGCGTGATCTTGAAAAAGTTCGCCGGCACGGGAGGGTAAGATGGGTATTCAGTTCAAGGACGAAACATTCCGCGACAGTTTCACGTTCAAAAACAGTCCGCAGACGATCAAGCGCTTTCCGTTCCCGTTCCCCGAAGACAAGTACATGTATTCGGTCAATATCGAACCCCATGTGCCGGGGGCCAAGGGCTCGGTCTATGAGCATCTCTTCGATGTTGACGAACATTACGTTTCGGAGATGCGAGACCGGGCGCTGGTGCTGAAGGAAGACCCGCTGCGCTGCCAGGCCCTGCCGCATATGATGACGGCGCAATGGGACCTGCTCGAGCTGATCATGGAATGCAAGTCGAAGAGCTATCCGGAACACTTTACGCTCGAGAAGCAGGGCGACAAGTGGCATTGGATCAATCGCCCGCTCGGCATCGACGACACCTTCACCTTCGGTGATGTCAGCACGCTGCCCTATGAGCCGATGGAATACATCACCCGGCAGACCCAAGGCGATTTCGCGATCATGGATCAGCGCGATAACAATCTGTGGATGGATGCCGGCATGGTGACCACCCAGGCCGACTGGTCGCTGGATTTCGATATCGGCATGAACTTCATGGAATGGCATGGGCCGGTGCCGCTGGCCCATCAGATGGGCGTTTTCGAGCGCGCACTGAAATTCCTGCTCAACCTGCAGCATGGCCATCCGGTGCGGCGCCTGAACTGGACCATGACCATCAATCCGCGCCTCGATACCAGCCCCGAGAATTACCATAAATGGGGCAAGGACCGGACCGAGGTGACGCCGGACAATGTCGGCGACAAGGTTCATTTGCGTGTCGAGCTGCAATCGCTCTGGCGCCTGCCGCGGTCCAACGCGATCGTCTTTCCGATCCGCTGCTATCTGATCAAGATGAGTGAGCTGGTCACCGAACCGAAATGGGGCCGCCGCTTCCATCGCGTGCTGAAGGACCTGCCGCCGGAACTGGCCGATTACAAGGGCCTGACCCGCTATCGCGATACCGTGGTGGAGTGGCTGTCCAAGTATGATGACGGCAAGCCGACCTCGATCGGCTTCGGCCTGGATTGATTCCTCGTTTCATCAGGTTTGAAAAGGAAGAGCCGGCAGCGATTGCCGGCTCTTTCGCTGTTAGAGGTTGGCGCTTTCAGAGATCGGCAACGCGGCGGCGCATCAGAAACAGCAAAGCCGCCAGCAGGGATGCAGCACCGCAGGACAGGCCGACGACTTGATAGCCGGCCCCTTCGAAGACCAGACCCATCGCCGAAGAGCCGATGGTGACGCCGATATAGGTGGTGCAGCTCAGCAGGGCCGTGACGGAGCCGCGCAATTCGGTGGATTGCTCGGTCACGATGCTGGGCAGGCTGACCATGACGCCGCCCTGGAAGATCCCCCAGATGCACATGGCGAGCGCCAAGGTGATGGCGCCATGCGCCGCGATCGGCAGGGCGGACAGCACGACCGCCAGACAGAGCAGCGCGATGATCAATGTGCGCGGCTTGCCGAGCCGGTCGGCCAGCCGGCCGTTGATGGTCGAAATGCCGAAACCCAACCCGTAGAAGCCGGCATAAAGGGCCGCACCCCCGCCGCCGGTCTGCAGCGTGTCGCGCAGATCGGTGCCGAGATAGGTGTAGACGCCGTAGAAGCTGAACATGTTGAGGAAGTTGACGGTCAGCAGCAGCAGGATCTTCCCCTGGCAGATCAGCCGCCAGAGATTGCCCACCAGTCTCTTCAAGGCACCGGGCTCAGTATTCGGGCGATGGCGCGACGGCAGGCGCCACAACATGGCCAGGACGAAAAGCCCCAGCAATGCCAGCGATGCCAGGGCACCGCGCCAGCCGACGATCTCGCTCAGCGCACCGCCCAGGGGAACGCCGAGCACCATGGAGATCGACCAGCCGAACATCACCCGGCCCATGACCTGGGCACGCCGGTCAAAGGGCACTTCATCGCCGACATAGGCATAGCTGGACGGCAGGAACAAGGCGGCGCCGACAGCGCAAAGCGCCCGCGCTACGAGCAGAATCGCAAAGTTGCTCGCGAAGGCGGCGCCGAAGCCGGCCAGGCTGAAGACGATGAGGCCAAGGCGCAGGGTCCGTTTGCGCGATAGCCGGTCGCTAATCAACCCGGCAAAGGGCGCCACTGCGGCCAAGGCGATGCCGTAGATGGTCACCGCGAAACCTGTTTCCGCCGGGCTCAGCGCGAAATCGCGGCCGATATCGGCCAGGACCGGCGACAGCAGCAGGGCTTCCGACCCGACGGCGCAGACCCCCGCCGTCAGACCCCAGGTGGTCGACCAGCGCATCGGCGGATTGGCGTTCAAGGCGGTATCGGCCACGGGATATCTCCGAATGAAATTCGGTTAAATTATGATTGCTCGAATGCTGATAAGGCAAATGCTATAATTGCCGAATGATGTAAATCGAATGGCATTCAGCCGAGAGGAGGCCAAATGACCGAACTCGATCCTGTCGACAGAAAGCTGTTAAGCCTGCTGAAACAGAATGCCGCCGCGAAATATGCCGAATTGGGGCAGCAGCTCAACCTGTCGGCGCCGGCGGTCTTCGAGCGGGTCAAACGGCTGCGCAAATCCGGCGCCATCCGCCGATATACCGTCGATGTTACCCCCGCCGCCACCGGTTTCGGCCTCGGCGCCTATATCCTCGTCTATCTGAAGCGCCGCACCTGCGAAGAAGTGTTCCAGGATCTCGGCGAGTTTCCGGAAATCGAAGAATGTCACAGCCTGGCCGGCGAGGCGAGCATGATGCTGAAGGTCCGTACCGGCACGTCGAAAGATCTTGAAACGCTGATCTGCGCGCTCTGGCATGTCGACGGCATCGACCGCACCGTCACCATGCTGATGCTCGATACCTATCATGATGACGGTGTGCGGGTGGCTTAAACATCGATCCAGTTTAGCCGCCGATATCCCGGCGCAGCACGACCGAGGTCGTCAGATCGGCGACGGCCGGATGCCGGGCGATCTCGTCACGCACGGCATTGAGACGCTCGATCGTCTCGGCCTGCAACTGGATGATCAGATCGATGTCGCCGGCGACCGAGGCACAATCCCGCACCTCCGGCAGCTTGCGCAGATCCGCGATGAAATCGAGCGCCGGCGTCCGCTGCAGCCGCGCCAGCAGATAAGCGCCGACGGTGCCGCTTGCCTCCGGCGCGATATCGATGCGATAGCCGCGAATGACACCATCGGCTTCCAGCCGCGCCAGCCTTTCCCGCAAGGTGCTGCGCGCAAGGCCGATCCTGGCCGCCAGGGTTTTCAGCGGCAGGCGCGCGTCTTGCCGCAACAAGGCGAGAATTTGGCGGTCGCGGTCGTCGAGCGGGCGCATCGCAATCCTGGATCAGCTATCCGGCGAATCACCTATCCAGCCGGCCATGCCGCCAAAATGGCGGTCGTGGCAGCCATAATGGCGATTGTCTTGTCGCGCCAGAGGTCGCAGATTCCGCGATATTTCGCAAGCCGATAGGACCATCCAAATGGACCAGCCCGCATCGATCCTGAGCAGCCCGCCGCCGGCCCTTACCCTGGCGGAGATCGGCGACATCGCCAAACGCGTCTATGGGCTCTCAGGCATGTTGAGCCCGCTGGACAGCGAGCGCGATCAGAACGTCAAACTGGTCGAAACGGATGGCACGGCCTGGATCCTCAAGATCGCCAATGCCCTGGAGCAGCCGGATCGGCTGGAATTCCAATGCGCCATGCTGCAGCATCTGGCGGCTGTCGATCCCGGTTTGCCGGTGCCGCATATCCGACCCAGCCTGGATGGTCGGCTCCTCACGCAGATCGAGGGAACCGGCAGTGCCCGGTATTTCGTGCGGCTGGTTGGCTATTTGCCGGGTGAGCCCTTCGCGCAGGCGATGAAAACGCCGCAGCTTCTCGGCAGTCTGGGCGATCTCCTCGGCCGCATGGATGCGGCCTTGCAGAGCTTCGGCCATCCCGGCGCTTTTTGCGATCTCGATTGGGATATCCGTCTGGCGGGCCGGTCCCGCAGCCGGCTGCATCACATCGCCGATGCCGCCGACCGGGCGTTGGTCGAAAGCTTCTTGAACCGGTTCGATGAAAAGGTCGCGCCGTGCCTGCAGCGCCTGCGGGCGGCGGTCATTCACAACGATCCCAATGATTATAACCTGCTGGTCGATGCGGCCGGCACAGCCATCACCGGGATCATCGATTTCGGCGATGCGATGCATAGCGTCTTGATCGGTGAACTGGCGATCGCTTGCGCCTATGCGATCCTCGACAGCGATGCGCCGCTGACGGCGGCCGGCCAGATCGTTGCTGCCTATCACCGGCACCTGCCGTTGCAGGAGGCGGAAGTCGACCTGCTCTACGATCTCATCGCCATGCGCCTGGTCACCAGCGTCACCATGTCGGCATCGCGCCGGGAACGGGCGAAGGATAATGCCTATCTCAGCATCAGCGAGGCGCCGGCCTGGGCGTTGCTGCGGCAGCTCGGTGCCATGAATCCGATTCTGGCGACCGGCATTCTGCGCCGTGCCTGCGGCTTCGAGGCGGTTTCCGGTGCGGAAAGAACCGCCCGCTGGATCAAGGATAACCGCGCGACATTCGCCGCGATTTTCGACCGGCATCCGGCATTGTCGGAAAAGGGCCTGGTGCCGCTCGGCAGGGCGACGGATGCGATCGCCATTGCCTCGGCCAATAGGCGGCCGGATGAAGCCCAGGCGATCTGGGCGCACATGGCGGCGCAACGCGGGATCGAGCTCGGCATCGGTCCCTGGGGCGAAGAGAGAGCGATCTATTCGACGCCGGCCTTTGCGTCGATCTTCGATAAGAAGGCACGGCGAACGGTACATATCGGCCTCGACCTTTTCGTTGCGCCGGATAGCGTCCTGCGCGCGCCGCTCGACGGCATCGTGAAGGATATCCATGTCTCGGGCGAGCCGCTCGATTATGGTTGCGCGGTGTTGCTGGAACACGAACCCGAACCCGGCCTACGGTTCTTCAGCCTCTGGGGACATCTTGCCTCGAAGACCGCCAGGAAGCTGAAAGCCGGTGACCGGGTCGCGGCCGGCGAGGTTTTCGCCTGGATCGGCGATACACATGAGAACGGCAACTGGCTGCCGCATCTGCATTTGCAGCTTGTGACCTATGAGCCGGGCAGCGCGTTTGAAATCATCGGGGTTGGCGAAAGCGCCTATCGCGATGTCTGGGCCGATCTCTTTCCCGATCCGCGCTATCTCGCCGGCCTGTCGGATGAGGTTTTTGAGCAGACGGGACGAGAGGTCGAGGAGATCGTCGCGGCGCGCCGCCGGCAATTGCTGCGCAATCTCAGCATCTCCTATCGCCAGCCGCTGAAGATCGTGCGGGGCGAGGGCGTCTGGCTGATCGATGCCCAGGGCAGGGCCTATCTCGATTGCTACAACAATGTCGCGCATCTCGGCCACAGCCACCCGGAAATCGTCGAGGTGCTGGCGCGACAAGCGGGCCGCCTCAATACCAATACGCGCTATCTGCATGATACGATCATCGATTATGCCGATCGCCTGACGGCGACATTGCCGGCGCCACTGCGGGTCTGCGGTTTTGTCTGCACCGGCAGCGAAGCCAATGATCTCGCTTTGCGTATGGCGCGGGCCCATACCGGCCAGCGGGACATGGTGACGCTCGATTGGGCCTATCACGGCCATCTCAGCTCTTTGATCGAGATCAGCCCCTATAAATACAAGCGCAAGGGCGGTGCCGGAAAACCGGATCATGTCTGGGAAGCGGCCTTGCCGGACAGCTATCATGCAGCGGCGGATTGGCCGGCGGCAGAGCACGGCACGCGCTTTGCCCAATCGGTACGGGATCAGCTATCGGCCATGGCGGCGCAGGGCCGCAAGCCGGCCGGCTTCATTGCCGAATCGATGCCGAGCGTCGGCGGACAGATCGTTCTGCCGCCGGGCTATCTGCAAGAGGTTTATCGCGATATCCGCGCCGCCGGCGGCCTTGTCATCGCCGATGAGGTGCAGGTCGGCTTCGGCCGGATCGGCAGCCATATGTGGGCCTTCGAAAGCCAAGGCGTGGTGCCGGATATCGTCACCATGGGCAAGCCGATCGGCAATGGCCATCCGCTGGCAGCCTTGGTGACCACGGCGGAGATCGCCGAGTCCTTTGCCAACGGCATGGAATATTTCAACACCTTTGGCGGCAATGCGGTTTCCTGCGCCATCGGCTTGAAAGTCCTGGAGATCATCGAGCGGGACCGCCTGCAGCAGAATGCACTCGACACCGGCAACGATCTCATCGCCCGCATGCGACGGCTGGCGGAACGCTATCCGGAAATCGGCGATGTCCGGGGATCGGGCCTGTTCCTCGGCCTTGATCTGGTGGAAGACAGGGCCAGTAAGAAACCGGCGACGGCGCTTGCCGGGCGTATCGTTCAGAAGGCGCGTGAACTTGGCGTGCTGATGGGCACGGATGGGCCTTATGACAATGTGATCAAGCTGCGGCCGGCGATGATCTTCTCACAGGCCAATGCCGATCACCTGATGCAGGTGCTGGAGACTGCTTTCGCGGAAGCGTGACGGGCAGATAATGTGACGGTCAGGCGGCGTAACGATCAGACACCGACGCAGGGGCTGATGCCGCCAACCGGCAGATGCGCATCATTGCCGGTTATCATCTTGACGCTGCTGGAGGCGAGATAGGCCTGCCCATTGTCGAAGATGGAAACGAATTGCACGCCGCCATCCGGCCGCACGAACATGATGAAGCAGTTCGGCGCATTGTTGCGATAATTGGGATAGGCGTAGCAGACCTGCCCGTTATCCACCCACCATTTGCCGGGATAGGTGCAGCCCTTCTCCCAATAAGCGGACCGCCCGTCGCTGAGGTGATATTCGATCCAGTCTTCGCCGGTATCGTTGTAGCGGCCATAGATGGTGATGTTATCAAGCTTGGTTTTGATCGCCGCCGGGTCGGTGAGCGGCTTGGACCCGGGCACGACCAAGTCCTGAGGCGAATCGGTGGCGGCCTTTTGCAAGGTGCCAGATGGACTATCGGCCGCGGCCGGCGGCATGAAAACCAGGGCATCGGGCAACAGGAAATTGGCGAGCAAGGCGATCCCGACGACCCGCGGCAAAAATCTTCTGAGGAAGGGGAAAGCAACCGGTCGCTGCGTCGTCACTTGCTGGTCCATCCGGTTTCGAGGTTACCGATCTGCATCTGACGGCCTTGTTTATTAATGAGGCTATCAAGGGATTGTTGCGTCTCCAAGCGCGGAGAATCCAAGTACCGTGAATTCAAGCCTAGAGCCAGTGTATTAAGAACCATGTCTTCGGGGCATTTTTGCGGCAGCTTTGCGGGCGGGCTGCGGCAAAAGTTCTTCATTGGATAAAATACTTGTCGCTGATCCTCATTCAGCATACTCATCGACATACCACAGTAGGGACTGCGTAAACTTCGATCATGCGGGCTGCCGTCGACAAGAGCTGCATTTTTCCCGGACCAGGCAGGTCTACACGCTGCCTGTCAGCTAGTTGCGGGCAACCGACCGTCTCCCTGGTGCAACCGGCGGCATGATCGATCACTTCCTGATGCATAGCTGGATCTGGATCCAGGGTGCGGCGATCGGCTTCGCCGTGGCGGCTCCGGTCGGTCCGATCGGCATGCTGTGCATCCGGACGACCCTGGAAAAGGGCCGCTTGGCCGGGTTCTGCGCCGGGCTCGGCGCGGCGGTGGCGGATACCATTTTCGCCGCCGTGGGGGCCCTGGCGATCAGCCTGGTCGGCAATATCCTGCAGATGGAACAGTTCTGGTTCAAGCTGGGGGCCGGTCTTTTCCTGATCCTGTTCGGCCTCTATCTGGCCCGCAAGCGGGCGATCCAGCCGGAAAATGGCGAAAAGGTGCCAAGCGGGCTGTTGGCGGAATTCTTCGTCACGATGCTGCTGACGCTGGCCAATCCTTCCACCATCCTGTCCTTCGCCGCGGTCTTCGCCGGCGTGACCGCCGGCGGCGGATATGCCCTGGAAACGGTTCCAGCGCTCATTTTCGGGGTGTTCGTTGGTGCGGCCGGCTGGTGGCTTACCCTCTCCGTCGTGGTCGGGCTGATCCGCCACCGGATCGGCGCCCTGGGCCTGACCCGCATCAATCGCGGGGCCGGCCTGGCCCTGATGGCCTTTGGGGTCTTTACCCTGGCGCAGCTCTACTGGCAGCAATAGCCCAGTGCGGTCCAGACCGGCGCCGGTTCCGGCCGCGGAGCGGTTGCGGAATGGGCCGGCCGGATGCTAGGTTCCGCCGCGCTTTTGAGCGTTTTCTCGAGACTTGAACAGAACGGGTTGCCCGATGTCATTGGACACCAAAGCCGTCGCCCATATCGCCACTTTAGCGCGCATCCGCGTGCCCGAACAGGACTTGGCCGGTCTGGCCAAGGAACTGAACGGGATCATGACCTGGGTCGAGCAATTGAACGAGGTCGATACGACCGGTGTGGAGCCGATGACGGGTGTCGAACAACGTGGCCTGCCGCAACGGCCGGATGTGGTCAATGACGGCGCCATGCCGGACAAGATCCTGGCCAATGCGCCCGAGCCGGCCCATGGCTTCTTCACCGTTCCCAAAGTTGTCGAATAACGGATCGACCCGATCATGAGCGAACTGACGCATCTGACGATGGCCGCCGCCCTGGAAGGGCTGAAGGCCAAGAAATTCTCCTCGCGCGAACTGACTGACGCCTATCTCGCGGCCATGGAAAAGCATCGCGATCTCAACGCCTATATCACCGAGACACCGGACAAGGCGCGCGCGATGGCCGATGCCGCCGATCAGCGCCGCGCCAAGAGCGAGGCCAATGGCCTGATGGATGGCCTGCCGATCGGCATCAAGGATCTCTTCTGCACCGACGGCGTCCTGACCACGGCGGGCTCGCATATCCTTGATGGTTTCAAGCCAACCTATGAATCGACCGTGACGACCAATCTGTGGCGGCACGGCGCGGTGATGCTGGGCAAGCTGAACCTCGATGAATTCGCCATGGGCTCGAGCAACGAGACCTCCTATCACGGTCCGGTAATCAATCCGTGGAAGCGCAAGAATAGCGATGTGAAGCTGGTGCCGGGCGGTTCCTCCGGCGGCTCCGCCGCGGCGGTTGCCGCGCGGCTCGCCATGGCAGCGACCGGTACGGATACTGGCGGCTCGATCCGCCAGCCTTGCGCCTTCACCGGCACCACCGGCATCAAGCCGACCTATGGCCGCTGCTCGCGCTGGGGCATCGTCGCTTTCGCCTCGTCGCTCGACCAGGCCGGGCCGATGGCACGCTCGGTCGAGGATTGCGCCATCATGCTGAGTGCCATGGCGGGGCATGATCCGAAGGATTCGACCTCCGTCGATGTCGCCGTGCCGGATTTTCGCAAGGCGCTGACCGGCGATATCCGCGGCCTCAAGGTCGGTATCCCGAAGGAATACCGACTCGACGGCCTGTCGCCGGAAATCGCCAAATTGTGGGATGAAGGTGTCGCCTGGCTGAAGGCGGCAGGGGCGGAGATCAAGGAGATCAGCCTGCCGCACACCAAATACGCGTTGCCGACCTATTACATCATCGCCCCGGCGGAAGCCTCGTCCAACCTCGCACGCTATGATGGCGTGCGCTTCGGCCTGCGGGTGCCGGGCAAGACCCTGGATGAAATGTATGAGCTGACGCGTGAAGCCGGCTTCGGCAAGGAAGTGAAGCGCCGCGTGATGATCGGCACTTATGTGCTCTCCGCCGGCTATTACGACGCCTATTACCTGAAGGCCCAGCGTCTGCGTGCCTTGATCGCCCGTGACTTCACGGAAGCGTTCAAGGATATCGATGTGGTCCTGACACCCTCGACGCCATCGGCAGCATTCGGTGCCGGTGAGCAGAGCGACGATCCGATCGCCATGTATCTCAACGACGTCTTCACCGTGACGGTCAATCTGGCGGGCCTGCCGGGCATTTCGGTACCGGCCGGCCTCGACAGCCAGGGCCTGCCGCTCGGCTTGCAGCTGATCGGCCGTGCCTTCGATGAGGAAACCTTGTTCCGTGTCGGCCAGGTGGTCGAGAAATCGGCGAACTTCACCGCCGTTCCGGCTGGTTACTGAGATGCCGGAGGGAAAGACGATGAGCGATAACACGAAGAACCTGATCGAAGGCCGCACCGGCATGTGGGAAGTGGTGCTGGGCCTGGAAGTGCATGCCCAGGTCATTTCCAAGGCGAAGCTGTTCTCCGGCGCCGCCACGGCTTTCGGCGCCGAGCCGAACAGCCAGGTGAGTCTGGTCGATGCTGCGTTCCCCGGCATGCTGCCGGTGATCAATGAGATCTGCGTCGAGCAGGCGGTGCGCACCGGCCTCGGTCTCAATGCCGAAATCAACCTAAAATCGGTGTTCGACCGGAAGAACTATTTCTACGCCGATCTGCCCGCCGGCTATCAGATCTCACAGTACACGCAGCCGATCGTCGGCAAGGGCACGATTATCCTCGATCTGCCGGACGGGTCGCGTCGCGAGGTCGGCATCACGCGCCTGCATCTGGAACAGGATGCGGGCAAAAGCTTGCACGACCAGCATCCGTCGAAGAGCTATATCGATCTCAATCGCGCCGGCGTGGCGCTGATGGAAATCGTCTCCGAGCCGGATATGCGATCGTCCGATGAAGCGGCGGCCTATCTGAAGAAGCTGCGCTCGATCCTGCGTTATCTCGGCACCTGCGATGGTAACATGGATGAAGGCTCCATGCGTTGCGACGTCAACGTGTCGGTGCGCAAGCCGGGTGATCCTTACGGTACGCGTTGCGAAATCAAGAACGTGAACTCGATCCGCTATGTCGCCCAGGCGATCGAGCATGAAGCGCGGCGCCAGATCGAGATCATCGAGGATGGCGGCACGATCAAGCAGGAAACGCGGCTTTACGATCCCAATCGCGGCGAGACGCGGCCGATGCGGTCGAAGGAAGAAGCGCATGACTATCGCTACTTCCCAGATCCGGACTTGCTGCCGCTCATTCTGGAGCAGAGCTTCGTCGATGGCATCAAGGCGGGCCTACCCGAATTGCCGGATGCGAAGCATGAGCGTTTCGTCAAGGAATTCGGCCTCAGCGACTACGATGCCGGCGTGCTGGTGGCAGAGCGCGAGACGGCGGCATTCTACGAACAGGCGGCCAAGGGCCGCGATCCGAAGCTGACGGCCAATTGGGTCATCTCGGAACTGTTCGGCCTGCTCAACAAGGAAGGCAAGACGATCACTGAAAGCCCGATCTCGGCGGCACAGCTCGGTGAGCTGGTCGGCCTCATCCAGGACAACACGATCTCCGGCCGGATCGCCAAGGAAGTCTTCGCAGCGATGCTGGAGACCGGCAAGTCGGCCCCGGCGATCGTCGAGGAAAAGGGCCTGCGCCAGGTGACCGATACCGGCGCCATCGATGCAGCGATCGACGATATCCTGGCCAAGAATGCCGACAAGGTCGCCGAATATCGCGGCGGCAAGGACAAGCTGTTCGGCTTCTTCGTCGGTCAGGTAATGAAGGCAACCGGCGGCAAGGCCAATCCGGCGATGCTGAACGAGCGGCTGAAAGCGAAGCTGCAGGGCTGAGTTTCGCTTAACTGCTAAAACATGAGAGGCGCGGTTCTTCCGCGCCTCTTTTTTGTGCGCAATCGGCAATCTCGCCCGCGAAAGCGATGCTCAGCCGCAGCGGCTCCGAGGTCTTTAGCGACGCCAGTGTCTTTCTACGAACCGTTCGGACCTGATGGGCTTGTGTGGGGTTGGGCGTCCGCTTCGCCAAGACCGCTGATGTCGAGCCCCACCGCAATCGTCATGCCCAGGGCTGTCAGGGCCAGGCCGGTCAGGAACATCGACTTGGCCCGGTTATAATACACGAGATAGAGGGATGAGACGGAAAGCAAAGTGGCCAGGGCCATGACTTGCAGGATGATGCCGAGGATCAGCGGGCAGACGGCGAAAAGATCATAAAGATCCCACGGCGATGGATCGGAGACCCATTGGCTGACATAGCCCAGGGAGAAGCCGGTGAGGATGCCGACCGCCGTGATGGAGCCGTTGCGAAAGGTGGCATCGATTCTTTCGTCACTGGACGGAGCCTTCGGTGGGATCATGCGTCGCTCATCGTTGGGACCGGCAGAGCCGTGGTATATTTCATCTGTTCCATGGCGAAGCTGGAACTGACATCGGTCAGCTTCACGGATTTGATCAGGCGTTTATAGACCCGGTCGTAATGGGCGATGTCGGTCACCACGACTTTCAACAGATAATCGATATCGCCGCTCATCCGGTAGAACTCGACCACCTCGGGAATTTGCCGTACCGCCTCGGCGAATTGCTGCAACCAGGCATCGTTATGCTCGTTGGTGCGGACCGCGACGAAAACGGTGACGCCGAGACCGATTTTCTCGGGATCCAGCAGGGCGACCCGGCCACGGATGACCCCCAGTTCCTCCAGCCGCTTGACCCGGCGCCAACAAGCATTGGCGGACAGGCCCACGGCTGACGCCAGATCGGCGATGGCCTGGCCGGCATCGGCCTGTAACGCCGCCAGGATGCGGGCGTCGAGGCGGTCAAGCTCGGATTGGTTATTTTTTACCATATACAAGCAGTTTTGTGGGATAAAATCTCATTTTCACCTCCAATACTGGATCAAAACGGGAAAAATTTCCACATAAATCGGTGTAGCATCTTCTCATCGCATCACCAGAAGGAAGACCTTTGATGTTCGACAAGCTGTTCCTGGAACATCCGCGCGCGGTCGATGAAGGCTATTTCGAGCATTTTTGCGTCGCCGCCGGATTCGGCAGCCGGATGTTCGTGGCAAGCCTGGCCTGCCTGGTTCATGCTGCCATTCCCGGTCTCTTCGTGCGAACCGGCAGCACGGCGATCCGGCAACTGCACGAGCGGATGGTGACCAATCGGCGCCGCAAAGCGGCCCCGGCGTCGGACATGCAGGACTTATACGGCCTGAGCGGTGATGCGATCTGATCGCCGGGTCGACGTCATCTTCACCGCGTGAACATCGTGATTGGGTGACCCTTATAGGTCACCTGTCGCAATTCCCGATATCCGCATTTCGCCGCGACGCCAAGCGACGCCCGGTTGGCGGGGTCGATGATGCAGACGGTCGTACCGCCGGCGAAATGCTCGTCGCCCCAGGCAAGGGCGGCGCTGACAGCCTCGGTTGCATAGCCTTTGCCATGTGCCGCCGGTGCCAGAACCCAGCCAAGTTCCGGAAACTCGATCATGGGGTCGATGTCGCGCTTGAACTGCGCGAAGCCAAGTTCGCCGATCAGGCGTGCCGAGGCTTTCTCCTCGATCGCCCAATAGCCGTGTCCCAGGACGGCCCAATGCCCGACATGCCGTAGCAGCCGTGCCCAGCATTCCTCCCGCGTGAATGGACGTCCGCCGATATAACGGGTCACCACAGGATCGCCCCAGATGGCGGCATAGTCATCGAATTCCGTCACCTGGTGCCCGCGCAGCAGCAGCCGTTCGGTCTCGATCCCGGGTATGGCGATGGCATTCGCAATGGCGGACATTCCGTTTCCTTTTTTTGGTACGGCCTTCTCGCGATGTCAGGCCGTCAGATGCTCGAACAGGATGCCGGCGCCGATGGCGATGAGCGCGATGCCGCCGGCCGCTTCGGCCTTGCGGCCCAGCAGCGCTCCGGCCTTCTTGCCGATCATCACGCCGATTGTCGACAAGGTAAAGCTGACGAGGCCGATCACCACGCAGGCATAGAAGAGATTGACCTTGATGACCGCCAGGCTCACCCCGACCGCAGTGGCGTCGATGCTGGTGGCGATGCCGGTCAGCACGAGCTTCACCGGACTGAAATGATTGCGCGGTGCTTCTTCCTCGGCCTCATCGACGGGTGACAGGCTTTCCTTGATGAGATGAAGGCCGACCGCCGCCAGCAGGCCGAAGGCGATCCAATGATCATATTCGGCGATATAGCCGCTGAGTGCGGTGCCGAGCAGCCAGCCGATTGCCGGGGTGAGGGCCTCGCAGGCGCCGAAGGTGGCGCCGACCTTCAGCGCATCGCGCAGGCGATGTTCGCGCGCCGCCGCACCCTTGGCGATGGCGGCGGCGAAGGCATCAACCGCCAGCCCGAGGGCCAGGACCAGAAGAACGGGGAAACTCATCGCGGAAGTACCTCAAGCCGGCATGACCCATGACGCACCGCACCCCCGGCTACTCGGATGCAACGACGTCATTGGTCTCGCCAACCACCGGGGCGTCGGAAACGCCTGACCGGCCATTGCTCGCACCACAGCCGTTTCGGCCGAGTCTGTTGATGCGAACCCCTCTCACTGGAGGGCGGCTACTCCCCAAAGATGCTGGGGATGTAACCGATGCGGCGCGATACGTCAATCCACCAATACTTGAACACCCCTCCGCATTTTGCTGCAATAGCGGGTAGCGCGAAGCGCACTTGCATGCGGCCGAATGCGCGGCAAGATTGGACTAAATCGATCAAGACCGAGGTCAAGCGTCATGGAAACGATGAAAGCAATCGGCATTCGCCGCCATCTCCCAACGGACCATCCCGACTGTTTCGTCGAGGCCGAGCTGCCGAAGCCGGTCGCAGCGGGGCGGGATCTGTTGATCGAGGTGAAAGCCGTCTCGGTCAATCCGGTCGATTACAAGATGCGCGGCCGTGTCGCGCCGACCGATGGCGCGCCTCATATCCTCGGCTATGACGCCGCCGGCATCGTCAGCCGGATCGGGCCCGAGGTGACGATGTTCCGGCCGGGCGACAAGGTGTTCTATGCCGGCAGCATCAAGCGGCCGGGCACCAACAGCCAGTTCCACCTGGTGGATGAACGCATCGTCGGGCCGATGCCGAAATCGCTGGATTTCGCCACGGCGGCCGCACTGCCCTTGACCACGTTGACGGCATGGGAAGCTTTGTTCGATCGGCTCGATATCGACCGCACCGGCAAGCATGACGGCCGCGTGCTGCTGATCATCGCCGGTGCGGGCGGGGTCGGATCGATGGCAATTCAACTTGCGAAGAAGCTGGCGCGGCTCTGCGTCATCGCAACGGCGTCTCGTCCGCAATCGGCCGATTGGTGCCGCAAGCTGGGCGCGGATCATGTCGTCGATCACAGCAAGGACCTGGCGCCGCAGTTAAAGGATATCGGTCAGCCGGTGCCGGATTACATTCTCTGCCTCAACGATACCGCTGCCTATTTCCCGGCCATGGCCTCGCTCATTGCGCCGCAGGGCCGGATCTGCGCCGTCGTCAGTGCGACCAAGCCGTTGGACCTTCAGCCGCTGATGGATAAGAGCGCCAGCTTCCACTGGGAATACATGTTCACGCGCTCAGCGCATCAGACGCCCGATATGATCGAGCAGCACCGCTTGTTGCGCGAGACTTCCGTGCTGATCGACAAAGGCGTGCTGACACCGACCGGTGCGGAGGTCTTGCGACCGATCAATGCCGCCAATCTCGCGCGGGCTCATGGCAAATTGGAAGCTGGCCGAACGATCGGCAAGATCGTGCTCGCGGACTGGTAATAAGAAAAGGCCGGCTCTTGCGAGGCCGGCCCTTTTTCATGTGCTTATCGCTGTGCCTTAAGCCGACAGCTTACCATCCAGGGCAGCGACGAAGATCTGCCGCAGTTCCGGGGCGCCGACCTTGATCGGATTGCCGCCGGCCGAGGGATCGACCGCCGCCATTTCAGCGACCTTATCGACCTGCTTGTCGTCGACCTTGATGTCGCGCAAGGTGTGGGGAATACCGATCTCCTGGCGCAGATCCAGCACCCATTTCTGCACCGCCTGGAAGGACGGATTGGGCAGGTTCAGATAACGGGAAAGAGCGGTCAGCTTTTCGCCGATTGCCTTGCGATTGAATTCCAGCACATAGGGCATGACCACCGCATTGGTCAGACCGTGATGGGTGTGATAGAGCGCGCCCAGCGGATGGCTGATCGCATGCATGCCGCCGAGGCCCTTTTGGAAGGCAGTGGCGCCCATGCTGGAGGCTGCCATCATCTGTGCGCGGGCGACGAGATTCTTGCCGTCCTTCACCGCGACCGGCAGCCATTCCTTGATCAGGCGCATGCCCTCAAGCGCAATGCCGTCCGCCAGCGGATGATAGCCGGGAGCGCAGAAGGCTTCGAGGTTATGCGACAGCGCATCCATGCCGGTGGCGGCGGTGATATGCGCCGGCAGGCCGACCGTCAGTTCCGGATCGTCGATGACAATCGAAGGCAGCATCTTCGGGTGGAAGATGATCTTCTTCACATGATTGACTTCGTCGGTGATGACCGAGGCGCGGCCGACTTCCGAACCGGTGCCGGATGTGGTCGGCACGGCAATGATCGGGGCGATCGCATTGGCATCGGCGCGGGTCCACCAATCGCCGATATCCTCGAAATCCCAGAGCGGCCGGGTCTGGCCCGCCATGAAGGCAACGGCCTTGGCGGCATCGAGACCGGAGCCGCCGCCCCAGGCGATGACACCGTCGTGCTTGCCGGCCTTATAGATCTTCACGCCGTCTTCGACATTCCTGCCGATCGGATTGGGCTGCACGTCGCTGAAGAGGCCGGTCGGCAAGCCGGCGGCTTCGTTACGGGCGATGGCATCCTTGATCATCGGCAGGCCGGCCAGGCCCGGATCGGTGACCAGCAGGGGGCGCTTGATCCCCAATGCCTTGCAGTGATCCGGCAATTCGGCGATGCGGCCGCAGCCGAATTTGACGGAGGTCGGATAATTCCAGTTGCCGCGCAAGGCGGCTGCGTCGTTGCTCATGGAAGGGTCCCAATCCTTGATCGCGGTGATGGCGGGTGATGGCGGCATTCTAGCCGCTTCGCGGGGCAGGAAAAGCAGTTTTCACCCGTCGAAACCACCCCGGCAGGATGCAGTACAGACATATTGCAGCCCGCCGCGCAACAGCCGCCGATCGTCGCCCGGCCATTCGTTTTTGTCAGGTGAGTGCCGCCCGGCCAGCCGTTAAACTCCGACCAAAATGCGAGGAAATCATGTCGGCGGTCGACGTCATCATAGCGATACTGGTCCAGGTGCTCTGGGGCGCCGTCCTGACCCTGGCCAAGCCGCTGGTCGGGCAGATCTCGCCGATCCTCCTGATGGCCATTTCCTACAGCATGGCGGCGGTCGTGCTCTATCCCGCGGCACCCCGCCTGAAAACGCGGCCGCTGCATCTGCTGCTGATATCGGCCTCCGCTGGCACCATCCAGGCTTCGATGCTGCTGTCGGGCCTCGCCATCCTGCCGGCCTCGACCGCCATGCTGGTCCTGCAACTGCAAATCCCCTTCGCTGCCGTGCTGGCCTGGGTGGTTGGCCGGGACAAGCCGAATCTGCGCAACTGGCTGGGCATGACCTTGGTGCTGATCGGGATCATCATCGTCATCGGCAAGCCGGATGCCGAGGGGCGGCTGTTCGGGGTGGGGCTGGTGGCGGTCAGCGGCATGTTCTGGGCCAGCGGCCAGGTTGGCATCGCGGTCTGGGGCAGGGATTCCGGATTGGCGATCTATGCAGGCCTGCTGCGCTATGCCACCCCGCAGCTTTGGGTGGCCAGCCTGCTGTTCGAAGGCAATCCGCTGCCGGTGCTGCAGGCGATGTCGGCCGCAAGCTGGGTCGGCGTCGTGATCCTGGCCTTCGTCGGCTGCGTTCTTCCCTATACGCTGTGGTACCGACTGCTCTTGCGGTACCGGGTCGATGAGGTGATGCCGTTTTCCGTGCTCATGCCGGTGGTCGGCGTCCTCCTCAGCATCCTGCAACTGGGCGAGCCGGTGACCTATGGCCTGGTCATCGGCGGGGCAGTCCTGATGGTCGGCCTGTGTATCATCGCCTTCGGCGGACGGTTCTTTCGCCGCGGCCCGGCAACACCGGCCTGCGACAGAACGTAAAGCTTTTTGATCCGATCGGGCTAGAGCCGGATGACAAGAGGAATCGCTGGAGCGATTGCACTTGTGATCTTTCTCTGTCTCTCTTCAATAAGATAGAGGGTGCGGCAGCTTTCCAGCCGAAGCAAACTTGCTTCAACTGGAAACCATCGCGCTCTATGATGTGGCGAGTCATCCGATCGCCTAAAGAGAGTGGAATGCCTGATACAACCCGTCCTGATGCAACCCGCCAGAAGACCTCACCCAGTTATCTCCTGCCGGCCGAAGATACCGATTTCATGCTCAATCGCCGCGAATTGCGCGGCCTGCGTTTTGCCCTGGAATACAGCAAGGCCGACCTGCTGCTGCGCGATTGGCACATCCGGTCGACCATCATCTGCTTCGGCAGCGCACGCACGCCGTCGCCGGAACAGGTCGAGGCCTTGCGGGCAACCGTGAAGACAGGCGATGCCGCAGCCGAAGCGGCGGCGACACGGGCGGAAAAGCTGTCGCGTTTCTATCAGGAGGCACGGGCTTTCGGCCGGCTGGTCTCGGAACGGGGCGGCGCCCTCGCACCGGTCGATGGCTGGCGCGACAATGTGATCGCCACGGGCGGCGGGCCCGGCATCATGGAAGCCGCCAATCGTGGTGCGATGGAAGCCGGCGCGCCGACCATCGGCTTCAACATCACCTTGCAGCATGAACAGGAACCCAATGCCTATTCGACGCCGGAACTGACCTTCCGCTTCCACTATTTCGCGATGCGCAAGATGCATCTGGCGATGCGGGCGCGGGCCTTGGCGGTGTTTCCCGGCGGTTTCGGCACGATGGACGAATTGTTCGAGATTCTGACGCTGGAACAGACCGGCAAGGCCAAGGCCTCGCCGGTCGTCCTGGTGGGGAAGGATTACTGGAGCCGGGTGATCAATTGCGATGTGATGCTGGAATACGGCGTCATCTCGCCGGCGGATACCAATCTATTCGAGATCGTCGATACCGCCGAGGAAGCTTGGGAGTCGCTGCAGCGGCGCGGCCTGCAGGTCCCGGCAGCACTCTAGCCCCAACTTACTTGATCACCCGTGGTTGCGATTCCGGTCGGTCGTTCCGACCGGATCGTTGCTATTGGCAACCGGCACATTCATCTGCGCCAGATGCTGTCGAATAGCGATATCCAGCGGACGCCGATAGATCGGTAGCAGATGTTCGCACAGCTCACCTTTCGTAATGAGATCGCGGGCACAATCCTGTGCTTCGACCAGTCGAATGAGCCGGTAGATAGCCATGCCGAGGGTGCCGAGGATGGCGGCGCCGAGAATTATGGGAAAATCATGCGGTCGGCCGAAGAACGCTACACCGAGACCGGCCGCCAGGATGACCGACCAGAGAATGAGTTCCGACAGAGCCAATCGAAGATAAAGGGCGAGCCAGACGGCGGGCGGAGGTAGTCGGATGGATTTCTCAGCCAAGCGAACGGCTTGGGCATAACGATCGGGGCCGGCAAGCTCGATCAGGCTGCGTTCCTGCGCCGCACGATCCGGATGCGACATGATGGAAGCTCCAGTATGGCCGGCTTCGATTGCCGGCAGGTCATGATTGAGCGAACCACCTTCAAAGAGGCGGTGAAATGCTCCAGCTACTAATACTAGTTGGGGCGCCTATTGCTCCGCCGCAAGGCTGCCCCAGAGATCGTAATCTTCCGCGGCCTCGACTGTGACGCGCACCACATCGCCGGGCTGCAGGGCGGCACCTTCATCGCCGTTGATGAAGACGTTGCCGTCGATTTCCGGGGCGTCGGCGGAGGACCGGCCGATCGCGCCATCCTCGTCGACCTCGTCGATCAAGACGTCAACCACCGTGCCGACCTTGCGTTCCATCTTGGCTTCGCTGATCTGGCGCTGGGTTTCCATGAAGCGGTCCCAGCGGTCCTGCTTCTCATCCTCATCGACGTGGTCTTCGAGGTTGTTGGCGGTCGCACCGTCGACATTCTCGTATTTGAAACAGCCGGCGCGATCGATCTGCGCCTCATCCAGCCAATCGAGCAGGAAATTGAAATCGTCCTCGGTCTCGCCGGGAAAGCCGACGATGAAGGTCGAGCGGATGGTGAGATCGGGAACCGCCTCGCGCCACTTGCGCAGCCGCTCCAACACCTTTTCCTGATTGGCCGGACGGCGCATAGCCTTCAGGACCTGCGGGCTGGCATGCTGGAACGGAATATCGAGATAAGGCAGCACCTTGCCCTCCGCCATCAGCGGCATGATCTCATCGACATGCGGATAGGGATAGACGTAATGCAGCCGCGTCCAGATGCCAAGTTCGCTCATGGCATCGCAGAGCTCGGTCATGCGCGCCTTGACCTTGCGGCCGCGCCAGGTGCTTTCGGCATGCTTGAGGTCAAGGCCATAGGCGCTGGTATCCTGCGAGATCACCAGCAACTCCTTCACCCCGGCCTTGGCGAGATTCTCCGCCTCGATCAGTACCTCGCGGGCAGAGCGGCTGGCGAGATCGCCACGCAGACTGGGAATGATGCAGAAGGTACAACGATGGTTGCAGCCTTCGGAAATCTTGAGATAGGCGTAATGACGTGGCGTCAGCTTGAGCCCGGCCGGCGGCACCAGATCCATGAAGGGATCGTGCTTCGGCGGCACCGCGCTATTGACCGCCTCGACGACGGATTCATATTGCTGCGGTCCGGTGACCGACAGCACGCTGGGATGCACCGAGCGGATCGAGTCCTCATTGCCGCCCATGCAGCCGGTGACGATGACACGGCCGTTTTCGGCAATCGCCTCGCCGATCGCATCGAGCGATTCCTGTTTCGCGCTGTTCAGGAAGCCGCAGGTATTGACGATGACGACATCGGCGCCGTCATAGGAGTCGGTGATCTCATAGCCTTGCGCCTTGAGGCGGCTCAGGATGCGTTCGGAATCCACCAGCGCTTTGGGGCAGCCGAGGCTGACGATGCCGACGCGCGGATCGCGACCTTTCGGCACGCGCTTAGTGGGCTGGCGATTGGCGGCCGTCTTGCGCACAGGCGCATGGCTGGCGGTTTTGGTCATCACATTTTTCCGATCTGGTAGCGGCCTGCCGGGGCTGATCAGCAAACCCGGCCATCGCGGCGAAGGAGGTAACCGGATTTGCCTGTTAAAGCAAGTGCAGCGGAGGCCGCAGCCCGATCATATGAGCTGGCTATGAAAGGCGAAAGCCGCGGTTTTTCAATCCGTTAAGCGGAAGTCGTGCAGCCGGTCCGGGGCAGATACGCGCCACCGGTATGGTTCAAGTCCATCGGGTTCATACGGCCAATCCCAGCCGGCGGCCCTCCAGGATCGCCGCCGGGGCGTGGCGGGGCGCCAGGCTGTCGCCGATGACCTGATGCGCGATGCCGGCGGCCCGCAAGGCTTCGGCAAGCTCGGTATTGGCTTCGTTCGCCAAGGCGAGGACCAGGCTGTCGGCGGGGATCCGCTCCGCTTCGTTATCGAGAATGCTGGTGACGGTGGCGCCGTCGCCATGCCATTCACTGACCACCGATTCGGTCTTGAAGACGACGCCCATCTTCTTCAGACGGCTGCGCAGCGGCCAATCGGCCGAGGTGCGCTGGATCTCCTGGCCGATATAGGCGGCCGGCGTGACCATCACGACATCATGGCCCTTTTCCGCCAGATGCCAGGCGGTGCCGCAGCCGCGCCAATTGCTGCCCTCATCGATGATGACCACCCGTTTACCGAGCTTGGCTTCCCGCCGCATGACATCTTCCGCCGACCAGACATTGCCGCGCTCGATGCCGGGCATCTGCGGGACCATCGGTATCGCCCGCTGAAAGCCGGTGGCGGTGGGCAGCGAGCCGGTCGCGACGATGACCGCATCGGCGGCGAGCTCACGGATCTCATCGGCTTCCATCAGGGTGTTGTAGCGGATCTGGACCTGATGCTGCTGCAATTGCCGCTCATACCAGTCGATCAAGTCGAGGATCTGCTGGCGTCTCGGCTGCATGCCGGCGAGACGGAACTGGCCGCCGAGCTTATCGGTCGCTTCCGCCAGGGTGACCGAATGGCCGCGCTCGGCGGCGACGCGGGCAGCTTCCAACCCGGCCGGCCCGCCACCGATGACCAGCACCTTCTTCGGCTGTTCGGCCGGCTTGAAGGTGTCGCCGTCCCATTGATATTCGCGGCCCGATGACGGATTGACCAGGCAGGAGATCCAGTAATCGCGCGAGCGGCGGCCCCAGCACATCTGGTTGCAGGAGATGCAGGGGCGGATATCGTCGGCGCGGTCGTCCTTGGTCTTGTTCGCCCAATGGGGATCGGCAATCTGGCCGCGCACGATGCTCACCATATCGGCCTGGCCGGAAGAGACGATATAGGCGGCGTTGTCCGGGGTGCGGATATGGCTTTCCGCCTGCACCTTCACATGCCTCACCACGCTTCGGATCTTCTCGGCATATTGCGCGCCGAGCTTGTCCTCATAAAGGAAGGTCGGGATGATCCGCGGGAAATCGTAATAGCCGCCGGTGCCGCAGCTTATGTAATCATAGAGGCCGCGCTCGTCATGCCAGGCAGCAACCTCCTGGTGCATCTCGATCGACATGATATCCGGCTGGCTGTCATCGACGCTGATCGCCATGCCGATGATGAAATCCTCGCCCACGGCCTTGCGCATGCGGGTCAGCAGGGTCTGGGTGAAGCGCATGCGGTTCTCGAAGCTGCCGCCATATTTGTCGTTGCGGCGGTTGCTATAGGGCGACCAGAACTGCTCGATCAAGGCATTATAGGCGGCCATCATTTCGATGCCGTCGAAACCGGATGCCTTGGCGCGCAAGGCCTGGGCGACGAAGCAATCGATGGTGGTCTCGATTTCCGCCTCGGTCATGGCGTGGCTGACATCGGAATCATGCATCGAGGGCAGGCCGGACGGCGACCAGGCGGCCTCGAAGGAATTGTCCCAGTCGCCATGGGCGCCGACATGGAACATCTGGCCGATGATGACCGTGCCGTATTCATGCACCGTATCCGTGATCTTGCGGAAATTTGGGATGACGGCGTCGTCGCCGGCGCGGAATTGCCGCCCCGTCAGCACGGCGGTCTGGTGCACCGGCACCGGCTCGACCACGATCATGCCGGCACCGCCCCGGGCGCGTTCGCGGTAATAGCCGAGATGCCGCTCCGAGGGCAGGCCATCGATGCTCATATTCGCCGTATGGGCGCCGAAGGTGATGCGATTCTTCAGGGTCTTGTGGCGAATGGTCAGCGGCTGGAACAGTTTTGCATGATCGGCCTTCATGATGTCCCTGACTCCTTTTGGTTGCGGCTCTCGCCTGCCGCGTCAGTTGAGATCGATGATGAGCAATTCGACGAGGTGGGTCAACGACACATGACGACAGTCTCTTGCTCCGCCCGGCCATTGAGGGCACGATGCGCGAAACCGCGGCATGGAAAAGCCAGCGCGTGCGAAACCTGGCTGTGGGAGGATTGAAGGACCATGCTGACTATCGATGCGGCGACCCTGCACGATCTGGCCGATTATCCCGGCCTGGTGACAGCCTTGCGGGACATGAACCGCCTGGGGGTCGATCAGGTCGAGCGTTTCTACCTCGGGCAGCCGCGACCGGATGGCGGCAGCAATGACTGGCTGCTGCTGCCCGCCTGGTGGCATGACCGGGTGTTCGGCGTGAAACTGGTCAGCGTCTTCCCCGGCAACCAGGCCAAGGGTCTGGAAACGATATTGGGCAGCTATATGCTGTTCGACGGCACAACCGGTGCGCCGCTGGCTTATCTCGACGGTGCCGCCTTGACCCTGCGGAAGACGGCGGCGAATTCTGCTTTGGCCGCCGATCTTCTGGCGCGGCCCGATGCCGAGACACTGACGGTCCTGGGTGCCGGTGCGCTGGCGCCTTATCTCGCCGTCGCCCATGCCGCTATACGGCCGATAAGGCGTATTTTCTGGTGGAACCGCAATCCCGCCAAGGCGGAAGAGGTGGCGGCGCAATGCCATCTGCCGGGTGTCGAGATCATCGTCGCGGAAGATCCGGAGGCGGCGGTGCGGGCGGCTGATATCGTCACCTGCGCCACGCGCGCCACCAAGCCGATCGTGCAAGGCGGTTGGCTGAAAGCCGGCAGCCATCTCGATCTGGTCGGCGGCTATCTGCCGGAGATGCGTGAGGCCGATGATGCGGCGGTTGCGCGGGCGGATCGGCATTATGTCGATGCTCGTCTGACCACCCTGACCGTTGCCGGCGATATCTGCCAGCCGCTGGCTTCCGGTCTGCTGCAGGAAGCGGCGATCATCGATCTCGGCCAGGTGGCGCGCGGCGAGAAGCCGGCGCGGGTCTCGGCCGATGAGGTCACCTGGTTCAAATCCGGCGGTGGCGGACATGAAGACCTGGCGGTCGCGGATTACATCATTCGCCGGGCGATGCAAACGAAACAAGCTTGACGGGAGATGCGTGAGATGGCCGATCCGTTGCTGCAACCGTTTCAGTTGAAGCATCTGCGGCTGAAGAACCGCGTCATGAGCACCAGCCACGAGCCGGCTTATTCGGAAGAGGGCAAGCCGAAGCTGAAATACCAGCTTTATCACGAAGAGAAAGCGAAAGGCGGCCTTGCCCTGACGATGATCGGCGGCTCATCAGTCGTCGCGCCGGATTCGCCCCAGGCTTTCGGCAATCTAGATGTCAGCAATGACGAGATCATTCCTTATTTCCGCCAATTGGCCGCCCGCGTTCATCCTCATGATTGCGCCGTCATGTGCCAGATCACCCATCTAGGCCGGCGTACCAATTGGAACAAGGAGCATTGGCTGCCGATCATCTCCGCCTCGGCGGTGCGCGAACCGACCCATCGCGCCTTTCCGAAAGAGATGGAGCTGTTCGATATCAAGCGCGTGGTGAAATCCTATGGTGCGGCAGCGCGCCGCTGCCGGGAAGGAGATCTCGACGGGATCGAGATCGAAGCCTATGGCCATCTCTTCGATTCCTTCTGGTCGCCGCGCACCAATCTGCGTCATGACGATTATGGCGGCAGCCTGGAAAACCGCATGCGATTCGGCATGGAAGTGCTGGGCGAAATTCGTGAACAGGTCGGCAAGGATTACATCGTCGGCGTGCGCATGACGGTGGATGAGGATGTCAAAAACGGTATCAGCAAGACGGAAGGGCTGGAGATCGCGCGGCGTCTCGCCGAATCCGGCCTGGTCGATTTCATCAACGTGATCAAGGGCCGGATCGATACCGATGAAGCCTTGTCCCATGTCATTCCCAGCATGGGCACGCCGGCCGGCCCGCATCTCGAGCTGGCGCATTCGGTCAAGGAGATCGTCAAGCTGCCGGTCTTCCAGGCGGCGCGCGTCGCGGAACTGGCGACGGCGCGGCATGCCATCTCCGCCGGCCTGGTCGATATGATCGGCATGACCCGGGCGCATATGGCTGATCCTTATATCGTCAAGAAGCTGGAGGCCGGCGAAGAGGATCGCATCCGGCCTTGCGTGGGCGCCAGCCATTGCATCGACGGCATCTATCTCAGCGGTGCGGCCTATTGCATCCACAATCCGGCCACCGGCCGCGAAGAAACGATTCCGCAGCAATTGACGAAATCCACCGGCCCGAAAAAGAAAGTCGTGGTGGTCGGCGCCGGCCCGGCCGGTCTCGAAGCGGCCCGGGTCTGCGGCGAGCGTGGCCACGCGGTGGTGCTGTTCGAAGCGGGCGATCGGCCGGGTGGCCAAGTCAATCTCGCGGCGAAGATTCAACGGCGCAAGGAGATCATCGGCATCACCGACTGGCTCTATGCCGAAGTGCAGCGTCTCGGCGTCGAGCTGCGGTTCGGTGTCTATGCCGAAAAGGCGGAGGTGCTGGCGGAACAGCCGGATGTCGTGATCGTCGCCACCGGCGGGATTCCTCATGTCGGCTATCTCGATGCCGGTGACGACCTCGTCACCACCTGCTGGGATGTGCTGTCCGGCCAGACCAGCCTCGCGCCGGATGTGCTGTTCCACGACGATCACGGCGGCTATGAGGCGGCGACCTGTGCCGAATATGTCGCCAAATCCGGCTCGAAACTGGAAATCCTGACGCCGGACCGGATGATCGGCCCGGATGTCGGCGGCATGAACTACCCGGCTTTTTATAAGGCGCTCTATGCGGCCGGCGCGGTGCTGACGCCCAATGAGCGGATGACCGGTTTGCGGCGCGACGGCAACAAGCTGGTGGCGACGATCTATAACGAATACACCCATACTGAACGCGAGCGCGCAGCGGATCAGGTGATCGCCACCAACGGAACTTTGCCGGTCGCAGATCTCTATTTCGATCTGCAACCGGAGTCGAGCAATGGCGGCGAGGTCGATATCGATGCGCTGATCGCCGGCAAGCCGCAGAACATCGTCAACAATCCGGCCGGCAGCTTCCAGCTTTTCCGTATCGGCGATGCCGTCGCCTGCCGCAGCATTCACGCGGCGATCTATGACGCGATCAGGCTGTGCAAGGAGTTCTGACTTCAGCCAAGTGAGAGGTGGGCGATGACGGCGACAGACAAGATCAAGATCTCTCAGGGTGACATCACCAAGCTGAAGGTCGATGCCATCGTCAATGCCGCCAATGAAACGCTGCTGGGCGGTGGCGGCGTCGATGGCGCGATTCATCGCGCCGCGGGCCCGGAACTGCTGGAAGAATGCCGCAAGCTCGGCGGCTGTCCGACCGGGCAGGCGAAACTGACCAAAGGCTACAAACTGCCGGCCAAGTATGTCATCCATACCGTCGGCCCGATCTGGCATGGCGGCGGGCATGGAGAGGCCGATCTATTACGCAGTTGCTACGCTACCAGCTTTCGGCTCGCGGCGGATCATCATCTTCAAAGCATCGCCTTTCCAGCGATCAGTTGCGGGATCTATCGCTATCCGGTGGATCAGGCCGTGGCGATCGCCGTGGATGAAACGCTCGCCTGCCTGAACCGGCATGCGTCGATCGAGCAGGTGATCTTCGCCTGTTTCGGCGATGAGATCTATCAAACCTACCAGCGCGAACTCAGCGCCAGGCGCGGCAGCGTTTGACCGCATCGCCGAAACGTTCATGCAATTCGACCGCGAGCGGCTGGTCCGGTTCAACCACGCGGCTTGCTGGTGGTGCCGGCGGAAGCGTTTCCTGGCTGGCCAGACCCGCACCAATCATGGCCAGCTGCGCGGCGCCGAGGCCGGTCAGTTCGGCGGAGGATGGAATCATCAGGCGCCGATCGAGCGCTGCGGCAAGGAAGCGGCAGAAATAATCGTTCTGCACCACACCGCCATCGATCGACAGTTGATCACCGACCGGCGTCAAAGTCCACATGGCACGCATGACCTCGCTGGCGCGCAGCGCGATTCCTTCCAGCACGGCCTGCATCAGATCCGCTTTGGTCGTATCGAGGCCGAGGCCGAGCCACATGCCGGCAGCGCTACGGTCCCAATAGGGGCAACCGAGGCCCGATAGTGCCGGGACAAAGACGATGCTGCGGACGATAGCCGCTTCCGCAGCGAAGCGATCGATCTCGGCATAATCGCTGAACAGGCCCAGGCCGCGCGCCCAGTTGATCGCCGATGCCGCATTATACACGCCGCCGTCCAGCGCATAGGCGCAGGGTTTGCCGGCGATCTGCCAGGCGACGGTCGGCAGCAGACCACTCGCAGCATCGCGCAACGGCCTGTCGCCGGCGATGGCCAGGCCGAAGGCGCCGGTGCCGAAGGTGATCTTGGCATCGCCGCGCTTGCGGCAACCATGACCGAAGAGTGCCGCCTGTTGATCGACGACATTGGCGGCCAGAGGCACGTCACCGATCTCGCCGAGTTCACCAGCGGTCGGTCCGATCTGCGGCAGGCAATCCATCGGCACGCCGAAGAGATCGCATAAGACGGGATCCCAGTTCAGCGTTTCGAGGTTCATCAGGCTGGTGCGCGATGCCGTTGTCACATCGGTGATGAAGCGGTCCCCCAGCCGGTCGAGAAAGAAGCTGTCGCTGGTGCCGAGCCGCAATCGTCCCTGGCGGCGAAGCTCCTGGGCTTCAGGAACGTTGTCCAGAAGCCATTTCAACTTGCTGGCGGAAAAATAGGGATCAAGCGGCAAGCCGGCCCGCTGCAGCGTTTCCGCTTCAGCACCGGTTGCCTTCAGCCGTTGGATCTCGTCTTCGGTGCGGGCGTCCTGCCAGACGATGGCGTTGTAGATCGGTTGCTTGGTCTTGCCGTCCCAGGCAATGACCGTTTCGCCTTGGTTGTCGAGGCCGATCGCGGCGGCGTCTTTTCCAAGCGCGAGGCAACGGGTGAGATGGTCGATCAGTTCATTGGGATCGTGTTCGACCCAACCGGAGCGGGGGAAGATCTGTCGATGTTCGAAGCCGCCGAGCGTCTCGAATGTGCCATCCGTGCCAAGACGGTGAACCTTGGTGCCGGTCGTGCCCTGGTCGATGGCGATGACGCATCTTTCCCCCATTGATCTCCTATCCGGCGAAGCTGTTCTTATAGACCTCGCCATTCTTCATCACGAAGCCGGCATCCGACACGGCCTTGATATCATCCAGCGGGTTGCGCGCATAAGCAACGATATCGGCGAAATAGCCTTCCTTGATCTGGCCCAGCTTGTCACCGCGCCGGATCAGCTTGGCGGCATTGACGGTGGCGGCGCGGATGCTGTCGATCGGCGTCAGGCCGCCATCCCGCACCATGACGATCAGTTCCTGCCAGTTCTCGCCATGATGATTGCCGGGCGTGCCGGCATCGGTGCCCATGGCGATCGGCACGCCCAGCTCATAGGCGCGCCGGATCATTTCGGCGGAGATCTTGCCGCTCTCGATCATGCGGTCGACCTGATGCGGCGGCATCGTCGCCATGGCAGCCTTGTCGTTCAGCATGCCGTCGAGGGTGCATTGCGTCGGCACCAGGAAGACGCCCTTGGCGGCCATGTCGCGCAAGGCCGCTTCATCGGCATAGGTGCCGTGTTCGATGCTGCTGCAACCGGCAGCGACGGCGTTGGAAATACCGCGGCAGGCATGGGCATGGGCGGCGACATGCTTGAAATTGTCTTCGCCGATCTCGACCGCCGCCTTCAATTCGTCCAGCGAATATTGAATGGAGCGCGGATCCTCGCTTTCCGGTGACAGCACCGCGCCGGTCGCCATGACCTTGATCAGGTCGGCGCCATGGGCAAGCTGCTTGCGGGCGGCGGCGCGCACCGCCTCCGGCCCGTCGGCAATCTCATACATGCCGGGATAAAGATCCATGCCCGAGGTCGTGATGGAAAGAATACGTCCGGCGAGCACCATGCGCGGGCCGATATACTCGCCGCGCTCGACGGCGGCACGAATGGCCATCTCGACATAGTTCCAGCCGCCGACATCGCGCACGGTGGTGATGCCGCAAAGCAGGGTACGCTCGGCCGCCTTGGCGGCATAAAGGGTGACTTCGGCATCGGTGCGATTGCCGTAATCGCAGTTATCGGTCGGCAGGGTCAGGTGCACATGGCAGTCGATCAGGCCGGGCACCAGCCAGGCCCCTTTGAGATCGATCACCTGATCGCCTTTGGCCGGCGCGCCACCGGCGCCAAGTTTGACGATCTTGCCGCCGTCGACGGTGATATTGCCGCGACGAAAGGCGCCGGCTTCGACATCCAGATACTGACCGTTGATCAACCACTGCATACTGATAAATGCTCCTACCGCGCCGGCGAGGACTCCTCGCCGGTAATCTCGACATGAATGTTTTGCGCACCGGTCAGCAGGCCGGCCGGCAATTGCCAGGCCAGGCGACGTTCCGGCAGGGCCTGTATACAGCGAGACCACGCCACTTTGCCATCAATACCGACCTGGAAGCGGCCCCGCGTCGGACGCATAACGCGGGCCTTGAACATCATGGGCTGATCCGTGGGGCCGGCCGGATCGATCCGTTGCGGATAGACATAGGTCAGCGGCTCGGCATGTGTCACCGGAACATAAGCCGGAGGGGTCGGTAAGGCGTTGCGCAAAGCTTTGAGAATATTGGCTGCCGCCGCCTGTCCCTCGCGGAAGCATTGCCCGGCCGTCTCGATCCCGCGCAGCAGGTTGCCGGCGGCGAAATAGCTGGGATCGCTGCAGCGCATGAACTGGTCGATGAGGGGGCCGCCGGTTCCCGTTTCGCCGACGATGCCGTCCAAAGCGAGATGGCTCGGCACGACCAACGCCGTTTCCGGCCGGAATTTTCCGGTCAGGATCACGCCGTCGCAATCCAGGCGCTCGATGCCATGGCCCCGGTCGATCTCGATCCCCTCGACCTGGTCGATGCCGAGGATCCGATGCAGTTGCGCGTTCAACAGGACCGGTACGCCGAAGGCAAAACGGGTGATCAGATCGGCCGGCCGCCGCGCGGTGATGCGGTGATTAGGCTCGATCAATGCCAAGGGCTTGATGCCAATATGCCGCAAGGTCAGCAAGGTCGAGAAAGAGACCAGTTCGGTGCCGATCACGACCGGCCGCTGAAACGGCTTGCGGTTCTGCAGATAGACCATCTGTTGCAGCATGCCGGTATTCATGATGCCCCAAGGCCGCGCCCCGGTCAGCAATCGTGCACTGCGCGGCGTCTCGCGCGCGCCCAGGGCCAGCAGCACGGCCTTGGCGGATAGGGTTGCGGGCCCGATGCTGTCAGCGATCTGCAGCACGCCATTCGGCTCCAGTCGCAAGACGGTGGTCTTGGTGCGGAGTTCGAGACCGGCAACTTCATCGACCAGGCGGCGCGTATAAGCTGGGCCGGTCATCAATCGGCTGAATTCGCGCAAGCCATAGCCGGTATGGCCGCAATGGCGGGGAATGCCGCCGGCTTCCGCTTCGCGTTCCAGGATGACGATGTCGTGCAAGCCTGCTTGCTTCAAGGCACGCGCACAGGCAAGGCCGGCCGGCCCGCCGCCAATGATCGCCACTTCCGCCGAGATCGATCTGGCATTCATGAAGCGGCCTGCGCGTTATGGGCCGACCATCTTTCTTCAGCAAGCCGGCTGACCTCAGCGCCGCAATAGAAGCCCTGGCAGCGTCCCATCATGCATCGGGTGCGCCGCTTCAAGCCGCCGAGATCGCCGGCCGGAAACGGCGCCGCCAAAGCCTGTTCGATTTCCTGGCGTGTCACCCATTCGCAATGGCAGACGATGTCACCGCCGGCTTGCGTCTGATACGGCCGCTGGCGGTATTCGCAGAGATTGGGAACCGGCGTCCAGATCGGCTGCGCTGTCGGGGTGCCATCGAAACGCTGCTGATAGAGTGCTGCAACATGCTGTGCGATGCCGAGCGCCGCCGTCAGGCCGGTCGAGCGGATGCCGCCAACGGTGATCCAGTGGCGTTCCGGCAAGAAGTCGATCTGGTAATCCTTGAATTGCGTGGCCGGCCGCAAGCCGGCATAGACGGCATTGACGGTTTGCTGCGCCAAGGACGGCAACATTTCCGTGCCCTTGGCGATCAGATGCTGCAGTGTCGCCTGATCGACTTCCGCCAGTGCCCGGTCTTCCTGGTCTTCTGCCGTCGGTCCCACCAGCAGGTTGCCGAAAGCGGTGCGGCAGATGACGATGCCCTTGGTGCGTTCCGTCGGCACCGGCAGGATGATGGCATGGGCCAGTGCCGCAGCCGGCTTGTCGAAGACGACGAACTGGCCTTTGCGGGGCGTGACCTTGAACGGGCTCGTCCGGCAGATCGCCTCGACGATATCGCCGTAATTGCCGGCGGCATTGATGACGAGGCCCGCCGTCACCGCGCCATCGGTCGTTTCCAGCCGCCATTGATCACCCTTGAAGTCGCCGCTGGTCACGTGGCAGCGGCGACGGATGCGGCCGCCATGGGCCAGGCCCTGATGGACATAGGCAAGAGGGGCCGACCAGGGATCGATGATATGTTCGCCCGGCACCAGAACGGCGCCGCGCGCCGCATCGGCCAGATGCGGCTCTCGGCGGCGCAGATCGTCCTTGCCGATTTCGCGTACATCGGCGACGCCGTTGCGATGCGCCTTGGCGACGATCTCCGGCAGTTTTGCCAGTTGCTCGTCGTCCCAGGCGACAACCAGGGCGCTGCTTTCCACCAAGGGCAGGTTGAGACGTTCGCGTATCTCAAGATATTCGCGGTAGCCGGCCTGCATACAGGTGACTTCCAGGCTGTCCGGCGGCGCATCGAAACCGGTATGCAGCAAGGCGCTGTTGCCCTTGCTGGCGCCGGAGAGGATATCGCTGCCTGCCTCCAGGAGGAGCGGCTTCAGCCCCATCAAAGCAAAGCGCCGGAACAGCGCGCAGCCGACGACACCGGCGCCGATGATGACGATGTCGGAACGGTCGATCTCAGCCATATCTGACCCCGATATCAAAGCCCCCATCTCTTGCGAGACGGGGGCCAGAACATCATCGACAGTTATCGATCGAAGTCAAATCAGACGGCCAATCAGATCTGCCGGAAATGGAAGGATTTCGGCCGGGTCAGCATCTCATAGCCGACCTTGCTCAAGGTGGCGCCGCGGCCGGAATCCTTGACACCGACCCAGGCCAAGGCCGGGTCGAGATAGTCGCAGCGATTCATATAGACCGTGCCGGTGGCGATCTGGTCGCCGATCTTGAGCGCTGCCTGTTCGTCCTGGGTCCACAAGGCGGCGGTCAGGCCGAACTTGCTGTCATTCATCAGCTTCACGGCTTCATCGTCGGACTTCACCTTCATGATGCCGATGACCGGGCCGAAGCTTTCATCGGACATGACCGACATCGAATGATCGACATTGACCAGGACCTGCGGCGCCAGATAGGGCGTGCCGGGCTTGTCGGCGGCGAAGGACTTCGCATCGACCAGCGCCTTGGCACCATGCTTCACCGCATCCTGGATCTGGCCGCGTACGAACTCCGCCGCCGAAGTGCGCACCATCGGCCCGAGATTGGTGTCGTTGTCGAGCGGATTGCCCAGGCGGTATTTCTTGGTGATATCGACGAAGCCGTCGACGAATTTGTCATACAGGCTTTCATGCACATAGATGCGCTCGATGGCGCAGCAGCACTGGCCGGAATTGAACATCGCGCCATCGACCAGGTTCTCGACCGCATGATCGAGATTGGCATCGGCCCGCACATAGGCCGGGTCCTTGCCGCCGAGTTCCAGGCCGAGGCCGATGAACTTGTTGAGTGCGGCCTTCTGTACGGCATGGCCGCCGGCAACCGAGCCGGTGAAGTTGACATAGGCGACTTCCGGCGCGCCGATCACCTTGGCGGTATCGTCATGGGTGAGGACGAGATGCTGGAACAGGCCCTTCGGCAAGCCGGCCTTGTCGAACGCATCCTGGAAGCCTTCGGCGCAAAGCGGCGTCTGGGCGGAGTGCTTGAGGATGACGGCATTGCCGGCCATCAGCGCGGGGATGACGCCGTTGACCGAGGTCAGATAGGGATAGTTCCAGGGCGCGACGATGAAGACGATGCCCAGCGGTTCGCGGCGGATGAAGCGGGTGAAGCCTGGCTTGTCCGTGGCTTCGATATCGGCCAGGGCTTCGGGGCCGATCTGGATCATGTAGCGGGCGCGTTCCTCGAAGCCGCGCATTTCGCCGGGGCTTTGCGAGATCGGCCGGCCCATCTGGCGGGTGATCTCTTCGGCGTGCTTGTCTTTCTTGGTGAGGAAGATATCGACTGCCTTGCTCAGAATCGCGGCGCGCTCGGCGAGCGGTGTGTTTCTCCAGGCGATCTGCGCCTTCTGCGCGGCACTCAGCACCGCCTGGATCTCGGCGGCGCTGTTATAGGGCCGCTCGACATAGATGGAATTGTCGATCGGCGTGATTGTCTTCTGCACTGCAGCCATGATGCTTCCTTAGATGATCTCGAAGTAGCGGTTCAGTTCCCAATCGGTGATGTGCTTGCGGAACTCGCGCTCTTCCCATTCGCGGGTCGCGGCCCAATGTTCGACGAAGGCATCGCCGAACAGTTCGCTGGCCGCCCTGGATTTTTTAAGGCGCTGTGCAGCTTCCCACAAAGTCCGCGGCAGGTCGAGTTTCGCCGGATGCTTCTTGTCATAGGAATTGCCGACGATCGGCTCGGTCGGCTCGATCTTGTTCTCGATGCCGTAAAGGCCGGATCCGATGGCGGCCGCCAAGGCGACATAGGGATTGCAGTCGGCGGCGGCGATCCGGTACTCGACCCGCTGGGATTTCTCCGAGCCGGGGATGACACGCAGCGCGCAGGTCCGGTTCTCGACACCCCAGGTCGAATTGGTCGGCGCCCAGAAGCCCGGGATCAGGCGGGAATAGGCATTGACGGTATTCGCCACCATGCCAAGCAGTTCGGGCATCAAAGCCTGCTGGCCACCGATGAACCAGCGCATCTTGTCGCTGATATTGTGTGGCTTCTTGGGGTCGTGGAAGGCGTTCTTGCCGTTCTTGTCCTTCAGCGACAGATGGATATGGCCGCTCTGGCCGGGCCAGTTATTCGACCATTTCGCCATGAAGGTCGCCATCATGCCGCGACGCTGCGCGAGCACCTTCATGAAGGTTTTGAACAAGGCGGCACGGTCGGCGGCTTCCAATGCCTTGTCATAGGTGAGCGCAGCTTCCAGCACACCGGGGCCGGTCTCGGTATGCAGGCCCTCGATCGGCATCCGCATGATCTCGCAGGTCTCGAGAATTTCCTTATAGAGATCGGCCCAGACCGTGTTGCGGATCACTGAATAACCGAACCAGCCGGGGGTCATTGGCGTCAGATTGCGATAGCCCTTTTCGCGGATGCTTTCCGGCGTCTCGTCGAACATGAAGAATTCGAACTCGCAAGAACCGTAAGCTTCGAATCCCATCTTCTTCGCTTTATCGAGCACCCGGCGCAGAGTGCCGCGTGAACAGACCTCCGCTGCCTTGTCGGTGAACTCGGTCAGGAAGAAGAGCATATTGTCTTCAAAGGGAATCTCGCGGCAGCTTTCCGGAATGATCCGGACGAAGGCGTCGGGATAGGCGGTGTGCCAACCGGTATAGGTGGTGTTGTCGAATAACTGATCGCTGCTGTCCCAGCCCAGCACCACGTCGCAGAACCCGAACCCGCTTTCCAGCGCCGACAGGAATTTTGCCTTGGACATGTATTTGCCACGCAGGATCGCATCGCCGTCAAAGACGCCGACCTTGACATGGGTCAAACCGCGTTCCTCGACGATCTTCCTGGCATCGGCGATCGTCTTAACCTGCTCTGGCTTCAAAGGCATGTTTCCCCCGGATGACGAGAAAGGCTTAAATGGTAATCAGAGACCGTCGATGCGCAGTCAGGCTGCGATCGTCTTCCCCCCTGATTCCGCGTCGTGTGATGGCACGTCGCAGGATGGCGCGTGAGGCCCAATGGCAGCCGTGGTGAACAGCCGCTTGCGGTCTTCACTGGGCCGCGCTCCATAGGCTTCCGTATAACATTTGGAGAAATGGGAAAGCGAGTCGAAACCGACATCCCCGGCGATGTAGGAGAGGGTCGCCGTGGTGCATTGCATCAGTTCCCGGGCGCGCTGCAGGCGCAGGCGCAAATAGAACTCGCGAGGGCTGGTTTCCAGATGGCGCCGGAACAGCCGTTCCAGATGCCGGAGGTGAACGCCGGCGCGCATGGCGATGACGCGCAATTCCACCGGCTCCTGGGCATGCCGGCGCATCACCTGCATGGCGCGCTGCAGGGCCCCACTGCCGGCGGCATGCTGAACAAGCTGGGCGCGGGGCTGGATCTCATCGGCATCGCGGGCGCGGTCGCGCAACAATTGGGCGGTCACCCGCCGGACGGCCTCGTCGCCGAGACATTGGCGGATAGCTTGGAGCATCATGTCGGAAGTGGTGCAGCCGCCGGCACAAGTGAAGCGGTTACGGTCGATGACGAAGAGGTCGGGATGCAGCCGCGCCGGCCCGCGTTCGCGGCAAAACAATTGCTCATCGTTCGGGCCGGTCGCCGAAGCGCTGAAGGCGAGCTGGGTCGGTGTCGCACAGGCATAACCGCGCAGCAGGCCGATGCGCGACAGCAGGATGGCGCCGCTGGAGAGCGCGCCGATATGGGCGCCGGCCAGGTCGGCATCGCGCAGCCAGCCGACGAGGTCTGCCAGGGCAGGCAGATCCGGCGGCAGGATTTCCGCGAGGACGAGAATATTGGCCGCCGCAGGGGTGTCGCCCAGGCAGGTTTCGGGATGGACATCGATCTCGCTGGCCGAGGGAACGGGGCCGCGTTCCAGCCCCACGGTTTGCCAATGGAAAATATCGCGGCCGGTCACGGCATTGGCAGCCGCCAAGGTGTCGACGACACGTGCCAGGTCGCCGAGGGCAAAGCCCGGTACCAGGACCAGCGAGAGGCGGACCCGCCCATCCGCCTCGCGCCGCAGAATGGCCGTGTCATGCGGCGAGGCCTCACCGGCAAAGCGGTCCGGCAGGTCATCGGACAGGGTAATGGGATCATCAAAGGATTCGGTCACCAGACACTCCGGCATCAGATTGTTCGACAGCGGTAGAAACGGCTGTCCGGCCGATTGGCCGAACGGCGCTTCCCCCCTCTGTCTCGGGACCTGAGAGATTGGCCGTATCCGCGCCGAGCGGCGGCGGACAGGTTTACTCCGTCGGTGGGGCGACGATGTCTTGTCGCCCGCTTTCCAGAGTGTGGTGCCGCCCTGGTCCTTTTGCCTGAGAGTTTCCGGGGGCGGTTGCTCCTTCGGCGCCGGTTATCCCGAAGGAAACCGGTCTCTCCCAGCGGCGGGATGTGATGGCGGTAGTCTCCGGTGCCGCCGGTTCGGCGTCAAGCCGGATTCATGCGGGCCGTTGGACGAAAAGCGCGCTTGGCCATGAAATAAAAGGGGAGGCTGAATGCCTCCCCTTCGTTGGTCGGTGTCGGCCGGTCCGTTGACTTACGACTGGGCCAAGGCAGCCTCTTCGCGGGCAATTTCCGCTTGCCTTGCGGCCACCTGCTCTGGCGTCAGCGGCGGGCCCTGGAAGCGCCGGCGCTCGACCAGCCAATAGATGGCGACCAGCGCGATGACGCCCCAGAGCAACAGATAGCCCACCTTCTCATTCGGCGGCTGCACGCCGACGATGATCAGGATGATGCAGCCGACAATCGCCAAGAGGGCTACCGGCTTCGACAGGCCGCCAAGATTGAAGGGGCCTTTCTTCGACCATTTGCCGCCTTCGGCGAACAGCCCGGCGGCAATCGGCATCAGATACGACACATAGAGGAAGACCGCGCAGCCGGTGGACAGCACGACGAAGGCATCGCCATAGAGCGTTGCGACCACCGAGAGGACAGCGCTGGCCCAGATGGCATGGGCCGGCGTGCGGTACTTCTTGCTCACCTGGCGCAGCGATTTCGAGAACCAGGGCACCCCGCCGTCACGCGAGAAGGCATAAAGCATGCGCGAGCAGGAGGTCATGCCGGCCAAGGCGCAAAGGAAGTTCGAAAGCACGATGAAAATGATCAGCGCATTTCGCAGCAGGCCCGGCATCGGCGATTGCTGCATCAGCCAGGGAAAGGCATTCCAACCCTGCTTTGCACCGTCATCCACGGACGGCAGTGCGAGAACGAAAGCGCAGACCATGACGTAACCGAACACGCCCGACCAGAACACGGAATGGATCATGCCCTTCGGCACCTCCCGTGCGGCATTGCGGGTTTCTTCCGAGGTATGGCCGGAGGCGTCGAAGCCGGTGATCGTATAGACGCCTTGCAGCAGGCCAAGCACCAGAGCCGCACCCACCGCCGGCATCAGCGTGCCCAGCCAGCGTTCGCCCGCAGGTGGGACCCAGACGCCGCCGCCGGCATCACCCGTATAATCATGGAAGGTAAAGAGCCGGCTGAAATCGAGGGTCGGCGCATAGGCGATCAGGGCAACGGTCAGGATCACGGCTACCACGAAGATCAGATAGCCGCTGAAATCCGTCAGCATCGTTGTCGCCCGGATGCCGACATGGTTGATGATCGCCTGGGCCACCGTGATGCCAGCAATGAACAAGGTCTGGGTCCACCAGCCGGAATCAAAGGCTTGCTGGGTCGTCCAGCTCGTCACGTCCATGTGCAGGACACCGGCGAGGAAGAGATCCCGGAACAGGAGGAAAACGCCGAAATTCACCGAGGAAACGACGAAGAGCAGGCCGAAAAGATTGAGCCAGGCGGCAAGCCAGCCCCAGCCCTTGTTGCCGAGAATGGAGGCCCAATGATAGATGCCGCCGGCGGTCGGATAAGCGGAGGCAACCTGGCCCAGCGCACAGGCAACGAGCAGCCCGAAGATCGTGGATAGCGGCCAGCCGATGCCGAGTGAGGCACCGCCCGCAGCGCTCAAAGAGAGCGGGAAAGCCGTGATGCCGCCGGCCAGGATGCAGATGATGGAGAATGAAATGGCGAAATTCTGGAACAGACCCATCCGGCGGGAAAGTTCCTGGGCATATCCCATGCTGTGCAGGACTTTTACGTCCTCATCATGTGAATGATCCTGTGTAGACATATGTCTCCCCTTGCGTTGTCGCTCAAGGACAAGGCTGTTCCCCACAACCGGGAGGGATGGGTCGGATCGGTGGAATTGCGTTAGCCGATAACGAACACATCGGATTTGTCCCGAATCGACATTTTTGCGACATTATGTCGCTAAGCGTCGCGAGTATGCGGCGGCATTAAGAATTTGTAAAGACAACCCTTTTTTGCAAAAAAGGCACGGTTTCCGGACGGAATTACGATTTCATTCCAAATATTTAGCCGGTCTTTCCGGATGGGATGCCTAATCCAAGCGCTTGGCGAAATGGGTCGAGCAAAAGTCGATGAAGGCAGCAGCCTTTCGAGTCGGGCGTGATACCGATAGCCGGGCAATGCCGAGCTGGGTCGGCCGCAGGGATTCGGCCAGGGGCCGGTAAGCCAGGCGCCGCCCGTCCAGGCTGAACTCGCTGGCCGGACGCGAATGCATGATGGAAAAGCCGTCGCTATTGGCGACGAGACCCCGCATCATTTCGAAGCTCGGCGTTTCATAAGCGATCCGCGGCTGCAGGCGCTGGCTGTAGAGGATCGACAGGAAATAATCGCGGCTTTGCGGCAACGACAGCAGGATCATGGGATAGTCGACCAGGGCGCGCAGCGAGACGCGCTCCTCTCCGGCCAAGGGATGCCCCTCGGCGATGAAGGCGTAAAGCGGCACCTCGGTCAGGGGCGTGAAATCGATATCCTCGCCCAAGGCGAGATCGTAGGTGAGGGCAAGTTCCGACTGCCCGCCGCGCAAGGTATCCAGCACGCCTTGCACGTGATTTTCATGCAGATGCACCGTGATATCGGGAAAGGCGACAGCGAATTCCCGCAGGACCTGCGGCAGGACCAAGGGAGCGAAGGTCTGGAAACAGCCGACATGCAGGTCGCCGGCCAGATCCTTGCCGAGGCCGATCGCCCGCTGCCGCAGGTCTTCCGCATGGTCGAGCAGGGCCTTGGCCTCCGTCAGCAATCGCCGGCCCGCCGCCGTCAGGCTGAGCCCCTGGGCATGGTGGCGGATGAACAGGGCTACGCCGAAGCGTTCCTCCAACTGGGCGATGGCGGCGGAAATCGATGGCTGGGAGACATGCAATCGCTGGCCGGCGCCCGTCACACTGCCGGCTTCGGCCGCGGCCACGAAATAGCGAAGCTGTTTCAGGGTGTAACTCATGGCGTGCAGCTCATTGGAAAATCCGATCTACATTTAATTATAAAAATATTTTCCCTTTTCAGAGCCGCCCGTCAAGATTTCCGCATCACCAGCCCGATGGGGAGAGAAAGAATGCTGAGGACCGGGGAGCAATACCGCGAATCCCTGCGCGACGGCCGACAGGTCTGGATGAATGGCGAAAAGGTGGCGGATGTGACGAAGCATCCGGCCATCAAGCCGATCGTCGATATCCGGGCGCGCATCTACGACATGGCGCATGAACAGGGCAGCAAGGAGATCATGGCCTATCGCGATCCGGCGACGGGCGAGGAAAACAATATCGGCTATAAATTGCCCCATAGCCAGGACGACTGGCATGCCAAGCGCCGCGCCGTCGATACGGTGATGAAGGACATCAAGGGCTATGCCGTCCGGGTCGGCGATGAAACGATCGGCGAGATGTGGTCGCTCTATGACGGCCGGGACGTCCTCAACGAGGTCGATCCGCAATTCTCTAAGAATATCGAATATCACATCCAGCATGCGCTGACCTCCGACACTTTCCATGTCTCGGCCAATACCGATCCGAAAGGCGACCGCTCCAAGCGGCCGCAGGATCAGGATCCGGACATGCTGCTGCATCTGGTCAAGGAAACCGACAAGGGCATCATCGTGCGCGGTGCCAAATACGAAACCGCCGCTGCCTATGCCAACCAGGCTTTCGTCAAGCCCACCATCGCCAATTGGGGCGACGACAAGCTCAGCGACTATGCGCTCGGTTTCATCTGCGATATGGGCGCGCCGGGCCTGAAGCATATCTGCCGCACGGGGTTCACCGGCCGCGCACCCGCCAAGGATTATCCCCTGTCGAACCGCTGCGACGAAGTCGATACGCTGCTGGTTTTCGACAATGTGCTGATCCCCTGGGAGAACGTGCTCTTCTACCGGCATACAAGGGCGGCGAGCTATATCCGCGGCACCCTGCATCGCTACAGCGCCTTCCCCTTCACCCAGCGCGTGCTGACCATCGCCGATCTGCTGATCGGCACGGCGATGTTCAACGTGAAGCAGACCGGCCTTGATGCGCAGCAGGCGGTGCGGGAAAAGCTGGCGGAACTCATCTGCTACCGTGAATCGATCAATGCCCATCTGACGGCATCGATCGCCACCGCGCAGAAGAGCCCCGGCGGCCTGCTGATGCCGAACCAGTCGCTGCTCTATACCGGCCGCAAGCTGGCCTGTTCGCAACTGCCGGCCATGATGCATCTGACCCGTGAATTGTGCGGCGGGCAGATTTGCGTCACGCCGGATTCAACCTCCTTCGAAAGCCCGGAGATCGCCGAATGGCTGGAGAAGTACTACCACATCAATGAGTTCTGGTCGGCCGAGGACCGCCGCCGATTGCTCGCTTTCGCGCGCGATCTGGTCAATTCCGACCGTGCCGGCCATATGGTGACCTTCGAGCTGTTTGCCCAGTCGCCGCCTTTCGCGCATCTCAATGCGGTTTATATGAACTTCGATCCGTCGAATGCGTTGACTATGGTAAGGAATGCCGCCGATCTGTCGGATAATGTCATGAAGCAATGGGCGAAGCGCTGAACGCGGATCGCCCTCTATAACGTGCTCAATCGGGGGAATGATGGCTTACAACCATATTCGTTTGCGGAAGTTCAATACCAAGATCACCTATCCGGAACAGGACCTGGATAACGATCTTTCGATGTCGGTGCGGGCCGGCAACCAGGTTTTCCTGCGCGGCCAGGTCGGCCAGGACCTGCAGGGCAATATGGTGGGCGTCGGCGATGCGCGGGCCCAGACCGAACAGGCGATGAAGAACGTCAAGCAGCTCCTGGAAGAACAGGGCGCGCGCCTGGAGGATATCTGCAAGATCACCATCTACCTGGTGGATCGCGCCTATCGCGACGATGTCTATCAAGTGGTCGGCAAATGGCTGAAAGGTGTCTATCCGGTGTCGACGGGCCTCATCATCGATGGCCTCGCGCGGCCGGAATGGGTGATGGAAATCGATGTCTGGGCGGTCATTCCCGATGAACGCATGGGCAAGCTGCCGACGCCACCGGCCAGCCTGGAATGGCGCGATGCCAAGAACAAGGCCGCTGCCGCCAAGGGCGGAGCGGGACGGGGGACTGGACGTGGCGCCGGCCGCAAGACCGCCGGCAGGAAGGCAGTGAAAAAATGACCTTTTCCGTCGCTGGCCGCTGCCCGAAGACGGGCATGCTCGGTGTCGCGATCACCACTTCATCGATTGCCGTCGCCAGCCGCTGCCCCTGGGCACGGGCCGGTGTCGGCGCCGTCGCGACGCAGAACGTCACCGATCCGAGCCTCGGCCGCAAGGGCCTCGACCTGCTGCAAGGCGGGCTCGCAGCACCCGAGGCTTTGGCTAAATTAATGGGGGAAGCCCCCTTCGCCGATTACCGCCAGCTGACCATGATCGATGCCGCCGGCCGGACCGCCGTCTGGAGCGGCGGCAAGACATTGGGCACCTATGCGACGGCGGAAGGCCGTGACTGTGTCGCTGCCGGCAACTTGTTGCGGACGACCGATATCCCCGCCGCTATCGTGAAAGGCTTCGAGCAATCGACCGGCGGGCACCTCGCCGATCGCCTGCTGGATGCCTTGGAAGCGGGGCTCGCTGCCGGCGGTGAAATGGGACCGGTGCATTCCGCCGGTCTTCTGGTCGTCGACAAGACCGACTGGCCGCTGGTCGATCTGCGGATCGATTGGGATGACGAGAATCCGCTGCCGCCCTTGCGCAAGCTGTGGCTGGCGTTCCAGCCGCAGGCGCAGGACTATATCACCCGCGCGCTCGATCCGCGCAGCGCGCCCGCTTATGGCGTGCCGGGCGATCCCTGATCGATCGATTGATCAAGACGAAAACGGCGGCTTCAAACGAAGCCGCCGTTTTGCTTTACGGCATGATCTTTTTCTTCTGCAGCGGCACCAACTGGGCCTGACGGCGCAACCGGTAGGGAACGTCGATGACGATGCGGTTCTCGCCATTGGCGCCCTTGCGGAATAAGAGCTCCGCTTTCAGCAGCAAAGCAGTCTGGTTGTGCAGCAGGGTTTGCCACCATTTCGCCGGCATGAATTCCGGCAGGACGACGACGGCCTGGCCGCGATCCTCGTCGCGCCGGTCCTGCTGCTCCAGGAAATGCATCACCGGCTCGATCACGGCGCGATAGGGGCTTTGCAGCACCACCAGCGGCTCCTGCAACCGCATGGCGCGCCAGGCCAGGCGCAGATTGGCGGTATCCTTGGGGTCGACATCGACGGTGACGGCGGTGACGTCATGGCTGAGGGCACGGGCCAGTTCCAGCGCCGCCAATGTGCCGGGATGCATCTTGGAGATCGGCACCACGACCTTGGGGCGGAATTCGTGGCTCCAAGGCAGCCATTCGCCGAGGCCGCCCATGCGTGGCGATAACTGCAATTCGACGGCGTCGTAATGTTTGCGGATCGACTGGAAGAGCCAGAGGAAGGCCGGGATCAGCAGCGCGACGATCCAGGCGCCGGCCAGGAATTTCGCCTCGACGATCGCCAGCAGGGCAATCGTGGTGGTGATGGCGCCGACGCAATTGATGGCGGCGCGGGCTTCCCAATTGGCAGTTTTTTCCCGGATGAGAAATACCACCATGCCGGTTTGCGACAGCGTGAAAGACAGAAAAACGCCAAGCGCATAGAGTGGGATCAGGCCGTGCACGTCACCCTTGAAAATCAGCAGCAGAACGATTGCCGCGACCGCCAGGGCGACGATGCCGTTGGAAAAGGCCAGACGATCGCCGAGATTGGCGAGTTGCTTCGGCAAGAAGCCGTCCTTGGCCAGGATCGAGGCGAGACGCGGGAAGCCGGCGAAGGAGGTATTCGCCGCCAGGACCAGGATGGCCATGGTGAGAAACTGCGTGACGTAATAGAGCGGCCCGGTTCCGAAGACCAGACGCGCGATCTGCGAGAGCACGCTTTCGGTTTCATGCGGCACGATGTCCAGATGAAAGGCGAGAAAGGTGACGCCGATAAAGATGACGCCGAGGATCGATGAAAGCAGGATCAGCGTGCGCGAGGCATTGCGCGGTTCCGGCGATTTGAAAACGGGCACCCCGTTGCTCACCGCTTCGACACCGGTCATGGCGGTGCAGCCGGATGAGAAGGCCTTGACCAGCAGGACGATCAAGGCGATCGGCCCGAGATCGCTTTGCGCCGGCAATGACGCCGGCAGCGGCAAGGGATGCAACGCGCCTGTCAGCAGCTGGTATCCGCCGAGCAACAGCAGCGATATCATGATCAGGATGAAGCCCCAGGTCGGTATCGACATGAGCCGCGCAGATTCCCGCACGCCACGCAGATTGGCCCAGGCCATCAGCATCACTGAAAGCACGCAGAGCAGAACGGTATGCGGCTGGAGGGCGGGAAAGGCCGAGGTGATGGCCCGGATGCCGGCGGAGATACTGACGGCAACCGTCAGCACATAATCGATGAGCAGCGAAGCTGCGGCGACCAGGCCGGGCCAGCGGCCGAGATTCTCCAAAGCAACGATATAGGCGCCACCGCCATTAGGATAGGCATAGACTGTCTGTCGATAAGAGATCGTGACAACCGCCAGCAGGGCGCAGATCACGAAGGCGATCGGCAATGAATAATGCAGGACGGCGGCGCTGGCGCCGGTCAGCACCAGGAGAAATTCCTCCGTCGCATAGGCAACCGATGACAAGGCGTCGGAGGCAAAAATCGGCAGGCCGGTGATGACCCCCAAGCGTTCATGCTTCTGATCTTCCGTCTGCAACGGATTGCCGAGGATAAGATGGCGCAGGCCCATGAAGGTTCTTTTCGATGATTGCTGGGAGATCGCCGCGATGAGGTCGATGCTAGCGTCAGTTCGATGACAGCTTGGCGCGCAGCTCGCAGGCGTCACGATTGGCGGCGATGCGAGCCTCGATCTCGCGATTATTGGCGGCGAGGAGGTGCTCGATGCGATTGCGGGCTTCGGTCAGGGCCGTCAGCAGGCGGGGAATATCGGTGCGCGCATGGGCGATGAATTCCGCCGTGGCCTTGTTTTCCTCGGCGCTGCGGAAATCCAGCAAGGCGACCGGCAAGTCATCATCCGCGGTTTCGGCATTGATCCAGGCCGCCTCGACCAGTTCCTCGGTCAGGACCTGCCAGGGGCCGGTCACCGCCTTGGCGCAGCGTTCGGCGATTTCCTGTAATTCTTGTGCATCCAAATCCGTCTGCCGATTGTCGGTGACGTTATTCATTCTCATCCCCGAGATGTCGTTGAGCTTGAAGCCGATACCATCTGCGTCGACCATGACAGGCGGACCCAGTCGCATCTCCAGCAGCGGCAAGCGGATATGATCTCGTTCCCGTCGCTTCCGGTGATGTCACGGACAGGGTCACCGGCCAAAGGCGCCGAACGGGCCGGGACTATAGGCGGTGACCTTTAGGGCTGCAAGCGGAGTCGGGCGGTAAGCGGGATCAGGATTTGCTGCGGCCCTGCTGGGCGATATAGAGGCAACAGCCAATCACGATCGCGGCTCCTAACAACATGATATTATTCGGGAAATTAAACCAGATCACGATATCGAAGAAAATCGCCCAGATCATGCCGCTGTATTCGAAGGGGGCGAGCAGCGAAATCGGCCCATAGCGATAGGCCTGGTTCAGGAAAAATTGACCGAAACTGCCCAGCACGCCGATCAGTAAAAACAGGCCGGCATCGATCCAGGTCGCGGGCATGCGCCAGAACCACGGCATGGTGGCGCCCAGCACGACGACCACGGTCAGCGCATAATAGAAAAGGATCGTGTAGCTTGATTCCGACCCGGATAGCCGCCGCGAACTGACCAAGGTTAGGGACCAGGTGACGGCCGAAATCAAGGCCATCAATTCCCCCAGGCCGATCCCGGTTTGCACGTTCGGTTGCACGATCAGGGCAATGCCGACAAAGCCCAGCAGGACGGCGATCCAGCGGCCCGGCGAGACTTTCTCGCGCAGCATCGGAATGCTGAGCAGGGTCATGAAAATCGGCGACGCGAGATTGATGCAGACCGCATTGGCGAGCGGAATTTCCCGCATCGCGATGTAGAAGGTCAGCATGGTCGCGATATTGAAAGCCGAGCGCCAAAGGTGACTCGGCAGGCGACGCGTGGCCAAACCGCCAAGGCCGGCGGGGCTGGCGCGGGCCAGGCCGAGTGCCACGAAGAGGCCGACGGCATAGCGCAGGAAGGCGATCTGGGTGACGGCATAATCCGCCGCCAGCCATTTAACGATCGCATCCATCGTCGTGAGCAGAAAACCCGCCATCAGACTATAGGCCACGGCCCGCTTCGGATTGATATGCAGGTTGGCCAGGTCAGCTTGCATCGGATTTGCTCAGGCGGGTCAAAGAGGCTAATAGTCGGACAGGAATTTTCGCGATTATGCAGATTGAAAGCCGAGTCGGCTATGCCGCTGGAAATTGTTCACAGTGCCTGTCCGCATGACTGCCCCAGCACCTGCGCGCTGGAGGTGGAACGCCTCGATTCGCATCACATCGGCCGGGTACGCGGCGCGGCCGGGAACAGCTATACCGCCGGAGTCGTTTGCGCCAAGGTGGCGCGCTATGCCGAGCGGCAGCATCATCCCGGCCGGCTGGGCACACCGTTGCGACGGATCGGCTACAAGGGCGTCGGCGGCGATGCCTATGCGCCGATTGCCTGGGACGACGCCCTGGATGAGGTGGCCGAGAAATTCATCCTGGCGGCCCAGCGTCACGGCACGGAAGCGGTCTGGCCCTATTACTATGCCGGGACGATGGGACTTGTGCAGCGCGACGGGATTCACCGCCTGCGCCATGAGATGAAATATTCGTTGCAGAAGGACACCATCTGCGTCGCCCTCTCCGATGCCGGCTGGCAGGCCGGTGCCGGCGCCATAAGTGGCGCCGATACAAGGGAGATGGTCGAATCGGATTTGATCGTGATCTGGGGCGGCAACCCGGTGGCGACCCAGGTCAATCTCATGACGCATGTGACCCGGGCGCGCAAGGCGCGGCAGGCCAAGATCGTGGTGGTCGATCCCTACCGGACCGGTACGGCGGAAGCGGCGGATCTGCATCTGATGTTGCGACCGGGGACCGATGCGGCCTTGGCCGTCGCCATGATGCATGTGCTGTTTCGTGACGGCCTCGTCGACCGTGCTTACATGGCGCGCTACACCGACGATCCAGCCGCCTTGGAAGCCCATGTCCGCTCGCGCGATCTCCAATGGGCGGAAGCGATCACCGGCGTGCCGGCAATGCAGATCGAGGATTTCGCCCGACTTTACGGGCGGACCAAGCGGAGCTTCATCCGCATCGGCTACGGCTTTTCGCGCTCGCGCAATGGTGCCGCCAGCGCGCATGCGGTCAGCTGCCTGCCGGCGGTGACGGGCGCCTGGCAATATGTCGGCGGCGGCGCGCATTATGCGAATCGCACGATCTACCATATCGATAATTCACTCGTCACCGGCGCCGAGTTGCGGGATCCCACGATCCGCGCGCTGGACCAATCGCGCATTGGCGCCGTTCTGACCGGAGAGCGTCGCGATCTTGGCGACGGCCCGCCGGTGACCGCTTTGCTGATCCAGAACACCAATCCGGTCGTCGTCTGCCCCGATAGCCTCAAGGTGCGGCAAGGCTTCCTGCGCGACGACCTCTTCGTCTGCGTTCATGAACAATTCATGACCGAGACGGCGGCGATGGCCGATATCGTGCTGCCGGCCACGACATTCCTGGAGCATGACGATTTTTACCGCGCCAGCGGTCATACGCATCTGCAGGTGACGAAGAAGGTGGTGGAGCCCTATGCCGAGGCCCGGTCCAATCACGAAGTCATCTGCGCCTTGGCAAAACGGCTGGGTTGCGAGCATCGCGGCTTCTTCATGAGCACCTGGGAGCTGATCGATGAAACCTTGCGGGTTTCCGGTTGGCCCGGCGCCGAGTCGCTTTACGAAAAGCATTGGCAGGATTGCGCCTTGTCGCCGGAAGAGATGCGTTTCCGGGACGGCTTCGGTCATGCCGACGGCAAGTTTCATTTCAAGGCCGACTGGTCGGCGATCGGGCCGCAGGGAAAGGCCTTGTCGAGCCTGCCCGATTTCGCACCGGTGATCGATCAGGCCGATGCGGATCATCCGTTCCGGCTGGTCGCGGCGCCGGCCCGGCAGTTTCTTAACTCAACTTTTACCGAAACACCGACATCTCAACGGCGGGAAGAGCGTCCGACGATTCTCATCCATCCGGATGATGCGGCCCGCCTCGACCTCGCCGATGGCGACAGGGTTCGGGTCGGCAACCGTCAGGCATCGATCGTCGTGCATGCGAAGTTGTTCGATGGATTACTCAGTGGGGTGGTGGTGATCGAAAGCATCTGGCCGAATCACAGTTTCGAAGGCGGGATCGGCGTGAACGCACTGACCAGTGCCGAGCCGGGCCTGCCGAATGGCGGCGCCGTCTTCCACGACACAGCTGTATGGGTGCGCGCGGCATGAGCAAGACCGATCGGCGCCCGCATGTGATCGTGCTCGGCAATGAAAAAGGTGGATCGGGCAAGTCGACCACTGCCATGCATCTGATTGTTTCCCTGCTGCATGACGGCCATCGCGTCGGATCGATCGATCTCGATGCGCGCCAGGGATCGCTTACCCGTTATTTCGAGAATCGGCGCAAGACAGCATCGCAAATGCTGGTGCCGCTGCCCTTGCCGCTGCATGTGCCGATCCTGCGCTCGCAGGCTGATAGCGCCACTGTGGCGCGCCGTGAAGATGAAACGAAAATGGCGCAGGCGCTGCAGGAGCTGGATGCTTGCGACTACATCGTCATCGATACGCCGGGCGCTGATACCAGCCTGTCCCGCCTTGGTCATACGCTGGCGGATACGTTGATCACGCCGGTCAATGACAGTTTTCTCGATCTCGATCTGCTTGGCCGCATCGATACCGATGGCGCCAAGATCCTGAAGCCCAGCGTCTATGCTGAAATGGTCTGGGAGCAACGCAAGACACGGGCGATCTATGGCGGCAAGCCGATCGACTGGATCGTCATCCGCAACCGCTTGAGCAGCCTCGATGCCAAGAACAAGCGCGATATCGGTCAATTGCTGGGGCTGTTGGCAAAGCGCGTCGGTTTCCGAATCGCGCCGGGCTTCACCGAACGGGTCATCTTCCGCGAGCTCTTTCCGCGCGGCCTGACATTGCTGGATATCAGCCGGAAAGATTCCGGCGTCGCCTGGCGCATGTCACATGTCGCCGCCCGCCAGGAGGTCAGAGACTTGGTCGATGCCATCGGGTTGAAACCGGCGGCTGGCCGGATGCATGAAACCGAGGATGATCTTACCGCAGCCGAGCCGGCGGCCTGACAGCTAGGTAACTTTTCCGTGCCGTCCCGGCCCTGGGCTTGATGACATCGACTCGGCATGGCACAAGAGCACAGCCGTCATTTCGATCATTCATGAGGCATTGAAATATGCGCAAACCTTTGCGTAAAGCGATTTTCCCCGTTGGTGGCCTTGGCACCCGCTTCCTGCCGGCAACCAAGGCCATGCCGAAGGAAATGCTGTCGGTTGTCGACAAGCCGCTGATTCAATATGCCGTCGAGGAAGCCAAGGCGGCGGGAATCGAAGAATTCATCTTCGTCACCGGGCGCGGCAAATCGGCGATCGAAGATCATTTCGATTATTCCTACGAATTGCAGAACACGCTGGAACAGCGCGGCAAGAAGGTCGAACTGGAATTGATCACCAGTCTCATGCCGCTGCCGGGTCAGGTTGCCTATATCCGGCAGCAGGAAGCCAATGGCCTTGGTCACGCCGTCTGGTGCGCACGCAATCTGGTTGGCAATGAACCTTTCGCCGTGTTGCTGGCCGACGACCTTGTACAATCCGATGTCCCCTGCCTGCGTCAGATGGTCGAGGTCTATAATGAGGTCGGCGGCAATGTCGTTGCGGTGATGGATGTGCCGCGGGAGCAGACCAATCGTTATGGCGTGCTGAAGACCGGCAAGGAACAAGGCCGCATCATCGAGGTCGAAGGCCTGGTCGAGAAGCCGAAGCCGGAGGAGGCCCCCTCGACCCTTTCCATCATCGGCCGTTATATCCTGCAGCCGGATACCTTTACCCATCTGGAGAAGCAGCAGCCGGGTGCCGGCGGGGAAATCCAGTTGACCGATGCCTTGGCACAGATGACGGGCCGCAGTCGTTTCCACGGCTATCGTTTCGAGGGCAGGCGGTTCGATTGCGGCGACAAGGCGGGCTTCATCGAAGCGAATGTCGCTTTTGCTCTGAAACATCCGAAGATCGGACCGGCGGTGCGGCGAACGATCATGGAATATGCCAAACAGATCGAGGCATAGCTGACCGGCCGGGACGGCCTTCGAGAATCGATGACCAGCGGCGGCACCTTTTGGGTGTCGCCGCTTTCACATCCGACATGACAGTCCGATGTCATGTTCCATAAGGGAAAGACTTTGCACTTGTTTTGTTGGCGTCTTGGATTTCAAATGATCGACGGAATGGGCAATAGGGGAGGGATTCCATTGTCGGTTGCAAGGCACATCGAGACATGTTCCTGTCAAAACGATCATCGCAGCATTGTCCAATGAAGGAAGGGACGTCATGAGACGGCATTCTCCAAAGCGGCCCGGTTTTGGCCGGCTGGCAATGCTGGCCGCTGTGCTGGCGCTTTCATGTGTGGGGCTTGCCAAGGCCGATCCGACAAAGATTGGCGATTGCGACCTGGTCGGTGCGAAAGGGACGATGCCGTTCTCGCCGGCAAGGCCGGGCCAACTGACCGTGGAAGTCAATCTGCCGGGACCCGGATGGTGGAACTGCGAAACGGTGGACAGCATCAAGGATGGCTATGAGTACTGCATGGCGGCCAATATCGCCTGGCGTGCGGGACTTGATAAGTTGGCTGTGGTCAATGTCTCCTGGGATGCCCTGGTTGCCGGCCAAACCAAGAATTTCGACCTGGCGCTTTCGCAAATCTCGATCACCGAACCTCGCAAGAAAGTGGTGGACTTTTCCATTCCCTATTTCGATTCAGATATCGGCGTGCTGGTGCGGAAAGGAGCGGAGGTCAATGAGACCTCCATCAAGGACATGCGCTTCGGTGTGCAGCAGGCGACGACCGGCGCGGATTTTGTCATCAACCGCATCAAGCCGGCCCATCTGAAGGTCTTCCCCGATACGCCCAGTATGTTTACGGCTTTGATGGCCGGCCAGGTTGACGTCGCCTTGACTGACACCGCCATCGTCCTGGGGCAGGCGGCACATTCGGATGGCACACTTGACGTGGTCGGCCAATATTCGACCGGCGAGAAATATGGCGCCATCTATCCCAAAGGATCGCCGAACAGGGATGTCCTGGACAAGATCATCCAGTCAATGATCGATGACGGGACATTGCGGAAACTGTCGACGCGGTATTTGGCCGAGGCCTGGGGTGAGGATCCGACCAAGCTTCCTTATTTCAAACCCTGATCAAGGCGGCGGTTCGTTTCCACGGAACGTCCTTCATCCTCATCACGGTGCGGCCGGCAGATCGATGATGAAGGTCGAGCCGATGCCAAGCTTGCTTTCCACATAGATGTCGCCGCCCATTGCGTGGCAGAGCTTTTGGCTGAGGGCAAGGCCAAGGCCGGTTCCGCCGAATTCGCGGGTGATGCCGGGATTGGCCTGATAGAAATTCTCGAAGAGATGCGACAGGTCTTCCGGCGCGATGCCGATGCCGGTATCGCGCACGATGAACTGGATACGGTCGCCATGATGATCGGTGGTGCGTTGAACAGAAAGCTCGACATTGCCGTTCTTCGTGAATTTTGCGGCATTGCCGAGCAGGTTGAGTAGGGCTTGCCGTGCCTTTACCTGATCGATCACCGCCGATCCGATATTCGCCGCGCAATCCACGGTAAAGCGATTGCCGTTCTGCTCGACGACCGGACGGATCGTCATGGCGATTTCGCTGGCGAAGCTGTCGAGACTGCAGTCCCGATAATCCAACTGGATCTTTCCCGATTCGATTTTGGAAAGATCGAGAATGTCGTTGATCAGATGCAGCAAATGGCGGCCGGCCCACATGATATCGTTGATATACTCGGCCTGCCGGTCGGCTAAGGGGCCGCGGATGCCTTGGCTGAGCGCGTCGGCAAAGCCGATGATGGCATTCAATGGCGTGCGCAGTTCGTGGCTCATATTGGCGAGGAACTGGCTTTTCGCACGGCTGGCCTGGATGGCGGCATTTTTGATGGATTCAAGTTCGGCCGTCCGTTCCAGGACCTTGCGCTCCAACTGGTCATGAGCTTGCTGCAAAGCCTGTTCCGCTGCATTGCGCTCGGCGATTTCCGCCAATAATTGCTGGTTCGCCGCCGATAGCTCCTTGGTGCGTTGGATGACCAGGTCTTCAAGCTTGATGTTTTGCAGGCGGGCGCTGATATCACGGATATTGAGAACGATTCCGCCAACATTCTCATCGTCCAACAGGTTTGTCGCGATGATCTCGAATTGGCCGGTATGACCATTGCCCTGGCGCAGTTGCACGTCGATTGAGCGCGCTACGCCGGGGTGTTCGGTGACGGCATGCAGCAGCGCATAGAAAGAGGCGCGGTCCGGTGGATCGACGAGGTGATGAATCGTCTGGCCGATGAGATGGCCGGGTGCGTAACCCAGCACGCTCTCGGTGGAGGGGCTTTCATAGGTGATCATGCCTTGCCGGTCGGTCAGCGTCACGGCATCGGCGGCATTCTGTACCAGAGAGCGGAATCGCGCCTCGCTGCCGCGCAGGCGGTTCGCCTCGGCGGTGACGCGGGCGGATAGGCGCTGGTCGACGATCGACAGGACGAGGCCAAGGCATAGAACGATAATGGTGATGACGGCGACGCCGATGGCCAACCATTGCAGCGGCAGGTCGACGCTGTGATCTTCCGGCATCGGCTGGCACTGCGTGAAACTTGCTGCATACATGCCGCAGTAATGCATGCCGCAGACGGCGGCGCCCATGATCAGGGCGGCAACGATATTGCCCGGCACCGTCTGGAAGCGGAAGGTAAGCCAGAGGGCAGCCATCGAAGCAACAATGGCGATGATGACGGAAAGCCCGACCAGCGGGAGATCGTAGTGGATTGACGCTCTCATCTGCATCGCCGCCATGCCGGTGTAATGCATGGTTGCGATACCTGAGCCCATGAGAATACCGGCCAGGCACAAAACCTTACCGCCGGTGCCGAAATGAAAGGCCAGCAGAATGCCCGCAGCGGTAAAGGCGATTGCCAACATCAGCGACAGCAGCGTGAGATCCAGGCTGTAGGTGATCGGCACCGCAAGAGAGAAGGCGAGCATGGCGACGAAATGCATCGCCCAGATGCCGCCGCCCATGGCCACGGCGGCGGCCGTGAGCCACGCATATTGGGCGGCGCTATGCGATTCTCCTACCCGTTGGGCGAGGCGCAAAGCGGTGAAAGAGGCCAAGACGCTGATAATAATCGACAGAATGACAAGGCTGAGGTCGTAGGAGCTTGCCATATTCGCCACTGACACCCGTGCTTTCTTACTCGTTACTCACACGTTGGCCGTCAATATCGCGCACTAAACCAGCCAAGGATGCCCCATGATCGCCAGCAATTACTACGGGAAGTTTAACGCGATGTTCGGAGGAGAATCCGTTGCGTTGAAAGGATATATTAAGAAAGCTGTCATTGACCATGAACCCAGCTGCCACACGATACGAGAAGGAGATTAATATACTGATATATAACGGTAATTATCGAGACTCTGAAACACGTGACGGGGCATGTCCGGTATCATATTACCGTGAACGGACGGATTTCCCTGGACTTTTCTGTTAAATTTGCGTCTCAACAGGAAGATGGGGCTTCCTTGGATGTCGTATGGGGACTTAAGATAATAAAAACCTCAGCTAACAGGACCAAGTAGAGGGTAATTCGGCACGTATGAGGAACAGCTGGGGGATCATCTGCATCATAGCCGGTTTGGGCTGCGGCGCCGGTTTCGCCGTCGCGCAAACGGCGGGTGACGCGACATCGCCGGCACAGCAGAATCCGGCCCAGACTGCACCGTCAGGCACGGTGCCGGCACAGACTGTACCTGCGCCGGTCGACCCGAATATCGCGCTGCGCGACAAGCTGGCGAAAATCCGCAAGGACAATGACGATCTCGCCGCCAGGCTCAAGGAATTGCAGCTCCTGATCGATCTCAATGTCTGCGATCCGGCGACCAAATCGAAGATCGAAACGCTGTTCCAGCAGGCCAGCCTGACGCCGCCCGGCGATGACCAGATGACGCCGATGGCGGCCGAGGTGACGGATACTGATACCGCCGGCATGATTCAGCAATCGCTGCGGACGCCGTCCGATGCGCCGGCAATCGGTCCAGATTCCAAGCCGCTCGACCAGGCCAAGCTGCTCAAGCTCCTGAATGCCATGACGGTGTTTGTCATCACGCCGAATGCTTTCGGGTCGGGGATCGTCGTTGGGCCGAACCTGGTTCTCACCAATCGTCACGTCGTCGAGGAATCCAAAGGCCGCGTCATCGTGATGAACAAAGCCGAAGCCTTCGCCTTCCGGGGCAAGGTGGTGGCAACGACGGAAAACTCGGATTTCAACCATGAGGATTTCGCGCTGGTTTCGGTCGACGGCACCTTGCCGGCGGTGGCGCCGCAATTGGCGGCTGCGCCCCAGCCGTTGGACCGGGTGATCGCGGCCGGCTATCCGGGAACGGTCATCTCCAACGACCAGAATTTCCGCAAGCTGCTGGAAGGCGGCGCGGGCGACGCGCCGGACCTGGTCTTGAGCAGCGGCATCATCAATACCGTGCAGAACAGCAATTCGGCTGTGCCGGTCATCGTTCATACCGCGGATATCGCGCCCGGCAGCAGCGGCGGACCTCTGGTCAATAGCTGCGGCCAGATTGCCGGAATCAATACGTTCCTCCGGCAGGGCGATGGCGGCACCGCGCGTTTCGCGATTTCAGCCGATGTGATCGGCCGCTTCCTCTCCGCGCATAGAGCTGCCTTGCCGGTCGGCCCGAAATGTGGCGCCGATGCCGGTTGAGGGGGCTTTCCATTTGACGCATCGCCAAGATCAACGCACTGACAGGACGGTCGGCCCCATGACCTGCCCGCTGGGCTTTCATCCATCATCGCCGAGGTGGGCATCATGCGGCGGGTGAGATTGGCGCGACTGCGTGCCGATCAGGCACAGCCGGTCGCTGTCAATGGCCAGCCGGCCATCGCCGGTGCGGCCGCCATCGCAGCTTTCCTGCGCGCAAACGGGGCGCCGGGGCTGGATGGATTTCTCGCCCAACCGCAACCTTCGGCGGATGGCAGCGAGATCGATTGGTATACGAGCCATCCGGGGACGGCCGTTCCGCTCTCGGCCTTGAACGGCAATGACCGCCTGGCGGTCGAGGAGCGCCTGGCAATCCGCCTTGGCCAGCTCAAGGCGCTGGCGGAAGCGGGCGATACGCCGGCCGAGATGAAGCAGTTTTTGCAGGCTGCGATCAGTTATCCCGGCCCGGATCAGGTCTATGCCGTGGGCCGCGAACCGGTCCTCGTGATGTGGGGGCATCGCGGCGCACAGACTGCGGCTGCCGTTCCGCCGACAGCCGCGCCAGCAGCCGCAGCGACGGCGGCGGCAGGCACGGCCGCCGCCGAAACCGTCGCGGCGCGAAGCCCGTGGCGCCGCTGGCTCCTGCTTGGCTTATTGGCCTTGCTGCTGCTCGCGGCTTTGTTGACGCTCGGCTATTGCTGGCGCCGTGAGGCCGTCGAGCCGCCGCCGGCGCCGGTGGCCGAACCGCAAGTACCGCAAATCGATCCCGATCTGGTCAAGGAACTGGAACAGGAAACCGACCGGGCGGATGATCTGCGCAAGCAACTGGCGACCCTGCGGCAGCAATTCGACGACAAGCTGAAGCAATGTCCGGCCGAGCAGCCGGCACCGCAACCCGAGCCGCAGGTGACACCGCCCGAGCCGCCGAAGGTCGAGGAACCGAAACCGGAACCGCCGAAAGCGGAGGTGAAGCCGGAACCCAAGCCCGAGCCGAAGCCGGAACCGCCCAAGAAAGCGGAGAAACCGCCCAAGAAAGAGCCGCAGAAAGAACCGCCCAAGCAGCAGGCGGCGGTCCAGCCGCCGGTACCGGCCGAGCCAAGCAAGTCGCAATGCCAGAAGCTGGTACCGCAGCGAAAAAAGTGGGAAGCGCCCGAAGTCGTCTTCGTGGTCGACGCTTCTGGGTCGATGGAGGACCGGGTCGGCGGTCAGACGCGTCTTGATGCGGCGAAGGATTCCGTCTCCTTCATCGCCGATCATCTGCCATCTGATATCGACACGGCACTCGTCAAGTTCACCGATTGCAATGCGGTCGATAACGACTATTTCCTCAACCGGTCGCAGTTGAAGCAGAAGGTGAACCAGTTGCAGCCGAGCGGCGGCACGCCCTTGGCACGGTCGATCGAACGCGCCGCGCGCATCATCAGCCCGACCAAGGAGACCGTGATCGTCGTGGTGACGGATGGGGATGACACCTGCAAACAGAAGGATCCCTGCCAGGTCGCGGCCGCGGCCAAGGCATCGCATCCAAATCTGACCATCAATGTGGTCGATGTATCGGGGCAGGGGCTCGGCTCCTGCATCGCCCGCAATGGCGGCGGCCGCGTTCTGCCGGCCAATACGCCTTTGGAGATTCAAAAGGCGATCAAGGATGCGACCAATCAGGTGATGCTGCCGACCAGCTGCGTTGAAGGAAATTGATATGCTGTCAGGACAATTGATCCGTTCCGGCAATCTGCGCGACTACACGGCCTTGGGCGGCGTCGGTTACCCGGTCTATGCGGCGGCGGCACAAATCCGCACCGCGGTCGCCCGGCAACTAGGGCAGGAATACGCGGATTTTCTCGCAATTCCCCAATTCGACAGCAAGGGCGAGACGATCGACTGGTACGCCGCTGCGGATGGTGACATCGTGCCCTGGCAGGCGGCGTCGGAATCCGAGCGCAATTTCATACGCCAGCGCGTGGCGGAGCTTTGCGCGGGGATCGAGAACCATGCGCGGCAGATCCAGGCTTCGCCGCGCAGCAATGACCAGCAGGTTTTCGGGCGCTTGCTGGAGCTCTGCACCCGCATTCCCGATGAAAGCCATCTCTATTTGATCAACGGCAAGCCTTTGGTCACCTTCTGGGGCTTCGTTCGCGCCGGCGCCGATACCAGCAAGCATGTCCTGTCGAGCTTACCGGCGGCGCCCGCCGTCGCTGCCGCCGAGCCGGTCGCCGCGGCGGTGGAGACGCCGGTTGAAACCACACGCCGCCGTGCTTGGTGGTGGTGGCTGCTTTGGCTCTTGCTGCTTCTGCTCTTGCTGGCGCTCCTGCTGTTCGGCTTACGCGGCTGCTCGGCCGTGCAGCCTTACGTGCCGATGCTGCCGGATTTCCTGCAGGGCATCGTGCAGGAACCGAAGGAAGAGCCGGCACCTGTCGTCGGTCCCGACGGCAAGGTGATTGTACCAGGAAACGGTGTCATCATCGGCCCCGATGGCAAGGTGGTGCCGGGTACAGGCACAGAACCAGGAACGGGCACGGAAACAGTGCCGGGCGTGACCGGCGATGGAACGACCGAATGGACGCCGCCGGAAGGTGCATCGCCGGAAGGTACGCCACCTGAGGGCACGGCGCCCGATACCACGCCGCCGACGCCGGAACAGCCAGGCGAGGAACAGAAGCCGCAGGACAATCAGCAGCCGGAACAACAGACACCGCCCGATCAGCAGAATCCCGATCAGCAATCCGGCGACCAGCAGAAGCCGGATGAGCAGAAGCCGGCCGATCAGCAAAAGCCTGAAGATCAGCAGAAACCCGGCGAGCAGCCGCCGGCCGGTGAGGCTGCGCCGCCGATCAAGCCGATCGAGATACCGGATCAGGCATCGTCCAAAGGCGATCCCAGTTTCATGGAAGGCGATTGGCGCTCGAAAACCGGTCTCGTGGCAAAAAATTCCAAGGGGCCGGTGACGATGGATTATAAGTTCGATAAATCTGGCAAGGGGACGACGACGCTGCGCATGCAGAATGGCGTGACCTGCAGCGGCCCCTCGGTGGCGAGTACATCGAATGGCAAATTGACGGTGCAGGATCAGGGGCAATTGAATTGTTCCAACGGCCAGACCTTTGCCGGCTCGACCGTGACTTGCACCAAGGATTCGGCTGGCCAGACGAAATGCACGGGCCGTTACCCCAATGGCCAGACCTATGACATCATGCTGGGCCGCTGAGAGCGATGTGATGCCCCGGCGCGCGGCTTATGATAAGAACAAGTTCCCGGAGGAACGATGCTGGCGGAACTGACAAGATTTGGCGACAACGCCACACTGATCGCCGAAAGCGGCGTCCAGTTCATGGATTTCGGCCTGGACCTGTCGAAGGCCAGCCGGTTGCCCGCGCATGGTTTCTCGAAGGACGCGAATGGCGTGGTCGTCCGGCTCGATTATGACGATTCCGAGGATAGTTACTTCCAGCCGGTCGGCCCCGAAGGATCGACACCGGGCCTGCGCCGCAACCGGGTGAAGCCGCAATTCGAGATCGCGGTCGAAGACAGTTTGTCGCTGCTGGATGGCGTCTGGCTGCCCATTCCGATGCTGCGCGTGCGGCCGGGTCGTAGTTTCGATGCCGGCCCCAGCAACTGGGCGCGGGCCCGGCTCGTGCGCCTCGATGTGCCGGATGATGAAGGACGCACGCATCGGCTGACCATCGCATTCGATACGACATTGATGCCGCAGACCGACGATTCGTCGGTGAGCTATCTGGCACCCGAACGCAAGGATGTCGGTGCCGGCCACGCATTCATTCTCGCCGCGCGCGGATTGGAGCCCTTGCCCTTCGTGCAGATGCATTGGGTCTCGGAATGGATTCGCGATGCCTATCGCAACAATGCGACGGCGCGGCTGAAACTGGATGCGGATGAGGCAGAGGCGGAAATCCGCCGGGCGATCGATATTGCCCATTATCTCGGCTTCCTGGCCACGATCGATCAGTTCGCGCAGGTGCCGCGCGTTACCTTGCGCAGCAGCGGCACCGACCATATCAGCGAGCCGATCAATGTCGATCTGGTGCTCGATGTCGGCAATTCGCGCACCTGCGGCATCCTGATCGAGGATCATCCGCAGGACGATAGCTGGATGCGCAATCGCTATGAGCTCACCTTGCGCGACCTGTCGCAGCCGCATCTCGTCTATAGCGAGCCATTCGAAAGCCGGATGGAATTCAACAAGGCAAGCTTCGGCGATGATAAGTTCTCCAGCCTCAGCGGCCGCGGCAATGCCTTCAACTGGCCGAGCATCGCCCGGGTCGGGCCGGAAGCGACGCGGCTTGCCGCCAATCGGCGCGGCATGGAAGGCGCGACGGGCCTCAGCAGCCCGAAACGCTATCTCTGGGATGAAGACCGCTATGTGCCGGGCTGGCGGTTCAATCATACCTATGGGCTGGAGGCACATGAACCTTTGGCGACGGCGCAGCCCTTCTGCAAGTTCATCAATGAAGCCGGCGAGGCACTGTTCCGCCTGACCGGCGCCGATGACGATGCGACACCGGTCTTCGAGCCGCATTATTCCCGCAGCTCGCTGATGGTGATGATGCTCTCGGAAGTGCTGCTGCAGGCTCTGTCGCAGATCAACAGCCCGATGCAGCGCATGCGCCAGGCCCAGGCGGACCAGCCGCGCCGGTTGCGCCGCGTCGTTCTCACCGTGCCGCCGTCGATGCCCCTGCCGGAGCAGCGCATCCTGAAGCAGCGCATGGATGATGCGGTGGTGCTGATCTGGAAGTCGCTCGGCTGGCATGCGGAAGACGCCGATCCGGAAGCCGAGGAGAACCGGCCGGTGCCGGAATTCCCCGAAGTGGTGATGAAATGGGATGAGGTCACCTGCGCCCAGGTGGTCTATCTCTATGCCGAATGCAACAACCACTTTGGCGGCGATCCGCGGCGTTTCTTCCAGGTGATGCGCCGCAAGGACGTGCCGTCACGGTCGGATGAGCGACTGCGTATCGCTTCCATCGATATCGGCGGCGGCACGACCGACCTGGTGGTCACCGATTACGTGCTGCAGGAAGCCGAAGGCAATGCGGTCAAGATCGAGCCGCGGCAGATCTTCCGCGACGGCTTCAAGCTCGCCGGCGACGATATCATGCTGCAGGTCATCCAGCGCACCGTCCTGCCGGCCATCGAGGCGCAGATGGAGCTGGCCGGCGTGCCGGAAGCGAAGACGATCCTGTCGCAGTTGCTCGGTGCCGAGAATCTGGATGTGCAGCGTCTTGCCCTGCGCCATCAGTTCACGCTTCAGGTCTTGCATCCGGCCGCGCTTGCGATCCTGCATCGCTATGAAAATTTCGATCCGGTCGCCGGTGAAACGGTGGAAGCGCTGACCCTGGCGGATCTGCTGCCGCCGCATTTCCCGCCACAGGAACGGGTGCTCGCTTATTTCAATCACGGCATCCGCCGTGCTGCCGCCATGCCGGATCTCAATTTCGATGTGCTGGCGACGCCGATCCAGCTCAATCTGGAGCGCCTGCATCGCCTGTTCCTCAGCGAGGATTTCGATCTTTACGGATCGCTCAGCTCGCTCTGCGATGTCGTTGCTTATTATAGCTGCGATGTCCTGCTGCTGACCGGCCGCCCCTCGCGCCTGCCGGGCATTCCCGAATTGCTGCGCGCCTTGCTGGCGGTGACGCCCGACCGCGTCATTCCGCTGCACAATTACCGCGCCGGGACCTGGTATCCGTTCCACCGCCATGGCTGCATCCACGATCCGAAGACGACGGCGGCGGTGGGCGCCATGATCAGTGTGCTGGCGGCCGGGCGTTTGCCCAATTTCAATCTGTTGTCTAACCAGTTCGATCTCAGATCGACCATGCGCTATTTCGGCCGGCTCGATGAACGCAACCTGATCAGCACCAATGACGTCTTCCTGCCGGATCTCAATCTCGACGATCCCGAATTCACCTTGCCGGAGCGGCCTTTCCCGATGTCCGGACCGATGCGCCTCGGCTTTCGCCAGATCGCCACGCCGCGTTGGACGGCGACGCCACTCTATACGTTGAATTACAGCGACGAGGCGCGTCAGGAATTGCATGAACATGTCCTGCTGGTGACCCTGGAGAAGGATCGCAGCCGGATGAACCGGCGGGCCAAATCGGCGCGGGATCAGGGATCGGAACGCTTCCGCATCGCGCGTGTCGCGGTCCGCGGCGCGGATGGCAAGGAAGCGTCTTCGGTCGGCAAGGATAAACTTGTGCTGCGGCTCAATACCCTGAACAGCAGCGGTGACGGGGCGACGGGCTATTGGCTCGATACCGGCTCGGTCTATCTGTAGGGGGGAGGATCATGACCGAAGCATTGGTGAATGGCGGCAAGGCGTTGAACGAGGCGATCTCGCATGCCATCGACTGGGTCAAGGATGTGCGCCGCACCGCCGGTTCCGTCAATCGCGTGGCCGATGCCCTGATCGAGGATCTGCGTCGCGGCCGCATCAAGTCGAAGCGCCTGACGCGGGCAGCCAAGAGCCCGCTCTCGATCGGCATTTTCGGCATCAGCCAGGCCGGCAAGTCCTTCCTGGTGGACTCGCTGGCGAAGGGCGCCAATGGCCGCCTGGAATCCCAGATGGGATCGGTGCGCCTGGATTTCATGAAGCACGTCAACCCGCCCGGTGGCGGCAAGGAGGCGACCGGCCTGGTGACGCGCTTCACGCGCTCGGCATCCCAGGCGCCGGCGGATTTCCCGGTCGAGGTCGGCCTCCTTTCCGAGGCGGATGTCATCAAGATCCTCTGGAACAGCTTCATGAACGATTTCGATCAGGAGACGATCGGGATCGGCCTGGACCCCAAAGACATCAGCCAGCTTTTGCAGGGATTGGCCGCCAAGAAGCAGCCCAATCACGTGCCCGGCCTGACCGAGGACGACGTGATCGACTTGATGGATTATTTCCAGCGCCTGTCGCGCCGCATCGGTCAGCAGTTGAAGGGTAATTTCTGGCCGACCGCCTGCGAAATCGCCCCCTATCTATTGCCGGTCGACCGGGCGAAGCTGTTCGGCCTGCTCTGGGGCAATATCGAGGCCCTGAGCCAGATCTATCTGAAGCTGCAGGCGGCCTTGGCGGCGGTCGATCATGCCGAAACGCTTTATTGCGAGCTTGCCTGTCTGGTTGAGCGCGATGCCAGCGGCGAGTTCTCGCAGGCGAAATGCATCAACAATGTCGATATCCTGAAACAGCTCAATAGCGATGGCGGCGACGAGATTCGCGTCCAGCCGCTGAAGGACGACCAGCCGGGCGGCGTGCGCGCCATCCGGCGCGGCATGCTGGCGGCACTGACGACCGAATTGCGCTTCATCCTGACGGAGCGGCCGGAAGCCGCGGTGCTGGAGCAGGTCGACCTCCTCGATTTCCCCGGTTATCGCGGCCGGCTGCAGATCAAGGACGTCAACCAGATCATCGAGGAGCCGGTCGAAGGCCATGCCGGTGTCGGCTCCTATGAGCTGCTGCTGCGCGGCAAGGTCGGCTTCCTGTTCGAGCGCTATACCGAAAACCAGGAGATGAACCTCCTGATCATGTGCGCACCGAGCACCAAGCAGAGCGACGTCACCACGATCGGCGCGGTGGTCGATACCTGGGTGCGCCAGGCACAGGGCGAGACGGCGGCCATTCGCGCCCGGCGCCCCGCAGGCCTGCTGACGGTGACCACCATGTGGGACTTGAAGCTGCAGCCGGCGGCCAATGAGACGCCGGATATCTTGCGGGTCATGGGTGACAATGTCATCCACATGGTGCTGGAGCGGTTCCGCAACCTCGAATGGGTGCAGAACTGGAACGGCCAGCCTTTCAACAATATTTTTCTTGCCCGCAAGCCGGGCGTGCCGGGCATCCTGTTCGCACAGAAGGATGGGCAGGAAGTCGGCGTGGCGCCCAGCCAGCAGGCGCGCATGAACCAGTTGCGGGACTATTTCCTCGCCAGCGAGGAAGTTGCCCGCCATATCGCCCAGCCGGCGGAAGCCTGGGACGCCATGCTGCAGGCAAATGACGGCGGCGTCGGGCGGATCGTGCGCTACCTGTCGGAAACCGCCGATCCCAGTCACAAGCAGCAGCGTATTCACGAACAATTCGCCGATCTGGCGCGTGATCTCCATGCCAAGCTCAGCGTCTATTATCGTGGCGATGCAGGCGAGGCGGCCGAGATCAAGCGCCAGCGCGCCGATAAATTGATCGAAGTACTATCGGGCAATTTCGAGGCCCAGCGTTTCCCCGAACTGCTGAACTCGATGATGCCGGATACCGAGCAGATGCGCTCGATCTATATGCGCGTGGATACGTTGGCGGATCGCGGCGAGACGCCGGCTGCCAATGGCGCGGACGGCAAGCCGGCGGCGCCGGCGCCCCGCGCCGGCACCTCCTTGAAATCGTTGATGGCCGCGCGGGGGATGGCGAAGGCCGAATCCGGCGAGGCCAAGCCGTTGAGCCAGATCGTGGTGAGCGACCGTGCCCGCCGGTTCGCCGATGCCGTCACCGGCAATTGGATCGCCCAGTTGCGGGCGATGTCGCGCCTGCCCGGCCTGATGCGCTATCTCGCGATGGAGAGCGAGGTTGCCGACATGCTGAACGAAGAGCTGGTCGCGGCCGCCTTGCGCATGGCTTTGCCGGACCGGATGGCGCAGACCTGCAGCGCGGCGGAGCTGGTCGCCGCCAAGCGCCGGTTGCAATTCGTCGACGAGCAGGTGCTGATCGCCGAACGCGTCATCGCCGATTTCATCATGTATCTCGGCGGTCTCGATCATCGCGACCTGCAGAACAGCTTCATGCCCGAGCGCACGGTCTTCGCCGTCGAGCCGAGCCGCGACGGGCTGCCCGAGCTGGAGGAAGGACGCGAGAACCAGCAACAGATCATCTTCATGACCGATTGGCTGACGATGCTGCATCAGGCCGTGGTTGAAAATGCCGGCTTCCAGGAAGGCGCGGAAATCACCCTGGAGCAGAATGCCCGGCTGGGCGGTATCGTGCGTGAACTGGCGACGCAGGGGCAATGAGCTGTGCGGCCGGCGATTTTTGACATGCGGTGGGTAGTGACGACATGGCGGTGAAGGCGGAAATATTCGGGGAAGGGCCGGGGCGCGGCGAAATCAGGCTGACCGGCATGGCCACCACGCCAACGGGGGATTGCTCGCTTCGGATTCAACGGAATCAGTCGCCCGACAGCTATCTCGGCTTGAACGGGCGCTGGCAATCCTCGCCGGAGAGCTGGCATTCCTTGATGACCGGGGACGTCGTCGCCATGCCGGACGGCCTTGCCTTCAAGGTCGGGCCGCTTCTGGTTGATCCCATCCTGGCGACGCTGAGCGAAAGTGCCTTCCGCCTGACGCTTCAATCATCCGCCGGCCAGACCACGGCGCCGCTGGTGCCATCGACCCAGTTCCCCCTCTTGGCCTCCAGCGCACGCCAGGAGGAGATCGCGCCGGCCTTGCCGCCGGCGCCGCCACCTGAGCCGACGCCCAAGCCCGAGCCGGTGTTCCAGCCCGAGCCGATGACATTGCGGGTCGATCCTGAGGATCAGCTCCGCATGGCCAGGGGCGATGAAAAGGTCGAGAAACCTGTCGAGAAGACATCCTCGGGCAAGGGCAAGTTGATCGCCGGAATCGTGGCCGTGATCGTCCTGGCTGCGGCTGGTGCCGGTGCCTATCTCTACTTCCAGAAGAACGGTCCGGCGGCAGAAACGGCCTCGACCGCCTCGCCGCAATCGACCCGGGAGATGTTGCAGACCTTCATGAAGGACAATCCCGATACGGCGAAGATCGTCGGCAAGGCCGATGAGATGAGCAAGGCGGGGAATGTCGAGGCGGCGCTCTATCTCTATCGCCAAGGTGCCGATCATGGCGATGCGCGTTCCGCCCTGCAGCTCGGCATCCTTTACGACCCTAGCGAAGCGACGCCCGGCTCGGCGACAAACGGTGCCGCGACGACCGGTGCAACAACGACTGGTGCAACAACGACCAATGCGCCGGCATCCGGCGGAACATCCTCCGATGCGGCAGCGACCGCGGTGACGAAAAGTTCGGACACGGCAGCCTTCTGGTATGGCAAGGCGGCCGATGCCGGACTGGCGGAGGCGCAGCGTCGCCTGGGATTGCTCCTGACCAAGGCCCATCCGGCCGGCACCGGCGAATTCGATAACGGCGTGGCGATGCTGCAGGCCGCCAGCAAGCAAGGCGATGCCGAAGCAACGGCGAAATTGAAGGAGCTCGGGAAATGAGCCGATCTGTCTCTTCGGTCCGGCCAAACGCATATCGGCTCAGCCGGCTTTTCTTCGGCGCATTGCTGCTGCTTTGCGTCGCGATGGCGTTGGAGGCAAAGCCGGGATTTGCCGATGCGGCGCGCAAGCCGTTGCTGCAACAGGGCAAGAAGACGATCTATGAGCGGGTCCTCACCGAACCTGGCGCCGCGGTGCAAACGGCCGCCGGGCAGACCGGCGGCAAGGCGCTGCCGGCGATGAGCATCCTCTATGTCTATGCCCGGCAGGATGCGGGCGGCGCCAGCTGGATCGAAGTCGGACCGAATGCCGATGGCAAGACCATCGGCTGGTTGCCGGAACAGGAGACGCTGCCCTGGAAGCAACAGCTCACCTTGGCTTTCACCAATCCCGCCGGGCGGGATCGTGGCTTGATGTTCAGTCAGCGCGATGCGCTCGACAAGCTGCTGATGGCGGACAAGCCGGGTGACGAAGCGGCGAAGCTGCGCCAGGTGATCGCCGGCGGCAATGTGCCCGATAATTTTCCGGTCATCGCCATGGAGCCGCAGAACTATATCGATATCTCGAAGCAGTTCTACCTCCTGCCGATCCTGGAAGCGCAGGATGCGGCGATGGGCGCCGGCTATCCGGTGCGCGAACTGCATATCGCTTCGGTGCCGGCCGATCCGAACGCCGGCAAGATGAATGACACGCCGCAAAGCGCCGAAGCGGATATGCTGTCGAACTTCACGGCCGGCGTGGTCTTCGTCGTCGATTCCACCAAATCCATGGATCCCTATATCGACCGCACCCGCCAGGCGGTCGAGAAGATGTATGACCAGATCCAGGGCAAGATGGTCGGCAGCCGCGCCAAATTCGGCCTGGTCGCCTTCCGCGCCGGTGCGCAGAAGGACAAGGCGATCGGCTATACCTCCAAAGTCTTTGTCGATCCCAATAAGGTGACCGACAAGAAGACCTTCCTCACCGCTGTCAATGGATTGTCGGCGGCCAAAGCCTCAACGCCGCGTTTCAACGAAGACTCCTATGCCGGCGTGATGACCGCGCTGAACGATATCGACTGGTCGAATTTCGGGGCGCGCTACATCGTCCTCGTGACCGATGCCGGCGCACTCAATGGCGATGACGAATATTCCAGCACCAAGCTGAATGCCGACCAGGTGCGCTTGTTCGCCCAGGAACGTGGTGTCGCCATCTACACGCTACATCTCCTGACCAAGGAGGGCGCCAGCGACCATGCCAGCGCCGAAGCCCAATACAAGACGGTTTCCGATTATCCCAACCTATCTAAGCCGCTTTATTACCCCATCGCGGATGGCTCGGTGGCGCAGTTCGGCAAGGTGGTCGATCTGTTGTCCCAGGCGATCGTGCAGCAGGTCTCGGATGCCTCCAGCGGCAAATCGGCGGTAGGGGCCGAAGCGCCCAGCAATGGCGGCAATGCAGTCGAGAACCAGGTGGAGGCCGACACAGCCGCCGTCAGCTATGCGATGCGGCTTGCCTATCTTGGCCGGGTCGCAAAAACAACGGCGCCGAAACTGGTCCAGGCCTGGACGGTGGACCGCGATTTCGCCAAGCCCGAGGTTGCGACGATGGATGTCCGCGTCCTCCTCACCAAGAGCCAGCTCAGCGATCTGCAACAGGTCCTGAAGACCGTGCTGGATGTCGGCAAGGCGAAGCAGCTTGATCCCACCGGCTTCTTCGATGCCATCCGGTCGGCGGCGGCGGCGCTCGGCCGCGATCCGGCGAAGCTGAAGGACCCCAATGCCACCAAGCTCGGCCAGCTTGGCCTGATCGGCGAATATATCGATGACCTGCCTTACAAGAGCAAGGTGATGGGAATCGATCAGGATATCTGGCAGAGCTGGTCGATTTCCGAGCAGCAATTCTTCCTGGATGAGATCGAGCGCAAGCTCGCCTTGTATCAGAAGATCAATGATGATGCCGATCGCTGGGTCGCCTTGTCGTCGAATGCGCCGGCCAGCGAATATGTCTATCCGATACCGATCGACGCCCTGCCATAATTTCGCGCCGGTTGCCGTTCGAGATGAGCGAGACTCAAGGCATTTCCGATCGTTCCACGGGCCGCGCCGATCGCGTTGCGGCCGATATGCCGAAGCTCGTCCTCACGATCGACGGCTTGACGGCGTGCCGCAGTCATGGCGGTGCACGCTTCCGCCTGTCGATGGGGCGGCTCGATCTTGCCTCGCTGCAGCCGGTCGCGGTGGTCGGGCCCAGCGGCTCTGGGAAGAGTACGCTGCTCGATGTCCTGGGCCTCGTCATGACGCCCGCCAAGCTGGCCGCCTTCATCTTCTTTCCCAAAGGCGAACAGCCGCTCGATCTGGCGACGCTCATCGGCAAGCGGCAGGAAACCGGGCTGACCGATATGCGGCGCCGCCATCTCGGTTACATGCCGCAGACCGGCGGGCTTCTGCCTTTTCTGTCGGTCGGTGAGAATATCCGCATGTCGGCGCGGCTCAACAATCGCATGGATGAGGCTTATCTCGATCAGCTGGCGACGCTGCTCGATCTGCCGGCGGCCTTGATGCGGCGCTTCCCGAAGGACCTGTCGATCGGCCAGCGCCAGCGTGTCAGCCTCGCCCGGGCCATGGCCCATCAGCCCCGCCTGCTGCTGGCGGATGAGCCGACGGCGTCGCTGGATGCGGTCACGGCTGCGGCGGTGACCGATCTGCTGTTGGACCTGTCGCCGCGTTTCGGCATTACGCCCGTCATCGCCACCCATGACGAGCGTTTATTCGCCAGGGACGGGGTGCGGCGCCTTCATGTCGCGGCAAAGCCCGGCGCCGAGCCGAACACGGTCGATGCGACGGTGCAGGTCTGATGCGCCGGTATCTGTACATCCTGCGTCTTGCAGCCCGCAGCCTGATCTTCGATCTCCGCCTTACCTTGTGCCATGTCTTCGGCCTGATCGCCGTCCTGGTGCCGCTGATGCTGGTGGTGGGGCTGAAATACGGAGCCATCCAGGGGCTCACCGACAAGCTCAACCAGGATCCACGCAATCTGGAAATCCTGATCATGGGCAATCACGACCTGAAGCCGGATTGGTTTGCCGCTTTGCGGCAGGCGCCACAGACGGCTTTCGTGGTACCGGCAACGCGTTCCTTGTCGACCACCGTCAATCTGGTTGCCGATCGCGCGGGGGGTGCCTTGCTGCGGGGCGTGCAGCTCTATCCAACCGGCGAGGGCGATCCACTTCTCATCGGATTGCCGGCACCGAAGCAGGATGGCGAGGTGGTCCTCACCGCCAGCGCCGCCAGGGCGCTGGGCGTTGCAGTCGGCGACGGCATCAAGGCCTTGGTGCCGCGGCGGATCAACAATGCGGAGGAAATCGCCAATCGCCCGCTGCGGGTCGTGGCCATTACGCCGGAAACGACGTTGTCGCAGGATGTCGCCTTCGTGACCCTGCGCTTCCTGGTGCGGACCGAGGATTTCCGCGACGGCAAGGTGCCGGATCTGCAATCGGAGCAGATCTCCGCAGACGATCTCGCCGCACGGCATTATGCCTCGGCCCGGCTGTTCGCCCGGACGCTGGACGATGTAGCGCCACTGGCGGCGATTGCCGGCCGGGACGATGTCGCCGTGCAGACCAAGAGTCATGAAATCGAGACGGTGAAGCTGCTCGACCGCGCGCTGACATCGATCGCGGCGGTCATCGTCGGACTGGGCGCGGCGGGTGCGGCCTTCTCCGTCGCGGCCAGCCAATGGGCCAATGTCGAGCGCCAGCGCAAGGATATCAGCATGCTGCGGCTGCTCGGCCTGCAGCGCAGCGAGGTGCTGCTGCTGCCGGTGGCGGAATCCTTGATGGTGGCGATGATCGGCTACGGTATCTCGGCCCTGCTGATCATCGGCGTCTCGATCATGGTGAATAATCTTTTCTCCCTGACGGGCATGAGCGATAGCCCGGTCTGCCGTCTGGAGATCCTGCATTTTGTCTGGTTCTGGGCCGTGACGGTCGCCGTTGCCGGCTTGGCTGCTTTGGTTGGAGGAGCGCATGTGGTCAAGATTGACCCCAGCGAAAGTCTGCGCGCCGTCTAGGCGTCTGGTTCAAAAGGCGATTGGATTCGTCACTGCTAGTGCGCTGCTGCTACCCGGCGCTACGGCCGGCGCGGATGATGCCTGGCCGGCCAAATTGTTCAATCCGGCGCCGATCAGCGAGGATGTGGTGCTGCCGATGCCTTGCGGCGGTTCGATGGTGTTCCGCAAGGTGCAGGTCCCGGGCAGCGGCATCTTGGATGACTACCAGGTGAAGCTGGGCGATCCGGACCAGGCTTTGGCTTTTTCCGAATATGCCCATCCTGAGTACATCGCGGCGCCGTTCACCGGTTCCGGCGCTAGTCCGAGCTCCGGGCGCTACTACCTGATGGCGAAGTACGAGACCAGCAAATTGCAATATGACGCCGTCACGGCGGCCAAGTGCCCGGCCGCCAATCTGATCGGCCGCACGCCGGTTTCCGATGTCACCTGGCTGGACGCGGTGGAATTCGCCGCCAAATATACCGACTGGCTGCTCGCCAATGCGCGGAAGTCGCTGCCGGTGGCGGGCGATGCCGTTTCCTTTCTGCGTCTGCCGACCGAGGCCGAATGGGAATATGCCGAACGCGGCGGCATCGCCGTCTCACCGACGGAATTCGCCGCCCGCACCTTTCCCATGCCGGATGGGATGGAGCGCTATGCCTGGTTTGCCGGCAGCCAATCCGCCAATGGCAAGGTGCAGTTGACGGGATTGCTGCAGCCCAACCCGCTCGGCCTGCATGACATGCTGGGCAATGTCGATGAATATGTGATGGATGCCTATCGGCTGAACCGGGTCTCCCGCGCCCATGGCCGGGCCGGCGGCTATATCGTCAAGGGCGGCAATTATCTCACCTCGGGACAGGATATCCGCAGTTCCTATCGCAGCGAGGTCAGCCCCTATAGCGATAATGGACCGCGCAAATCGAAGACGACGGGTTTCCGGCTGGTGATCAGTGCGCCGGTCCTGACCGACCAGCAGGATATCGCCGATGCCAAGGCGGAATGGGCCAAGCTCGGCACCGCCGCGGCGACCGCCAGCGATGCCGGCAAGCCGCTGGAGGATCCGGTGCAGGAGCTGGCGGCTTTGGCGCAGCAGACTGGTGGCGATCCGGCACTGAAGTCACGGCTGGAAAATCTCGAGCAGAAGGTGAAATCCGTGTTGCTGGCACAGCAGGACCAGCAGGCCCGCGCCAACCGCACCATGCTGCGATTGGGCGCCTGGCTCGGCCAGAAGCTGCATGACGATCAGATCAACACCAATATCGTCCGGGAGACCTATCAGGCGCGGGTCGCTAGTTCGTCGGACCAGGATCCGATGGCCAAGCGCTATAAGGACATGCTCAATCAGAACGAGCAAGCCCTTGGTGCCAATATGAAATTCTATACCGATCTGGTGATCCGCGTGGGCGACGACTACGACCCGGAGCAATTCGCCAAGCAGCAGGAAATTCTCAAAACAGAGTTAACCAATGCGGGTGTGACGCAGCTCTCGCGCTACGCAGATGTGTTTTTGCAGCATATCCGGCAATATGCTAACGATAAGAAAGTGCATTCCGCCGACTGGCTCAAGGATTTGGCCGCCGTCGCGGATAAGTAGTATCGGACATCGGGTGGTGTCCGAAGAGGATGTTTGCCAGGGGCTGGAAGATGGCTTTCCGAATTTGGATGAGTGGCGTTGGCGCGCTGGCACTGGCGCTGTCGGGTTGTGCGACGCCGAATGAAGGCGGTCCCAATGCGACGCAGCAGGCCACGGCCACCGGCCCTGCCGCCTGCATGCAGATCAATGCCGATAATATCGACACGAATTATGGCGGCACGGTTGCCGAAGGTGCGGCCATCTGGGGCCTCGTCGGCGCCGCCGTCGGCGCCTTGGCGGGTGCCGCGACCGGTGGTGGCAGCGGGGCTGCGACCGGTGCCGCGATCGGCGCCGGCGCCGGCGGTGCCTATGGCGCGGTCAGTGGCGTGCAGACGGCCGAAGCCAAGAAGCGATATGCTGTGCAGGAAGCGCAGTTGGACTGCCAGATCACGGCGGCCAAGGCGGATAACGAGAAGCTCGCCAAGATGGTGACGAGCATGCAGGCCGCCGTACAGCAGACCGAAAAGAAACTGGCAGATCTCGAAAGCGCCTATGCGAATAAGCGCATGTCGAAGGAACAGGCGCAGAAGGAACTCGCTTCGGTGGATGAAAGTGCTGCCCAGATTCAGCGCAGCGTGGATTCGATGAAGAAGCGCCGGGACGAATATCTGCAGGCGCGCGCCAGCACGCAGAATGCAGCCAACAATTCCTTGAATACGGCCGAACTGGATAAGCAGATCAGCCAGCTCAACAGTCAGATCGCCAGCGCCGAAAGCGATCTCAACCGGCTGATGGCCCAGCGCAAGGTTGCGCAGGTCGGCTGAGCGGATAGGTAACCGGAAATATGGTGCGGATGGACATGCGGAAGGTTGGTTGGTTGCTGGGTGCCGGCATGCTGTTTCTTGGCGGTTGTTCCTGTACGGGCGATCCTCGGCTCGATGGATATAGCTGCGGCCAGGCGGGCATCAATGGCGGTCTCTATAACCAGCGGGTGACGCAAAAGCAGCAATCGCTCGAAGACGCCCAGGACACGAAGGTCCAGCAGCAGCGGCAGCTCGACGATCTGAAGGCGCAGCAGCAATCGCAGCAGCAGGATATCGATAAGATCTCCACACAGCTCGCCAGCCTCGACCAGGACCTGAACCAGCTCAATGCAAAGATCAAGACCGCACGGTCGAACAAATCCGTCAATCAGACCAAGCTGACGCAATTGCAGCAGGATATCGACCAGGTCAAGTCGCAGACCTCGCTGGCGAAGGCGGATACCTTCAGCTCAGAAGCGGACCGGCAGCAGGAATTGCAGCGTCTGCAGAAGAAATACGACGACCTGCAGAAGGAATTGATGCTGATTACCGGTGGGACCTGATCACAAGCCGCATCTGCCCTTCATCTTCTTGCCGTTTCCGCAATAACCCTTGAGAAATCCCGCATGGATTTTTGCCAGCGTGGAGCCGACCGTCTCGCGCGATGTCGGTAGGCAGACAGTACGGCTGTCTGATGCCTTTTGGTGATTTTGCAAAGTCGATCTGCACACCTAGAATGATGAAGACCCCTGCAGTCGCCTGCAGAAAGAATGGGTGCAAAAGAGCGGAACAGGGATATTGGGGAGATTTACTTTCATGCCGCAGATGTTTCCGAATCTCTTTTCGCCCTTCCGGATCAAAGGGATCGACATCCGCAACCGCATCGTTTCCACCGGCCATGATACCGATCTTGCGCGGCACGGCTTGCCGAGCGATGCGCTGATCGCCTACCAGCGCGCCCGGGCCAAGGGCGGCGCCGGGCCGATCATCGTCCAGGTCGTCGGCGTGCATGACACGGCGCGATATACAACGGAAGTGCTCATGGCGTCGGACGATGCCTGCATCCCTTCCTTCAAGGCGCTGTTCGAGGCGATCAAGGCTGAGGGCGCCCGGGTTTTCGTGCAGTTGTTCCATCCCGGCCGCGAATTGCTGGGGCGGCGCAATGGCGTCCAGCAATCGGCCTATTCGGCATCGCATGCGCCGGCCGAACGTTTCCGCATCGTGCCGCGCATGCTGAGCGGGCAGGAGATCAACGACATCATCCAGGGCTATGGCTCGACGGCCCGCCGCCTTGCCGCAGCCGGCGCCGATGGCGTGGAGATCGTCGCCAGTCATGGTTACCTGCCGTCGCAATTCTGGAATGCAAAGATCAATGCACGCCGGGATGGCTATGGCGGCTCGCTCGACAATCGCCTCCGCTTCACGCGGGAGGTCATCGCCGCCATCCGTGGACAGGTGCCGCCTGAGCTGATCGTCGGCCTGCGCTTCTCCTGCAACGAATTCGATGCCGATGGCCCGTCAGAGGATGACATGCTGGATGTCTGCCGGGGTCTGCAGCAGGATCTCGACTATTTCAATGTCATTGCCGGCACATCGGCCTCGGCTTCCGGCGCCGTGCATATCGCCCCGCCGATGAGCGTCGAGAATGCCTATCTGGCGCCTTTCGCAGCGGCTCTGAAGAAAGCCGTCAACAAGCCGGTCATCGTGGCGGGGCGGATCAACCAGCCGCAGGATGCCGAAAAGATCATCGCTGCCGGCGCCGCCGATCTATGCGGCATGACCCGGGCCATGATCTGCGATCCGGAGATGCCGGGCAAGGCTGAGGCCGGTCGTGTCGATGATATCCGCGCCTGCATCGCCTGCAACCAGGCCTGCATCGGTCATGCGCAACTGGGGCTGTCGATCTCCTGCATCCAGCATCCGGAAACCGGGCGGGAATTGACCTATGGAACGCGCCAGCCAGCGGCCCGGTGCCGCAAAGTGATGGTAGTGGGCGGCGGTCCCGGCGGCATGAAGGCGGCGGCCGTGGCGGCGGAGCGGGGACATGACGTCACGCTGCATGAAAAGTCATCGCGCCTGGGCGGTCAGGCCTTGTTGGCGCAGTTGCTGCCCCATCGCACCGAGTTCGGTGGCATCGTCACCAATCTCGCCCGTGAAATGGAGCTGGCCGGCGTGACGGTCAGGACGAACAGTCCCGTCACGGCGGAAATGATTGCCCACGAAAAGCCCGATGCGGTAATTCTGGCCACCGGCAGCCTGCCGCAAATGCCGGAATTCGACCAAGGCAAGGGTACTTCCATCCTGCTCGGCGACGATCTGGTGGCCGGCAAGGTCCGGACCGGCAGCAGGGCTGTGGTCTATGACTGGCTCGCCGATTGGCGCGGCATGGGCATTGCTGAAAAACTCGCGACCGAAGGCGTGCATGTCCGGCTTGCGGTCAACGGCGCCTGTCCCGGCATCAGCATCCAGAATTACGTGCGGGATACGACGATCGGCCGATTGCACCGGCTGGGCGTGGAGATGCTGCCTTTCATGCGCTTTTATGGTGCGGAGGGAAAGACGGCCTTCTTCCTGCATACGGCATCTCAGGAGCCGGTCATGCTGGAGGATGTCGACACCGTCGTCGTCGTCGCGCCACACCGGCCGGTGGATGATCTGCTGCAGCCAGTTCGGACGCTGGGAATCGAGGTGTTTCCGATCGGCGATGCGGTGACGCCGCGCACCGCCGAGGAAGCGTTGTTCGAAGGACTTGATCTTGCGACCAAGCTTTAGGAGTGATGATGCAAAAACCAGCAACGCCCATCGTTGAACGTGCCGATCCGCGCCTGCCGGCCGTCACCGCGCTCGTTGCCGATCTCGACGTCTATATGACGGCGCTCTATCCAGCGGAGAGCAATCACCTGCTGGATATCGAGGCCCTGGCGGCGCCGAATATCCGTTTCTTCGCCGCCCGGCTGGACCAGGATTACCTTGGTTGCGGCGCGATCAGGATCCATGAAGGCGCGTTCACCGAGATCAAACGGATCTATGTTTCACCGAAGGCGCGCGGGCTTGGTCTCGGTAAACATATTCTGAACGTCCTGGAAGCCGAGACACGCAAGCTCGGCCTGCCGCTGATGCGGCTGGAAACCGGTGTCTATCAACCCGAAGCGTTGGCGCTGTTCGAACGGTCGGGCTTCACGCGGTGCGGGCCTTTTGCCGATTATCCGACCGATGATCCCCTCAGCGTTTTCATGGAAAAGCGACTTGATTGATGGCTTAACTGGGCTGTTGCTGCCTGGCGGCTGCGACGATCCAGTCGCGGAAATCGAGCACGACCGCATTGGCGGCATAGCGATGCGGATAGACGAAATAATACATGTGTTCACCGGCGATGGGCCGGTTCAGCGGGACATGCAACGCGCCTGACTGAATCTCCTAGGCGAACAGGAAATGCGGCACCAGGCCGATGCCCAACCCGGCCTTTGCCGCCTGCGCCACCATGGAAAACTGATCGAAACGGGCACCCAGCAAAGGCGAACCGATGGTCACGCCCTGCTGCTCGAACCAATGCTTCCAAGACCAGGGCCGTGTCACTTCATGCAGCAGGGGAAATTTCATCATGCCCTGCGGCGACTTCAGCTCGCGAAGGCTTGGCAGTGTGGGGCTGCAGACCGGAATCAGCTGCTCGCCGAAGAGCGGCTCGACACTGGCGCCCGGCCAGATCGGCTCACCGTAATGGATGGCGGCATCCAGCGGGTCTTCGTCGAATGAGAAGGGCTGTGGTCTTGCATAGCAGGAGATGACCGTATTGGGACGCGTGGCACGATAATCTTCCAGCCGCGGGATCAGCCATTTCATGCTGAAAGTCGAGAAGACGCCGAGATTGATGGTGCCGGCTTGTCCGCCCGACCCGTAGGCCATCACCTGCAAGGTGCTCTGTTCGAAGCCGCTCAGCAATTTGCGGACATCCTGAGCATAGGTGCTGCCCGCTTCCGTCAGGATCAGACGCTGGCGAATGCGGTCGAAGAGCCGGACCTGGATCGCGTCAATGGTGGGCCCAGGTGGCGAACCACCTGGGCAAACAAGGTCAAACGGCTTCGACGACCAGGGCGTCGGCGGCAACAACGCCGCGTTCCATCGGCAGGACCATGATCGGATTGACGTCGATTTCGACGGTCTTATCGAGGTGATCGACGGCATATCGGGCGACGGCTTCGATCGCCTCGACCAGCGCCGGCAGGTCTGCCTTGGGGCGGCCCCGGAAGCCGTCGAGCAGCGGGAAGGTCTTCAACCGGCGTATCGCCGCCTCGATCTCCTGCCGGCTGACCGGCAGCAGCAGCCGGCTCGCATCGCGCAGCAATTCGACCAGGATGCCGCCGGCGCCGATCACCAGGACCGGGCCGAAATGCGGATCGACCGTCACGCCGACCAAGACCTCGGCCAAACTATCCTGCACCATCGGTTCCAGCAGGAAGCGGTCGAGTTGCAATCCGGGCTTATAGGCGGCCACCCGGCGGCGCATTTCCGCTGCCGCAGCAACCACGGCCGCTGCATCGGGAAGATTAAGGGCGACGCCGCCGGCTTCGGTCTTGTGCGGCAGATCGGCGCTGAGCGCTTTCAAGGCGAAGGGACCCTGCATGGCCTCGGCGGCATTGCTCAGATCCGCCGCAGCCACGTCGCGGCCTGCGGGGATCGGCAGGCCATAGGCGGCGAGCCGGGTCTTGCTTTCAAGCTCATCGAGAATCCGCCTGCCCGTCAGGACAGGCTTCGGCGCGGCGGCCGGCGGCAATGGCAGGTCGCCGGCATCGATGCGGCGGCGAAACGCCTCGTAAGCCGCCAGATGGCCGAGGACAGCGAAGGCGTCATGCACGCCCTGAAGAGGAATGAGGCCTTCCTCCAGCACCTGAAGGCGCATGGGCTCCGGCATCGATTCCGAACTGACGCAAGCGACGGCGCCGGGAATGCCGGTCTCCCGGCTGGCCTTTCCCATGGCACGCACCATCGCCTGCATGGGTTCGCCGATTTCCGTGCCGAGTTCGGGCCGCGGATGATCGATGACCAAGGCCCCCATATCGTAGCCGGTGCTTAGCATATGGGTGAACATCGGCGTCAGCAGCTCTTCCCGTCCCCAATAGCCGGCGGTGAAATCCAGCGGGTTGGAGGTGCTGCCGTAATCCGGCAGCAGCGCATTGACCGCATCGATCTGTGCCCTGGTCGGTTCGGGCAGTTCCAGCCTGGCGGCAGAGGCAAAATCGGCGGCCATGCCATTGTCGCCGCCGGAGCTGGAAAAGACCGTCAAGCGACGGCCTTTCGGCAGGATGCCTGTCGAAAGGGCCTTCAACAGTTCCAGGAAGCGCGGCACCGAATTTGCCGTCTGGATGCCGAGGCGTTCGAAGAGCGTGTCATAGAGCTCATTCTGCCCGGCGAGCGAGCTGGTATGGCTGGCCGCCACCTTTGCGCCCAGGTCGGAAACACCGACACGGAAGGCCGCAAGCGGGATCTTGCGCGCATGGGCCTTGAGGCAGGCGGCCGAGAAAGCAGCGATGTCGCGGATGCCTTCCATGAAGATGCCGATCGCCGTCACATTGGGGTCTTCGATCAACGCCTCGATATAATCCTCGAATCCGAGCACGGCCTGGTTGCCGGCGCTGATGATATAGCTGAACGGCACTTGGCGCTGGTTCATCGAGAGATTGATGCAGAGATTGCCGCTTTGCCCGATGACGGCCGCTCCCCGCGTCGTCCTGCTGCCGAGATAAGGGACGGACCAGAGGCTGCCATGATTGACGTAATTGATGATGCCGAAGCAATTCGGCCCGCCGATGGCCAGATCGCCGGCCGCCGCTAGCAGCTTTTCATTGCGTTGATGGCCGATCTCGCCCAGTTCGGCAAAGCCGGAAGCATAACAGACCGCCCCGCCGGCGCCCATCTTCGCCAAATGGCCGACGATCTCTACCGTGGAATCGGCCGGCACGCTGATGAAGGTGGCATCGGGAGCGACCGGCAGATCCGTTATCTGTCGCACGCAAGCGATGCCTTCGATCTCGTTCTTGCGGGGATGCACTGCATACATCTCGCCGGCATAGCCGGCGGCGCGGCAGACCTTGATGGCCCAGCCGGCGCGATCGCCGCCGATAAAGGCGATGTGTCGCGGATTGAGCAGCCGCGTGATGTTCAACTGCCGCGCCGAGCGGGATGTTCCGGCTTGCGCCAACATGATGCCTTTCCCCTTATTGCGTTTATTTCTTCGGCCGCAAGGCCTGCCAATCGGCTTTGTTGGCCAGCCAGGAGACCATTTTTGAACATTATTCCCTCACGCCCGAGCAGACTTTCGCCGTGGCTTGGTGCGTTGTGTCGTTGATGTCGTGGAGGAGGCTGTATCGGCTTGCTCGCCCGTCCGCCGGTCCTGGCTGATCTCCGCCGCAGCTTTGGCGATGCGTCCCTGCACGGAATCGGTGGCAGCCTTGAATGCCGGCGCCTTGCGCTTGGGAGTCGGCTTCTCGCCGAAAAGATTGAGTACCCAATCGCTGACGATCTCGGTTGCCTCATCGAGCGAATAGGCTTCGTTATCCATGATCCAGCCCATCCAGAAGCCATCGATCATCTGCGCATAGGTCAAAGCGGCGCGCTTTGCGTCGATCTCGATGCCGCGCTCCGCCGCCGCCTGTTCCATCATGCGCTGAATCCAGGACCGGTAACGCCGGTAGAGCTTGGCGTGCAATTCTCCCATGCTGTCGTTCCAGGGGACGACGCCGCAAAAGGCAAGCCAGACCAAAGCATGTTCGCGGCTGGTCGCCGAGCGCATGAAGGTGACCGAGGTCGCCGCCAGAAGCCGCTGCACCGGATCGGTGCCGACAGCCCGGATCGCCTGCCTGGTGTCTTCGTCAGCCTCGGCCGTCTGATGACGGAAAGCTTCCAGCAGCAGATCGTCCTTGCCCTTGAAATAGTGCCCGATCAATCCGCGGGACAGGCCGGCCGCTTCGCAGATGGTCTGTACCGTCGAATTGTGATAGCCGATGGTGGCGATCGATTTGATCGTTCCCTTGATCAAGTCCTGTCGTCGCGCAATGATCGTCTTCGTACGTTTGGCGGCTGTGGCCATAGGCTAACTCCGATATTCCCTAGCTCCGGTATTCCCTCAGAATGTCGCGCGCAATGATGTCGCGGTGGATTTCCGACGTACCTTCCCAGATTCGCTCGATTCGCGCATCCCGCCAGAAACGCTGGATCGGGAACTCTTCCATCATCCCCATGCCACCGAAGATCTGGACCGCGTGATCCGTGACGCGGCCGATCATTTCGGAACCATGCAGATTGACCATCGAGGCTTCGTGCCGGGTGAGGGTGCCCTGGTCCATCTTCCAGGCTGCTTCCATGACCAGCAGATAGGCCATCTTGATGTCGGTCGCCATGTCGGAAATCTTGAAGCCGGTGCCCTGGAATTCGCCGATCGTCTTGCCGAAAGCCTTGCGCGTGCCGGCCCATTCGCAAGCCATGCGCATGACGCGCTCGGCCCGGCCGACGCAATGAGCGGCCAGCATGACGCGGCCGGAATAGAGCCAGTCATTGGCGAAGTCGAAACCCTTGCCCTCTTCGCCGAGGATCTTGCTGGCCGGCACGCGCACATTGTCGAGATAGATCATGTTCGGGTTGTAGCCCCGGGTGCAGATCGACAGCATCGGCTTGACCGTGACCCCCGGCGTGTCCTTGTCGATCAGGAAGGCCGTGAAGCGTTTGCGCGGTCCTTTGGGAGTGTCGTCCATGCCGGTAACGGCAAAGAGGATGATGAAATCAGATACATCGGCATGGGAGATGAACTGCTTCACGCCATTGATGATCCAGTCGTCGCCGTCCCGCTTGCCGCTGGTGACGATCGCACGGGCATCGGAGCCGCCGCCGGGCTCGGTCAAGGCAAAGCAGCCGGTCTTCTCGCCGCTGATGACCGGCATCAGATATTCATCGACCTGGTCGCCCTTGCAGCCCAGCAGGATCTTGGTCGGCCGCTTGATCAACAAGGACAAAGCGGTGGATGGCCGGCCGAGTTCGCGTTCGACCAGGGCCATGGTCTGGTAGTCGAGGCCGCCACCGCCGAGTTCGGCTGGCATGTTCATGGCGGTGAAACCGGCCGCCTTGGCCTTACGTTTAATGTCCTCGGCGATCTCGGCAGGAACGGCGCGCAGTTCTTCGACAATGTTTTCGTGGGGATAAAGTTCTTTCTCGACAAAATCAGCCAGCGATTCGATCAGCGCCTGCTGCTCGAAGCTTAAGGTGAAATCCATGGTAACCGTTCCTTCCGTATTGCGCCCGATGACATCCAGGCGCGATCAGTGCCCGACGAATTGTGGGGCGCGTTTTTCCGTGGCCGCGGCCAGGCCTTCAGCGTGATCGGCCGTCTTCGCACAGACCTTGCCGGCGCGTTCCTCTTCCGCCAGCTGTTCGGCGAAGGTGCGGCGATGGGCGGCATCGAGCAGATGCTTCGCCAGGCCCGTCGCGACAGTCGGCCCACCGGCGAGCCTCCCGGCGAGCGCCATGGTCGCCGCCTCCAGTTCTTCCGGCGTGACAACTTCGGTCACCATGCCGGTGGATTTCGCTTTTGCCGCGTCCCAGAGGTCGCCGGTATAGACGAAGAGTTTCGCGGCCTCCAGGCCGATCAGCCGAGGCAGCAGCCAGGAGCCGCCGCAATCCGGCGGATAGCCGACACGGGTATAGGCACAGATGAACTTCGCCTTGGTCGAGGCGATGCGGAAGTCGCAAGCGAGCGCGATATCCAAGCCGCCGCCGACGGCAGCGCCATCGATCATCGCGATCGTTGGCTTTGGCAGGCGGGCGACTTCCTGCACCAACTGAATCGCTTCCTCGACCCAGTCATGGTCCGGATGCGGATCAATGCCTTTCTTCTTGTCGGACCATTCCTTGACGTCGGCGCCGCCGGAGAAAGCGCCGCCGCGGCCGGTGATGACGACGGCCCGTATATTCTCATCTTTTGCCGCCTGCTTGATTGCCTTGCGCAATCCCAGCAGGACACCGGTATTGATGGCGTTGCGTACCTCCGGGCGGTTGATGGCGATGATCCGGACCGCCTTGCGATCCTCGATTTCGACGAGTTCGGTCATATCGGTTCCTTTCGGGCAAGCTCAGTGACGCTGGCGTTTCAGCGACAGGATGTGAACGACGAGCGGCGGTATGGTCGTCAGCACGATCATCAGCGTCGAGATCGCGGCGATGGTCGGATCGACCTGGTCACGCAGGCTGGAGAACATCAGATTGGTGAGCGTCGCACCTTCGCCACCGGACATGAAGATCGCGATCACCACTTCGTCGAAAGCAATGATGAAAGCAAAGAAGGCGCCAGCCATGACCGAGGCGCGAATTTGCGGCAGGGTGACGGTCATGAAAGCCTTGAAGCGATGGGCGCCCAGCGAGCGTGCAACCTGCTCCCGGTTCATGTCGTAACCCTTGAAGCCGGCCGCGACGGTGACGAGCACGAAGGGAACGGCGAGCAGGGTATCGCAGAGCACCAGCGCCGGAATGGTATTGATCATGTCAAGTTGCGCGAACAGGAAGAACGCCCCGACCGCAATCAGAATGACCGGTACCATGAGGGCGGCGATCAGCATGCCATAGATGACGGGGGCGAAGACGAAACGGCCGACATGAAGTCCATAGGCCGCGGCGGTTCCGATCGGGGTCGCCAGCAGGGTGGTGAAGAAGGCCACGCGAATGGAAACCCAGGTCGCCTCGAGCCATTGGGCCGAATGAACGAAATTGTCATACCAGCGCAAGGACCAGGTCTTCGGCGGAAACATCAGCGAGTTCGCGCCGGAAAAGGACATTGGAATAACGACGAGACTCGGCAGGACGAGGAAGCAGATGACAAGAACGGTCAGCAGATAGAGCCAGAGGCGCTGCCGGTGCGTGACGTGACTTTCCATCTCGCCCTCCTCAGCCGAGACGCCGGCGCCAGCGGCCCAGCAGCCAATGGCTTGCGAGCAGGATGAGCGTGGTCAGGAGCAGCAACACGACGCCAAGCGCACTTGCCGGCCCCCAGGTGGGATAGAGATGAACCGAGGCCTCGATCCGCTGGGCAATCATCTGGACCCGGCCGCCGCCGAGAACCGCCGGCGTGATATAGAAGCCGAGGCAGAGGATGAAGGTCAGGACGAGACCGGCGACCAGGCCTGGCAGGGATAGCGGCAGATAAATCTCCCAGAAGGCGCGGGTGGGCGAGGCGCCCAGATTGGCGGCGGCCCGGAGATAGGTGCCGTCGATCGATTTCATCGAGGCATAAAGCGGCAGGACCAGGAAGGGGATCATGATATGGACCATGCCGATGATGGTTCCCGTCATGTTATGCACCAGTGGCAGCGGTTGCTGCACGATCCCGAGATCGATCAAGGTATCGTTGACGATGCCGCGCCGCTGCAGCAGGACGAGCCAGGCATAGGTCCGCACCAGCAACGAGGTCCAGAAGGGCAGCAGAATGCCGATCAACAGCAGCCCGGACCATTTGGGCGGCAGTTGCGACAGGCAATAGGCGACGGGATAGCCGAGCAGGACGCAGATCGCCGTGACCAGGATGCTGATCTGGAAGGTGATGATGAAAATCTGCACATAGGCACCTTCCGTCCAGATCCGGCTGTAATGTTCGAAGGTCGGGTTGCCGTCGGCATCGATGAAGGAGAACCAGAACAGCCAGCCGATCGGCAGGAAGAGGAGAAGCATCGTCAGCAGCAGGCCCGGCGTGCAGAGCGCGAAAAGCTGCCGCCGCTCGCGGCGCGCATCCTGCTCAAGCTCCGTGAGGTAATGGGCTTCGCCGGTGAGATGGGGAGCTGTCGTGGATATGGCCATCAGCGATCTCCCGGCACCAGCAAGGCATCTTCGGCGGCAAGACCCAGCTCGATCGGCGCACCGATCTCCGGCACCGCGGCGCTGTCGAGCTGGCGATTGGGCAGGCGCGTGTGAATTTCATGCCCGCCTTGCAGGCGCACGGTCAGCAGCACGCTTTCCCCTTGGAAGACGGTTTCGGTAACGGTGCCCTGCAGCCGGTTCACCGCGGTGGCACGGCCGGGCGCCTGGCCGTTCAGGAAGAGCAGTTTCTCCGGCCGCAGCAGCAGAAGCTGTGCGGCAGTGCCGGATGGTGCTTCCGCCAGCGACAGGACCGTGTCGCCGTAACGCGCAATGCCGTTCTCGATGGAAACCGGCAGGAAGCTGGATTCGCCAATGAACTCGGCGACAAAACGGTTGGTAGGCCGCTCGTAAAGGCGGCGCGGCGTATCGAATTGCGTCAGCCGGCCCTGATGCAGGACGGCGACCCGGTCCGACATGGTCAAGGCCTCGCGCTGATCATGGGTGACGGCAATCGTCGTCATCCCCAGCCGGTCGTGCAGGCGGCGGATCTCGATCTGCATCCGCTCGCGCAATTGCTTGTCGAGGGCGGAAAGGGGTTCGTCCATCAGCAGAATGCGCGGCTCGAAGACGATGGCCCTGGCAAGGGCGATGCGCTGCCGCTGGCCGCCCGAGAGCTGATCCACCCGGCGGCCGCCATAGCCGGCCAACTGGACGAGATCGAGCACCTGTTCCACCCGCTCAGCGGTCTCGGCCTTGGGCTTGTTCCGCAGGCGCAGCGGATAGGCGACATTCTCGCCAACGGTCATATGCGGGAACAGGGCATAATTCTGGAAAACCATGCCGATATCGCGCTTATGTGGCGGCAGGCGCACGACCTCGGTATCGCCGACCACGATCGATCCGGCGGTGGGACGCGCAAAGCCGGCGATGGTCATCAGCAAGGTCGTCTTGCCGGAACCGGAGGGGCCGAGCAGGGTGACGAATTCACCCTGCCCGACGGTCAGGGAGACATCGTCAAGGGCACGGACCGCCCCGTAATGTTTGACGATATTGCGAATGACGACAGGCAATGCCCGACCCGCCGTCGACCGGCTGCCGCTAGTCTCCATGGTCAATCCAGACGTTCAGTTCGATGATGTGTGACGCGTCGTTCAGGGATGGGCGGCCGGTCATCGGCCGCCCAGGTCCGTCTCACTTCTGCAGGAAGGCGTCCCAGCGCTCCTGCGCCGCCTGGCCGTTCTTGGCCCAGTACGGCTTGTCCTGGATCACCTGCTTCGCCAGGTTCTCCGGCGTCGAGTTTGCGTTCTTCAGCAGATCCGGCGTGATCTTGCCGGTCTTGTAGGCGTCCTGGTTGACCGGGCCGTAAGGCACATATTTCGGCAGATCGGCTTGAAGTTCCGGCTTCAGGAACTCGTTGATCACTTTCATCGCGAGATCCTTGTGCTTGGCGCCCTTGGGAACCACCAGGCATTCGATATCGACGACGCCCTGGTTATAGGTGAAGTCGTAGGGCGCGCCTTCCTTGATCGCCGCATCGATACGCGCCACCCAGATCGCCAGCATGTCGGCTTCCTGGTTGACCGCCAATTGCCCGGATTGCGCGCCGGAATTCCACCAGACGGTGATGTCCGGCTTGATCTCCTCCAGCTTCTTGAAGGCCCGGTCCATGTCGAGCGGATAGAGCTTGTCGGCGGGAACGCCATCCGCCATCAAGGCGATTTCCGCATTGGTCGACGGGCCGTAACCGGAGAGCGCGCGCGTGCCGGGGAACTTCTTGACGTCCCAGAAATCCGCCCAGTTCTTCGGCGGATTGTCCTTATAGACATCCTTATTCCAGGCAAGAACCGTGGAATAAGCGGTGAAGCCGACCCAATGGCTCTGTACCAGCTGCTTCGGCACGCCGTCCGTTTTGATGACATTGTAGTCCAGTGGCTCGATCAGGCCTTCATCGGCTGCCTGCTGGCATTGCCCGGCATATAATTCCACGACATCCCATTCGACCGCACCGGCTTTCACCTGGGTACGCACATCGGTAATGCCCGAGAGCGTGAATTCCTTGATGTCGATGCCCAGGGTCTTTGCCGTCGGTGCATAGAACGCCTTGTGCAACGCTTCCTGATAGGCACCGCCATAGGATGCGACCGCGACGCTGTCTGCCGCGAAAGCTGGTGCTGCATTGGCAAGGGTAGCCAGCGACAAGGACGCCGCCGCAGCCGTCGTAAACCGCTTCATGGATATCTCCTCCGCACGAGGCCGTGACCGGCTTCTTTCCGGAGCGTTCCGGCGGCCGGCTCATAGGTGGCCTTACGCGCCGACTGTTCCACACATTTGTTGGACGTTCAACAAAATTATCGGATCAAAACAGCCCTAATCAGCGGCCGCGCCAGACCGGTTCCCGCCGCTCCAGAAATGCGCGCGGCCCTTCCTTGGCATCCTCGCTTGTCCACATGCGTTGGAAGACCGGCATCCGCGCATCCGGCTCCCGGGTGGCCTGGATCGCTTCTTGCACCGGCAAGTGATCGATGGCCTGCATGACTTCCTTCAAGGCCTGCAGCGCGAGCGGCGCGCCTTTCGCAATCTGCGCAGCCAGGGCAATCGCCGTTTGCCGCAGCTCCGAGGCAGGCACCACATCGTGCACCAGCCCCCAGCTTCTTGCCTCAGATGCCGACATGCGCCGGCCGCTCAGGATCATCTCCATGGCGACATTATAGGGTATGCGCCGTGGCAGCCGCTGGATGCCGCCGGCATCCGGCAGGAAGCCGCGTTGCATTTCGGGCAGCTCAAAATAAGCATTTTCCGCAGCAATGATCACATCGGCAGCGAGCGCGATCTCGAAGCCACCGCCGATCGCCGCGCCATTGACTGCAGCGATCAACGGCTTCTTCAAGTCCCAATACCGCGTGATGCCGGCAAAGCCGCCAGGTCCGTGGGTGGTGTCGAAATCGCCGTCGGTTGTCTCGGCATCCTGCTCCACCTTATCGCGAAAATCCCAGCCGGCGGAAAAGACCCGATCGCCCTTCGCCGTAATCACGCCGACGCGGAGATCGGGATCGGTTTGCAGCCGTTCGGCCGCAGCATGAATGGCGCGGCTCAAAGCACGGCTGATGGCATTCACTTTCGGCCGGTTGAGGGTGATGACCAGGACATGACCGAGTTGCTCCAGTTCGACGAATTGCTCTGTCATTATCTCCCCGCGGAACATTGGACGTTTGTCCAATATTTGGCGGCCGCGAGAGACAGGTTGTCAAGGATGATCAAGAATCCGTATTGCCTTTATCCGGTCGATCACGCTAGTTGGCATGGCCGGAATCTGCGTAGGGGAGGGATGTCGAGATCGCTGCTGTCTCACTCCACCGATCCTGCAAGCGCGTACCGCCGATCGCAAAGGATGCCGGGTGGCGCGGATGTCCAATTTTTGAGAGATAGATCATGAAGTTCCTGCATGCCAATGCGCCGCGTTTCCCGATTTCCGAGATCGAACGTCTGGCTGAACAGCATTTCGGCCTCAGGGGCGCCCTGGAACCGCTTTACAGCGAGCGCGACCAGAATGTCAGATTGCGTGAGGCCGACGGCAAAGCCTGGGTTCTCAAAATCTCCAACACGGAAGAGCCTGAAGACATCATCAATGCGCAGATCGAGACGCTGCGCCATATCGCTGCCGTCGATCCGACGCTGCCCGTGCCGCGCGTCCGATCCTGTAAGACGGGCGAAGCGACGGTGCGGATCGCATCGGGCGACGAAAAATCGCAGCATCTTTTCTATGTGCTGTCATTTCTCGATGGACGGATCGCCGATGCCTCGGTCCTAGACACGGCGATGAACCGCAAGATCGGCACGATGGTGGCCCGGCTCGGGCGGGCGATGCGCGGCCTCTCCTTGCCGGCGATCGCCAATCGCGGCTTGCTGTGGGATATTCGCGAAATTTCGAAATTCCAGCCTTATGTCGACCTGCTGCCGGCTGCACATCGGGACATGGTCCGGCATATCGTCAGCAGCTTCGAACCCGCCGTGCTGCCGTCCCTGGCGCGGTTGCGTGCGCAGGTGATCCATGCGGATGTGCATGCGCATAATCTGATCGTGACGGAGGGCACCTCGCCGGAAATCGCCGGCATCATCGATTTCGGCGACATGGTGCATGGGCCGCTGGTCCTCGATATCACCAATGCCATCGCGGATTTCACCATCACGCCGGACAAGGCCGTGGAGGTGATGCAGGCGATGCTCGCGGCCTATCATGCGGTGACGCCATTGGAGGAAGAAGAGGCCGGCCTTCTCTATGATCTCATTCTCGCACGCCTGCTACTGACCCCCCTGACCAATGCCGTGCGCTCCAAGGAAACGCCGGACGAAGCCAATTATCTGGCCGAATATGGCGAAACGGGCCTGGATGCCTGCGCGGCGATCATCGCAATCGGCCGCGAGGCGTTCACACGAAAGGCTTTTGCGGCCTGTGGCAACTTTAAGGGCAAGACGGCAGCTGTCGGTGTCGATCGCATGATCGAGCGCCGCAAAGCGGTGATGGGTTCGCGCCTCTATGTCTTCTACGACCCGCCCCTGCATATGGTGTCTGGCGAAGGTGTCTGGCTAACCAGTGCCGAAGGGAAGCGCTATCTCGACTGCTACAACAACGTGCCGCATGTCGGTCATTGTCATCCCCATGTCGTCAATGCCTTGACCCAGCAGATCAAGACGCTCAACACGAATACGCGGTATCTGGGCGAGCAGGTGCTGGACTACAGCGAACGCCTGGGCGCGACGTTGCCGGGAAAATTGAAGGTCTGTGCCTTCGTCAATTCGGGCAGTGAGGCCAATGACATCGCCTGGCGCATGGCCAAGGCCTATACCGGCAATACCGGTGGCTTGACCATGGATTTCGCCTATCACGGCATCACCGATGCGGTCGACGCCTTCTCGCCGTCAGGCAGCCTGACCGGTGCCATCGCACCGCATATGCGGACCCTGGTGGCACCGGACGGCTATCGCGGTATCCATAAATATGGCACGCCCGATCTCGGCCGGCTTTATGCCGAGGATGCCGACCGGGCGATCGCGTCGCTGGCGGAGGCCGGGATGAAGCCGGCCGCCTTCATGGTCGATTCCGCTTTCATGACCAATGGCGTGCTGGAGCCGCAGAAGGATTATCTGGCAAGCGTTTTCGCCAAGGTACGGGCTGCGGGCGGCCTTTGCATCGGCGATGAGGTGCAGTCGGGTTTCGGACGCATGGGCGATATGATGTGGGGCCATGCACATCACGACGTCGTGCCGGATATCGTCACGATCGGCAAGCCGGCCGGCAACGGTCACCCGCTCGGCGTGGTCATCACCACGCCGGAGATCATGGAGTGTTTCCTCAGGGAAACCGCTTTCTTCTCGACATTCGGCGGTAACAACGTCTCCTGCGCGGCGGGTCTTGCGGTGCTCGATGTCATCGAGCGCGAGAACCTGATCCGGAATTCCAGCGTGACCGGGCGATATCTCAAAGACGGCATCAAGCGGCTGATGGAGAAGCACGACCTGATCGGCGATGTGCGTGGGACGGGGCTGGCGCTCGGTGTCGAGCTGGTGACCGATCGCAAGAAACTGACGCCGGCAAAAGACGAGACGGCACGCGTCCTGAATTTCATGCGGGATGAGGGTGTGCTGATCGGCAGCGAAGGTGTGCTGGGCAACATCCTGAAGATTCGCCCGCCCGTCGTCTTCCAGCGCGGGCATGCGGATATCGCGATTGCGGCCTTGGATCGGGCGCTGTCGAAGATCTAACAGATGTCCTGGATGTCCGGAATGTTCCGGGGCATCCAGGCAGCATCAATCACGGGCGCCGCGAATCCATTGCTCCGCCGCTTCGGCGGATAGGGGGCGAGAAACATAAAATCCCTGGCCGTAATCGCATCCCAATTCGCGGACGACCTGCAGGGCCGAGGCATCCTCGATACCTTCCGCAACGACAGCCAGCCCCAGGTTCTTGCCGAGATCGATCATCGTCTTGACAATGATTTCGGACTGCCGGGAACTGCCGCAATCGCGAATGAAAGCGCGATCGATCTTCAGCTCGGAGAAAGGCAGCAAGTGCAACTGCACCAGGGATGAATAACCCGTTCCGAAGTCGTCGATGGAAAGCCGGAATCCCTTAAGCCGCAGCCGGGTAAGGATATCCATCGCCATGGCGGCATCGATCATCGCGGCGGTTTCCGTCAGCTCGATGATCAGGCTTTCCGGCGGTACTTCGCATTCCCTGCAGCGTGCGACCAACTGGTCGGTGAAGTCGGTGGCATGCAAGTTCTGTGCTGATATGTTCACGGCGATCGATGTCTGAATCCCGCGGTTGCGCCATATGCGCTGCTGTTGCAGGGCAAGTGAGAAGACGAGATCGGTGACATCATCCATCATGCCCGCCGCTTCCATGATCGGCAGGAAATCAGCCGGCGCGATGATGCCGCGTGTGGCATGTGTCCAGCGCAGCAGGGCCTCGAAACCGACCGTGCGATGCGTAGGGTTCGCACCGGTCTTCTGCAAATCGATTTTGGGCTGATAAACCAGATGGAAGGCATTGGCGTCGATGGCTGCCCGGATCGACGCCTCATCAATGACATCCGAGCCGCGCCTCAGGCCGATCAGCACGCGTTCAAGTTCGTCAGCTCGGAACGGCTTCTGGATGGTGGCGATCATCTTCAGGCCACGTTCGATGCCAAGGTGGCGGGCCGACTGGATCACTTTCTCATCGAAGCCACTCATGATGATGATCTGCGCCTGAGATTGAGCTTCGGCCAATTTCCTGAGAATTTCGATGCCGTCGACATCCGGCATCTGAAGGTCGAGAACGATGATGGAAGGTTGCCAATCGCCGCGAATATTGTCGAATTCATCGGCGGTGATCACGGGTATCGCCGTGAAACCGCAATGGACAGCAATGCGGGAGATCAACTGCCCGACGGCCGGTTCGTCATCCAGGACGAGAATCTTGTTATTTGACATGGCTCAGCTTCCAGCTTCTCAAGGCTCCAATACGCGGCGTATCGAGCGTGCCAAATCTTCCGTGCGGTACGGCTTGCTCAGGATGGTGGGGTGAATCTCGGGAGACGACTTGTTGAGCGCGGTTTCGGGGAAGCCTGAGGTCAGGAGAACGCGAATGCGTGGCCACCGCCTGGCAACCTCCGCGGCGAGCTTAAGTCCGTTCATTTCGCCGGGCATGATCACGTCGGAAAAAACCAGATCGATATCTTCGCTGCCCCGCTCGATGATATCGATGGCCTGCTTCGCATCGGCTGCCGCCCGAATCTGGTAACCCAGGCCGGCAAGCTGTCGTTGCACCAGCTGTCGTACCGCCGAATTGTCCTCCACCACGAGAATTTTCACGGTGCTATCTGCCTTGATCGATTCCGGGGCGGCTTCCGTTGCATTGGCTGATGCGGCGATATGCTGAGCCCTCGGCAAGTAGAGACGGAATACGGTGCCATTGCCGACCTCGCTATAGACGGTCACATGGCCGCCTGACTGCTTCACGAAGCCATACACCATGGCAAGGCCAAGGCCGGTTCCCTTATTGGTTTCTTTCGTGGTGAAGAAAGGCTCGAAGATATGCGCCAGAATTTCGGGCGACATGCCTGTGCCGGTATCGGTGATGGAAATGACCACATAATCTCCGGCGGAAAGATCAATGCGCGTCGGCATGGAGGTGTCATCGATACGGGTATTGGAGGTTTCGATGGTCAGCATGCCGCCATTCGGCATGGCATCGCGTGCATTGACGGCCAGATTGAGAACGGCGGCATCCAGTTGCGCGGCATCCACCAGCACTGGCCAGACGGCATCACCTTCGGCAAGCTCGATACGGACACCTTCGCCGAGCGTCCGGGTGAGCAGTTTCACCATGCCCCGTACCAGCCGGTTCACATCGACGATGGCCGGCTTCAACGTCTGCCGCCGGCCGAAGGCCAGCAACTGCCGGGTCAGGTCAGCCCCGCGTTGGCAGGCATCCAGTGCACTGTTCAACAGCGCACTCGCCTCCTGACGGTCATTGACATAGCGAAGGCTGAGATCGATGTTGCCCATCAGGATCGTCAACAGATTGTTGAAGTCGTGGGCAATGCCGCCGGTCAGGTTGCCGATGGCTTCCATCTTCTGCGCCTGCCGGAGCTGTTCCTCGATGCGCTTCTGATTGGTGACATCGTTCATCAAGACGACCCGGCCGAGCGTTTCGCCGTGGTGAATAGGGGCGGAAGACATCCGGATATCGATCAAGCGGCCGTCCTTGCGTCGGCGTTTCAGCTCGATTTCGCGGATGATGCCTTCTGCTCCTCTTAACGCGATTGCCTTTCCTTCGTCTTCGGCGGTCACGGTCGGATCGGGAGCGCCGATCACGTCTTCGGCCGGATAGCCAAAAATGTCTTCCGCGGCCTGGTTCCAGGTCAGTACCCTGCCGTCTTCATCGACGGTTTCGATGGCGATCGGTGAGGAATCCAAGACAGCGGATAAAAGCTCGTTCGTCTGGCGCAACTGGTTGCCGGCGGCGACGGCAGCGGCCTGCGCCTGTTCCCGTTCCTGGACCTCGGCGCGCAACGCCGCAGTCCGCTTGCGAACCTTCCGCTCCAATGTCTCGTGCAAATGCGCGCGTTCGAGCGCCACGGCGATCTGGCTGCCGATGCCGGACAGGGTGCGTAGTTCCTCTTCCGAGAATTTCAGTTCGGATGACCCGATGAGGTTGAAGATGCCCCTGGCTTCGCCATCCGCCACCAATGCCACGCTCGCGTGATAGCGTAAATCGCCCACATTCTTTGCCTTGGCCAGGCGTTCGCATTCCAGAACCTGGGCGCGTACCGCATTATCCTTTGTGCCGAACAATCGCTGACAGGCACAATCTCCACAGAGAGACCCGCCATCGAACAATCCTTCCGGCGCACCCTTGATCGCCGCGAGGCGAAAGGCGCCATCCTCCAGCAAATAGATCCAGCCGGCCTTGACGCCGGGAAGCGCCAAGCCATTCTCCACGGCGCTGGTGGCGACTTCACTTTCGCTGCGACAGCGGTTCAAGCCTTCGGCGATGCCATAGAGTGCGTTGAGTGTCTTATAGGACTGCGTCAGCTCCTGCTGCCGTTGCTCCAGGGATTCATTGAGATGAACCGCCTGTTCATAGGTCGAGATGAGCAGATCGAGAATCTGCTGCCGGCCGGCAGTGATGAAATGCCGCTGACCCGATAATTCGATCTCGATACCGACTTCGAGTTTGCCAACGCCACGGAGGTCGCGATTGGTCAACAGGTAATTGATGCGCGATAGCAGCAGGCTCTCGTCATAAGGTTTGACGATGAAATTGTCGGCACCGGAATCGAGACCTTTAAAGACATCGTGGGGACTGGAAAGCGAGGTGACGAGAATGAAAGGAATGCTGCTGGTCTTCAGGCTGGTCTTGATCGTCCGGCAAAGCGTATAGCCATCCATCTCCGGCATGACGATATCGCTGATGATCAGGTCGGGCATCTCCGCTTCGATCATCGACAAGGCCTGCCGGCCATTTTTGGCGATCAGAACTTCAAATCGCTGTTCTTCCAGAAGGAAGGCCAGTTGCTGCGCCTGGGTGGTGCTGTCTTCGGCGATCAGCAATCTCGCTGCTTTCTTATTGTCATGGTTTTTTGATGTCATGTCACACCCCCCGTTTTTTCGCGAGCGACCGAATTGCACCGGCAATTTCCGGCGGCGAAAGCACTTTCTCCACGGCATTTTGCCGGATCGCTTCACGTGGCATCCCGAAGACGACACAGGATGCTTCATCCTGTGCGATGGTCAGGCTGCCGGCGCGACGCATGGCGCCAAGACCGGTGGCACCATCCCGGCCCATGCCGGTCAGCAAGACGCCCATGGCCGATCGTCCGAAATGCTCGGCGACCGATCGGAAGAGATAATTCGCCGACGGCCGGAAGCCTTCCTCCAGCCCCGATTGGCTGAGGACGACATGGCCCAGCGAATCGATTCCCATATGGTGGTCGTCGGGCGCCAGATAGGCTGTTCCGGCTGTCGGCAAAATCCCATGTTCGGCGACATTGACGTTGATGCCTGAGCGTTCGGAAAGCCACTTTGCAAAACCGGTCACGAAGCCGACCGCCATATGCTGGACGATTAAAATCGGCGCGACAGGTTCACCGGCAATGCCCTTCAACACGTCACCAATGACCGCCGGTGCGCCGGTCGACCCAGCGATAGCAACCAGCTTGATCCGACGGCCGGCAATTTGCGCACCATCCGGTATCGATGCTCTGATCGCCGCTGGAGGACGACGCTTGATGACCTTCACCTCCGCCATCAACCGGATCGTGCGTATCAGGTCGTCTCGGACTTTTACATCGCTATCGGCATCGGCCGGCTTCGCGGCAAAGGCCAATGCGCCGCTTCGGATGGCTTCAAAGGCATACTCCACTTCACCATAGGAGCTGGTGGCGCTGATCAGGACGATGGGTGTGGGGCAGCGCCGCATGATTTCCTGCGTCGCCTCGAAACCGTTAGCCTCCGGCATCAGGCAATCCATCACCACGATGTCGGGATGCAGGGCCTCCACCTGGGCAATGGCTTCCCGGCCGTTTTTTGCCACCCCAACCAGATGAAATCCGCCGATGTCTTCGAGGATCCAACTGAGCAGGACACGTTGGGTCGGCGAGTCCTCGGCGAGCACAACGGTAATTGCCCGTGTTGGCGGCGTGTTCATACGAGCCGCCCGACGATTTGCAGAAGATTCGATTGATCGAATGAAGACTTCAGGACGTAGGCGTTCGCCCCGACGAGAATGCCCCGCTCCTTGTCCTCGCGGGTTTCCAGGGCGGTCACCAGGACGACGGGCATATCCGTCAGCTTTTTATGGCTGCGGATCCTGGCTGTGAGCTCGAAGCCGTCCAGGCCAGGCATGTCGATATCGGAGACGACGATATCAACCGGCTCAGCTTGCAGGATGTTCCATGCTTCCAGGCCGTCCGCCGCAACGAGCACGTCATAACCGGCCGTTTCGAAGAGATTTCGCTCCATCGTGCGGGTGGTGATGGAGTCATCGACGATCAGGACTCGAGCCGGCCTTGTATCATTGACTTCCTGGGCGGTATCCGTGGCGCCGGATCGCAGCGAGACGAGCAGGTCGGAAGGACGAAGAATCAAAGCAAGTTGTCCGGAAGCCAGTAATCCCGTTGCCGAGATATTACGGATCCGGCGCAGTGGTAGCGGCAGGTCTTTGATCAGCACTTCCATCTCGCCATGCACTTCGTCGACGATGAGAATGCCGCCCCGGGTTCCGCTGCGGGCAAGAACGCAGGAGATAAGGGGGCGTGATTCCCGTGAGCGGTCGACGGCCCGTCCGAAGATGACAGTGCCGAGGTCGCCGAATGGCAAAGCCTCGCCGTCATGAACGAGGACGCCGCTCCGTCCCGCGCTCGTGGCTTCCTGCCGGGATATGCCGATAACCCGTTCCACCGTCTCAGCCGGCCAGAGCATCTTTTGGTTTCCAACGGAAACGAGCAGGCCGCGATAGCTGACGACGCTGGCGGGAACCTCCAATCGGATCGTGGTTCCCTCGTTCGCAACGCTGCGGATCTCGACCTTGCCGTCGACACGTTCGATTTGTTCCCGAACAATAGCGAGACCCAGGCCCAGCCCGGAAAGGCTGGTGATGACCGTCTTCGTGCTGACGCCGGGTGCGAAGGCGAAATTGAGGATCTCGTCGTCGGATAGCGCCGCTATCCGAGCCGGCGTGACAAGGTTGGATCGCGCGACGGCGTCGCGAAGTGCGGCTATGTTCAGGCCACGGCCGTCATCGACGACTTCGATGATGACCCAGCCAGCCTCGACCGATCGCACCGAGATGGTGATCCTGCCGCGCTTGGCTTTTCCGGCTGCTTCCCGTTCTGCCGGCGCTTCGATCCCATGATCCACGGCATTGCGGACGATATGCATCAGCGGATCCTTGACCAACTCGATGACTTTGCGGTCAATCTCCACATTGGTTTCACGGAGCCGCAATTTGACGTCTTTGCCGAGCTCCCGGCCGAGATCCTTCACCATCGCTGGAAAGGCGGCCAGCATGGTGCTGACCGGCATCATCCGGGCCTGCTTCGTTTCCTGCAGCAGATCCTCGACAACGGATCGCAGCACTTTGCTGTCATCGGCAAGAGCCGTGCTCAATTGCCGGGCGAGCATTTCCAATCCGCCGATCCTGCCGAGAACGGCTGGGTCGAGTGCGGTCTGGCGATCGGCAGTTTTGGGTGAAAAGCGGGCTTTCCGTAGGTCTCCGCGCAGGGATGTCAGTTGCTCCGTCAGGTGGCGTGCGGCCTGGACTCGCTCTTTCGCAACCAGACTTGGCATCAGCAGGTCTTCCGCGATCTGCATGAGCCGGTCCAAGCGCCCGACATCGACACGCACACTCTCGGTTTTCCACAGCCGCTCCATTTCCGGTCGGGCCGGCGGTGTCCGTGCCTCCCAAGGCAGAGCCGGCGATTCCATCTGGTCCGAAGCCGGCATCGATGGCCCTTCGGGGGTTGCGAGAGCAGCCAATTCCGCCGTCGGCTTCTCGATTTCGGCAGGCGCCGGCGGTGACGGCGTTGGAGCAGGAGAGGGGGCCGTTGCGGAACTTGGTGCCCGCCCTTCGCTGAAGAGATTGGAAATCAAGCTTTGAAGCCGGTCAACGGTGGCTCTCAATGCTCGGACCGTTGCGGAATCGATCGATATTTCCCCGCGCGTCAATCGCTGGAGAAAATACTCGCTCTCTTGGCAAGCCGACTCGATATCGCTGGACCGGACGGACCTGGCAGCACCTTTGAGTGTATGCACGACGCGGAACAGGACATTGACATGTCCCCTAGCCGAACCGTCGGCGGGAGCCGCGGCCAATGCGTCGACCTCCAGGGTCAGGACCTGCAGATGCTCCGCAGCTTCCTCCCGGAATGTCGCCAGCAATTGCTTCTGCATTTCCTCGCGGCTGACCATGGCGGGCTTGCCTCAATCCACGACCGATGTCTGGATGGTTTCGGAAAGCCGCTGGGCGAGGTTGTTGAGATCCAGTGTCGCGCGCTCCACCTGTTTCATGGCGGCGACCGTCTGGGCCGAGGATTGTTCGATATCACGGATGGCGAGGGCGATCTGATCCATGCCGGCCTCCTGCTGTGTTGCCGCAGCCATGATCTGCTGCGCGGCCTGAGACGCATCGACCACACTGGTCGCCAGGGCGCCGATGGCGTCCCCGGAACGCGCGGCGATGGTTGCGCCACTCTCTGCCGCTTTGACGCCCTGTTCGGCAGCCATGACGGTCGATTGTGCGGATTTCTGAATCTCAACGACAATCCGGCGCACCTGGACGGTCGCTTCCTTGCATCTCTCCGCCAAAGCCTTGACCTCTGTGGCTACCACAGCGAAGCCCTTGCCTGCCTCGCCGGCTTTGGCGGCTTCAATTCCGGCATTCACCGCCAGCAGATTGGATTGTTCGGCGAGCTCGCTGACCGTTGCATTGATCTCGGCGATGGCCTCGGCCTGTTCGCTGAAGGTGAGGATGCGTTCTGCCAATGTTTCCATGCGCTGCCTGGCTGAATCGCTGCCTTTGATGCTCTCTTCCACGGAATCACGACCGTCTTCCGCAATCTTCGCCATTTTCTGCGCCATATCGGCAACGAGGCGAGTCTTGCGGGCGGAGACCTCCGCAGCCTGTTTGACTTCGGCGACCGTGGCGGCGGTCTGGCGCACGGCCGTGGCCTCTTCGGCCGTTGCCGATACCTGCTGGCTGGTTGCTGCCAGGATCTCGGCGCCGGCGGAAGAAACACTGTCCGCGGCAGCGCGGATTTCCCGGACCAGTTCGCCGAGCGATGCGGTCATTCGGTTCAGATTGGAACCGAGGCGCCCCAGGGATCCGTCTCCATCTTCGGAAACGCGTGCGCGCAGATCTCCCGCCGTGACGCGGCTTGCGAGCCCGGCAAATTCCTCGACGGATTTTTCCAGCCTTTCCTTGCCTGCACGTTCCGCTTCCAGCGTATGCTGCAGCTTATCTGCCATGCGGTTGAGCGAAGTTGCCAGCGCCGTCACTTCCGTGGGGCCGGATTCCTCCGCGCGCTCATCGAATGCGCCGCCGGCAACGCGTTCTGCGGTTTGGCGCAGTGAATCGATGGGGCGGATCACGTAGCGGACGAGGAGGAAGGCGCCCAGAACCGCCAGGACAACGGATAACCCGACCCAGATGATCTCTTTGGATTGGCTGCTGGAGATGTCGCCGCTGATTTCGTCATAGGAGCGGCTGACCCAGATCTTCCATCCCGTTGACGGGACGGTCGCGAATCCGCCTAAACGTTGGACGCCCGTTTCATCGGCGAATTGCGGCAGATCGCCCTCGTCGCTATCGGCAATGGTTTGCCAGACGGGCTGCTTGGAGAAATTGGTTCGTTTCAGGACGAGGTCCACATTGTTATGTGCGACCACGATGCCATTTTCCGTCGCAACGACAGCGGAGCCCGTTCGGCCATACTTCGCACGGTCGACCAGTGCCTTGACGTCGCTGACCTCGATCGTCGATGCGATCACGCCGGCGACCTGTCCGTCCGGGCTGAAGGCCGGGGCAGCGATGATGATAAGCGGCTTTCCGGTCGTCTTTCCGACGACGATTTCGCGGGTGATGATGGCGCCATTGGCGGCGAGCGCCTGCTTGAAATAATCGCGATCGGCGATGCTGGTACCGATCGAACTGCGGCCATCTTCGGGCGATGACGGGTCGGCAGCGATGATGCGGCCATTGAGATCGGAAACCAGGAGACGGTCTATTACCGGCCGGTTGGCATGATATGTCTGCAACAGTGGGGAAAGGGCGTCGACGCTGAAGCTGCTGAGATATTTGGTCGAGGCACCAAGGGTTTCGATCGTTCGCTGCTGCGCCGTCAGGCTTTGATTCAGAACATCGGCGATATTGTTGGCATTGCGACGCGCACGCGCGACTTCGTTATCGATCGCCCAGGAGCGGACGGCGATATTCGAACCGATGGCGAGGACGATGACGGGCACGATGGCGCAGATCAATGCGCCGACGAGTGTAATTGCGCGGAGGGAATGACCCTCCAGCAAGAATTTTCTCATTTACTCCCCCCTTCATGTCCCGAAGAAATGACCGGCATGTCGTCAACGATGAGCCGGGCATCGCGTAGCAGTGAATCGATGTCGATGATGAGCGTTGAATTCGGACCGATACCGGAGACTGCATGAAATCCGGATCCCGTTTCCGGACTGCTGGCCGCGATCTGCTCGATCGGGATCTTCGTCATGCCGTGGATTTCCGATGCAGCCAGGCCAATGGCGTATTCACCCAGTGTGACGAGTATCGCGTATTGCGAGGTTTCTTCGGTTCCATGCCGATGCCTGACGCCGAGCAATGGCCGTATGTCGATTACAGGAAAGACGGCGCCGCGGTGGGTGACGAGGCCGAGGTAAAACGATGGTACGCCAGGGAGTCGTGCCATCTCATCCAAGGGAATGACAACGGCGCAATCAGTGGCTTGAACCGCGAAGCGGTTTTCATCGACAGTAAAGGCAATCGTCTCCATGTAATCGGGCTCGACCGAAGGAACGGGCGGGACCGCATATTTGGCCGCTCTTTCCCGGAAAAGCTTCTCCAGGCCCGGAGCAGAGGGATTGTCGATTTCCGCGATACGCGCAGCCGCTTTGGCCAGACGCGCGTAAGCTGCATCCCAGTCGAAACTGGAACTCGGCGCGATCGGATCGTCATGCATGAGGTGATGAATCCCCCGATTTCAAATTGGTCCCCGATTTCAAATTCGCATGGTGCTGCAGGAACGTGGCCGCTGCCGCACAGAGGTGGCCATGCGTCATTTCAGAGTAAGACGTCACGGGTGTATCCGCGCTTCCGGCTTGGGCGAGAGACAAGGCAATTCGCATCGCTTGTTGCGCCTTGCGCGCATGTCCTTGCTTTGCGAAATTGTTGCCGAGCAGGAAATGTGCCATCGGCGAAGACGGCGCCAGATAGATCGCCTGTCGCGCCGCTTCAACGGCAAGCGGGGTGTCGCCCAGTTCAGTATAGATTTCCGCCAGCAGTAGCTTGGCATCGCCGTTCAGCGCGTCATCGCCGATCAATGTGAGGCATCGTTGCTTGGCTTCCGCCAGTTGCCCGCGGTCTGCCAGCGATCGAATGTCCGTCAGCCACTGTTCCATCGAGCGGCTCGTTTTCGGCTTCGGCCCCGCCGGTTTCGCAGAACGCTGAGGGGCCGAGCGATGCGCCGGGAGTGCGCGATCTCGCCCGTCGGCATGTGATGTCGGCCGCAATGCGGAATAATGGGATATCGGCGTCAGGAGCGGGGCGGAGCGCCGGAATGATTTCGGGCGATAGAACAAAATAGCGCTTGAAGTATTGACTGGTGTCAGGTCTTTAAACCATTCCGCCATCGCTTCGGTCGGGCTGACGGCTAGCCAGCCCTCCGGCCTGAGCATATGAGACAGATGGCGGGCAATGGCACGCTGATTGGCCGGCGTCATATAGATCAGAACATTGCGGCATATGATGAGGTCGAATTGTCCGCCCTGCACGGCCGGCGACTGGCAGGCATCCTCGATCAGAGAAGCTTGGCTGAATCTAACGATATTGCGGAGCGCATCGACCACCCGGTACTGGTCCCCGCCCTTGGGATCCCGTTCGAAATAGCGAGAAATGCGATCCGCATCGACTTCCCGCAATTGCCGCTCGCTATAGATGGCCTCCATTGCCTGGAGCAGGGCTGTGGCATGGATGTCGCTGGCTAGGATATCGATCTTCCATGCCGAAAAATCGGGCAAGAGGCCATGCAGGATCATCGCAAGGGTATAGGCCTCTTCACCAGTGGAGCAACCGGCACTCCAGAATCGCAAGGTGAGGATCCCTTCCGATCGGCGCTGCGCAATCAAGGGGGCCAAGGCCAGTTGCGCGATCTCACCGAACCAATCCGGCTGGCGCAGGAAGCGGGTTTCGCCGATGACAGTGGCATCGACAATATGCTGCCAGGCCGACGAGTCCAGCGGCAGATCCTGTAAAAGACGGAGAGCGTGGTCGATCGTCTCCGCTCCCAGCATCGCCGGCAAGCGCTGAACAGCTGCAAGCAATGAATCGCTGCGCATGTCGTTGACGGCGGAACCGAGCCGCTTGGCTATGACAGAATGCATGCACTCCATCACGCCCGGCTGTATCATTGGAGAAGGCCGCCGATCGCCGCTGACAAGGCCGCTTCGTCTTCTCTGACGAGGAGGTTGTCGGGAGCATAGATGTAGATAAGGTCACTACCTAATGTGCCGACCTCACGCAACAGCATCACATCAGAACTCAGTTGCTCCATGTGCCGAAATGTTTCAGCCGGTATATGCTTCACGCCATCGACGGCATCCGCGACGAAAGCGACCAAGCGGGTCGGGGTTTGCGCGATGATGAAACGGGATTGCAGGGTGAGGGCGGCGGGCACACCCCGCATCATGAGCCGATGCGGATCGATGACCGGCATCAATATCCCCTCTGCCTGGATGACGCCACCGACGATTGCCGGTACATCGCCAGGCAGAGGGCTGATTTGAAAAGCAGAGATGACCCGCCGGACAGCTTCCACCGGAAGTCCGAAACACAGGCCGGAAACACAGAACGCAACGATGGTTTTGGAGTGATCTACCCCTCGCCCACGCGTTAAGTCCTCCCCCGACACAAGTTGCGGCGTAGTGTTGATCATCTTCCTAAAATATCGTGATTATCCTTAAAAATCTATAAATCTATGAAAATTATCGTGGGAAAATGGTGTTCTTAAGCACCAGAAGTTGAAAAAAGCATTCCAGGAAAATGGACACTGTATTGCGATGGGCTTATCGGCCCGCTTATGCAACCTTTAGACAGGGGGCTCCTGTTCAGTGGCATCGCGGCAAATATTGTTTTGCTTATGAAGCGCCTAACGGCATCGATTTACTAGAACCGGTCGATGCGGAAAGGGCGCATATCCAGGCCGGGATCGCGTCCGGCGGCAAGATCGGCGATCAAACGGCCGGTCAGCGGCCCCAAGGTCAGGCCGATATGGCCGTGTCCGTAGCCGAAATAGGTATTCGCCCAGCGTCTACCGCGTGAAATCACCGGCAGGGAATCCGGCATCGAGGGGCGGAAGCCCATCCAATCGCTGCGGCCGGTTTCATCCAGGTTGCCAAACAGCCGGCGGCCATGCTTCATCAATATCTCCGCCCGGCGGTAATCCGGTGCGGCGTCGAGTCCGCCTAATTCTACGGTGCCGGCGAATCGCAGGCCGACATCCAGCGGTGTAATGACAAAGGAGTTGTCGCTGGAATAAAGCGGCATCCGTGGCATGCGGCCGGCATTGGGCAGGGTCACGTGATAGCCGCGTTCGGTATCCAGCGGCACCTTGTGGCCAAGCTGCCGCGTCAGGTGTTTCGACCAGGCGCCGGCCGCGACCACCACGGAATCGGCGGCATGCTTGCCGGAGGTGGTGTTGACATGGGTTGGGCCATTCGGGCCGATATCGAAGCCGGTCACCTTCTCTTTGAGGATGACGCCGCCACGGCGGGCAAAATCGGCGGCCAGCAGTTTGACCAGGCGATAGTTGTTCGCCGCATAGGCATTTTCCGGATAATAGACGGCATGCCGGATGATCGGTTCCAAACTCGGTTCGATCTGGCGAACTTCTTCCGCCGGGATGATGTCGAATTTGACGCCACGACGGCGCTGGATGTCGAGATCCCACTGGTAGGATTGGAATTTCTTGTCCGTTTCAAAAATCGCCAGCCAACCGGTCTCGCGCAGGATTTCCGGCTCGCCGGTTTCCTTCAGCAAGGTTTTGTGGGCACCCAGCGCCTGGAGCATCAGGCTGCGCAAGGCGATCGAGATTTCCTCGACCCGGTCCGGCTTGCTGGCGGCAATGAAGCGGATGAGCCAGGGCGCGATTTTCGGCAGGTAAGACCAGCGGATTGCCAAGGGCCCCATCGGATCGGAGAGATAGCCCGCCACGTCCCAGGCGACGCCGGGCGTGGCCATCGGGATGCAGGATTCGATGGCGATGATGCTGGCATTGCCCTTTGAGGTGCCATCGCCCGGATCACGTTCGTCGATCACTGTGACGCGATGCCCGTCGCGCTGCAAATAAAGGCCTGCGGAGATGCCGACAATACCGGCGCCAATGACGATGAAATGCTGAGCCATTATTGCCTTACCTTACCCCTGACATTGTTCCGCCTCGAATATCGCTTCTGCACGGCACCGATCTGGCGCTATTTCCGTGCTTTGCGTGCGCCCGTCGCTGCCTTGTCGTCGCTCCAAGCCTTGAATAACAGGTCCAATTGCGCCCGTGCCGAGGTCAATGCGCCCTCGACCGTCAAGCTCGGCTCCATACAGAAATGTTCGAAGTTTTCGGAATGCACGATGTGAATGATATGGGCGGCGAGCGCGACGTTGAGCGACGATGATATCTTGCCGGCTGCCTGGAAATGGCTGAGCAAGGTCTCGAAATAGGACGTGAACATATGGCGGTAGCTCCGGAAGCGTTCGTCCCCCCGCTCGCGTACCGTCACCGCCATGATTTCAAGCCAGAGCGCCCGTTCACCCGGCGAAAGGACATCGCCGATATCCGCTTCCATCAGTCTTACCAGATCGTCGATCGGATTGCCGGCCGGCGTTTCGATGACCTTCCGGAATTCGGAAATCGCTCTTTCACGATCGGCGACGAGGAATTCGATAAGAATATCGCGCTTCGTCGGGAAGTAGTTGTAAACCGTTTTGGTGGAGACATCGGCCTTCGAGGCGATGTCTTCCATGCGGACGGCTTCATAGCCCCGTTTCTTGAAGAGCTTGACCGCGACCTCGATCAGGTCAAGCCGCTGCTGCGCCTTCTTGCGATCGCGAAGACCTAATGTCTCGGCGGGCTTTCCCATATGTGGCAATGCAATGGGTGACCCTCCCATCCGCTTTTTGCCGGTATTGGCGCGATTGGCACTACTCATCATCTGCTCGAATACTGAAAAGCCCCCGTTTCCCCTGTGAAGCGTTTTAGGCCGGGTTGCGAGTCCGGGCAAGGGGGAGGGGGTTCTCCCATCCGCCGGCCGGAAATTTTTGAAATCGGCAGCTCAAGAACTAGCTTGAAAAATAATAGCCGTCCAATATAATTATTCAGTCAAATATAAAAATATATCGGGAGGAGAGTTTCATTATGCGTGCGGATGACCTCAAATCGCTTTTCGGCGGTAAGGACCTTACACGCCGGCATTTCCATAAGCTGCTTGCCTCCGCGGGCATCGTGGCGGCATCGACCCGGTCGCGTCTCGCCTCTGCGGACCAGAAGCAGCTCGAAGTCTTCACTTGGGCGAATTACGACCAGAAGGAACAATACGCCCCCTATATGGCCAAGCATCAGCAGGCGCCCAGTTTCTCGATCCTGACGGAGAACGACCAGGCGCGGGCGAAGATTCGCAGCGGGTATCATCCCGATGTCGTGACGCCGACCGAGAATTACGTCCCCTTCTTCGTGAAGGATGACCTGCTGGCGCCGATCGACACCGCCAAGCTCAGCAACTGGAATCAGGTGTTGAAGCCGCTGCGCGATCAGAATGTGGCGGCCGGGCCGAATGGCGAGCGTTACTTTGTTCCCTGGGTCTGGGGCACGAATGGCGTGGTGTTCCGCAAGGATGCGGCGCCGGAATATGCCGATAACCCAACCTGGAACATTCTCTGGGATCCCAAATTGAAGGGCAAGATCGCGCTGCGCGATGCGCCCAATGCGACAATCATTCCCGCTGCCCTGATTGCCGGTGCGAAGGATCCCTACGACCTCACCGACGACGAATTGAAGACCGTCGGCGAGTTGCTGCGCAAGCAGCGTGAACTGGTCCGCTTCTATTGGACGACCGAGGCCGAGGTGCAACAGGCGCTGTCCTCAGGCGAGATCGATGCGGCCTATGGTTGGAATTCGACCTATGCCGGTCTGAAGGAGCGGAATGTCCCGGTCGATTACCTAGTGCCGAAGGAAGGCATGCCGATCTGGATCGATGGGTTCTCGCTGGTCAAGGGCGGCACGGCGGACGAGCAGCTCAAATATGATTATCTCGATGCCGTTCTGTCGGCAGAAACCGGCGCCTTCAATATCTCGAAGCTCTATTACGGCTCATCCAACGAAAAATCCTTCAGCATGGTGTCGCCGGAGATTCTGGAGCGTCTTGGTTTCGATAAGCTGGACCAGATCATGAAGCACGGTCTCTGGGCAAAAGCAGTGCCGCAGGCGACCCTGCGCAAGATGGTCGCCTTACATAACCGGATCAAATCCGGCTTCTGACATGACATCTGCCAAGGTTATGGCGCGACCGGGCGGCCGTCCAACACGGCTTGCCCGGTTGTCGGATATCCTGCCGCCGCAATGGCGGCGATCCGATGCATTCATCAGCTTGCTGCTGATGGCACCTGCTTTCCTGTTCATTGCCGTGATGCTTTTCGCATCGGTGTCGACCCTGGTCCTGGTGAGCTTCAGGGAGCTCACCGATCCGGGCGCGCCGGTCGCTTATACCTTGAGCAATTATCTGGCGCTCTTTTCACCGGAAGGGGATATCTACCGGGCGCTCCTGCTGCGGTCGCTTTGGATTCCGCTGCTGACGACCGTCGCCGTCATTCTCGTCGCCTATCCATTCGCTTACATCCTGGCGTTTCACGTGCACCGCTACAAGGCGGTCTGGCTGATCCTCGTCACCATCCCCTTTTGGATCAGCTATTTCCTGCGCGTCGCTTCCTGGAAGGTGATTCTCGGCGAGAATGGTGTCGTGAACTCCTTCCTAGCCTGGCTCGGTGTGATCGACCACCCGCTGGAATTCCTGCTTTATAACATGGGTGCGGTTGTTATCGTTCTGACGCATTCCTGGCTGGTCTTCGCCATTTTGCCGATCTATGTCTCCTTGGAGAAGATCGATCGTTCCTTCCTGGAAGCGGCGAAGGATCTGGGCGATGGCTCGATGCAGGTCTTTCTGCGCGTCACCTTGCCGTTGTCACTGCCGGGCGTTTTCAGCTCGGCAATCCTAATTTTCGTCCGGGCAGCCGGCGACTATGTGACGCCGTCGCTGTTCGGCGGCATCTCCGGCACCATGATCGGCAACCTGATCGTGTCGCTGTTCACCGCCGAAGACAATGCACCGATGGCGGCGGCGGTTTCCGTCTTCCTAATGCTTGCACTCGTCATCGTGGTTTGCGCCGTGGCCTTGCTCTATTGGCTCTGGAAGAAATGGAGGGCCAACCTATGAGCGCCACCCCTATGAGCGCCACCGTCCGACGGAGTCGTTTGCCGCTGATTCTGTCCCTGATCCTGGCCTTTTACGTGCTGGTTCTCTATGGGCCGGTCGTGCTGCTGCCGGTCTTCTCCTTCAACGACAATATCTATGCCGTCTTTCCGCTCACGCAGTTTACCACCAAGTGGTATCAGGAGCTGACCGGCAATCAGGCGATGCTCTTCGCCTTATGGGCCAGCATCAAGATTGCCATGGCCTCGGCCATCATCGCGACGATCCTCGGCTTCCTGGTGGCAAAGGCGATGACGCGCTACCGGGTGCCGGCGAAGAATTTTTTCTATGGCATTTTCATGTTGCCGCTGATCCTGCCCACCATCATCAAGGGCGCGTCGCTCCTCAGCTTCTTCCGCCAGTATCTCGATGTCCCGCTGTCGCTTTGGACGATCGGCGCGGCGCATGTCACGGTGACGATCCCCTTCGCCATGCTGATCCTGATCGCCCGGCTCGAAAGCTTCGACCGGAGCCTCGAAGAGGCGTCGGCCGATCTCGGCATGAATGCCTGGGAAACGGCCTGGCGGATTACACTGCCTTTGGCGATGCCGGGAATCATCGCCAGCCTGCTATTATGCTTCATCGTCTCCTTCGATGAATTCATGCTGGCCTTTTTCCTCAGCGGCAGCCAGCCGACATTGCCGATCTATATGTTCGGCCTTCTGCGGTTCCCCGAGAGCATGCCGATGATGCTTGCACTGGGAAGCTGTATCCTTTTCTTCTCCATCATCGCAGTGACGATCACCGAAATGCTGCGCCTGAAGCGGTCGGAGGCTCTATTGTGAACGCAGTCCCCAAAGATCCGATGATTGTCGTCTCGAATGTCAGAAAATCTTTTGGGCCGGTTCATGCCGTTGACGGCATCGATCTCACCATCGGGACCGGTGAGTTTTTCGCCCTGCTCGGCCCGTCCGGCTGCGGCAAGACCACATTGCTGCGCATGCTGGCCGGTTTCGAAGCACCGACAAGCGGCGAGATCTATATCGATGGGGACGGGATGGCGACGGTGCCGCCCAATCTCCGGCCCACCAATATGGTGTTTCAGAGCTATGCGATCTTTCCCCATCTGAATGTACGCCAGAACATCGGCTACGGACTTCTGAAAAAGGGCCTTTCTCGAACGGAGATCCGTTCCCGTGTCGATGAGATGCTGGAGCTGACGCGCCTTCCCGGTCTCGGCAACCGGGCGGCCACGCAGCTCTCCGGCGGACAGCGTCAACGGGTTGCCTTGGCACGCGCCTTGATTTGCCGGCCGAAAGTCTTGCTGTTGGACGAGCCGCTGGGAGCGCTGGACAAGCAGCTCCGGGAAGAGATGCAGATCGAGCTGCGGCAAATTCAGCGATCGGTCGGCATCACCTTCGTCTTCGTGACCCATGACCAGGAAGAAGCACTGGCGATGGCGGATCGCGTCGCGATGATGTCGGCCGGCAAGGTCGCCCAGGTCGGTACGGCCAGCGATCTGTATGAGCGTCCCGTCTCGACCGAGGTGGCGCGCTTCGTCGGCACCATCAATCTGTTTCCCGGACAGGTTCGGGAGGTGCGGGACCACGTCACTGTCGATGCCGGCGCCGCCGGCATGATTGTCGTACCGACCGGCGGTCGCGCCGTCAGGGCTGGCGACAAGGTTGTCGTCGCGGTCCGGCCGGAAAAGATGTCGCTTGATGATGGGGAAGCGGATGCGCGCAGCAACGCGGTCAAGGCGCGTGTGCTGTCGGCCTCTTATGTCGGCGATCGGACCTATTATCATCTGGAGCTCGCAAATGCGGGCCAGCGTCTGGCGGTTGCGAGCTTGAACAGAAGCCCGGTCAATGGTGGCGCGCTGAATGCGGGACAGGAGATGCGGGTGACTTGGCCGCATCAGAACGGCATCCTCCTCCAAGCTTGAGGGATACTCAGATGGTACATGAACTGGAGACACCGCCGGGCACGCAACCAACCGGCCGCAAAAGCTATCGGCCACCGATCGTCGGCCGCGATGTCGCGGCATCGACCGGCCATCCTCTTGCGACCTTGGCCGCCATGCGCGTTCTCGACAGTGGCGGCAATGCCGTTGATGCCGGTGTGGCGGCCGGCATGGCGCTGGGCGTGCTGCAGCCGGATATCGTCGGCTTCACCGGCGTCGCGCCGATCATTCTCTATCTCGCCAAGGAAAAGAAAGTCATTTCGATCAGCGGTCTTGGACGCTGGCCGAAGCGCACCGATGCCGATTACTTCAGGCGCGAGACCAATGGCGAACTGCCGCTCGGCGTCTTGCGCACCGTGGTGCCGGCATCGATCGATGCCTGGGTCACGGCCTTGGCCAAATACGGCACGAAGACCTTTGCTGAGACGGCACAGGCGGCTTACGATCTGGCGGCGCGCGGATTCCCGGCGCATGCCTTGCTCTGCCAGACAATCTCCGACGAACCGCAGGAATTTTCGCATTGGCCGGCCAATGCCAAGGTCTTCATGCCGGAAGGCCGGCCGCCGATGGTCGGTGAAATTTTTCGCCAACCCGATCTCGCGCGAACGATCTCCCGGCTGATTGGCGCCGAGAAAGCGGCGGGCGGTAGCCGTATCGCCGGCCTGGAAGCAGTGCGGCATTGTTTCTATGAAGGTGAAATCGCCCAGGACATCCTGTCCTTCTACGAGCGCGAGGGCGGCTGGCTCTCCGCCGAGGATATGCGCGACTTCCATGTCGGCATCGAAGACGCACAGACGACGACATTCGGCGCGTATCAGGTCTATAGCTGCGGTGCCTGGTGCCAGGGGCCGGTCCTGCTCGAATTCCTGAATATGCTGGAAAACGACGATCTGCGCCGGCTCGGCTGCAATTCGCCCGACTATATCCATCTCGTCACCGAGGTGATGAAACTGGGCTTTGCTGATCGCGAAGCATATTTCGGCGATCCGGACTTCATCGATGTGCCTTTGGATGTCCTGCTCTCCAAAAGCTATGCGCAAGAACGGCGGGGCGCGGTTTCCATGGATCGCGCTTTTCCCGATATGCCGCCGGCAGGCCATATCGCACGCTTGTCGCCGCATGGCGGCAAAACGAAGGAGCGAAGATCGGAAGATCGCGCGCGTGACACGACCTATTGCTGCGTGATCGACAAGGACGGCAACGGCTTCTCGGCAACACCCAGCGATGGCTATTCGACGACACCGGTGATTCCGGGATTGGGATTCTCGGCATCCGACCGCGGTACGCAATCGCGCGTCGAGGCCAACCATCCCAGCACCATCGGACCCTGGCGCCGCCCGCGCTTGACGCCCAATCCGGCCCTTGCTCTCAAGAACGGCAAGCTGGCAATGGTCTTCGGCACACCGGGTGGCGATGTCCAGTGCCAGGCCATGCTGCAGTTCTTCCTCAACGTCACGACCTTCGGCATGGACGCCCAGCAGGCGATCGAAACGCCACGTTTCTTCACCTCAAGCTTCCCCAGCTCCTTCTATCCGCATCACAGTGAGCCGGGCATGTTACGGCTCGAGCACGCCTTGCGTCACACGGCGGATGCGTTGTCGAGTCGTGGCCATCGTATCGGCATCTGGCCGTCCCTGCACTGGCGTGCCGGCGGCGTCTGCGGGATCACGGTCGAAGAGGCGACCAACTATCGATCGGCGGGCGCCGATCCGCGCCGCGAATGCTACGCCATGGCGTGGTGACGCAGAAGGTCGCATGAACGCGACGTCTTGACAGCGCCGATCAACGGCGGATGATCGTCAGCCAGCGATCACTGTGCGAGGCCTGGCTGATGGGACTTGACCGCGCTTACTGGAACTTCGGTGTCCTGGCGTCGCAGACGGGTGTTGCCGCGATTACCGAACGGACCCAGCTCAACGGAGCATTATTGGCCATTGAGGAAATCAATGCCCAAGGCGGGATCGATGGCCGGCCGATACGGCCGGTCATCTACGATCCCGGATCGGTTCCCGCCAATTTCGCCACCTATGCGCGGCGAATGCTCGCCGACAACAACGTGAACATCATTTTCGGCTGCTATATGTCGAGCCAGCGGAAGGCGGTTCTGCCGATCATCCGTGAATACGGCGCCCTGCTTTGTTATCCGACGATGTATGAGGGCTTTGAGTTTTCCGACAACGTGATCTACTCGGGCGCGGCGCCGAACCAGAACAACATCCCCATGGCTAAATACATGATGGAACATTGCGGCGAGACGTTCTGCCTCGTCGGATCTGATTATCTGTTCCCGCGTGAGGCCAATCGCATTTTTAAGGAAACCATTCAAGCACTTGGTGGGTCCGTCCTGTCGGAAGACTACCTGCCGCTGGAGGCCGATGCGGCGGCGGTGGAACCGGTGATCGACCGGATGGTTGCCTTGGAGCCGGATGCGATCTTTTCGACGATCGTCGGCGATTCCACGATCCCATTCTATCGCGGCCTGGCAAAGGTGCGGGCCGGCCGGCGACACATCCCTGTCGGCAGCCTGAATACCAGCGAGGCGGAGATTGCCGTCATGGGCCCCGCTGTGGCTTCAGGGCATTTGATTTCAATGCCTTACCTCACTCCGATCGATAGCGAAACGAATGCGCGATTCAAGCGCCAATATGGCGCGCGTTTCGGCGGCGCCGGCATCACCAGCTGTACGGAGGCCGCTTATTTCCAGGTGCATCTGGTCGCCCGGGCTATTGCCGAGATCGGCACCGATGACACCCATGCGGTGGTGCGCGCGTTGCATAACCGCCGCTTTGCCGCGCCAGAAGGTGAAGTCTGGGTCGATCCGGAGAACAACCATACCTATCTCTGGCCGCGCATCGCCGAAATCGGCGCAAAAGGCGAGCTCAATATCGTGCAAGACTGCGCAGCACCGGTGAAGCCGGATCCCTATCTGGTTTTCCCGCGAGATCGCGACGACGATGGCCGGCATCTGCTGGCCGAAGTCGTCAGCTAGGGCGCGCCGATGACCCCAACGCTGCTCCGCGATCTGCGCCTGCTGCAGGTTCTCGTCAACCATCCGGAAGACACCGATTGTCAAACGCTGGTGAGGCATTTGCACCGGATTGGCTGCCGGGTCGATGTGGAATGGCCGCCGGCCGAAGTGCCGCCGCTCTGGCCCGATGTGATCTTTCTGATGATCAAGCAGGAGATGGTGGCGCAGTACAAAAGCGCCTGGGCGGAACAACATGAGCGCGGCCCCGCTTTGATCATCATCGTTGACTACGAAGATCCGACGACATTGCAGACGGTGCTGGAAATGTCGCCGAATGCGGTCATCGGCAAACCGATCCAGCCTTATGGCGTGCTCGCCAATCTCGTCGTCGCGCGGCAGTCGAAACTGCATCACGTCGAACACCATCAGGCGATTGAAAAACTTGAACGAAAGCTGAAATCAGTGAAGCTGATCAGCCAAGCGAAAGCGGTGCTGATGAACCAGCACGGCATCAGCGAGGAAGAGGCTTATCGTCGCCTGCGAAGCCAGGCGATGGCGAACCGTGTGACAACGGAAGATATTGCCATGAGCCTGATCAGTGCGGGCAATCTGCTGAAAAAGTCAGGATTGCCTTGACGGCATCCGGCGATCGCGTTCTAATGCGTTGGACTGATCGAGGCTGATCAGGGAGTAGCACCTGCGTATAGTCGGGCAACGATGCCCGGCAAGAGACAGCAACGGAGCTCCGAGAGGTATTTACCTCGCGGGGCTTTTTTTGTGTTCCGAAGGCAGCGGTGCAGTTGGCTGCCATCAAAAAAAACATAATTGAACCGGCTAGTTGCCGGTCTGGGCTTTAGGAAACGCAACCGAACCTAACAGGGGAAGGGCGATGTCTCTCTCAAGACGTAATCTGCTCAAGGGAGCAGCGATATCTGCTGCCGTCATTCAAGCGCCATTGGTGTTTCGTACGCTGAGTTCCCGTGCCTGGGCCGCAGACGAAATTCCTGTCGGCGTGATGTATTCGCTTTCCGGCACGACGGCGATCGTCGAGAAATCGATGAACCAATGCGCCTTGATGGCGATCGAGCAACTCAATGCGAAAGGCGGCGTGCTCGGCAAAAAGCTGAAGCCGATCGTCGAGGATCCGAATTCGGACCCGCGCACCTATGGCGAAAAAGCGCGCAAGCTGATCATCGATGACAAGGTGCCGGTGATTTTCGGCTGCTATACGACGGCCAGCCGCAAGGCTGTGCTGCCTGTCGTCGAGCGGCGCAAGAATCTGCTGGTCTGGCCAACCTGGTATGAGGGCGAGGAATGTTCGAAACACATCCTCTATGCCGGTTCCGCCGTTCCCAACCAGCAATTGGAAAACTCCATTCCTTATCTGGTCAATAAGCTGGGGAAGAAGAAGCTGTTCATTGTCGGATCAGATTATGCTTTCCCGCGCGGCATGGCCAAGACGACGAAGATCATCTGCCAGAAATTGGGCGCTGAAGTCGTCGGTGACGAATACCTGCCACTCGGGCACTCGGAATGGGCCGCCATGGTTTCAAAGATCGGCAAGAGCGGTGCCGATGCGATCTTCTCCAACGTGGTCGGTGATTCCATCGTCGCCTTCTATCGGGAGTTCCGGAATCAAGGCTATGATTTCGATAAGCTGCCGCTTTGCTCTTCGACGACGACGGAGGTCGAAATCAAGGCGATGGGGCCGGAATATGCCCTTGGCAGCTATGTGTCCTTGCCTTATTTCCAGTCGGTCGATACGCCGGAAAACAAGAAGTTCGTGGCCGATTTCAAGGCCTATGCCGGCGCGGATTCGGTGACGCATGCGGCCATGGAGGCCGTCTATATCGGCGTGAACATCTGGGCCATGGCGGCGGCGAAGGCGAAGGACGTTGCACCGGAGGCAGTGATCGACAATGCCGGCGGCATCGAATTTGCCGCACCGCAGGGCAAGGTCAAGATCGATCCGGAGAACCTGCACACCTATCTGACACCGCGGATCGGCCAGACCCAATCAGATGGGCAGTTGAAGATCGTCGATCAATACAGCGAGCCTCTGGTACCTTTGCCCTATTCCAGTCAGGGCGAGACGGCTGAAAAGCGTATCTGCACGACAAAGGGTGCGATGCTTTAAACCCGGCGAGGCCCCCTCTCGGGCCACCCTGTCTCGCCAGAGCGGTCTATCGACGACACCGGATTGTCTCTGGCGAGACTTTTGTTCTGCTGATGAGCGACGGAGCAGGCAACCGTGGAAACCATCATCATCGGTCTGAGTATCGCGTCAATTCTGTTCCTGGTTGCCTTGGGCCTGGCGATCATTTACGGCGCAATGAAAATCATCAATCTCGCCCATGGCGAAATGGTGATGATCGGCGCCTATGTCACGGTGCTGGCGACCAAGCATCTGGGCGCCAATCTCTATCTCTGTATTCCCATTGCCTTCATCGTCACGGCGGCGATCGGCTACGGGCTGGAAGTCATCATCGTGCGGCGGCTCTATGGGCGTCTGCTGGATACGTTGCTGGCGACCTGGGGGGTATCGCTCATCCTGCAGCAATTGATCCGCATTCATCTGGGCCTCGGGCTCTTCGATATCCACATCGACGGCCTGGGTTCCGATCTCCAGAATGTGCAGGTGCCGGAATTGCTGCGCCAGACCCTGACACTGGGTGATGCCAATATTCCTGTCTATCGCGCTTTTGTCTTTATCGTCGCGATCTTGCTCGGTTGCATCACGTGGTGGCTGGTCTATCGGACGCATTTCGGCGCGCAGCTGCGCGCTGTATCGGTCGCCCGCGGCATCGCCTCCTGCTGTGGCATTAACGAAAAGCGCATCAACAGCCTGGCTTTTGCCTATGGCAGCGGGCTTGCCGGTATCGCCGGTGTGATGGTGTCTGGCTTCAAGACGGTTTCGCCGGATATGGGAACGCCTTATGTCATCGACGCCTTCCTGGTCGTCGTGGCTGGCGGTGTCGGTCATCTCTTCGGCACCGTCGCCTCGGCCGGTATCCTCGGCGAGCTGCAGAGTTATGTGTCCTCGATACTGAACGACGTCTATGGCCGCACCGCTGTGTTCGCCACGGTCATCGCCGTCCTTCTGTGGAAGCCGCAAGGCTTGTTCGTGATCCGGAGTCGCTGAGTATGATCAGGCAGGATTTGATCGCCGCCCGCAAGCATCGCATTCAATTGCAATGCTATGTCGCATTCATCGCCATTCTTCTCATGCTGCCGCTCATGCTCGATGCCTTCTGGCTGAACCGCATTGCGACCTATCTTGTCTATGGCATCTGCGCCGTCGCGATTTGCCTGTCCTGGGGATGGGCCGGCATCTTGAACCTTGGTCAGGGTGCCTTCTTCGGCATGGGCGCGTATATGATGGCGATGTCGCTGACCCTGGCCAGTCCGGATAACAACCCGGTGCCGCAACTGATGCTGCTCAACATGGAGCCGACCGCACCGCGCGAGCTTTGCTGCATCACGCCGGGATCGTTCCTTTGGATCCCCTTCCGCTGGCAGGCGGTCGGTGTCGCGGCGTCGATCATCGTCCCGATGATCATGGCCCTAGGTATCGGCTATGCGATGTTCAAGCGCCGCACCAGTGGTGTCTATGTCTCCATCATCACACTGGCTCTGGCGCTCATCATCCAGTTGATCATCATCAACAACCAGCCCTTGACCGGCGGCTTCAACGGCCTGGCGGACCTGGCGCCTCTGACGATCGGCAGCTTCGAATTCGATCCTTATGGCAACAGCACCTATTATCTTGTCACGGCGGTTCTGGCGGCGGCGCTGTTCGGCGGCCGTTATTTGCTGAGCGGCAAGATGGGATTGATTCTGCGGGCAACCCAGGAAGACGAAGCCCGCCTGCGGTTCCTCGGCTATGAAGTCGAGAAATATAAGATGCTGGCTTTCTGTCTTTCGGCGGGGTTGGCCGGTCTGGCCGGCATGCTCTTCGTCATATGTGCGGAATTTGCCTCGCCGGCTTTGATGGCGACGGGATTCAGCGTCTCCATGGTGATCTGGGCAGCCGTCGGCGGACGCCATTCCCTGATGGGAGCCTGCGTCGGCGCGGTGCTGGTGAATGTCATCGGCGCCGGCGCCAGCGAAAGCCCCCTGTTCCAACCGATCTGGCCGATCATCCTCGGCCTGCTTTTCATCGGCGTCGTGCTGGTGATGCCGAATGGCATCGCCGGCGTTTTCGACAGCTTGCTCGATCGGAAGTTACGCAATGGCGGCGCTGCAGCATCAACCGATGCCAAGCATGTGTCACCACGCCCCAAGACATCGGAGGCGCGCTGATGCAGGACATCGTTTCCCAGCCGACGAACGACCCTCAAGCCGGTGCGCCCTGGGCGCTTGAAACGACCGATCTGACCGTCAAATTCGATGAGTTTCCCTCGGTCAACGGTGTGAATCTAAAAGTGGAAGCCGGTGAGCTGCGTGTCATTATCGGTGCCAATGGCGCCGGCAAATCAACGCTGCTCGACCTCATCTGCGGCAAGACCCGGCCGACCAGCGGCGTCATCCTGTTACGCGGACGAGACGTGACGGGCATCGGTGAAGCGCAGATCGCCCGTGCCGGAATCGGCCGCAAGTTCCAGACGCCGACCGTCTTCAAGTCGATGTCGGTCTGGGAGAACCTGCAAGTCGCGGGCAACAAGCAGTTCGGCGTCTCACATAATTTCCTCTGCCGGACCGAGTCATCACCGGCGGAACAGCAGAGGCAGGTCATCGATCAGATTGGCCTTGGCAGCTTGTTGCACCGCTCCGCGGCGGAGCTTTCCCATGGTCAGTTGCAATGGCTGGAACTCGGCATGTTACTGATGCAAAGCCCCTCCATCCTGCTGTTGGATGAACCCACCGCCGGGATGACGACGGAAGAAACCGACAAGACGGCGGATATCATCCGATCTCTCGCAGGCAATCATACAATCCTGGTCATCGAGCATGACATGGCCTTCGTCAGGCAGATTTGCCGCAAGATCACCGTGCTCCACCAGGGCCGCATCCTCGCCGAGGGGGCGGCCGAGGAAATCGAACGCAATGCGGATGTCATCCAGGCCTATCTGGGATCGGCGATGGTGAGCCATGCTTGATGTAAAGAACCTGCACGCCTATTACGACAGCAGCCATATTCTGCATGGCATCGATCTGGAAATCCGCCAGGGCGAAATCTTCTGCCTGCTGGGGCGGAACGGTGTCGGCAAGACGACTTTCCTGAAAAGCCTGCTCGGCCTGACGGTCCGCACCGAGGGGACGGTGCAATTCGACGGACGGGAAATCGCCGACCTCGACACCTATGAACGGGCAAGGCTCGGCATCGCCTATGTGCCGCAGGGGCGGGAGATCGTTCCCGGCCTCACCGTGCTCGAGAATATCCGCCTCGGCTGTTTTGCCCGGCGCGACCGCAAGGTGACAATTCCCGAGTACATCTGGTCGATGTTCCCGTTCCTGCGCGAACACCTCAACCGGCGTGGCACCAATCTCTCCGGCGGCCAGCAGCAGCAGCTTGCCATCGCACGGGCGCTGGCATCGGAGCCGACCGTCCTGCTGATGGACGAGCCGACCGAAGGCATCCAGCCGAATGTGGTGCAGGAGATCGAGCGCACGATCGTTCGCCTCAACCGCGAATTCGGCCTGACGATCATCCTGGTCGAACAGAAGGTGCAATTCGCCCGCACCTCCTGTCATCGCTTCGCGTTCATTGAGAAAGGGCAGATCGCAGCCGCCGGCGCCGCAGCCGACTTATCGGACACGCTGCTGCATCGCTACATGGCGGTCTGAGCAGGAGAGGGAGACGCATATGCTGATGGCGGAAAAATCTGTCGCAACCGGTGCCGATCCGTTGCGGCTGGACGCAATCCTCGGATTGCTGTCCGAGCCCTCGATGGCGGATTACATCCATGATATCGGCCAACATGGTGTCATCGAATATATCGATCTCGGCGGCGATGATATCCGGCGTCATCGGCTGAGGGTGACGACCGATCGCGGCACCGACTGTGCGATCTCGCTGCCGCGCAGCCAGCATTTGCAGAACGGCGCCGTTCTGCTTGCGGAAAAGGACCGCGCCATCATCGTGCGGATGCTTGCCCGGGAATGGCTGCGGCTGGCGCCCAGGGATGCCGCAGCGGCACTGGAGCTTGGCTATTTCGCCGGCAACATGCATTGGCCGGTCCGCTTCGACTCGGAGCTGCTGCTGATCGAACTCCAGGGGCCGCGGCAGCGTTATCTCGATCGCCTCGACTTCATGGTCGCAGCCGGGCAGATCCGCATCGTCGAGGAGGCGGCGTGACGACGGAGACGCAGGCGCTACTGGCAGCTTTCCAGCACGCGGACAGCTTTTTCCCGGGAGGTGCGACCGCATTCTCCTGGGGCTTGGAGACATTGGTGTCGGATGGCGTGATCGGTGATGCCGCCAGCGTCGAAGTCTATCTCCGCGCCCAGATCACCCATCGCTGGTCGACATCCGACCTGCCGATGCTGCAGGCGGCGCTGCTGGCCCGCGAGGACGAGACAAGGCTGATCGAACTCGATCACCTTCTCGACGCGATGTCGCTCGCCGCCCGGCAACGCATCGGTTCGACCCGTTGCGGGGCGGCCTTGCTTTCCGTTCATATGCGTTTGGGTTCGGCGGCTGCGACCAGCTATCGGGGGCTCGTTAGCCGCGGCGACGCCCTTGGTCATTTGCCCATCGTCCAGGGCCTGGTTTGGGGGGAGATGGGACTCTCCTTGCCGATCGCCAGCGCTATTTCCGCCAATAGCCTCTGTCAATCGATCGTCAGCGCCGCGATCCGCCTCGGCATCGTCAGCCATATCGACAGCCAGCTCATCATTGGTCGATTGCGGCCGGTCATCGCAACGGCGATCGATGGCGACGTCCCGGCCGCCGATCAAAGCCACGCTTATATACCGCAGAGTGAAATCGCGCTGATGCGCCATGAGATCCAGGACAACCGGCTGTTCGCCAATTAAGGGGGAGTGAAGGAAACGTCATGCTTCTTACACCGACCGAATTCGAGAGATTGACGATTTTTACGGCGGCCGAACTGGCGCGCAAACGGCGCCTGCGCGGCTGCCGCCTCAACCACCCCGAAGCGACGGCCATCATTGCTGATGAAATCCTGGAAGGTGCCCGCGACGGCCGCTCGGTGGCGGAGCTGATCGGCTATGGCTCGACAATCCTCAATGCCGATGACGTCATGCCGGGCGTTGCTGAAATGATGCCGGTATTGCAGGTCGAAGCCACCTTTCCCGACGGGACGAAGCTGGTGACCGTACATGAACCGATCCGTCCAGGCCGGGCCGCGATGGCGGCAGATGATGCGATCGTCCCGGGAGAGATCATTGCGGCGCCCGGCGATATTGAGCTGAATGCGGGACGTCGGTCCGTGACACTGGTTGCCAAGAACAGCGGCGACCGGCCAATCCAGGTCGGCAGCCACTATCATTTCTTCGAAGCGAATCGTGCGCTCGATTTCGATCGTGCCGCCGCCTTCGGCCTGCATCTCGATATTCCCGCAGGTACGGCGGTCCGGTTCGAGCCGGGCGAGGAGAAGGAGGTCACGCTGGTGGCCTTCGGTGGTGCGGGCGAAATTCTCGGTCTCAATGGCCTGACCGATGGATCGACCTTGTCCGACGACAACAAGGCTGCCGCCATCGCGCGGGCAAAGGCTGCTGGATTCAGGGGAGCTTGATTGGCATGGCACGGATTTCGCGGCGCGATTATGCGGCAATGTACGGACCGACCACGGGAGACGCCGTTCGTCTCGGCGATACATCCTTGTTGGCGGAAGTGGAATTCGACCATGCCGTCTATGGCGATGAATGTCTGCATGGCGGCGGCAAGACCTTGCGCGACGGGCTCGGCCTTGCGGCCGGCGTCGATAGCGCCATGGGCTCGCTCGACATGCTGGTCAGCAATGCCGTCATCATCGATCCGGTCGTCGGCATCGTCAAAGGCGATATCGGCATCAAGGAAGGCAAGATCGTCGGCATCGGCAAGGCCGGCAATCCGGCCACGATGGACGGCGTCGATACCAAACTGATCTGTGCCGCGGCGACCACGGTGCGTGACGCCGAAGGCTTGATTGCCACGCCGGGCGGGATCGATGTCCATGTGCATTTCGACAGCGCACAGCTCTGCGAACACGCGATCTCGTCCGGCCTGACGACCATGATCGGCGGATCGCTGGGGCCGATCACCGTCGGCATCGATTGCGGCGGTGCCTGGAATGCCGGCAAGATGCTGCAGGCGGCGGAGAACTGGCCGATCAATTTCGGCTTCCTCGGCCGCGGCAACAGTTCGAAGCCGAAATCCTTGCTGGACCAGCTGGCCGGCGGCGTCATGGGGATGAAGATCCATGAAGACTGGGGCGCCATGCCCTCGGTCATCGATGTCTGCCTGTCGGTCGCGGATGAATATGACTTCCAGGTGCAGTTGCATACCGACACGCTGAACGAGAGCGCCTTCCTGGAAGATACGCTGGCGGCCATCAGGGGCCGGACGATACACATGTATCACACCGAGGGTGCGGGCGGCGGCCATGCGCCGGATATCATTCGCGTCGCCGGTGAGCAATATTGCCTGCCGTCCTCGACCAATCCCACCAATCCCTTCACCGTCAATACCTTCGACGAACATCTCGACATGATCATGGTGTGCCACCACCTGAATCCGGCAGTGCCAGAGGATGTGGCTTTCGCCGAAAGCCGTATCCGGGCGCAGACCATTGCCGCCGAAGATGTGCTGCATGACATGGGTGCCATTTCCATGCTGGGCTCCGACAGCCAGGGAATGGGGCGGATCAACGAAGTGATCTGCCGGACCTGGCAGCTCGCCAGCAAGATGAAGGATCAGTTCGGCCGCCTCGGCAGCGAAAAAAGGCGCATCGGCGACAACGAACGGATCAAGCGTTACATCGCCAAATACACCATCAATGCCGCGCGCACCTTCGGCATCGATGACTATATCGGCTCGCTGGAGGCGGGAAAGATGGCCGATATCGTCCTTTGGCGGCCAGCCTTTTTCGGGATCAAGCCGGAACTGGTCATCAAGAGCGGCTTCATCGTCTGGTCCGCCATGGGCGATAGTGCCGCATCGCTGATGACCTGCGAGCCGATGGCGATGCGGCCGCAATGGGGTGCCTTCGGCAAGGCGGCACAGCCGCTCAGCGCCAGCTTCGTCTGTCAGGCGGCTTTGGAAAACGATTTGGCGGGGAAGCTCGATCTGCGGAAGCAGCTTCTTCCCGTACATGGAACGCGAAAGCTGCGTAAGAGCAACATGCTGCATAACGATGCCTGCCCCGGCATCACCGTCAATCCGCAGAATTTCGATGTCTTCGTCGATGGCAAGCTTGCGACTTGCGAACCAGCAAAGAGGGTGCCGCTATCTCAGCGGTATATGATGCGATGATCCAGGATAGCGTTTTGGTGAAGCCTAAGGCGATGTCGGCGGGTGCCGCCCGGGTCGGCATCGGCGGACCGGTCGGATCGGGGAAGACGGCCTTGCTCGAGCAGATGATCCCGCGCCTGATCGCACGCGGCCGGAACATCGCCGTCGTCACCAATGATCTGGTGACCAAGGAAGATGCGGAGCGGGTCCGGCGCAGCGGCCTGATCGCGCCGGAACGGGTGCTGGCGGTAGAAACCGGCGCCTGTCCGCATACGGCGATCCGCGAAGACCCGACATTGAACATCCAGGCTGCCGATGACCTCGAAGCCAGGTTCGCAAATCTTGAACTGGTCTTGATCGAGAGCGGCGGCGACAATCTCGCCTCGACCTTTTCCTTGGATCTTGTCGATTTCTGGATGTTCGTGATCGATGTTGCCGGCGGCGATGATATTCCGCGCAAGCGCGGGTTGGGCATCCTGCAATCGGATCTGCTGATCATCAACAAGACCGATCTGGCACCCCATGTTCGGGTCGACCTGCCGCGCATGGTCGCCGAAGCCAATGAGGTGCGCCGCGGTAAGCCGGTCATGCTGACCAATTGTGCTACGGGTGCCGGCGTCGATGAGGTGATCGATCACCTGTCATCCACCGTTCTGTTTGATCGCTGAGGCGACATGCCGGAAGACGGTTATCTGCAACAATCCGCATCGGCCTATGCCGAAACCGCGCGGCCGGTTCTCGGCCGCACCGGATATGCACGGCTCGAAGCCGGCCTGTCACCTGCGGGGAAGAGCTTTCTGCGGCGGCAGGATGTCTGTTATCCGTTTCATATCTGCCGCCCGTTCTATTTCGACGGCGATCCGAACGGCATGGCGACGATTTATCTCCAATCCTGTGCCGGCGGGATCTTCGATGGCGACGATCTGCGGCAGTTGGTTTCGCTGGAAACGAACACCGGCCTGCATGTGACCACCCAGGCTTCGACCATTGTTCATGAGACACCTGGTTGTGGTGCTGAACAGGTGACGGAATTGCGAGCGGCGGCGGGATGCTTTCTCGAATACCTGCCGGACCCGCTGATCCTCTTTCCAGGTGTTCGGTTGAAAACGCGGCTGGCCGTCGAACTCGATCCGGATGCGGTCGCTATTTTGGCCGATTCCTTCCTGTGTCACGACCCAAGCGAGCAAGGCAAGGTTTTCGACAGCCTCTTCAGCGAGACGAAGATCACGATCACCGGCAAGGGGCTGGTCGCCCTGGACCGCTTTGCGATCACCGGCGGCGATTTGCAGGCTAGGCTGATCGGTGCGAACGGGCCTTACATCGCCCAAGGATCGATGGTCATCCTGCCGGGCCGGATGGCGGTCGATCCATTGATCGACGGCCTGCAAGCGGCGCTGACGGATCATCCGGGCGCTTACGCCATGGCGTCACGCCTGTCGCGCGATGCTGGAATTTGGCTGCGGATCCTGGCCCGTGATGCCGTGGCGTTGCGCCGGGTTCAGCGGATGGTGTGGATCACTGCCAGACGGATCCTGGTGGGGCGGGAACCGGCGGTCCGCAGCAAATAGAACTGCCTCTCTCACGCGCGCCGATATGTGCAAGCATGAGAGAAGCGATATTGACCAGCGGAAATTCGCTCAGTTGCTGTCCATGGCGAGGTTGCTGTCGGATTTCAGGATCATGCAGTCCTTCAGTTTCCGGCAGGCGCTTTCGGCGTCATTGCGGGTCAAACCGAAGACGCGGGCGCGATACAGCGTGTTACTGCTGCTCTTTTGCTGATCGATGACGACCCGGGCATCGGCCAAGAGGTTGGGCAGCGACTTGGTTGCCTTGCTGGCGGCGCGCTGGGCGCTTTTGAACTGCGAATAGGCGCCGACCTGAATGCCGTAATTGCCGGTGCTCGATTTCCACACATTGGCGGTTGTCTGGTCATCGACGCTGAGTTGCTTCCTGTGCTTCGCCGAGGCAACCTTGGTCTCGCTCACCGATGCCGAGGCAAGCTGCGTGCCGGGCTTCAGGATCGGCTTCAACGCATCCGCATTGCCGCTGGATGATGTCGAGGCCGAAGCGGCCGCCAGCGCCGGCGTCGCAATGGTTTCAGCTTCCGCAGTTTCCGGCGTGTTCGAGGTCGTGGACGCGGGTTCGCTCAAAGCAGCAGCCACCGCATCGGACATGCTCTTATTGGTGCCGCTCTTCCCGGTGCCGCCCCGCAGATTGGCGATCAGCATATCGCCGGTGCCGCCATTGGTATTGAAGGCAGTCTGCATCAGCGAGGCCATCTTCTTGTCGCGCGTCGGGACACTTTCGCCGCCGAGCACGACGCCGATCAACCGGCGCCCGTTGCGTTCGGCGGAGGTCACCAGATTGAAACCTGAGGCGCGGACATAGCCGGTCTTGATACCGTCAGCGCCCTTGAAGCTCTTCAGCAAGCGGTTATGGCCGGTGTATTTCACGCCGTGATAGCTGAAGGTGTAGCGCGAGAAATAGGGATAATATTGCGGGAAGTCGCGCATCAGCGCGATGCCGAGCACCGCCATGTCGCGCGCCGTCGTGCGTTGAGCCGCATCCGGCAACCCCGATGCATTGTGGAAATTCGTGCTGTTCATGCCCAGTTGACGGGCTTTGACCGTCATCTGTCGGGCAAAAGCCTCTTCGGTGCCGCCAAGCGTCTCGGCGATGGCCGTCGCCACGTCATTGGCGGAGCGCACAACGATCGCCAGGATCGCGGTTTCCACGCCGATCTTGTCGCCGGCCTGCACATTCAGATTGGTTGCCGCGCGACTGGCGGCATAAGACGAAAAGGTGATGCTGTCGGTCAGCTTGACCTTCCCTTGTTCCAATTTCTCGAACAGGAGATAGAGCGTCATCATCTTGGTCAGCGAGGCGGGTTGCGTTACCGCGTCGGCATTGGATTCGGAGATGACAGAGCCGCTCTTGGCATCGACGATGATATTGGACTGGACGGGTTTCGCCTGTGCCTGATGGCTAAGGGAACCGAGCAGCAAAAGAACCGCGCCGACAAGTATTGGGCGATGGACGCGTTTGATTGTGCGCTGCAGCATAGCGGGTAAGCCCTGCTTCTTCGTCAACCGACCGGCCCGCTGAGCTGATGTCATCGGAGATCCCCCATGGAGCGGACACAAAATTGTCCTGAGAATGCCAAAATTTCCATGAATTCTATGAAACCCTACGAATCTTGTCTATACCACAATGGCGATTTAGAATTGATTAAGGGCAGAATAATTCAGTTTTTTCCGTCAGGTAGGGGACGATGTTCACAAAGGTTTGCAATTTATGCCTGATATCGTTGCTGCTGGCGGGTTGTGCGTATCACGAAGGACAGCAGTATGATGTGAATAACCCCGTCGTGCGCAAGGTCGGCTGGTTCAGCTATCTCGACGGTAATGATATCCGTGAAAGTTGTGCAGCCGGCAGCGCCGACCGGACCCGGCTCGTCTATAACGGCCAGTACGACTCGCAGTTACGGAGTTATGACATCTTCGTGGACAAGAAGGGCGGCGCTGTCATGAATGTCCGCGCCATGAACAACGACGGCAATCTAATGAACTGGTCGACCGACAACATCTTCGGTCCCTGGACCTGGAAGCAATCGCAGGTCACACTGACAGCGGCGGAATTGCAGGAGTTCCGCGGGCTTTTGACGCAAAGCGGCTATGGCGGTCAGGCGCCGCAAGGCTTGAAACTGCATTCGCAGGACTTCTATTGGATCGCCGCAGGTTGTGAGGGCGGTGTGTTTCACTATTACGCCTGGAACAACCGGCCGCAATCCATGGCCCGGCAGGGCTTTGCCGGGATCAAATTCCAGGATTTTCTGTTGAAACGTGACAAAACCGGCGTGGCCTTCCGGCAGCCGCATGTGACCAGCCCGGCCGAGCGAACCTCCATTCGGCGGGACGCGGGCGGGCGGGCGCCGACCGGCGCCTTTGAGTTGACCGTCAAGGGGGACGGCTTGGGCGGTCTATTGAACGCTTTTTGATGTAGAAACGGCATGATTTGTGTGCCGGCGGTCGATATTTTTGCAGGTCAGGTTTCTGCCGCTGTCGTATGGTCTTTGCGAAGGTTGGGACTATATGACAAAGCGATCATTTCTTGGCCTATTCGGTCGTTCGGTTCACGGCAAATCGCCGACCCCCTTTTAACGAAGCCTTGATATCCAATATTATATCCTGATCAGGAACGAGACTTTCCCCGGACAATGCTGAACTGGACGATTACCAACGCACAAAACGACGACGACAATAACGGCGGGCAGCAGGGGCCCGGCACCGGCACCGTCGTCAAGGTCCGGCCGAAAACCCAGAAGCCGGCGATGTATCGCGTGCTGCTTCTGAACGACGATTACACGCCAATGGAATTCGTGGTTCATGTCCTTGAGCGGTTCTTCAACAAGAGCCGTGAGGCAGCGACCGAGATCATGCTCCATGTGCACCATCGTGGTGTCGGCGTCTGTGGCGTCTATACCTATGAGGTTGCGGAAACCAAAGTGGGGCAAGTCATCGATTTCGCCCGTCGGCACCAGCATCCGCTGCAATGCACGATGGAGAAAGAGTGACCGGCGGACTGGTCCCGTCGGTTTGGCATGGCATCTACCTGTATCGCGCCGGTATCCCGGCCGATATGGCTGATGCTAAGAAAGGATAGATCGGCCGATGTTGTCGCCCAATCTCGAACAGACCCTGCACCGCGCCCTCGCTTATGCAAACGAACGGCGTCACGATTTCGCGACGCTGGAGCATCTGCTTCTGGCTTTGGCCGACGATCAGGACGCCATCGCCGTGATGCGTGCCTGCAATGTCGATGTCGAGCGCTTGAAAAGCGATCTGACGGACTACATCGACAACCAGCTCGGCAATATCGTCGGCAAGCACAACAACGAAGCGAAGCCGACCGCCGGCTTTCAGCGCGTCCTCCAGCGTGCCGCCATTCACGTGCAGTCTTCCGGCCGCGAGGAAGTGACCGGCGCCAATCTTCTGGTGGCGCTGTTCTCCGAGCGTGAGAGCCATGCCGTCTATTTCCTGCAGGAACAGGAAATGACGCGGCTTGATGCGGTCAATTACATCAGCCATGGTATCGCCAAGACACCGGGCCGTGCGGAGCCGCGACGGGTGCGCGGGACCGGCGGCGCTACCGAGCAGGAAGCTGGCGAGGGCGGCGTGAAGACCGGCGCCGAGGCTTTGGATGCTTATTGTGTCAACCTCAATCGCAAGGCGAGCGACGGCAAGATCGATCCACTGATCGGCCGTGAAGCCGAGGTCAGCCGCACCATCCAGGTGCTGTGCCGCCGCACCAAGAACAATCCGCTTTATGTCGGTGATCCCGGCGTCGGTAAGACGGCGATTGCCGAAGGCCTGGCGCGGCGGATCGTGCAGGGCGATGTGCCGGACGTGCTGAAGAATGCGACGATCTTTGCCCTGGATATGGGGGCGTTGCTGGCCGGTACGCGCTATCGCGGCGATTTCGAAGAGCGCCTGAAGGCCGTGGTGAAGGAATTGGAGGCGACCGAAGGTGCGGTCCTCTTCATCGACGAGATTCACACGGTGATCGGTGCCGGCGCGACGTCCGGCGGGTCGATGGATGCTTCCAATCTGTTGAAGCCGGCCTTGCAGTCCGGCGCGCTGCGCTGCATGGGCTCCACCACCTATAAGGAATACCGTCAGTATTTCGAAAAGGACCGCGCTTTGGTGCGGCGCTTCCAGAAGATCGACGTCAACGAACCGTCGATGGAAGATGCCGTGAAGATCCTGCGCGGCCTGAAGCCCTATTATGAGAAGCACCACAATATCCGCTATACGACGGAAGCGATCCGTTCGGCGGTAGAATTGTCGGCGCGTTATATCGGCGACCGTAAGCTGCCGGATAAGGCCATCGATATCATCGACGAGGTGGGTGCCGCGCAGATGCTGCTGCCGGAATCGAAGCGCAAGAAGACGATTACCGTGAAGGATGTGGAGGCCGTCGTTGCGATGATTGCCCGTATCCCACCAAAAACCGTCTCGAAGGACGACAAGGCGGCGCTCAAGAACCTGCAGCGCGATTTGCGGACCATGGTCTTCGGCCAGGACAAGCCGATCGATGCGCTCTGCGCGGCGATCAAACTGTCGCGTGCGGGCCTGCGCGAACCGGAAAAGCCGATCGGCTGCTATCTCTTCTCCGGCCCCACCGGCGTCGGCAAGACCGAGGTCGCGAAGCAATTGGCGCGTTGCCTGGGGATCGAGCTGGTTCGCTTCGATATGTCCGAATATATGGAACGCCATACGGTGTCGCGCCTGATCGGTGCGCCCCCGGGCTATGTCGGCTTCGACCAGGGTGGCCTGCTGACCGATGCGATCGACCAGCATCCTCACGCTGTGCTGCTGTTGGACGAAATCGAAAAGGCACATCCCGATCTCTTCAATATCCTGCTGCAGGTGATGGATCACGGCAAGCTGACGGATCATAACGGCAAGTCGGTGGACTTCCGGAATGTCATCCTGATCATGACCACCAATGCCGGTGCTTCGGAAATGTCGAAAGCCGCGATCGGCTTTGCGCGGGAGAAGCGTGAAGGCGAGGATGCGGAAGCGATCAACCGTCTGTTCACGCCGGAATTCCGCAACCGTCTCGATCAGATCATTGCCTTCTCCAATCTGCCGGCGGAAATCGTCGCCCAAGTGGTCGACAAATTCGTCATGCAGTTGGAGGCGCAGCTCGCCGATCGCCATGTCACCATCGAACTGACCGATGGCGCGCGGCGCTGGCTGGCGGCCAAGGGCTTCGATCCCCTTTACGGTGCACGCCCGCTCTCGCGGACGATCCAGGAGCATATAAAGAAGCCGCTGGCGGACGATATTCTGTTCGGCCGCCTGGAAAAAGGCGGTACGGTCCGCATCGATCTCGATCAGGAAGCCGACAAGCTCGTTTTCGAAATCGTCGAAAGCAAGGGGCAAAGCCGCGAGGAGACGGTGGAGCCCGTCGAGGCTTGAAAACAGGGCAGATGGAACAAGGAAACGGCAGCCGGCGGGCTGCCGTTTCTTTTATGGCTTCCTGCCAAGCGGAAAGCCGCATAACAGTCAAATAAAATCAGCGTAAAAGCCTTGAAAATAGAGCGATAACAACTTCGCCAGGATGATCGCATGGGCTTGAGCCGAGACCTCTCAAGGGCTAGAACAGCGGCCCAGAAAAGGCGCGTTCACGAGTCGGAGCCGCCGGAACGAAAATGAGGTAACAGCGTGTCCCTGCCATCGATCGAAGCCAGAATTGCCACCGAATTGAATGCGCGTGACGCGCAGGTCAAAGCCGCTGTGGAACTGCTGGATGGTGGTGCGACAGTTCCCTTCATTGCCCGGTATCGTAAGGAAGTGACCGGCGGTCTGGACGATATCCAGCTTCGGACCCTGGACGAGCGGCTGCGTTACTTGCGTGAGCTGGAAGAGCGCCGGACGGCGATCCTGAAAAGCGTCGAGGAGCAGGGCAAGCTGACGCCGGAGCTGGAAAAGGATATCCGCTTCGCCGATAACAAGGCGCGGCTGGAAGATCTATATCTGCCCTATAAGCCGAAGCGCCGCACCAAGGCGCAGATCGCGCGCGAAGCCGGCCTCGAACCCTTGGCCGATCTGTTGCTCGGCGATCCCACGAAGACACCGGAAACCGAAGCCGCGGCTTTCATCGATGCCGAAAAGGGTGTTGCCGATACCAAGGCGGCGCTGGACGGCGCGATGCAGATCCTGATGGAGCGCTTCGCCGAAGATGCCGATCTGATCGGCCGCTTGCGCGACTTCGTCTGGGAGAATGCCCGCCTGGTCTCGAAGGTGGTCGAGGGCAAGGCTGATGCCGGCGCGAAGTTCTCCGATTATTTCGATGCCGCCGAGCCGATCGCCAAGATCCCCTCGCATCGTGCCTTGGCCCTGTTCCGCGGCCAGAAGGAAGAAGTGCTGACGCTGGCTTTGGTGATGGACGAACCGGAGGATCGCAAGACCCTCAACGTCGCCGAAACCATGATCGCCGCCAAGTTCGGTATCAGCGACCAGAAGCGCGCCGCCGATCCCTGGCTGCAGGATGTGGTGCGCTGGACCTGGCGGGTGAAGGCCAAGCTGCATATCGAAATCGAATTGATGACCAAGCTGCGCCAGGCGGCGGAAGAAGAGGCGGTGCGGGTCTTTGCCGCCAACCTCAAGGATATCCTGATGGCGGCGCCGGCCGGCGGTCGCGCCACCCTCGGTCTCGATCCCGGCATCCGCACGGGCGTCAAGGTGGCTGTCATCGCCGCGACCGGCAAGGTACTGGAAACCACGACGGTCTATCCACATGAACCGCGTCGCGATTGGGATCAGTCGATTGCCGTTCTCGCGGCGCTCGCCCATCGCCATAAGGTCGAGCTGGTTGCCATCGGAAACGGCACGGCGAGCCGCGAGACCGATCGCCTGGTGATCGATCTGCAGAAGCGCCATCCGGAATTGACGCTGGCCAAGATCGTCGTTTCGGAAGCCGGCGCATCAGTCTACTCGGCCTCGGAATATGCCTCCAAGGAACTGCCCGAGCTCGATGTGTCGCTGCGTGGTGCTGTTTCCATCGCCCGACGTTTGCAGGACCCGCTGGCCGAGCTGGTCAAGATCGATCCGAAGTCGATCGGCGTCGGCCAGTATCAGCATGACGTCAACGAATTTCGTCTGGCGCGGGCGCTCGATGCCGTCATCGAAGATTGCGTGAACGCCGTCGGCGTCGAGGTGAATACTGCTTCGGCCAAGTTGCTGGCGCGGGTCTCGGGTCTCGGCGAAAGCCTGGCCCAGAATGTCGTTGCCTATCGCGACCAGAATGGCCCTTTCAAGACCCGCCAGGAACTGCTCTCGGTTTCGCGGCTGGGGCCCAAGGCGTTCGAACAATGCGCCGGCTTCCTGCGCATCGGTGAGGGCGATGATCCGCTGGACAGTTCCTCGGTCCATCCGGAAGCCTATCCGGTGGTGCGGCGCATCCTCGCTTACACCAAGAGCGACGTGAAGGCCCTGATCGGCGACACCAAGGTGCTGCGCAGCCTGAAGCCGGATGAGTTCACCGATGAGCAGTTCGGTGTGCCGACCGTCACCGATATCATCAAGGAATTGGAAAAGCCGGGGCGCGATCCGCGGCCGGAATTCAAGACGGCGACCTTCAAAGACGGCGTCGAGGAAATGACCGACCTGCAGCCCGGCATGATGCTGGAAGGCGTGGTGACGAATGTCACCAATTTCGGCGCCTTCGTTGATATCGGCGTGCATCAGGACGGGCTGGTGCATGTCTCGGCCCTGGCCGACCGCTTCGTCAAGGATCCGCGCGAAGTGGTGAAATCCGGTGATGTCGTCAAGGTGAAGGTGCTGGAGGTCGATCTGAAGCGCAAGCGCATCTCGCTGACCATGAGGATGGCAGATCAGCCCGGTGCGGCGAAGCGCGAGAATGCCAACAGCAATGACCGTCCGCTGGCGCAGCGCGACCGCAAGTTCATGACGGCCCAGCCGCCACGCGGCAATAGCAGCACCGGCGGCAATGCCGGTTCCGCCATGGGCGGCGCCTTGGCGGCGGCTTTCGCCAAGGCCGGCCTCGATAAGCGGAAATAAACGGATTAGCTATCGGATTGGCGGAACGGGCCGTAATCGGCAAGTTCCGCCATTTCCTGTTCCAGGGCGCGGGTTTCGCGGTTGAGAAATTCGGCGACGGCATCGCGGAAGCCGGGATCGGCGATCCAATGCGCGCTATGGGTCTCGACCGGCAGGTAGCCGCGCTGGATCTTGTGCTCGCCCTGGGCGCCGGCTTCGACCCGGGCGAGATTATGGGTGATGGCGTAATCGATCGCCTGGTAATAGCAAAGCTCGAAATGCAGGAAGCGATAATCGGCGAGGCAACCCCAGTTGCGGCCGTAGAGTGCATCCGAGCCACGTAGATTCAGCGCACCGGCAACCGGCTGGCCGTCCTTCTCCGCCAGCATCAGCACGACCTGCTGGCCCATCGTCCGGCCGATCAGGTCGAAGAAGCGCCGGGTCAGATAGGGCTGGCCCCATTTGCGGTTGCCGGTATCCATGTAAAAATCGAAGAAGGCGTCCCAATGCTGGGGTTCGATCTCATCGCCGCTCAATTGCCGGATGGTGAGGCCATAGCGATCTACGGCGGCGCGCTCTTTGCGGATCGCCTTGCGCTTGCGTGAATTGAGCGCGGCCAGGAAATCATCGAAGCTTCCATAGCCCTGGTTTTGCCAGTGATATTGCACGCCACGCCGATGCAAGAAATCTGACTTGCTGAAGGCTGCTGCCTCTTCCGCCGTGCAGAAGGTGACATGCAGCGAGGACATCTTGCTACGGTTGACCGTGGTAATGAGCGTCTCGATCAGCGCCTGGCGGAGGGCGGCATGATTGGCCCCGGGCCGCACCAGCAGCCGGGGGCCAGGAACCGGTGTAAAGGGAACCGCCACCTGCAATTTGGGATAATAGCGGCCACCGGCGCGCTCATAGGCATCGGCCCAGCCGTGATCGAAAACATATTCGCCGTAAGAATGCCCTTTGACGTAAAGCGGGCAGGCGGCCTGGAGGTGGCCGTCTCCATCCTCGATCAGCATATATTGGGGCAGCCAGCCGCTTTTTCGGCCGACCGAGCCGGAACGCTCCAGTGCCGACAGGAAGGCATGGGCGACAAAAGGATTGACGCCCGTACCGTCGTCACGCCATCCGGCGCAGGCATCCCATTCTTCGGCTGCTATCTCGCTGAGAGAGTCGATGATCCGTGCTTGCAAAGCGACTTTGCCCGGTTGCTTCATTTTCCCGATGTCAGAGTATATGGGTCTGATGACGGATCAAGTCACGTCCTGAAAAGCAGAAGGCGGGCCATTGCTGGCCCGCCCCCAAATCTTGCAGATGCACTGCGCCGATTCAGGCGAATGCGACTCAGGCAAATTCGACGATGGCATCGACCTCGACGGCGACATTGAGCGGCAGCACATTGACGCCGACCGCTGACCGGGCGTGCTTGCCGGCATCGCCGAACACCTCGACCATCAAGTCGGAGACGCCATTGGCGACTTTGGGCTGCTCGGAGAATTCAGCCACGCTGTTGACGAAAACGCCCAGCTTGACGACGCGTTTCACGCGATCGAGATCGCCGAGCGCCGCCTGAAGCTGCGCCAGGACGTTGAGGCCGCACAGTCGGGCCGCTTGCTGGCCTTCATCCGCGGTATATTCCTTGCCCAGCTTGCCGATGAACTTGCGCTCGCCATTCCAGACGGTAACTTGGCCGGCGACGAAGGCCTGGTTCCCGGTGATCACCACCGGTACATAATTGGCGACAGGCGCTGCGGCTTGCGGCAGTTCGATTTTCAGCTCGGCCAGTTTTGCGGCAATCTTTCCCGACATCTCATGCTCCTTCTGTGTCATATATCCCGCCATTCCTGCAGAAAATGCCTGGAACGGGGATGATCCTGGGTTTCCCAGCTGTAAAAGCCGGGGCAGCATAGCGGCAATGGTGCCACCGATCCATCCCTGGCTGCGCCGTCGATTTCACTCCCCGCGTCACCGGTATCTGCTATTATCCCGTCAGCCCCGGCGTAATGGGGTGACGGATGGCGTTGGCATGGCGATATCGAACAAGATCGGGCTCAGTTCGGACGAAATCAGGCATGGCGTGGCGGGAGCGCTCAGCGTCCTCAAGACCTGGTCGATAACGGACCAGCAGATATTGGCGATCCTGGGGGCCCGGGACCTGACCGAATTGAAGCACTGGGTCTCCGGTCAAGTGTGCGATTTTCCCGGCGATCTGCCGCATCGCATCGGCCTTGTCAGCGGTATTCATACGGCTTTGCTCCAGCGCATCCGAGATAAAGATCGCGCCATTCAATGGCTGGGCAAGCCGAATGCGTCGCTGGAGGGCAAACGGCCGATCGATTTGATGACCGGCGGCAATATCGTCGGCTTGATGCTGGTGCGCGACTATTTGCGGGGCGGTTCCTCCTGCTAGCTATCGGGGTGGAGAACGAAGAAGCCGGTGACGCCGCCTTCGTCATCGGGAACCGATTTGATCGCCCCCTGATCCTCCAAGGCCAACAGCGCCTCGACGACCTGATCGACATCACTCTCAGGGAATTCCTCGAACCATCTTTCGGTAATCTGCTCGGTGGTCAGAAAATCGTCGTGATGGATTTCCGCCGCGAGGGTCTTGATGATGCCAAGCAACTCCTGCTGGATGGATTGGTTCATCGATAATCTCCAATGATCCGGTTCATTCGACGTCTGTTATGACAACAATGACATCACGCAAGTGTCCCGTCGATCCCGTGTTATTCGCGCGATACGCGTGTCAATATTGGCATTCCTAGAATGCAGGCGAAATCACAATCCGGCTAGCGGCGCTTCTGTGTGCGCCCCGTTTGTGGCAAGCTGTATTCCTGCCGCCCGATAGATCAGGCCGGTGCAGTTACTGCCGAATATATCGTTGCACATATCGCCGCTGAAGGGAGGATGCTCATGCCTACCTGGAAACCGGATCCGACTTTCTATCCGTCGCCACGCCTTGCCGTGGCCGCACCGCCGGAGAAGCTGGCTTATGTCGCGAGCTTCGATCCGACCAGAAAACAGAAGGACGTGCTGGCGGTGGTCGATCTCGAGGAGGGCTCGGCAAGTTACGGAGACATCGTCGGGCGCGTCGAAATGCCAATGCTCGGCGACGAGCTGCATCATTTCGGCTGGAACGCCTGCAGTTCCTGTCTCTGTCCCAATGCCCCGCATCCGCATGTCGAGCGCCGCTATCTGGTGGTGCCGGGATTGCGGTCGTCCCGCATTCATATTCTCGATATCAAGCCGGATCCGAAATCTCCCAAGGTCGTGAAAGTGATCGAGCCGGAGGACTTGGCGAAGCGTGCGGGTTATTCGCGGCCGCATACCGTGCACTGCGGTCCGGGCGGCATTTATGTGACCGCGCTCGGCGATGCCGAGGGCAAGGGGCCCGGCGGTGTCTTCGTGATGGACCACGAAAGTTTCGAGGTTCTCGGCCGCTGGGAAGTCGATCGCGGCCCACAGGAATTTGCCTATGACATGTGGTGGCATCTTGGTCATGACACCATGGTGACCAGCGAGTGGGGCACGCCCGACATGTTCGAAAATGGGCTTGTGCCGGAATTGCTGCTCGGCGCCAAATATGGCCGCAAGCTGCATTTCTGGGACCTTCAGAAGCGGAAACATGTGCAGGAGATCGATTTCGGTGCGCAGCAGCAACTGGTCTTTGAATTGCGTCCCGCGCATGATCCGACCAAGGCCTATGGCTTCGTGAATTGCGTGCTGAGCCTGGAAAATCTCTCCTCCTCGATCTGGACCTGGTATCGCGACGGCGACAAATGGGCGGTGCAGAAGATCATCGAAATTCCCGCCGAGCCCGCCGATCCGGATCAATTGCCCCCAGCCTTGAAGGATTTCAAAGCCTGTCCGCCCTTGGTGACCGATATCGATCTCTCGGTCGACGACAAACACCTCTATGTCTCCTGCTGGGGCACCGGCGACTTCCTGCAATATGACGTCACCGATCCGCTCACGCCCAAACAGACGGGCAAGCTGCGTATCGGCGGCATCGTCTCCCGCGCCGGCCATCCGAAAGCGAAAGGGCCGCTCAATGGCGGCCCGCAGATGGTGGAGTTGAGCCGAGACGGGCGTCGCATCTATTTCACCAATTCACTCTATGGCGCCATCGACGCACAATTCTACCCGGACGGCATCAAAGGCTGGATGGTGAAGATCGATGCCAAGGAGGGCGGCGGCATGGCGATGGATCCCGGCTTCTTCATCGACTGGCCGGCCGGACATCTGCCGCACCAGATACGGCTGCAAGGCGGCGACGCCTCCTCGGATTCCTATTGTTATCCGTGACGCGGCCCGATTGCCGGCGATGCAGCAAACCTGGTGGCCCTGGTTCGCGCTGATCGGGCTTGGTCTCTATCACGGCCTCAACCCGGCGATGGGCTGGCTTTTCGCTGTCGCGCTCGGATTGCATCGGCATAGCCGGCTGACCGTGCTCATGTCCCTTTTGCCGATTGCCGCCGGCCACGCTTTAGCTGTTGGTACTGTGGCAATGCTTGTGATCGGGGCCGGCCTGGTCATCGACCATGCCTTGATCAAGACCGCCACCGGCGTGCTGCTGATCATCTGGGCAATCTATCATCTGTTCTATCGGGGCCGTCATCGGCTGCGGATCGGGATGCAAACCGGCTATGCGGGCTTGCTGGCCTGGTCCTTTTTGATGGCGGCAGGTCATGGCGCAGGGCTGATGCTGTTGCCCGTGCTGATGCCGCTTTGCCTGCCGGCAGTGCCTTCGTTGCCAGATGCCGGTCCATCAACGCCACTGCTGCTCGCCTTCGCGGCAGTCGGCCTCCATACGGTGACGATGCTGCTCGTGATCGGCATCGTCTCCATCCTGGTCTATGACTGGCTCGGTGTCGGCTTCCTCCGGACCGGCTGGATCAATCTGGATTTGCTCTGGTCCATCGCATTACTCGGGACAGGCATCCTTGTTTTCCTAATTTGAGGTCGAGAAAGCGGCCGCTCGCGGCAAGGATTGCGGAATATTATGCCGCGGAGCGCCGTGCCCGCTGCACCTCGGCCTTGATCCAGCTGCGAAACAGTTTCGCAGCGGCCTTCTCCCGACTGCCCTCAGGTGCTGCGAGGTAAAAGGCTTCGCTCGTTTCGATCACCTGATCATAGGGTGCCACCAGCCGGCCTTCAGCCAGTAAATGATCGACATAGCAGCTCCGCCCGAGCGTCAAGCCGTTGCCCAGCAACGACTGCTCGATCGCCAGGATTGCGGTGTCGAATTCGATTCCCGAACCGAGATTGGCCGGCACAGGAATGCCGGCAGCTGCGAACCATTGCGGCCAGCCTTCGCGAAAGCCGAAGACATGCAACAGATCCGGGGCCTTCAGTTCCGCCGGTTTTTTTAGCCTCCGCTGCCGGCGCAATAAAGCCGGGCTGCAAACCGGAAAGACCTTGTCCCAGGTGAGTCGCTCGGCCTTGAGGCCCGGCCAATTACCGCTGCCGAGACGGATCTCCAGATCAATGCCGGCCGCCGGATAATCCACCGACCAGACCGATGTGATCAGGCGCAGATTAATTTCGGGATGGGCCGCGCGGAAGCCGGCGAGACGGGGGCCCAGCCATAATCCGGCGAAACCCAAGGTTGCCCGGACAACCAATCGATCCGCATTGGACGAGCCGAAAATTTCCGTCGTTCCATCGGCCAGACGGCTGAACGTGTCCCGCAACAAGGGGACGAGCGCTTCGCCCGATGCTGTCAGTTTCAACCCGCGTGGCAGACGATGGAAGAGAGCCTGGCCCAGATGACTTTCCAGAAGCCGGATACGCTGGCTCACCGCCGATTGTGTTACGCCCAGCTCCACGCTGGCTTCGGTAAAGCTCATATGCCGCGCCGTCACCTCGAATGCATAAAGCCAGTTCACCGGCGGCAGGGATTTCGACATGATCAACCAGACCATTAGAAAAATTAATACGAAGGGCATAGCTTAGTCGTTTGTCGGCCGGCGGGACAACCACTAACCTCGCGACGAACACCTTGCAGGGAGGCTGGTATGTTGAATTTGGATGCGCCACGGCCGTCAGACGATCCGGCGGATATGCTGGACCTTGCGACTTATCGAACGCCGCATAAAATCGTTGCCGCAGAACTGAAGGATGGCTTGGCGGTCGTCCGCTGGAGCGACGGACGCGTCAGCCGGTTTCATGCGATCTGGCTGCGCGATAATTGCGCTTGCCTGGCCTGCCGTCATCCCAAAGCATTGGAGCGTCGGTTCCTGCTGATCGATGAGACCGGCGAAATTCGCATCAAGGACATTGACTTGACCGGTGCCGGCGATGTCGAAATCCGGTTTGCGGCCGATGCGGCCGGCAAGCCCCATCTGAGCCGTTTTTCCGCCGCCTGGCTTCGCCATCACGATTATGGCGATGCCGCGCGCGCGGAACGGGACCACAAACCCAAGCTCTGGAGCGGTATAAAAGATTTCGAATTGCCCAGCTTCGACTATCGGGATGTCATGAAAACCGATAAGGGCCTGCATGCTTGGTTGTCGGCCTGGAAGGATTACGGCGCGGCGTTATTGCGCGGCGCCCCGGCTGAACCGGGCGAGGTCGTCAAGATCGCCAGCCGTATCGGGCCTTTGCGGCCGACCAATTTCGGCACGATATATGACGTCATCACCATGCCCAATCCCAATGCCAGTGCTTATACCGCCATGGCGCTGGAGCCGCATACGGATCTGTCGAATTGGCAATCGCCGCCGGATTGCCAGTTTCTGTTCTGCGTGGCGAATGAAGCGGAAGGCGGCAGTTCCGTCCTGGTGGATGGTTTCAGTGTGGCCGAGGAGATTCGGCGGGCCAATCCCGATGCTTTCGAGATTTTATCCACCCGCGAGATCGAGTTCCGGTTCCAGGATGATGGCTGCGATATCCGGCGTCGATCCCGCATGATCCAACTTGCTGATGACGGCCGCATTACGGCGATCCGTTTCAACAACTGGCTGCGGACGGCCGTCGATCTGCCGTCGACGGAGGTCGAATCGATCTACCGGGCTTTGCTGGTCCTGTGGCGCGCCTTGCGCAATCCGCGCTTTTATACTCGCCCCCGGTTGATGGCCGGCGACATGTTTATCCTGGACAATTATCGCATTCTGCATGGCCGGGATTCATTCGATCCCAATACCGGTCGACGCCATCTTCAGGGCTGCTATGTCGACCGGGATTTCGTGTTGAGCCGGCTTCGTCTGCTCGAGCGATAAGCGCAAAAGGATGGACCCAGAAGACGATAAGAAGCGTCCCGGAGATCCACGATCTCCGGGACGCAATCCTTGCCAAGGAACGTGCATTGCGGCAGCGAGGGGTTTCTGATCGCCGAGGCGGTCAGCCGCCGGTCTTGACGCGGGTGAAATAGCGGGTCATCTCCCGTTCGGTACGGTCATCGAAGGGGACATCGGGCAGGACGGATTCGGCTCTGTCGGCCGGCGGGTAGATGCCGGGATTATCCCGCAGCTCCGGCTTCAGATAATCGCCCGCCTTGAGGTTCGGAGTTGCGATGAGTGTATTCTCGGTGAAGGCTGCCGCCGACTTGCCTTCCAGCAGGAAATTCAAGAAGGCGTAAGCGGCCTCGGGATGCGGGGCGTCCTTGGGAATGACCAGGCGATCGGCCCAACCCACCAGGCCTTCCTTGGGCATCATGACCTTGAGGTTGAGCTTTTGCCCGGCATCGGCGGCAACCTGCATGAGGCGGACGGCGTCATAGTTCCAGACCATCGCGACGCAGAGGTCGCCCGAAGCAAGATCCTGAGGATAGCGTGTACTGTCATAATAGCGGACATAGGGGCGAACGGCTTTCAACGCTTCATAGCCGCGCTTCAGCTCATCATCGGTCGGCTTGTCGATATTCTTGACGCCGGTATAGAGCAAGGCAAGGACCATGTCGTCATCGGCGGAATCCAGCATGCTGATGCCGCAATCCTGCAGTTTCGCGGCAATTGCCGGATCGAACAACATGGCCAAACTGTCGGTCGGCGCGTCGGGGCCGAGAATTTGCTGAATCTTATCGGCATTATAGGCGATGGTGGTCAGGCCCCAATCGAGGGGAATGGAATGACGCATCTCCGGATCGGTCAGCGCCAACTGCCGTTTGATGAAAGCGGGATCGATATTGGCGAGATTTGGCAGCTTGCTGTGGTCGATTTCGTGCAGGACGCCGGCTTGGGCCAAGCGTGGCGTGGTGAATCCCGCCGTGAGTACCACGTCGAAGCCGGTGCTGCCGGCCATCAACTTGGTTTGCGGAACGACGATGCTGTCGTAATTCGATTCCTTGACCTCGATGCCGGTCTGTTTGGTGAAATCCTGCAGGACCTGTTCGGGGAAGAAACCGGCCCAGGTATATAGATAAACTTCTTCGGCTTGCGCCGATGTGGTATTCACGGTTCCCACCGTCGCGAGGGCCAGAAGCGCCGTCGCGAAAATTGTCGTCGATTTCATCTATTTCCTCCCATATGCGCTGCAACGGCGGCCGGTCATCGGCATCCGGTGCAGAAATTTCTGATGGCGTGGATCGCCGCCAAGGATTCCTTGAAGTAGTCCATGCTGAGCGCTTCCGGCCATGTTGACAATTTGACCACGGCGAAATCGGCTGCAGGGTCGAGATAGATATGCTGGCCGTGAATGCCGAGGCACATGTAGGTGCCCTTCGTCGCATCCTCGATCCAGAACTGGTTCCGATAAGTACCGTTCGGCAACTGATAGATTTCGGCATCCAGGGCGCCGCCGTGATTGCCGAACCGCGTATCTTCAATCCAGTCGCGCGGCACGATCTGCCGTCCATTGGCTTTGCCGTTTCGTAGATGCAGCAGGGCAAAGCGGCCGAAATCCCGCAAGGCTGCGTTGAAGCCGCCATCGGCCAGCGCGGTACCCGCGCGATCCACCGTGATATAGGCGTCTTCCCCGGCGCCCATCGGCACCCATAATTCCTCGCTGATGAGCTCGGCCAGGCGCCGGCCACTCGCCCGTTCCATGATCAGCCCGAGAACATCGGTCTCGATCGAACGGTAGTTGAAAACTTGGCCATGCGGCTGATCCTGTTTGGTCAGCGTCAGGATGAACTGCCAGATCGTCTGCGGGCCATCCGGATGTGAAAGCGGCTTCCAGCCGCTGACCTCGTCGAGCTTTTGAATGTCGGAATCGGGTGAATCATACGTCTCGTCGAAATGCACGCCGCTCATCATATCGAGTACATGTTGCACGGTGGCGCCGCGATAGGCCGTCGCGTCGAGCTCAGGCAAATAGCGCGTCACGGGTGCGGCGGGATCGATCAGGCCGCGATGGACGAGAATGCCGCAAACCGTTGCAGTGACGGATTTACTGACTGACATCGCCAGGTGCTGGCCATGTGGGGCGAAACCGTTCATATAGCGTTCCATGACGATCTCGCCCTGGGACAGGACCAGGAAGCCGCTGGTGAAACTGCCCTTGAGGAAATCGCCGACGGTGCGGCGGCGCCCCGCGAAATCGAATTCGATGCCGTCGAGATCCTGCTTGCGCTCCGGCAACTGTGCGACGGGGCCGGGGCCACGCCAGATCTTGGCGGTCGGGGTCATCTCGCGGACATTCTGGAAGGTCCAGCGGTTATAAGGTGCGAACATCCAGCCGGTACGCGGGATGATGGGCGCACCCCGCTTCATGGGATCGCGGAAGGTCGTGCTCTGGTCGGCGGTCACGGTCGTCGAATCTCCTGATCTCGGGGTGTAAGACGATAGAAAATGCCGGGCAAGCGGGACAAATAGCTATTGCTCACCGTCGCTTGACAAAAACTCAACTAAAGGCCATGCAAGGACCATGACCTTCCCATCCCTCAATGCGATCCGGGTATTCGAAGCGGCTGCCCGCCTTGGCAGCCTGAAGGATGCCGCGACCGAAATGGGACTGACGTCGTCGGCCGTCAGTCGCCATATCCGCTCGCTGGAAGATGCGCTGGGGGCGCAGCTTTTCAACCGGGGATTCCGCGAGGTGACGCTCACTACCCGGGGACGGGATTATGCCCGTCGCCTGAGGGAAGCCTTCAGGATCATCGAGACCGCCACGGAAGATGCCAGCGTTCACAGCCAGATCCGACCCAATCGCTCCAAGTACATCGTTCTGTCCGGTGAAACGACTTTCATCAATTTATGGCTGATGGACCGGCTGGCGAAGTTCCGCCAGCTCCATCCCGAATTCGAGTTCGAAGTCTCGACATCCACTTCCGATGACAATCCGAAAGCCGATCTATCGGTCTTCTCGGCCTTCGAAGAAAAGAACGATCCTGCGCTCAAGCCCCTGCTGCCGCTCAGCACCATGGCGGTCTGTTCGCCGTCTTTGCTACAAGGCGCACGCCCGCTCAAAGTGCCTGCCGATCTCGCCGGGCATCGCCTGTTGCATGAAGGCACGACGGCCTGGTGGGAGGAATGGCTGGCGCAGGAAGGGGTTAGCGACATCGACGTCAAAGGCGGCGCGGTCTTCCATGATCCGACGCTGGTCATCCGCGAGGCCGTCAATGGTGGCGGTGTCGCGCTTGCCGACACGATCATGGCTGAGGACCTGATGAAGCGCGGCCATCTGGTTTCGCCATTTCCGATCCGCCACCGGCTGACCGCCGGCTACTATCTGAAGCAGAAGCCAAGCGTCGCCAGCAAGCCCGGCATCCGCCAGTTCCGCGACTGGCTTTTTGCCGAAATCGAGCAACATAAGCGCGACATGCAGTTGACGTAACGGCATAGGTCCGGCGCTTCCGGCAAGCAGGGGAAGTTGCTAGATTGCGCTCGGGCATGTGGTCGGCGGGGGGACATGACGAAGGCTCAGGGAACGACGTTAGGCGTGATCGCGATCGCCTGCTGGTCCGTTTATGGCGTGTTGCTCGCGTCGAACGCTGTCACCCCACCCTTTCGCTCGATGGCAATCGTCTTCACGTTTGCCACTGCCGTCTTGCTGGGGCGCCGGCTCGTTAAAGGGCATGGCCTGCGCGATCTCTTTCGTATTCATCTATCGACCCTGGCTTTGGGGGTCTTGGGTCTGTTCGGCAGCAATTGCCTCTATGTCGTCGCCCTGTCGCTGGGTGGTGAACCGGTCACGGTCAATATCGCCTCGCTGAGTTGGCCGGTCTTCATGGTGGCGCTGATCGCCGCCTTCGGCATCGGACGCCCCGGCCGATGGGATGCCATTGCCATGATTGTCGGCTTCAGCGGCGTCGTGCTGGTTTCCCTGAAAGAAAGCCGCATCGAACTCGATTGGCCGGTCTGCGTCGGCCTGGTGGGTGCGCTCTGCTGGGCGGTCTATTCGGGCTTTCGCACCCGCGTTCCGGCCGGGCCGCCTGATGCCATGATCGCCTTCGTGGGGACGAGCGCACTGATCTGCTGGGGCATCACGCTGGGCTTCGAACGAGGGGAGGTTCCCTTGAATGAATTCATCCGGCTGGCGGCGGTGGGACTGATTCCGGTCGGTTTGGCCAATCTCGCTTGGGATCTGGGCGCGCGGCATGGCGATCCCATCCTGCTTGCCGGCTTCAGCTTTGCCGAACCGGTCGCTTCGACGGCGCTCATCGCTCTGATCCTGGCGCATCCGGTCGGGCCAATCGACATCGCCGCATTAGGGCTTGTCTGTGTCGCCATATGCCTTAGCGTTGCCGGTGAGCGCCAAAGACGCCTGATCAGGCAACGACATCGACCTGACGATCGCCGAGTTGTTTAGCCGCTTCGCCGCCCTTAAAGGATTGCCGCTATGAGCAGAGACCAGAATCTTCAACAATTCGTGAGCGCGCTCGACAAGGCCATCTTCCATCGCTTGGCGGCCGGATCGCCGGAGCGCGATCTGGCGCGACGGATCTTCGAGGCGCTGCAAAAGCCCGGCGAGCGGGGTCAACGCGCCGACCAGGCAGCCTTGCCGGCGCAGCAATATCTGCCGCAAGCTTTGGAAACGGCCAGAAGCGGTCCGGCGGATCTTGCGGCCGTGGCGGATGCCTTCGAGACACTGGCGCCGCAGCTGAACTGGTACCGGCGGAAAGGCAGCGACGCCGCCGGGCAAATATTCGCCGATGGCCATGCCAATGCCAGCATCGTCGGCGCCGAGGGATTTGAGCGCCGCACGGATGTGCAGGTCGGCGTCAGCCTGCTTGCGCCGAACATTCAATATGTCGATCATCATCATCCGCCGGCGGAGGTCTATCTGGTCCTGTCACCGGGGGCCTGGCGGCAGGAGCAGCGTACCTGGCACGAGCCCGGCCTTGGCGGCATCGTCTACAACACGCCGGACATCGTGCATGCCATGAAAGCCGGCGACCATCCGCTCTTCGCCATCTGGTGCCTGGCTTGAGCGGACAAGCACAATCTTGCCGGGGCGAAGATCGGCCGCGTCGCGACAACCTTTACATCCGCCGCTGATCGGGGTTAGTACCGGATGTTAATTTGAACTGGTCCTCTAGCCGCTGACTTGGCGCGTTCAGCCGGATTTGCTGCTATGGCCATCCGTCCCGATGGCCCTTTAATGGATGGTCGTTTTAAAGATCGGGATGTCATGGCATTGCGCGCAATAAACCCCCATCGCAATCTCTGGCTGGATTTTTTCCGTGGCCTGGCGCTTGTCTTCATCGTTGTCGATCACATTTCAAACAGTCCAACATCGCTGCTGACGCTGCGCAATTACGCATTATGTGATGCCAGTGAAGTGTTCGTCTTCATTTCCGGTGTCGCGACCATGATGGCCTTCCGGAAATATGTGGCGACGCGGGGATTGACAGCCGCCTGGGCCAAGCTGCTGTATCGCTCGGGCAAGATCTATGTGGCTTATCTGTTGGTCGCGCTGGCATTGACGCTGGTCGGCGTCCTGCTCAACCGGTGGGGATGGACCTATGCGGCCGTCTGGCTCGGCCATGCCGCGCAGTTTCTCGATGATCCGCTGCTCTATCTCTTCCATATCGCGGTCTTTTATCTGCAGCCGGCGCTGTCCAACATCCTGCCTCTTTACGTTTTTCTGATGCTGGCGGCGCCGCTTCTGATCTGCTCGATCGAGCGGGCGCCGGTTTTGACCTTTTTCCTCAGTCTGCTGATCTGGCGGTTCGCGCCGCATCTCAATGCCTTGCTGCCCAGCGATACAGGTGACGGATATTTCTTCGATCCTTTCGCCTGGCAATTGATCTTTACCCTGGGATTGCTGTTCGGCAGATGGGGCGGCAATATCCTGGCATTCCTGGATCGCCATCCCGTCTGGATCACCTGGCTTATGGGGATTTTTGCCGCCTTGGCCGCCATACAGGCCTGGATCTGGCATCGCCCGGAGCTCTACGCAGTCTTTCCGCCACCGGAAGTGAAAGGGTGGCTGTATCCGATCAGCAAGACGCATCTCGATATCTGCCGGGCCATCAGCTTTCTGGCGATTGCCTGGCTCATACGAATGAGCGTCAGCAAGACGCATTTGAACTGGTCCCGGCCGCCAGTGGCTTTCATTGCGCTGATCGGCCGGAACGGGCTTCCGTGTTTCGCGCTTGGCACGATCATTTCCCTGATCGGCGATGCGATCACCCTCAATACCGCCTGGATGTCGTCGCTTTATGAGGGGATGCTGATCGACTTGGCGGCCGTTTCCGCGATGACCATAACGGCTTACTGCTCGGAATCCTGGCGTGACGTAAAGGCGCGCCTGATGTCGTTCCGGATGGCTTCCGATGCGGGTTGAACGCGGCTAGGCTCGTAAAGGGCAGGATTTGTCAGGGGCGTTGCCTCGGGCGGGGGATGTGGGCGGATGGTTTCCATAACATCACCGATCTTCAGGCTGCCGAAAGAGTCGCGTCTTCCTTTGCGTGACCAGATTTGCGAGGTCGTGAGCAAGGCGCTCGCGACCGCGGCCCTCCCGCTGGATATGCCCTTGCCGTCCTGCCGCGATCTTGCCCAGCAGCTTGGCGTGTCGCGGAACACCGTCTATTCGGCCTATGCCCGGCTCGTCGACCTCGGCCTCATCTATGCGCGTGACCGGTCGGGGTATTACGGCTGCGAAGGCGCCGCCGCACTGCAACCGACGATGATCGAGCGTGACGCCCCGGCCCTCAGCGGCGATGACCTGTTGTCGATCGACGGGATCAAGCCGGCGGCGTTGCGGCGTGTCCGCCATCCCGGCGACTGGTTCACTTACCAATATCCATTTGTCTATAACCAGACGGAGCCGGGGCTTTTCCCGATCGATGCCTGGCGGGAATGTTCCCGCCGCGCACTCAATCGCGGCACGGTCGATGAATGGACCAGTGATTCCATCGATGGCGACAGCGCGCATTTGCTGCGCCAGTTGCGGCACCGTCTCCTGGTTTATCGTGGTCTCTATGTAAACGACGATGAGATCATGATCACTTTGGGCTCGCAAAACGCGCTGGCGATCATCGGCCTTCTGATGCGCAGCCTGAAAGGCAGGATCGCCATCGAGGATCCGGGTTATCCAGATGCGCGAAATGCATTCCTGATCGCTGGCAATGCGCTTGCCGGCGTTCCGGTGGACCGGGACGGCCTGACCGTGTCGAAAATCCCATCCGGCTGCAAGCTGGTGTATGTGACGCCCAGCCACCAGTTTCCCACCTCCGTCACGCTGTCATTGCAGCGGCGCCATGATCTGGTGCAAGCGGCAGGCAAAGGCGGATATCTGGTTTTGGAGGATGATTACGAGGCTAATCTCAGCAGCACCGGTCCTTCATTGCCCGCATTGCGCTCTCTCGATCGTGACGGCCGCGTCATTTATATCAGCAGCTTTTCAAAGACATTGTCGCCGGGCTTGCGGCTCGGCTTCATGGTCGCACATCGGGACATCATCCGCGAAGCACGCGCGGTCCGCGGCTACCTCGTCCGGCATGCGCCGACGCTCATCCAGGAGACGGCGGCATTGTTTCTCGGTCTCGGTTATCACGATTCGCATTTGCGCAAGGTGGAGCGCCGCCGCCGGGAAGGATGGAAGAGCATGCAAAAGGCTATCGAGCGCTATCTCGACGACTTCGAGGTCATGCAGTCGCCGGGCGGGACTTCCTTTTGGCTGAAAGGTCCCGATGGCTTCAATGCATCGATCCTCCGGGAACGTCTTCTGCAAAAGGGCGCGATCATCGACCAGGGCCAGACCTTCTATCTCAAGAACGATATCCTCAATACCTTCCGTCTGGGATTCGCCTATATCGATCTCGATCGTATCGAGGCGGGCATCCGGCTCATCGGAAAGGAAGCCAGGCAGTGCCTGGACATGCGTTAGGCCCGGCTTGCTCCGAGGCTATCTCTCCGCCGAACTGTCCCTTTAAATCTGCAAATCTGTCCCTTTTCCTCGCTGCCCGCTGTTGCCATCGTGAACGGGAGTGGGCGAGGAGAGGCCATGTTGCCTTGCTTGGGTTCCGCCCCGGCTCCCGCTGCGCAATCGGACAGAGAGGCTTGTCATGGTTACCGCATCTGCCGCCATCCCCGATGTCGACTGGTCACGTGACGCGATCATCAAGCGGCGGGACAAATATTTCGCTGCGACGCAAAGGGCTTTCGTCCCATACCGAACGCCTCTGATCATCAAGAAGGGCAGGGGCCAATATCTCTGGGATGAGGACGGCAACAGGCTGATCGACCTGCTGGGGATGAATCTCTGTATCAGCGTCGGCCATGCCCATCCCGCCATCGTTGCGGCGGTCCGGGAGCAGGTCGAGGCGCTGACCCATTGCACCACCATGTTCCATCATCCGATCCCGGCCCATTTCGCCGAGGAATTGGCCGCCACCATGCCGAAAGGGCATGATTGGGTAGTGCATTTCACGAATTCGGGGGCGGAGGCGATCGATTTGGCGCTGATGATGGCGCGCTGCAGCACCGGCAATTCGGATCTGATCGCCCTGCGGAATTCCTATCATGGCGCGACCTTCGGTGCCCAGGGTGTGACCGGCGTGCGGAACTTCCGGCACAATATTGGTCAATTGCCCAATGTCTCCTTTGTCGCGGAGCCCAACCAGTATCGCGGCATTTTCGGTCCCGGTACGCAGCCATATCTCGACGAAATCGACCGGACGATCGCCTATACGACATCGGGCCGTCTCGCCGGCATGATCATGGAAACGGTGCAGGGCTATGGTGGCATCGTCTTCATGCCCGACGGTTACATGAAGGGAGCGTTCGAGCGCATTCGCGCGGCCGGTGGCGTCTGCATCGTCGACGAGGTTCAGTCCGGCTTCGGCAAGACCGGTGACGCAATGTGGGGTTTCGAAGCGCATGGCGTCGTTCCCGATATCGTCGTCATGGCCAAGGGGATCGGCAACGGTATTCCGCTGGGTGCGGTGGTGGCAAAGCGTGATGTTGCAGAATCGATGTCACAGAAATTCCTCTTCCACACCTACGGTGCCAATCCCATGGCCTGTGCGGCAGGGCGGGCGGTGCTGCGGGTGATCAAGGAGGAGAAGCTGATCGAGAATGCCCGGAAGGTCGGTGCCGCCTTGAAGGCCGAGCTCGATGCATTGATGCAGCGTCACAAGATTATCGGCGATGTCCGTGGCCGCGGCTTCATGATGGCGGTCGAGCTGGTGGAAGACCGGCAGACGAAACGCCCGGCACCCGAGGAAACGGCGGAGGTCTTCGAAGCGACCCGGCGAAACGGCCTGGTCATGTCGAAGTCGGGGAATTTCAAGAACGTGCTGCGCATGGTTCCACCTTTATGTCTGTCGATGGACGACGTTCAGCCGGTGGCGCAGGCGCTGGAAAAATCATTCGCGGATGCGGACCGGCAAAGATGGGCGGTGGCGCGGTAGTCGGTGTTGACCGTCACTTGCTCGCTTCAGCGAACAGCCATTTACTGACAGCGGCGACCGGCGTTGGATGGCGCGGCTTGCGTGGGGCGACGACATAAAAGCCTGCGCCGACACGCAGCGCGGGTGAGAAGACGCGCGTCAAGCGACCGGCCGCGATATCGTCCTCGACAAAGAATTGGCTCGCCAAAGCAAGGCCCTGGCCGGCGATTGCGGCATCAATGGCGAGCGATGTCTGGTTGAAACGTATATTCTTTGTAGGTGCGATCGTGCCGCATTTCAGCGCCTTGTCCAGGAATTGCGGCCAGAAATCATGCGCATCATGCAGCAGCGCATATCGTGCAATATTATCGCCTTTCTCGGGCCTCCCCAGCTTCTCGACCAGGAACGGACTGGCGATGGCAACAATCACCTCATCGAACAGCAAGTCTGCCTGCAACCCCGTTCCGAAGGGCGGGCGTCCGTAGCGCACCGCCAGGTCGACCGCATCCGTCTGGAAATTGGAGATGCGATCCGTAGCGACAATGCGAAGGTCGATATCGGGATGGCTGGAGGTGAAGGCCGGCAGCCGGGGCAGGAGCCATTTGGCGGCGAAGCTCGGCGTAACACTGATCGTCAAATGAAACGGCTCTGATCGCAACGCTTCCGTTGCTTCGGAAATCAGTTCGAAAGCACGCCGGATACTGGTGATATAGCTTCGCCCTGCTTCCGTCATTTCCAGCGACAGCGGATGCCGCTCGAACAATTTGAGACCGAGCTCCGCTTCCAGGCCGCGGATCTGCTGGGCAACGGCGCCCTGGGTAACGCCGAGCTCTTCCGCTGCCAGGCGGAAATTGAGGTGCCGGGTGACGACCTCGAATACCCGCAGGCCGTTAAGCGGTGGAAATCGTCGGGGCGGTTCGGACATTCGATAGTTTTTCTACTGTATAATGGAAGGGGAATTGGCTCGTTCCCACGTTGCGGGGATGATATCACTGAATGCAGAACGCAAAATATCCATCATTTTCCGAAGAGCGGAGGCGACCATGTCAGTAGAAAAAGTGGCGATCGTGACGGCAGGCGGCAGTGGCATGGGCGCGGCGGCGGCCACACGGCTCGCGGCGGATGGCTTCAAAGTGGCGATTCTCTCCTCCTCGGGCAAAGGCGAAGAACTGGCCAAGAAACTCGGCGGCGTCGGTGTGACGGGGTCGAACCAGTCGACTGAAGACCTCGCCAAGCTGGTGAACCTTGCTGTTTCGACCTGGGGCCGCATCGATGTCCTGGTGAATAGCGCCGGGCACGGTCCACGCAAGCCCATCCTCGAGATCACCGATGAGGATTGGCACAAGGGCATGGACGTCTATTTCATGAATGTCGTGCGCCCGGCCCGTCTGGTGACGCCGGTGATGCAGAAGCAGAAGTCGGGTGTGATCGTCAATATCTCGACCGCCTGGACCTTCGAGCCGACTTCCATGTTCCCGACCTCGGCCGTCTTCCGCGCGGGCCTCGCCTCCTACACCAAGATTTTCGCCGATACCTATGCGGCCGATAATATCCGCATGAACAACGTCCTGCCGGGTTGGATCGACAGTTTGCCGGCAAACGAAGAACGCCGCGAGAGCGTGCCTCTGAAACGCTATGGCACCAGCGAGGAGATCGCTGCCACCATCGCCTTCCTGGCCTCGCCGGGTGCTGCCTATATCACCGGACAGAACATCCGTGTCGATGGCGGTGTTACGCGCGCGGTCTGAACCGGAAATGCCAAAGAAAACTGCCGGTCGACTTGTCGACCGGCAGCCGCTGCGCTGGGAGAGCAGCAGTGATATTCAGCTATCCAGCCAGACCAGTTCCGGAATATGCCCGTTGAACAGATCGTTGATGCCGCCGATCTGGTAGCCCTTGACCCTGTCGTTATGCGCTTCCAGGACATCCGCGAAAACGGGGATGACGGCGCCGCCATCGTCATGCAGCATTTTCTGCGCTTCCCACAGATATTGCCTGCGCTTGGCATCATCGAGTTCGGCGGAGGCATCGGAGAGCAGCTGGTCGAAAGCCGGATTCTTCCACGCGGTTTCGTTCCAGGTCGCATCAGATTTATAGGCAATCGAAAGCATCTGGAGCGCAGTCGAGCGGCCGGCCCAGTATGACTCGCAGAATGGCCGCTTCAGCCAGGCATTCGACCAGAATCCATCAATCGGCTCACGTTTCAAGGTCATGTTCAAGCCGGCTTTCCCGGCGGCGGCCTGATAGATTTCCGCAGCGCTGACAGCCCCTTCATAGGCGGCATCGGAGGCGGTCAATTCGATCGCAGCCGCGCCCAGATTTGCCTTCTTGAGATGGAATTTCGCCCGGTCCAGATCATGAGCTGTTTGCGGCAGCTCGTTATTATAGTTCGGGTCGTTTTCCGGAACCGGATGATCGTTGCCCACGGTCCCATAATCGTTGAATAGCGTCTTCAGCAGCGCTTTGCGATCGATCGCATATTTCAAGGCCAGGCGGAAATCGGCATTGTCGAAAGGCGCGGAATCCATCCGGGCGGCCATGATGGCATGCCAGCCGGTGGGTGCCCGTTCCACCTTCAGCCCGCTGGCGTTGTCGAGCAATGCCACGCTGGTCTTGCCGACGCGGTTGATGACATCGACCTGATCCGCCACCAGTGCATTCATCCGCACGGCCGTGTCGTTGATCACCGTCGTCTCGACGACATCGACAAAGCCGCCATCGCTGCGCCAATAATCGGCATTGCGAACGGTACGAGCCCGGATGCCCGGCGTAAAGCTGTCGAACTTGAAGGCGCCGGTGCCGACCGGCTTCGACCAGTCGGTGAAGCCGTCCTGCACGACGCGCATATGAAAATCGCCCAGGACATAAATGAATTCCGAATCCGGCCGTGACAGCTTTACGGAAATCTGGCGGTCCGTGAGCTTCGCGATGTCCTCTACATGTTTCATCTGCCCGACCATGGCCGAGGCCGATTTGCCGCGATGGAGGTTCAGCGAATAGATGATGTCGTCGGCCGTCAGCGGCTTGCCGTCATGGAAGGTGACGCCGCCGCGAATATTCATGATCCATTCGGTGGCGCCCGGCTTCACCTCCCAGCTTTCGATGAGATCCGGCTGCGGGCGCCGCTCACGGTCGAACCGGACGAAGCCGTTGAAGACCTGGGCGCCCAGGGTGATCATGACCAGCTCGGTATAGGTCCTCGGATCCCAGTTATCGGTTGTGCTGCCGCCGGCAAGGCCGAGGCGCAAAGTGCCACCTCTCTTCGGTGTATCTGCCTTTGCCGTGCCTGCGGCAAGCAAAGAGGATGCGGCTGACAGGGCGCCGATCGTGGCGGCGGCACTCAGAAAGTCCCGTCGTGATAATTTTCCCAGACGATAAGCCTCGCTCAGCCTCGGCCAAGTGTTCATGATGAGTCCTCCCGGATGATTGGAAACGGCCGGCCTGTTGCTTTTGAATTGTTGCCGGTCGAACGGTTTGTATTTATTGCCCCTATATCTCCCGGCCGAGCAGCGTTTCGTCGTAGGGGAAAGTGGAAAGGAGCTGGAAGCCGGTTTCGGTCACCAGGACCTGCTGCTCCAGTTTCACCCCTTCCAAGCCGGTTTCTTCGGCGACATAGCTTTCGCAGCAGATCGTCATGCCGGGCGCCAATACACCGTCAGTGCCTTTCGTCTCGAAATGGCCGCGTCCGACGATTGTCGGCCATTGCCCATAGAGACCGACGCCATGCCATGTCATGGGGATGGCAAGCGCCCGGTACTTCTCCGGCAGGAGATAGGCCTTCTCCGACATCTCCCGGAAAGTGGCACCGGGACGAATAAGATCCAGGTTGTGTTCCAGCTGCTCCCAGGCATAGCGGTAAAGCTGCCGCTGCGTTCCGGACGGGCGGCCGGGCGGGCAGAAGAATGTCCGGCTGATATCGGCGTCATAGCCGAAGACGCCGATCATGTCGGTGTCCAATGCAACGAGATCACCCGGTCGCACCAACCGGTCGGTGGCCTCCTGATACCAGGGATTCGTCCGGCCGCCTGATGACAGGAGGCGGGTATCCATGTATTCGCCACCCATCTCGACATTGGTTCGCTCGAGGATCGACCAAAGCTGGATTTCGCTTTTCCCCGGTTCCAAAGCGCCCTGGAGCCGATGGATCGCGGCTTCGGCAACCGAGACGGAGACCGACATGCAGGCAACTTCCTCGGGCGATTTGATCGATTGCGCACGCGCCATCATCCGTTGGACGGGAACAAGGGTGATGCCGAGATCTTCCAGGATCTTGGCGGAGAAATGGTCGACATGCCGGTCGATCGCGAGGCGCATCACATCGCCCGATGCGCGAAGCAGCTCGGCGATTTCATTGGCCCAAAGCCGCACCTTGCGCTCGTCGTGCAAATCGGTGCTCGCCGCGATGCCGGCCCAGAATCGCGATGTTGCGGGACGCACCTCGCGAACGGTCTCCAGGCCGTTTGCCAGATGCTCCGATCCTGCATATTCGAACAAGGTCACCGTGCCATGGGCCGGGACGAAGGCCGTGCGGAAACTGCTATGCAGCGACCAGGGCTGCATGTTTCGCACACCCGAGGCATAGCGCGCATTCACCGGGTCGGATAACAAGGCGGCAGTAACATCTTCGCGCTGCAGCTCGGCTTGCAGTCTGGCCAGCCGATACGCACGTAACGCAAGCATGTCGATCTGGCCGGCGCCGTGATCCGAAACGGTCCGGCCACGCGAGCTGCGCGCGAGATCGGTCTGGCGATACCGGTCTGAATGAGAGTCCGGTGAATGAGAGTCCAGTGAATGAGAGTCCAGGGCCGCCATCATTTTCTCCCGCAGGTCGTTAAATCGACCCTAGGCAAAGACCGCCTTCCGAGCTAGGAGTTGAGGGTAATTGGAGCGATAAGCCGGGCTTATGAAAGACCTCCGCAGCGCGACGTCCTATTTTGCCGAACTGATTGCCTTCGAAGCGGCCGCGCGCCTCGGCAGCTTTACAAGGGCCGCCGACGAATTGGACGTCAGCCAGCCGGCGATCAGCCTGCGCATCCGTGCGCTGGAAAAGCGCCTGGCGACAAGCCTGTTTGCCAGGGAAGGGCGCGGCGTCACGCTGACCGCGGATGGGCTGCGCCTATGGCAAGAGGTCAAGAGCGGCTTCGATCGCATCGAGGAGGGTGTCGCTGCCGTGGAACGCCGGCAGGCCTTGCGCAACACGGTGACGATCGTCGTCTCCAGCGCTTTTGCCAGTTACTGGTTGCTGCCGCGCATCCGCCGCTTTCAGGAGGCTCATCCGACGATCGAGCTGCGGGTCCTGACATCGGACCGGTCGCTCGATCTCGTCGCCGAGCAGATACCCCTGGCGATCCGCCATGGCGACGGGAGCTGGCCGGAATACAATGCCTGGCTCTTGGCGCGGGAGGCCGTGTTCCCGGTCTGCGCGCCGCGCTACCTGAAAGCCAATGGCTCCATCGCAACGGCAAGCGACCTCACCCGGCACCGCCTGATCGATTTTCACGAGCGGCATCGCCGTCACGTGACCTGGGATGACTGGTTCCGCGAAGCCGATATCCGCATCGGCCGCGGTATAAACCGCCTGGATTTCAGCGACTATGCGCTTGTGCTCAAGGCGGCCCTAGCCGGCGAAGGCGTGGCCTTGGGCTGGGAACATCTGGTGACCGACCTGCTGGCGGAAGGCCATCTGGTTGCACCGAAAGTACCGGTGATGACGACCGGGCGGTCCTATTGGGTTGTCACGCCGAAGGTGATGCCGGAAAGCAAGGGGGCCCTGCGCTTGCGCGATTGGTTGCTGGCCGAGGTCAAGCGATCGGTGAAGACGATTTCCAGATAGCCTTGCGCTATCAGGCCTTTCTGGGCTTCGTGACGACGACGATCAAAGCCAGCATCGTGGCGATGAGCGAGATGAAGACATCTCCGGTGACCGGTTCATCCAGGAGAAGCGCCCCGCTGATGACCCCGACAGCAGGGATGGCGACGATGCCGAGACCGGCAATCGCGGTCGGAAACATCGTCACCACGCGAAGCCATCCCCATTGGCAAAAGATCATCGCCGCCGTGCTCGTGTAGGCCGTGGCCAGCCAAGCCGCACTGCTCACCGCGCGCATCTCGAATGACCGGTCCATGATCAAGGCGCCGATCAGGACGGGGATGCCGCCCAGAAGCAGCTGCCAGCCGGTCAGCAGCGCGGTTGAAGAGGTCCATCGGAAGTATTTGAACAGGACCGTTCCCAGCGCCCAGGAGACGGCCGCCGCCAGCATCAGAACGATCCCGATGGGATGCGCGATGATCGCGGAAAATTGCGGTATCACCATGGCGCCCAGGGCGACGAGGCCGAGGAAAAGGCTTGCCGTCGTTGCCAGGGTTAAGCGCTCGCCGAGAATGGGCACCGAGAGCAGCGCCGCCCAGAGCGGCATGGTCAAAGCGAGGATCGAGGCTCTTCCCGACGGCAGGAAGAAGAGCCCAAAGGCCGAGCAGAGCTGCCAGGCAACGACGTTGAAGAAGGTGACGAGGAGGATCGGCCGAATCTCCTGCTTCGCAAGGCGCAAGGACGATCCGCTGAGCGCGCAGACGAATAACAGGCCGAATCCACCGACCAATAGAGAGATTGCCCGAAAGGTCCAGACGGGAATCTCCATGACCGCGATCTTCGTCACCGGCCAGTTGACGCCCCAGATCAGCGTGACGAAGCAAAGCACGATGATCCCGCCGGCATGCGACAGCGAGCGTTGCTTTTGCTGAATGACGTTATCCTGTGGCGACGGAAGTCCCGGCGCGGTTTTGAAAGTGCTCACGATGTCCCGTCCAGACTGGAAACTCGTTGAAATCCGGCTGGGGAGGTTAACGGCGGCACGGCTGGCAAGGTAGCGGGCTGGCTTAACGTATCGTATAAGGTGGGATTATGGGTAAAGGCCGGCAGGAGGAGTGGGGCTGCGGCGTCAGGGCTGGGCCAGCCAGCCTCTCAGCACCAACTCGACCTGCCGGTCCATCGCCTGCTTTTCATCCTCCAATGTCTTGAACTCATTGGCGATCATGCGATTGAAATTCTCGTTCGCCACGGCATAAAGGACTGCCACCATCGATGGGATGGGCGTGTCCTTCGAAATCAATGACAGGTCAAGGAGCGGCTCAAGCATTTCTTCAATGCGATTTTCGAACTCCTGCTTGATCAGCCGGAATTCGTCGTAGGCCTGATCATGAATGCGCAGCAGCGCTCCCATGGATTCACGCCACAGCTTGCGATCCTTTCTCGATCCGACACTTCTATTGTTCAGCAGCAAGAGACCCGATATCGCAGCAACCGGATCCAGGGTGGCCGATTTCTTGAAATAGTCGTCCAGCATGCCTGCGCGCCGGTCGCGTGCTTTCCAGAAGAAGGCGGTCAGTAGCGCCGCCTTGGTGGGGAAGTATCGATAGAGAGTCGGCGCCGAAACGTCCGCGCGTTCGGCGATTTCTTCCATCGTCGTACCTTCATAGCCCTTGCCGCGAAACAGCTCGGTTGCCGCATCGACGATGGCATCGCTGCGCTCCAGCCGCTTCCTTTCGCGCATTCCGGTCAATATCTCACCCCTTGCAGCCCAGTTCCATCATGCTTGACAATAAAAAGATGATAGTCGACTATCAAAAAAGGGTCAATGAACATAAAAATAGTGGGAGAGGACCATGGGCAGGCATGCGGCGTATGATGATCTCTTGAATTTCGGTGTTCTTGAGCCCGAGGATGTTCTTGCCCCGCATCACTACACTGCCGTGCGATCCAATGGCCGGGCGATGCGGTCAATGCCCTTGTGGTGTTACACCTCGGAAAAATTCTTTCAGGCCGAGAAAGCCAAAATTTTCCTGCCACAGTGGAATCTCCTCGAACGGGAAGAGATCGTCCCAAATGTTGGCGACTACCACACCATGGCCTTCCTGGGCGTGCCTCTGATCGTCGCACGCGGACGCGATGAGAAGGTGCGGGTCTTCGCCAATACCTGCCGCCATCGCGGCGCCCTGCTCGCTGAAGGGAAAGGCAATTGCAAGGTCTTCCGCTGTCCCTATCATTTCTGGACTTATGGCCTCGATGGGCGGCTGATCGGTGCGCCGAATTACACGGATTCGACCGGCAAGTCGTTGATCGATAGCGACAACAAGGAAGAATTCGGCCTTGTCGAAATCGATAGCGGCACCTGGGGTGGATTTATCTTCATTCGCTTTAAGGAAGGTCCGGAAACGCTCCAGCAGCATCTGGGAACACTGGTCGATGTCCTTGCCTCCCACAGTCTTCAGGATATGCGATGCGCCCGGAAGGTTGTTTATGACATGGACGCAAACTGGAAATGCTTCGTCGAGAACTACATCGACGCCTATCATATCCCCTATGTCCATCGCGATTCCCTGGCGCAGTGGAAGACGACGGAATATGTGCGGATAAAGCCGAAGGGCCGCGAAACCCTGGCTCTTGCAAAACACGAGGGAAGCCAACTGCTCCTGCCATCGGCGGATTATGTCGGGTTCCCCGCCATGCCACAGATTGACGAAGACAAGGCGCGCGGCACATGGTTTGCGACGCTTCGTCCCGGCATGCTGATGACGCTTGGAAATGATGGTGCGCTGGTGTTCCAAAGCGAGCCGGTCTCGGCAAAGAAATCCAAACTCACCATCAGTTCGCTGTTTCCGAAATCGTATTTCGAGCGGGAAGATTTCGAGCGCATCTCGCAGAATTACTACCGGCGGAATGATATCGTTGTCGTTGAAGACAAAGAGATCGCCCTCCGGCAGTTTGCCGGGATCCAATCTCCCTATGCGCGGATTCCACGCCTCTGCAGTGAGGAAACCAGCCTCAATACGTTCGGAAACTGGGTTCTCGATCAGGTTCTTCCCTCCGACGACCGCACGACAATTGCCGCTGAATAACGATATTGCATAGCGCGTTGACCCATCGCGCAATGACCTGTGTCTCTCCGACTTGAGGGGCGGGTGGTCAGCGTCACAGCGTAGGGAGACGGAACCATGCCACCGCCATTTGCAGCCTTTTCCGAAGCGGAGCATCGTCAACGCCTCAAACGGGCCCGGGCGGATCTCGCTGCTGCAGGCTTTGACGGATGCATCGTCATTGCACCGGAGAACCTGTTCTATCTGGCCGGCTACGATTCGATCTCGTCATATGTCGGACCGCAGGCGCTCATCTTCAGCGTCGACAAGACGCAGGACCCGACGCTTTTTGTCCGGAATATAGATGTGTCCCTGGTTCGGGAGACAAGCTGGGTCACGGATATCCGGACCTATCAGCTGAACGCCGATGATATCGGGTCGATTTTGGCGCGGATTGTCCTGGAGCATGGAAGCGGGACAGGACGATGGGGAATCGAGAAGCATTCCTATGCGGTCACCGCAGGCTATGCGGAGTTGTTGAAGAACTGCCTGCCCGATGTGAAACTCTCTGATTCCGGTTTGGTCCTGAGCCGGCTTCAATACATCAAGTCACCTGCGGAAATTGCCTATGTCCGCGAGGCGGCGCGTTACGCGACTATCGGCATTACCACAGCAAAGAAAGCGCTGCGCCCCGGGATAGAAGAGATCATGCTCTGCGGCATCGTCGAGGGAGCGATGCGGGAAGCCGGCAGCGACTATCCGGCCATCCCGACCGAATGCGCCAGCGGCGCCAGGTCGTCCGGCGGCCATGCGACCGCCATGCCGCGGGTGATTGCTGCCAACGAGATCGTTCATCTTGAATTCGCCGGGGTTGCCCGCCGCTACCATGCCGTTTCGATGATCACCATGGCAACGGGAGAGCCCGGCCGTCGCGCGCGATGGCTTTATGATGTTGCACGCGATTCTCTGCAAAGGGGTTTGGAAGCGTGCCGACCCGGCGCCAACGTTGTCGAAATTGATGAGGCATCGCTGGGGCCCATCCGGAAAGCAAATCTCGGCCATGCCGCACAGATGCGGTTCGGGTTGGGAATCGGGATAGGCTATCCGCCCGTCTGGGTCGGGACCTTCCAGATCGACCGGTTCTCGACGGGCGAACTGCTCCCGGGCATGGTGTTCTATGTGCATGCCTGGCTGGGCCTCCAGGATGAAGGCCTCGGAGTCATGCTCGGCGGCAGCTATCTCGTGGGCGATACCGCCGTTGAACAGCTATCCGGCGCCGGCCCGGTCGAGCTTTTCGTCAGTTAAAACCAGATTGGTGTGAACAGCGAACACACCGGTGAGAAGGGGCAGTCTGATGTCTGAAGCCGCGTCGTATCTCGGACTTGCACCCGGCGCCTATGAGCCGGTATCTCCTGCGCATCAGCAGCTGGCTTTTTCAAAGAAAGAGTATCTATCGCGGATACGCAAGGTGCGCCAAGCGATGGCGGATGAGGGCATTGATCTGCTCTATGTCACGACGCCCGAACATATCTGCTACCTGCATGGCTATTTTGCGAGCTGGTATAAGGCAAACAGCCCCATGCGCTATCCGCAATTCTACGGTACCGTCATCCATGTCGATCATGACGAATTCATTCATTTCGATAATCCAACGGAACTACCCGTCCTGGCGAAGACCTCGGTCTCGACCGACCACGTCTTTTTCCCCAGCCGCGAGGCATCGATCGTCTTGCCATTCATTACCGGCGAGTTGAAAGCGCGGGGATGGCTGAAAGGCACGGTCGCGATGGAATATTGGAGCTACGTGCCCAACCGCGCGGTAAGCACCATGCTGGAAGGTGCCTTTCTCGCAGAAGGCTGCCGCGTCGTCGATGGTAGCACGATCTTGCGGCGCATCCGCCGGGCGAAATCGCCGACAGAGATCTCCTATATCGAGAAAGCGGTCGCGCTCGCGGATATCGGCCATGAAGCGATCAGGAGCTGCATGCGGCCGGGCATGACCGAGCTGGAGGTCTTCGGCGAAGCAACGCGTGCCATGATGGCGGCCGGAAGCGAATTCCCGGCGCTCATCCCCATCTTCAATGCGACGGAAGTCAAGGAGGGGCGCCCGGTTTCGGCAGGACATTCCATGGCTGGCCGCAAAGTGATCAATAAGGGCGAGTTCCTGACGGCGGATCTCTGCGGCGTCTATAACCGATACCATGGGAACGTCATGCGCGGCTTCTTCCTGGGAGATCCACCCAAGGCAATGGTCGAGCAGCATAAAAAGGCAGCCGGCGTCTACGATGTCATCTCGCGTGAGGTGAAGGCGGGGATGACCGTTCGCGACTTCAACGCGGTGTTGAAGGCGTATTACGAGAGCGTCGGCCTTTGGGACTCGCCCGGCTGGGCTCTCGGCTACGAGCTCGGTCTCAGCCTGCCGCCGGATTGGGTCGGAGACTTCTTCTTTCATTTTAAAGATGAAAAGTATCTCGATCGCGTGTTCGAAGAGAATATGGTGACGAACTTCGAAAGCCTCTTTAACACATGGCTGATCGATACCTGCGTTTATACCAAATCGGGAACGCGTTTCATGTCGAAGCTGCCGCCGGAGGTCATTCCTGTGGATGGATGACGCGGCGTTCCGCGTGTGAAAAATGAACATGAAGATAGGCGCTATATCCGAATTTTCTTCGCGAAGAATTGGAATTTAATCTGTTTGACTTCGTGCTTTTTCGCTCGAAGGCTTACGGCCGGCTTCTACGCGACAGCCGCAGCAACGTTACCTCGGGAGGTATCATGAAAAGCTATCTTCGCCAGCAAATCGATTGGCCCCAAGCATTTCCACCCGAAGAATATGCCGAGCGGCGGAAGAAGGTGCGGGACGTATTGGTCGAGCGAAACATCGATGCGCTCTATGTGACCACGCCGGCGAACCTGACTTACCTGTTAGGTTATGACATGATCTGGTATCACCTTCGAAACCTGACGGGACTGCTCATCCGGGCGGACCGCGATGACACATTGTTCTTCGATGCCGTCGGCCATAGGACAATCGTATCGACGACGCCTGAAATCAAGGAAGTGATCTGGTTCGAACGCGAAAGCATCGACAATCTCATTGAAAAGGTCGGCAAGGAATTTGCCGCGCGTGGACTGGCCCAAGCGCGAATTGCGACCGAACCTTGGGCCTATTCACCACATGCCACGGTCATGTCGGCACTCCAGCAGCGGCTCCGCCAGAACGGCGCCGAAATACTCGATGAATCCTTGCTGATCGAGCGTATCCGTTTGGTGAAGTCCCCACGGGAGATTGAGGTGATGAAGTCGGCGGCCAGCATCGCCGATGCCGCCATGTCAGCGGCGCGCGATGCCTTGAAGCCCGGCATCATGGAGACAGAAATCGAAGCAGTCATCATGCAGTCAATGATGCAAGCCGGCGGTGGCTATCCCGGCATCCGCACCATGATCGGCTCCGGGCCGAGAGCGGGCACTCATCATAGTCCGGCCCACCATCGGAAATTAATGAAAGGTGACCTTGTCTTCATCGATTTTTGCAGCTCGCTGCATCGCTATCACGTGAATCTCAACAGGACCTTTTCATTGGGCAAGCCCGACGGCCGATGGACCGATTTGATGGAAAAGTCCGCCGGATGCGTCGATGCCATTCTGGCAGCGGTCAAACCGGGTGACTCGTGGCGAAAAGTCGCCCAGATCGGTGATGAATATCTCGAAGCACATGCGTTGAAAAAGTACATCTGGTGGGCCGGGGGATACGCTCTTGGTATCGCCATACCGCCTGACTGGGTCGGCTCACATTTCGCCGAGCCGAGAGAGGACATTCCCGATCAGCCCCTGCAACCCGGCATGGTTTTCAATTACGAGAACCAGTTTGACGTCTGGGAGGATTGGCCGGGAGGAAGTGGTGCTGCCTATATCGAAACATTATTGGTGACGGATCTCGGTCTCGACATCATGTCCAAGCTGCCTCGCCACCTCGTCACGGTGTAGAGAAGCGAGATCATCCAGGCGCCCTCAATATTCAAATTTGCTTTGTGCCACATGCGAATTTTTGTGCCATTGACAGGTTTGGTTCGCAGGATCAGGGTCAGCAGACAGCGGCGTACAAATAAAATTTAAAAACGCACGGCACTTCGTCCGAAGAAGCTGCGATGGAGGACAACGTGAAGAAGAATTTTCAAGAAGCGTTGGCTGCTGCACCCGATTTCAAAAGCCTTCCATTTCCCGAAGACGAATTTTCCAGCCGGCTTCAGCGGCTGCGAAAGGAAATGCAAGCACAGAAGATCGATCTTCTTTTCCTCAGTTCTCCCGAAAGCATCTTCTACCTGACCGGATTTCAATGTGAATGGTACCAGGCGCAGAGCGGCCGGGCATTTCCGCCTACCAGCGGCTTGGCAGTCTCGGCGGACCGCGAGGGCTTCATTCATTTCGAGACACCGAGCGAAGCAATCCTCAGTCATGTCTCCACGGTTTCGAAAGATATCCGGATCTTCCCATTGGACGCCCGCCGCGACGGCCAGACATTCATTCTCCAGGAGCTGCGCGCCGCTGGCATGCTGAAAGGGAAGGTCGGGCTTGAACGCTACAGCTACCGCCCCAATCCTGTTATCAGCGACAAATATGTCGCCGCATTTGAAGGCGCCGGCCTGGAGGTCGTGGATGCCACGGATTTGTTGCGGAAGCTGCGGCGGACAAAGTCGCCGTTGGAAATGCAGTGCGTCGAAGAAGCGAGCCGAATTGCCGATATTGGCATGAAGGCGGCAATGGCGGCGATTCGCCCCGGTGTCACCGAGCTGGAAGTGTTCGGCGAGATGATTGCCGCCATGACCAAGGCGGGCGGTGAGTTTCCCGGCATCCTGCCGCCCGTCATGTCGGGCTTTCGGGCAAATTGCAGCCACCCTATCGCGAGCCGCAGGGTCATCCAGAAGGGCGAAAGGGTCAATGTCGATGTCTCGGGCGTCTATAATCGCTATCACAGCAATATCTGCCGCGGCTTCTATGTCGGCGAACCGCCAAAGGCCGTCCTCGATTTTCACAACCGGTCGGTCGGCGTTTTCAAGCTGATCGAGGAGATGATCCGCCCCGGCATGGAGGTCCAAAGCCTTCTGAAGGCGGTCACCGATTACTATAAGGATGAAGGCCTGCTCGAGGAATCCTATTGGAGCGGCGGCTATGAGCTCGGCATTGCTTTCCCGCCGGATTGGGTCGGCGCATTCATTTACGATAATAGCATCACAAAGCCGGGTGAGACATTCGACCCGATGACGGTGGTCAATCATGAATGTGTCTTCTTCGGGCCGCAGAAGAGTGGGCTCGCTTTCACCATCGAAACGCTGATCTTCAACCAGAGCAAAGGGCGGATCGCCAGCAAGTTTCCGCGCGAGCTCCAGATCCTCGCGGCATAGAGATGACGGCGCACTTTCGTCCGGGATCGCAGGCGCACCGGCTGGATCCGCTGCTGAGGCCGAGGTCCATTGCGATTGTCGGGGCGTCGGGTAAGCCCGGCTCCTACGGTCTCGGTATGGTCGAGGCATGTGTGAAGGCGGGTTATGCGGGCGAAATTTTCCTGATCAATCCCAACTGCCGGGAAATCGGTAGGCGGCCCTGCTATCCAAGCCTCAGCGCGTTACCCCTTCCTCCGGAACATTGCATCCTTGGCGTTGCGAATATCCGCATCGAGGCGGCGCTGCGAGAGGCCATAGATGCCGGCGCAAAGGCGGCCACCATTTTCGGCAGCGGCCTTTTGGACGACGGCATCGAGCCGCCGCTCCTCGAGCGCTTGCGTCAGATGGCGCGCCAGGCCGGAATCCTGATTTGCGGCGGCAATGGATCCGGTTTCTACAATCGGGCCGATAACGTTCGTTGCCAGATGTCAGGAGGTGCTGCGGAGCCCGTCGGCCCGGTGACCCTGGTCGCGCAATCGGGCTCCATCTCCGCGGCGCTATGTGGAAATGACGGGCGTCTGCAGTTCAATCTGACTGTCTCCTCGGGACAGGAAATAACCACGGATGTCGCCGACTATCTGGACTTTGCGCTGCAATTGGAGAGTACGCGCGCTATCGGTCTCTTCATCGAAACCATCCGGAATCCCCAGGCCTTCGTCCGCGTCCTGGAGCGCGCGGCAGAGATGGACATTCCCGTCGTGGTCAACAAGGTGGGGAGAAGTGAAGCGAGCCAGCGCTTTGCCGTGAGCCATTCCGGCGCACTGACGGGAAATGACGCGGTCTATGACGCCGTTTTCGATCGCTATGGCGTGTTGCGGGTCGATGATCCGGATGAACTGGTGGCGACCCTTCAACTGCTATCGACCGGCCGGCGGCCATCCATCGGTGGCAATGGCATTGTGGCGATGACCGATTCCGGCGGCGAGCGTGAATTGCTGGCGGATATTGCTGCGGCACATGATGTGCCGTTTGCGACCCTGGAGCCGGAAACGCGGGCGGCTCTGCAAAACCGGCTCGAATATGGGCTGGAGGCGGAAAATCCGTTGGATGCCTGGGGAACAGGCCATGGATTCGAGGCAATTTTCGCCGGCAGCATGTCGGATTTGCTGGCGGACCCCAACGCGTCGCTCGGCGTTTGGGTGGCGGATCTGCGTGACGGTGTTCCATATCATGAAGCCTATGGGCGGGTCGCGGCAGAGCTGGTGCGCTCAACCGACAAACCGCTCGCCATTGCCACCTGCTATTCCAAATGCCTCAATACCGTCCTGTCGACCATGCTTCGTGACGCAGGCGTCCCGGTCCTGGAGGGCATGCGGCCGGCGATGGTCGCATGCCGCCGCGCGCTCGATTACATGCAATTTCGCTCGCGTGCCGCGATGGCGTTTCCGGCGCAGCCGGCTGCATCCATGGTCAATGCCTGGAAAGCACGATGCGCGACGGGCGTGCCGCTGGATGAGGGGGAAAGCCTGGCGCTCTTGTCGGATTTCGGCGTCCCCGTCATCCCTCATCGGATTGTCGAGGATATCGGCTCGGCGGCGGAAGCGGCGTCGCAGATCGGTTTTCCCGTTGCCGTCAAAACCGCAATGCCCGGTATTCATCATAAATCCGATGTCCAAGGGGTCTATCTTGGCTTGAAGGATCGCACGGCCGTTGAGTGGGCTTATGAAGACCTTGCCGGTCGCCTCGGGCCGAGAGTGCTGGTCTCGGCCATGGCGCCTCGCGGAACGGAAGTTGTCTTCGGCGCGATCAACGACCTGCAATTCGGCCCCGTGGCGATGATCGGTGCGGGGGGCATCCTCGTCGAACTGCTGCGCGATACACGCTTCGTCATACCGCCTGTCGATCCTCACGCGGCCCGGACGTTAATCGATCGCTTGGCCGTGAGGCCGATTTTCGATGGCCTGCGGGGACGGCCGGCCCTTGATGTCGATGCGCTGGCCGCGGCTTTCTCCCGCTTCTCCGTCATGGTCGCCACCCTGGGAGAAAGCCTGGCCGAGGTCGACGTGAACCCGATCATTCTCAGCGCCGAAGGAGCCGTTGCGGTCGATGGGCTTATCGTTCCCGCGGCACGTAACCGTCATTAATTGACGAAATTGCCGATGCTCGACTAACGATCATGGAGTTTTGCGATGTCGGATGAGCTAGTCACTGAGATCAAGGACAAGATAGCGCATGTTCGCATCAACCGGCCCAAGGCGATGAATGCGATCCATCCCAGCATAATGGGCGAGTTCAAGCAGCTGTTCCGGGATCTGGATGACGATAGAAACGTTTCGGTCATTGTGCTTTCCGGAACAGGCGATCACTTCGGCGCCGGCTATGACCTGAAGTTCGGCTGGGGTGAACATTACGGCCGCGACATATTCGGGCAGCGCAAGATGCTTCAGGATTGTGTCGATTTTGAATATACGCCCTGGGACTGCAGTAAACCGGTTATCGCGATGGTAAAGGGCTATTGCCTGGCCGGCAGCTGCGAACTGGCCATGATGTGCTGCATCACGATTGCCGCCAAAAATGCGAAATTCGGTGAACCCGAGATACGGTTCTCTACATCGCCGCCGGCCGTCATCATGCCTTGGATCGTCGGCCTGAAGAAAGCGCGGGAACTGCTTTATACCGGCGATATGATCGACGCCGATGAAGCATTGCGAATCGGCATGATCAATCGGGTCGTGCCGGACGAAGAACTGGAGGAACGTACCTTCAAGCTTGCCCGGCGCATGGCCGCCATTTCGGTGGAGGGCCTGCAAACAACCAAAGCCTCGATCAATCGGGGTGCGGAGATCGCCGGCCTCCGGCAAGCGATCACCTATGGGATCGAACAGGGGGCCATGCTGGATTCCGCCGAGACCGAGGCATTGCGGAAGTTTTCTGAAATTCGGACAAAAGAAGGCCTGTCGGCCGCAATCCGGTGGCGCGAAAGCCAATTTGTCGAATGATGGCGGTCTGCTCATCATAACTGAGGCCGCGTAACCGCTTTCATCGTTTGCATTGCCTTTCGGCGATGCAGGCGCCAATCTTGTCATTCCCTGTATTGCGGCGGCCGGTATCCATCGGCCGCCTATTTCCATGAGCCCGCCATGACCCGTGATCCTCGCTATGACATTCTCTTCGAACCCATCAAAATTGGCCCGGTGGTGGCCAAGAACAGGTTCTTCCAGGTGCCGCATTGCAATGGCATGGGAATCGTCTATCCAAGTTCCATGATTGCCATGCGCGCCATGAAGGCCGAAGGCGGGTGGGCCGTCATCTGTACCGAGGAGACGGATATCCACCCGACGGGCGATTTATCGCCTTTGGCCGAAGGGCGATTGTGGGACGACCGGGATATTCCGGTTTTCGCGCGGATGAACGACGCCGTTCACAAACATGGCGCGCTGGCTGGCGTGGAACTGACGCATACGGCAAATCGCGATGCCTGCCTCTTCAGTCGCGAAGTGCCGATCAATGTCTCCCACGCACCGGCAGGAGACTATCCGGGCCAAGCCCGGCGAATGGACCGGGCGGACATCCGGAACTATCGTCGCTGGCATCGTGAGGCGGCTCTGCGGGCTCAGCGCGCCGGCTTCGATATCATATATGTCTATGTCCGCGCCAATACCTCGATAAACGGCAATTTCCTGTCGCGCCTGCTGAATGACCGCACCGACGAATATGGCGGCAGCCTCGAGAATCGGTTGCGCCTGACCCGTGAGGTCATCGAAGATACGATAGAGGCCGTCGGGGCAAACTGTGCTGTTGCCGTGCGATGGACGGTCGACGATGCCATGACGCCGGATGGAGAGCCTGACCCGACGGAAGGCCGCGAGGCAATCGAGATGCTGGCCGAACTGCCTGATCTCTGGGATGTCAACCTTCGCACCTGGCGCCGCGATTCCATGCCGTCTCGTTTCGGGCCGGAAGGATCGCAGGAGGAGACGATCCGGTTCGTCAGGGAGATTACGAGCAAGCCCGTGGTCGGGGTCGGACGGTTCACCTCGCCGGATACGATGGTCTCGCAAATTCGCCGTGGCGTGCTGGATTTCATCGGTGCGGCCCGACCTTCCATCGCCGATCCATTCCTTCCCAGGAAAATAGAAGAGGGTCGGATCGACGACATTCGCGAATGCATCGGGTGCAATATGTGTGTGACGTCGGATTTCCTCATGGTGCCGATGCGGTGCACGCAAAATCCGACTGCCGGGGAGGAATGGCGCAAGGGTTGGCACCCTGAACAGATCCAATCCCGCAAGTCGGAAGACAATGTCCTGATCGTTGGCGCCGGACCCGCAGGGTTGGAAGCGGCCCGGGCCCTCGGCCGCCGCGGATACGAGGTGACCTTGGTCGATTCACGCGATGAGGCCGGTGGCCGCGTCGCGCTTGAAAGCAAGCTCCCCGGGTTGGCCGCCTGGGGGCGTGTGCGCGACTACAGGTTGCAGCAAATCCAGCAGATGGGGAATGTGCAGCTCTATCTTCAAAGCGCCCTCACTGCGCCGGAGATAGTCGAGTACGGCTATAGCAGGGTTGTGCTCGCAACCGGCAGCACATGGCGAAAAGACGGAATCGGCCGGGCGCTCAGTCACGAAATTCCGGGGTTAAGCGAGATAGATGTGTTGACGCCGGATGACGTTTTCCTGAACAGACATGTCAATGGGCCGGTGATCGTCTATGACGACGACCATTATTACATGGGTGGCGTGATCGCCGAGAAACTGCGCCGGGAAGGGCATGAGGTGACGCTGGTGACGCCATCGGCAGACGTCTCGTCCTGGTCAAAATATACGCTAGAACAGCCGTTCATCGAGAAACGGCTGCATGAGATCGGCATCTCCATTGTCGAGAAGCATGCCATCGCAATCGCCTGTCGCGGTGAAGTCGAGCTCGAGCATATACGCAATGGTAGCCGCCATCGCGTTCCTTGCGGCACGCTGGTCCTTGTGACGATGCGTTTACCGAACGACACGCTCTACTATGAGCTGACGTCGGATGATGCCGTCCTCCAGAGCGCGGGTATCAAGTCGGTCACCCGCATTGGCGACTGTTATGCGCCATCGACGATTGCTGCGGCCGTCTATTCGGGGCATCGGGTCGCACGCGAGATGGATGAGCCGATTGCCGAGATATCCTTCAAGCGCGAACTTATGGAGCTGGCGTCTGCCTGACTCGCTATTCCGTTCAGGAATAGGGGCCGGGGATGGCCGGCTTGTCGGTCTGTGTTATTTCCGTTGGCAGGTCGCTGACCTTGTTCATGAACCATCGTTTGAAAGCGCGTATCGTCGCGTTGTTGCGGCTGCGATGCGGTGTGATCATGCAGAAAGGCGCCGGGGCCGGAACGGAAACCGAGAGGACACGAATCAACTGGCCCTCTCGAAGGTCCCGCTCCACCAGAATTTCATCGGCGATCGCAATGCCGCATCCTGCCCGGGCGGCCTGATGCGCGACGAATGTATCGCCAAGATACATATTGGCCTTTGCGCGAATCTCGCGCCGGCCGATACCTTGCAGCAGGTGATCCCAGTCGGAGCCGTCATAGTTTCCGTGGATCAGCGTGTGCTCGCGGATATGTTCGATCTTGGAAAGGGGGGCGCCGAGATGCAGCAGATTGGGGCTGCAGACAGGGAAGTAGGTGGTGTGGATATGCGTGACTTCCTTTTCACCGGGCACATGCACGTCTCGCCATGAGATGACGAGATCGACGGTCTCATCGATCTGTGTGATCGGCACCCAGGTGAACTCGGCTAAACTGAACTGCTCAATGAACTCGCGCGCATATTCCAGGATCGGCGAACTGGCGATAGCCGGGGTCGTGGCTATCTTGATGCTGCGTTCGGAGAGCGGTTCCTTCAGTTCACCGATGAGCCCATGTATTTCATCCAATGAGTCTGTGAGTGTGGCTAGAAGCCGACGGCCCTGTGGGGTGAGAACGATCTGCCGGCCTTTGCGGCCCAGTAAGGGAATGTCGAGCTGCTCCTCCAAATGGCGGAGCTGATAACTCACCGCGCTATGGGTGACCGACAATTCGCTCGCCGCGCGGTGAAGATTGCCGTTCCGGCCGACAGATTCGAAGGTGATCAGGCTTTGTAGCGTGGGCAGCTTTCGTTTCATGAGCGCATCCAGATCTACAAATTATTTTTGTATTGAACGCGAATTTTTATGGAATTGACATATTTTTTTTTAAGATGCAGGCTCGATCTCGACCGGCGTGCAAATAAACTTAGAAGAAAAGCGCCGCAGAATGCAACAAATACTGAAAAGTAAAGCGTAGTTGACAGTAAATGTCGCCCGTCTCAGGTACTGACTTGACGGAGATCATATGTTTTGCTTACGCGTAACTGTAATTTTTCCCGCTTTTTCGAATAGCCGACTTCCTCATGCAGCAGAAACGGGGAGGGGTCATGAGTGCTGAGGATCCGCAGGTCGATCAATCGCGCCGCGACTTGATCGAGGAATTCCGGCGCAAGCGGATCGGGCGACACAGCCCGGATTTGCGACTGTTGCTGAACCGGATGCGCATGAGCGAGGGCAAGCGTCCCTATATTCTGATTTGCACGAAGCCGCATCGCGAATGGTGTCTCGGCCGTAAGAGCGGCGCGCGCGGCTCGGAAATCGAGGTTATGCCGGAGGTCATCTTCCATTCGCCGGAGGAGGCGGAATGGGAGATCTTCAAGCGCCGCTGGCAGGAATTGACCGGGGAGACCCTGACATGAGGACTGGGCTCCCGCGGAAGAGAATTGCCGGTTACGCCAGCCGAATGAGCGTTCGGCCCGGTGATCGGATTGATTTCATGGTCTCGTGTGAAGACGTTTCCGACTATGCGGCCGAGATCGTGCGCTTGATCTCCGGCGATCACCATCCCGACGGCATGGGCTTCGTCGAAGAGCCGGTGCAGACCGACATTGCCGCAAAGCACAAGGGGCGCTTTCAACAGCTATATGCGGGGTCCTTCGCCGTCATCGACGACATCGAGGCCTTCAGGCCGGTTACCGACTTTACCCTTCAGGCCATGATCTGGCCCACGGCCCCAGGAAAGGGCCGCCAGACTCTCATGGGGCGTCGTCTCTCTGCCAATAAAACCGGGTTCGCGCTTGTCCTGGACGAGGCGGGCGCCTTGGCAGTGGAGATCGGCGACGGCAAAGCGATCCGGACCATCAGCACGGATACGCCGTTGCGGGAGCGTGAATGGGCTTTTGTGGCGGCGACCTTCAACGCATCCAACGGCACGCTGAAGCTTTATCAGGAACCAGTGGACTCTTTTAACCGGTCACTGGCCCCAAATCGGCGCGAGGCCCGTGTCGACGGGATGAAGCCTGCGACTGGCCGCATGCCTTTCATGATTGCCGCTGCCGGCGCCAGCTTCGGCAATGGACGCCTGGTGGCCGACTGTCACTTCAATGGCAAGATAGACAGTCCTATCGCTGTCGCTGCCGAACTCGACCGGCAAGCGATGGAAAGTCTTCGGCGCCCCGACTGCCCCTTGCCGACGGCGATCCTGGCCGCCTGGGATTTCGCGCAAGCCATACCGACCGACCGGATCATCGACCGTTCGCCATTTGCCCGCCATGGCCGCCTGATCAACTTGCCCGCACGGGCCATGAAAGGGCATAACTGGACCGGCGAGATACTGGATTGGAAACAAGCGCCAGAACAATATGGCGCGATACATTTCCATGACGACGACCTCTATGACGCCGGATGGGACGTTGATGTCTCCCTGATTGTTCCGGGTTCACTTCGAAGCGGGGTTTACGCGGCCAAGCTGACGGCGGGTGACGAGGTGGAGTATATCCCCTTTGTGGTTCGTCCCGGCCGGGACCAGAAGAAGGCCGGTGCCGTCTTCCTCATGCCCACCGCGAGCTATATGGCCTATGCCAATGAGCGCACCGGGCTGGAGGGTGGCGCACGTATCCATGCTTTCACCAATCACCTGGTCGGGCTTGGCCCCGGAGATATCTGGCTCAATGAGCATCCGGAAGTCGGCAATTCCCTCTATTGCCATCACAGCGACGGTAGCGGTGTCTGCTACAGCTCCCGTCTGCGGCCGATATTGAATTTCCGGCCCGGCATCACGAGCGCATGGATCGGTGCGGCGGGCACCGCGCCGTGGCAGTTCAACGCCGATCTGGCCCTGATCGGCTGGCTCGAAGCCCGCGGCATTCCATACGACGTGATCACGGATGAAGACCTCCATGAAGAGGGCTTCCCCCTTCTCGACGGCTATAACGCGGTTCTGACCGGCAGCCACCCCGAATACTATTCGAAGGCCATGTACGAGGCCCTGGTGTCATATCTCGGGCGCGGCGGCCGGCTCATGTATCTCGGTGGAAACGGCTTCTACTGGCGCATCGCCTACCATCCGATCCTGCCCGGCGTGATCGAGCTCCGGCGTGCGGAAGACGGTATCCGTGACTGGGTCGCCGAGGGCGGCGAGTATTTCCATAGCTTCACGGGCGAGTATGGCGGCATGTGGTCAAGGATGGGTCGCCCGATTCACGCCTTGGTTGGTGTCGGGATGGCTGCCCAGGGATTTGATGTCAGCTCCTATTACCGCCGGATGCCGGGCAGCAGGGATCCCCGCGCCAGCTTCATCTTCGATGGAGTCGAGGATGAGGTCATCGGTGATTTCGGGACCGTCGGCGGTGGCGCGGCCGGGCTCGAGCTGGATCGCTACGACCGCTCGCAAGGCTCGCCTGCCCACGCCTTGGTTCTGGCCTCATCCGAGAGCCACTCGGACACCTATTTCCCGCCGCCGGACGAGATCAACAATGCCACGGCCATGATGGATGGCCGCCAGAATGCGAACATCCGTGCCGATCTTGTTTTCTTCGAGACGCAGGGCGGCGGCGCGGTCTTCTCGACCGGCTCCATCTCCTGGATCGGCAGCCTGTCTCATAACAAGTGCGACAATAATGTGTCGCGCATAACGGAAAACGTCCTGCGTCGCTTTCTGGAATCGGAGCGGTTTGTCGTGCCGTGAACAACCACAAAAATAAGGGAGGAACGAGATGCCACATAAAAAAAGAAAACATATCGGCCTTTTGCTTGCAGGTCTCGTCGTCGCGAGCATTGCCGGTGGATCGGCAAAAGCCGATGACGAAAAAAAACTTGTCATAAGCAGCTGGGGAGGCGCCTTCACCAAGGCCACTTTGGACAACTTCGTGACTCCCTTCGCCAAGGAAAAGGGCATCGACTATCAAATGGTCGATGCATCGGGGAAGCATCTCGCCCAGGTACAGGCTCAGACCAGCGCCGGAAAAATAACCTGGGATGTGATCGATTCTTTGGATGAGGCGACCGCAGCGCTGATGTATAAGCGCGGCTTGCTGGAGACGATACCGCCAGATGTAAAAAAGGTCCTGGAAGAGAATTCGGCGCCGGGCATGGTGACGGATTTTGGCGTCATGCTCTCCAGTATCGCCAACCCCATCATTTGCAATAACGAGAAGGTCAAGGCTTGCCCCAGCAACGCAGCCGAGTTCTTCGATACCGACAAGTTTCCGGGTGAGCGTTCCGCCGACAGCAATGTTTTCGATATGCTGATCCTTGCTTTAAAGGCGGTCGGCGTTGGCGACCGGGCGCCGACGGATGAAGAATTGGACAAGGCTTTCGCCCTGATCGAAAAGGTCCAGCCCTCGCTGCGGACCCTGTGGGATTCAGGCGAACAGAGCATGCAGATCATGCGCAACGGCGAAGCGGTGATCACGCAGATCTGGAACCGTCCGGCCCGGAAGCTGGTCGAGGAATCGCCTGGCAAGTATACGGTCAATTGGCAAGATGCACCGTATGGGCCTGCCTACATCGTCGTGGTCAAGGGTGCACCGCACCCGAAGCTGGCTTTCCAATACATGGAATACTACGCAACGCATCCGGAGCAGCAGGCAAAATGGTCGTCGACGACCTCCTACGGTGTTGCCAATCCCAAAGCCCTGGCAAGTATCGACCCGGCCGCCAAGGAGTGGTTGCCTGAATCGCATTTGAAATCGGTAACGCATGGCAACATTGAGTGGTGGATCGAAAATCAGAAAGCGATGGTGCAGCGCTGGCGCCAGGTAATTGGCGGCAGTTAAGGCATTAAGGATGAGGAAGCAATCGGGTCTCCTCTAAAGCCGTCAATTGCCCGGGCCAGACCATCTTTCCCCGCTGGAGAAAGCAGGTCTGGCCCGGGTGTTGATCTGCATCATCTGTTTTCGGTCGAGTCTGCCCCATGGCGCTATCTGGTACGCTTCCCACGGCTGCAAAGAAAATTTCGCTAGGCTGGAATCCGGTGGCGGGCCCGATGACCGGCTTGCTGTTGGCCGCCCCGATCATTGTCATGCTCATCCTGTTTCTTGTCGTCCCGGTTGCGATGGTGCTTGGCCAAACCGTCGTGATCGATGGGATTGGTGCTTACAAGACATTCTGGAACGATCCGGTATCGATGGCTGCATTGCGTCGTACCATCGTCAGCAGCATCGTCGTGACACTGCTCACGACGGGGCTGGGCGGGATACTTGCTTGGCGCCTGCGGATGACCCGGTCGCGACTGGTGCGCGCCTTGATATGGTTGTCGATACTGACCCCTCTGTGGATGGGCGTGGTGGTCAAGAATTACGCGTTCGCGATTATATTGGGTCGCGGCGGCCCACTCAGTGAAATCTGCGCGTGGCTGTTTGGCATTGACGATTTCTCGCTGATGTACAGCCCGATAGCCGTCATCCTGGGTGTCTTCTACTCCATGCTGCCTTACGCGGCATTGCCGCTATATGTGACGTTCCGCCAGATCGATCTTGATCTGCTGGCGGCATCCGAAATCCTGGGCGCCAGCCGATTGCAGGCGATAACCAGCGTTCTGCTCCCTCTTGCAAGACCCGGTCTGGTTGCGACGGGAATCATCGTCTTCGTCATCTCGATCGGCTTCTACATCACGCCTGTCCTGCTCGGCGGCGCCAAGTCGCCATATCTGCCATCGCTTATCGAGCAAGATCTCTCTCAGTTCTACGACGAGGGGGCGGCCCGGATATCGGCTGCGATCCTGCTCATCCTGGCCACCGCGGTCGTTGGCCTGGCGATGAAATTACTCGGCGCACGACAGCTACAGCGAGCGATCAAATGAGGCCGGTGTCGATTTCCATCCACGAACGCGGTGTTGCATGGGCCGTTGACGGACTCGTGTGGCTGACCATCATTCTCATGCTCTCACCGCCGATCCTGATTATCGTTCTGTCGTTCTCCGGTGAAGATCACCTTGTCTTCCCGCCGGCGCATTGGGGGATCAGGCAATATCTGGCCTTGATCACATCGGATTATTGGCTGGCTGCGATCTGGACATCGATCAAGATCGCCGTTCCCGTGGCAATCCTCTCGACGATCATCGGCTTGGCTGCGAGCCTGGCGATTCACCGCAGCAGGTTGGCCGGGCGAGCCGGCTTGAGTTTTGCCGGAATCCTGCCCCTGATCGTCCCGGTTTCCGCCTATGCGGTAGCGCTCTATGGCCTGTTTGCCAAATTGGGCCTCATCGCCAGCTATGCCGGCATGATCCTCGCGCATACAATCCTGGCGGTTCCACTCTCGTTGATTCTGTTTGACGCCTCTCTCTCGACGTTGCGGGCGGAATTGGAGCTCATGGCGATGACCTTGGGGGCTTCTCGCCGTCAGGCCTGGACATCCGTCACCCTGCCTTTGCTTTTTCCGACCTTCGGTGCGTCGCTGGTCTTTGCCTTCCTGACCAGTTTTGACGAAGCGGTTCTCGTCAATTTTCTCGGCGGTGGCGTTTTTGTCACCTTGCCGAAGGCAATTTTTGATGCGGTTCGTTTTGGTGTAGATCCGCTCATCGCCGCCATTGCGACAATCTTGATTGTCGTGACGGCGGCACTGGCCGCCATATCCGTCGCCATGCAGCGAAGGACCAAAGCGTAATCAATCTGCTGAGAGGGCGGAACTGATGACCACACAGGTGGGATTGGAGTTCAAGAATATCACAAAGCGCTACGGACCGGTCGTCGCCGTCCAGGATGTAAACCTGGCCGTCGGGCGCGGCGAATTGCTGACGCTGCTCGGGCCGAGCGGGTCAGGCAAGACGACACTGCTCAAGTTGCTGGCCGGCTTCGAGGTTCCCGATGCGGGTGAGATTGTGCTGAATGATCGCAGCATCGCGACTTTGCCGCCGGCGGCCCGCAATGTCGGGATGGTCTTTCAGAATTACGCGCTCTTTCCCCATCTCTCGGTGCTGGACAATGTCGGCTATGGCTTGCGCTATCGCGGTCAGAGCAAGGCGGAGCGGCACGCGAGGGCGAAGAAAATGCTCTCCCTGGTGCGGCTCGAGGGCTATGACGACCGGTATCCCCGGCAGCTTTCCGGTGGACAGCAACAGCGCGTTGCGATTGCCCGGGCCCTTGCGATCGAGCCGGATGTGCTGCTGATGGACGAGCCGCTGGGCGCGCTCGACCGCCAGCTTCGATTGGAGATGGAGCAGGAGATCCGTCGTCTCCATCATGAGCTCGACACGACTTTCATCTATGTCACACATGACCAGGAAGAGGCGCTGACGCTATCGGACCGTGTGGCGATCATGCGCAACGGGCGACTGACGGCATTGGGCGCGCCGCGCGATTTATATGAGCAGCCGCCCAGCGCCTTCGTCGCGCGATTCTTCAGCAACTCGAATCTCCTGCCCGTCGATTCGATCGTCACCAATGGCAACGGCATTCGCATCTGCAGCCTGGGCGGCGAATTCGAGCTGCCCGGAAAACTACCGGACGGCAAGGTCGCGCTCGTGGCGAATCCATCGGCGATTCAAATTGGCGATTCCAGGCCGGGCACGCTAAGTTTCAAAGCTCGGGTCAAGGACGCCGTGTTTCTCGGGGAGCTTGTCCAATTGCAATGTCAGCCGTGTATCAATGATAAGCTCGGCCTGTTGACGGTACGCAGTTCCCTTGCTGCGGCCGCCAAGGCGAAGGTCGATGATTTTCTCGAACTGGCGATTCCCTTCGAAAAATTGAGGCTGGTTGACGACAACTGACGAGGGAGCGTGTTCAGGCAAAGCCCCAAAAAGAGGGCGCCCTTCGCGCCGTGAGGCAGCAACGTCTATGTGGTACGGATAGGAGACGAGATGCTTGAGCAGTGGGACAAGGTTGCCATTTCCGCCATCAATATCCCGCTACAGGATGTGTCGGAAGAGCAACGTGTTGAAGGAACGCCACGTACCGGAGCAGTGCATCTCGTCACCTTCGAAGGTGGGACGATCGGGGTCTGGGAGATGACCCACGGGGTCATGCGTGATACCGAAGTGGAGGAGATTTTCACGGTCCTCGCCGGCAAGGCGTCGATCGAATTCGAAGATGGGAAGGTCATCGACATTGCGGTGGGTGATATTGTCCGGCTGCATGCCGGGCAGCGCACGATCTGGCGCGTTACCGAAACGCTGAGAAAGCTTTATTTCTCGTTTTCGTCACCCAAGATCGCCTTGAGTTTCCCAACGCTGCCCTTTTTCGTCTAGGCAGGGATGATCGGCCACTTAAAGCCGAGCCTTCACGCGCAACTTGCAGGTCCCCCAATCGGCCTGCGGGAGAACTTCAGGCACCACCAAAGGGAACGCCCTTGAAAAGCCGAACTTTTCAAGGGCGTCAATCGCTACTTTAAGAACTGTAGCGCATGGCTTGAGCCGATCTACGCACTGAGCGGGGCGATCGCGCTCCAGTCGTATCTATGACTCACATTATTGAAACGTGACTCATATCTTGCAGTCACTGCTCCAGTAACCCCCTCAAAAAATTGAATCGACCTCTCGCTGCTGACGAACAGTTTGCAGCAATTGACGCATCGGCATGCAGTAGCCAGGACAACTGCAAACTATGCGTCACAAAAGCACGATTGTTTACAGATCTTGCTTACTTGACGTCGTGTTCACTCGTTGGAGGATTGCCAATAAGCCATTCGTCGCGTCCTGGATGGTAGAGGCCGGGCAGGGGAAAGTGCTTATGGATCGTCTGGTAGTCGGACACGTTAAAGCTGACAACGGTCGCTTCTCTAATGACGGCTGTCGCAGCCACAATCAGGTCGCCACCGATTTTCAATTTCGATGATTTGGTTTGCGTTTGCAGAAAATTACGCAGAGCTGGGGTCAGGAACATCTGCGCCTGCAGCTTAAGAATAGGAAGATCCGGGTGATCGATCTGGCTCTCAAAATTTGAAAGCAAACCGGTCAACCATTGGTCAAGTTCAGTGGCGCGATCATGGTGACCGTTTACCCTCAAGCTCTCGATCCCAAGGATCATCTCAAAGCACACTGACATCGGAATCCTCAGACTTTCCGTCGGGACCGAGTCAAGCCAGGTGAGGAGAGCTGGATTAGGTTGTTGCTTGCTTAGATTGCTGACGACGTCAGTGTCGAGGATGAAAAGCATTATTCTTTGTTGACCGGCAATTTACCGAACAGTCCGAAACCATTCGCGCGGTTCTCGGCGATGACTTCTTCGAGATCGTTGTCGTCGGAGTTCCGTGGGCCACCCTTCAGGAGATAATCCTTGAGCGTTGGACGCGAGGCTTCAAAAGCTGCTCGTGACATGATGACGATCTCTTCTCCGTTTCGATGACGCACAATCTGGGTTTCGCCATTCAGTGCCCTCTGCATCAGATCCGAGAAGGAATTCCGAGCTTCAGATGCTTGCCAATATGTGCCGCTGATTTTCATACCATCATCTCCTATCGTAGGTAATTTATCACAACGGGGTTCATGTGTCAATTTAATTGTACGATTGAATTGTACATTTTAATGGTACAATTTACTGATCAAATTTGGCGGATGGGGGCGGAGTTGGGTGCATCGAAGCGAAAGAAGGCTGCCGGGTTTCCTGAGGAAGCGATAGTGGCTTGGGAAGCGCGGGATTGCGTTGATTTCGCCGTGGCCCTGGCGCGAGAAACCGGCTGGCTTCTCCATGTTGACTGGTGCGCACCGGCCTCGGGATCGACCCCGCCTAAGATATCGGAAGCGGAGATGGTGCCGCTGCGCGTCTATGTCGGTGATGACCGAGATCGGATTTTTGATCCACGTGGCACGCGGTCGATTGTCGAGTTCAGTACCTCAATCATTGGCAAGCTCGCCCGAGATCGGAGGCCCCCGAACGTCCAGTCATACGGTGTTTCCACACGGACCTATGATGAAGCGAAGCTGGCCAACATGCCGCTTCGCTTTCCGTTTAACGAACAGTTGGTCTCTGACGCGGCTGCTGCCATCCGTGGCAACCAGGCTTTTCTTGGTGCTATCCCGCAACGAGCAGAACCCCGGTTACCGGCAAAGATCGCGGCAGACTTTTCCTGGGGAAACTGTGTCATCTATGCCCAGGCGATGGAAGACATTACGGGACTCGAAGCGACAGCCCTGTGTGCTGACCAGATCCATCCAAACTGGTCAGCCGCCAACATCGGGGCAGATGGCTATGTCCATAGCTTGATTGTCAGGCCAGATGGCATGGGAGAGGATTCTTGGGGAAGGCAACCAATTGCCTATATCGCAGCGCGCTTCGGGGTAACTGCCTGGCACTTCGAACGGCCCCTTCATCTCAAGATCGTGGATCGCCTGAAGAGAAACAGCCCAGTGCTGTGGCAAGAGCGATATGATTTGGCCGCCAGCTTCATCCGGAAATTCGACGACCCGAGATAGAACGGTCGTCAACGAAGGCCACGGGATCTCGTCTGCTACACACGGCACGAAAGATCACCTTGATAGCGTAAATTCTCGCACCTCGTCGGCGATCCAGTCTCTTACGGCAACCACCTTGGGATCGTGCTTGCCACCTAAGCGGTAGACCAAGTCATATCCCCAATCGACCGTCAGCCGAGCTTGAGGAAACAATTCGACGAGGCGGCCTGCCGCGAGGTCTTCAGCAACCAATACGCTGCGGCCAAGTGCTACGCCTTCACCCCTGATCGCTGCCTCGATGGACATGCTGCCGTGGCTGTAACCCGGTCCCCGATTCCGTAGGGTGGGAAGCCCGACCATTGCAAACCAGTCTTCCCATGTGGCTGTCATTCCGATCTCATGCACTAGCTGGCAAGACGTCAGATCGTTCACAGAACTCAGGCCGCCCATGCGGTCGCGGAATGCCGGAGAACAGACAGGCGTAATAGTTTCGCTCATCACCCGCTCGGCGGCGGCATTGGGATAGTGACCAGCGCCATACCGGAGCGCGACCGCGACGTGTCCTTTGGTGAAGTCCACATCGTTGTCAGTTACTTCAAGCTGAACATCGAAATCCGGATAACGTGCCATCAATCGGTGCAGACGTGGCGTCAGCCATTTGCTCGCGAAGGATACGCCTGAGCTAATGACCAGCCGCGCGTCATCGCCCTTGCGACGGATGTTATCGGCCTCCCGTGCGAGTTCCGAAAGGAGGCGACTGACAGCACTGAAAAAGGCGGCACCCGCCTCAGTCAACTCGATCCGCCGTGTCATTCGGCGGAAGAGTGAGACCCCGAGGTACGATTCAAGTGCCTTGATCTGGCGACTGATGGCGCCATGGGTCACGTGCAGCTCGTCTGCCGCCAGTGTCATGCTCAGGCGTCGGCCGGTCGCTTCGAAGGCCCGGAGGGTCTGTAGGGGCGGAAATCGATCAGTCATTGACATTTATATATGATTTTATATCACGCATCGTGTGACGATAAATGGTTTGTCAGCGATTTTACAGCGCTTTTATACATGACAATGACGCACGTATTTCGGTTCGCATGCCAAAGAAGGTTTTCGTGTCGAACAACGCCTCCGATATCGCGGCCACCGCGCCCATAACTGGTCTCCGTGCCTCTCTCTCCCTCAAGAGCCTCAGCTTAATGCTCCTGCTGGCCCTCATGTGGGGTCTGTCGATTCCGATCACCAAGATCGGCGTCGGAACGATCCCGCCCATGACGTTTACTGCGATGCGCTTCCTCGTCGCGGTCCCTCTGCTGATGTGCTTGTCTGGCCGTCGCCTGCGCCTGCCGTGGAGGGCGGTGCCCAGCGTCATCGCGCTTGGCGTCATGGGCATAACCTTGGGCAACGTCGCCCAATCCTTTGGCGTGCAAGGAACGTCCGCCTCGGCCGGAACGATCATTTCGGCGACCATTCCGATTTTTATCGTGATCTTCGCAGCGCTGCGCCTGAAGCAGCCGGTGATCGGACGCCAGTGGGTCGGCCTGCTCGCTGCCTTCGCCGGTATCGCCCTCGTTGCCATCAAGGGCGGGGCGGGCGTTGATGAGATGTCGAAGAACACCCTCGCCGGGGTGGCCTGGATGCCGGTCTCGGCGGTCGCTATCGCCTTCTATTACATCTGGAGCGCGGAGTTGACGGAGAAGTACGGTACGATGCCGGTCGTCACCTGGAATGCGCTGGCCGGATTGGTCGCGATCATTCCGCTGGCCTTGTGGGAGATCGAGCATACGCCTATGCAGATCACCACGCAGGCAGTGTCCGCCGTCGTGTATCTTGGCGTCATGGTGACTGTCGCGGGCCTATTGGTATGGCTGCATCTCCTCCGGACCGTGCCCGCGCGGATCGCAGCCAGCGTCCAATATCTTCAACCAGTGTTCGGGATCGCCGCCGCGTCGATCCTCTTTGGCGATGAGCTAGGCCTCATGTTCGCAGCGGGCGTTGCCCTGATCCTCGGTGGCCTTGCCTTGGCTGTCAGGAATAAGAGAGCCACGACCTAGACTTGGGGGATTGCGTGAGGTTTTAGGAAAGAGTCATCTCACGTGAACGTCACTGCGAAGATAGAATGTCGCATTCACGAGATCGGCAGGGATCTTCGGTTTAATCCCAGCCTCGTCGAGGCGTTCCTTCAAGTCGCCAAGGTACTCGCCGAGTTTTGCACCCAGCTCCGTCAGGCCGACGTAGCGCAAGCGGAAGGCGTCGATGTCCATCTGGTCGACAACCCGCTGGGGACACCGATTGACCGGATTGATGGCCTCCCGTGACGGCAGGTAGCCGTGATCAATGAGCGCGGCCAAAACGGGCGGCGAAACCCCAAGCTGCTTTTCCGCTTTCTGCAGGGATACGCCACCATGGTCCTCTCCACGGATCAGCGGCTTGACCTCTTCAGGGTCGACCAGAAGCGCCATGTAGCCTCTCTCGCCAGCCAGGATGCTTCTACGCATTAACCGGCCGCCAAGGATAAGTCTCACAATCTCTCCAGCGGAGCAGCAGGCGCGCTTTGCCGCCGCAGGGATCGGCATAAGGCCGTCCGAGACCTCTGGAATGGATGCCGCTCCGGCGTGAAGCGCTTCCATGAACGCGTCGAGCTTCTGACGAGAATAAGCCCTGACCCTTCCGCTGGTCGCCTCGAATGATACATCTGGTTCAAAAATGTCAGCGTTTTGGAGCGCCAACATCTGAGCACGGGGAATATTGAGGTACGGGCCGATCTGGTTGAATTTGAGAGAATCGGTCAACCCGACCAGGAGATGCTTGGCGGCATTGGCCGAGAACAAGACTCTCTCATCGGAGAGATGTCGATCCTTCTCGGGATACAGGCCAGCGTTCAGCAACAGTTTCCGCAAGCGCTTGGGGTGAAGGCCTGTCTCGACGGATGCCGACCGAATGGAATGCAGGATGCGAATAGGGAAGGGCTTGCTGAACATCTCGTGGGAAGGCCCAACGGGAAAGTTGGCCTGAGTAAAATCAAACATAATCTTTCGAAGCGGATCATAGACGGCGTCCACGTTATCATGAGCAAGCCATTCATAGAGGCGACCATAGACATCTCGCGGTCCCCAATCAAACTTTGCCTGCAGAAACTGCTCCCGAAGCTCCATCAATACCTTTTCTACGCCGTCCTGGCCCTTTTGTAATGCCAGGAACCCGCGATCCATCGCCGACCGAATCTCGTCTTCGCTAAGCAGCTCGTATTCCACGCCTGAGCCGTGGACCGCGACCATGCCGACATTGAGAGCCATACGTTCGAAAGCATAGAAGGGGAACGCGTCCAGCCAGGTCGGCGCCTGCTTGAGACCGCACACCCGACGGATGGCGTATTGTTCATAGTCGGTGGGTGACAGGTGTTCCTGGCTCGCCACCAGCTCATCAAGTTGAGAGAGCAAAGGTTCGAGCCTTCTTGAAAAGTCGTAGATCGACAGGTCTTTCGGGCATTCAGGCAGCTCGTAGAGCCGCCGGGAATGCTCCGGGCAGCAGTAGACAGAAGCAACCAGCCAGGTCGACCGGCAACAGACCCGAGCTTCGGGCGGGCCAGGATTTGTCGCCATATCCTCTTTCAGGCACTCAAGGCACACGCGCAAATGGGTCCGGCGCAGGGACGAGCGGGACAACATCTGACCATTCAGGCGGAACTCCTGTCCGTTTCGCACGATACTGTGGCGCTCGATGTCTTCCGATGCGAGCCGCGCCAATTCAGCCACGAGAGCAATCCCGTTTGAACGACCGTTTTTGATCCAGCTTTCAGAGATGCCCATATGTGCCAGAAACTGGGCCATATCTTCGGCCCCGTTGAACGCCGCGAGACGCGAGGTGTAGCTGGTCAGCGGCTCATATCTGCCGAGGGGCGGCCGAAGCAGGTTCATCATTTCCGGCCACGCTTCCGGCCCCGTTTGAGATCATCCGCTTCCTCGTCCTCAACGTCCAGCGACGCGTTGGGATCGATGAGGTGCCAGTCACGGACCAGGAAAATGTTTTCGTCGGGGTCGCAGGCGGAGTGAGCCGCATAAAATTCAGCGAAGTCGTTGACTGTCACAGCGTTGCGATGTCCATAGATGGCTTCTTCGCCTGCACCTTGGATAAAGCGGGCAATTCGACCCGTCAGATTGCTGGCGGCGTGGCAAAGGCGAAGATAGAAGGTATCGCTGGAGAGAGCCGAAATATCCAGTTCCAGGCGCTCGAAGATTGCTTTGACCATGAATTTGACCCACTTCAGATCCGCAGGAATGGAGAGCGGCGGCAAGGAGATCATGCGAGATCTGAAGGGAATCTGCTTATCGCGCCGGGCGAATTTCCCGAATTCCGGAAGACCGGACAGCACCAAACAGACCGGCCAATCGGGGCTTTGCATAAGGTTCTTCAGGGTATCGAGAAGCTTCTGGCTCTCATGGTCAGTTCGATTTTGCAGACAGTGCTGAACCTCATCGATATGAAGAATGATCGTCCTGCGCTGCTTGAGCTGTTGCTTCACAATTCGCCACGCGATGTTCTCCTTGAGATCGGTCGTCGTCTTATACTCAATAGTGTCCAGAATCTCGTTGGCAAGTTGCCGCAACGTGCAGGGAGACGGGGCGACGACACTCACGAGCGGGCGCATCGTGCCAATCTCCGTCTCATAAGGATTCAAATTGGGACGTTTCGAGAAGAGATACGAAAGAGATCGGCTTTTCCCGGCACCACTTTCGCCCATGACAAAAAGAGCGCGCCCTTCAAGGCGCCTCGCGGCACCGGAATGTTGCGGAAGGACGGCGCTATCCACCAAACGGTCGAATTGGCTCGACAGCCTCTTATCGCGGCCCGAAGAGATATAGCTTTCATGGAGCTTTGTCAGGAGCGGCCCCAGCGCCGGGTCGCCGGTCGCGATGTCGATGGGGAGCGTTTCCAAAAGCCAAGAGCTATCGTCTTGGCTCTCCAATTCGGGGTGTTCATTGGTATCCATTTGCAGCTCCTTTAATCGTCAATGGTCCATTCGCTTTCGTCACCGACGGTGGACGAAGGCGGCGCTTCAGAATCGTCGGCAGGCTCTTTCCTGGGACGACTGCGTTTGGGCTTGTTTTCTTCGGTGGGCACGAGAGGCTCATTCTCCCCATCTCCGTCGACACCGATGTCATCCGGTACGGTCTCAGGCTCCGTCAATTCGTAGGCCTCTCCGATCCGGAAGGTCTTGAAGATGTCCCGGTCGATCTTCTTGAGTTCGGCGACAGTGATAACAGGCGCTGCGAGGCCGGTCTCTTTCACCGCGTTGTCGCCCAATGCTTTGATATCGCGCAGCGCTTCGGCAACGATGGGCCAACTGACCTTGGCTTCCTCCACGTACTGTCGACGGAGGTTGGCGCCAGCGGCTTTCCACTGAGAAACGGAAACTCCTTCAAACATCTTCTTGGTGGCAGGTACGGAGATCCATCCGTGCTTGCCCTTCACGGAGACACTTCCCAAGTCCGCCTGATCAATCTGGACCGGGACGCGCTTCTGGCCAACCTCACGTCGGATCATCTGCAGCGCTTCGGATTGATAGAAGATATTGAGAAACCGAACGCCCTTCCCGGTGATCGCCTTGTGGATGGTGGTTCCGAAGACGTGGCGAATCTGTTCCGCCGGGGGCGGGGGTTCGACGCCATCCTCCTTCATCAAGCTCTTCCACTTGTTGAAAGGGGTCTGACCCCCGAGGCCACCGTGTTCGGTGTTATGATAAATGTCGACGATCCACCGAATGATCGCCTTGTTCAACTCAAGGGCCGTCAAGCTAGCATCGGCCTCAGAGTTATACAGTCCCTTCTGCAGGATATTGGAGAAGGTGCGCCCGGTGAAATGGGGCAACAAACTAGAGTCAGTGGTCTTGAAAACCCTTTCGATATAAGCCCTCATCTGGGGAACGCCGCCCGGTGTCGTTTCGGCCTGTCCGCCAATCGAAAGAGCAGCAGCACGAAATTCATTAGAGACGAAGTTCTTCCCGCCGTCGGTGACGATGTTTTCCGGTCGGCCGCACATTTGCCAAGTTTGGCGACAGCCGTATTGCCGGGCGAGATCCGTCTTGTTCGAAACGACCATCTGCAGGCAACGCAGCGCGTTTGCGGTGTCAGGCTTGCCTGTCGACATATAGGCGCCGACGATGCAGCGAGATGCCACGTCAATGGCGTAAGTCAGATTGCAGCGAACGCGGGCGATCTCGGCCTTAAGCTCCGGCGCCATCTGCTTCCATTCCGGAGCGCGTTCAAGCAGCACATGCATATGCACTGACCAGTCGTCGATCTCAACGCGTTCCAGGAGCCGATAAGTCGGCTGACCCTCTCTCGTAATGAAGTGCTTCTTAAGAGCCGTCTCGGCACCTTCACGGCCCGCCGTAAGGTGAATTTTGTCGGTGCCTTCAACCAAGCGGTACAGGCTCCGGATATTGAAATAGGGAATCTTGCCTTCGGTGATGGGATCGCGGCTCTTGTTCCGGTCGTCGATCTCGATTTTGATCTGTTTGTAGAGATTTTTGACAGTGGGGCAGCGACGGTCCAGGTAGTCCGGAAGTTTCGCGTGGATGATTTCACGGACATCAGACGAAAGACGCGGGGTATCATTGCCGGACCGGCGACGGCCATTCATCAAGGCCATCTTGTTATAACCCCCGCGTTCGTAGTTATTGACCCACCGGAGCAGCGTTGTATGCGTGGGCGGCCTTCGTACTTCGATGACTGCACCGCTGCGCCCCTTTTCGTTTTCTTCCGAGATAAGCCGCTGGATCTCGGCAATCGCCCGCCGCATCGAGTCATCGCTCCTGTTGACCCAGTCAATCTGGGTCTCCATGCGAAGGAAATGGTCACAGAACGTCATGCGCCAAATGATGTCGTGCTTTTCCTGGTCGTCCAGATCATCCCAGGTCACACCATGAGTGATGCTGTAAACCTTGGCAGCGGCCGGACTGAAATAGTTGCGCTCGACGGCCAGTTGACCAGCAATGACAAGTTCTTCGATCTGAAAATGCGTGAAGGTCTCGATAATCTTGACGTTGTCGACGCGCTGGAACTGGTGACCGTAGTTGTCAGTATCAATGCAGATATAGCTGATATCACGAATCGTAATCCGATCCTGGCGATTGAAGCGGTATTGCTGTGGATCAGGCGTGATGGCCAAAGCGGTCATTCGACATCTCCATGAGCGCGGCAGACGTAGCTCGCCCTGGTAATTTTCCCCTTGCTCGCAAGCTTGAGATGCCCATGCCTAATGAGGGTCAGGACATCGCGAAAGGTCGATCCGAATTGCTCGGTAGCAGCGAGAAGATCGGCGATTTTGATGGCGCCTTTCAGCGACACCGCAAGCTGAATGATCTCGGGGTGGAGGCTGATGGAGGTTCCGCAGTTAAACAGCAAGCGCGCATTCTCGGCGACATCGCGAGTGATATGGCGCTCAGTACGCAAGCGCAGAGCCGTGGCAAAGGAGCGGCCGACTTGCTTGCTAACAAGATTCATGTTCGCAACGACGTTGAACCTCTCAACCTCGCGGTTATAAGCGATGCGATAGGCGACCCTCGCGCCATTCCGATACGCCACGATGTAATCGAAATTGAACTTTTTCATTTCTCCATCCACGTTCCGAAAAAACACCGAGGGCGGGCGATCCACAATGGATTCGACGTCGTCATCGATGAGCTTCATGAACAGAAAGTTCGCGTGCAGTCGGTTCTTATGGAGAAGAATCCGATTGGTCTGCGGATCGACAAGACCCCCGCTGACCCGAGCTTTCGAAGTCGGCTTCAAAGGACGAGCTGCGCGCGATTCTTTCGGTGGCTGCCAAGTCGGGCAGCCATAGGCGAAACTTACGCGGGCGTCGTTATGTGCAAGCCTCTGATGTCGGGATCGCCTTCCACCTCGGGCGAGGTGGAATCTTGATCGGTGGTCTGATCACGTTTGGAGAGCTGATCGTCAGCGTTTTGCTGATCAGGACGGGACTTCGGTTTGTTGGAAGAAGACGAAGACATAGCGGACCTCATCGATTGAATCGTCCCGCTGTCAGACCGGACCCTTATGGGTTACGGACTTAAAGGACAGGGGCTATTCGTGAGGCGAGCTTCATCATGCCTCACTCTTAACAGACCAATTGCGATTTGTCGAATCGAATCTTTAAAAATTGACGCGATATCAATGAGTTGAGTCAAATTTATCGCGAACTTTAAGGACGATGCCGACAAGTTGCTGCAGCGCCCGAAGCGATCCGCCTGGCCATGCCGAGCGCAGTGCCTGGATTTCCACTGCATCGAGCGGCAGCGCCCATGCTGGGTTTAGGCCGCGTTCTTCGATGAGCGTTCGCAAGATGCTGTTGGCTAATGGCACCAGATGATCTGTCGTCGGAGACGGGAAGACGAAGCGGCGGCACCGATCTCGCAATGGCTCGGGAATGCCGTCCATACTATTGGCGGTTCCAAGCCAGAGAACATGGCTCACGTTCACCGCAGACTGGATGTAGGGATCGTGCCAAGCGGTCGCGGACGACGGCTCAAGCAGGCCCAGCAGGGCATCAACAAGAGATCCATTGTGCCTGCTGTCACCGGTCTTCTCGATCTCATCGAGGATGATGCCAGGCGATGCACAGTGATATCTCCGCACCAGGGAGAGCGGTAGACTTGGCTCTCCCGTCGACCAACGCCTTGCCGTACCAGCCAGAGAAGCGTCGGCGACGCCACCACAGCTATAAACCTCATGCGGGACGTTCAGCAGACTGAGGAACCGCTTAGCAAACGCGGTCTTGCCGCTACCCGGAGCGCCGACAAAAATTGTCGGCCGGAACTTGATGTAATCAAGCCCCTCCAGGTCATTGAGGATCGCATCGATAATGACGGTGGCGTATGGGAACTCACGTTCCAATGTGGTTCGCACCACGGATAAGTTGGGTACGGCAACCAATGGCAGGGCGATGTTCAAGATTGGCTTGAATTCGTTGGCGATCTTCCGGCCATCTGCAACGTCGCCGTTGCCGACAACGCTTAGAACGACGACATCGGCAACGAGCTTCACCTCCTCGTTGGTCTCTTCCTGCCCAAATTCTGGAGACAGTTGGCCCGACATCGAAATGAGGTGTGCGCCGAATTGATCTGCCTTCGGTTCTTCGGCCTTCTTATCGTCGCTGACGGGATCTAGGCGCCGTCTTTCCCTCTCTTCGACGAAGCGATCAATCATGCGCTGCCCGATGTCATGGGCGCGGACATGGTTCGGCGTCCAAGGGCGGGGCCAGTTCGTCACTTTGCCTGTCGCTTGTAACATCCAGCCGATAGCACAGACGCCGTAATCAAGCGCTTCATCATCTGGCGTCTTGTTGTCATGCGCAAGATCGATGGCGTAACCGGCGACCTTCCACATAGATGCTCGGTCGCCCAACATGGAAGCATAGAACTCGCAGCGACGAGCACCATCTTCCCAGAGTTCTGCATGGCGCTTGTCCTCGACCACGCAGAACCGCAACGCCATCGCTGCGTCGGTGCAGTCGGAGACGGTCGGCGAGACGGTCATTGCGCGCAAGGTTTCTACAGTCAACTCCATAGCGGCTGTCTGCGGCTTAATTCGCGCGATGAGCCGTTCGGCAAATTGACTTGAATCGACCAAGATGTTGTCACGATAAAACGGCTGCATGCGCAGCAACTCACCGAGGGTTGGCAGGTGAATGCCAGCGCGGGCAGCATCACTGCGGCGTTTGAAGGCGCGAGCACGACGTGCGCGTGCAACGGCGTCTTCGGGCTTGACCTCAACCATACATGTCCTCCACGGCATAACGTGGCTTCCCAAGGCGGTAGAAGCGGCTGAACGTCCGTGCCCAGCCCTCGGCCGGGTCAATGGACCAAAGGACACTGGTACGGATGTAACGGCCGGTGCCAAGGTCGGGATGGCCTTCAACCATGCCGGTGAGGCACGTCAGAGGACGGGTGGCATGCTGCCAACCGTTGAGGAAGGGAGCATCCTTGAGATCTGCGGCCGTCGGGCCTTCACCTTCGAGGATGCGGCGGAGATCGGCTGTGAGCGCTTCCAGGCGCGCGATCTCTTCTAGGGCCAGCGCGAGCGCTGGACCGTCATAGCGTCTTTTCATTGGAGACACCTGCAATAGAGCTAGGGATGTCTGGCTCGGAGCCAGGCGCGAAGCTGCAGGCGGCGATTGGTAATTAGGAGAATAGACCGCTCCAGCCGCCCGCATATCCACGTATTCGGTGCGGGCGTGCAACGCCAGCCGACGCGCTTGGGGCGGCAGTCTGCATGGCTTCGAGATGACGGCTATCGCTTCTCATGATTAGAACAAATACGGAACATGAGACGTTGCGTCAAGTAGGCAAATATGCTCTGCTGTTAACACTTAAAAGTAGCGATTCGCACACTATATTAAACGCGCGCTATTGCGAAGTTGGGGAAGGCTCAATGGCAGAGGGCACAAAGCCGCTCAAGGAAACGAACAAGACTGGCATCGCCATCGTGCTCGTCATGAACGTCATCGTCTACTATCTGGCGGTCAAAACGGATGCACTCTTATCCGCTGACTATGCGACCATCTATAAAAGCGTATCCGAGGGCGTTCCCGCCGGGTTGCTGCTGATCCTCACGAGCATCGTGAATGCACAGATATCTCCGGCGAACAAAGCGCGGATAGTCTTTATGCGCTGGGACAACCCGTTGCCGGGTTCATATGCCTTCACAAAGTACGCGCATGAAGACCCAAGAGTTGACGTCTCGGCGCTCGAAAAGAAATACAATCCTCTTCCGACAGATCCAAAAGATCAAAACAGGCTCTGGTACAAGCTCTACAAGACGGTTGAAGACGAAGCGGCAGTTCTGCAGGTTCATCGCGAATATCTGTTCAGTCGCGACTATAATGGCATCGCACTTTTGATGCTGATCGGTCTCGGCGCTGCGGGCTTCTATCAGATCCCGTCATTGAAGACGGCGAGCCTCTATCTTCTCGCACTTCTCATTCAGTTCCTCCTGACGGGCCAGGCTGCTCGTCACCATGGCAAGCGCTTCGTCACAAGCGTTTTGGCCCGCTGCGCAGCTCGTGAAGGCTAAAGAAAATGGCTGACTACTTCGAGATCGACTTCTTGGACGTCGAAACTACAAAGAGCGGAGACGCAATCGCAATCCGCTACTCGGTCAACGGCATCGTTCAAATTCATGTCACGGATGGTGGATATATCGATACCGGATCATCGTTAGCTGCTCACATTCGAAAGCATTACGATAACCCGACGGTCCTTGACCGGGTTATCGTGACCCATCCGGATGGGGACCATGCAAACGGCTTGCGTACCATTCTCGAAGAGTTTGAGGTGCGCGAATTGTGGATGCTGCGACCATGGTTATATGCAGATGAGCTTTTGCCTCGATTTGCACGCTTTACGAACGTCGACAACCTCAAGAGCCGACTGAAAGAAATCTATCCAAACATTGCTAAACTGGAAGAAATTGCAGCGGAAAGGAATATCCCGATTGGTGCACCTTTCCAGGGCACGACGTTAGGCGCATTTACTGTACTTGCACCATCAAAAACGCGGTATCTGGACCTTATTGTTGAGTCCGATAAGACACCTGAAAGCGTTGCCGATGAAGCCAGGACGGTGACCGAAGCGGTTGCGAAAGCAATAAGTGGCGTCGTGATTAAAGCCGTCAATTTCATCAGAGCTGCTTGGGGTGAGGAGGTCTTCTCGCCAGACGAAACGAGTGCTGAAAATGAGATGAGCGTTGTGCAGTATGCCAATATTTGTAACCAAAAAATTCTTCTGACCGGGGATACTGGAAGAGGGGGGCTAAAAGAGGCTGCCGACTATGCTCCGGTCATCGGATTAGCGTTGCCAGGTATCAATCGTTTCCAAGTTCCTCATCACGGCTCACGGCGAAATGTATCTACGGAAGTTTTAGATCGGTGGCTTGGGCCGCGATTGGAGCAAAAACCTGTACAAGGGCAAGGCACTTTTACCGCTATCATTAGCTCAGCAAAGGCTGACGAAGATCATCCACGGAAAGCGGTCGTCCGAGCCTTCATTCATCGTGGCGCCAATGTGATCACGACTGAAGGCAAGACTGTTTGTACATATCAAGACTCGCCTACGAGAGCGGGTTGGACTTCAATCACGCCAGAGGTCTATCCGGACGATCAAGAAGAATAGAAACAGTGCCGCGACCGTTTAAGCATTTTTGAGTACACGGTAGTATCCACTGCAGCCTTAGAGGTTGAGGGGGCGACATGAAGGCGATTACAGCAAGCGTTATGGCGGGCCTTGGCGGATTGTTACCCAGCGCGTGCAAAATTGCGGTGGCGCTTACTACAGACCCATCGCAGCCGCTACCTCATCCCCACATCTTCATCGGCCTGGGCGTCTTCTTTCTGATCAGCCTGGTGCTCAATGTTGGCATCAATAGGGATCACCACCTGGACAGGGCGGTGATGATAGGCATCTGCGCGCCTGGCATTATCACAAATGCGGTGGCGGGATACGCATCGAGTTCTCACCCCACCGCTGATGTACCCAGCCCTCCCGCGCATGTTGAACAGTCCGGATCACTATTAGATCCACTACTTGGCTACAGCGCGAGAGCCGATGATACCAACAGCAGCTACGGAAATGTCCTCAGTGTAAAGGACGTCCTTTCTGATCAAGATATCCTGAAGTTGAGCCAAGAGCCGTCGAACCATGCTGCCTTGGTGAAGGTTATAGGCCCTGACGGCAAATATACGACCTCGCTCGATTCGAAGCTTGATGTCCAATTCTTCGATCATGGGGTGATGGTGAAAAACCTATTCGTGCAGCCGGGACAATCTGAGCTGATAACACCACCCACTGGCGCTACAGAACTAAGTTTCGGCGCCATAAATAGCCATAGCCGTGGTTCGGATAAGCTCACTTTGTGGAGCCATGGGTTACCTGGAAAGTTTGTTGTCTTAGTTGATTCCAGGGAAGCTGCTTCAGGGTGGTCTGACTTTTGGTGGGTGCTGGGTGCAGATCGAAAGATCGTCCTTCAACCGAGAAAGACGACCGTATATCGCCTAGTAGACGGCCAACTCGTACCGTATGTGCAATAGGCGCATCAAGGAGTGAGTTGGAAAGAGAGATCATCTCGAAAGATCATATTGGTGAAACCGAACTGATGGTGGCTGACAATATGAACCGCGTTCTGACCCTCATATTGGTTATTCTGATCGGCGCAAACAGTTACTATGCCTGGTATCAATGGAAGCACGCTCTTCCCACACAGACCCAGCTAGATGCCGATATAGCTCAAGTAGACCAGGATATTGCCGAAGCTTCTGGGCAGCGAGCCAAATTCGTGGAGGGATCACTCTTGCAGATCCTTGCGGATGGACAGCTCTCAGCGCTGCAAAGCACCCGAGCAATGTTGGACCAAAAGCGCCTCTCGCTCCTGCGAGGGATCAACATCGACTACGCCGTGAATGGTCAGGCGTGGACGGCAGCGAATACAGAAACAGTTAAAGGGATAGAAGCAGAAATTGCAGTTGAGGATGCCAAGATTGCGAATGCCGACATTAGAGCTAGTTCGACCGGCGGTCTACTCGCAGCTCTTGGTCAGGTGAACGCTCTGATCGAACATATGAATGGAGCGTTGCTACGGCAACGCTATTTGGCCGCGAAATACGGCTTTCCCTATGCAGCCGCAGTGGATCGCACGGCGACAGATCAGAAGAAGTCAATTGGGAAAGTGGTCAATGCCCCTGATGCTCTATAGTGGCGGAACCAGCATGAAGCTTATCAACGCCTTCCTCCTCCTCGCCATTTCGATCTCAGCGCCCGTGGCGGCTATTGCCCAATCATCGACGCAGAAAGCAGCCCCTGATCAACAAGCTAACAGCGCCTCGATATCGGCACCCTTTGGGCTATCTTGGGGGGCGACGAAAGCGGAGACCGAGAAAGCTGGGATCGTCCTCACTGCTCGCTCTGATGAATCTAACGGGCCTGCCTATATGGCGACGAACCTGCCGAAGACAATTTCTGACGTCGAATCCGTTGTCCTATATTTTGGCTTTGGTGATCGCCTTTACAGAATAGCCGCATTCGGGAAGACGTACGAAAATGATCCATATGGGACTCAAGTACGTTCTCGCTATGATGAGCTAGTTAAGATACTGGAGCAAAAATACGGCCCCGGAAAAGCCAGTGACTTCGCTGCGGACTTTTACCACGGCGACAATTGGACCTATGGTCTGATGAAGAAGGAGAACTGGCATTACACCGACTTCGAGAACGGTGGCGTTTCAGTCCAGATTTCCTGTCGTTCAGTTGAGATGAATGATTCATATTGGATCATCATCTATGAAAATGTATCGGAAGCGAAAATTGCGGATGAAGCCCGCAAGAAGCATGAGGCTGGGGCACTGTGAAAACGGTCATGCTCCTGTTCCACTGATGAAACAGAATCTGCTCCAGTGATGCGTGTCGAAAGGACAGGAAGTCCAAAACTGCTGACGCCTCGCATGAAGCGCTTCCTCGTTGAAGCGCTACGCGGAATCGATTTGGATGAAACTCAGTCACATCAGGAAGAAAGACCAGATTACGAATGCCTTGGTGGCCTTCTAATAGTTGAGCTGAAATCCCTCGAAGAGGATGGTTCTACTCGAATGGGAAATTTGATCGAGGAGCTGGGGAAGAGGGCAGATTGGCCACAGTTTCTCGGTCCAACTCCCATCAAAGCATTCATTCAACATACTGATGAACCAGAGGCCATCGCTCGGAAGGTTTCCAACAGGATTGGCCGCGCCGTCGTCAATCATATGAAAAAGGCTAATCGCCAGCTTGGCGCCTATCGGAAAGAAGGCTCACGCCGAAATATAGTTGGTGCATTGGTCTTTGTAAACGAAGACCATGAAATTTATGATCCGCAGCTAGTTGGTCGGATTATTGCGCACGAACTTCGCCGCATGGATGCCGGAAATCTGCTCTATCCCAATATTGATCTCGTCTTCTATTTCACAGAGCGGCACGTTCAAATAGACGGGCGTCAGGTGTTGTACCCGTGCGTTGTCGTCGAAGGTCAAAGGGTTAACGAGGCGCCATGGATGGCGTCACTTAGCACATGCGTTTTGGAAAAATGGTCATCGTGGAACGGACATCCATTTATTAGGGATGGCACTGCGACCGACTTTACGACAATTGATGCAATTCCTGAGATGGCACCCAAGCATGAACGGTGGCGAACAGGTTATCGACGCAATCCCTATTTGCGGACATTCGATGTATCGCAGTTGAGAGACCGGTTCGATGAAATCATGGTGGTACTCAACCATGCCTTCATAAAAGGCAGCCCATGGAAGCCTCCGAGAGAGTTGATCGAAAGAAGCTTCGAGGCATTCACTCATCTAACGCTTGAGATGAGTGAGCGAGCCATACCGGCATCGAATTTCCGACTGGAGGTCGACCGATTGGCGGCAGCGGCGGAACGCCTAAAATTGACGGACGAATCGATAAGTTGGCTGAAGGAAATGGATTCGGAGAAATAGCAGGCTACCGATTATATGGCCTCACAGACACTCGCAGAAGCAGAAGGACGGGGCCTACGCAACGCTCTAACTTGTTGGGGATTGGAGCGGTGGGAGACCCGATGAGCTTGAATGGCGGTACTCTTGCTTTCACCGGGTTATCTAATCGTTGGCCCCTTGCTGTTGGCGCCTGATCCAATGAGACTGAAACTGAGGTCCTTTGGAGTTAGGCGGTGATTTTGGCCGGAGCATTCTAAGCGGCAATGGAGTGGGGAGATCGGGGCCAATGATAATGGCCTCGCCAGGAGCTAGCATCGGGATAAACTGTGTCGCGCCGCGATCAAGATCGCCACAGGCATGTTCAATTGTATTGCGATCTTGTTCATTTGTAAGGCGATGAACAATCAGTGTGCCAAGCTGGCTTAATACGTCCTGCGGGATATCGCGCGGTCTTTGCGTAGCGAGGACACATGTCAGCCCATACTTGCGGCCTTCCTTCGCGATCAATCCAAATGAATCGAGTTGCACGCTACCGTATTCGTCACCAACCGTGCGTCCAAGGAACTGATGAGCTTCATCCAAAAAAACTACAATCGGAGCCTCCCGAAAGCGCCCTTCACGGGCAATTCCTAGAAGATATCGACCAATGATATTCAGGAGGATTTCGCGCGTGGAATGCTCGAAGCGGACTTCTTTAAAAGAGATGAGCGCTATGTCGCGCTGATTGTCGGCCAGAAAATTGTCGATCTCATCTACCAGAGAACGACCATGAGTCTGGAAGAGGCATTCCAGCTCGCGAGAACGCGTTAGAGTCGCAATGCGGGAAGCGAGAGATTCACAGTATCCAAGCGCCTGCTGGTCTACTAACCCGAAGTTCTGTGGATTATTCCTGTCTGTGCCCCAAATGCACTCAAGCTTGATCTGTTCAGACAGATTTGTAATGTCCAAATTGCACTTAGGTGCATGAATAGCACCTGCATGGGCGCGGATAGCATTGAAATAGGAGGCGCGTGAACGATTTGCCTTCTCGACGAGGCCGTTCTGGATGTGCAGGCCAGGGGGAGCTGCGTTTCCTATAGCGCGTACAAGCTTCAGACTCTGTATTGCTTCACGGAGCTTCGGTCCTTGGCTCTGCCCCGATGGTCGAAACAATGAAAAGAGATCATCCTCAGTGATTTCGGTATATGGAAAGTGGACGTGGTATGCATTGGGAACGTTGGCTTCAAAGGCGAAGATGGTGCTTATACCCGCTGTCTCACAAAACTCGCCCGTCGGGTCGAAGATTATAGCTTTCCCTCTGTTCTCTTTAATCTTTTCAATGAGACTTGCGATGGTCCAACTTTTCCCGCCGCCAGTCGCGCCAAAAATCCCGCAATGACGGCCAAAAAGCTTCTCGGGTGGCAAGTCGATCATTACGCTTCGATTACCCGCCTCGATCATCCCCAGAGGTATATTGATTTCGCTTGCCCTTGTAGAGCTGTTCCCAATCATCTGGGCCAAAATTTCGGCTCCTGCGAGAAATACCCCATCACCGATTTTGGGATAGGCGTTCACTCCGCGCGTAAGTTTGGCGTCGCTGTCAACCACTGTGGCGAGTAACTGAATACGACCAATTGGATTGGGGGTGATAGATGCTCCGAGATGAGGTTCGACCGACAGGCGCTCAGCGTCTGGGATTTTTACCTCCATGATCCGGCCCAAGAGTTTAGTATGCTCGCAATCGATAAATACGAAATCGCCCACCGCGCCTCGTGATAGCGCTCGTCGTTCTGGATGCGCAGTTGCCAAAGGAAGGTTTGCTTGGACCTGTCCAGCATTCACAAATGTAACGGTGCCGACGTATTTGTCTGGATCAACCGGACTGATTGCCCGCATCATCATATTCCGTGATCTCGAATAGACTTAATACGCTCAACATGGCGCTCTCTGTCCGTCTCTCCAATAAGATCCGGAAGCGCATCAGCCAAATCTTCAAAACGGCCGTTCATGAGGTGGATGCGAGGGTCATCTCGTAAAGTCAGTGAGATAATCTTTTCTAGAAACGAATTGGTATGTGCTGCTCCCACGGGAATCGCTTGCGCCGCAGGCTCAGCCGCCGTTCCACGTAAAGCGCCTTCCGATGAAATAAAGCTCGGATCGCAAATAACTAGCCGAAGAGACAGATTTGATTCGAGCGCAGCAATAATGGGGCGACTTATATGATCGTCATTGAAGCCGAATCCGGCTATTACGAGAGCTGTGTCAGGTTCGCGCAACGCTGCCTGAAACGCTCCCATCATATCTAAATATGGCGGCTCGAAAGCTTCCTGGTACTTACTCGACCGTGGGTAAATGAGAACCGGCTTTCCGCTTTTGTTGTCACGCGAACGCATCACCTCATCACCAATGCGTCGCCAATCGGTGGACCCGTGAAGCTTGTATAAGTGGAAGACATTTGAGATGTAGTCCGGTGATTCCTTAGGGCCGCCGCGCCGCACGATGTCTAGTTCGTAGTGCTGTCGATCATAAACCTGATCAAGAGTGTGCGAGAATCCGTCAATCACCGTGAACCGCAGACGGCGAGCGGCCTCTTCAAATGCTAAGTCGTAGTTAGTGGTAAACAGCATCGCTCTCGCTTTACGAAAGCCTCGTCTCCCAACTTTTCTTACATAGGACTCATGGGCAGATAGTATTGTTCCATGATCAACGAAATCCACTCTTGCAAGAATACTAGCTTCGGCACTCGACACGAAGCTACGAACCTTAACTACGTCCTCGTCGTCTTCGGCTGCAGCCTCATTTAATTCCAAATATACTTTGCAAAGACTCAGTAGCTTCTCAATATTTTGGCCTAGTCGAGCCTTTGAAAACCTATTGCAGATTTCTTCGAATTCGGCGTTACCGACAGCCGTCTTCACCGTATTCCACAGATCGGTCATAGATGGAGCCTGCGGCACTCCATCGGCATTGCGAGCACACAGTGACGCACCTGATCCAATCAGGGTTACGAGGTTAGAGGCGGACATCGCGTTAATTAGAGCGCTATCCACGATTTCTTGGCTGCCTCGGGCGGTAGCTTTACCATCCTCAGCCGCACGGTCGGTGTAAGCGACCCATCCCTCATTCGGAACCAGTAGCCGGAGGTTGGACCTTCCTGCGCCAATTTCCTTCCAATAATCCCAAATGCTCATGCAAGCCCCCAATATCGCCAATGCTCTATCACTACAAATACGACTCAGCGTCTACATCACCCTTTGTGGCCAAGCAATGTCGCGCGAGCCTTCTACTGAAAGAGCGCTTGAAAGATCGGAGACAAAGTTGCTTCCATTCGATCCGATTTTGTCAGCAGGGGCTGATATACTTTCTGATCAACATGCGGATACGGCCAGATCGTATAACTACCGTCAGGCCGTACCTGGATTTGCAAGTTGCCGTCGCTCCGCGTCGTCAGTACATACCGTTGAGGGACCAGAAGGCCAGATTGGCGGGCTGTATAGTCGGGAATGCCCCAGGCCCTGCGTGCATACCATCCCGTGGTTCCCTGGCTAAGGTGGCGGTGTTCGTAATCAGAAATGATGACAACGTCAGGTTTGCAGTGTGCGAATACAGCTTCGCAACAACCGTTCTCGCGACCATGGTGCGACGCGACAAGTACTCGGACCTTCCCGAGCATCGCTGTGAAATTTGGGTTTCTTAGGAAGGCCTCCCAACCAGCCTTCTCCAGGTCGCCTGAGAACAAGATCGTAAAACCGTGGGCAGTAACGAATAGGGGAATGCTGAGATCATTCGTTTCTGTGAAGACGCCATAGCGATGAAAGAAGGCGAGCAGGTTGACTTCGTCCAATCCCGGCAGGTGTCCGAAGTTGCCGCCATACTGCTTCAGCAGCCAGTGTATCTGCCGGAGGCTATCATTGAGGCCATGCTTGGCCTTCATCTGCAGGAATGCCTCCGCTGTTATCGACGGATTCGTTCTGAAGGACTGGATTTGGAGGTTCTGAAGAACCCCCTCGATATTGTTGATGTGATCACTATCCAGGTTCTGGGCCAGAAGCATTTCCATGCGCTGTCCATAATAATGGGCGGATGGAAACCAATACGGATCAGTGCAATATCCGGCATCGATCATGATCTTCCGGCCGGTCGATGACGTCACAACCGCGCATGCGCCGTGGCCAACATCATGAATATCGATAAGCATTTCTTCGATTCCTTATGTCCGGTTTCCCTCTCCTCATCCCCGATGATTGATCTTTTTGTTACCCGCGTCGTCCCACGCGTGTCGCTCGATGCTTATGCTGCGGCAGGGGCGCGTATGACTTCCACAATCTCGGCAGCAATCTCTTCGATAGTATGGGTGGCAGTGGTTCGCGCCACACGGTCAGCGAGCGAAGGCGAATAGCTGATCACCTCGCTCTTTGTGACGTTATGCCAGATCGGTAGCAGAATTTGTTCGCCGGAAACGGCTCGGGTCACGAGACCATCAAGTTCATATTCCGTCCATCCCCGACCGAAGAAGCCTCGGGACAAGACAACTACGCCAAACCGACTGGTAGCCAGGCCTTTGTCGATCTTGCGACGAAGGCTATCACCGATTTTCATTTCGAACTCATCGTACCAGACCGCCAGCCCCGCGCCCTGAAGGGCCTTAGCAAGCGGCCGTACAACCTCGTCCTTGTCTTCTGACGCATGGGATATGAAGACGTCGAACGTCCGATTGTCGACAGCATCATTCGCCGGAGCTGGGCCGCCCTCCGGCTGCCGGAGCAGGGCTGGTACTGACGACAGTGGAGCTTCATTGATCGTGGGCAGCGGGCGAAGTGCAGCCCCAGGGATCACCCTTATGCTGGTGCGGGTGGTTCCTACCAGGCCCTGCATATCGACCGCGATGTGCCAATTCCCTGAGTTGGGAACAGCAATACGTATTGGGGAGCGCTTCGCCAGCCCGCCATAATATCTATGCTGGCGTCCAGCCTTATAGTTACTGAAGTTCGACCAATCCATGAGCCGAACGTTCGCAGCGCTGCCGGATAGGGTGACCTCAACGGCGCTACCACCATCGAGATGACCGAGGTCGTAATGCGTAAACTTCATGAATGAACCCTCCATCCACGTAGTCCTGTTAGGCCCAAAAAAGAATCGCCCCCAAGGTCTCGACTGAGGCCGTTGGGGGCGAAATCTAGGCTACTGCACGCCGTTGCGTCATTTACTGCACACTATGAGTACAATTCCCATAAATTATGCGTCACGACTCAATTATTATTGAACCGGTGACGCAGCCTTAGCTGCATCCGCTGGTCGAGCCGCAGGTGTTGCACTTCATGCAAGTGCCGTTGCGCACCAGGGTGAAGTTGCCGCATTCGCCGCAGGCATCGCCTTCGTAACCCTTCATGCGGGCTTCGCGCACTTTCTCCAGGCGGTCGTCGACCTTGGCCATGACGCTGCTGCTGGCATTGCTGATTGTGGCGGCTTCGGCATGGCTATGACCATGGCCACCATGGCTTCCGTGGTCATGGCCGCCATGATCATGCGCGGCATGCGCTTCGACGGCGAGGGCGTTATTGCCGGCGGCGGCGAAGGCTGCATTGCTGAACACCACCAGGTTGCTCCGCACATAACCGGTAGAGGCGATGCGCTTCACGGCTTCCATGGCTGCCGGCGTTTGCCGTCCGTCCTGGCCGCTCTGCGGCAGGTTGCCCTGGCTGTTACCGGTGCCGACGCTGTCCGGCATCAAGTCGCTCGGCTGCACATGCGCAAGGTCGTTGCGGCCGAGATAGGAGATAGCCAGCTCGCGGAAGATGTAATCGAGGACCGAGGTCGCCATCTTGATGGCGTCATTGCCTTCGACCATGCCCGAGGGCTCGAAGCGGGTGAAGGTATAGGCCTCGACGAATTCCTCCAGCGGCACACCGTATTGCAGGCCGATCGAGATGGCGATGGCGAAATTGTTCATCAGGCTGCGGAAGGCAGCACCTTCCTTATGCATGTCGATGAAGATCTCGCCCAGCGCACCGTCTTCATATTCGCCGGTCCGCAGATAGACCTTGTGGTTGCCGACGATCGCCTTCTGGGTATAGCCCTTGCGGCGTTCCGGCAGGCGCTTGCGCTCCTGCTGGGCATTGACCACGCGTTCGACGATCCGCTCGACGATGCGTTCGGCGACGATCGGCGCACGGGCCGCCGCCGGCGCTTCGAGCACCTCGTCGACCGTGTCGTCATCCTCGCCCAGCACGCTGGAAGCGAGCGGCTGTGACAGCTTGGAGCCGTCGCGATAGAGCGCGTTCGCCTTGATGCCGAGGCGCCAGGACAGCATATAGGCTTCCTTGCAATCCTCGACCGAGCTGCGGTTCGGCATGTTGATGGTCTTCGAGATCGCCCCCGAGATGAACGGCTGGGCGGCCGCCATCATGCGGATATGACTCTCGACCGAGAGGAAGCGCTTGCCGACACGGCCGCAGGGATTGGCGCAGTCGAAGACTGACAGATGTGCGTCCTTCAGATGCGGCGCGCCTTCCAGCGTCATCGCACCGCAGACATAGGTATTGGTGCCCTCGATATCAGCCTTGCTGAAACCGAGAGTGCCGAGGAGGTCGAAGGTGGGATCGTTGAGCTGCGCATCGGTCAGCTTCAGCACCGTTTTGCAGAACTCTTCGCCCAGCGTGTATTTGTTGAAGACGAAGCGGATATCGAAAGCGCTGGCCAGTGCTTTCTCCACCGCCTGCAAGGGGGCAGAGGTGAAGCCCTTGGCCTTCAGGCTCTCGTGATTGATCACCGGCGCGCCGGACAGCGTGCCATGGCCCACCGCATAGGCGGTGATTTCGGCGATTTCGCTTTCGCTATAGCCAAGGGTCTGCAGGGCGACGGGAACGGTGCGGTTGATGATCTTGAAGTAACCGCCGCCGGCCAGCTTCTTGTACTTCACCAGCGCGAAATCGGGCTCGATGCCGGTGGTGTCGCAATCCATCACCAGGCCGATCGTGCCGGTCGGGGCGATCACGGTCGCCTGGGCATTGCGGAAGCCGAAGAGCTCGCCCAGCTCCAGCGCTTTGTCCCAGGCCCGCTTGGCAGCGGTGATCAACTCCTGATCCGGGCAGTTGGCGGCATCCAGCGGCACCGGCTTCACGCTCAGCTTCTCATAGCCTTCGGTCTCGCTGTAAGCGGCCCGGCGGTGATTGCGGATGACGCGCAGCATCGCCGCCCGGTTCTTGTCATAGCCGGGGAAGGTGCCGAGCTCGCCGGCCATCTCCGCCGAGGTGGCGTAGGAAACGCCGGTCATGACCGCGGTCAGAGCGGCGGTGATGGCGCGACCTTCCTCGCTGTCATAGCCGAGGCCCATCGCCATCAGCAGGCCGCCGATATTGGCATAGCCGAGGCCGAGCGTGCGGTATTCATAAGAGAGCTGGGCGATTTCCTTCGACGGGAACTGCGCCATCAGCACCGAGATTTCCAGCACGATGGTCCAAAGACGGACCGCATGCTCATAGGCGGCGATATCGATGCTGCCGTCTTCGCGCTGGAAGGTCATCAGGTTCAGCGAGGCGAGATTGCAGGCCGTGTCGTCCAGGAACATGTATTCCGAGCACGGATTGGACGCATTGATGCGGCCGGATTCCGGGCAGGTATGCCATTCATTGATGGTGGTATCGAACTGGACTCCCGGATCGGCGCTGGCCCAGGCAGCATTGCCGATCTTGTCCCACAGGTCGCGCGCCTTGATGGTCTTTGCGACCTTGCCGTCGGTGCGGCGGATCAGGTCCCAGTCGCCGTTATCCAGCACCTTCTGGATGAAGTCGTTGGCGACGCGCACCGAGTTGTTGGAGTTCTGGCCGGAGACGGTCAGATAGGCTTCCGAATCCCAATCCGTGTCGTAATTGCGGAAGTCGATCTCGGTATAGCCCTGTTCGGCGAAATGAATGACGCGCTGGATGTAGTTCTCGGGGATCGCCGATTTGCGCGCGGCCTTGATCGCGGATTTCAGCGCTGGATTGGCTTTCGGATCGACGCGGTCATTCTCATTGGCGGCGTTCGGCAGGCCCTCATGGACCGCTTTCATCACGTCGTTGAGATGCTTGCTGGCAAGCTTGGACCCGGCGACCAGAGCAGCGACCTTCTGCTCCTCGATCGCCTTCCAGTCGATATATTCCTCGATATCCGGATGGTCGAGATCGACCGTCACCATCTTGGCGGCGCGGCGGGTGGTGCCGCCTGACTTGATCGCGCCGGCGGCGCGATCGCCGATCTTGAGGAAGCTCATCAGGCCGGAGGAACGGCCGCCGCCGGCCAGCTTCTCGCCATTGCCGCGCAGCTTGGAGAAATTGGAGCCGGTGCCCGAGCCGTATTTGAAGAGGCGCGCTTCCCGGACCCACAAATCCATGATGCCGCCTTCATTGACGAGGTCGTCGGCGACCGACTGGATGAAGCAGGCATGGGGTTGGGGATGCTCATAGGCCGAGCTCGAGGCGACCAGTTCGCCGCTCTTGAAATCGACGTAGAAATGGCCCTGGGCCGGACCGTCGATGCCATAGGCCCAATGCAGGCCGGTATTGAACCATTGCGGGCTGTTGGGGGCGCCCATCTGCTGGCACAGCATGACGCGCATTTCGTCATAGAAGGACTTGGCGTCGGCTTCGCTGTCGAAATAACCGCCCTTCCAGCCCCAATAGGTCCAGGTGCCGGCCAGGCGATCGAAAACCTGCGTCGCGCTCATTTCGCTGGTATAGCGCTGCTCGGCCGGGAGCTGCATCAGGGCTTCCAGATCGGCTTCCTTGCGCCACAGCCATTCCGGCACCTCGGCCTCGACCACCGGGCGCAACTTGGCGGGAATCCCGGCCTTGCGGAAATACTTCTGCGCCAGGACGTCGCTCGCCACCTGCGACCAATCGGCCGGCACATCGATATCCTTCAGCTGAAAGACGATCGAGCCGTCCGGATTGCGAATCTCGCTCACGGTCTTGCGGAAGTCGATTCCCGCATAGGGCGACTGGTCGGACTTGGTGAAACGACGCTCAATACGCATGCAACCCCCCGGTTCGTAGGCCACTCAAGACAGAATCCTCCAGCCCGGCCGAATGTTTCTAAAACACTTCAGCTGATTGGGCTAAGAGGTTGTAGAAAAGGCGCTAAATCTGGACAGGTCGTCCGCGCCCACACCCAGATATTGGGGGAAAGTGACGTTGGGCTGCAAGCAGGAAATTCAAGAGTTAGTCATTCTTTTGGGTTGACGCCACTGGATATTGTGCTCCCTAAGGGAAACCGCCGCGTCGCGGCCGGCAGGCCCCCGAAAATGGGCATTCACACATATTAAGATCTTGGTGAAATTGATTTTCGCAAATAAAATCAATTGATTACCGTGTTGCGGAAAAGAGCGGACGTCATCCAATCATCACTCGAATGTCACGCTACAGTTAGGCAAGCGGGCTTGCCGCCGACACAATCCCTAGTTCCGCAATCGCCGGTGCCGTTGGGTTTGCAACCTAATCCCGGTGGCGTCCCGCGCCGAGGACCGAGGAGAGGCCAAGGGCGGCCAGGATAACGCTCATGCCGATCCATTGGGTCGGATGGGTCGGTTCGTGCAGGATCACCATGGCGGAGGTGGTGGCGATGAAGGGTTCCAGATTCATCGTGATGCCGGTCTGCGACGGCGGCAGAAGCTGGACGGCGATGAAGAAGGTGGAAAAGCCCAGGATGTAACAAGCCGAGGCGGCGATGGCCCCGAACCAGGCGAGCCCGCCGACCGGGAGCACGAAATCGCCCAGCAAAGAGCCGATGCCCGGCAGGGCGATCATCCCGCTGAAAATCAGCGCCATCCAGACATTCATCCAGAGATTCATGGTCAGCGGCGAGGCGCCGCGCATGGCGCGGTTCCCGGAAACGACGGCGATGGCCAGGCCGGTGGCACCCGTCAGGACCAGCCCCACGCCGCGCCAATCGAAGGCACTGCCGATCGATTGCGAGGAAGCGAGCACCACGCCGCCGAAAGCCGTGAACATGCAGACGATTTTCGTCCAGGACGGTTTTTCCGAGCGGATCGCCAGGGAAAGAAGCATGGTGATGATCGGAAAGGTATAGAACAGCACTACCTGCAGGCCGACGGTGATATAGGCGACCGAGCCCAGATAACCGATGGAATTCATCAACATGCCGATGGCCATGATGCCGGCGCCGCCAAGTTGGCGGGTGGTCAGGCGCAGCCGCCGCTGACGGATCAGGTGATAGGCGCCGATCACCACGGCGAAGCTGACGAACCGCATCCAGACCAACGTGGTTGGCGTGGCGCCGCTCTCATAAGCCAGCTTGGCGAAGGTCGAAATAATGCTGAGCGAGGCACAGGCCAGCAGGACTAGGCATAATCCAGTCCAGTATTGCCGGCGGCTTAGCGTCATCGAATTGGTCGTCAGGATCTGCCTCCCCGCAGATAAGCTCGCCACCATAGCCGAGCCGCTCGACCACGCCAACGAGCTTGCCGGATCATCAGGCGGGCAAGAAAAGATCCGCGGCGCCAGGTGTCAAGTTCTTGTTTCGCAAGGAAGATTAGCAACGACCCTCGGCTTGTCACGAGCCTTGCGCACCGGTATAGTGCGCGCCGGAATCGTAACGGCTTCAATTTTCAGGGTTTGGTGCGAGATGGCCTTCGGCACCCGTCTTTTCACGATGGTTTACGGCGAATTGGTCGGTACAGACGAATTCGGCAACAAGTATTATATCGACCGCCGGACCAAGGGTCAGAAGCGGGAGCGTCGCTGGGTCATCTATAACGGCTCGGTGGAAGCCAGCCGGGTGCCGCCGGTGTGGCATGCCTGGCTGCATCGCACGACGGTGACGCCGCCCACCAGCCAGGTTCAGAAGAAAACGTGGCAAAAGCCCCATCAGCCGAATCTGACGGGCACGGAACAGGCCTATTTCCCGGAAGGACATGCCCTCATGGGTGGCCAGCGGGCCAAGGCGACCGGGGATTACGAGCCCTGGGTTCCGAATTAAACCGTTCGCGACAATCGATGCTGGGTTGCAACCCGTTCGGTGCATGTAGCCCAAAACGCGATGCTTGCATGTCATGGCGATGGCGACATGCAGGCATTCGCATTCCAGGTGATTAGGGGAAGACTATGCAGCGCAACGTTCTGGAAACCGTCATGGGCGCCGTCGTCCTGATCGCCGCCATCGGTTTCCTCTATCTCGCCTCGGTCACGGTCGGCTATCGCGAAGCCAGCAACGGCTACGATCTCGTCATGCGGTTCGATCGCGGTGCTTCAGTCAGTCCGGGCACCGATGTCCGTATCGCCGGCGCCAAGATCGGCACGGTCGTGTCGAAGAGCTTCGATGCGGAAAACTATCAGGCGGTCGTGACGGTCAATATCGACGGCAAAGTCAAGTTGCCGAAAGATACCTCGGCGATCGTCACCAGCGACGGGCTTCTGGGCGACAATTACGTGCTGCTGGAAATCGGTGGCGATGATGAAACCTTGAAGCCCAATGACCAGATCACCCATGTGCAAGGCGCGCTCAATCTTGCCGATCTCATCAACAAGTTCGTGGTCGGCGGGTCGAGCAGCAAGCAGAACTGAAACGATGGAATAGGCCATGGCTGGTCGCCAGCCGAAGAAACAGTCTTTCGAACCGCCGCTCTGGCGCCAGCCAGACGGTAAGCCGGTTTCCTGCGACGAGAAGATCAAGGTCCTCAATCAAAACCTGACCGAATTGCAGCAGATGGCCCAGGATCTGGTCGAAGATGCCATCCTCATGGGCTGTGACGAAACGCAGATCCGGGCCGTGTTGGACCAGATGATCGCTGGCCTCAAGAACCCCTATCGAAAGTCATGATGATGTTCGGATCGATTGCTCGGCCGGCCCTGGGCGCCGTTCTCCTGCTGTCGGCTGCAATGGCCGCCGGGCCTGCCTCGGCCTTACCGATGAATGAAGCGGTGCTGCAGGCACTGGACAAGATCACCGCGCGGGTTTCCCGCATCACCGTGCCGGTGGGCGGCACCGTGACCTTCGGGTCGCTGCAGATCACCGCCAAGGCCTGCGACAAGCGTCCGCCGGAAGAGACGCCGGAAAGTGCGGCCTTTCTCCAGGTTGTCGAAGTGAAGCCCGGTGAGGCGCCGGTCAGCCGGTTCTCCGGCTGGATGTTCGCGTCCAGCCCGGCCCTCTCGGCGATGGAGCATCCGGTCTATGACCTCTGGGTGCTCGACTGCATCAACGCCGACAGCGCCCCCTCGGGCAAATCGGAATAGAATCGCGCCGGCAGGGCCATCGCGGCATTCAATTGCTGGCGATATTCGTCGCGCCCGATCTCGATCGCGCCGAAACGCGCGAGATGCTGGGTGACGAATTGCGTGTCCAGCAGGCCATAACCGCCGGCCTTCAGCCGCGCCACCAGATGGACCAGGGCAACCTTGCTGGCATCGGTCTCGCGGCTGAACATGCTTTCGCCGAAGAAAGCGCCACCCAGCGAGATGCCGTAAAGGCCGCCGACGAGACGCCCATCGACCCAGGTCTCGATGCTATGGGCATGTCCGAGGACGAAAAGCTGCCGGCAGAGATCGAAGATCGTGTCGTTGATCCAGGTCTGACGGCGGCCCGGCGCCGGCGCCGCGCATTGCTCCACCACGGCGGTGAAAGCGCGGTCACAGGTGACGTCGAAATCGCCGCGCCGCACGGTTTTCCTCAGGCTTTGCGGGAGATGGAAGTTCTCCAGGGGCAGGATGCCGCGCTGTTCCGGATCGATCCAATAAAGATCGGGATCGTCACGGCTTTCCGCCATGGGAAAGATCCCGATCGCATAGGCGCGCAACAGCATGCCGGGGGTGATTTGTGGCGTCGACCGCCTGTTGGACATCCCAGCCTCCGAGAGCGAAGCGCGTCATGGCGGCCTGTAGTGTAGCTGTCGCGAACGAACACGCCTAGAGCCGGATCGCTCCAAATTGAGTCACTTTGTGGTGCTCTTTTGTAAACGCCGTCGCTTGCGAAACTGTTCCCATGCCAAGGCTGGGGCTTTGGTGTTGCAGTTTCCAAGTCGATCTGGCCATTTCCGGCAAAGAAAAGAGCGGGCCAATGCTGGCCCGCTCCTTGGTCGTTATCGCGTCCGGCGCGCCGTCGCTTGGCCTGTCAGGTCAGGCCGACGAACTTCTCCAGCCAGCGGATATCGTAATCGCCATTGATGAAATCCGGCGCCTGGATCAGGCGCTGATGCACCGGAATCGAGGTCTGCACGCCCATGATGACGGTTTCCTCGAGGGCGCGGCGCAGGCGCATCAGGCATTCGTTGCGGCTGCGGCCGTGGACGATCAGCTTGGCGATCAGGCTGTCATAGGTAGGCGGCACCCGATAGCCGGAATAGAGCGCGGAATCGAACCGCACGCCGAGCCCACCCGGTGCATGGAAATCCGTGATTCGGCCGGGTGACGGCACGAAGGTATCGGGATTTTCCGCGTTGATCCGGCATTCGATGGCATGCCCGCTGATCTGGACGTCGCGCTGCTCAAAACCGAGCGGCGCACCGGAGGCGACGCGGATCTGTTCGCGCACCAGATCGATGCCGGTGATCATCTCGGTCACCGGATGTTCGACCTGCAGGCGGGTATTCATTTCGATGAAATAGAATTCACCGTCCTGGAACAGGAATTCGATGGTACCGACGCTGCGATAGCCCATCTTCTTCATAGCCGTCGTGGCGATCTCGCCGATCTGCCGGCGCTGGGCTTCATTGAGCGCCGGCGACGGCGCCTCTTCCAGCAGCTTCTGGTGGCGGCGCTGCAAGGAGCAGTCGCGCTCGCCGAGATGCACCACATTGCCGTGATTATCGGCCAGGATTTGAATCTCGATATGGCGCGGATGGGAGAGATATTTCTCCATATAGACCGCGTCATTGCCGAAAGCGGCCTTGGCCTCGGCGCGTGCCATGGAGAAGGCCTGGCCCAGCTCCCCGGCGCTGTTGGCGACCTTCATGCCCTTGCCGCCACCGCCGGCAGCGGCCTTGATCAGCACCGGATAGCCAGTCTTCTCGGCCACGTCGCGGGCTTCCGCCTCGCTGCGGATTTCGCCGTCGGAGCCGGGCACGACCGGAATGCCGAAGCGGATCGCCGCATCCTTGGCCTGCACCTTGTCACCCATCAGCGCCAGATGTTCCGGCGATGGACCGATGAAGGTGAAGCCATGCTCTTCCACCATGGCGGCGAATTTCGCGTTCTCGGAGAGAAAGCCGATACCGGGATGGATGGCATCCGCGCCGGTGATGGTGGCGGCGGATATGATCGCCGGCATGTTGAGGTAGGAATCGCGCGACGGTGCCGGGCCAATGCAGACGCTTTCATCCGCCAGGCGCACATGCATGGCGTCGGCATCGGCCGTGGAATGCACCGCCACCGTGCGAATGCCCATCTCGCGGCAGGCGCGATGAATGCGAAGCGCGATCTCGCCGCGATTGGCAATCAGGACTTTTTCGAACATCTCGCTTTGTCGTCCAGTTGCTGGTGGCGGGGTTTATTGAATGACCAGGAGCGGCTCGCCGAATTCGACCGGCTGACCGTCCTGAACCTGAATCTCGGTAACGGTGCCGGCATTCGGCGCCTGGATGGGGTTCATCACCTTCATCGCCTCGATGATCAGCACTGTCTGTCCCTTTGACACCCGGTCACCGACCTTGACGAAGGGCGCGGCACCCGGTTCCGGCGCCATATAGGCGGTGCCGACCATGGGCGAACTCAGCGTGCCGGCGGCGGGCTGGTCGCTCTTGGCCGGTACCGCGGCGGCGACCGCGGCGACCGGCGTCACCGGGACGGCCGGCACGGCGGCGCTGATGCTGCTGTTCACGCGGATTCGCTGACCATTGTTTTCATATTCGATCTCGGTCAGGCCAGTTTCCTGCAGCAATTTGGCCAGTTTGCGCACCAGGACATCATCGACGTCGAACTTGCTCATCAGCGGTCTTTCTTATTTTTAAGGATCGTCGCCAAGGCATCGAGCGCCAGCAGATATCCCTGGGCGCCCAGCCCACAGATCACACCGCTGGCGGCCTGGCTGACATAGGTATGGTGACGGTAGTCTTCGCGCCGAAAGATGTTGCTGAGATGCACCTCGATCACCGGCAATTCCGCGATCAGCAATGCATCCAGCAGGGCGATCGAGGTATGGCCATAGGCAGCCGGATTGATCACGATACCGGCTGCGTTGCCGCGGGCCTGCTGTATCCAGGTGACCAATTCGCCTTCGAGATTGGATTGACGGAAATCCAGGCTGAGACCCAATTCCCGGGCGCGCTGTTCGCAAGCGCTCTCGATATCCTGCAAGCTATCCCGGCCGTAAATTGATGGCTCCCGAATCCCCAACATGTTGAGGTTCGGTCCATTCAAAACCAGGATACGCGGCAGAGTGGCCAAAATGATTGCTCCCAATCGGCTTAAGCTTGTCCTTATAGCGACGGACGCTGCAGGCCGCAAGGAAACCGGCTCAGGCCGATAAGAGATATTATTCCTATTTCATGTAAGGCAAAAAAGGCTGGTGAATCGGCCAGACAACGATGCGGCCAGCCGGGGGAACGGGCCGTCAGCTCTTCTGATCCCGGGCTTTGCTGACCAGCTGTTTCATGTCGTCGAAGGTGATCGCACCCGGTACTTTCTGGGTGCCGATGATGAAGCCCGGCGTTCCCTCGATGCCGAGTTTCTCGGCAAGGGCGCGATTGGCGTCGATTTCCGCCATCAGGGCCGGATCCGTCATATCGGATTGCAGCTTGTCGGCGTCGAGGCCGACATCCTTGGCGATCTGGACAACGACATCCTTGGTAAAAGTGCCGCGATGGCGCATCGCTGCCTCATGGAACGCCGAATATTTGCCCTGCTTGTTGGCGGCCAGCGCCGCCAGGGCGGCGACTTGGGAATCCGGCCCAAGGATCGGAAATTCCTTGAACACCACCCGGACATTGGGATCGTTATCGATCAGTTTGGTGACATCGCCGACGACCCGCTTGCAGTAGGGACACTTATAGTCGAAGAACTCGACCATCGTCACATCACCCTTGGGATTACCGAGGACGGGCGAAGAGGGCGAATTGAACAATTGCTGCTGCTGGCTGGCGATCGTGGCCTGGAAATCCGCATCCTTGGCTTCGGCCTGTTTCTGCTGCAACCGGCCCACAGCCTTGACGATGACTTCGGGGTGATCGAGTAGATATTGCTCGATGATCGGGCCGAGCGCTTCGGAATCCAGAACCTGGCCGTTGGGCAATGTGATGGCGGGAGAAGACTGCGTCGGCGCCTTCTGATCGGAACTGGCCGATTGGGCCTGGGCAGGGGAAATCAGGGCCGAAGAAACCAGGGCAGGAGACATTGCCCGGCCGTAATGCATGACACCATAGCCGGCGGCGACGGCGAGCATGAAGCAGATAGTCAGTGTGGCGAGACGCATCTTCGGATCTCTTCCTTACGGCGGCGAGCGCCGGGTCAATGAGTATTAGTTAGGTAGCGTGTTGCGATGCGGCAGGGCATCACGATTTCGTGTCGTCCGGCCAGTGCGGTGCAGGACCATAAGGCTCAATTATCGTCATTTTCCGATACGCCGAGGATGTCCTGGGCCCGCTGCCAGCTGGGTGATCCCATCGGCAGGCCGTCCATCGCCTTATTGGCGAAATATTTGGCCTGTTTCTTCCTGCCGCGCGCCAGTTGCTCTTCGGCTTGTGCCAGCGCGGCTTCGGGCAGATTGCCGGCACGGCCCTGCGCAACCGCCATGAATCGCCACGAAGAGGCATCGTTCGGCTCGAGCCGCGTCGCCTCGCTGAGATCGGCGATGGCCGATTTCAGGTATTGCGGATCCTCGGTTTCCAACATCACCTGCGCCACTTCCTGGCGTAACAGCGGCTCGGTGGGTTTCAGGTCCAGGGCCTTCTGATAATAAGGCAGCGCTTCCTTGATCCGCCCATTCTGGAACAGGATCTGTCCCTTCTGCTCCAGGAAGAAGGGATCGTTCGGGGCGTCGCGCAACAAGCTGTCCATCTCGTTGAGCGATTCCTGCAAGCGGGACACACGAAACAGGGCGATGGCCCGGGCATAACGGGCCGGCACCGATTGATCGCTTGGCGGATATTGCTGCAGCACCTGATTGAGCGGTTTCAGGAAGCCTACCAGCTTCGCCACCATGCGGTCATGCATGATGTCGAATTCAGCCGGCTCCTTCGTATTGCTGTAAGGCGACTGGTCGACATGGGCCTGGACGGCATCGATACGTTCGGGCACCAGCGGGTGGGTCTGCAGGTAAGGATCCTGATTGGCGCCGAGCAAGGCCATTTCGCCTTCGAGAATTTGAAAGAACTCAAGCAGGCCACGGGAGGATTGGTGCGTGGCGTCGAGAAATTTCATGCCGGCCTGGTCGGCCGATGATTCCTGGGTGCGGCTATATTTCAGAAAGCCGCGACGCGTGATGTCCTGGCCCAGCATGACCGCACCGGCGCCGACGCCGGCATTGCCCGCAGCGACGCCGGCACCGATGCCGGCGACCAGCCCAATGATTGATTCGATCGTGCGGTTTCGCAGCTCGTCCTGAATACGCGCCAGATGCCCGCCGGCCATATGGCCGGTTTCGTGCGCGATGACGCCGATCACCTGATTGGCATTTTCCGACTTCATCAGCAGGCCGGTATTCAGGAACAATTGCTGGCCGCCGGCGACAAACGCATTGATGCGATCGTCATTGATCAGGTGAACCTGGACGAAGGGCGCGTCCAACCCCGCGGCGGTGAACAGCGGTTCGGCATAGGCGCGGATGGTCGCTTCGATCTCGGCGTCGCGAATCAGGCCACCGCTTGCCTGCGCCTGGGCGGGAACCATGCCAAGAGGACCGGCCAGCCAGGTCAGAATCAGCGCGCCGGCGACCAGGCGGCGGGCAAAAAACCCTTTCCAGCCTTGCCGACTCGGTTGCTGTCCGGCCAGGCGGGCAAAAGCATTGGGCCGGCCAAAGATCGATCTGTTGATCACGTTGCGGGTCCTTCATTATGCTCCGCCAAACCGATCGAGGCGCCACAAGCGGAGTGCATGATGTTAGGGCGTTATCATAATAGGCTGAGCCGCAGCGGCAAGGCCGCCAACGGGACCACGATGAATGAAGCCAAAGTGGTTGATGGCGGACCCGTCCGCAAGATGGGCAAAATACGTCGAAATTGTGGCCTGGGGCTGGTATCGGTCGCTTTGGTCAATTTGACCGCCTGCAATACGGCGCCGGTCAATTATGCCGGCGATCTCTATTCGGTTGCCGATTTCTATGGCGGCGTCGTGGCGGACGAGCCGCGCGCGGCGCTGGTTGGGCGCGATATTCTGGCAAATGGCGGCAATGCAGCCGATGCGATGGTGGCCATGTACTTCGCCATGGCGGTCACCATGCCCTCCGCCGCCTCGCTGGGCGGCGGCGGCGTGTGCATCGCGCATCAGCCGGAAGAGGATAAGAACAAGCCAGAGACGCAGGTGATCGATTTCCTGCCGCGCATGGCGGCGGGTGGCCAGGTCGCGGTGCCGGGCAATGTTCGGGGCATGGCCGCGCTTTGGGCCAGTTTCGGCAGATTGCAATGGGCCGGACTGGTGGCCCCCGGCGAGAAGCTGGCGATTGCCGGCACACCGGCCAGCCGGGCCCTGGCGAATGATGTCGCCGCGGCCGGGACGATCCTGCGTGACGATCCGCAGATGGCCGGCCTGTTCGTAACACCGGACGGCCGATTGCTCGGTGAGGCCGATAATCTGCGCCAGGCGCCGCTGGGTGCCGTTCTCGGCCAGATTCGCGCCCGCGGCGCCAGCGTCTTCTATAGCGGCCCCTTGGCGCAACGTCTGGCGGATGCCGCGCAAGCGATCGGTGCCCCGCTGACCGTGGATGACCTGCGCAACTTCAAGGCCGAGATGTATAGCCCGCTGCAGGTGCCGCTCGGCGATCAGACCGTCTATCTGCCGCAGCCGCCGGCATCGGGTGGCGTCACCACGGCGCAAATGCTGAGTGTCATGGGGGCGGCGCCGAAGGGAAAGGACAGCGAAACGCAGTTCGTGGCCAGCGCCAGCATGCGATTGATGGCCGATCGCAGCAACTGGATGAAGCCCGGCGGCGATGCGACACGCGAGGTCGCCGATCTCGTCTCGAGCAATCATACCGGCGAACTGATGTCGGGATATCAGGCCGGCCATGCTACCGCCGCCGCCGCGCTGGTGCCGCCGGCGCGGAAGTCGCCGGAAAATCCCTGGTCGGTCAACGCGGTTGCCGCTGATCTCAATGGCATGGCGGTCGCCTGTACATTCACGATGAATGCCTTGTTCGGTGCGGGGCGCCTGGCAGGCGATACCGGAATCATCCTGGCACCGGCACCGAATGACCAGGGAGCCGGCTTCAGTGCTTTGGCACCGATGATCGTGGCGAACCAGCATAATGGCGAATTCTATTATGCTTCGGCTGCCAGCGGCGGTATGCCGGGTGCCATTGCCGAAGCCGTGATTCTGCACCGGGTCATGGGACAGGACGTTCCCCTCGACAAGGCCGTCCTGGCGCCGCGGGTGTTTCACAACGGCGAACCGGACAAAGTCTTCTATGAAGAGGGGGCCGACATATCCGCCCTGACATCGGCCGGTTTCCAGGTGGAGCAGAGCAAGGATCTCGGCCGGGTCAATGCGATCTATTGCCCGGGCGGTGCGCCGACCAGGCCGGATAGCTGTGTCATGCGCAACGATTATCGTGGCAACGGCTTGGCGAGCTTCTATTCCAAGCATTGATGGCGCCGGATGAAAGGACGCAATAGAAGGTCATGCTGAAAATCGCGCGACGTGGCGAGGTGGATCCCTTCATCGTGATGGAGGTGATGCGGGAAGCCAATCTCCGCACGTCGCGCGGCGAAGGCATCCTGCATCTCGAAGTCGGCCAACCCTCGACCCCGGCACCCCGGACGGTGCGGGCGGCGGCGGTTGCCGCGCTGGAATCGAATCGCATCGGCTATACCGATGCGCTCGGCGTGCCTGAATTGCGGGCCGCCATCTCGCGGCACTACCGGGATTTTTATCAAGCCGATATCTCGGCGGAACGCATCGTTGTCACCACCGGTTCGTCGGGCGCATTCCTGTTGGCCTTCCTCGCCAGCTTCGATCCGGGCGACCGGGTAGCGCTCGCCAGCCCGGGCTATCCTTGCTACCGCAATATCCTGAAGACCCTTGGCATCGATCCCATTCTGTTGCCGATGTCGGCGGACAGCAAATTCCAGCCGACTCTTGAAGCGCTGCAGCACTATCATGGCACGCCGTTCGACGGCCTGATCATCGCCAGCCCGTCGAATCCGGTCGGTGCCGTCATCCAGGCGGCGACGCTCGGCGATCTCTCGGCCTATTGCCGCAAGCAAGGGGTGCGGCTGATCTCGGACGAAATCTATCACGGCATCACCTATGATGCGCCGGCGGCCACCATGGCGGCGATCGACGATCAAAGCATCGTGGTCAACAGCTTCTCGAAATATTTCTCAATGACCGGTTGGCGCTTGGGATGGCTTGTTCTGCCGCCGTCATTAATCCAGCCGGTCGAGCGTCTGGCGCAGAATCTGTTCATCTCGCCACCGACCTTGTCGCAATATGCCGCGATCGCCGCTTTCGATGCGCATGATGAGTTACGGCAGAATGTCCGGCGCTACGCCGCCAATCGGGAGATCCTCCTGAACGGCCTGCCCGAAGCCGGATTTAACCGGCTGATCGCCACCGACGGCGCCTTCTATGTTTATGCCGATGTTGGCGGCCTGACCGATGACAGTGTTGCCTTCGCCCGGCGCATCCTGGGGGAGGCGGGCATCGCGGTTACGCCGGGTGTCGATTTCGATCCCGAGAGAGGTCATCACTTCCTGCGTTTTTCCTTCGCCGGTGCGACCGAAGATATGGTCGAAGCCGTGCGCCGGTTGAAGGACTGGCATAAGTAGTCAGAGGCGTTGCAGGACCAGGGTCACGATCTGGTAGCTGACGACGATCCGCTCGCTGGCATCCAATTCCTTTAAGACACGCCGCAGGGCACCTGGGGAGAGCGGCCGGCTGCCGGCTGCGGGAAAATCCGCACCGATCAGGCGCAGCGATCGCAGAAAGTCCAAAGCCGTCGGATGATGGCTTTCAAGCAGGTCTTCACGCGCGAGATAGATGCCGGCGGTTGCGGACAAGGCGGCGGTCAGCCGCTCGACGGTCGGATATACCGGTGTTGCGGCGCCAAGGCCCAGCCTGGCATGAGCGGCGTGCCATTCCTTGAAGGTTTCGCGGCCCAAGGTCGTGACGGCAAGATAGCCGCCGGGTCGCAAGGCCGCCATCAGGCGGGTCAAGCTCTTTGGCAGGTCGCAAAACCATTGTACGGCGAGGTTGGCGCAGATCAGGTCGAAGCTGCCATCGGCAACGGCGGGTAATTCGCCGTCCATCGCGACGAAGCGGCGGATGCCTGCGTTGTCATGCTGGTGCTGACGCGCCAACCGGTCCCGGCAGGCTGCGGCCATGACTGGCGCGATATCGCTGATCACCGCCTGCATCCGGGGAAATTGTCGGTACAGTTGTCCGGTCAGCGTACCCGGACCGCAACCGAGCTCCAATATCTGGGGAGCCTCAGGCAAGGGCAAGGTGGCGATACGTGCCACGAGACCGGCCGCGCTGCGCCGCTGGATATCGGCCGCCTGGTCATAGGTCGGCAAGGCTTCGGCAAAACGCCGGGCGATCGGGCGTGCGATTGGGTGGGCGGTGTCAGCCATGGCTGGCACTGTCCCAGATTGGCCGAAGCTGTGTGGCCAGCCAGGATGGGTCTTGCTGCGGCAAGGCATGGCCGGCACGCTCATGCCAATGGACATCTCGGCCGGCGAAAGCCTGCATGGTCATGGCCGGCGAGACGATCGCGTCCAAGCGGCTGGCGATGACGGTAAGCGGGCCGTTGAAACCGGCAAGCCGGTCACGCCCATCCCAGTCCTGCAACCAACCCAACCCCGCCGATAAAGGCGATGTCTCGGCTGACCGCGCCGGGCCAACTGCCCCGCAACGCTGCCAGAAGTCTGCAAGCACGGCCGCCGGTTGCCGCTGGAATTGCTGGCGCATCCGGGTAAGCAGGCGGGGCGCGACGGCAGGCTGGAAATCGGCCGTTTCCGTGAAGCGGGGAAACGCGTTCACGGCGACCAGCGCTTTGCAGACCGGCAAGGCATGCCGCAGCAGCCACAGGAAACCGAGAGAATGACCGACACCGATACAGGGTTCCGGCGGCAGCACAAGCTGTTCCTGGCCGAAGAAACCAAGGTCGATCCGACGGACCGGCAGACCGGCCAAGCGATCCGCCATCTCGTCCCAGATGGTGGCATCATAACCCCAGCCATGTACCAGCAGGATCATGATGGTTGCCCCAACCCGGCAATCGCCGCAATCAACCGGTCGATATCTTCTGCGCGATGGGCTGCGCTCAAGGAAAGCCTGAGGCGGCTTTGCCCGGCCGGCACGGTGGGTGGCCGGATGGCGATACCCAGCAAGCCGGCTTCTTCCAATTGTCGCTGAGCCGCCAGTGTGTCGCTGGTCTCTCCCAAAATGACCGGTACGATCTGCGTGTCGGAAGGTCCGGTCGCGAAGCCGGCGGTGTGAAGCGCGGCGCGTAATCGGTCCGCCTGATGATGCAATTGCGCGCGCTCCGCCTCCATCTGCGGAACCAGATCGAGCGCCGCGTCGAGGGCGCCGAAGACAGCGGGCGGCAAAGCCGTGGAATAGATGAAGCCGCTGCAACGGGTGACCAGGTAATCGATCAGCGCTCGCGATCCGGCGATATAGGCGCCGTAGCCGCCGAGCGCCTTGCCCAAGGTGCCCATCACGATATCGATGCGGCCGGGTATGGTCGCGCTCAGGCCACGACCCTGCGGTCCCAGCACGCCGGTCGCATGGGCTTCGTCCACGTAGATGATGGCGCCATAGCGTTCCGCGAGATCGGCCAGCGCGCTGAGATTGCAGCGATCGCCATCCATGCTGAAAACCGATTCGGTGACGATCAATCGCGGGCCTGCTTCGGACGCTTCCTTGCGGAGCAGGCTTTCAAGATGATCGAGATCGTTATGCCGGAAACGGATCTGCCGGATACCGGCGGCGGCAAGTCCGTGATGCAGGCTGGCGTGGTTGAGCCGGTCGGCAAAAACCCGAACCTGGCCCTGCGTCTGCAGCAGCTCGATCATGGCGGGGAGAACCGTGGCATTGGCTTGGAAGCCGCTGCCGAGGACGAGCGCCGCCTCGCTGCCTTTGAACGCCGCAAGACGCCGTTCGACATCGCGGTAACGCTCATGGGTGCCGGTCACCAAGCGTGATGCGGCGGCGCCGGTGCCGAGGCGCTGTGTCCAGTCGACCGCTGCGGCAACGAGCTTGGGGTGCTGCGCCAATCCCAGATAGTCGTTCGAGGAAAAGTCAATCAGCTCGCGGCCGTCCTGATCTGTCAGGCGCTGGCCGTCGCGGCGAAAACCGCGCAACCGGCGCAGGCCGCTCTCCTGCATCAAGGACTGCAGCTTAGCGCTCAGCAGCGCATCGAGAGAGGGCGATGTCATTTCGTCAGGCGCGTTCGCGCGACCAATCGCTCACCACTTTGACAACGGCGGCGATCAGGCGGTCGAGATCGGCAGGCTCGATGACGAAAGGCGGCATGAGATAGACGATATTGCCGAACGGCCGGACCCAGACACCTTCGGCGATCAAGCGCGGCTTCAGCCAGTTTGCCTCACCGGCGCGATCCAGCTCGACGACACCGATGGCGCCCTTGGTGCGGACATCGAGAACGCCCTTCAGCCCGTGGCAGGCGGAAAGGCCGTCACGCAAGCGCGTTTCGATGGCGGCCACCTGCTGCAAACTCGGTTCGCGCTCGAACAAATCGAGCGAGGCATGCGCCGCCGCGCAAGCGAGCGGATTGCCCATGTAAGTGGGCCCATGCATCAGCGCGGTCGCCGGGCTATCGGAAAGAAAGGCATCGAAGACACGGCGCGTCGCCACCGTCGCGGCAAGCGGCAAGGTACCGCCGGTCAAGGCTTTCGAGAATGTGGCGATATCGGGAATGATATCGGCTTGCTGGCAGGCGAACATCGTACCGGTGCGGCCGAAGCCGGTCATGATTTCGTCCAGGATCAGCAGATGGTCCTGCTCGTCGCAAGCCTGCCGGATGAAGGCGAGGGTTTCGGCATCATACATTTTGAGGCCACCGGCGCCCTGCACCAGCGGCTCGATGATGACGGCGGCGATCTCCGCGCGGCGATCTTTGAGCAGTCGCCGGAAGGCTGCGCGCTGGTCGGCATTGCGCGGGACATCGGCGATGATCTGTTCCGGCAGATAGCCCGCGAACAAGCCATGCATGCCTTCTTCCGGATCGCAGATCGACATGCAGGCCATGGTGTCGCCATGATAGCCGAAGCGAAAGGACACGAACCGGTGTCGTCCGATGATGCCGCGATTGATCCAGTATTGAATGGCCATCTTCATGGCGACTTCAACCGAAACCGAACCGGATTCGGAGAAGAAGACATGATCAAGCTCTCCCGGCAGCATCGCGGTCAGGCGCGTTGCGAGGCGGGCAACCGGCTCATGTACCAAACCGCCCAGCATGACATGCGGCAGATGCTGGATCTGCTCGACGACAGCGGCACGGATGTGCGGATGGTTATAGCCGTGGCAAACCGTCCACCAGGAGGAAATGCCATCGATCAGGCTGCGGCCGTCTGCAAGATGCAGACGAACACTCTCGGCGGAGACGATCGGCAATGGCGTCTGCAGATTGCGCATCTGCGTGTAAGGCAGCCACAGGTGATCGATACCGGCTTGCAGCCAGTCCGGCGTGGTGGATGCGGCAGTGCTGTCAGGCATGGCAGGCATGATCGCCACCATGACCGCAGCCATGGCCCTGGTCATGCGCGTCTTCCGACTCGATCTCGACTTCCATCGCCGTTAGGCCGAGCTTGGCGAACAGCTGGGCATCGCGATCCTGGGTCGGATTGGCGGTGGTCAGCAGCTTGGTGCCGACGAAGATCGAATTGGCGCCGGCGAGGAAGGCGAGGGCCTGGATCTCGTCACTCATGGTTTCCCGTCCGGCGGACAAGCGCACCATCGATTTCGGCATCAGGATGCGGGCGACGGCGATCGTGCGCACGAATTCCAGCGGGTCGAGCTTATCGCTGCCATGCAGCGGCGTGCCGGGCACCTGGACCAGCATATTGATGGGCACGGATTCGGGATGTGTCGGCATATTGGCCAGGGTTACCAGCATGCCGGCACGATCGTGTTGTTGCTCGCCCATGCCGACGATGCCGCCGCAGCAGACCTTGATGCCGGCATCGCGGACATGTTCCAGGGTTTCCAGGCGATCTTCCAGATGCCGCGTGGTGATGATCTCGCCATAATGCTCCGGCGAGGTATCGATATTGTGGTTGTAGTAATCGAGGCCGGCTTCCTTCAGCCGCTTAGCCTGATCGCCGCTCAGCATGCCGAGCGTGACGCAGCTTTCCATGCCAAGGGCGCGGACACCTTTGATCATGGCAGCGATCTGATCGACGTCGCGATCCTTCAATTCACGCCAGGCGGCTCCCATGCAATAGCGCGAGGCGCCGGATGCCTTTGCCTTCTGGGCTTCCGCCAGTACAGCGTCGACCGACATCAATTTCTCCGCTTCGACACCGGTCGAATAGCGCGCCGCCTGCGGGCAATAGGCGCAATCTTCCGGGCAACCGCCGGTCTTGATGGACAGCAATGTAGCAAGCTGGACCTCATTGGGGGAAAAATGCGCCCGATGGATCGTTTGCGCCTGGAAGATCAGGTCATTGAAGGGCAGAGCGAACAGCGTCTCCACCTCTGCCAGCGTCCAGTCGTGGCGCGGCTCCGCGCCGATGCCGGCCGCGGCGATGGTCCCAGCCAGCTTACCGGTACCGTTCATGGCGATTGCTGTCATCTTCTGCTCCTTGAAATTGCAACCCGCATGGCTCGGCCCTGGCTGCGATGGAATCCCAGCTTGCCTGGCTGACGACAGCCGGTTACAGGATGCCGGACGCTATCGGCGACCTTACGTCCTGTCAAGCAAAGGCCACGAAGGCAAATCTCATTGTAATTAGAAGAGTTTCCCATGAATCGACCGCTTAAACGGGGCTTTTTTGTGACCGCTACCGGCACGGATATCGGCAAGACCTATGTCGGCGCCGGGTTGCTGCGCCATTGGCGCCAGGCGGGCAAGCGGATCGCTGCGCTGAAGCCGGTCTTGAGCGGCTTCGATCGTGGCCAGGCGGCAACCAGCGATGCCGGCGAGCTGTTGCAGGCAATGGGCCTGCCTGTCGACGATGCGCATCTGGATCGCCTTGCGCCTTGGCGGTTTGCCGCGCCCTTGTCGCCCGATATGGCGGCGCTGCGTGAAGGAAAGACGATCGATCCCGAGGCGGTAACGGCCTTCTGCCGGCGGGAACTGGAAAACGACCTGGATTATATGCTGGTCGAAGGGGTCGGCGGGGTGATGGTGCCGCTCTCGGAGAAGGCCACGGTGCTCGATTGGATGGCAGGCCTGAAGCTGCCGGCCATCCTCGTGGCAGGCAGTTATCTCGGCACGATCAGCCACACCCTGACGGCTCTCGCCGTATTGAAGACGCGACAAATCCCGGTGGTAACCGTCGTGCTGAACGAATCGCCCGTGAGCCCCGTTCCCCTCGACGAAACAGCGGCGGTATTGAAGCAGCATTGGGACGGCATCGACGTCGTCTGCCTGAACCGGCCAGCGGGCCCGGATGATTTCGCGGGATTGGCCGGACGCCTCGAGCGAACGGCATAAGCAAAAAGCCCGGCCGAACGGCCGGGCTTTTCTTTACAGGCTGTCTCTTTCTATTCCATCAGGCGACGCCACCAGCCACGGCGCTTCGGCTCGCCATTTTCGTCGCTCGGTTTGTCGAGCACGGTGACGGCGGGATCGCCGGAACTGGGGATATCGATCACCGTGATCGATGTCGAAGTCGGTTCGGCCACCGCTTCGTTCGCTGCGACGACTTTTGCAGCCGCAATCGACGGTTCCCTGCTGGGCGGCTCCGCAGTGGTCGGCGAGGGCGGCACATAGGCCGGCTCGGCCGGCGTCGCGTCACCGGAGGTCGCATCGCCATGGGATGCCGCTGCGATGTCTTCGACCGGCGCGGCCGCTGGCGCCGAGGCGGCAGCTTCCTCGCGGCTTCGGCGCGGCTTTCGGGTACGCGGCGCACGCTCACCATCTTCCCGCTTGGCGCGCCGACGCGGCGTTGGCGTTCCCGTGCCGGTCTCTGTTCGAGCCTCGGCAACGACAGCCGGCGCATTATCTGTTTTGGCAACCGGCTGATCCGACGCCTTTTCACCCGTAACCACTTCGGTTACCGCTTCCGCCGGGCCGCTACCGATCGGTGTTTCCGTTTTCGGCTCGGGTGCGGTCGTCTCTCCACCTTCCACCATGCTGTCGATGGTGATGGTGGCTTCCCGCGCGGCAACCGGCGTCAGGCCATGTTGCTGCCAATGAGGCGGCAGGGCGTCCGGCAATTCGGGTTGCTCGCCAAAGCCGACCGACAATGCCGGCTGCTCGGCCGGTTCGCCCGGCTGCGCTTCCTGAGAAGTTTCTTCCTGGGAAGCCTCATCCGCATGCCCGTCTTGCTGACGGCGAGAACGACGACGGCCACCGCGCCGGCCGCGTCGCCGGCGGCGGCGGGGCTGGTCATCGTCACCGGCAGCTGCATCGCTGGCTTCGCCTTCGTCTTCCTCACCATCATCCCCAGCGAAGTCGCCTTCCGCATCATTGAGCTCGGCAGCTTCCCCATCGCGTTGCGCTTGCGGTGTGGCTTCGCCATTTTCGGCGGCGATGGCGGCACTTTCGCTGGCTTCGGTAAACTCGTCAGCACGGAACCGTTCACCACGACCGCCCCGGCGCCGGCGCCGGCGCCGGCGGCCGCGGCCTTCGCTGCTCTCGGCGGCGACATCCTCGGTTGCCTCGGTTTCGCTTTCGGTATCTTCGTCTTCCGCTTCGATATCGGCTTCGTCCTCGATATCGATGTCTTCTTCCAGAATCTTCGCCGGCGGCAGCTGCCGCTGCTCGACTTCTTCGCCCGGCATCAACTGCTTGATCCGCTCCAGACGATAGTCGGGCGGGATCAGGCCGTCATCAGCCTGCAGATAGATGCGCACACCGCGGCGCAGCTCCAGTTCGGCGAGTGAGGCCCGCTTCTGGTTGAGAATATAGAGCGCCACGGCAGTCGGCACGAAAACGCTGACGCCCGGCGAATAGCTGCGGGTGATTTCTTCTTCCACCATGCGCAGGACATGTAGCGCGGTGGAATCCACCGACCAGATCCGGCCCGTGCCGGCGCAATGCGGACAAATCTCCGTGCTGGCTTCGGCCAAGCTCGGATGCAATCGCTGCCGTGACATTTCCATCAGGCCGAAGGAGCTGATGCGGCCGATCTGGATGCGTGCCCGGTCGTTCTTCAGGCTTTCCTTCAACCGACGCTCAACCGCGGCATTGTTGCGGTTTTCTTCCATGTCGATGAAGTCGATGACGATCAGGCCGGCAAGGTCGCGCAGGCGCAGCTGGCGGGCCACTTCCTCGGCCGCCTCCTGATTGGTCCGCAGGGCGGTTTCTTCAATATTGCGTTCCTTGGTCGCGCGGCCGGAATTGACGTCGATCGCCACCAAGGCTTCGGTCTGGTTGATGACGATATAGCCGCCGGACTTCAACTGCACCACCGGCTGATGGATCGCCGACAGCTGGCTTTCGATCTGGTAGCGCTGGAACAGCGGAATCGAATTGTCGCGATAGAGCTGCACCCGCTTGGCATGGCTCGGCGTCAGCATGCGCATGAAGCTTTTAGCCGCGCGGTAGGATTCTTCGCCGGCAACCATGATGTCGCCGATATCGCGCGTATAGAGATCGCGGATCGAGCGTTTGATCAGGCTGGCTTCCTCATAGATCAGCGCCGGCGCGGTTGAGCGCAGCGTGACTTCGCGGATTTCATCCCACAGGCGCAGCAGATATTCGAAATCGCGCTTTACTTCCGCCTTGCTGCGTTCGCTGCCGGCGGTGCGGACGATCACTGCCATGCCTTCCGGCGCGTCGAGATCGTCGATGATCGATTTCAAACGCTTGCGGTCATTGGCATTGGTGATGCGCCGGGAGATGCCGCCGCCGCGATCGGTATTGGGCATCAGCACGCAATAGCGACCGGCCAGCGAGAGATAGGTGGTGAGGGCGGCGCCCTTGTTGCCGCGTTCCTCCTTGGTCACCTGGACCAGCAGGATCTGCCGGCGCTTGATGACTTCCTGGATCTTATAGCGCCGCATATTGCGCTGTCGGCGGCGGCGGGCCCGTTCTTCATCCGCCTCGGGATCGTCCTGGATGGCCGGCTCGTCGCCGCCCATGGTATCGATCACATCCTCGCGGACCGGTATTTCGACGATTTCACCCTGGCCGGGCGGCAGGAGCTCGCCTTCGATGGCGACGGCTTCCGCGCTTCCTTCGGCCGATGAGGACGGATGAATGGCCTCGCCCTCGGCCGGGATAATGACGTCGCCATGCAGCACGTCGCGCCGCGATTCCAGGGCCATGACGGCCGGTTCGCTCGACCAGGCCGGCGCGGCTGCTTCGGTAGCGGCGGCATCGTCCGGGTTTTCGGATGACGGCGCGGCGGATTCCGGTGCGTCCGGTGTCCCGTCGATTGCCGGCGCCGCGACGAATTCGCCGCTCTCGCTGACGATGACGCTCTGTTCCTCGCCGGAATGAGGGTCGGCCGCATGTTCGTCGCCGTGATCATGGCCATCATCGTCATGGTCATGACGATGGTCATCGTCATGGTGATGATGCGCATCGTGACGGCGCGCATCGCCCGACGGAGAAGCGTCGATATCGTCGTCGTCGTCTTCCAGCGCCTCGGCGACCTCGCGCATCAGCGCTTCGCGGTCGGCGACAGGAATCCGGTAATAGTCGGGATGGATTTCGCTGAAGGCCAGGAAGCCGTGCCGGTTGCCGCCATATTCAACGAAAGCGGCCTGCAGGGAGGGCTCGACCCGGGTGACTTTAGCTAGATAGATATTTCCTTTGAGTGGCCGCCGGGTGGCGACTTCGACATCAAATTCTTCCAGTTTCCGCCCGTCCACCACGGCGACGCGAGTCTCTTCCGGGTGGGTGGCGTCGATCAACATTGTTTTTGCCATGCGACAAAAGCTCCTCGGCGCGCCAAGCGTCATCCGCTGATCTAGCGGACGGCGGCGCGGTATGGGTTAGTGAATTCCAGACGTATGTCATTTTTGCCTGTGACGGTTGGCGGTCAATCGACCGGCCCTGACAACGTCATGGGCATTCAAGTCGATTTCCTGCCGATAAGCCCCCGCGCACCGGTGCGCCGCGACGGTGGTCGACGGCGCTGCTGCCTCGGGCGATGGGGCCCGGTTGTCGCGAACCGATTGAGGAGAAAGCCAAGTTCTTCTCGAGCTTGCTCCGAAGAGTCGAAGACGCGACCACAGCCGGAGAATAGTGAGACAGGGGGGTAAACACAATGGCTAATCCGGCGGCTAATCCGGAATGGTTAACTTTTTACCCATGACCTCATTTGGGTTTATTTAAATTTTCTGTTGATTCACATGTAGTTAGCATATTAGATTTAGCCGATCTTTTCGGAGCTGCCGCTAAATGCCAGCGATACGGCACCTTTTGGCCATTCTCTTCCTGCTTCTGCCTGTGGCGGCCATGGCCAAGCCGGCCGTGACTGAAGCGCGTATCGGCGTCAGCTCGAGCGTGACGCGTATCGAGTTGCAACTAAGCTCGGCGGTCAAATTCCACACTTTTTATTTGGCCAATCCCTATCGGCTCGTCATCGATTTGGACGAGGTTGATTGGAAGGTGCCGGGCGGCCAGAAACTGCAGGGCAGCGGCTGGGTGTCGGGCATGCGCTACGGCCTTTTCAAGCCCGGCACCTCCCGGGTGGTGCTCGACCTCACCAAGCCGGCCAGGATCGGCCGGTCATCCCTGGAGGGCGGGGCCGGCGGCAAGCCCGCAGTCCTTGGCATCGATCTCCAGGCGACGAGCGACGCGGATTTCCTCCTAGCAGTAAAGGGCGGCAAGACCGGCCCGGTCGCCACGGCCAAAGCCGCGGACAAGCCGGCGATGACGGTTGCCGCCAAGGATGGCGGCAAGGAGAAGGGCGTCGATCCGGCTGATGCCCTGGCCCCGGTCGGCGATCAGCCCTCGGCCAGCGATCCGGTCGCCTCGACCAGCAAGACCGCCGGCAAGACCGCGCCCGTGTCCAAAAAGAGCAAGGCCCTGAAGCCGCTGGTGATCATCGATCCGGGGCATGGCGGTGTCGATCCGGGCGCCTTGGGCGCCAATAGCGTGAAGGAGAAAAACATCACGCTGGCGGTCGGGAAGGCCTTGAAGAAGGAACTGCAATCGACCGGCCGCTACCGGGTGATGATGACACGCGACAGCGACGTTTATATCCCGTTGCGCGATCGCTTCAAGGTGGCGCGCGACAACGGCGCGGATCTCTTCATCTCCCTGCATGCGGATTCCCATAACAATCCGCTGATGCGCGGGGCCTCGGTCTACACGCTTTCCGAGACTGCCTCCGACTCCGAAGCCGCGGCTTTGGCGGCGCAGGAAAACAAATCGGACATCATCGCCGGCGTCGATCTGTCGAAGCAGAGCGGCATGGTGACCGATATCCTGATCGATCTGGCGCAGCGCGATACGATCAATTTGTCGTCGCGTTTCGCCGGCGATCTCGTCACCGAATTGAAAGCGGATACATTACTCCTCGATCATACGCATCGATCTGCCGGCTTCGCCGTTCTCAAAGCCCCCGATGTCCCGTCCGTCCTGCTGGAAATGGGCTATATCTCCAGCGCCAAGGACCGTGTCCTATTGGTCAGCAAAAAACATCAGGCTCAATTGGCCAAGGCCATCCGCCGGGCGATCGACGATTTTTTCGATTGGCACGAATTGGTTAAGCGCTCGTGACCCGGTTGACATCGCGTCTCTTCAAGGCCAGGCGGACCATAAATTTGCCTTGATCTTGCCCCATGGCTTGGATAAGGCCAAGATCGAGCTAGATAGGCTGCCGGTGGCGGTCGACCCCGTCGGCATCTTGAGCGAAAGCGATTGGACCTGGCGGCAGATATACCGGGAGATCGGGCCTGAACCCGCCTACCGTCTTGCAGTAACCAAAGCGGCGAATCGAATCCCTCATGCGCTTTTCGCGTTTTCTTTCTTTCCTGTTGGGCCTGATGATGGTGGTCGCTGTCTGTGGCGCGATCGCCGGCTGGTTCGTGTACAAGCATTTTTCCGAAGGCCTGCCGGATTACTACCAGCTTGCCAGCTATGACCCGCCGCTCGTGACGCGGGTCCAGGCCGGTGACGGCCGCCTGCTGCAGGAATATGCGGTGGAGAATCGTGTCTTCGTGCCGATCGGCGCGATCCCCAAGCGCGTCATCAATGCCTTTCTGGCGGCGGAGGATAAATCCTTCTACAGCCATCCCGGCATCGACATTCCCAGCGTCCTCAAGGCTGCTTGGATCAATGTGCTGAATTACGGGCGCGACCGCCGGCCGATCGGCGCGTCGACCATCACCCAGCAGGTGACGAAGAACTTCCTGCTGACGAATGAGGTCTCCTATGGCCGCAAGATCAAGGAAGCGATCCTTGCGCTGCGTATCGAAAAGGCCTTCAGCAAGAATCGGATACTCGAGCTCTATCTGAACCAGATCTATCTCGGTTCCGGCAATTACGGCGTCGCGGCGGCGGCGCTCAATTACTTCAATAAGTCGCTCGATGAGTTGACAGTCGGCGAGGCCGCCTATCTCGCGTCGCTGCCCAAGGCACCGAACAATTACAACATCAAGCGCAATCACGATGCGGCGAAAGCACGGCGCGATTGGGTCATCGACCGCATGCTTGAAGATGGCCACATCACGGCAGAGGAAGACAAGACGGCCAAAGCCGAGGAACTGGTCCAACGCCAGCGGGGTAACACCGAACGCGTTCAGGCGGATTACTTCGCCGAGGAAGTCCGGCGCGAATTATTGGCGAAATATGGCGAGGACGGCCTTTATAAGCGCGGTCTCAGCGTACGCACCTCGGTCGATCCGGAGCTGCAGGCGGATGCCGACAGGGCCTTGCGCAAGCAGTTGGTGAATTACGACAGGACGCAGGGTTATCGCGGTCCGTTGCGGCATCTTGAAACGACTGACGACTGGCAGCAATCCATGGCGCATCTGCCGCCGATGCCATGGCTCTATGATTGGAAGCCGGCCATTGTGCTGTCTGTCGAAAAGAGCGGCGCTAAGATCGGCCTCGCCGATGGCAGCGAAGGCACTATTCCCACCAGTGATTTGAGCTGGGCACGCCGCCGTACCGTTGACCGCTCGGGACAGGGGCATATCGGGCCGGCGATCAAATCGGCGGAGGATGTCTTCAAGGTCGGCGATATCGTCGCGGTGGAACCGGCCGAGAAAGCCGATAAGGAAGACAAGGCAGCCGACGAGCCGATCAAGGCGGATGGGCAACCCGCCGATGCCGCGGGTAAAGACGCACAGGGTAAAGATGCACAAGGCAAGGATGCATCGACGAAGAAAGACGACGGTGTCTACGCACTGCGCCAGGTGCCTGAACTCAGCGGCGCTTTCGTGGCAATGGATCCGCATACCGGCCGCGTTCTGGCATTGTCCGGCGGCTGGTCTTATGAGCTCAGCGAATTCAACCGGGCGACGCAGGCGATGCGCCAGGTGGGTTCATCCTTCAAGCCGATCGTCTATCTCGCCGCTTTGGAGGCCGGATATACGCCCTCGACCATCATTCTCGATGCGCCCATCGTGATCGATCAGGGACCGGGCCTGCCGTTGTGGAAGCCGGAGAACTTCGAGAAGAATTTCCTTGGCCCCGCGACCATGCGCGAAGGCCTGGAACATTCCCGCAATCTGATGACCATCCGCCTCGCCCAGACGATGGGCATGAAGCGTGTAGCGGAAATGGCCGGCCGTCTGGGGGTCGCGGATAACCTGCAGCAGACCCTGGCGATGTCGATCGGCGCCGGTGAGAGTACCTTGTTGCGGATGGTCAATGCCTATTCGATGATCGTGAACGGCGGCAAGAAAGTGACGCCCTCTTTCGTCGACCGGGTGCAGGACAATCAGGGCTGGACGATCTATCGTCATGACGATCGTCCCTGCGATGGATGCCTGGCCGCGGCCTATAACAATCAGCCGCCGCCGCAAATTCCCGATACCCGTCCGCAGGTGCTCGATCCCGTCAACGCCTATCAGATGGTGTCGATGATGGAAGGTGTCGTGCAGCGCGGCACCGGCTCGTTTGTCAAGGCGGTGGGCAAGCCCCTGGCGGGCAAGACCGGCACGACCAATGACGGCCGGGACGTGTGGTTCATCGGCTTCTCGCCCGATCTGGCGGCCGGTGTCTATCTCGGTTTCGACCAGCCGCGCTCCCTGGGGCGACGGGCGACGGGCGGTCTGCTATCGGCGCCGGTCTTCCGCGATTTCATGATCCAAGCGTTGAAGGACAAGCCGGCGACGCCGTTCCGCGTCCCTCCCGGCGTGCGCCTGGTGCGGGTGAATTACAAGACCGGCCAGCGTCCGGTGCCGGGCGATTCGGGTCCCATCATCCTGGAAGCCTTCAAGCCGGGAACCGAGCCGACAGGGCAGATGGCGGTGATCGAGGGTAACTCGAATTACGGTCAGGATGCCGGCTATGGCAGCATCATCCCGCTGGGCGGCAATGCCGGCCCGACCGATAGCGAGACCACGATTATCGATTCAGGCGGCAGCTATTCGGCGTCGCAGGACGAAACGGCAAGCACGCCGCAACCGGGCGCGGCACAGCCCGAGACGGCTCAGCCGGGCGAGCAGCCGGCCGTCAGCGATCAGCCCGCCGTGCCGGCAACCGGGATGACCCAGCAACAGCAGCAGCCGAACCCGATGCCGCCGGTTGCACCGGCCGCCCCGCCGGCCAGCGACAGCAGCGGCGGCCTGTATTGACGAAGTGATGCGCTGGCTCGGCGGATCTGCGGGTTGACGGATCGGCCGAGTTCGCGCATGTATCGCCACATCTGACCATTTATGACCGAGGTTTCGCCATGCGCGCTGAGATCGAGGCGGCGGCGGGGGAGATTCGTGCTTCCCTGGCCCTGCTGAGGAGGCATCTTTGACTGGGATAACGCGCTGCGTCGTCTCGACGAATTGAATGCCCTGTCGGAAGATCCGCAAATCTGGGACAAGCCGGAAAAAGCCCAGAAGGTGATGCGCGAACGCACGCATCTCAGCGATGCGATCGGCGCCTATCGCGCCATGGAGCGGCAGCTCGACGATGCCATGACGCTCGCCGAACTCGGCGAGATGGAAGGCGATGAAGGCAGCATCGACGAAGCCCAGTCGCAGCTCATGACCTTGAAGGCCGAGGTCGCCAAGCGCGAGCTGGAATCCCTGCTGTCGGGTGAAGCCGATCAGAACGACTGCTATCTCGAAGTTCACGCCGGCGCCGGCGGCACCGAGGCGCAGGATTGGGCGCTGATGCTGATGCGCATGTATACGCGCTGGGCCGAACAGCACGGCTATAAGGTCGATTGGCTGGAAGAGAGCCCGGGCGAAGAAGCGGGCCTGAAATCGGCGACCATCGAGGTCAAGGGACACAACGCCTTTGGCTGGTTGAAATCGGAATCCGGCGTACATCGCCTGGTGCGCATCTCGCCTTACGATTCCAATGCACGCCGCCATACCAGCTTCTCGTCGGTCTGGGTCTATCCGGTGGTCGATGACAACATCCAGGTAGAGGTCCTCGATAAGGACCTGAAGGTCGATACGTTCCGCGCCTCCGGTGCGGGCGGTCAGCACATCAACAAGACCGATAGCGCCATCCGCATCACCCATCTGCCGACCGGTGTCGTCGTGAGCTGCCAGGTGGACCGGTCGCAACATCGCAACCGCGCCATGGCGATGGATATGCTGCGCGCCCGGCTCTACGAACTGGAACTGCGCAAGCGCGAGGAGGCGGCCCAGGCCATCGAAGCTTCCAAGACCGATATCGGCTGGGGCCATCAGATCCGGTCCTACGTGCTGCAGCCCTATCAGATGGTCAAGGACCTTCGGACGGAGGTCGAAACCAGCGATACGGCCGGCGTCCTTGACGGTGATATCGATCGTTTCCTGTCGGCTTCCCTGGCCGCCAAAATTCATGGCGGCGAGGACGAGCAAGCCTAAGGATTTTGCTCAAAAAATAATCATTTCTCCGAATAAGCCGGCGAGTTGCCTTTATTTTGGGCGATTTTCCGGCTTTTCCTATATGTAAAACCTGTCAAAACGCCGGTTTTCTCCTGGCATATCGCTTGCTTTGTAATGCTGCAATGCGACGTAAAAAACAGGAGGCGGGCATGTTGGCGATCGGTGTTTGGGGGAAGAGATCCTGTGTTGCGAGCGGGGTTGTGCGGTGGCTGATGGTCGTCCCCGGATTTGCGGGGATCGGGGGATTGGCTGCCTCGCCGGCCTGGGCCCAGGCGAAACCTACATTGAACAGCGGCGATACGGCCTGGATGCTGACGGCAACAGCCTTGGTGCTGATGATGACCATACCGGGCCTGGCTCTGTTCTATGGCGGGATGGTGCGCAAGATGAACGTGCTCTCGGTCATCATGCAGAGCTTTGCCATCACCTGCCTGGTTTCAGTGCTCTGGATGATTGCCGGCTACAGCCTTGCTTTTATGGACGGCAACGCCTTCATCGGCGATCTGTCCCGCATCTTCCTCAAAGGAATGGAGGTCAATGCGCTTTCCGGCACCATTCCGGAATCGGTCTTCGTGTGTTTCCAGATGACCTTCGCGATCATCACTCCGGCCCTGATCACTGGCGCTTTCGCGGATCGCATGAAGTTCAGCGCCTTGCTGCTGTTTACAGCACTCTGGTCGCTCCTGGTCTATGCGCCGATCGCCCATATGGTCTGGGGTGCCACAGGCCTGATGTTCAACAAGGGCATCCTGGATTTCGCCGGTGGCACGGTGGTGCATATCAATGCCGGGATCGGTGGCCTGGTGGCGGCGCTCGTCATCGGCAAGCGCCATGGCTACGGCAGAATGCCGATGCCACCGCATAATCTCGTCTATAGCGTGACGGGAGCGGGATTGCTCTGGGTCGGCTGGTTCGGGTTCAATGCGGGATCGGCGTTGACATCGGGCGGCACCGCCGGCATGGCGATGACGGTCACGCAAATCGCCACCGCGGCGGCGGGCCTTTCCTGGATGTTCGTCGAATGGGCGCTGAAAAAGCACCCCTCGGTGCTGGGGATCATTTCCGGCGCGGTCGCCGGGCTTGTCGCCATTACGCCGGCTTCCGGCTTCGTCGACCCGACCGGCGCGCTGATCATCGGCCTCGTCGCCGGCATCGTCTGCTTCTTCGGCGCGACGACGGTGAAGAATCTCCTCGGCTATGACGATGCGCTTGATGCCTTCGGCGTGCATGGCATCGGCGGCATCATCGGCGCGATCCTGACCGGTGTTTTCGCGACCCAGGCCGTGAAAGGCGGCGATGCACCGGTTGGCCTGATCGATGGCAATGGCTGGCAGGTGGTGACGCAGATCGAAGGCATTCTGTTGACCATTTTGTGGTCCGGCATCGGTACCTTCATCATCCTGAAAGTCGTTGACCTGATTGTCGGCCTGCGCGTGGCCGAGGAAATCGAGCGCGATGGACTCGATCTCGGGCTGCATGGCGAGACCGTGCCGTAATCGGGAGCAGGCGAACCGATCGTCGCCCACTTCAAACCTCAGCCGGCGATCGGTTCATAAAAATCCGCGGGCAGATGAGCCGTATCGCGCGCGGTCGTGTTGAAGGGCCGCTTGAGATGGCCGCGGAAATGGCGCTTCACCAATTCCTGCCAGGCATCGACGGGCACGAGATGGCGTTTTTCGGCGATGGCGTGGAACCATCGGCTGCCGATCTCGACATGGCCGATCTCGTCGTCATAGATGCGCTGCAGGATGGCAGCACTCTCGGTGTCGCCGAAGCGTTGCAGATCGGCGATCATCGTCGGCGTGACATCGAGCCCGCGCGCTTCCAGGACCAGCGGCACAATGGCGAGTCGGGCCAGCAGATCATGCGCGGTTTCCGTGGCCGCCAGCCACAAGCCGTCATGCGCGGGCAAGTCGCCATAAGCGGCGCCCAGCGCCTGGAGGCGCCGGCTCAGCAGGTCGAAATGCAAGGCTTCTTCATCACCGACACGAATCCAGTCGTCGAAGAAGGCGCGCGGCAGATCGGCCGCACCGAAGCGGGCCACCATATCCCAGGCAAGATCGATGGCGTTGAGTTCGATATGCGCCAAAGCATGCAACAAGGCGATGCGTTTTGCCGCGCTGCCGCTGGCCTTGCGTCTTGGCATATTGCCGGGCCGGCATAAGACGGGCCGCTCGGGGCGCGCCGGCCGCTCCGGCGGCGTCTGTTGGGGATCAAACGCCCGCTCGACATCGCCGGCCTGCCAGGCGGCGGCCAGATGGTGGGATTTGGCGACTTTAAGCGCCGGATCCGCTGTGGTCAGGATATCGATTGCCGAATGCCGCAGGTTCATCGCGGCATCATACTCGGGCGGAAGGGGAATGCCAGACATCCCGTCGCGCCCCATTTCCCAGGAGCGTCTCCCGCGAGCGCAACCGGCAATGGCGCCGGCAGGGGTGCTCGTCAGAGCGCCTTGACTGCCTTCAGCACGTCTTCGACATGGCCGTTCACTTTGACCTTACGCCAGATGCCGCGGATGACCCCCTTGCCATCGATCAGAAAGGTCGCGCGCTCGATCCCCATATATTTCTTGCCATACATGCTCTTTTCGACCCAGACGCCGTAATCTTCGGTGACTTTGCCGGTCTCGTCGCTGGCCAGGGCAAAATTCAGATCGTATTTTTTCTTGAATTTATCGTGGCTCTCGACGCTGTCCCGTGAAACGCCGATCACCACTGCATCGATTTTGCCGAAGCTCGGCATATCATCGCGGAAACCGCAAGCCTCTGCGGTGCAGCCGCTGGTGTCGTCCTTCGGATAGAAATAAAGAATGACGTTTTTGCCTTTCAGGCTGGAAAGCGAAATCTTACCGCCGCCATCGGTCTTCATGGTGAAAGCCGGTGCTTTATCGCCGATACTCAAAGACATGTTACTTTCCTCGTGACACCCGGTTATTCGTCCAATGCCGGATCATGGCTTCGATCATAGCTCAGTCGTGCTCTTATTCCGATAACAAACTGGTGACGGCGCGCAAAGCAGATTGTGCACGCATCTCGATTTCCTCCCGAAGAGCTAGAAAATCGGGGCAACCGGCGACCATGGCCAAATGGTTCTGGGTCGGCGGCGGCAGCTTCGTGTTGTCGATGCTGCCGGCGACCATCAGGCGGATCATCTGCTGCAACCGACTCCAAAGCGTGCCGGCGACGATCAGGCCATCCGCCATCTCAGCATCGATCAAATGGAGGTCGCGTGCCGTTCTCAGGCAGGCGATCGGATTGCGTTGCAGCAGTTCCGGATGTGCATGCGCATCGCGCAACTGGATATATTGCGCCGTGAAGTCGATATCCACCTGGCCGCCGCGGTAGTATTTCAGGTCCCAGGGATTGTCGCCGCGATGCTGCTGTAAAACACGCTGGCGCATTTCCACGATATCGGTGCGCAGCTTCTCGGCATCGCGCGGCCGGGCGAGAATGCGCCGCAAGGTATCGTCGATGCGCGCCTGCATGGCCGGTGTGCCGGCGACGACCCGAGCACGGGTGAGGGCCATATGTTCCCAGGTCCAGGCTTCCTCGCTTTGATAGCGTTCGAAGGGGCCGAGGCCGCTGGCGATCGGGCCGGAATTGCCGGATGGCCGCAAACGCATATCGACATCGAACAGCTTGCCTTCGCCGGTCATGGCGGTCATCGCATTGATGAAGCGCTGCGCCAGCCTGGCGTAATATTGCATCGGTGCCAGCGGCTTTACCCCGTCCGATGGCGTGCTATCCCAATCCTCGGCACCCTCCGGTATGTCGTAGATGAAAACGAGATCGAGATCGGATGTAATCGTCATCTCACGGCTGCCGAGTTTGCCAAGCGCGATGACCGCCAGGCCCTCTCCCGGCAATGTCCCGTGTTGGCGCGTGAATTCCTCGGTCACCAGCGGCAGCAATGCCGTGATGGCCGTATCGGCGACATCGCTGAGATCGCTGGCGGCGGCGTCGATATAGGCACCGCTATGCAACAGGCGTACGCCGATCTGGAATTGCAGGTCCTTGGTCCAGCGGCGAAGGATATCGAGGCTATCCTGAAAGTCGTTGCCCATGGCAAGCTGACGGGCGAGATCGCGCCGCAGATGCGCACGGTCCGGAACAGCCTCGAAGAAGCCGGCGCTCAGGACGCCGTCCAGCAGGACCGGCGAATGGCTGACCATTTCCGCCAGCAAGGGGGCCGAGCCCATCACATCGGCGATCAGGCCGAGCAGGCTGCGATTGGCATAAAGCAGCGAGAAGAGCTGCACGCCGGCCGGCAGCCCGCGCAGGAAGGCATCGAAGCGCCGAAAGGCGGTATCGGGATCCGCCGTCTTCGTCAGGCTTTCCAGCAATTGCGGCATCAATTCGGTCAGCAATTCGCGGGCGCGGGCGCTGCGTGTCGAGCGGTAGCGCCCGTGATGCCAGGCGCGCACCAAAGCGGAAACCGCGGCGCCATCGGCAAAGCCCATCTGTTGCAGCGTCGTGACCGTCGCCGGGTCGTCCTCGGTCCCGGTGAAGACGAGATTGCCGGACCCGGCCTCGGCGCTGCCGCCCAGGGACGGCGATTCCTCGAACAGTTCGGCATAGTGGTCTTCCACCTGTCCCAGGTGATGCAGCAAGACGCGTGAAAAATCATCGGTATCGGCGTGACCGCAGAACAGCGCCAGCCGATCAAGCGCGGGCCCAGCCTCGGGCAGTGTCTGCGTCTGCTGGTCGGCGACCATCTGCAGTCGATGCTCTACATGGCGCAGATAGCGATAGGCTTCCTTCAGCGCCGCCGCGACCGTCGGCCTGGTCTTGTCGAGGGCGACCAGCATATCGATGGCCGCACAGGTGGCCGGCACCCGCAATTCCGGCAAGCGGCCGCCCCAGATCAATTGCTGGGTCTGGGCGAAAAACTCGATTTCGCGGATGCCGCCGCGTCCCACCTTGATGTTGTGGCCGGCAACCGCGACTTCACGGTGTCCCTTGACCGCATGGATTTGCCGCTTGATCGAATGGATGTCCTGGATGGCGGCGAAATCGAGATGCTTGCGCCAGATGAAGGGGCGCAGATTGCGGAGGAACTGGGCGCCGGCAGTCTCGTCACCGGCGACGAGGCGGGCCTTGATCATCGCCGCGCGTTCCCAATTCTGTCCCATGCCTTCGTAATAGGTTTCCGCCGCCAGGGTTGAGAGCGCCAAGGGCGTGGAGCCGGGATCGGGCCGCAGCCGCAGATCGGTGCGGAAGACATAGCCGTCCTCGGTTACGTCTTGCATCAACCTGACGAGGTTGCGGGCGAGGCGGACAAAACATTCCTGGACGCTCTTTCGGCCCTTGTATTGCACCTTCTCCGGCTCGAACAGGATCATGAGGTCGATATCGGAGCTGTAATTGAGCTCCCGGGCGCCGAGCTTGCCGAGGGCGAGCACGATGAGTCCGCATTCCCGCAAGGGATGTGCCGGATCGGGCAGGATGATTTCACCGACATCGTGCAGGCGGCGAAGCAGGAAGCCGATGGCCGCCTGCAGGGCGGTCTCGGCGAGATCGCTCAAGGCGCCGGTCACTTCCTCCAGCGACCACCAGCCGGCAATATCGGCGACCGCGATCAACAAGGCGGATTGCCGCTTGGCGTGTCGGAGCAGGCGCATCAATTCCTGCTCGTCGCTGGTGGCGGCGGTCGAATCTCGTAGATTCTGCAGTACTTTATTACAGACAGCTTCGGGTCGGTTGGTTAAAACTTCCAGGAAGAAGGCCGACTCGGCGAGAATGCATTGCCCAAGGAAGGGACTATTGCCGAAAATCGCATCAAGCAGGGCTGTGGCGCCGGGTGCTTGCAGCTTATCGAACACGCCGTCCAGGCTCTCGGCCTGCAGTTTCTCGGCCAGATGCTGGCGCCCAAGCTCGACCTGCCGGATGTCGCTGGGACGCGGTAGAAGTTGTGGATCGAGGGCGCGGGGCGTTTGCTTGTCGGTTGATGGCATCATGCAGGCTCGGCGGTCGGCTATGGCTGTGACCGAGACTGCTGAAGGATGGCGGCATGGTCAAGATCGCTGACGCGCCAGAGATTATGGCAGGGACCAGGGCGGGGCCCGGCAGGGAGAGGAAGCCGGAAATCAGACACCCAGTCGAAATGCCGGCAATCGGGAGTCCGTCGGCGGAAAATTCGATGGACGAGAAAGCGCCGGCCGGAAAACCCGTGGTGCGGATGTGATACGACGCACGACAAAGTTTGTGTTGGAAGCGCTGGGCGCCGCCCTTGCCGGACTGGCTCTGTTGATCGGCTTCCTGGCCTGGCGGTTGACCTATGAAGGGCCGATCCATCTGCGGTTCCTGGTGCCGTATCTGGAAGAAGCCGTCAACGGTCCCGACCAGGATCTGCAGATAACCATCGATGATGCGGTTCTCACCTGGGCGGGCTGGCAGCGCGCCCTGGATGTGCGCGGCGTCAACCTGCATGTCCGCGATCGCCGTGGCCGCGATCTCGCGACCATTCCGGAGGCCGGCATTTCATTGAGCGCTCGGGCGCTGATGCGCGGCATGATCGCACCCAGCCGGATCGAAGTCTTCGGTGCCTCCCTGCGGTTCTGGCGCAGCCGTGATAACCGATTGATGTTCGGGCCGCGCGAGCTGGGTGGCGATTCGGCGGATGCGTCAGACAACCAATCGGAGGTCCTGGCGCAGGTCCTGGGTGAAATGCTGGCGCCGCCCGATCCTTACAAACAAACCGGCTATCTGACCGAAATCGCCATTATCGGCGGCAACATCACCTTGGCCGATCGTCAGATCCGCACTTTCTGGCGCGCCCAGCAGGTGCAGATCAATGTGGCACGAGATCGCGAAGGGCTTGATGGCACGATCAGCCTGCAATCGCCGGATCTCGGTATACCGGCCTTCCTGACCGGCCGGCTGAAGCTCAGCAATAAGACCAAGAAACTGGAAATCGATGCCCAGATGACCGGCCTGCTGGCCAGCAAGCTGGAGCTGGCCCAGCCGGGCCTGAAGATACTTGAGAATACCGATGTGCCGCTGAACGGCCGCGTGAAGACGGAATTCGATCTCGATGGCAAGATCGGCCCGACGAATTTCGAGATGACCGGTGGCCCCGGTACGATCTCGATGCCCGAGCACACCAAGAAGCCCATTCCGCTAAAGTCATTGTCACTGGCCGGCAGCCTGGATTCCTCGCATGATCTTATCACGCTCTATGACCTAACGGCGGATATCGACGGGCCGATCTTGCGGCTGACGGGGTCGATCGAAGGGCTGTTGCGCGGGACGGCTTCGGATGGCGGGCCGATGAAAGCGCAATTGAAATTGTCAGCCAGCAAGTTCGATGCGGCACTGATGGACGGCTATTGGCCGATTGGAGCAGCGGAAGATACGCGCGCCTGGTTGGTGCCCAATATTCCCGCCGGCATGGTCGACGATTTGCAAGCTAGCCTCATGCTGCGGGCGCCTGCAACGCCGGGTGACCGGCCTATGGTCGAGATCAATGGCACGATGCAGGCGAGCAACCTGACGGTTCATTACCTGCGGCCGTTGCCGCCGATCACCGAAGGCTCGGCATCGGCGACGTTTACCGAGAAGCAGTTCGCCGCCGATATCAAAGGCGGCCGTGCCGGCAAGATCAAGATCACGGGCGGCAAGCTGCTGATCACCGGCCTCGACCAGGAGGATCAGACGATCAGTGTCGGCGGCGATCTTACCAGCCCACTGATCGATGCCCTGACCTTGCTGGATAATCCGCGTCTCGGCTATCCGACCAAGCTCGGCTTGAAGCCGGCCGATAGCAGTGGCGATGCAACGGCACATATACAATTCGATTTTCCGGCGGAAAAGAATCTGACCTTCGCCCGCGTCAAGCTGGCGGTGCAGGCAAAACTGGAAAATATCGGCTTGAAGAAAGCGATGTTCGGCCAGGATGTCTCGGAGGGCAATCTGTCGCTCGATCTGACGCAGAAAGGCATGACCATCAAGGGGCCGGCAAAGCTGGCGGGAATCCCGCTTGATGTCAGCTGGATCGAGAACTTCACCGACAAGGCGCCATTCGATCAGCAGATTCATGCAGTCGGCACGGCGACGGCCGACCAGCGTGCGCTGCTGGGATATGATTATCGGCCCTATATCGACGGACCCGGCAAGGCGGATCTCACCTTTACCCGCTACCCCGATAAGCGCGGACAGCTGGATGCGAGTTTCGATCTGCAGGACTCGACGATCGATCTCGATTTTCTGAAATGGCGGAAGCCGGCCGGAACGCCCGGCAGCGCCAGACTGCGCCTGGACCTGGTTGGCGACAGGGCCGTGGCGGTTCCGTCCTTCCAAGTGACGGCAGGCAATCTTTCCGGCAGTGGCAGCCTGACCTTCAAGCCGGAAGGTGGCATCGACAAGGTCAAGATCGCGGAAGCGAAATACGATCACACGGATGTCGATAATGTCGATCTCAGCTTTGTCGGCGATCGCATCGATGTTGTGGTCGGCGACGGTGTCCTGGATGTCGAGCCTTACATGTCGAGCGACGACACCGCGAAAAAGACACCGCCGAAAGACGATGCCACGATTGAAGCCGAAGCGGAGACCCCGCAGCGCCCCTTCACCCTGAAAGCTACGAATCTCCGCACCGCCCGGATCGCTGATGGCCGTGAGCTGACCAATGTCTCGGTGGAGGTCAAGCGCGATCCCCTGTGGTGGGACATCATCGATGTGCGCGCCACATTGCCCGGCGGGCAGCCCTTGACCCTGGTCTACCGTCCGGCCGGCGACGGCACGCATCAACTGGCGGCACAGACCAAGGATGGCGGCGGTGCGTTGCGGGCGCTGAATATCTACGACTATATCAAGGGGGGCGAGCTGTCGATCACCGGCACGGTCAATGACAGCGAGCCGAAGCGGCCCTTGCGCGGCAAGCTGGAGATGAAATCCTACCGCTTGGTCGGGACGCCTTTCTTCGTTCGCTTCCTGACCGTTGCTTCGCTGACCGGCCTGGTGGATGTGCTGACCGGCGAAGGCTTCTTCTTCGACGGCGCCAGCGCCCGCTTCACCAAGACCCGCGGTGTCATCGATATCCGCAAATTCCGCAGTGCCGGCCCATCGATTGGCCTGACGGCCCAGGGCCGCATCGATCTCGACCGCGATCAGATCAATGTCAAGGGCACGCTGGTGCCGGCCTATGCTTTCAACAGCATCCTCGGCAATATTCCGGTGATCGGCAACATCATCCAGGGCGGCCCCGGTGAAGGCCTGTTCGCCGCCACCTATGCGATTACCGGCGGCTTGCTGGAGCCGAAGATCGACATCAATCCCTGGTCCGCCTTGGCGCCCGGCTTCCTGCGCAATCTCTTCACCGATGACGGCACCGATACCGACGATAACGATGACACCGGCCAGGCGCCCGCTAAGTCGAAGCCGCGCAATCAGGACGGCAAGTAAGCCGCCAATAGCACGGATCAGACGGCGCGGATCACCGCATGCCGCTTCTTGCCGGAAGACAGCTTGATCACGCCATCGGCATTGATATCGGCGGTGCCGATCTTGCGGTTCTCGTCATTGATGGCGACATCGTTGAGGCGGGCGCCGCCGCCTTTGATCAGCCGGCGCGCTTCACCGTTGCTGGCGACGAGACCGGCACGGCGCAGCAGCTCGTAGGCAGGAATGCCGGCGGCGAGATCCGTCTGGGTGATATCGATGCTGGGCAGCTCCTCGCCAAGCCCGCCTTCGACGAAGGTACGCCGGGCGGTTTCAGCGGCGGCAGCAGCGGCGGCCGCACCGTGGCACAAGGTCGTCGCTTCATTCGCCAGCACGATCTTCGCCTCGTTGATCTCGGCTCCCTGCAATGCTTCCAGCTTGGCGATCTCGTTCAATGGCAGGTCGGTGAAGAGCTTCAGGAACCGGCCGACATCGGCATCCTCGGTGTTGCGCCAGTATTGCCAGTAATCATAGGCGGACAGCTTTTCCTCGTTCAACCAGACCGCACCTGCCGCGGTCTTGCCCATCTTCGCACCGGAAGCGGTGGTGATCAGCGGGGAGGTCAGGCCGAACAGGTCCCGGTTATCGACCCGGCGGCCAAGCTCGACGCCATTGACGATATTGCCCCATTGATCGGACCCGCCCATCTGCAGGCAGCAATTGTTGCGCCGGCCCAGTTCGACGAAGTCATAGGCCTGGAGGATCATGTAATTGAATTCGAGGAAGCTCAGCGGCTGCTCCCGGTCCAGGCGCAATTTGACGGAATCGAAACTCAGCATCCGGTTGACCGAGAAATGCCGTCCGAAATCGCGCAGGAATTCGATGTAGTTCAGGCGGTCCAGCCAATCCGCGTTGTTCACCATCATGGCATCGGTCGGACCGGCGCCGAAGGTCAGGAACTTGCTGAATACCTTCTTGATCCCCATGAGGTTGGCATTGATGGCGGCGTCGTCCAGCAGCGGGCGCGACGAATCGCGGAAGCTGGGATCGCCGATCTTGGTGGTGCCGCCGCCCATCAGGGCGATGGCGCGATGGCCGGTCTGCTGCAGGCGGCGCAGCAGCATGATCTGCACCATGGAGCCGACATGCAGGCTGTCCGCCGTCGCATCGAAGCCGATATAGCCGGTGATCGGTCCCTTGGCGGCAAGGGCATCCAGTTCCTCCAGCGCCGTGCACTGGTGCAGGTAGCCGCGCTCCAGGATCACGCGCAGGAAATCTGATTTCGGCTTGAACATCGTCGGCTCGTTGCTTGGGCTAAATGTTGGCTCGGACTAAAATTTGCCGGGAAATTTTGTTATGGTCCCGGTGAACGGCCGCTGATGTAACACAGAAGGCTGAGGCCAATCAAACCTGGCGGCCGGAAATGGATCTGGGGATGCGTAGGAGTGGAAGGGGAAGTATGCCTAAATCGGCGGAAATCTGGGCCATCGGCCTGATGAGCGGCACGTCCTGCGATGGCATCGACGCGGCATTGCTGCGTACCGACGGGGATGTGGTGACGGCTTACGGGCCGAGCCTGACAATCCCTTATGACGATGTTTTTCTCGGCGTCCTGCGCGGCTGCCTCGGCGGCGCGGATGAAAAAGTCGTCGCCAGGGTTGAGCAGGAACTGACCGAGCGGCATGCCGTCGCCGTGCTGGAGCTGCTGCGGCTTGCCGATCGCGCCCCCCAGGATGTCGCTTTGGTCGGTTTCCACGGCCAGACGATCCTGCATGAGCCGGAGAAACGCCGGACTTGGCAGATCGGCGACGGCGCCCTGCTGGCCCAGGCAACCGGCATCGATGTCATCAATGACTTCCGCAGCAACGACGTTTCGTCCGGCGGGCAGGGCGCGCCGCTTGCACCGGTTTATCACCGCGCCTTGGCGTCGGGGCTGGAGGGGCCGCTGGCCGTGCTCAATCTCGGCGGCGTCGGCAATGTCACCTGGATCGGTTCGGCCGAGCAGAACCTGCTGGCTTTCGATACCGGCCCGGCCAATGCCTTGATCGATGACTGGGCGCTGCTGCATACGGGGCGGGCGATCGATCATGGCGGCGCTTTGGCCAAGGCTGGCCGGGTGGATGAGGCGATGCTGGCGCGCTGGCTGGCGCACCCCTATTTCCAGGCGCCGGCGCCGAAATCCCTGGATCGCGATGCCTTCCGCGACCTGATACCGACCGGATGCTCGCCGGCCGATGGCGCGGCGACGCTGACGGCTTTCACCGCGGCGACGGTGGCGGCGGCCCGGCAATGGTTTCCAAGGCCGGCGGTGCGCTGGCTGGTGACGGGTGGCGGGCGCCATAATCCGGTCGTAATGGACGAATTGCGCCGCCGCTTGTCCGTGCCGGTCGATCCGGTCGAGGTCGTTGGCTGGGATGGCGATGCTTTGGAAGCGCAGGCTTTTGCCTTCATGGCCGTAAGATCTTATGCCGGGCTGCCGATCAGCTTTCCGGGCACCACCGGCGCCCCCCGTCCCCTGAGCGGCGGGACGCTGCATCGGCACAGCCACCGGTGATCGCGAAAACGGCGCCTGTTCTTACAACAGGCGCCGTCTTTTTAACTGCATGCGATAATGGGATTATCCCGGATCAGCGGGTGGCCCGGATCTTGGCCGCCACTTCCGGCACCTGCGTATTGAGATAATCGTCCACAGTCTGGGTCAATTGATCCAGATGCTCCGTGAAGAAATGCGTGGCGCCAGGGATCATCCGGTAATCGATCTTGATGCCCCGCTGATGGCTCAGCTTGTTGACCAGCTTGGTGACCGATTCCTGCGGCACGATCGTGTCCTGGTCGCCCTGGATCATCAGGCCCGAGGACGGGCAGGGAGCGAGGAAGCTGAAATCGTAAATATTGGCCGGCGGCGCCACCGAGATGAAGCCGCTGATCTCCGGCCGGCGCATCAATAACTGCATGCCGATCCAGGCGCCAAAGGAAAAGCCGGCGATCCAGCACTGGCTGGCATTGGGATTCCAGGTCTGCAGCCAGTCCAAGGCGGCGGCCGCATCGCTTAATTCCCCTTCGCCACGGTCAAATTTTCCTTGGCTGCGGCCGACGCCGCGAAAATTGAAGCGTAGGACGGAAAACCCCAGTTTTTGATAGCTCTGAAACAAGGCATAAATGACCTTGTTGTTCATCGTGCCGCCATGCTGCGGATGCGGGTGCAGCATCAGCGCAATCGGTGCATTGGGGCCACTACCCTGCTGATAGCGCCCTTCCAGGCGGCCTTCCGGCCCATTCATAATGACTTCAGGCATGCCTATTCAGCTCGTTCCTATCTTGTGCCGGCTTCACGTCAGCCGACCCTTTCATCGGGCGCGGCGCGCCCGCTTTAGTCAAAAAGTGTAATAGTTGATATCACATAGGGGATTTAAAGAGCCAGACTTTTTCTGAGCCACGGTGATAAACTTGACTGTGTTAGTAGGGCATACTATATCACCGATTATGAATGGCATTCCCGCAGTCGCCCGCGTCAATATCCGACAAAATTTGTAGGTCTTGGCGCTCGGCGGCGAGGTAGTAAACACGATGGCCGGTATGATTTTCAAGCGCCTTGCAGAGGAATTGGACGGGATTATTGCGCGCGACCCTGCCGCACGCTCCCGTTTTGAGGTGGCGTTAACCTATCCCGGGTTCCACGCCGTGATGGCGCACCGCTTGGCTAACTATTTGTGGCGCAACGGGTTTAAGACCTTCGGCCGGGTCGTGTCGCAGATCGCGCGCTGGGTGACGGGGATTGAGATCCATCCCGGCGCCCGGATCGGTCAGCGCCTCTTCATCGACCATGGCATGGGGACGGTGATCGGCGAAATGGCCATCGTCGGCTATGACGTCACCTTGTATCAGGGCGTCACCCTGGGGGGCATTCTCCCCTCGGTCAATGCGGCGGCCCAGGTCGGCGTGAAGCGGCATCCGACCCTGGAATCGGGCGCCATCGTCGGCGCGGGAGCGCAGGTGCTGGGCAATATTACCGTCGGGGCGGGCGCCCGCGTGGGCGCTGCCTCGGTGGTCTTGAAGGATGTCCCGTCGGGCGCCGCCGTGGTCGGCAATCCCGGACGCGTGGTGATGCCGAAGGGCAGCTGCAGAGAATTCAATGCCTATGTCATTCCGACCCGCGACCTGCCGGATCCCACGGCGCGGGCGATCGAAGGATTGTTGGATCAGGTATCGAGCCTGCAAGCACGGTTGCGGGCATTGGAAGGAGAGCTTGAGGAAGCCAAGGCCTTGTCCGTCACCCTGAACGGTGCGTTGCCGGGCAATGCCACGTCGGAAGAACCGGGTCTGTCTCCGGACTCCGCGGCTCCTTGGCTTAAGGAGGCAAGTCGATGAGACTGAGCACCAAAGGACGATATGCAGTCATGGCGCTGGTGGACCTTGCCAGCAACAGCAATGGCCGGCCGGTGGCGTTGGCGGATATCTCCACGCGGCAGGAAATCTCACTGTCGTATCTTGAGCAGCTCTTTGCCAAGCTGCGCCGCAGCGGCTTGGTGAAAAGCGTGCGCGGTCCCGGCGGCGGCTATCTGCTGGCGCGGAGTGCCGAAGATACGCGCATTTCCGATGCCATCCTCGCGGTCGACGAGCCGATCCGGGCGACGCGGTGCAAGCCGAATTCCGGTACCGGCTGCCATAGCGATAAGAGCCGCTGCCTGACCCACGATCTGTGGGAAGAGCTGTCGCATCAGATCCAGCTTTTCCTGAGTTCCGTTTCGCTGGCGGATGTCTGCCAGCGCCGGGTCCTGGGCAAGGCCGTGCCGATGGGGCGGCTGGAAGCCTCGACCGATGAACAGGCGGCTTCCGTGCCGCCGCAATCGCGGCCCGTCTCTGGTGACGGTGCCAATGTTGCTGCCGAATAGCTGCGGGGAAGAAGGGCATGACCAATCAGCCGGCAACATATCTCGATTACAACGCCACCTCGCCGGTGCGCCCCGAGGCGCTGTCGGTGATGGCCGAGGCCTTGGTCGAGACCGGCAATCCGTCTTCGGTACATCTCTATGGGCGTGGCGCGCGCCGCCGGGTCGATACCGCGCGGGTGCAGGTCGCGGCCCTGGTGGGTGCGCGGCCCGAGAACGTTATCTTTACCGCGAGCGGCACCGAGGCCAATAACCTGGCACTGTTCAATCGCGAGTCTCGCCGGCTTCTGATCTCGGCGATCGAGCATGATTCGGTTCTGCGGCCGGCCCGCATGGCCGGTGCTGAAGTCATCCCCGTCCAGCGCAGTGGCGAGGTCGATCTCGACCAGTTGGATTTCCTGCTGCGGCGTGACGGCCAGCCGGCATTGATCTCGGTCATGCTGGCGAATAACGAGACCGGCGTCATCCAGCCCATGCAGGCCGTCAGTGCCGTGGCGCATCGCTATGGCGCTTTGGTGCATTGCGATGCCAGCCAGGCAGCGGGGCGCATTGCCATCGACATGATGTCGCTGGATGTCGACCTCCTGACCTTGTCGGCCCATAAGATGGGCGGCCCGCAGGGCGCCGGTGCCCTGGTGCTGGGCAGGGATCGGGACATAGCAGCCATGCTCCTGGGCGGCGGGCAGGAACGCGGCCGTCGCGCCGGCACCGAGAACATCCCGGCCATTGCCGGTTTCGGCGCTGCGGCGGCTTTGGATACGTCGGCGGAAATGGCGCAGGTCGCTTATCTGCGCGACAAGCTGGAAGAACGGCTGTTGTCGCTCGGCCAGCCGATCACCATTTTTGGTCGGAGCCAGGGCACGGCGCTCGGCCAGGGGCAGATGCGTCTGCCGAATACGAGTTGTTTCGCGGCTGGGACGAAAAACAGTGAGACGCTGGTGATGGCGCTCGATCTGGCCGGCATTGCGGTGAGCGCCGGCTCGGCCTGTTCGTCGGGCAAGGTCCGGCCGAGCCATGTCATCACCGCGATGGGTTTCGACGCAGCGACCGCCGGTACGGCGATCCGCGTCAGTTTGGGTTGGCAATCGAGCCTGGGCGATGTGGAGCGGTTTGTGGCCGCCTGGTCATCCATCCAGGCACGTGGCGGAGCGACGGGGATGTCGGGCGCGGGAAGTGCGGCCGGCGTTTCATCGGCCGCCTGAGAATGAAGGAGAGTGAGTGGCATGAGCGTCAACGGAAGTTCGACAAACGGTCAGCAGGTGCATGAGCCGGTTCAGGTAAACGGGCTGCGGCAGGATGGCCAGAACCAGCCGCAACTGCCGATCTATCTCGATTACCAGGCGACGACCCCCTGCGATCCGCGCGTCGTCCAGGCAATGCTGCCTTACTTCACCGAGAAGTTCGGCAATCCGCATTCCCGCAACCACCATTTCGGCTGGGAAGCCGAAGAGGCGGTGGAGAAGGCGCGCCGCCAGGTTGCATCGATCATCGGCGCCGATGAGAAGGAGGTGATCTTCACCTCGGGCGCGACGGAATCCAACAATCTGGCGCTCAAGGGCGTCGCGCATTTCCAGAAGGATCGCAAGAACCACGTCATCACCACGGTGACCGAGCATAAATGCGTGCTGGATTCCTGCCGCCATCTGGAGATGGAAGGGTTCAAGGTCACCTATTTGCCGGTGCAGCAGAACGGCTTGATCGATCTGGAGCAACTGAAGGCGGCGATTACCGACAAGACGGTCATCGTCTCGATCATGGCCGTGAATAACGAGATCGGTGTGATCCAGCCTTTGGCCGAGATCGGCAAGATCTGCCGCGAGCGCGGCGTTTACTTCCATACCGATGCGGCCCAGGCCGTCGGCAAGATCCCGCTCGACGTCAATGCGATGAACATCGATCTGATGTCGATCTCGGGTCACAAGATTTACGGGCCGAAAGGCATCGGCGCTCTTTACGTGCGACGCAAGCCGCGTGTGCGCCTGGATGCACTGATCCACGGTGGCGGCCAGGAACGCGGCATGCGGTCGGGCACGCTGGCGACGCCGCTTTGCGTCGGTCTCGGCGAAGCTTGCGCCATTGCCGAAAAGGAAATGGCGAGCGAAGCCGAACGCCTGACATATCTTCGCGACCGGATGTATAACCAGTTCAAGGAGCGCCTGCCGGAGGTCTTCCTCAACGGCGATCTCGATCAGCGCATTCCCGGCAATCTCAATCTGTCCTTCGCTTATGTCGAAGGCGAAGGGCTGATGATGGGCATCAAGGATCTGGCGGTGTCGTCCGGTTCGGCTTGCACCTCGGCTTCACTTGAGCCGTCTTATGTGCTGCGCGCCCTTGGCGTCGAGGAAGAACTGGCGCATACCTCGCTGCGTCTTGGTATTGGCCGCTTCACGACCGAGCAGGATGTCGATTATGCGGTTGAGCATATCATCGAATCGGTCAACAAGTTGCGGTCGATGAGCCCGCTCTGGGAAATGGCCCAGGAAGGTATCGATATCAAATCGATCCAGTGGGCCGAACACTAAGCTGGTCGGAACACTGAACACGGAACTCGCGTTGATTAGACGCGCATTGGATGAAGAGTAAGGGAGAGTAACCATGGCCTATAGCCAGCAGTTGATTGATCATTATGAAAACCCGCGCAATGTCGGGAGCCTGGAAAAGACCGACGGCACCGTCGGTACCGGCCTCGTCGGTGCGCCGGCCTGCGGCGACGTCATGAAGCTGCAGATCAAAGTGGGCGTCGATGGCCGTATCGAGGATGCCAAGTTCAAGACCTTCGGCTGCGGTTCGGCGATTGCGTCGAGCTCACTGGCGACCGAATGGGTGAAGGGCAAGACCCTTGATGAAGCGGAGCAGATCAAGAATACCGAGATTGCTCAGCACCTTTCCTTGCCGCCGGTGAAGATCCACTGCTCGATCCTCGCCGAAGACGCCATCAAGGCGGCGATCAAGGATTATCGCGACAAGCAACAGGTTGCCGACGGCAAGGCAGCGGAATAAGGATTGCTGAATAAGGATTGAAGATCGTGTCCGAACAGGTAACGACCTCATCGGAAGCTCCAGCGGCGCCGAAGCGCGCGGCCCGGCCGCGTCCCCAGGCGATGACGCTGACGCCGACCGCCGTCGAACGTGTGCGTGCGTTGCTGGAAAAGCGGGGCAAGCCTTCCATCGGTATCCGCATCGGTGTGCGTACCAAGGGCTGCTCTGGCCTCAGCTATACGCTTGAATTCGCCGATGAGCGCGGCCCGATGGACGAGGCAGTGGAACAGGATGGCGTGACCGTCCTGATCGACCCGAAAGCGGCGATGTTCATCTTCGGCACCGAGATGGATTACGTCGAGGAGAAGCTGCAATCCGGCTTCCAGTTCCGCAACCCCAACGAAAAGGGTCGCTGCGGCTGCGGCGAATCCTTCCACGTTTGAGCGGTCCCGATAGCGGGATCGGAACGGAAGAGGATGATGATCGGCGGCGAACATAAAGCCATTCCCCGCGCGGCTTTGGCCGAATGCTGGTCCTGCAAGGGGCCGGTATCGGTTCAGGCCATTTTTTGCCATACCTGCGGAGCGGCCCAACCGCCCCGACAGATCGATCATTTCGCCCGTCTCGGCTTCGAGCCCGGCTTCGATCTCGATATCGATCTCCTGGAAAAACGCTATCTCGGGTTCCAGCGGAGTGTCCATCCCGATCGCTTCGCCAATAAATCGGCCCGTGATCGCGCCATGGCCGAGCAACAATCGGTCAGCCTCAATGAAGCTTTTGAGACTCTGAACGATCCTTTGCGGCGTGCGAGCTATCTCCTGCAATTGAAGGGACAGACGGCGTCGGTGGCCAAGGACCAGACGGTCGACGATCCCGCTTTGCTGATGGAAGCGATGGAAGCACGTGAGGCGCTGGCCGAAGCGGAAAGTGTCGAGGCGATCGAGAAACTGGCGATCAAGGCCGGTGCCGACGCCATCAATCTGTTGTCGGAGATTTCCAAGGCCTTCGCGGCGGATGATCTGGCAGCAGCCAATCGTTTGACGACACGGTTGAAATATCTGCGCAAATTCCTCGAGGAAACACGCGCACGCCGGGTCGCCCTGGAGAGTTTTTGACGTGTTACTGCAGATTCACGAACCCGGCGAAACGCCGGAGCCACATGCGCTTGAGCGCGGCCTTGCCGTAGGGATCGATCTGGGCACCACCAATTCCGTGGTTGCCATCATCCACAGTCACGAAGATCGTGCCGAGGTGTTGCGCGATCAATGCGGGGATGGATTGATTCCCTCCGTGGTCGCCTATGTCGGTGATGAACCCGTGGTTGGCCGCGCTGCTTTGGCCATGCAGATCGAGCAGCATGGACGGGTGGTGAGTTCGGTGAAGCGTTTGATGGGCCGCGGCATCGGTGATGTGAAAATGCTGGGCGGCAGCCTTCCTTATGAGCTGGCCGATGACAGCGCCGGTGGAATGGTGCGTCTGAAAATCGATGATCGCGCGGTTTCGCCGGTCGAGGTGTCGGCCGATATTCTGCGGGCGCTGAAGGCGCGTGCGGAAACCAAGCTGGATCAGCCGGTCGACCGCGCGGTGATTACCGTGCCGGCTTATTTCGATGATGCAGCGCGCATTGCCACCAAGGATGCGGCGGCGCTGGCTGGTCTCGAGGTATTGCGCTTGGTCAATGAACCGACTGCGGCGGCGCTGGCCTATGGTCTCGATACGGCGGCCGAAGGCCTTTACGCCATCTACGATCTCGGTGGCGGCACCTTCGATATCTCGCTGCTGCGTCTGGAGAAGGGTGTTTTCCGCGTCCTGGCGACCGGCGGCGATGCGGCACTGGGTGGCGATGACTTCGATCATGCCTTGGCCGAATGGGTGATCGCCGATCAGAAGCTGGGCAAGCTGACCCCGGTTGGCGCGCGGGCTCTGTTGATTGCCGCCCGTCATGCCAAGGAAGCCCTGACGGCGCAAGACAGCGTCTGGCTGGATTGCGATGTCGATGGTCATGTCCTGCATGTCAATGTGATGCGCGATGTGTTCGATCAACTGGTCGATGGGCTGATCGCGCGAACCCTGCGCGCCTGCCGCCAGGTTCTCATCGATGCGCGGGTCGAAGCGGCCGATGTGCAGGGCGTCGTGTTGGTCGGTGGATCGACCCGCGTGCCGGCCGTGCGTCATCGCGTCAGCAAATTTTTCGGCCGTGAGCCTCTCGCCGATATCGATCCGGATGAGGTCGTGGCGATCGGTGCCGCACAACAGGCAAAGGCGCTGACCCAGGGCAGCGACACGCTGCTGCTCGATGTCACGCCCTTGTCCCTGGGGATCGAGACGATGGGTGGCATCGTCGAGAAGGTGATCGAGCGCAACACGCCAATTCCGGTCACCAAAGGGCAGGAATTCACCACCTACCAGGACGGTCAGTCCGGCATGCTGATTCATGTCCTGCAGGGCGAGCGCGAAACCGTCGACGCCTGCCGGTCGCTCGGCCGGTTCGAGCTGAAGGGCATCCCGCCGATGGTGGCAGGCTCGGCCCGCATCCTGGTCAAGTTTGCCGTCGATGCCGATGGCCTGGTGACGGTGAGTGCCGAGGAGCGCCTGACCGGCGCCAAAGCGGAGATCGAGATCAAGCCGAGCTACGGTCTGACCGAAGATGAGATGGCCGGCATGCTGCGCGACAGCCTGACGCATGCGCGCGAGGATATGGAACGCCGGCTGCTGATCGAGGCGCGGGTCGAGGCCGAGCGCGTGCTCCTGGCTCTTTCGGCTGCCTTGAAAGCTGATGGCAAGCTGTTGGATGCGGCTGAAAAAGCGGCGATCGATGGCGCTATTGCCCAGGTGCGACAGGCGATGTCGTCGGAAGACCGGGACCGCATCAGCGCCACGGTTGACATACTCGAACAGGCGACCCACGGCTTTGCCCAGAAACGGATGGACCGGGCGATCGCCCAGGCCTTGACCGGGCACAGCCTTGACGAGGTCGAAAAGAGTATGGCAACTGACGAGCCGAACGATCGCGCCGTGGCGGATGCCACCTCGGCCGCAGGTCGAAAGTGACAGGGCCGAAAAATTAAAGGACTGCGCGGCAGCCGCCGGTCCGCATGGAGAAACTGAAATGCCGAAGATGACTTTTATCAATCCGGATGGTAACCGCGTCGAGGTCGATGCGCCGGTCGGGTTGTCGGTGATGGAAATTGCCCATCGCAACAATATCGACCTGGAAGGTGCCTGCGAAGGATCGCTGGCCTGCTCGACCTGCCATGTGATCGTCGATCCGGAATGGTATGATGTCCTGGAAGGCGCCAGCGAGGATGAAGAAGACATGCTGGATCTCGCCTTCGGCCTGACCCATACGTCGCGCCTTGGTTGCCAGATCAAGATGACCGAGGAGCTTGATGGGTTGACGGTCAGCCTGCCGGGTGCGACCCGGAACATGATGGTCGATAAGTAACCGCCGCAACCGAGCAAGACCGCGGAAATAGGACGGCAGGGATGGCAAAAAAATTGCGCTGGGTAGATGTCCACGATATCGCCATCGAGCTGGAAGAACAGCATCCCGGTGTCGATGTGGTGAATCTGCGATTCACCGATCTGTGGAAATGGGTCCAGGCTCTGCCGGATTTCGCTGACGATCCGCAGAAATCCAACGAGAAAATTCTCGAAGCCATTCAGATGGCCTGGCTGGATGAGCGCAACTGACGCGACCAGCGGCCCTTCCGGAGAGCTTCCGGAGAAGGCCATGGCAGGTGATGCCGCGCTGAGCCCGGCCTTGCCGGGCGGTGCTCCGCCAGCGGGGACGATGCCCTCCGGCCGGTCGGCGATTGCGCACCACATCCCGCTCAGCAATCGCCTGTTAGCAAAACCGATCATCGATCCGATCTGCCTCTGGGGTTTCAAGCGGCTGCTGCCGGCTTCGCGCGCCTGGGCGGCAGCCGATCTGGCCGATGGCGATGCAACCCGCTTCGCCGAGTTGCTGAAATTGCCGGCTATCCCCACGCATCTGCAGGCCCGGCTCAAGCGGACTGCGGCACTACGCCTGGCGGCCGATCATGCTTTCGACGTCTGGCGTGACGCGGCGTTCAATTCAAGCTCAACCATACCGGCCGAAAAGCTGGCCCAGACCGAAATCGCGCGACGCCAATCGGCCCAGACGCATATCGGCCATCGCATGGCCTATCTGATGTTTGCCCGCAAGCATCGGTTGCCGGCGGTCAATTACGATATTCCGAAACCCGATATCGCCCTCGCGCCGTTGCGCGAAGAACCGGCCGCTGTTGGGCGTTTATTTGCCTTGCCGGAGCATCTGCCATCCATCGAGGTCAGCCGGCGCACCATCATCGGCAACCAGGGGCCGGGCGGGGTTGCCGAATACTGGCTGAAATTCCACAGCCCGGTCGCGCCGGCCGTTGCCCATGGTGGCGGCGACACGGCCTGGGTGCATGTCTATGAGCCGGTGGGTGCGAACGCCGGCACGCCCAGCCTGATCTGGGGCCATGGCCTCGCCATGGAACTGGAAATGATGGTCAAGGGGCCGCTGGATTTCCTGTCGCTGGCCCGCGCCGGCATCCGGATCCTGATGCCGGATGCGCCGGGGCATAACCGGCGGACCCGCCTCGGCTCCTTCGGAGGCGAGGCCTTCCTGCATGCCGCGCCGATTTCCGGCCTCTACCATTTCATCCAGGCGGCGCGCGAATTCGCTACCCTGATCGATTGGTGCCGGCGGCAGGGCAGCGGCAAGGTTGCCCTGGGCGGCATTTCGCTCGGCGCGCTCAGCACGCAGGTGGCCGCCTGCAACATGGCGAGCTGGCCCGATGCCTGCCGGCCGGATGTCTTGCTGCTGCTGACCACCACCGATCAGGTGAGCGGCCTGACCACGGAATCGGCACTTGGCCAGGTGGCCGATGTCGATCGTGCGGTGCTCGCCGCCGGTTGGCGCGAGGAGGACATAAGGGCGCTGTCGCCGATCACCGACGCGTCTCCCGAACCGCCGATCGATCCGGCGCGAATCGTCATGCTGCTTGGCCGGCGCGATAATGTCACGCCCTATGCCGGGGGCGTTCGGCTGGCGCGCAATTGGCGTCTGCCGGCCGGCAATATCTTCAATCGCGACCAGGGGCATTTCTCGGCGGCTTTTGGCCTAGCGGTGGATCCGGCCCCCTATCAACGCATCATCCAAATCCTGAAAGGGTGAACCCATGGTGGCCGTCCACTTCCTGGACCGCGCTTTGCCGGTGGAGGATATTGGCCGGCTGACGCTGAACGGCGATCTCCTCGTCTGGCGGCAAATGCCGGCTTTGGCGCGGCTCTGCGAAACTGCCGATGCGATGTTGCGTGACGGCTTTCAGGACGACGATCCGCTGACGATTGAAGCGCGCTTGCCGGCCGATCTCTTTTTGAAACGGGTGCGTGCCTTGCGCGGCCGGTTCAAGCAGGATCCCGCGATCGTCGCGGCGTTCAAGGACGCCTTGATCGCAACCGGCTTGACGGCGGTGGACAGCTATTGGGATCCGCTGCAACTGCGCGTCGTGCCGTTCCAGAACAGTCATCAGGGGCGCCGGATCATGCCATTGCCGGCGCATCGCGATAATTGGGGCTCCAATATCGCGCAGCAGATCAATTGGTGGACGCCGCTTTATCCCACCAGCGCCCAGCGGACGATCCTGTTCTATCCCAGCCTCTGGGCCGAGCCGGTTGGCAATAGCAGCGCCGATTGGGATTTCGAGATCCTGAAAGCCATGATGGAGAGCGGCAAGGCGGACAGCTATCCGGTGCTGCCGGTTGTGACGGAAGAATTATCCGCTGCCGCCGCAATGCCGATCGTCCTGCAACCGGGCGATATGTTGGCTTTTTCCGGCCAGCACCTGCATGGCAGCATTGCGACGGAGGAGGGCATTGCCCGCTTCAGTACGGAAAGCAGAACCGTTACCTTGCGCCACGTGACAGCCGGCTTGGCGGCCCCGAATGTCGATGGGCATGCGCCTCATGTGGTGCCGGACTGGTTCCAGCATATGATTGATGATACGCCGCTCGCGGAGGCTTATCGCCTTGCCCAGGCTCAGTCGGCCGCTTCGGTCGGGGTCGATTTGGCGCAAGCCCCGTCGGTAGGATAATATACAAGAATGAACTCGCTCGGTTTCGATAAGGCCCCCGGGGATACACGGGTCGTCGTCGCCATGTCCGGCGGCGTTGACAGCTCGGTGACGGCCGCGCTGCTGGCGCAGGAAGGTTATGACGTCGTCGGCGTCACCCTGCAGCTCTACGATCATGGCCTGACCGTGGGCAAGAAGGGGGCATGCTGTGCGGGCCAGGACATCTATGACGCCCGCCAGGTGGCGGACAAGCTCGGCATTCCCCATTACGTGCTGGATTACGAGAACAAGTTCTCCGATGCGGTGATGCAGGAATTCGCCGATTCCTATCTGAACGGCGAGACGCCGATCCCTTGCGTGCGCTGCAATCAGCGGGTCAAGTTCCGTGACCTGCTCGACCAGGCCCGCGATCTTGGCGCGGAAGCGATGGCGACCGGCCATTACGTGCGCCGCGTCTCCGGTGCATTTGGCGCCGAGATGCATCGCGGTACCGATCCCAGCCGCGATCAAAGCTATTTCCTTTTCGCAACCACCCAGCCGCAGCTCGATTTCCTGCGCTTCCCCCTGGGCGATGTGCCGAAGACCGAAACCCGTGCGATAGCGGCAAAGCTTGGCCTCGCCGTCGCCGACAAGCCGGACAGCCAGGACATCTGCTTCGTCCCCGATGGCGGCTATGCCAAGGTGGTCGAGAAGCTGCGGCCCGGAGCAATCGAGCCCGGTGAGATCGTGCATCTCGATGGCCGCGTGCTTGGGCATCATGATGGCGTCATCAATTTCACCGTCGGCCAGCGGCGCGGCATTGGCGTGCATGATGTCGGCAGCAATAACAAGCCGCTTTATGTCGTGAAGGTTGAGCCGCAGACGCGCCGTGTCTATGTCGGCCCCAAGGAGGCCCTGGCGCGGCATTGCGTGACCTTGCGCGATGTGAATTGGCTCGGCCGTTCCGATGAGCCGACCCGTGACGTGCCGGTCACCGTGAAGCTGCGCTCGATGAGCCAGCCGGCGCCGGCTACTGTGACGTTGCAGGCGGTGTCATTGCAGGAGGCCGCGTCGGCCGGCAGCAATGCTATCGTCACGCTGGAGGCGCCGCAATATGGCATTGCGCCGGGCCAGGCTTGCGTTTTCTATCAGGGCGAAAGATTGCTGGGCGGTGGCTGGATCTGCCGCGACGATCAGGCTGTCATTCAATAACCGAAGCGGGGGGCGTGATGGAGCTGGCGCAACTGACCGAGGAAATGCGGCGCCGCGCCGCTCAGAACGTGCAACTGGGCTATAAAGTGAAGTTCGTTCTCGATGATGGGATCATCTTCTGGGACGGGACCGTCCATCCCCCGGCGATCGGTAACGAGGATGCCGGCGAGGCCAATACGACCATCGCCATGTCGGCGGAAAATCTGGAAAAGCTGATGGCCGGCGGCCTCGACCCCACCCTGGCCTATATGACCGGCAAGCTCAAGGTCGAGGGCAGCATGGGGGTGGCGCTGAAGCTCACCTCCATGTTTGGCGATTAACGCGCCGGATCAAAAGCTTAGTCTCGGTGCGAGAGGCCGGTTGACAGTCTGCCGGGGGGCGAGTATACGCATCCCGCCTGTTGCGGCAGGCAGCAGACCTATCCAGGTCCCGGTGGCAGCGTAGCTCAGTGGTAGAGCAGGGGAATCATAATCCCTTGGTCGGGGGTTCAAATCCCTCCGCTGCTACCATCTTTATCACCCTTTTCAAGAATAACACTGGAACGGATGCCGCTCGGCTCCAGGATTCCTGGGATTTGTCCGACCAGTTCGATCTCGCATTCGCCCTGCTTTTTCGTGGGGTGAACAACGATGCGGTCGATGAACCGCCGCACCGCCTCTTCCCACCTCCTGTTGCCGCTTCAGCTCCGGCCAGTGGCGGACGCCCCCGTCACGCTGCAGATGCGTGGCCGAGCCTGACGGCACGGAGTAACCCCTTGGTATTATGTTCGGGGGCACCCGCCAGTGTCATGGTTCAGATCAAGAAAATGCGAGCAGCACCGGACTTTGCCAGTCACGAGGTGCCGAAACGCGTCGGATGCCAGACATTGGGAGTGGAACAATGAACGAACCGGTGAAACTCGATCGCGCGCTCGGCCTATGGTCCGTCGTGCTGTTCGGCCTTGCCTATATGACGCCGATGATTGTTTTCGGCACTTTTGGTGCTCTGGCCACCGCCAGCCAGGGGACGACCGCCATGGCTTATCTCGTCGCCTCGGCCGCGATCCTCCTGACCGCGATGAGCTACGGCGTCATGGCCCGGGTCTATCCGGTCGCCGGTTCATCCTACACCTATGCCCGCAAGTCGATCCGCCCGAGTGTCGGCTTCCTCGTCGGCTGGGCGGTGCTGCTCGATTATTTCTTCCTGCCAATGGTGATCTGGCTGATCGGCGCGGCCTACCTTACCTCGGCCTTCCCGGCGATTCCCGCTTGGGTCTGGATCGTCGCCTTCATCGGGCTGACGACAGCCGTCAACGTCATCGGGATCGTCTTTGCCAACCGGGTCAACTTCATCCTGATGCTGGTGCAATTCGGTGTACTCTTTGCCTTCTTGTTCCTGGCCGCGCGCTATGTCGTTGCCGCCAATGGCCCCGGCGGGCTGATTTCGGTCGAGCCTTTCTTTAAGGCGGACGTGCCCTTCTCGGCCTCCGCCGCAGGTGCGGCGATCGCCGCCTATTCCTTCCTCGGCTTCGACGCTGTTTCAACGCTGACGGAAGAGACCCGCGACGCCCGGCGCACCATGCCGCGCGCCATCCTCATCACGGCGCTGGCCGGCGGCCTCATTTTCGTGCTGGCTGGCTATATCACCCAGCTCGCCCATCCCGGCTTCCAATTCGCCTCGGTGGACGCGGCCGCGACCGAGATCGGCAAGGCGGTGGGCGGCGATGTATTCGTCACAGTGTTCCTGGCCACGCTGGTGGTCGCGCAGTTCACCTCCGGCCTCGCGGCGCAGGCGAGCGTCGGACGTCTGCTCTTTGCCATGGGGCGCGACAGGGTGCTGCCTTCCGCCATCTTCGGCCGGCTGCATCCGAAATGGCACACGCCGGTCCTCAACCTCGGGCTGGTCGGCATCGTGGGCCTGCTGGCGCTGACGATGGACGTCACCACCTCGACGTCCTTCATCAACTTCGGCGCCTTCCTGGCCTTCACCGCCGTCAACATCTCGGTGATCGCGCTCTATCTCCGGGGTGAACAGCAGGTCAGGCCGATCGGTGTGCTCTTCGGCCTCATCATTCCCGCTGTCGCGGCGGTCTGCGACCTCTACCTGCTGATCAATCTCGACGGTCACGCCAAGCTGCTCGGGCTGATCTGGCTGGCGATCGGCGTCGTCTACTTGTTGTATCTGACGAAGTTCTTCCGCGTCGCGCCGCCGGAGATGGACTTCGCCGAATGAGGGCAGGGCCCGATGCCGGGCCATCTCGGCATCGGGCCATCTCCACTTCGAACCGTCGGGTCTCACGCGAGGAAAAGGCGGAAAAGCTCGGCTTGGCTGGAAATATTCAGTTTCAGGTAGATCTGCCGGCGATGCACTTTGACCGTGTTGGGCGAAAGCGACAGCACGGTGGCAAGCGAGAAGTTGGAGTGCCCCTTGAGGATCAGCGTGACGATTTCAAGTTCTCGGCGTGTCAACAGCGGGTGTTCTATGCGCTCAACCGGCCTTGCCGTGCCGGTGGTGAGCGAACGGCCCGGAAGATGGAACCAGTGTCGCTCTCCGAGGGCACACACGACCGGAGCCGTCGCGCGCAGGCTCTGCAGCTCTTCGTCGGCGAAGGGGGCCTCCGTACCAGTGCGCGACAGCGACAGCACCGCGCAGAAGCTGTCCTCCAGCTGCATCACGAAGCCGATCTCATCCACGATCCGTGTCGTGGCGTAATGCAGCCGGTAATATTCGGTCTGGCGGAAGTTGTCGGGTGCGAGCTCCCGCATCACGATCATGCGCCGGCTGGAATCCTTGCGCACGGCATCGTAGAACGGGTCGAGCACGAAGGCACCGGCAAGATAGCGGTCGACGATGATGGCCCGTTCGGCCACGATTTTCTCGTTGTAGAGATCGAAGGCATGGTTGTCGGGCGAATAGACGAAGCCGTTCATCATCTGGAATGGCGTCAGAAGCCGAAGCGCCGCCGCCAGCGCGTCGGGGAAGCCGCGCGTACCTATCGCCGTCGCTGCGGCGCCGAGGGCGGCATTCCACGCGGCGAAGGACGGGGGCTTGCTGTTTGCTCTGAATGCCATACGGCGGGCCGGATGCGTTTTCTGTGACCGGCACAGATTGCGCAGGTGCGGGCACATGGCGCAACCCCCCATTGCCCGGCCCATTTACCCGGCCCATTACATGCTGAACCTTCAGGAGAATACGCCTTGACCCATCCGCTCGATCTTGCCGCGACCGCGATCGCAGGCGGCATCCGCACTGGCGCCTTCAGCGCCGAGACCGTGGTGATGGAATCGATCCGCCGCGCCAAGATGGCGGCGACGGCATTCAATCCGTTCACGCTCATCCGCGAGGAGAGGGCACTGGAGGCCGCTCGCGCAGCTGACAGAAGGGTGGCGCGCGGCGAGGCGACCGGATTGCTGCACGGCGTTCCCTTCGCCGCCAAGGACCTGACGCCGACCGAGGGCGACCTTACGACGCTGGGCTCTTGGACCCGGCCGGACTGGGTGCCCGACAAAAGCGCGCTCTGCATTCGTCGCCTTGAGCAGGCTGGCGCCATCCTGGTGGCCAAGACCACGACACCGGAATTCGCCTATTCCAGCATGACGGCAAGCCCCCGCTGGGGCGTGACCCGCAACCCGTGGAACCGGGAGCGCACCAGCGGCGGCTCTTCCGGCGGCTCGGCCGTGGCTGTGGCGGCCGGCGTCGTGCCTTTTGCCGAAGGCTCGGACATGGGCGGATCGGTACGCATTCCGGCCGCCTTCTGCGGCATCGTCGGGTTGAAGCCGAGCCTCGGTCGCGTCCCGATGACGCTCCTACCCAGCGTGTTCGACAACATCTCCCATTTCGGTCCGCTGGCGCGTCGCGTCGAGGACGCTGTCGCCTTCATGGCCGCCGCTGCCGGCCCGAGTGACGAAGACATCTCCTCCCTGCCTATCGCCTTCAGTCCTCAAGGTGCTGCTGCAGCAGACCTCAAGGGGCGGCGCTTCGCGCTGTCGATGGACCTCGGCTACTATGCCATACAGCCCGGGGTCGGGGCTTCCCTGCGTCGCGCCGTCGAGGTGCTGCGCGGGGCCGGCGCTGTGGTGGAGGAAGTGCCGCTTGCCTGGACGCGCGCCGTCAACGACGAATGGTTTGACCTGTGGTGCGTGTTCATGTCGGCTTTCTTCGGCAAGGAGATCGAGACCTGGCGCGACAAGATGGATCCGACGGTGGTGGCCATGATCGAGCGCGGTAACGCCATGGGGGCGACCGCGTACAAGCGCATCGAGTTGCTGCGCACGGCGATGTGGCGCGATATGGCCGCGCTGTTCGAGCGTTATGAGGCGCTTCTGTGTCCAACCTGTGCCATAACCGCCCCACCGGTGACCGAGACGGACGACGATTATGTCGCGACACTGCCGAATGGCCGCTACAAGGGGCTGGACGTGACCTGCCCTTTCAACATGTTGCCGCAGCTCCCGGCCTTGTCGCTGCCTGTCGGGCTGGCGGAGGATGGCCTGCCCGTCGGACTGCAAATTGTCGGCCCCCGCTTTGCCGACGAGCAAGTGCTCTCCGTCGCCGCCGCGCTCGAAACCTTGATGCCGCCGGTGGTCTCGCCACGGCCGGCATGATGGGTTACGCCTATTGCGCGGTTCATTCAGGATCTTGCAGCAAGCCGGCAGGGCACCTTACAGGGCGCCGCCTTCGGCCTATGCGGATGGGATGCGAATAACCGAAATTGCAGGAATATGTGGGAAACCGGCATGGCGATCCTTGCTGACCGCCGTCACAGCCATCCTTGTCGCTTGGCGGCGTCGATGAGCTGCTCTGATATCGTCTCCGCAGTCCGCTTGGCCGAACCTTCAATCGTCGATGAGCCGCTCCCTTCCTCGGCCAGTTTCACGGTGCCGCCGACAATAAGTCCGATGGGGCTTGCCGTTGCGGCCATGACCGCTAGCGGAAGAATAAGGCCCGGCGTTTTCGAACCACTAGAATCAATCCTACCGCTGCCGAGCAGGCGCAACCCGTGCGATGTCATTTGAAAGCCTTCAACGGCGGTCGTGAGCGCGGCACCGCCGGAGCCGAAGCCGATCAGCATGCGCTTCGCGGTGCTGCCTTGGTCCTCCGACACGAAATAGCCCCTGATCACGATGTCATTGATCTTGATGGCTGGTTGGCTGCCTGCCTGTAGGGCTGGCAAGCCCGCATCCTGAAGCTTAGCCGTCATTTGTCGCGCAACTTCGGCGCCGAGCCTGGCGGTCATATCCAGTTGCTCTTGTGTCGGCATCGTCTGCGACACCGCATTTTCAGCCGCAAAGGATGACTCGGCCGGCACCTCTGCCGGATTAGCGGTGAAATCATAGATGAAGATTCGGTCGGGCCGGACCAGCTTCTCACCCTGGTAGTATTGCCGTTCACCTACATCGGTAGAAGCACATCCCGAGGCTACGAAAAGGAGGAGCAACCAGATTGCTGAGGGCCGGAACAAATTCATGATGGGGCTCCCCACATTCATACCAGCCTCCCCTTAAGCTATATCGGAAGAGTAGTATAACACGATTCCGATCGTCTCCCAACTCATGGATTTGACCCGATCCGAAAACACCAGATCTGGCGCGCCGACGATCGGCCGAACAAGATTCGCAATAGGGGTGGAAAAGCTTATTGTGGGAACAATAGGGGCTCTTCGAATTTGCTCGGCGGGGAGATGACCGCGCTGACAACCTGCCGCAACGTAATGTACAACTCGATCTCGGCGATCCAATTGATCCGCAGCGTGGGGCTAAAGCGATCGTCAGCTAAGAAATTGAGACGGAAGCTAAGGCGGTTCTTAAGAACATCAACCGGATGCAAGATTATCTCAGCAACCTCACTCAAAATATCGCATGGAAGTTCAAACAGTAGCGGCCAAACCCTGGCATCGGCTGGGTCTTCAGGTCGCCAAGCGGTAGAGCAGCCCTTTGCGTCGCTGCGCGTCCTTCGATACAACCGTGATGAGCAAAGGACCGCCGATCCTCTCCGGCCCGATCTTTACCTCTCGGGCGGTACGACTCTATGATGACGGCCACTCGATGGGAGGCCGCCAAACGACATGAGCGACGCAGCAGAAACGGCATCGGCTTTCGCGACCATCGCTGAACTGGCGGATGCGCTTGCCCGTGGCCGCACGACATCGACGGCCATCATCCGCCGTGCCCTTGATCGCGTCTCAGCCCACGACCCCTCGCTGCACGCCTTTGTGGCGCTTTTCTCCGAAGCGGCGCTCCAAGCCGCGACGGCCGCCGACGAGCGCAGGGCGCGGGGGGCCTCGCACGGGCCGCTCGACGGGCTTCCCTTCGCGGTGAAGGATCTCTTTCATGTCGACGGTTATCCGACCGCGGCTGGATCCAAAGCGCTTGGGGACGGCCCCGCAACGGCCACCGCAAATGCCGTCCGGCGCCTGACTTCCGCCGGCATGATCGCACTGGGCAAGGTCCAGACGGTGGAATTCGCCTTCGGCAGTTGGGGAACGAATGCCGTCCTTGGAACGCCGCTCAATCCGCGCGAGCCGGCAGTGCCGCGTGCACCCGGCGGCTCATCGAGCGGCTCCGGCGTCGCGGTCGCAGCAGGGCTGGTGCCGGCGGCGCTCGGCACCGATACCGGCGGCTCGGTGCGCAACCCGGCGGCGATGTGCGGGATCGTCGGCCTCAAGACGTCGGTGGGCCTCATCGGCAGGGGCGGATTGCTGCCGCTTGCCGCCTCCTTCGACAGTGTCGGGCCGATGACGCGCTCGGTCGAAGATGCGGCGATCCTGCTCGCTGCCCTGCAAGGGCAAGATGCCGATGATCCCGCCACCTTCGGCATTATGCCGGCCGATCCGCTGCGTCATCTCGGCGATGGCGTTGCGGGCTTGCGGCTGCGAATCCCGGCGGCGCGCGATCTCACCGCGGTCGAAGACGATGTATTGCGGCTGTTCAAGGCGACGATCGACGAACTGGCGACGCTTGGTGCGGAAATCACGCAAAAGCCGATGCCGCGCCGGCCGGAAGAATATATGGCCGTCACCGGCGACCTCATGGCGGCGGAATCATGGCACTACCTGCATCGCTATGTGGCGCCTGAAGACAGCGTCGTCCATCCAATCATCCGCAACCGGATCCTGCATGGCAAGACGATCGACGGTGCGCATTATCAGGAACTCGTGGCGATGCGGCGATGCGCCCAGATCGACTTCCATCGCTACTTGGCGGATGCGGATGCCTTTCTGACGCCGACCGCGCCGATCCTGCCACGGCCGTTGGCGGAAATCGATGAGGGGAAAACACCGCTCGGCACCTTCACCCGCATGGTGAATCTGATGGACATGGCGGCGCTCAGCGTCCCGGCCGGCCTTGTCGACCGTCTGCCGGTGGCGCTGCAGATCGTCGTGCGGCGATTCCAGGATCCCCTGGCGCTGCGTATCGGCCGTGCGCTGGAACTCCGTCGCGGCGGCCTTTTCGTGCCGCCGGCGGGTTACGCTGAACCCTGACCGGCGAGCGGGATTACGCCAGCGTCATGCGCCGCTTGCATAGAGCCAGCGGGCGACCAGCGCGTCGGTATCGCTGCCAAAGTCTTCGCGAGCGCCTTCGGAAAAAACGACGCCGGTCTTGACCACATAGACGTAATCGGTGATTGCAAGCGCCGCCCGGATATCCTGGTCGACTAGAAGCACGGCTTTGCCGAGGTCGTGAGCGAGATCGCGCACGATAGTATAGATGGTATCACTGGTAAGCGGGTCCACGCCCGCTGTCGGCTCGTCGATCAGATAAACCGACGGGTCGGCCATCAGGCTGCGGGCGATCTCCACTTGGCGCTGCTGGCCGCCGGAGAGCTGCCCCGCCTGTTGATTTCGCTTCTCCCGGACGACGGGAAAGCGTGCATAGGCACGTTCCAGCCTTTCAGTGAGGACCGCTTTCTTCGGCCGTGCATGCCAGAGCCCGAGCTTGAGATTGGATTCGACCGTGAGATAGGGAAAGAGGCTCGGTCGCTGCGGCAGATAGGCGAGGCCGAGGCCGAGCATGCGGAAAGGTGGGCTCGCGGCGATCTCATTGCCGTCCAGCAGCACGCGACCGGCGCGCGGCTTCAGGAAGCCGAACAGGGCCTTGAGCAAGGTCGATTTGCCGGTGCCGTTCGGCCCGACGACACATGAGATGCGTCCCGCCCAGGCCTTGGCGGAAATATCCCGCAGGATATCGATATCGCGGGTATAGCCGGCAACGAGGTTCTCGCAGGCAAGCAGCGCCGGTGCCTTGTGCCAGGGGATGGTTGCTTCAGCCATGATGCCTCTCAGTGACTTGGCCGTTCAATGATTTGCCTGTTCAATGACTTGCCCATTCAATGACTTGTCCGCGTGCCGGTATAGGCGCGCACGACGTCGGGGTTCTGCAGCACCTCGGCGACGTTCCCATCGGCGATCTTTTGACCGCGGGCCATCACCATGACGCGGGTCACGACCGACTGGATGGCCTCGAGATTGTGATCCACCAGGACGATCGTGTGCCCATCGCGGTTGAGGCTTTTGATGTGGTCGATGATTTCTTCCAGCAGGCGCGGATGGACGCCGGCAAAAGGCTCGTCGAGCAACAGCAGGCGCGGCTTGAGCATCAGCGCGCGGCCGAGCTCCAGCAGCTTTTGTTGGCCACCGGACAGGGCCCGTGCATATTGGTTGGCGAGATGGCCAAGCTTCAGGAATTGTAGCACGCCACGTGCCCGTTCCTCAGCGGTACTGCGCCGCTCGGCATAGTCCGAAAGGGCCGGTACGATCAGGTTTTCCAGCACCGTCATGCGCCGGAACAACCGTGGCACCTGGAATGTGCGTGCAACACCCCGCCGGGCGAAAAGATGAGCCGGCGAATGCGCCATGTCGCTGCCTTCGACCACGATGGTGCCGCCGGTTGGGCGGAGCGCGCCCGTCACCATATTGATCGTTGTTGTCTTGCCCGAGCCATTCGGCCCGATCAGCCCCAGGATCTCGCCGCGCTCGAGCGTGAAGGAAAGATTCTCGACGGCGTGAATGCCGCCGAAATGCTTCGAAAGTCCGTTGACGGAAAAGAACATCGTGCCGCCATCAGCCATTGCTGGGCCCTCCCACCGACGGTATGGCGGCGCGCCGCTCCTGCCGCCGCCTTCCCAGGCTTTCCAGAACCGGGAAAAGGCCGTTCTGTGCGAAGCGCTGCACCAGGATCAGGGCCAGTCCCATGAGCACGAACCGCCATTCGCCATAGGAGCGCAGCGTCTCCGACAGCAGGAAGACGACAACCGCGCCGATCACCGCACCCGGGAGGCTTTCGATGCCGCCGATCACCGCCATGGCGATGACGAGTCCCATTTCCGGCAGGATGGCGATGTTCGGCGTGAGAATGCCGATGAAATGGCCGTAATAGATACCGGCGATCGCGGCGATGACGCTGGTCACGACGAAAACCAGGATCTTGTACCGGGTCGTATCGACACCGCTTGCACGGGCGGCTCCTTCATCCTCGCGGATCGCCCGCAGGAAGAGGCCGACGCGGGTGGCGAGAAGCCCGTTCATGGCAACCAATGCCAGGACGACGAGCGCCAGCCCCAGATAGTAATAGGGAATATCTGACTTGCCGGTGAAGAGGCCCGGCACCGGCAAGCCCAGCATGCCGCGGGTCACGTCCTCCTCGGCGACCAGCATCAGCCTGAAAATCTCCGAGATCGCCAGGGTGAACAAGGCGAGATAGGGGCCCGAGAGCCTGAGCACGAGCGCACCGATCAGGGCGCCGATCACGGCGGCAAGAAGAATTGCCGTAATGATGGCGACGGGCAGTGAAAATCCCAGCTGCCCGGCGCAAAGGGCGGAAGCATAGCCGCCGAGTGCCGCGAAGGCGACATGGGCGAAGGAAAACTGCCCGGCATAGCCGGCGAGCAGTGCCCAACTGGCGGCGAGCAGCGCGTAATACCAGGCAATCGCGCCGACATGGATCCAGTACGGGCCCATGCCCAGCGGCAGGAGCAGCGCGACAATGAGGAGGACGGCCTGACTCCACCGCGTGAAAGAGAGGTGCAGCATCTTCGTTTCCTATTCGAGCCGCAGATGCGACCGCCCGAAAAGGCCGGTCGGCCGGATGAGCAGGGTTACCACGAGCAGCAATGCGCCAAATGCCTGCGTGTAAGCGAGTGCCCGGTTCGGGTCCGGCAGGTAACCGACGCCAAGCCCCTGAACGAGGCCGAGCAGGATGCCGCCGGCGATGCTGCCGCCGACGGAGCCCATGCCGCCGAGCACGATGATGATGAAGGCCTGCACCGCCGGCAGATCCCCCATCGATGGCGAGAGCGCGAAGATCGGCGCAATCAGCGCGCCGGCACCGCCGGCGAGCGCGGAGCTGAGGCCGAAGGCAATCGTATACATGCGGCGCGGATCGATGCCGATGACGGCGGCCGATTCCCGGCTCTGGCTGACCGCGTCGAGTGCCTGGCCGAGTGCCGTGCGCTTGAGGAAGAGCGTCAGACCGACGAGCAGGACGACAGCCACAACGGCTGCGATAAGCCGGTCATAGGGCAGGATCAAGGGGCCGAGGATCAGCGCGCCGGGCATGAAGGAGGGGGGTGATTTTGAAAAAGGTCCGAAAACCACGAGCCCGAGATTGCTCAGCAAAATGGTCAGGCCGAAAGTGACGATGATGGCATATTCGTCCTTGCGCTCGACCTTGTCGGTATACATCGGCGCGATCACCAGCCGTTCGAAGATGACGCCAAAGATGAAGAGCGCCACCATCGCGCCTGCGACGCCAACCAGCGACGGCAAGCCAAGGGCGGTGATGAGATAATAAGAGGCATAGCCGCCCAGCATGTAGAGCGATCCGTGGCCGAAATTGACGACCTTCAGCACGGAGAAGACCAGCGTCAGCCCCGAGGCGACCAGCGCGAAGATGAGGCCGATGACCAAGCCGTTGACGGCAAGGAGGAGAAAATAGCTCATGGTTCGATCGCAGTCCCGATATCGCAATCCCCGATAGGGGCGGTGGTCCCGACGGTGCGACAACCGGTGGGACGTGGCGGACGGCCGTGGTACCGACAACCGAGGCGCCGGCGACCGAGGGGCCGCCGGCGGGCCAGGATCACTTCTGGACTTTGTCGGTCGTGGCCCATTTCTTCGGATAGACGATCGCCGCGTCTTCCGGCGGCTGGTTCTCGGCCGTGTACTGGATGATGGTGAAGGGCACGTCCTTGAACTGATGATATGCCCAGTCGGGCGTCTTATCCGTCGGGAATGTGTAGGTGGCGTTCAAGCCCTCGTAGGTATTCTCTTCGATCGCCTTGATGATGGCGGCCCGGTCGGCGGAACCGGCCTTTTTGATCGCCGCGACCACGACGCCAAGAGTGTCATGGGCTTCTAGCGCGACGCCGGTGGGCGCGCGGTTGTAGCGCGCCGTGAAGTCCTTCACAAATGCCTGGGTCGCGGCGTTCCATTGCGATTTCGGCTGGGCGACATTGACGATCAGAAGGTTTTTGGCACAGGGGCCATCGACTTCCCAGACTTCCTTCTGCAGCAAGCCGGAGGAGCCGATCAGGGCGGTCTGCGCGGTCGGCGCCAGGCCGAGCTGGCAGGCCTGCTTGACGAGCTGGTATTGCGCCTGGCCGGCGATCACCATCTGGATCGCGTCAGGGCGGGGGTTCTGGCTCATCAGCCGCAAAAGCGCAGGCGTGAAGTCCTGCTGGTTGAGATCGATTGTCGCCAAGGTGTAGTTGATGTTCTTCGCCTTCAATTCATTGGCGACGATCGACGCACCTCCCTGTCCGAAATCGGTATTCTCGGCGACGATGGCGATGTTCTTGTAGCCCTGCTCGATTGTCCAATCGGCGGCTTTGACATAGATCAGCGAATTGGCGGGCGCGACGCGAAAGACCTCGGGATATTGCTTGGCCGTGATGGCATCGGCCCAGACATCCGCGCCGACCCAGGCAACGCCGTATTTGTGTGCTTCCTCGATTTCCGCCAGCGCGACCGAAGAGTGGAATTCGCCGACGATCGCCGAAACATTGTCTTTGGTGATGAGGCGGACGGCGGCAGCGCCGCCTTCCGCAGGCTGCCCCTTGGTATCTTCATAGATGACTTTCAGCGGGCGGCCGAGCACGCCGCCGTCCTTGTTGATCTGGTCGACCTCGAGCTGGACCGCCCACTGCATCTCCTGGCCGCCGGAATAGTTGCCTGGAGGCGAGAGCGGGCCGACCCAGCCGATCGTGATCGGATCTTCGGCCAGTGACGAAGCTGCGGCCAATGGCAGCATGGCCAAAGCAAGGGCTGCGGCACTCAGATGGAAACGTAAGCTGCCTTTCATACTCATGTCCTCCCTGGCTTTTTGATTTGTTTGAAATGAAACATTACACTCATTTTACGAATTTTGAAATATCCATTGCAGCACCAAAGCGACGAGCGTAGATTCGGGCCATGTTGGAACCTGCCTTTCGTTCGCGTCTCCTGGAAGCCTATCAAGCCATGCCTCGCCAACTTCGCGCGGCGGCGCAATGGGTTCTCGATAATCCGCGCGACGTGGCGCTGCTGACCATGCGTGAACAGGCGCGCCGGGCGGGTGTGAATCCCGCATCCATGACCCGGCTGGCGCAACGCATGGGACTTGAAGGCTATGAAAGCATCCGCGACCTCTATGCGGAAAGGCTGCGCCGCGGTGAGACGGAATTCTCCGGACGGGCGGAAGCGCTGGTCGCAAGGCGGCGCCAAGATGGGGATGGCGCACTCGCTTACGATCTTGCGGAAACGCTCGGCCGGCATATGACGGCTCTTGGCAGCCCCGCCACCCTGGATCAGACGACCCAGGCAGCCGCTTTGCTCGCCAAGGCCGCGCGCATCCACGTCCTCGGTTACCGGTCGAGCTATCCCGTCGCCTGTCATTTCGCTTATGTCTACGGCCTTGCCGGCGGCAATGTCCGGCTGCTGGACGGGCCGGGTGGCACCGGCCCGGATGCGCTGCGCGGATCGGGACAGGGTGACGCGCTGCTTGCCGTCAGCGTCAAGCCTTATACGCGGGCGGCGATCGAGGTGGTCGATTACGCCGTCACCCTGGGGATCTCTATCATTGCCATCACGGACAGCGTGGTGTCGCCGCTTGTCGGGCGCGCCCATGCCGCCGTTATCGTGCCGACGGAAAGCCCCTCTTTTTTCCATACCATGGCGCCGGCTTTCGCCATCGCCGAAGGCCTGGCCGCGATTCTCGCGGCCACCGCGGGGGGAAGCGCGCTTACTGCCGTGCGCGCGATGGAACACCAGTTCGACATGCTTTCAACCCATATCTGAATATGGCCGCCCCCATGACTCACATCCTTCACCGCTCCACCACGTCAAAGCTGCCCGTCGCTGTGGGCGGCAAGGGTATCGAGCTCTTCGACAACGAGGGGCGCGCCTATATCGATGCATCGGGTGGTGCGGCGGTCTCCTGCCTGGGCCATGGTCATCCGGACGTGCTGGCGGCGCTGCATGCGCAGCTCGACAAGCTGGCTTATGCCCATACCGGCTTTTTCACCACCGAGGTGGCGGAAGAGCTGGCTGATTGCCTCATCGCCGATGCGCCGGCAGGTATCGGCCATGTCTATCTGGTCAGCGGCGGGTCGGAAGCGATCGAAGCCGCGCTGAAAATGGCGCGGCAGTATTTCGTCGAAAAAGGGGAGCCTCAACGGCGCCATATCATCGCGCGCCGGCAGAGCTATCACGGCAACACGCTGGGGGCCCTGGCGGCCGGTGGCAATGAATGGCGGCGTGGCCAGTTCAAGCCGCTGCTCGTCGAGACGCATCACATCGATCCGTGCTTCGCCTACCGCTTCCAGCGGCCAGGCGAATCGGATGCGGATTATGCGGCACGCGCGGCGCAGGCGCTGGAGGACAAGATCCTTGAGCTTGGATCGGGAGAGGTCATTGCCTTCGTTGCCGAGACCGTGGTCGGCGCTACATCCGGCGCGGTGCCGCCGGTGGCGGATTACCTCAAGCGCATTCGCGCGATCTGCGACCGCTATGGCGTGCTGCTGATCCTCGATGAGGTGATGTGCGGCATGGGCCGCACGGGCACGCTGCATGCCTGCGAACAGGATGGCGTGGCCCCGGATTTGATGGCGATCGCCAAGGGGCTTGGGGGTGGCTATCAGCCGATCGGCGCGGTGCTCCTCTCGGAAAAGATCTTCGACGCCTTTGCCGGCGGCTCGGGCTTCTTCCAGCATGGCCACACATATATGGGCCATCCGATGGCCGCTGCCGCCGGATTGGCCGTGCAGCACATCATCCGCCGCGACAATCTGCTGGATAACGTGCGGATGATGGGCACGCAGTTGAGGCGCCGTCTCAACGAATGCTTTGGCAACCATCACCATGTCGGCGACATTCGCGGGCGCGGCCTGTTCCAGGCGATCGAGATCGTCTCCGACCGCACCACCAAGGAACCTTTCGATCCTGCCCTGAAACTCCATGCGCGAATCAAGCGGGAGGCGATGGCCAAGGGGTTGATGGTCTATCCGATGGGCGGCACTATCGACGGCTACCGTGGCGACCATGTGCTGATCGCACCACCCTTCATTTCGACGGCCGGCGACATCGACACGATCGTCGAGCGGCTGGGCGATGCCGTCGATGCGGTATTGCGCGGTCTCGGCTGAGCTGGCCGGCGTTTGTCGCGCTCTTAGATGGGCGCGATGACAAGAATTTGCCGATCCTTAAAGTGTCAATCCCGGCGGCAGTGCCTGCGGCAGTTCCGCCTTGATCGCGGCATTGGTCTTCAAATCGCGCACCCATTCATAATAGATGCCCTTCACCGAAGTGATCATCACGCCCGCCGCCGTCATCCGCCGCAGGCCGTGATTGTGATGCGGTGGCGGTGAGCCGGTGGCATCATCCACGACGGCGACCCGATAATCTGCGTCGAGAAGGCCGATGGCGGAATGCGCGATGCAGACATCCGTCTCAAGCCCGACCAGCACGAAATCATGCCGTCCGCTGGCTTCGACCGCAGCTCTGATATCGGGCTGGCCGAAAAGCCCGAAAGTTATCTTGTCGAATGTCTTGCTGCCAGGCGGCAGTTCATCGGTCAGTGAGGAAACCAGCGGCCCGTCTCGTTCGATATCTTCCGCCGTCGCGATGATGGGAATGTCGAGTGCACGCGCCACCCGCATCAGCCAGGCGATCCGCTCGATCAGCGGTCCCCGCTGATCGAGCGGCAGTTTGTCGAGGAAATACTGTTGGACATCGATGACCACCAGGCAACTCTGCGTGCGGTCGATCAGTCCATGCGAATGTCCCATTTTCGTCCCCTTCCGTTTGTGCAGACCATAGCTATTGCGGCGAGGCTAAGCCATTGATCTAATGGAAAAGGGTCAAAACATTGACTTTTCAGTAAGTTAGATGCTATATGCCGCGCAACTTGGCACGATCCGCCGGCCCGCCAGATGAGCACAGGTGCTTTCGTTTTCGGGCGTGATGAATTCGGTGCGGAAATTATGGAAACCGCGAAGCAACTTTTCTCGTATCGCAAATATTGGGCGCATCGGTTCGGCACCGCGCCTTTCCTGCCCATGTCCCGCGCGGAGATGGAGGAACTCGGCTGGGATTCCTGCGACGTCATTCTCGTGACCGGCGATGCCTATATCGATCATCCGAGTTTCGGCATGGCGGTGATTGGGCGATTGCTGGAGGCGCAGGGATTTCGGGTGGGGATTCTCGCGCAGCCGGATTGGCAGAGCGCGGAGCCGTTCAAGGCGCTGGGGAAGCCGAATCTGTATTTCGGGATCACCGGCGGCAACATGGATTCCATGGTCAACCGGTATACGGCGGATCGGCGGTTGCGGCATAATGACAGCTATACGCCGAATGATGAAGGCGGGAAGCGGCCGGACCGGGCGGTGATCGTCTATTCGCAGCGCTGCCGGGAGGCCTACAAAGATGTGCCGATCGTGCTCGGCGGCATCGAAAGCTCGCTGCGCCGTATCGCGCATTACGACTACTGGTCGGACAAGGTGCGCCGCTCGATCCTGGCGGATGCCAAGGGCGATATCCTGCTTTATGGCAATGCCGAGCGGGCGGTGGTCGAGGTGACGCATCGTCTGGCCAAGGGCGATGCGCCGGGCGATCTCGACGATATCCGCGGCGTCGCCCTCCTCCGAGACCGCGTCCCCGACGGCTGGATGGAAGCCCCGGCCAACGACCTCGACGACGGGGCCGAAGGCGCCAGGCGGTTGGAGGGCAATACGGTCATTCGCCTGCCATCCTTCGAGCAGGTGGAAAAGGATCCGGAAGCCTATGCCCGTGCCTCGCGCGTGCTGCACCGGGAAAGCAATCCCGGCAATGCCCGGCCGCTGGTGCAGCGCCACGGCAATCGCGAGCTCTGGGTGACGCCGCCGCCGATCCCGCTTTCGACGCCGGAAATGGACGGTGTCTTCGAGCTGCCCTATGCCCGCGCGCCGCATCCTGACTATGGCGATGCGAAGATCGCCGCCTGGGACATGATCCGCTTCTCGGTCACCATCATGCGCGGCTGCTTCGGCGGCTGCTCCTTCTGCTCGATCACCGAGCATGAGGGACGCATCATCCAGAACCGCTCGGAAGGATCGATCCTGAAAGAGATCGAGCAGATCCGCGACAAGACTAAGGGCTTTACCGGGATCATCTCGGATATCGGCGGCCCCACCGCCAACATGTATCGCATTGCCTGCAAGGACAAGCGCACGGAAGAACTCTGCCGCAAGCCGTCCTGCGTCTTCCCCGATATCTGTCCCAATCTCAATACCAGCCATGACTCGCTGATCCAGCTTTACAAGAAGTCGCGCGAGATCCCGGGCATCAAAAAGGTCATGGTCGCATCCGGCGTGCGCTACGATCTCGCCGTCCAAAGCCCGGCCTATATCAAGGAACTGGTCTCGCATCATGTCGGCGGCTATCTGAAGATCGCGCCAGAGCATACCGAGGAAGGCCCGCTTTCGAAGATGATGAAGCCGGGCATCGGCAGCTATGACAAGTTCAAGGAGCTGTTCGACAAGGCGGCCAAGGAAGCAAAGAAAGAATACTTCCTCATTCCCTATTTCATCGCCGCGCATCCGGGTACCACGGATGAGGACATGATGAACCTGGCTTTATGGCTGAAGCGCAATAAATATCGGGCGGATCAGGTCCAGACCTTCCTGCCGTCACCGATGGCGCTGTCGACAGCGATGTATCATTCGGGCCTCAATCCACTGCGCCCGATCCGGCGCGGCGCGTCGGAACCGGTCGAGACCGTCAAGGGCCTGAAGCAGCGTCGCCTGCACAAGGCTTTCCTGCGCTACCACGATGCGGAAAACTGGCCCTTGCTGCGCGATGCCTTGAAGCGCATGGGCCGGGCCGATCTGATCGGCCCCGGCAAGCATCAGCTCATTCCGACCTGGCAGCCGGCGGGCACGGGGCTGAGCGGCGGCGAAGGCCGGCGTCAGGGGCGCAAGCACGGCATGCAAAAGTTCACCACCAAGGGCGTCCTGCCGCGCCGATAACTGCGGCTGGTGGGTAATAGCCGTCAGAGCTTCACAAGAGCGGCCAGGTAAGCCAAGGCTGGCGGGTCGATTTCCCGCCGGTCGATATGCACGCGCTCATCGAGGTTGGTGATCAGGGAGACGGTACGCAGGGCCGCGAGGAAATCCGCGCCGGTCGCATCGGCCGATAGCTGCCCAAGCCGGATCAGCGCCCGCCGCAGCTCGGCTTCGATCGCGCCCTCGATAACGAGGCGTTCCGTGGGATCGCTGTGATCGAAATAAAGATGCTGCGAGGCCAGCAAGCGTTCCAGTTCGGCAACCGGCTCGGCATCGTCATCGACCCTGAGATCGACGACGACATCGCTGCCGCCGTAACCACCATCGGTCCGGTGCACGACAAGGGCAGCGCCTTGCCGGCCGCGCTTGTCGCCGCCGGCTTCCTGCCCGGCCTTCAGCGCGCGCAGCAAGCGGCCGGGGAGATCCATCTGCGGATTTGCCTCGAAAACCGTGGCCATGGCATCGACCGTCTCCGGGCCAACCAGATAGTTGCCCTGGGCGGCGTAGCCATCGCCGGTCCGATGGCCGGCCCAGGGAAGAGAGCTGGGGCCGGTGAAGGCGGCCGCCTGCCCATGGGCATCGACAATGCCCAGTTGCCGGCCATCCGGTTCGGCATCTGTCCCGATGAGATGATCCAGGCAGTCCTGTGCCGATCGCTCCTGACGCAGCAGATCCAGCGCCTGCTTGCCGAAACGGCCATTGACGAAGGATTGCACGGCGACGGCGCCGATATCGGCGGCAACCCAGGGAACCACGGCGCCCACGGCAAAGAACTTGGAGGCGACGGCGACGCCGAGTTCACCGCTGCGTGGATCGCGCGCCACAATGGAGAAGGTGCTGACGTTCATGCTGCCTCGCGTCATGGAAGTTGCCAACAGTTCCGATCGTCTATCGGGACATGCGTCGTCAAGAGATAAATGCCGGCTGGTTTTCAGCAGGACCAAAGAACGACCGCACGGCGGGCGCAAGCTCGGGACTATTCATCTCGAAAGAGCCACAGAGGGAAATGGCATCGCGGATGCCGAGCCTCGGTGCAACCCGGCTCCAGATGGAGCGTGTGGCGAAGGGGCGATGCGTGCGCCATGAGAGGCCAACGGTGACGCCGTGAAGATAGTTGGAGAGGTTGCGATAAAGCGGCGAGAGGACGGTTTCCGAAACATCGCCCGTGGTGCGGCCGCGCTCGATCAGGAATATAGTGTCCTCACGGTTCAGAAAGAGGCCGGCATATTTCGCGTTATGCATGCGCCCGGTATTGGGGTCGCGCAACCGTTCCAGCGTCCGGGAGAAGAATCGTCCGTCATCTTCGAGAAGCTGTACAAGAACGCGGATAATTCTGTCGGGATGGGACGGCGAGCAATAATGCGCATGATAGCTGCCGACCATCTGCCGCAGCTTGCGTGGGTTACCCGGCTGACCGAAGAGCGACGATTACGAGGCATGCATGCGCGTTGTCGCATGACCGGCGCGCAGTTGCAGGACGAATTGATCATGCTGGAGGTCAAGGCTGTTTTCGGGGATGTGGAAATGCTCGCAGATGCGGATCACGTTGTGTGCGGATGGCTTGGCCGTGCCGGTCAGATAGCGCGCGAATTGCTGGCGGTTAAGATCCATGCGCCGGCAGACTTCCGAAACCGGTCCCTCCAAGGCACAGAGGTATCTGAGATTGGCGGCAAAATTTGCCAATTCACCGTTTGCCAAGGTCACCACGCCTGTCCTCCTGATCACCATCTTCCGGTGGTTGTGTTCACTGGTCTTTCGTCTTTTTGGATTTGAGAGCGTAAAATAGCATAACGAAGCGAAAACGGGCATAATTGCTTTAAGCGAAGGCCTATGGAACGCTACGGCTCTCCGGGACCAATATGTTCGCTAACGCTCCTTCGATTATCCGTCCGGCTTGCGTCACGCTGGGCTTGTCGTTTGCCTGTGGAGAAACCAACCGCCTGACAGCCGCGATAAGCGGGCGCAGGCACGATAAAAAAAAAGGGGAGCATTCATGGAAAATCCTGGAGCGAAGCTGCAACCGTCCCGCAGGACGCTTTTGAAAACCGCTGGTGCCGCCGGCTTGTCGGCGCTGATCTGGCCCAAGACCGGGTTTGCCCAAGGCGGCGGTACGCTCAAAGTTCGTTCCTATGGCGACCTGCAGGTACTCGATCCTTGTTTCCGCGTTTCCGAACCGGATGCCGATATCGCCCGCTGTATCTTCGCCGGCTTGGTGCTGCGCGATACCGGCGACAAATGGGACTGGAAGCCAATGGTGGCGAAGTCTATCGAGGAGCTGGATCACACCCATATCCACTTCGTTCTGCGCGACGATGTCGGCTTTACCAACGGCTTTGGTCCGATGACCGCCGAGGATGTCAAATATTCGATCGAGCGCATTGCCAATCCAGAGAACAAATCGCCTTACATCGATGACTGGGCGCTGCTGGATCACGTCGAGGTCAAAGACACCCGGTCCGGCATCATCATTCTCAAGAAACCCTTCGCGCCGCTCTGGAACAGCACGTTGCCCGGTACCAGCGGCATGATCCTGTCGAAGAAGGCGATGGAGCAGGTGGGTGGCAAGTTCGATGCCAAGCCGCCGGCGGAAAGCGGTCCTTATCTGCTGAAGGAATGGCAGCCGAAGCAGCGGACCATTCTCGAGCGCAATCCCGACTGGAAGGGCGAAGCACCGGCTTACGACCGGATCGAGATCGTGCCGATCGACGAAGCGGCGGCCGGCGAACGCGCTTTCGAAGCGGGCGATATCGATTTCACCGTGGTGCTGTCGGGCTCCGTCACGCGCTTGCAGAAACAGACAACGCCGGATGCGAAATTCGAGACCCGCTCGCCGCTGAGCTATGTCTGGGTGGGTATCAATCAGCAAGCCAAGCCTTTCACTGATCCGAAGATCCGCCGTGCCATGCAGCATGCCATCGACCGCAAGACGGTGGTCGATGCCTATTCCATCGGCGCGGCCCCTGTGGCGCAGGGGATCATCGCCCCCAGCCTGATCGGTCATCGCGACAAGGTGCTCTATGACTATGATCCCGACAAGGCGACGGCGCTGTTAAAGGAGGTGGGTGGCATCAGCGATCCGGTGACGATCTCCATTCTCAATTCCACCGAGAACACGGCTGCGGCCCAGGTCATCCAGGCCAATCTCGCCGCAGTCAATGTCAATGCGACGATCAACCAGTATGATTCCGGCGCATTCTGGTCGCTGGGTGCCGAGAGCGCCGGCGATCAATGGAAAACGCTGCAGATGTATATCGGGCGTTTTTCCATGGAACCCGACCCGTCCTGGGCCACGGCCTGGTTCGTGCCGGAGCAGATCGGCATCTGGAATTGGGAACGCTGGAATTCGAAGGCGTTCGGCGAATTGCACAAGGCCGGGCTGGTCGAATTCGATACCGCCAAGCGTGATCAGATCTATAAGCGCATGCAGGATCTGATGGACGAATCCGGTTCCTACGTCTTCCTCACCCATGAAATTCAAGGCTGTCTGTACCGCAAGACGGTAGCGCCGGGGCTGACACCGGCCGGAACAGTGGTCTATCCGAATTTCAGGCAGGCGTAGAGCCGGATCGTTTTCGATTGAAGAGCGTTGCGGCGATCCTTCGGGGTCGCCGCGATTGCTTTAGCGCTCGCTGCGGCAGCGCCAACTTTGCCAGAACAGGTTTGCTTTGACGCCGAGGCCGAGAAATGGCTCCGGCGGCAATCGGTTCGGCTGGCCCAATGCCTCCATATCGGCGATCAGGGGATTATCGATGCCGCAGGCCATATCGGCGACCAGCATGCCGGATTGGGTTCCCTTGGTAACACCGACGCCATTCTGGCAAATGGCGGAAAAGACATTCGATGCATGCCGGCCAAATCCGGGCGCGGCATTTTTTGACATGCACAGGAAGCCGGACCATGTCGCCTCGAAAGCTACGTCCCGCAACATGGGAAACCGCTCGTCGAATTTCCGACGGTGGATCAGCGCGACCTTCGAATTGGTCGCGGCATCGGCGACCATCGAGGGCCGATAGGCATAGGATGAGCGCAGCAGCAGCCGGTGATCCTGGGTGTAACGCAACGTTCCGCCGCCGAAGCGGGCAGCCGGCAAGACGCCCCAATCTTCCTGGCCACCCAATGCCTGACGTTCCTGTGCCGTCAGCGGCCGGGTGATGCTGGCGAAGATGCGCAAGCCAAATAGCCGCCCGCGATAAAGCCCGAATTGCGGTGCAAATCCATCGACGCAGAGGATGACTTTGCCGGTCTGAATTGCGCCGTTCGCCGTTGCCGCCGTGATCCGATCGCCATAGCCGATCTTGGTGACAGGGCTATTTTCATACAGCGTCACGTTCGGCGGCAAGGTATCGGCCAGGCCGCGCACCAAAGCGGCGGGTTGCATCAGAACGGTATGCGGGGTCCGGATGGCGCTGCCATAGAACCGGGTGCCGAGCGTCGCGGCAAGCTCGTCTTGATCGAGATAATCGTAGGGTTCGTCCAGCGCCTCAAGCATGGACTTGAAATGCGCGAGGTGGCTTGCACCCAATGGTGCGGTCGCCGCCATGATCTGGCCGCGTCGGCTCCATTGGCAGTCGATGTTATGCGCCTTCACGATCTCTTCGAGATAAGCGATGGACAGGCGGTTGAGGCGGATGGCGCGCCGCGCCATCTCAAGATGCCGCAGATCGCCGCTGGTATGATGCGGGAGATCGATGGCGAAACCGGAATTCCGGCCGGAGGCACCGTCGCCGGCCGAGCGCGCATCGACGAGGATAATGTGATCATTCGGCCGGTTCTCGGCGAGGCGTCGTGCGGCTGCCAAGCCGGCATAGCCGGCGCCGACAACCAGCCAATCTGCCGTAACAGCGCCTTGCAGGAATGGCCGAGGTTGTCGCGGCGGCAGGTATTTGAGCCAGCCATTGGTCTGATCGTCGGCAGGCAGACGACGAATACTCCTCACGGAACAGAACTCCAAAGCGCGGCGACAGCATGAGCAAGGGCATAGGCCCGCTGCCTTGAGAGCCGACCTTGCCATGCTCACCATGTTGGATACAAGCGGCAGACGACGGTTTGAAGCTGATTTCCGACAGCTGGAAATGGCAAGTGACCGGGATCACCAATGATGTGAATTTTGTTACCCATCTCTCGGCGGTGTTTAACGATCCAGCCGCTTCCGGCACGCGCAACGATCATGTGTGGAATGGCAAAAATGGCGTGGCCGCCCCCTATGGGGAGCGGCCTCTTTCAGGCCCAGGTTGACGTTGCCGATCAGGCGGTCTAGACGCCGCTGATGAAGGTCTCCACCTGCTTCCGCAAACTTTCCGCCTGGTGAGACAGTTCACCCGCACCGGCCAGCAACTGGGTAGCGGCTGCGCCGGTTTCGCCGACCGCCGCGCCGACGGCGACGATATTGCCGGAGACGTCTTGGGTTCCTTGCGCCGCCTACTGGACATTGCGCGAAATTTCCTGCGTGGCGACGCCCTGTTCTTCGACCGCTGCGGCGATGCTGGAGGCAACGCTGTTGAGGCGATCGATGATGCTCTTGATCTCACCGATCGCGCTCACGGCACCTTGCGTTGCGGACGGCATGGCGCCGATCTGCTGACCGATTTCATCGGCCGCCTTGGAGGTCTGGTTGGCGAGGTTCTTGACTTTCGAGGCCACGACCGCAAAGCCCGTGCCGGCTTCGCCAGCACGGGCCGCTTCGATCGTCGCATTGAGTGCCACCAGATTGGTCTGGCTGGCGATATCGGTGATCAACTAGATGACGCTGCCGATCTTGTTGGCGGCCTCCATCAGGCTGCCGACCGTCGCATTGGTTTCCTCCGCCTTGCGGACCGCATCGGAAGCCATGCTGGCGGATTCGGTGACCTGCCGGCCGATTTCGGGGACCGAGGAGGCGAACTCTTCCGAAGCCGCCGCCACGGTCTGCACATTGGCGGAAATCTGCTCCGCCGCGGCCGCCACGGTGGAGGACTGGCGCGAGGTTTCTTCGGCCGTCGCCGACATGGTGGTGGCGGTGGATTGCATCTCGGTGGCGGGCGAGCCACGGATTTCACTACCAGGCTCGCCTCGCGGTCGAAGGTGTCGGTCAGGTGCGCGATCGCGTCGGCCCGCTAGGCGCGCTCGGCCTGCGCCTCGGCTGCACGTTCCTGCATTTCCTGTTCTTGATGAGATTGTCCTTGAAGGTCTCCATGGCGGCGGCGATTTCGCCGATCTCATTCTTACGCTCGCCGCCGGTGATCCGCACCGTCGTGTCGCCGATCGACAGGGTGCGCAGGGTGTCGAGCGAGGCCGAAAGCGGCTTGCTGATGGTAAAGCGGGCGAGCAGGTAGCCGACCAAGGCACCACCGAAAATGCCGATGAGCCCGATGGCGACCATCACGACTTCCGTCTGCTGACCGCCGGCAATGGCCTCGTGGGCCAGTGAATTGGGCCGAGAGCATGTCCGCCGCACTGCGAACGGTGCTGAGCAGCGCTTCCGCCTTTACCCTGCTATCGAGAACGGATTTGACGATCTCTTTCTGCGCATCATTGGTCGTGACCTGCGAGCCCAGCCGCTGCGCGGTGGAAATTCAGCATTGCCGCGTCAGAAACTGTCCGTTTCGCTTGCTGGGCAGAGCTTTGGCAGAAAAAGAAAGCGAGCCATTCACAAAAAGCATGTCGATTCCCCGTGCCCGGGCGATGGGAGACTGGAAAGTCGCGGTATCGGCAACGGTTTCGGGGTCGAAGACGACGAGATCGGCAAAGCAGCCGACGGCAATACGACCGCGGCCCGCGAGATTGAACCGGCGCGCGGGCAGGTCAGTCATCTTCCGCACCGCTTCTTCGAGCGGAAAGAGCTTCAGGTCCCGGGCATAATGGCCAAGGACGCGCGGGAAGGTTCCCCAGAGGCGCGGATGCGGATGTTTGTCATGGGGAATGCCATCGGAGCCGATCATGACGAGCGGATGCTTGAGGATGCGCTGCACGTCGTCTTCATGCATGTCGAAATAGACGGCACCCGCCGGATCGAGGCGCGTGCAGGCCTCCTTCTGGCTGATGCCCCATTCGGCGGCGATATCGGCGAGATCACGGCCGGCGACCTCGGGATGCGGGGTCGACCAGGTGACGATGGTGCGGATGGTCTCATCGACCCAATTGGCGGCGAGAATGGTGGAGCAGGCATGATAGGGATAGGCATCGACACCGATATCCTGCTTGCCGGCGGCATTGTCGATATAGGCCAGGGTCTCGTTGCTGCGGCCCCAGTTCTTCCGGCCGGCACATTTGTGATGTGAGACGACGACCGGCAGATCGGCGCGCCGGCCGACCTCGAAGGTTTCCGCCAGCGAGTCGATGACGTAATCGTCCTCGTCCCGCATATGGGTGGTGTAGATGCCGCCGGCCTTGGCAACGTCGGTTGCCAGCGGCACCATCTCATCAATGTCCGATGCTTGGGCTGGCGGATAATAGAGGCCGCTGGAAAGCCCCGTGGCGCCGGCGGATAAGGCTTCGGCGAGAATGCCGCGCATGGCCTCGATTTCATCCGAGGTCGCCGGCCGCTGCAGGTCGTCCATCACGGCGACGCGCAGGGAGGAATGGCCGACCAGGGCCGCGACATTGACGGCGGGCCGCGTCGCATTCACCGCTGCGACGTAATCGGACATTCGTTTAAAACGGAAGTCCTTGCCGGCGCCGAGCAGATTGAGCGGCTGCGGCGGTTCGCGCCCCCCGAGATCGAGTGGCGCCAGGCTGACGCCGCAATTGCCGACCACGACGGTGGAGACACCCTGGGAGACCTTGGGAGTCATGCCCGGATCGATCAGGACCAGACGGTCGTCATGGGTATGCACATCGATGAAGCCGGGACAGACCGCCTTGCCGTCAATATCCAGAGAGTCGGCGCCGGTGAGGGAGCCAGGCGCACCGATGCCGCTGATACGGTCACCGGTGACGCCGATATCGCCGGGCTTCCCGGCCGCACCGGTGCCGTCGATGATGATGCCGCCGCGCAGCACGATGTCATGGTTTTCCCTGCCCATGTTGCCCATGTCCATGGCCGTCTCCCCTTTTATCTGCCCAGCCCGAAGCCGAATTGCGGCGGTATCCGATCGGTTGGCTTCAATTTGTAAGAAAACAAAAATGAATTGACAGAATGACAGAAAAAATTCTTCATGTCGAAAACAAAGGGGAGGCAAATTGAGCACGTCAGTCCGCCAGCGGCTGGTCGATTGCTTGGCCGGGGCAACCAAGGCCGAGAAGGCCATTGCCAATTACATGCTCGCCAATCTCAGCCACATTCCCTTTGAGACGGCGGCGACGCTGGCCGAAAAGATCGGGCTGAGCGAGCCAACGGTGGGGCGGTTCTGCCGCGCGATCGGCTATCAGCATTTCAAAGACTTGAAGGCGGATCTGAAAGAGGATCTCGGCGACCGGCCGTGGCTGATCGGCGATCGGCTGAAGGAGTTTCAGCGCCGTAACAAGGCCGGCGAAGACCAGCTTGCGCGCAGCCTGCAATTGGAGATCGCCAGCCTGGTGGCGATCTACGAGCTGGCCAATACCAAGGAATGGAAGCGCGTGGTGCGGCGGCTGGCGAAAACGCCGGACGTTTATGTGACCGGCTTCCAGACCGAGCGCGGCATGGCGCAGACGCTGGTGCATCAGTTGCAATATCTGCGTGACGGCGTGCGTTTGGTGGACCTGGCCAGCGGCAATTTCGCCGAATTGCTGTTGAGCGATACCAAGCAACGATCCTGCCTGGTGATGTTCGAAGCGCGTCGCTATTCCCGCATGGCGAGGTTGCTGGCGGAGCAGGCGCGAGAGGCGAAAATACCGACCACGCTGATCACCGATGCCTATTGCGATTGGGGGCGAGGGCTGGTCGACGAGATGTTCGTGGTGATGACGGAATTCAACCTGTTCTGGGATTCCAATGCCCAGATGAGCAGCCTGATCAATCTTCTGGTGAATGGCGTTTTCAACGAACTGGGCCCGGCGGTGGAAGCGCGGATGAACAAAGTATCATCGCTTTACAGCAAGTTCACCGGCTATGTCGGCGATCCGTCGGGGCCTGAATGATCGAATGCCCGGTGCCGGAAAATGCTCCGGGAAGACAATGGCGATAAAAACCAAACAGGGGTGGAAATTATGCGGCAACTGACAAAAGCAGTTCTTTTTTCCAGTGCAATTCTGTTCTCGGCCGGTCTGGGCGGCGCGGCAAGCATGTCGTCGGCCTGGGCGCAGGAAGCGATCATCGTTTTCGGCAGCAACGATGTCGGCGCACCGACCTATAACCCGGTCAAGGCCACCATTCTCAATACTGCGACGTCACTGATCTATGACCGCCTGGTGGAACAGGATGCCGATCACAGCTTCCATCCGCATCTCGCCACATCCTGGGAGACCTCGGCGGACGGCCTGGAATGGACCTTTAAGCTGCGCCAGGGCGTGAAGTTCCACAATGGCGAGCCCTTCAACGCGAAGACCATCGAAGCTTGGATCCCGTTGTTCAAGGGCACTGAGAATGAATTTCTGGTCGGCGGCATCGACCAGGTGATCGCGGTCGATGACTATACCGTCAAATTCAAGATGAAGCACCCGGATGCCAATCTGCTCTTCAACCTCGCCAGCGTTTTCATGGGCGTGCCGGAGCCGAAGGCCTATCAAGCACAGGGTGACAAATTCGGCATCACCGAGGCGATCGGCACCGGTCCCTATAAGCTGGAGAGCTTCACCGTCGGCCAGGAAACGGTCCTGACGCGCAATGACGATTACACCTGGGGATCGGATCTCAGCGTCAACAAAGGTCCGGCGAAGATCGAGAAGCTGACATTCCGCGAGATCGCTGAAGAATCGACCGCCTTCCTGGAATTGAAGACGGGCGGTGTCGACATGCTGCTCAGCGTGCCGACCGAATTCATTCCCGAGCTGCAGAAAGAGAAGTCGATCGCAGTCAGCAGCATGCCGGGGCTCGATGTGATGTATATGCCGATCAATGTGACCTCGGCACCGTTCACCGATATCAAGGTGCGTGAGGCGACGGCCTTCGCGATCAACCAGAAGGAAATTCTCTCCAGCATCTATCACGGTGTCGGTCTGGAGGCGCACAATTTCCTGATCAGCTCGTTGCAGGAATCCAAGGTCGATCCGAAATACGATATCAGCTATGACCCGGCGCGGGCCAAGAAGCTGCTGGACGAGGCCGGCTGGAAGCCTGGTGGCGACGGCATTCGCGTCAAGGACGGCAAGCCCTTGAAGGTGAAACTCTGGACCCAGGGCGACAGCGAGTTCAAGCGCGTGACCGAGGCGGTGCAGGCGCAGTTGAAGGCGATCGGCATGCAGGCCGATATCACCACCTTCGATTCCAGCACGATCCGCGACCAGTATAAAAAGAACGAACACCAGCTTGCCGTGCGCAGCTATAGCTGGGGCAATGCGGATATCCTGGACTGGTTCTTCAGCGGCGAGCGGCTGGGCTATCCCAACATCTCGATGTACAAGGATGCCAAGGCCGACGAGCTGGACAACAAGGCGCTGACTCAGTCGCGCAACTGGGACGAGCGCGTGGCGAATTTCAAGATCTATCATGAATATCTCCTGTCGCAGTTCCCCTTCGCACCGATCTATCAGCCGATGCAGAATACCGCCTATAACAAGGACAGGCTGACGCTGCCGGAGAAGATCCGCGGCACGCAGATCGGCACGGAAACCTTCATGGACATGACGGCCGCAGACTAGGCGGCAGCATTGAGAGGCGTGAGGAGGGGCCGGGATGTTGAGTTTTACGGTAAGACGGCTGTTGATGCTCGTCCCGGTCTTCCTCGCCGTATCGATGGTGATCTTCCTGATCATCCATCTCATTCCCGGCGATCCGATCGACAATCTGTTGCGAACCGGATCGACCCCGGAGCAAAAGGCGATCCTGACCGCCAAATACGGTCTCGACCGCTCGCTGGTTGAGCAATATGTGATCTGGCTGAAGAAGCTGGTGAACGGCGATCTCGGTGAGGCCATCATCTTGCGCCGCCCGGTCACCGCGCTGATCGCCCAGAACCTGCCTTATAGCCTGGCTCTTGGCGGTCTTGCGCTCCTGTTCTCGACCGTGGTCGGCATCGTCACCGGTAGCCTGGCGGCGATCTACAAGGACAGTGCGCTGGACCGCGGTGTCATGGCGCTGATTCTGCTCGGCTCCACGGTGCCGAGCTTCTGGCTCGGCCTGCTGATGATCCTGCTCTTCTCGGTGCAACTCGGCTGGTTCCCGGTATCGGGTGCGCGGAACTGGCATTCGCTGGTGCTGCCGGTGCTGACGGTCGGCCTTGGCGGCACGGCGCTGGTTGCGCGTGTGACGCGGGTCGCCATGGTGGATGTGGCGCAAAAGGATTTCGTGACGCTGCTGCATGCCAAGGGCCTCGCACCGCTCCGCATCCAATTGCGCCACGTGCTGCGTCACGCGCTGTTGCCGGTAGTCACCATTCTTGGCTTGCGTATCGGCTGGATCCTCGGTGGCGCCGTCACGGTTGAGATCGTCTTCGCTCGTCCTGGGCTCGGCTCGCTGCTGATCAAGTCGCTCAACCAGCGGGACTATCCGGTGGTGCAGGGATGCATGCTGATGCTGGCGATCGCGGTCATGCTCGGCACCTTGCTGGGCGATCTCATCCAGGCCGCGGTCGATCCGCGTGTCAGAGGGAATTTGACGTGATGATGGCCCAAGCGGGGACATTGACCGGTACATTGGGGCGCGTCGTCGGCACGCCGCGCGGCGGTATCTCGGCGCTGTTTTTGGCGATCGTCGTGCTCTGCGCCGTCCTGGCGCCCTGGATTGCACCCTATCCCTATGATGTGCAGGATCTCTCCATTTCCAGCCAGGCGCCATCGATGGCGCATTGGCTC
>SSEL01000092.1 GCA_008012315.1 Rhodospirillaceae bacterium
CTGGTTGATCTGACCATCGCGATCAGCATCATGAATGCCTTGAATCGCATGGCCATCAGCTTCCGGCGCACACCACAGGCCGTCCTCGCACATCAAGGCAAATAACGCGACTGCTGCAGCCGATATCGGCCGGGCCGGCGAAATCAAACCACCGCCGGCCCGCCCGGACTCCCCATTGATTGATTGAACCGAAGGAAGGATGCCGGCAAATGGCGCGACATTACCACACGGCCATCGTCGGTGGCGGACTGGCCGGCCTTCTGGCGGCCTGTGATCTGGCGCGTTCGGGCATCAGGGCCGTGATACTCGAAGCCGGCAAAGAGACCGGTGGCCGTGCCCGGACAAAAAAGGTGGATGGCTTCCGCTTTAATCAAGGCCCTCATGCTCTCTATCTCAAAGGCACATTTCGTGCGGCCCTCGATAATCTGGGCATTCAGTATTCAGGAAGCAAACCAGCCATCGATAATGCCGTGACACTTTGGGGGAAGCAAAAGCATCCCTTTCCAACCGGCTTCGGATCACTGCTGCGCTTGACACCGCTTGGCCTGCTCGAACGCGTCCAGGTGGCAAAGCTCCTCATGCGGATCGTTCGCGGCGACTATAGCCTTGCGGGGCAATCGCTCGACGACTTTACGCAGTACTTTCGTCCCAGGGTCAAAATGCTACTCGAGGCATTGGTGCGCGTGACAACTTATGTCAACGCGCCCGCCGAGATCGATGCACAAGCGGCCTTGAATCAAATCCGCCTCAGTCTCGGCGGCGTCATCTATCTGAATGACGGCTGGGGTTCGCTCGTTGCCGCCCTTACTACCCTTGCGACGACGTCAGGGGCGGACGTGATGACGGAAAGCCGAGTTACCGGTTTGACGTGGGAAAGTGCCGGATGGCACCTTGGCGTCGCCGACCGCGAAGAGATAACGGCCGATACGGTCATCCTGGCGATCGACCCTGCGGAATGCGCCCGGCTGGCCGGCCGTTCTGCGATCCTGCGCGATACCCTGCGATCGATGAAGCCTGCCAAAGTTGCCTGCCTGGATATCGCCCTGTCTGAACTTCCTCGGCCTGCAGATAATTTTGCGCTCGGCACGGACGAACCCATCTATTTCTCGGTTCATTCCAAGGCCGCCCGACTCGCCCCGGAAGGCAACGCCCTGATCCAGGCAATGCGCTATCTGGGCCGCAACGAGAAAGCCGGCCCCGGCAATATCGAAACCCTGGAAAATCTGGTCGATCTCATGCAGCCCGGTTGGCGCGCAGTGGAAATCCACCGGCAGCAGCTTGTCGGCATGACCGTCATGCATGACATTCCTCAGGCGCGCAATGGTGGCCGGCGCGTGCCGGTCATTCTGGACGACACACCGGGGCTGTTCCTCGCCGGCGATTGGGTCGGCGGCCAAGGCATGCTGTCCGACGCCGTCGCCGCCAGCGCGAAATTCGCTGCCAAAGCCGTTTGCATGCATCTCGGCGGTATCGAGAAAGACCTTCCTGCATCTGTCGCGCGCCTCTCCTGACCGTCTTGCCAATGTACTGTCCCGTGTCGCCTGGTGGTGACGCGGGGCCCCTCTTCTTGCGCGTCCCCCCTGCGCGGAAAGAGAATTTGACTTAACGCTTTGGCTGCGAAATTGTGGGCGCCCAAGTGGCCTGGAGGATTGAAATGCAGGGGGGCAATGACGCCATCAACTGGCGTACGCTGATCGCAGCCTGTGCAGCAGTATGTGTTTTCGCCTTTTCCCTCGGCGAGATATTCCCGCTTCTGTCGTTGAACATGGAAGGCTGGGGAACCAGCGCCCATGTCATCGGTCTCAATTCTTCCATGGCTCCCGTCGGCATCCTGTTGGCGGGATTGGTGATTCCCAAACTGTCACATACCTTTGGACCTAAATCGGTCGCCATTTTCATGGCTGCCCTGACCGGTGTGATTTTTCTCGCCTATCCCACCTTTCCCAATCTGCCGTCCTGGTTCGTTCTGCGTTTGATTCAGGGTATCAGCGTTTCGACCTTGTTCGCGCTCAGCGAGGCCTGGGTCCTTGGCAGCGCGACGGGAAAAAGCCGCGGCATCGTGGTCGGCATCTATGCGACCTGCATATCGGCGACATTCGGCGTCGGCCCGGCCGTCGTCGGCTGGGCCGGCATTCATGGTTACCTGCCCTTCGTGATCGGCGCCGTCATCCTGTTTATCGCCATTCTGCCGATCACGCTGGTCAAGCCGAAAAAGGCCACGGTCGAGCATGAACATGTCTCCATGCTCCGCTTCCTGCCCAAGGCGCCATTGCTGCTGACCGCCATCTGTGTCCATGCCATGTTCGATGGCGGCATGCTGAGCTTCCTGTCGGTCTATGGCGTCAAAATGAATATGAGCGTCGAAAGTGCCGCACTTACCCTGACCGCGCTCTCTTTCGGCAATGTCTTCTTCCAAATCCCCATCGGCTGGATTGCCGACCGGACATCCAAGCGCGGCACCATCATCGCCTGCTTCATCACGGCTGCGATCGGATTGGCGATCCTGCCCTTCGTCGTGATGACGATCTGGGTCTGGCCGCTCCTGCCGGTTCTCGGCGCAGCCGGATTTGGTATCTATACGGTCGGCCTTGCCGAACTTGGCGACCGCTTCAGCGGCGCCGATCTGATTGCCGGCACGTCATCCTTCGCAGCCATGTGGGGCATGGGATCGCTGATCGGTTCGATCATCTGCGGCCTGGCCATGGATATCGCCGGCCCGCATGGTTTCCCCGGCATCCTGCTGATCGTCTTCACCTTGTATCTCGTTGCCCAGGCGATACGCATGCGGAAAATCAGGGTGGCGCGCGCCGGCTGACCGTCACCGCTCAGATCGTTAGAACCCTCCCGCGTTTCCTTGAAGCGCGGGAGGGTTCCATCTCTTTATGAAGTCGCATTTTCTTCACGCGAACCGGTACCCATGTCGCTCGAAAATGCTCTAACGTTCCTGGGAAACCAGATCCGCGTTTTCGTCGCGGGCCAGCATCGGCGCAACCTCGCCCTCGGCCGTGAGCAGCACGGCCGCGGCGCGCTGGCGGCCGCAATACTGGAACATTTCTTCCAGCGTATAGGCACCGACATCCAGCAAGGCCACGATATCTCCGGGTATGGTGGCAGCCGGCAATCTGCGGGTCGCCGGCAAACGGATGATGTCGCCCCGCAACTCTTCCTGTTGCGCGGGGGTCAGATCCGGCAAGCGTGACATGATCTTCTTGAAAAGATATTCGCCTTCGACATCGAAGAAGCAGTCCGCCGAATCGCAAAGCGGGCCGACGACGCGAAAATCTGCCATTTTCCCCATATCGGTGTAACTGGCATCGGCACGGCTGGCATTCACCATATGGTAATACCAGCGAACGGCCGCCGCATCGATCATCAGGTTGTAGCCGGCATCCAGATAGATCCAGGGATGGCCGCCGCGCTGCCGGCAGCTCTCGATCGTCGTCAACAGCACGGCAGTATCGCCGACCATGGCGCGGCCGGGTTCGAACAGCAGCTCGACCCCCGTGCCGATCAGCTTTCGTGCGGCACCGGCGACGTCACGCACCATGGCTTCGGCTTTGCGCGCGGCTGCATATTGGCCGAGTTCATTGCTGCCCGTCGGTTGATGGCTGTAATCGATGGGATAGCCGCCGCCCAGATTGACATGGCTGAGCGCAGCACCAAGTTCCTGCTGCACCCGTTCTGCCTGTTCGGCGGCGAAGCTGACGCTGCGCAGATAGGCTTCGGTATCGTCGACCTGCGATCCGATATGAAGATGAATGCCGACGACATCCACCGCGTCACCGGCCGTTTTCAACCAGGCGAGCGCTTCCGCGAACTCATCCTGTGTCATGCCGAATTTGCTGGTAGCGCTCCCCGTCTGGATGCCGGGGGTCGCACCGCCGGCGATCCCCGGTACCAGGCGCAGGGAGACACGCGCCTTTCCTCCGGCCGCCCGGGCTCTTTCGCCGATCCGGTGCAATTCATAGACCGCATCGACATTGATGGCCTGGATATCCAATGCGATCGCCAGATCGATCTCCACCGCCGATTTCGCAACGCCATTGAAGACGATCTGCCGCGGTGCATAACCGGCACGCTGCGCCTTATAAAGTTCGCCGCCGGAATTCACCTCGATATCGAGACCTTCCTCATGGAAGATCTCCAGTACCCGCCGATTGGAGCAGGCCTTGCTGGCATAGAAGACCCGCGCCCTGTCATGGCCGGCACGCGCGCCGGCCAGGAAGCTCGACGCATTGTGCCGCAACTGCCGTTCAGAGAAGACGAAGAGCGGTGTGCCATGCTCCCGGCCCAGCGCCACCAGATCATGGCCGTCCAAAGTCAGATGCGCATCGGACGCATCGAATCCCACCGGCAGTACTGTGTTCTTCGAGGACATGCTGGACTCCACTGACTGACGGGTCGATGACGGATAGCAGCCATCAGGCCTTGGCCGGCCGCTGCATATTCCGGTCGATCGGATAGATCGGCCGCGGCACGTTGACGTAAGGCAGCTTGTCGAGCTGCAAGGTGCAAAGTGCGCCGCTATCGCAGACGATCACCTTGCCCGCGATCGGTTCGAAAGCCGCCCGGAAATGCTGCATCGACTTCAGCCCGGCCACGGTCTTTGCCGCTGGATTGATGCCGAAGGCGCGGAACTGCTGCAGATCAAGCATCTGCGCCGGCAGGGTGGTGACCAGGATATCAAAGCCGTCGACTTGGATGACTGCCACCGGTCCCCAGCTCATATTCAGGCCGCCGATCATCGGTCCGTCGCCCACGTAATCGCCGTCGCTGATCAGCTTCAGCTTGCCGGTCAGATTGAGCGGTCCGCCACCGAAACGCGCATCGGTCTTGCCGCCCAGGCGCACCTGCACGGTGTCGCCCACTTTGTGCTGCCGGAGCTGCATCGCCGTTTCCGGATCGACGATCGGGCCGAAACAGGCATCCTCGATTTTAGCCGCCAGCAAGGCCCGCAGCAATTCGGTTGAATCGCCATAGCCGCCACCGCCCGGATTGTCGGCGTAATCCGCGACGATGATCGGGCCGCGGTCGCGTTTATAGGACTTGCAGATCGCCGCCGCTTCCTCGACCGGCATATAGCTATTCAAGACGTCGAAGCGCTTTTCCCAGATTTCGTCGGCGATCGCTTCGGCGAATTTGCGATGCTTCGCCATGTCGCCCTGCCCCGTCACCAGGACCGTGGGGCCAACTTCCTCGATATCGGCATTGCCGAAGCCGGCATTGATGCTGACGGCGAAGACATCGGCTTCCTGTTCATAGGCGACGGCACGCTCGATCCAGTCGATCATCGGCCCCACATCGGTCCGTCCGCCATTCGCCTCGTCCAGCATCGGTAACCGCGCAGCGATGGTGATCGGCTTGATCTTGCCCCCCATGGTCCGGTGCAGGATATCGCCTGCCTGCCGGCCGCGTTCCCGCATATCGATATGCGGATAGGTCTTATAGGAGACGATGATCTGCGCCAGGTCGCACATCTTGCGTGTGACATTGGCATGCAGATCAAGGGTGATGGCGATCGGCAGATCGGGGCCGACCACGGCGCGCAGGCGCTCCAGCAACTCACCTTCGCCATCCTGGCAGAAATCCGTCACCATGGCGCCATGCAGGCCGAGCAGGATGCCATCCAGCTTGCCCTTATGTTCCTTCGCCGCCGCGACGATCGGCCCGGTCAGCCGGTCGAAAGCGTCGCGCGTCACCCGGCCGGCCGGCTGGGCAGAAGCGCTGAGCACATGGATGATCTGCCAGTCGTTCTGCCGTCCCGCATCGAGGAAACCCGCGAGTTCGGTATTGGCATCGCCCCGCTCGGCGATCGCTTCCTGACCTTCGAAATAGCAATAGCGATCCATGAAGGCATTGTAATCCGTCGCCCGTACGCTGAAGGTATTGGTCTCATGGGCGAATTCGGCGGTCAGAACGGTGAAGCTCATGTCTTTCTCCCCGGCGGCTTATTGTTGCTCGATTGGATGATGGCAGGCGGCGCTACGGTCAGGCGCACTGCTGGTCAGTTCCGGCCGCTCGCGGCGGCAGAGATCGCTGGCGCGTGGGCATCTGGCGGCGAAGGCGCAGCCTGGCGGCAGATCGAAAGCACTGGGTATCTCGCCGCTCAGACGCGTCACCACGCGCCGCTTCGCGGGGTCAGGCTCGAAATTGCTGTCGAGCAGCGTGCGCGTATAGGGATGGCGCGGTGTCGCATTCTTGGCCGGCATGATTTCGACGATGCGGCCGAGATACATCACCACCACCCGGTCGCAGAAATAGCGCACCAGGCCGAGATCATGGGAAATGAAGAGGTAGGTCAGGCCATATTCCGACTTCAGCCCTTCCAGCAGATTGATCACCTGCGCCTGGATCGAGACGTCGAGCGAGGCCGTGGGCTCGTCGAGCACCAGGAAGGAGGGCTGCAGGATCAACGCCCGGGCGATGCCGATGCGCTGCTTCTGCCCGCCGGAAAGCTGGTGCGGATAGGCTTCCGCCATCTTGCGGCTCAGCCCCACCACATCCATCAGCTTGTCGACCTTGGCCGCCGCTTCGCCGCGTGCCAGGCGGATGCCTTGCACCTGCAGCGGCTCCAGCAGCGCTTCACGGATCGAATAGCGCGGATCGATTGCCGAATAGGGATCCTGGAACACCATCTGCATGCGCTGCCGTAGCTTGCGCAAGCGCCGCGCCGGCAGTTTGCCGAGATCGGTGCCGTCGAAAGTTACCTGGCCACCGCTGGCATCGAGCAGTCGCAACACCAGCCGCGCCAGGGTCGATTTCCCGCAGCCGGATTCACCGACCACACCGGTCACCTGTCCCTGTTCGATATCCAGCGAGACATCGTTGACCGCGCGCAGCACGCGGCGCTCGCCGAACAAACCGGCACGGCTGTGGAAATCGCGGCTGAGATTCCGCAGGCTCACCAGGGCATCAGCCATGCCGGACTCCCTTGGCCGGCGCGATCTCGCCGGCGAAATGACAGGCCGCCAGGCCACCTTCTGCCGGCGCCAGCGGTGGCACCGTCTCGGCGCAGACCGGCTGAGCGAGCGCGCAGCGCGGATGAAAGCGGCAGCCGGCCGGATAATCGAGCACGTTCGGCACCATGCCGGGAATGCCGGTCAGGCTGCCCGGCTGCAGCGCCTCGCGCGGAATGCAGCCGATCAGCGCCCTGGTATAAGGATGCTGTGGCGCGGCGAAAATATCGGCGACCGTATTGCTTTCCGCAACCCGTCCGGCATAGAGCACCACCACCCGGTCGCAGGTCTGCGCGACCACGCCCATATCATGGGTGATCAGCATCAAGGCAAGACCGCGATCGCGCACCAGCTCCACCAGGATTTGCATGATCTGCGCCTGGATGGTGACATCGAGAGCCGTGGTCGGCTCATCGGCAATGATGAGATCGGGATCGGCGGCTAGGGCCATGGCGATGACGATGCGCTGCTTCATCCCGCCGGAGAGCTGATGCGGGTACTGGTCATGCACCGCCTTCGCTTCGGGGATGCGCAGTTGCTGCATCAGATCGATGCTGCGCGCTTTCGCTTCGGCCGGCGCAAGGCCGAGATGTAGCCGTGCCACCTGGTCGATCTGGCTGCCCACCGTCAGCACGGGATCGAGCGAGGTCATCGGGTTCTGGGTAATCAACGCGATCCGGCGGCCGCGCAGCGCGCGGTATTCCTTTTCTTTCAGCCGTGTGAGATCGCGGCCGTCGAACAGCACTTGGCCGCTGCTGATGCGCCCACGGATCAGCGGCAGCAGCCCCATGACGCTCATCGCCGTCAGGGATTTTCCCGATCCGGATTCGCCGACCACGCCGAGAATTTCGCCCTTGGCGAGATCGAAGGAAATCCGGTCGAGCGGCTGCATGCGCCCGATGGTGATGGAGAGATCGCGGACAGAGAGCAGGGTCACGGCTCAGCTCTCCCGAACGCGGCCACGGATATCCAGGGCCTGGATGATCGCATCGCCGCAGAGATTGATGGCGATCACCGCCAGCGCCACGGTAAGGCCGGGAAAGATGATGATCCAGGGTGCGACGAAGATCTGCGCCGTGCCGCTATTCATCATCGCGCCCCAGCTCGGCGTCGGCGGCTGCGCGCCGAGGCCGAAGAAGCCCAGGGTCGCTTCCAGGATAATGGCGTCACCGGTCGCCAGCATGCCGCAGACCAGCACCGGTGCCAGGGCATTGGGGATCAGGTGTCGGAACAGCACATGCAGATGACCGGCGCCGAGATTGATCGTCGCCTCGACATAGGTCTCGCCTTTGAGGCTCATGATCTGCGCCCGCGTGAGGCGCGTGAACTGCGCGAGATAGGCGATGCCGATCGCCATCATCGTGCTTTCCAGGCCGGGTCCGATAATGGCAACGAAGATGAGGGCGATGAGAATCTCGGGGAAGGACCAGCTCAGATCCACCACCGCCGTGACGGCGCGGTCGAAGGCGCCGCCGAAATAGCCTGCCGCGGCGCCGAGCGACATGCCGACGAAAACCGAGACGCAGATCGAGACGACACTGACGGTAAGCGAGGTGCGCGCGCCATAGATGATGCGCGATAGCACATCCCGGCCGAATTCATCGGTGCCGAGCCAATGCGCCATCGATGGCGCCTGGCTGGAAATGGAGAGATCCTGCACATCATAGGGATAGGGTGCAATCCAGGGCGCCAGGACGGCGCAGAGCACGACGATCGCCAAAAACAGCGCCGAGATACCGCCGCGCGGCGGTATCTCGGCGCTGTTTTTGGCGATCGTCGTGCTCTGCGCCGTCCTGGCGCCCTGGATTGCACCCTATCCCTATGATGTGCAGGATCTCTCCATTTCCAGC
>SSEL01000020.1 GCA_008012315.1 Rhodospirillaceae bacterium
CTCACCCCCGACCTGCGCCGGTTCTCTTTCTCAAGCCCCCTGCTTCAAGCCCCTTGCCAATTTTCAAGCCCGCCAAATCCGGATCGCCGTTCAGGCCTTGCCGCCTTCCTCGACGAGGACATTCAGCAGGATATTGCGCCAGTTCCGGTTGGGTTGCTGATAGCGTACTTCCAGGCCGCGCCCATCATTGCGAATGACGGCACCATAGGTCGGCAGAACCATTTCCTTGCCCTTCAGCATCAGGACGAAGGAGAAATCCAGCTTCTGTCTTGGCGCGATCCAACCCGGCGCCCCGGCGACCAGCATGTCGTAGACGTTCATGTTGACGATCGCATAGGTCTTTTGATCGATCATCACCTGAATTCGCTTGGTCGTGAACCGCGCCGCAGCGGATGTCGATGCTGGCTTCTCCTTCATGCCCCTCTCTTGGCCGGCAGTCTTGAAATCAGCGATGCCCGGGTCAGAAATGCCCGGGTCAGAAATGCCTGGGCCAGCGATGCCCGGGTCAGCGATGCTTGAACTGGGCCGGACGTTTCTCGGCAAAAGCGCTCATGCCTTCGCTCTGGTCTTCGGTGGCGAAGGCGGCATGGAACATGCGGCGCTCGAAACGCAGGCCTTCGGTGAGACTGGTCTCAAAAGCGCGGTTGACCGATTCCTTGGCGAACAGCGTGATCGGCAGCGACATCGAGGCGATCTTGTTGGCGACCGCGAGCGCTTCTCCCATCAGCTTTTCCGACGGCACGACACGCGAGACCAGGCCGCAGCGTTCCGCCTCTGCGGCATCCATCATCCGGCCGGTCAGCACCAGGTCCATCGCCTTCGCCTTGCCCAAAGCGCGGGTCAGGCGTTGCGTGCCGCCGGCACCCGGGATGATGCCCAAAGTGATTTCCGGCTGGCCGAACTTGGCGGTCTCCGCCGCGATGATGATATCGCACATCATGGCGACCTCGCAGCCGCCGCCCAGCGCGAAGCCGGCCACCGCGGCGATCACCGGCTTGCGGCAGCTCGCCACCCGCTCCCAACCCTTGGTGATGAAATCGCTGAGATAGACATCCATGAAGGAGCGGTCCTTCATCTCCTTGATATCGGCGCCGGCGGCGAAGGCTTTCTCGCTGCCGGTCAGAATGATGGCGCCGATTTCCGCATCCGCCTCGAACGCGTCCAGCGCTTGGCCAAGATCGCTGATCAGCGCATCGCAAAGCGCATTGAGCGCTTTCGGGCGATTGAGCGTGATGATGCCGACGCGGCCGTCGCGGGCCACCAGGATGTTTTCATAAGTCATGCTGGCTCACTTGCTTTCGGAAGAGAGGGTGAAGCTGACATTGACCGGGCCGCCGCCCTGGCCGCCCAGCACATCGATCTTCAAGGTTTCCGCCTTGCGGTGATAGGTGCCGCTGGCGGCCTGCTGCCAGCCGAGCTGCGGCAGGGTCGAATCGTAGAATTCCCGAACGTCAGCCGCCTTGACGGTGCCGCTGGCATAGGCCGTGACGATCTTGCCGACCGGTGCATCAAAGACCGTGGTCTTCTCCTTTTGCTCAACCAAGCCGCTGGCCAGCGGAAGATCGGTGATGGCGGTCAGGTATTCGACCGCAAAGGCCGGCAGGGGCGCCAGCAGGAACAAACCCAGCAGCAGCCGGCGAATGAGGTGGCTTTTCCCGAACGGGTTCATCTCGGCATCTCCCTGGAGCGCGGCGGTTTCAAGCTGGATCGCCCTCTATCTTATTGAGAAGAGGCGGATTCAGATTACATATGCAGTCGCCCCGTCGGTCGCTCTGTCGGCTGCATATGTAATCATCCGGCTCCAACGGTGAGCCGTTGTTGTAGCCCGGAAGACCGAAGCCGGACAATAGGATAGCCATGACAAGTTCGTCAGCTTCAGGCGGCAGGCTTCACGTGGCGGGCTTCAGCCGGTCGGCGCACCCGCGCGCCGTTCGGCGATCAGATCGATGAAGGCGGCGGCGGCTTTGCTGCGGTGATAATCGCGATGCCGCAGCAGGCGGAAGGCACGTTCCGCATCGGGAAGCGGCCAGGCCGCCAGCCGGCCTTGCGCGATGCCGACCTCGGCCGCCAGATCCGACATCACGGTCAGGCCGGCGCCGGCTTCCACCGCCAGACGCACCGCTTCGTTGCTCGGCAGTTCCAGCGTGATGCGCAAGCCGGCGGGATCGAGGCCAAGTTCCGCCAGCACCGTCTCCATCACCTGGCGCGTGCCGGAGCCCGGTTCACGCGACACCCAATCGACATCGCCCAGGACGTCGCGGGTGACGATGTCGGGATGTGATTGCGCCTGCTGCAGCCGAACCCAGGGATGCCGGGTGCCCGCGACCAGCAGCAGGCTGTCGCCCGGCAGCGCCAGTTCCTCGAATTGCGCGTCCCTGACGATGCCTTCGACGACACCCAGCTCCGCCGCACCGCTTTTGATCGCGGCGGCCACCTGTTCGGTATTGCCGATCACGAGATCCAGGGTCACGGCGGGGAATTGCCGCCGGAAGGCCGACATGATCGGCGGCAGCCAGTAATTGCCGACCGTCTGGCTGGCGGCGAGTGACAGATGACCCCGCTGCAATCCACGCAGCTCGCCCAGCGCCTGTTCGGCTTCCGCGACCCGGCGCAGGATCGCCTGGGCTTCCGTCATCAGCAGCCGGCCCGCCGGCGTCAATTCGATATGCCGGCCGATGCGATGAAATAGTGGCAGTCCGTGGCGATCCTCCAAGGCGGCGATGGCGGCGCTGACGGCGGGCTGCGTCAGGTTGAGCGCTTCGGCCGCCCGCGTCATATGCTGTCGCTCGGCCACCGCCAGGAAAATCCGCAATTGCTCCAGTGTCACGGCCGACTTCCTGTCATGACCGGCTCTCCATCATGACGCGACGAGTCCGCGTCAGGGCAGGATCACCACCAGCAGCAGGCCGAAAGCGCCGATGAACAGGCTGGCGAGGAAGCCCAGCAACTGCGGCCGCCAGCCGCTGTGCAGCAATTTGCGCCCATCGGTGTTTAGCCCCATGGCGCCCAAAGCGACGGCCATCATGAAGCCGGTGACATCCGGCGCCGTGTGCTGCACGGCTTGCGGCACCAGACCCAGGCTGTTGATGCCGGCCAGGGCGACGAAGACCAGGATGAACCACGGCAAGGCGATCCGGCCGAAAGCGGAGTTGTAGGCGGCGGCATCGGCCGGCGCTTGAACCTGGGCCCGGCGCTGGAACATCAGGCCGATCGTCATCACGACGGGCGCCAGGAGCAGGACGCGGGACAGTTTCGCCAAAGTCGCGGTGTCGCCGCTGACCGTGCCCTGCTGATAGCCGGCAGCGACGACCTGGCCGATTTCGTGAATCGACGCACCCGCCCAAAGGCCGAATTGATTGGCATCGAGCCCCAGCAATCCCGGCAGCAGGGGATAGAGCAGCATGGCGGCAGTGCCGAAGATGGTGACGCAAGCGATGCCATAGGCCGCCTCGTCCTCCGATCCCTTGACCACGGTATTGCCGGCCATCACCGCCGAGGCGCCGCAGATCGACGTACCGAAGGCGATCAGATAGCGAAGCTCCCGCGGTACGCCGAGCCAGCGGCCCAGCAGCACGGTCACCGAGAAGGTTGCCGGCACCACCAGGACGATCAGCAGGATGCCGCTCCAGCCGAGATCGCCGAGCCGGGTGAGCGCCAGTTGCAGACCGAGCAAGGCAATCGCCCAGCGCAGCAGGGTGCGCGCGGCAAAACCCGTTCCCGCCCGGCAATGCGCCGGCGTGCCGATCAGGACGCTGAAGCCGAGGCCGAGCAGCATGGCGAGAATCATCGGATTGAAACGGTCGAGGCCCGGATAGCGGTGCAGCGTTTCGGCAAAAACGGCGATCAGCGTCGCCAGGACCAGACCCGGCACGGCGGCCGGCAGTTGGATGCCTTGTCCGCTCGCGGGAACGGAAGCGGTACGAACAGCAGTGGAAGCGGAATAAGTTTGGGCCATCACGAGTTTTCCTTTCGGATGGCCAGAATACGGATCGCATCAGATAAATCTAAATGATTATATATATCCAATCAATAGATTGACTTTATCAAAAGATTTAACGCTGCCGGCGGGAGCAATAGAAGGTCGAGCGGCCGCCCTGGGTAAAACCGCCGGATGCCCCCGGTCCTGGCGAGATCGCAGTCGCAGCCGGAGCAAGCCAGGCCTTCGCGGTCATAGACTTTCCATTGGTGCTGGAAGTAGCCGAGTTCGCCATCGGCCTGCACATAGTCGCGCAGCGAGGACCCGCCGGCCGCGATGGCATCGACCAGCACGTCCTTGATGGCACGGGCCAGCCGCTCGGCGCGGTCGCCCTGAACCGTCGCGGCCAGCCGTTTCGGCGACAGGCCGGCACGGAACAGCGATTCCGCGGCATAGATGTTGCCGACGCCGACCACCACTTTCTGGTCAAGGATGGCGCTTTTGATCGGCGTCTTCTTACCCTTGAGGGCCGCCGCCAAAGCCGGCCCGTTGAAATCGTTGCCGAGCGGCTCGGGACCGAGATCGCGCAGCAGTTTATGGCTCTCCAGCTCCGCCAGCGGCACCAGATCCATCATGCCGAAGCGCCGCGCATCGTTGAAGCGGATGCAGGCGCCGTCTTCCAGTTCGAAAATCAGATGGTCATGGGTTTCCAAGGCCGGCGGGCGGCTGTCGCTGACCAGCATGCGGCCGGACATGCCGAGATGGCCGAGAATGACATGGCCATCATCGAGATCGATCAGCAGATACTTGGCCCGGCGCCGCACCGCCAGGATGCGGCGATCCTTCAGCCGTGCCGGAAAGTCCAGCGGCAAGGGAAAGCGCAGATCCGGCCGGCGCTGTTCGACCCGCGTGAAGCGCTTTCCACCATTCGCATGGCAAGGCCGCGGCAAACGGTTTCGACCTCAGGCAATTCAGGCATGGCTCATCTTTCCGACATCGCCGGCTTCGCGGCAGCGCGCGGCTAGATAAGCCTGCCAGGCCCGTCTTGCATAGGCTCTATCAACCCGGTCCGTCTATCGTCCCAACTCACTGGGGACGCGGACCTGCTCCACATCGCGGCGCAGCAGGTAAGCCGCCCGGTCGCGCTCGGCCAGCCGGCCTTGCGCCCTGGCCCGCAACAGGTCACGCCGGGAAACCAGCCCCAGCAGCTTGCCGCTCGCCGGGTCGATAATGGGGATACGGCCCGTATCGCTTTCCATCATGCGATCCGCCAGCTGGGCGACGAGGTCCTGCGGATGGCCGACGACCAGGCCGGCATCCGACAAGGCTTCCGACAGGGGGCAGGTGGCAAGATCGGCGTCATCGGCCCAGCTCAGCGCATCGGCCCGGGTCATGATGCCGATCACGCGGCCGCCGGCATCGACCACCGGATAGCCTTTATGCACGCTGCCGGCGCGGCCGAAGAAGGCGAGCGCTTCCTTGACCGGCATCGTCCCCGGCAGGGTTTCCACCGTCGCCGTCATGATGTCCTTGGCGCGCACGACATCGAAGGGATCGATGCCATATTCCTGCAAGATGTGATGGCCACGGCGGGCAATCTTTTCGGTCAGGATCGAGCGCTTCAACAGCAGGACCGTGACCGCATAGCCGCAGCCGCAGGCCGCCAGCAGCGGTACCAGAGCGGTGAAATTGCCGGTCAGTTCCATCGCGAACAGGGCCGAGGTCAGCGGCGCCCGCATGGCACCCGCCATCATCGCCGACATGCCGAGCAGGGCGCCGAAAGCGGGATCGATGCCGGGAATGACGGCACCCAGCAGATAGCCGAGCGCGCCGCCGATCATCAGCAATGGCGCGAGGACGCCGCCCGAAGTGCCGGAGCCCAAGGCGACGATCCAGACCACGCCCTTGACCACCAGCAGCAAGGCTGCCGCCTGCAGCATCATGTCGCCCTGCAGCATATGGCGGATATTCACATAGCCGACGCTGAGCGCTGTCGGATCGACGAGACCGCCGATCCCGACCACCACACCGCCGATGGCCGGCCACCACATCCAATGTACCGGCAGCTTGCCGAACAGATCCTCGACGCCATAGAGCGCCAGGGTGAGAAGACCCGCGCCCAGCCCGCCGATGAGGCCGATGCCGATTCCGGCGGCGAAATGCGGCCAGGTCACGCCGACCGTGGCCGCGACAGGAAAGAGCGGTCCCGCATCGATCGCTAGGCTCCGCAGCATCGCCGAAACGAGAACCGCCACCGTCACCGGCAGGAAGCTGCGCGGCTTCCATTCGAACAGCAGCAATTCGATCGCCAGCAGAACGGCCGCGATCGGCGTGCCGAAAATCGCCGTCATGCCGGCGGCGGCGCCGGCGACCAGCAAGGTCTTCCGCTCGGCGGCGCTGAGATGGAACATCTGGGCAAAGAGCGAACCGATCGCCCCACCGGTCATGATGATCGGGCCCTCAGCACCGAAGGGGCCGCCGGAGCCAATGGAGATGGCCGAGGAAAGCGGCTTCAGGACAGCGATCTTCGGATCCATGCGGCTCTTGCCGAAAAGGATCGCCTCGATCGCCTCGGGGATGCCATGGCCGCGGATCTTCTCCGAGCCGAACCGCGCCATCAGGCCGATGAGCAAGCCGCCGACCACCGGGATCAAAATGGAAAGCGGTCCCAGATCGAGCGCCGCGAAATCGACCGGCACATCGCTGAAGGTGCCGTGATAGGCGAAGTTGGTGCAGATATAGATCAGCCGGGTCAAAACCCAGGCAGCAACGACGCCGCCGATACCGACGACAACCGCCATGAGCATGAGGGTCAGGACCCGGCGGTCGGCGGTGAAATCACCCAGATGAACGGAGCGGGTGGCGGCAGCCAAGCGGTCCGTACTGGGGGATCGGCCCGTGGCGGCGCCCCGGTCGGCCTGGAGGGTTGGCGTGGGATTTTGCATAATGAACTTTCCTGGGATTGCCGGGATTGGCCGATCGGCGGCAACCCAACGGCACGCTTGTCTCTTTCCGTTTTACGCATGCGTGGCCGGCAGGCCGGGTCGACTGAAACCGGTGCCGATGCAATGCAGCATTTATATCGCTATGCGATATAAATTCAAGCGGCCGGCGGCGGATTTGGCCTGCCGCTGCTTCATGCCTGGTATTCACGTCCGGAACGTTGCATGCAGGGCTCGCCTGTCCCGCAGGAGGGCCGGGCCAGTTTACTGGGAAGATGGCTTATCAACCGACGGATAGCGGTGATCGGAGACACAGGAATGACGACATCGGGACGACGAGGCGCCAGGAAGACCGGCACGGGGCCGGCCGGCAACGAGGCCGACCGGCAATTGACCAGGGCCGATTACGAAGCTTTGGCGGAATTCCGCTATTATCTGCGCCGTTTCCTGGACTTCAGCCAGCGTGCCGCCCGTGATTTCGGCCTGACGCCGCAGCAGCATCAGGCGCTCCTCTCGATCATGGGGAAGCCCGGCAATGGCCTGATGACCATCAGCGAATTGGCCGACCATCTGCTGGTCAAGCATCACAGCGCCGTCGAACTGGCCGATCGCCTGGAAGCGCTCGGCCTGGTGCAGCGGCGGACGGATGAGACAGATCGTCGCCGTGTCCTGCTGTCCCTGACGAGATCGGCGCAAGAGCTCCTCGCCGGGATGTCCTCGGTGCATTTGGAGGAATTGCGCCGCATCGGCCCGCAACTGGCCGCGCTGCTGGCGGGATTGGAGCGGGACCGCGCCGGGACGGAATAACATCGCGACCGGATAATCTGGCCGGCCGAGGCCTTGGGAAGCCTTGCAGCCGCTGCGTGCGGAGCACTGGCAATGCTGCCCGCACCGGGCTATGTTCCTGCCATGCAACAACAAAGTCGTGTCGATCCGCCCGCCATGTCACCTCGTCCCTTCGAACCGCATCGCCCCGATGGCTCCCCAGATCGCCAGGAAACCTGGTTCGGTTTCGAGCGGGTGAGCACGACCCGCAAGACGGAACTCGTGCGCGGCGTCTTCGATTCGGTCGCCGGCAAATACGATCTGATGAATGATCTGATGTCGGGCGGCATCCATCGGTTGTGGAAATCCTCCATGCTCGATTGGCTGGCGCCCCGCCCCGGCCAGCGGTTCATCGATGTCGGCGGCGGTACCGGCGATATCGCCTTTCGCATCCTCGACCGGGCGCCCGGCGCCCATGTCACCGTCTGCGACCTGACCCCGGCCATGCTGATGGTGGGGCGCGATCGTGCCATCGACCAGGGGCGCCTTGAAGGGTTGAGCTGGGTTTCCGGCAATGCCGAAAACCTGCCGGCACCCGATATGCAGTTCGACGCCTATACGATCGCCTTCTGCCTGCGCAATGTCGGCGACCTGGAGCAGGGATTGCGCGATGCCTATCGGGTACTGCGGCCGGGCGGCCGGTTCCTCTGCCTGGAATTCTCCCATGTTGCCCTGCCGGCCTTGGCCAAGCTCTACGATCTCTATTCGTTCAAAGTCTTGCCCTGGCTGGGCAGCAAGGTGGCCGGCGACCGCCATTCGTATCAATATCTGGTCGAATCGATCCGCCGCTTCCCGACCCAGGACGCGCTGGCCGGGGCGATGACCGCCGCCGGCTTCCAGCAGGTGAAATATCGCAATCTGACGGGAGGCATCGCCGCCCTGCATTCGGGCTGGCGGATCTGACCTGATGCTGCGCAGCCTGAAATCGCTGATCCGCCTGTCCCGGATCGCCGTCATCTTCGCCCGTCATGGCGCCCTTGCCCCCTTCGAAGAAGCCCTTGCCGGCGTCGGCCTCGCGCCTTTCCTGCTCTACCTCGTCCGCCTGTTTTTCGGCCGCACCCCGCGTGACGACAATGGCCGCGACATGCGCCCCGGCGAACGCCTGGCGGCGGCGCTGAGCGAACTCGGCCCGGCTTTCATCAAGCTCGGCCAGGTGCTGTCCACCCGTTCCGACCTGCTGGGCGAACAAGTGGCGGAAGATCTTGCCAAGCTGCAGGATCAACTGCCGGCCTTCAGCGCCTTCCAGGCGCGGGCCACGATCGAGACCGAACTGGGCCAGCCGATCGGCGTGCTCTTCGCGCAATTCGAGGACGAGCCGGTTTCAGCCGCCTCCATCAGCCAGGTGCATTTCGCCGTGACCCTGCCCGATCCCGACTGGCCGGAGGGCCGGCCGGTCGCGGTGAAGGTATTGCGGCCGGAGATCGAAGCCGCCTTCCAGCGCGACACCGACCTGCTGCTGTGGATCGCTTCGGTGATCGAGCGCACCCAGCCGCGCTTCAAGCGGCTGAAGCCGGTGGAAGTGGTGCAGACATTCGCCGCTACTGTGCGCATCGAGATGGACCTGCGGCTAGAAGCCGCAGCCGCCACCGAGCTGCGGCAGAATTTCGACGGCGACCCGACCTATCGGGTGCCGGAGATCGACTGGCGCCGCACCGCCCGCCGGGTCATGACACAGGAGCGACTGGCCGGCATTCCCATGGATGACCGGGCCGCCATGCTGGCAGCCGGCCTCAGCGTCGATGAGGTATTGGACAAGGCGGCGGCGGTCTTCTTCAACCAGGCTTTCCGCGACGGTTATTTCCATGGCGACCAGCATCCCGGCAACATGTCGGTCGGGTTGGACGGCGCGATCCAGGTGGTGGATTTCGGCATTATGGGCCGGCTCGACAAGCCCACCCGGTTTTTCCTGGCCGATATGCTGCTCGCCTTCCTGGAACGCGACTACAGCCGTGTTGCCGAGATCTATCTCGATGCCGGCTATCTCAGCCAGAAGCAGCCGCTCGACGAATTCACCCTGGCGTTGCGCTCGATCGGCGAACCGATCCATGGCCGGCCGCTGCAGGATATTTCCTTCGCCCGCGTGCTCGGCCAGCTTTTCAGCATCGCCGAGAGCTTCGACATGGAAGTGCAGCCGCAATTGCTGCTGCTGCAGAAGAACATGCTGATGGCGGAAGGCGTCAGCCGCCGGCTCAATCCCGATTTGAACATCTGGACCCTGGCGCAGCCGCTGATCGAGCAATGGATGCGCGAGAACCGCGGACCCGAGGCGCGGCTGATAAGCGCCGCCGAGGAATTCCTGCATGTCAGCCGCCGGTTTCCGGCCGTCATGCGTAACCTCGACCGCCTCGTCGGCCATCTGTCGGAAGGCGGCCTGAAGCTGGATCCGGAAGCCTTGCAGGTCATCACCCGCACCGGATCCAACTGGTATCTCTGGCTGATTATCGCCATTTTGGCGGCCGGCCTGCTGTTCAGCCGGTGAAACGAGGCGCTGGCATAGGAAATTATCAGCTCTTTAAGAGCTGGCGATTAACATAAAGCGGTATTCAGAGAGATTACATGGCTGGCCGCCTGGAAACTGGCATGGCCGGCCGTTTGGAGAGTCGGTTGCAGGAATTCGACAAGTTACCCGGGACAACCCCCAAAAGGCGGATGGGGCTCAGCATTGCGCCCAGCGACGGGCCGAACGATGCCGAAGCCCCGGCCAGCCCCGTCTACTGGATCGGCGCCAATCTCGCGGCCATGGCGGCTTATTATGCGCTGGGCTGCGCCGTGGGCCGGTACTTCGCGGCCTATGGACTGTTTCCCGCACCGATCTGGCTGCCGGCCAGCGTCGCCATGGTGGGCGCCGTGATCGGCGGCCTGCGGCTCTTTCCCGGATTGTTTCTCGGCTCGTTCCTGATCAATTACCTGGATTTCGACTCACCGGCCCTGATCGCCGGCGTCATCTCCCTCGGCAATTCCCTCGGCCCGATCCTCTGCGCCGCCTTGATGCGCCGGTTCCGGCCGCGCGACGGATTCTTCACCCGTTTTTCCGGCGTCGTCATCTTCGTCCTGCTGGCGGTCATGCTGCATCCGGCGCTGACGGCCGGTGTCGGCACCTTCGCCCTCAGCCTTTCGACGCCCTACGATTTCAGCGCCGCCTACCGCACCTGGCTCAGCTGGTGGCTATGCGACAGCGGCGGTGCGCTGAGCTTCGCCCCGACCTTGCTGCTCTGGCTCGGGGCAGAGCGCATGCCGCGCGGCGCACGGCGCAAATTCGAGCGTGAGGATGTCATGGTCTGGGGCGCCGTCGCGGTGGTCGCCCTCGTGCTCTTCGCCTTGCCGCCTTTGCCGATGACGCTTTACACGCTGGTGCCGTTCCTGCTCGTCGTGCCGCTGTCCTGGATCGCTTTGCGCACCTCGCTCAGCGCCGCCTATACCCTGGCCTCACTGGTCTCGGTCATCGCCATGGCCGGCACGGCTGCATCACTCGGCCCGTTCCATGCGCAGAACGTGATCAATCCGCTGCAACTGGCCGGCCTGCTCATCGTCCTCCTGACCATGAACGTGCTGACCATCGTGGCGCTGTTCTGCGAGCGGCGCGCAGCAGAGGAAGCCAGCCTCAACAAGACGATGCTGCTGGCCAGCACCAGCCACGATTTGCGCACGCCGCTGAACGCCATCATCGGCTTTGCCGATATGATGCGGCAGGGCGTCTGGGGGCCGCTCGAAAATCGCCACTACCGGGATTATGTCGAGAACATCCATGCCAGCGGTTCGCTCCTGCTCGGCATGATCCGCGACATCCTGGATCGCGCGCGGATCGAGACCGGCAAGCGCAAGATCGAGCCGCGCCTGCTGGCTTTCCGGCCGGTCGCCGCCTCCTGCATCGGCATGGTGACGGCGCAAGCGGCGGAAAAGAGCCTCGCGATCGACTTGCAGGTCGAGGCGGACGGCAAGCTTTATGCCGACGATCTCGCGCTGCGCCAGATCCTGCTCAACCTGCTATCCAATGCCGTGAAATTCACGCCCGCCGACGGCCGTGTCGATGTCCGGCTGACCATCGGGGCCGATGGCATCGGGCTGGTCGAGGTGATCGACAGCGGACGCGGCATGACCCAGGATGAACAGCGCCTCGCTTTGGATCCCTTCAGCCAGGTGGCGGCGCGTCAGATCCAGGGCGGCGCCGGGCTGGGCCTGCCCAATGTCGCGCGGCTGGCCGAGTTACATGGCGGCCGGCTGTCGATCTCCAGTATCCTGGACCGGGGTACCACCATCGGGGTGACGTTCCCGCCGGCACCGCGCTAACCCGGCACCGCGGTTATCCTGCCGATGGTAATCCTGCCGATGTAAGGGGAAGCCGATGCAGTGCGGCAAATGGTGGTCACTGACGATCCTGGCTGTCGCGCAAGTCCTCGCCCTCTCGCTGTGGTTCTCCGCCACCGCCGTCGTTCCGGTGCTGCGCCAGGCGGCGATCATCGATGCCGCCCAGGCCTCCTTCTTCACCAGCGCGGTGCAGGCCGGCTTCGTCATCGGCACCCTGGTCAGCGCCAGTCTCGGCCTCGCCGACCGGATCGACCCGCGGCATCTGTTCACCGTTTCCTGCCTCGTTGCGGCGCTCGCCAATGCCGCCTTATTGGCCGCGCCGATGGATTCGATGCTGGCGCCGGCCCTGCGCCTGGTGACTGGCATTTGCATGGCCGGCATCTATCCGATCGGCATGAAGCTGGCGGCGACCTGGGCGGCGCGCGACAAGCAGGGCAGAAGCGATCTCGGCTTGCTGGTGGGATTGCTGGTCGGCGCCTTGACCCTGGGCTCGGCGTCGCCGCATCTGATCAATGCCGTCGAAACCGCTACCGCTGCCGGCGCGGCCGGTTTCGATTGGCGCTGGACCCTGGCGCTGACATCCGCGGCAGCGGCTTTGGCCGCCCTGCTGATCCAGCTGGCCGGCCTCGGCCCCAATCTGCCGCCGATGCGCGCCTTCCATGCCGGCATGGTGCTCGACGCCTGGCGTTCGCCGGGCCTGCGGCTCGCCAATCTCGGTTATCTCGGCCATATGTGGGAACTCTATGCCATGTGGGCCTGGATGACGGTTTTCCTCGAGGCCAGCTTCCGCACCACCATGCCGGGGCCGGAAGCGGCCTATTGGGCGCGGTTGGGCACCTTCGTCACCGTCGCCGCCGGCGCGGCGGGCTGCCTGATCGGCGGCTGGTGCGCCGATCGCTGGGGCCGCACCTCGGTCACCATCACGGCGCTGCTGGCGAGCGGCACCTGCTGCTGCCTGGCCGGCCTGTTCTTCGACGCCGCGCCGGGCTGGCTGCTCTTCCTCTGCATTATCTGGGGCGTCAGCATCGTTGCCGATTCACCGCAGTTTTCTGCCAGCATCACGGAACTCGCCGACCGGGAACATGTCGGCACCATGCTGACGATCCAGACCTGCGCCGGCTTCCTGCTCAGCATGATCACCATCCACCTGCTGCCCTGGCTGGCCGGAACAGCCGGCTGGCGCTGGGTCTTCCTGGCTTTGGTGCCCGGTCCGGCGATCGGCATCTGGGCCATGTACCGCCTGCGGCGAAGCCCCATGGCCCGCCAATTGGCCGGTGGGCGCCGCTGAACCGCCGCCGTTGAACCGCGCCTCAATCGCTATCCAAGCTTGCCATCCTATCGAGGCGGCCTTGTACACCCTTGTATCCCGGTCTATTCCACAGTAAATACGATACGTAACTGTGGAATTCAGGTGCAGCAATGGCCTTTTCCGGATTGCATGGCAAGAAACTGCTGCTGATCATCGCCGGCGGCATCGCTGCCTATAAGATGCTGGAATTCATCCGCCGCGGCCGTGAAGCAGGGCTGGAGATCCGGACCATCCTGACCGCCGGCGGCGCGCAATTCGTGACGCCACTCTCGGTGGCGGCCCTGACCGAAAACAGGGTCTATCAGGAGCTGTTCTCGCTGACCGATGAAAGCGAGATGGGCCATATCCGCTTGGTCCGCGAGGCCGATCTCATTCTGGTCGCCCCGGCCAGCGCCGATCTCATCGCCAAGATGGCCCACGGCCTGGCCGACGATCTCGCCAGCACCGCCTTGCTGGCGGCCGATAAGCCGATCCTGATCGCACCGACCATGAACGTGCAGATGTGGGCCAATGCCGCGACCCAAACGAATATCGCTTGCCTGCGCCAGCGCGGCATCCAACTGGTCGGCCCCGGCAAAGGCGATCTCGCCTGTGGCGAGGTGGGATCGGGCCGCATGGCAGAGCCAGCCGATATCCTGGCGGCGGTCGGCAACCTGCTGGGCCTGCGCAGAGGCCCGCTGCAAGGCAAACGCGCCCTGGTGACCTCGGGCCCGACGCATGAGCCGATCGATCCGGTGCGCTATATCGCCAATCGCTCTTCCGGCAAGCAGGGCCATGCCATCGCCGCCGCCTTGGCGCGACTGGGTGCGGAGACCATTCTCGTCAGCGGTCCGACCCGCGAGCCCGATCCACTCGGCGTCACCGTGCATCACATCGAAAGCGCCCGCGACATGCTGGCCGCCTGCGAAGCCGCCCTGCCGGTGGATATCGCCGTTTGCGCCGCCGCGGTTGCCGATTGGCGGGTCGCCGATGCCAGCGATCAGAAGCTGAAGAAGGACGGGAGCGGCAATGCACCAACCCTGCAGCTCGCGACCAACCCGGACATCCTGGCGAGCCTTGCCGTCGCCGGCCCGAAGCGGCCGAAGCTGGTCATCGGCTTTGCCGCCGAAACCGAGAAGCTGATCGACCATGCCCAGGCAAAGCTCGCCCGCAAGGGCTGCGACTGGATCATCGCCAATGATGTCGGCACCGGCAGCGGCACTTTCGGCGGCGACAGCAATCTCGTCCACCTGATCAGCCGCAGTGGCGTCGAAGCCTGGCCGCGCATGACCAAATTGGACATCGCCGACCGCCTCGCCCAGCGAATTGCCGCGTGCATCGCCGAAACAGCCTCGGCAACCGCCACCGAAGCCCATCGATCCGGAGCCAGTGAATGAATGAGATTGCCGTTTCCGTCCGCCGCCTGCCGCATGCGGCCGACCTGCCGCTGCCGGCTTATGCCACGGCGCAGGCAGCCGGCCTCGACTTGACGGCGGCGATCGACAAGACCGTCGACCTGGCACCCGGCGAGCGGAAACTTGTGCCGACCGGCTTGCAGATCGCGCTGCCGGCCGGCGACGAAGCGCAGGTCCGGCCACGCTCGGGCCTCGCCCTCAAGCACGGCATCACGGTGCTGAACAGTCCCGGCACCATCGATGCCGATTATCGCGGCGAGATCGGCGTCATCCTGATCAATCATGGCGACAAGACCTTCACCATCCAGCGCGGCGAACGCATCGCGCAGATGATCCTGGCGCCAGTCAGCCAATTGGTTTGGCATGAACGCGAAACGCTTGAAGAAACGCAACGCGGCAGTGGCGGCTTCGGCTCGACCGGCACGGCCGCCCGTTGAGGCTCGCTGACATGGGCACTTCTAACATCGGAATGGAAGACGAACGTGCTGCATCCATCTAAACGCCTGCTTTTCGCCATCGAAGCCGTTCTCGACATCGCCTATCACGGCGGTTCACAGCCGGTGCAAAGCGGCGACATCTCCAGCCGGCAGGGTATTCCCCGCCGCTATCTCGAACAGGTGCTGCAGCATCTGGTGCGCAGCGGCATCCTGGCCGGCCATCGCGGACCGCGCGGCGGCTATCTGCTGGGCCGCGAGCGTCGCCGCATCAATATCGGTGAGATCGTGCGGGCGGTGCGGCAGTTCGAAGGCACGCCCGACCCGATCGAAACCGCCAGCGGTTCGCGTGTCGGGCTCGAAGTGGTTCGCCCGCTGTGGCGCGATCTGCAACAGAAAATGCTCGACGAACTGGACGCGGTCACATTGGAAGACCTGTGCCAGAAGGCGCAGCAGGCCGGCATCCGCACCGATGCACAAGCACGGCTCGATTTCAGCATCTGAGGATTTCGCTATTGGAAACCGGCGCGGATTTCAAGCGCGGGTTATTTGAAAGGATGAGGTGATGACCATGGCTGAACCGCAATTCCGCGGCCGCATCTACGAAAACCTGATGGAAACGATCGGCGCGACACCGATCGTGCGTCTGGCGAAGCTGGCCAAGTCAGAGAATGTCAAAGCGGATCTGCTGGGAAAATGCGAATTCTTCAATCCGCTCTCCTCGGTGAAGGATCGTCTCGGCATCGCCATGATCGAATGGCTGGAGGCGAACGGCTCATTGAAGCCGGGTGGCACCATCATCGAGCCGACCAGCGGCAATACCGGCATCGCGCTGGCCTTCATCGCCGCTGCCAAAGGCTATCGCCTGATCCTGACCATGCCGGAGAGCATGTCGGTGGAACGCCGCAAGATGCTGCGCCTCCTGGGCGCCGAGCTGGAACTCACCCCGGCGACGCGCGGCATGTCCGGCGCCATCGCCCGGGCCGAGGAACTGCTGAAGGAGATCGCCGGCTCGGTGATGCCGCAGCAATTCAAGAATCCGTCCAACGCCGCCTATCACCGCAAGACCACGGCGGAGGAAATCTGGCGCGATTGCGACGGCAAGGTCGATGTGCTGATCTCCGGTGTCGGCACCGGCGGCACCATTACGGGTGTCGGCGAGTTGCTCAAGGAGCGCAATCCCCAGGTCCGGATCGTCGCCATCGAGCCGGAAGACAGCCCCGTCCTGTCCGGCGGCCAGCCCGGACCGCATAAGATCCAAGGCATCGGCGCCGGCTTCATTCCCGATATCCTCAATCGCGACGTCATTGACGAGGTGCTGACGGTCTCCAACGCCAATGCCTTCGCCATGGCGCGCAAGGTGGCGAAGATCGAAGGCATGCCGGTCGGCATCTCCTCGGGCGCGGCTCTTTCCGCCGCCTGCGAACTCGGCCGCCGCCCCGACATGGCCGGCAAGCGCATCGTCATTATTCTGCCCTCCTTCGCCGAACGCTATCTCTCCACCGCCTTGTTCGAAGGCCTCGAATAGAGAACCGGACTGAGGAGACGAGCAGGACATGGCGGAACTGAGCGACCACGAACTGGAGCGTTACGCCCGCCATGTCATCCTCGATGAGATCGGCGAGGATGGGCAGCTGCGTCTGTTGCAGTCCAAGGTCCTGGTGATCGGTGCCGGCGGCCTGGGTGCACCCTTGGCGCTCTATCTGGCCGGCGCCGGCATCGGCACGATCGGCCTGATCGACGACGATACGGTCGATCTCTCCAATCTCCAGCGCCAAGTGATCCACGGCCAGGCCGATCTCGACCGGCCGAAAGTGGAAAGCGCCGCCGACAGCCTGCGGCGGCTCAATCCTGAGATCGACGTCGTCCTCCATCGTGAGCGGCTGACGGCGGAAAATGCGGCGGCGATCATCGCGCAATATGACCTCATCGCCGATGGCAGCGACAATTTCCGCACCCGTTATCTGCTGAACGATCTTTGCTTCGCCGCCGGCAAGACGCTGGTGAGCGCCGCCGTCATTCGCTTCGACGGGCAGCTTTCGACCTATAAGGCGCATCTCGGCGCGCCCCATCCCTGCTACCGCTGCCTGTTCCCGGAAGAGCCGCCGGCCGATCTGATCCCACGCTGCGAGACCGCCGGCGTGCTGGGCGCCGTCGCCGGTGTCATGGGCACGTTGCAGGCCACCGAAGTGCTGAAGGAACTGCTCGGTCTCGGCACCAGCCTCAGCGGCCAGTTGCTGATCTATGATGCGCTCGACGCCACCTTCCGCAAGATCCGCATCAAGCGCGATCCGCAGTGTAAAGTGTGCGGGACCGTTGGGTCACACATCGCCCCCACCCTTCCTTCCTCCGAGACGGGAGAGGGTTAGGGGAACGGCGCCAAGAAAAAGGCCCGCTGCATTTCTGCTGCGGGCCTTTTCATTTACAGCATCGTCTCAAGCACGCGATCTGGCGGCTTATGGCCGTCGGCGAAGGTCTTGATGTTGATGATGACCTTCTCGCCCATATCGACGCGGCCTTCGATCGTCGCCGATCCCATATGCGGCAGCAGCACGACATTGTCGAGGCGCAGCAGCTTCGGATTGACCGCCGGCTCGTGTTCGAAGACATCGAGCCCGGCACCGGCGATCTCGTTCTTTTCCAGCATACGGGTCAGGGCATTCTCGTCCACCACCTCGCCGCGGCTGGTATTGACCACGTAAGCGTGCTTCTGCAGCAGCTTCAGGCGGCGCGCCGAAAGCAGGTGATAGGTCGCCGGCGTATGCGGGCAATTGACCGAGATGATGTCCATCCGCGACAGCATCTGGTCGAGGCTTTCCCAATAGGTCGCCTCCAATTCCTTTTCCGTGGTCGGATGTACGCGGCGGCGATTGTGGTAATGCACCGAGAGGCCGAAGCCACGAGCGCGGCGGGCGACCGCCGTGCCGATCCGCCCCATGCCGATGATGCCGATCCGCTTACCATAGATACGATGGCCGAGCATCGACATCGGCCCCCAGCCGGTCCAATTGCTGGACCGGATCAGGCGCTCGCCTTCGCTGACGCGGCGGGCGACGGCAAGGATGAGGGCCATGGTCATGTCGGCGGTGTCCTCGGTCAGGACGCCGGGGGTATTGGTCACGGTGATGCCGCGCTGCCGGGCACTGGCAAGATCGATGTGATCGACACCGGTGCCGAATGAGGCGATCAGCCGCAGTTTGTCGCCGGCCTGGGACAGGATGGAGGAATCGATCCGGTCGGTCACTGTCGGCACCAGGACATCGGCCGTCTTCAGCGCCTCAATCAGCTCCGTGGTGCTCAGTGGATGGTCATCCAGATTGAGCCTGACGTCGAACAGCTCCATCATCCGGGTTTCGATCACATCCGGCAATTTCCGGGTGACCACGACGATCGGCTTGAACGGCATCCGGTAATCCTCCCACCCGGTCTTCTTTCACCTGCCGGCATCGCGCCGGCCGCTCCACGCCCGCAGGCGGCAGCAATCGCAGCATCGCCTGGATGCCTCTTATCTGCCATAGCAAGAACGGCCTGTTCTTGTCCATTATCACGGCATTCACGGTTGTGTTGTACGCGGCCGGGACCGTCGCAGCGATAGGAATCGCGCCATTCTGGAGCGCGGACGCGACCGGCGGCGGGAGCGACCCAGGCCGCGCAAGCGACTCGGGGACACCGGCTCCCGAAAGCGCATGCGATTCGTCACATTCCGCACCCGAAACCTTGACCGCCTCAGGCGGCTTGGTTAAGGCATAGGACAGCCGGATCAATATGGAGACCGAGGTTACGATGGGGGGTCGCCGGCGTCAGCCGATTGACAGGAGAGTAAACGGGTATGTTTCGTCTTGATCGCCGCCGATGGCGCGTGTCCTTTCTGACCGCTCTGGCTGTTCTGGCGGTGCAAATCGCCACCTTCCAGGCCAAGGCCGAAGAGACCAAACTGCCGGTGCCGCGTTTCGTCTCGCTCGATTCCAATCTGGTCAACCTGCGGGCCGGCCCCGGCAAGGAATACCCCATCCTCTGGGTTTATCAGCGCAAAGGGCTGCCGGTTGAAATCATCCAGGAATTCGACACCTGGCGGCGCATTCGCGACCGCGACGGCACGATCGGCTGGGTCCAGGGCAATCTGCTGTCAGGCAAGCGAACCGTGCAGATCATCGGCGAACAGCACGCGATAACCCGCGACCCCCATGGCGGCGCCACGGTTGCCTATCTCGATCCGGGGGTCGTGGCCCGGCTGTTGAAATGCGACGATTCCGCTTGCCGCGTCGAGGTCCAGGGTTATGACGGCTGGCTGCCGCGCAGCGACGTCTGGGGCACCTATGACGATGAGAAGCTGCAGGGCGAGTGACCACAGACCGACCGATCAGACTGATTCCGGCTTGAGAGACAGATGAGCGCCGATATTTACCTCCTCCGCCATGGCGAGACCGACTGGAGCCAGGATGGCCGCCTGCAAGGCCAGCTTGATTCGCCTTTGACCGAGTCAGGCCGGCGGCAAGCGCGACAATTGGGCGCCCTGCTGGCGGCGCATCTGGCCGGCGCCGCGACACCGATGAACTGCCAGGTCAGCCCCCTCGGCCGGGCCCAGGAGACGGCAAATCTGATCCGCGCCGAAGCCGGCCGCCTTCTGGCACCCGAACAGATCACCGAACCACGCCTCAGCGAGATCGGTTTCGGCGATTGGGAAGGCCTCACCTTCGATGAGATCGAAGCCGATTGGGAGGATCTGATCGATCAGTATGACGATCTCGACTGGCTGTTCGACGCCCCCAACGGCGAAGGCTATGAGCGCGCTTTGGCCCGGATTCAAAGCTGGCTGGACGATCAGTCAGGCCCGGTCATCGCCGTTTCCCACGGCCTGACATCGCAGCTGATCTGCTGCGCCTATCTGGGGGAGCCGCGGGCCGCCGTGGCCGGGTTCACCCTGGAACACGGCGTCATCTATCGGCTGCGAAATGGGGGGATCGAAACGATTCGCGCCTAGAGCATTTCCGCGAACGCCTCCGATCCCCTCGTTCACGCGAAATCGCCCGCCAGTTCCTGGCGCACGGCTTCGGCCATCACCGCCATATGGCTGTATTCGGGATGATCGAAACCGACGATGATCTGCGTCTCCGCCGTGCGGAAGGTTTTGATCTGGGCGGCATCGAACACGAAATGAATGAAATGCACCGATGAGGCCTTGCCGGCTTCGTTGGTCCGTTCCTGGTCCGCTTCCGGCTTGCCGCGCACGATATCGGCGCCGAGCCGGATGAAAGCGTGGTTTTCCACATTGCCCAGCCGCGCCAGGAACCGGGCGCGGCGCACCGGATCGTCGATTTCGAACATGACCGTGGCGACAAGTTCAGTGCCCTTGGGGATGAGCGGGTTATAGGCGTCCAGCTCGTCGGCGAGCTGCGCCTCACCGCCTTTTTCGATATAGAGCATCTCCTGTATCTGCTGGAGCATGGTGTCATAGCATTCGAAATAGAAGGTCGCGGCGGGCCCGACCTCCATGCGGCGACGTTTCTTCTTGGCAACGATGTCGCGGCGCAGCTCAGCCCGCTTCTTGGCATAGTCGGCCAATGGCAGGATGTCGGCGCGGGTGATTTCTCGCTTGCTCATGATGATACTTCCTTCAACTGCGCCAATCCGGGAACAGGGGTCACCGGATTGCCTGTGTCAGAGCCAATGGTGTCAGAGCAGCCCGTGGGTGTCAGAGCAATCCGAGGCTCAGAGCAACCCATAGGCCTTGGCGAAAAGCTGGATCGGATGCAGCGGCGCGGCCGGTTTCGGATCGTTCTCACCATTGAGCCTTTCCACACCCTGGACGATGTGATCGGCGGCCAGCGGACATTCCGATGACAGGAAGGCCTTGCTGGCGGTTTTGATCTGGCGTGCGACCGGCTTGCCGACCTTGATCGCCGTCTCGAAATTGCCCTTGAGCACGCCCCAGGCGCCGCCATGACCCGAGCAGCGCTCGATCACCGCCAGATCATGGTCTGGCAACAGGCGCAGCATCTCGGCGGCTTTCTGCCCCATATTCTGCGCCCGGGCGTGACAGGCGATATGCAGAGCGACACCGCCGGGCAGGCTTTGCAGGCCGGGAGCTAGGCCCTCTTGGCCGGCGAGCTCGACGATATACTCGCTGACGTCATAGGTCGCATCGGCCAGCCGCTTGATATCGGCATCCGCCGGCAAGATCAGCGGCCATTCGAATTTCAGCATCAGCGCGCAGCTTGGCACCAAGGCAATGACGTCATAGCCGCGATCGATATAGGGCAGCAGCGCATCGCTGACGCTGCGCGCATGTTCGGCGACGCGGGCGATATTGCCCTGCTCCAGTTGCGGCATGCCGCAGCAGCGTGGGTAGACCACGTCGGATTCGACGCCGTTCTTGGCGAGTACCGCCCGCGCCGCCATGCCGATTTCGGGATTGTTGTAATTGCTGAAGCAGGTGGCATAGAGCACCACCTTGCGGCCATAGCCCGGTGCCGACTGGTTGATCTCGAGCGGTTGTTCCGAAGCGCGCAGGACCAGGGTGCGGCCGTTGAATGTCGGCAGCTTGGCGTTGTGGTCGACACCGGCCACGGCTTCCAGGCCGCTGCGCATGGCACCGTTATTGTTCGCCCAATTGACCACGGGTGCCGCCAGGCTCGCCAGCTTGCCGTTGCGATCCGTTTCCGTCAGCTGTGCATACATCTTGCTGTTCTTGCCGGCCTTCAATTCGGCGGCCCGGTAGCGCAGCATCAGATGCGGAAAATCCAAGGCCCATTCATGCGGCGGCACATAGGGGCATTTGGTCATGAAGCAGAGATCGCAGAGGGTGCAGGCATCGACCACCTGCTTGTAATCCTCGGTCTTGACCCCGTCCATCTCACCGGTCGGCGACTCATCGACCAGATCGAACAGGCGCGGGAAGGAATCGCAGAGATTGAAGCAGCGGCGACAGCCATGGCAGATATCGAAGACGCGATGCATTTCTGCTTCGATCTTCGCCATGTCGTAGAAATCGGGACTTTGCCAGTCCAACGGATGTCGGATGGGAGGTTCCAGGCTGCCTTCACGCATCTCGGCCTCTGCGCTGTTCGGTCTTGATTTTGCTGGAGCCGGATGATCACAAGAGGAATCGCGCGAGCGATTGCACTTGTGATCTCACTCCATCACGCTTCAACAAGATAGAGGGCGTGAACATCAGGCGGAAACGGACCAGCCGCCACCTGCGGGAAACCGCCGACCGCCAATGCGGCCGGCAATCCCGTATCGTTCCGATAAATGACACGCTTTGCCGGATTGGCGCCCATCATCGATGGGCCGCTACCCGGTGACCGAGCTGTCAGCCCAGCGTGTCGAGCGCCTTCTGGAAGCGGCCAGCATGGGACTTTTCCGCCTTGGCCAGCGTCTCGAACCAGTCGGCGATCTCGTCGAAGCCTTCTTCGCGGGCCGTGCGCGCCATCCCTGGATACATATCGGTATATTCGTGGGTTTCGCCGGCGATCGCCGCCTTCAGATTGCTCGAGGTGACGCCGATCGGCAGGCCGGTCGCCGGGTCGCCGACGGCTTCCAGAAATTCGAGATGGCCATGCGCATGACCGGTTTCACCTTCCGCGGTCGAGCGGAACACCGCCGATACGTCGTTGAAGCCTTCGACATCCGCCTTTTGTGCGAAATACAGATAGCGGCGATTGGCCTGGCTTTCGCCGGCAAAGGCTTCCTTGAGATTGTTTTCGGTTTTAGAACCCTTCAAGCCTGACATTTTATCTCTCCCTGAGATGAAGACGTGAGCTGGGGAGCGCATACCGCTTGGCGCGGTTATTGACCGACTTGTTCGCCGATCGACACACCTTGCGGTCCCGATTGGCGCCCCGGCAATGACACTGCTGCCATCGTCCAAGTTCAGTTATCGCGCCGTCGGCCTGACCGAGTCAATAGTTTAGAACCTTTAAAAAGAAGCTTGTTACCAGCGACACGAAAATGAAATCGGTGAGGATGGAGCCGCTGGAAACAATCCGGCTCGGGGTCAGCCTTTGGTCACCCGGACGATCACATCGACGCGGCTGACATGGGTGCCGCTGGGCGCCGTGGGCACGCGCGCCAGGGCGATCTCGTCGCCGGGGATATCTTGCAACTGCCCGTCATCTTCGAAGAAGAAATGATGGTGGTCGGTGACATTGGTGTCGAAATAGGAACGGCCCGGCTCGATCACCACTTCCCGCAACAGGCCCGCCTGGGTGAACTGGTGCAGTGTGTTGTAAACGGTCGCCAGCGAGACCGGGACGCGGGCGTCCACCGCCTGGGCATGCAACTGTTCTGCCGTCAGATGACGATCGCAGCCATCGAACAGCAGTTTCGCCAAGGACAGGCGCTGCCGCGTCGGCCGGAGGCCGGCTTGGCGCAGCCGCTGCACGATCGGGGCGAAGGGACGACTGTCGGTCATGGGTTTAATATGAGCCAAATCCACGGATTTTTGAAGGGGGTTGATTATAATCATTCCGAACTAGCCCACAGAACCTTATCGGACTTCAAAAAACAATCGGTCGCCGTCACCAAATCATAGCGGAGCCCGGTAGGGCATCCCCGATTAAGGCATCAATGCGCCGCCATTGACCTCGATCACCTGGCCGGTGATATAGCCCGCCAGGCTGGGCGAGGCGAGAAAGAGGTAGGCGCCGACGCAATCCTCGGCCCGGCCGAGCCGCTTTTGCGGTATCCGCGCCGCCGTGGCCGCGAGCTTTTCCGGCGAGGAATAACGCTGATGGAAATCGGTATCGATGGTGCCCGGCGAAACCGCATTCACCCGGATCCCGTCACCGGCCCATTCCGTCGCCAACGAGCGCGTGGCGGTGGAAACGAAAGCCTTGGCCCCGCTATACGCCAGCGACCCGGCGCTGCCGCCGCTGCGGGCGGAGATCGACGTGGTGTTCACGATCGCCGCCACCGGCGAGTCGCGCAACGCCGGAAAAGCCTGCTGCGCCGCCGTGACCACCGATTTGGCATTGAGGCTGATAATCTCATCCAGGGTTGCCTCGGCCAGGCCGGCCGCCGGATGGCGGCCCATCATGGTGCCGGCATTGTTGATCAGGATATCGAGGCCGCCAAGTTGCGCGATGGCCTGCTCGACCGCCCGGCGCGTCGCGTTGCTATCGGCGAAATCGCCGGTGACGACCGCCGGTTGGTGCATAGCCGACGCAGCAATGCTCGCCGCCAAATCGCGCAGGGCCGGCGTCTCCGCCCGGCCATGCAGCACGATCCGGGCGCCGAGATCGGCGAAAGCCCGGGCAACCGCCGCACCGATGCCACGGCTGCTGCCGGTGATCAAAACTTTCCGGTCGCGGAAATCCCGCATCAGCAGATCGGCGGGCCAGGCGCTGGCGCTCATTCTTCGTCTCCCACCTGCTCGCACCGATCAATAGCCGGTCGCAATCCGTTCGATCAGTTGCTTGACGGTGGGAACGAAGCCGCCGGCATAGAACGGATCGTCCTTGAAGCGATAGGCGTTATGGCCGGCAAACATCAGCTGATCCTCGGTGCGGCCCGAATGGCTGATTTCCTGCAGCGTCTTCTGGATGCAGAAGGAGCGCGGATCGGCTTTCTTGCCGGTCGTCCCGGTCTCGCTTTGCGCCCAGTTGGAGAAGTTGCAGGCACTGAGGCAGCCCATGCAATTGATCTGGTCGGTGAGGATCTCGTTCTCGTTGGCCGGGGTCACGAAAATCAGCGTGCCGTCCGGTGTCCGCATGGCTTCGGTATAGCCCTGGCGCACCCATTCCTCGGCACGCAATTTATCCGCGGCGGTCAGATAGACCAGACGCCCGCGCGCACCCACCGGGAAGGGCCATTCATGCTCGCCCACCTTATGGGTGTTGTAGACCACCTGGCGTTCCGAACGGGCCCGCAGATCCTGGATGAAGGCGTTATTGACGGCCGATGAATAGAAGCCGGTCGGGCTGAACTGGTTGAGGAAGACATCGCCCTTGCTCAAGGTCATCAGGCGTTTCTTCCAGGCATCGGAAATCGGGCTTTCCTGGGTCATCAGCGGCCGGGTGCCGAACTGGAAGGCGACCGGACCCAGTTCCGGATTATCGATCCAGTCCTGCCATTCGCTGAGCCACCAGACGCCGCCGGCCATGACGATCGGCGTATCCACCAGGCCACACTCATCGCGCATCATATTGCGCAATTCCTGGACCCGCGGCATGGGATCGCCGGGCTTGGTGGGATCTTCGCTGTTGCTGAGGCCGTTATGGCCGCCGGCCAGCCAGGGGTCTTCGTAAACGACCGCGCCGAGCCAGTCGCGGAATTTGTGATAAGCCCGCTTCCACAAGGCGCGGAAGGCGCGCGCCGACGACACGATGGGATAATAATGGACGCCATAGGCGGCGCAGATTTCGGCGATGCGATAGGGCATGCCGGCGCCGCAGGTGACGCCGTGGATCAGGCCCTTGGCACCTTCCAGCACGCCATGCAGCACGCGTTCCGAGCCGGCCATCTCCCACAGGACATTCATGTGGATACGGCCCTGGCCGTTCGACATTTCATGGGCGATCCGCGCCTGGTTGATGCCGCCTTTGATGGCATAGGCAAGCAACTCCTCGTGGCGCTCACGGCGCGTCTTGCCGTGATAGACCTGGGGCACCAGCGTGCCGGTTTCATCGTAGAAATCGGCATTGACGCCGGAGAAGGTCCCGACGCCGCCGGCCGCCGCCCAGGCGCCCGAAGACTCGCCATTGGAGACAGAAATCCCCTTGCCGCCCTCGACGAGCGGAAGAACCTCACGGCCCGAAATGATCAAGGGCTTTAATGCCTGCACCGCAAATCCTCCAAAACACGCATCCCTGAGTCACCTGCCGACATCCTGGTCAAAACCACGGGCCGGCACCCCGAATATTCTGATTATATAGGTTACTGACCGATTTCCGCCAGCAACCGGCCCGGCACATCGGTAAAAACCGCATCCGCCCCCCAGGCGAACAGCCGGCGCGCCAGGTTCACGTCATTGACGGTATAGACCAGCAGGAGATAGCCCGCCTGCTTGATGGCGCGGGCCCAGTCCTCGGTCAATGTTTCATGCCAGCAATGGATCGAGACGGCGCCGATCCCCTGGGCCAGCGCCAGCCAGTCGGCCCGCGCATCTTCCAGCAGCAGGCCGAGCGGAAAGCGCGACCCCGGCGATGCTTCGTTAGATTGCTGCGCCTCGTCAAGGCGCCGCGCTTCCAGCAGGCTCTCATAGGAAAAACTGGAAACCAGCGGCAGCGGCCTGCCCTGCGGCCAGCTGCGCCGCAATTCATCGATCACGCCGACCGCCGTCTCGCGATCGCGGCCGGGACAGGGCTTGATCTCGACATTGCAGCCCAGGTCCAGGCGTGCCAGGCAGTCGATGGTTTCGGCCAGGGTGGGGATCCGGCTGTTGGCCCAGGCCGGGCCGAACCAGGATCCGGCATCCAGCGCCTGCAAGGCGGCGCGCGTCATCCCGGCGGCAAAGCCCGTGCCGTTCGTCGTTCGGTCGACGATATCGTCGTGCAGCAGAATGACGGCATTGTCGGCCGTCAGCTTGGCATCGAATTCGACCCAGGACGCGCCTTGGGCCTTGGCTTCGATGAACCCTTCCAGGGTGTTTTCGGGGGCGGCTTGCGCCGCCCCTCGATGACCAATCACGCGCGGAACTGTCAGTGCCACCGGTTGCGATTGCATGATGACAGGTCCCGTCGCGTCGCCGATTACTCGGCTGGCGCGGCGGATTCGCTCTGCTTCTGGCTGATGTCTTCACCGGTCTGCTGATCGACCGATTTCATGCTCAGCTTGACCTTGCCGCGATCATCCATGCCGATGCACTTGACCTTCACGACATCGCCGACATTGACCACATCGCCGACCTGCTTCACGCGCTGCGGCGCCAGTTCACTGATGTGAACCAGGCCGTCGCGGGTGCCGAGGAAGTTCACGAAGGCGCCGAAATCCATCAGCTTCACAACCTTGCCTTCGTAGATCTGGCCGACTTCCGGTTCGGCGACGATGCCCTTGATCCAGTCGATGGCAGCCTGCGACGCCTTGGCATCGACCGCCGCCACCTTGATGGTGCCGTCGTCTTCGATATCGATCTTGGCGCCGGTGACTTCGCAGATCTCGCGGATCACCTTGCCGCCGGACCCGATCACTTCGCGGATCTTGTCCTTCGGGATGTTGATCACGGTGATGCGCGGCGCGTTCTGGTTGACGCCTTCGCGCGCACCGGTCAGCGCCTTCGCCATCTCGCCGAGGATATGAACGCGGCCTTGATGCGCCTGCTCCAAAGCGATCTTCATGATCTCCTTGGTGATCGAGGTGATCTTGATATCCATCTGCAGGGCGGTGATGCCCTTCTCGGTACCGGCGACCTTGAAATCCATGTCGCCGAGATGATCTTCATCGCCGAGGATATCGGAGAGAACGGCGAAACCATCCTTCTCCTTGATCAGGCCCATGGCGATACCGGCCACCGGGCGCGGCATCGGCACGCCAGCATCCATCAAGCTGAGCGAGGTGCCGCAGACGGTCGCCATCGAGGACGATCCGTTGGATTCGGTGATCTCCGACACCACACGCATGGTGTAGGGGAAGTCTTCCTTCTTCGGCAGCAGCGGATGGACGGCGCGCCAGGCGAGCTTGCCATGGCCGACCTCACGACGACCCGGCGATCCCATGCGGCCGGTCTCACCGGTCGAATAAGGCGGGAAGTTGTAATGCAGCATGAAGTTTTCGCGATATTCGCCTTCCAGCGCGTCGATGATCTGCTCGTCCTGGCCGGTGCCGAGCGTGGCAACCACCAGCGCCTGGGTTTCGCCGCGGGTGAACAGCGCCGAACCATGGGCGCGGGGCAGCACGCCCACCTCCGAAACGATGGGGCGCACCGTCTTGGTGTCGCGGCCGTCGATCCGGGTGCCGGTCTTCAGGATGTTGCCGCGGACGATGTCGCGTTCCAGGTCCTTGAAGAGCTTGCCGACGAGTTCGGCGCGAACGTCGTCGATGCCGATCGCTTCCTTGGCCTTCGCCTTGACGGCGGCAACCTTGTCGGTACGGGCCTGCTTGGCCTGCTCGCGATAGGCTTCGGCGAGGTCATTGGAGAACTGCGCCTGCAGAGCGGCCCAGACTTCCTTGTGCTCCGGCTTTTGCTCGGCAAGCGGCCAAGGTTCGTTGGCGCATTGCTCAGCCAGTTCGATGATCGCGTTGATCACCGGTTGGAAGCTGTCGAAGCCAAAATTGACGGCGCCCAGCATGATCTCTTCCGAGAGTTCCTGAGCTTCCGATTCGACCATCAGCACGCCTTCCGAGGTGCCGGCAAGAACCAGTTCAAGCTCGCTCTCAACGAGTTGCTCGGCCTTCGGATTGATAACGTATTCGCCGTTGATATAGCCGACGCGGCCTGCGCCGATCGGGCCCATGAAGGGAATGCCGGAAATCGTCAAGGCGGCGGAGGCGCCGATCATGGCGACAATATCGGGATCGTTCTCCAGATCATGGCTGAGAACGGTGCAGACCACCTGGGTCTCGTTGCGGTAGCCAGGATGGAACAGCGGACGGATCGGCCGGTCGATCAGGCGCGAGGTCAACACTTCCTTTTCCGACGGACGGCCTTCACGCTTGAAGAAGCCGCCGGGAATCTTGCCGGCCGCGAAGGCCTTTTCCTGGTAATTGACGGTGAGCGGAAAGAAATCGACGCCGGGTTTTGGCTCTCTGTTGCCGACGGCGGTGCAAAGCACCACGGTATCGCCATAGGTCGCGAGCACGGCACCATCGGCCTGACGGGCGATACGGCCGGTTTCGAGCGTCAGCTTGCGGCCGCCCCACATCAATTCTTTGCGGTAGATTTTAAACATATAAGGTCCTTTACAGAATCCAAGTCATCGACCGGATGGCTTGCCGGACCCGCGGAAACAATGTCGGAAAAGGGAAACCGTCAGTGGTCTCGGGGACATTGCTTGCGTTGGCCCGGCTGTCGTCCTGCGGGAGGGTTGGTTTATGCCGATTTCGCTGTTCCGGTCGTTGCGACAGCGCCCGCATCGGCATAAAGCAAGAACCCGCCCAGGCCTTCCTGAAGCGGGTTCCGGCGATATCAGCGGCGCAGGCCGAGACGGGTAATGATGTCCTGGTAGCGGCCGACATTCTTCTTCTTCACATAGTCGAGCAAGCGGCGACGCTGCCCCACCATGACCAGCAGACCGCGACGGGAATGGAAATCCTTGTCATGGCTCTGCAGATGTTCGGTCAGATTCTTGATGCGCTCGGTCAGGATCGCGATCTGCACTTCGGGCGAACCGGTATCGTTCGTGCCCTTGGCATATTCCTTGATCAGTTCCTGCTTGCGTTCCGGCGTAATCGACATCGTCAACTCCTTTCAACTCAGAGGTTCATCACACGCACCGGAACGAGTTCGCCGGCTTCGAACCGGGTCAGTGCCACGAGCTTGCCGGCGGACATGGCGCAAACCATGCAACCTGGCGCAAATTCGCGGATACGATCGCGATCCTGTCGATGCAGGAGACCGATCGCCTGGCCGGACCGAAGGCGGCCCGCCTCGGTGGTGGTCAAGGCCAGCGCCGGGATGTCGTCCAGCGCGGTCTCGACCGCTAATAAATGCTCAAAAGCGGCCGGACTATGCCCCAGGACCTGTAAAGTTTCCAGTGAAATCGCCCGGCTTTCATCGAAGCCCCCAACGGATAGTCGTCGCAGGGCTGAAACATGGCCGACAGACCCAAGATATTGAGCGATATCCCGAGCGAGCGACCGCATATAGGTTCCCTTCCCGCAACGTGCTTCGAAAACCGCCTCGTCGGCGCTGGGCCGGCCGGTCAGGACCAGATCGTCGATCCGCACCTTGCGGGGCGCCAGCTCGACCACCTCGCCATCCCGTGCCAGATCATAGGCGCGTTCGCCATCCACCTTGATCGCCGAAAAGGCGGGCGGTACCTGGTCGATCAGGCCGATGAAATGCGGCAATGCCGCGCGGATCGCCGCATCGTCCGGACGCACCGCGGAGGTTTCCGTCACCTCGCCTTCTGCATCGTCGGTCGAGCGCTTTTCCCCGAATTTGAGGGTGAAGCGATAGGATTTGGCCCCGTCCATCACATAGGGAACCGTTTTCGTCGCCTCGCCCAGCGCGATCGGCAGGATACCGGTCGCCAGGGGATCGAGCGTGCCGCCATGACCGGCCTTCTGGGCATCGAACAGGCGCCGGACGGCCGCCACCGCCTGGGTCGAGGTCAGGCCGAGCGGTTTGTCGAGGATAAGCCAGCCATCGACTTTCTCGCCGCGCTTACGCCGCGCCATCGGAATCCTCGTCTTCGTCACCCCGGGCGCCCCCTCGATCGGAGGTTTCCGCATCTTCCGGCGAGCCGCCGAGATCGCGGGCCACCGCCGGATCGTTCAGCAGGGCTTCGATCCGGTTGGCCTGGCCGAAGCTTTCATCCAGCCGGAAGCGAATGGTCGGCGCCATGCGCAAATCGACCTCGCGGGATAGCTGGCCACGGAAAAATCCGGCTGCACGGTTCAGCGCCTTGATCAACGTCGTCGTATCCATCTCCTCGTCGAGGGCGACACCGAACGGCACCACATAGGCGATGGCGTTGCGCAGATCCGGGCTAATATCGACCGCCGTCACCGTCACCTGATGATGGGCGAGATCTGGATCGTTCAATTCATCGCGCGCGATGATGCGCGACAAAGCGTGGCGCATTTCTTCGCCGACCCGCAATTGCCGCTGACTGGCACCACGCGGCGCACTGTTTTCGCGCTTGCCACCTCGCCGGGCGCCGCCGCCCGATTTATGTTGTTTCGTCATTTTTTCTTCTGTCGTTCAAAGCGGAAACGCGCCCCCGTGAACGGGGGCGCGTCAATCCAGCCAATTATCCAGTGTCTGTTACGCCAGCTGGCGCGACACTTCCTCGAGCTCGAAGCACTCGATGATGTCGCCCTTCTGGATGTTGTCGTAATTCTCGAAGGCCATGCCGCATTCGAAGCCTTCCTTGACCTCGCGCACTTCGTCCTTGAAGCGCTTGAGCGTCTTGAGGGTGCCTTCGTGGATGACGACGTTGTCGCGCAGCAGGCGGACCTTGCCGCCCCGCTTGACCATGCCTTCGGTGACCATGCAGCCGGCGATCTTGCCGACCTTGGTGATGTTGAAGACCTCGCGGATCTCGGCATTGCCGAGGAACTTTTCCCGCAGGGTCGGCGCCAGCATGCCGCTCAACGCCGCCTTCATGTCATCGACCACGTTATAGATGATCGAGTAGTAGCGGATGTCGATATGATCGCGCTTGGCCATTTCACGGGCCTGCGGATTGGCGCGGACATTGAAGCCGATGATCAGGCCGCCCGAAGCACGGGCCAGCGTGACGTCGGATTCGTTGATACCGCCGACCGCCGCATGCAGCACGCGCACCGCGACTTCGTCGGTCGCCAGTTGCTTCAGCGAATTGACGATCGCTTCCACCGAACCCTGCACGTCGCCCTTGATGACGACCGGCAGTTCCTTGGCCTCGCCGGCCTGGATCTTCGAGAACATCTGCTCCAGGGTCCCGCGGGCCGAGGCCGCCGCCGTCTTCTGGCGCTGGGTGTGCTGGCGGAATTCGGTGATTTCACGGGCCCGCGCTTCCGATTCCACGACGACGAAATTATCGCCGGCAAGCGGGGTGCCCTGCAGGCCGAGCACCTCGACCGGCACAGCCGGGCCGGCGCTTTCCACCGGACGGCCGCGATCGTCGAGCAGTGCACGGACGCGGCCCCATTCGGTGCCGGCGACGAAGATGTCGCCGACCTTCAGCGTGCCCTTCTGGACCAGCAGGGTCGCGACGGTGCCACGGCCACGCTCCAGCTTGGCCTCAACCACCGCACCTTGGGCGGCGCGATCCGGATTGGCCTTCAGATCGAGGATTTCCGCCTGCAGCAGCAGCGCTTCTTCGAGCTTGTCGAGATTGAGCTTCTGCTTGGCTGAGACTTCCACCGTCAGGACTTCGCCACCCATTTCTTCGGTGACGATCTCATGATTCAGCAGTTCCTGCCGCACCCGGGCCGGATTGGCACCCGGCTTATCCATCTTGTTGATGGCGATGATGATCGGCACCTTCGCCGCCTTGGCATGGTGAATGGCTTCGATCGTCTGCTGCATGATGCCGTCATCGGCGGCAACCACCAGCACGACGATATCGGTGACATTGGCACCGCGCGCGCGCATTTCCGAGAAAGCGGCGTGACCCGGCGTATCGATGAAGGTGATCTTCTTGCCGTCTTCCAGATTCACCTGGTAGGCGCCGATATGCTGGGTGATGCCGCCGGCTTCATGCGCCGCCACATCGGTCTGGCGCAAAGCGTCGAGCAGCGAAGTCTTGCCGTGGTCGACATGGCCCATGATGGTGACGACCGGCGGACGCGATACCAGGTTGGAATCGCTGTCCTCCTCGCCCATCAGGCCGATTTCCACGTCCGAGGCCGAGACACGGCGGAAGCTATGGCCGAATTCACCAATGATGAGTTCGGCGGTATCGGCATCGATGGTCTGGTTGATGGTGGCCATCACGCCCATCCGCATCAGCGCCTTGATTACATCGGCACCGCGCTCGGCCATACGGTTGGCCAGTTCCTGGACGGTGATGGTTTCGGGCAGAATCACTTCGCGCAGCACCTTCTGTTGTTGCGCCTGGTTCATCTGCATATGGCGCTTTTCTTTTTCCCGGGCACGACGCACGGCCGCGAGTGAGCGGACGCGTTCGCCGCCGTCTTCATCCAACGCCTTGGTCACGGACAGTTTGCCGGAACGCCGCTGATCGTCGCGACGCGCGGTTGTCGCCGGCTTCGGTGCCGCAACGCGTCCGGGCGCCGGGCGCCGCCGCGCGGCACTGTCATCCTCTTCGGCCGTCTCGGGCCGCGACACGGCCTTGCTGAGATGCATGCGCGTATCGCCAGCCGGTTGGGCCGCCGTCGTGCTGCGTACCGGACTAGCAGCCGGAGCCTTCGACTTCTCACCCTCAGCTTCCGCCGGCTTAGCCGCCGGTGCGCCCGTTTCGGATTTCGCCTGCTCGGCAGCCACCTTGGCGGCTTCGGCCTGCTGGGCCTCTTCTTCCAGACGGCGCTTTTCCGCTTCGGCGCGCTCATGCTCCGCCCGTTCGGCGGCGCGGGCAGCTTCCTCGGCCTCTTGGATCTTGCGCAATTCCTCGTCGCGCTTGGCCTGTTCAAGCGCCTTCAAGCGCGCGGCTCGTTCATGCGCCGTCAACCCGTGATGATCGAGATCCATCGGGGCTACGGACGTCTCCGCGGACGGCACATGCTTCGGCTCAGCCTCTGGGCTGACCTCCATCTTGCCGCCGGCGCCGGGCGCATAGGTACGCTTCTTCTTCACCTCGACCGCAACCGTCTTGGAGCGGCCATGCGGGAAGCTCTGCCGAACCTGGCCGCCATCGACGGTCTTCTTCAGCTCAAGCTTACCCGACGACGACAGCTTCAGTGGCTTGCGGGTCGGGGTGTCGGTATCACTGCTCATGCGTTCTCAAGTCCCGCTCAAACAAATTACGTCGTTACTCAGTCTTTCGCGCCAGTTGCGCGCCTTCGGCCACCATACCGGCCAGACGGCGACAAGCCAGGCTCAATCTCTGGGCAATACCGCTGCTTTTGAGCGCAACATGCACGGGATTTTCCCGTCCAAGCGCTGCTGCCAGTTCGGCAACGGTCAAAGGTGCCCATATCTCTACCCCAGAACCGGCCAGCCGCGCTAGCTTGCTGCGACCGTCTGCGGCCCCGTCGCTGGCCTGGACCAGCACGGCGACCTGTTTTGCCCGCAAAGCCTGCTCGACCTTGTCGTAGCCGGTGGTCAGATCGCCCGATTTGCGCGCCAGCCCGAGAAGCTCGGCAACCTCACGCTGCAACAAGACGGTAACCCGTTCGACCAGATCCGCCGGCATCTTGACCTGGCGCCGCGCCGCCTTGGCGAAAGCGTTGGTCTTGATCGCCGTCAGCAGGGCCGCGCGATCCGCCTGGACCCAGAGACCGCGGCCGGGCAGCCGGTTCTTCACATCCGGCACCACCTGGCCATCGGGATCCAGGACGAAACGCATCAGCTGCCGCTTGTCGGCGACCTGGCGGGTGACGATGCAGCGGCGCAACGGCGACTTGCCCGACGGAGAGATCTCTCCGTCGTGACCACCGACGACGATGTCATCGCTGGAAAGCTTGTCGCCGCCGATCACCACACCATCCATTCGCAGATCACCCTGATCCTTCCTTCAGCCTGACAGCTACTTAACCCGCAGCCTTGTCCTCGCCCTCGAACCAATGGGCCCGCGCCGCCATGATCACGGCATTGGCCTCGTCCAGCGAGAGATCGAAGTCCTTCAGGATGCCGTCCTTGTCGTCGGTCAGCTCGTCCGCCGCCAGATCGGCGAGGTCATCGAGCGTCTTGACGCCCTTCTCGCCCAGGGCCACCAGCATCGCCGGGGTAAGGCCCTCGATCGCGGCGACATCGTCGGCCACGCCGAGTTCCTTGCGGCGCTCCACCATGCGCAGCTCCTCGGCTTCCAGCCAGGCCTGCGCGCGGGTCTTGAGTTCGGCCGCGACGTCTTCGTCGAAGCCCTCGATCGACGACAGGTCTTCCGTCGGCACATAGGCGACTTCGTCAATGCTGGTGAAGCCCTCGGTCACCAGCAGGTGAGCGATGACGTCATCGACATCCAGCGCGTCCATGAACATTTGCGACCGGGTGCGGAACTCTTCCTGACGGCGCTCGGATTCCTGCGCCTCGGTGAGGATATCGATATCGAAACCGGTGAGCTGCGAGGCAAGACGCACATTCTGGCCGCGACGGCCGATCGCCAAGGATAATTGGTCATCCGGCACGACAACTTCAATGCGGCCGGAATCCTCATCGAGCACGACCTTGGCCACTTCAGCCGGCGCCAGGGCGTTCACCACGAAAGTAGCATGGTCCTGCGACCAGGGGATGATGTCGATCTTTTCGCCCTGCAATTCGCCGACCACAGCCTGGACGCGGCTGCCGCGCATGCCGACGCAGGCGCCGACCGGATCGATCGAGCTGTCGCGCGAGATGACGGCGATCTTGGCGCGGCTGCCGGGATCCCGGGCGACCGACTTGATTTCGATGATGCCGTCATAGATTTCCGGCACTTCCTGGGCGAACAGCTTCGCCATGAAATCGGGATGGGTGCGCGACAGGAAGATCTGCGGACCGCCCGCTTCCTCGCGCACGTCGTAGATCAGCGCCCGCACGCGGTCGCCGCTGCGGAAGGTTTCGCGCGGCAGCAATTCGTCGCGGCGCAGCATGGCTTCGCCGCGGCCGAGATCGACGGTGATATTGCCGAATTCGACGCGCTTGACGAGGCCGTTGATGATCTCGCCCTTGCGGTCCTTGAATTCCTCGAACTGGCGCTTGCGCTCGGATTCGCGCACTTTCTGCACGATCACCTGCTTCGCGGTCTGGGCGGCGATGCGGCCGAAATCGATCGGCGGCAGATCATCGATGATCAGGTCGCCGAGCTTCAGGTCGGGGTCGCGGCGCTGCGCGTCCTTGACCAGTATCTGCGTCGCTTCGTTCTCGATGGCTTCCACCACTTCGCGGACGCGGGTCAGCTTGATCTCGCCCGTTTTGCGGTCGATATTGGCGCGAATGTCATGCTCATGACCGTATTTCGAGCGGCCGGCCTTCTGAATGGCCTGTTCCATCGCGACCAAGACTTCGTCACGGTCGATGCTCTTTTCCCGCGCCACGGCATCAGCAACCTGCAGCAGTTCCATGCGCGGAATGGCAATCGTCGTATCCATGGGTAAGCCTCTAGTTCTCCAGTGTATGTGGCTGCTGGTGCAGCGCGATCAGCGCATCGGTCAGCACCAGCTTGGCTTTGTGAATGACATCAAGCGGCAAAACGACCTCGCCCTCATCGGACTGCAGGCGCAATTTGCCGTCTTCCAGGCCGGCCAGGGTGCCGCGAAACCGCTTCCGGCCATCGACCGGCTCGGTGGTTTCGATCTTGGCCTCATGTCCGGCGAACCGTTCGAAATGCTTCGGCTGGGTCAGCGGCCGGTCGATCCCCGGTGAGCTGACTTCCAGGCTATAGGCATCGGTAATCGGGTCTTCGACATCGAGCACCGCGGAAATCGCGCGCGACAGCTCGGCGCAATCATCCACCGACATATGCCGGCCGTCCTTGGGCTCCGCCATGATCTGCAGGGTCCGGCGCTGATTGCCGGAAATCTGCACCCGCACCAGCTCGAAGCCCATGGCTTCGATGGTCGGGGTGATGATGCGCGTGATGTCGTTAACCAAACTCATTATATCGCCAAACCCGCCGTGCCGATGATCGCCTTCGGTTTCCCGGTTGAACTCGTCCTGACGCCCCAGCCTTCGCGAAGAGGCGCCACGCGCCCGACCTGTCGCTTCGTTGCCGGGCCGCAGGTAACAAAAAAGGCGGGCTTTTGGCCCACCCTTGTCATTTTGGTCTTCAAGACCACGGGATTTGCCAGGGAATATAGTGATTTGCCCACACATTGCAAGCCCGGAAGCGCACAACTTAGCGATGACCGCAGACAACAATTGCCTGAAACCCAACCAGTCCTCTATAGGACTATAAGCTCAGAAATCCAGTTGCCTGCGCCAGGCCATGTCGCTGCCGCCCTGGAATGGTCCGGGCATCCGGGGCTATGGTACTGCATCCTGCAACGATTCGTTGATCGAAAGCCCATTTATGTCGACCTTTAACATCGTCTTCCCCGACGCGTCGGTCGAGACTGCCAAGTTCCTGGAAGACTGGCCCCGGCCGACCGGGCTGAAATTGACGGTGGATTGCGGTCCGCGCGATAGCGACGCGGCTCTGATCGAGCGTTGCAAAAAGGCCGATGCCATTCTCTGGGGCTGGACGCAGCTCAATGCCGAGGTCCTGGCCGCCTGCAAGAAGCTGAAAATCGCCTCTTTCCTCGGTATCGGCATCGACGGCTATATCGATATGGCGACCTGCCGGGCGCGCGGCATCAAGGTCTGCAACACGCCGAATTACGGCAACCGGACCGTCGCCGAACATGCCATCGCGCTGATGTTCGCCGTTTCCCGCCAGATCGCCAGGTTCGACAGTGCGGCGCGGGCCAATAACTGGTCGGAAGATCCGCCGGGCCTTGAGCTCCAGGGCCGGCGCCTGGGGATCGTCGGCTTTGGCGCGATCGGCCGCGAAGTGGCCAAGATGGCACTCGGCCTGGGGCTGGAAGTCGTCGCCTGGGCGCGGCGCCCGGAGCGCTTCGGCCTTGCGTTTCCCTCGGTCCGCTTCGTCACCCTGGCCGATCTCTTTTCGACCTCGGAGGTGATTTCATTGCATCTGCAGCTCAACGACCAGACCCGGGGCATGATCAATGCCCAGTTGCTGGACCTGATGCTGCCGGAAACCATTCTCATCAACACCGCCCGGGCCGGCCTGCTCGACATGGCGGCCTTGGAGCGGTCACTGACGGAGAAGCGGATTTTCGGCGCCGGGCTGGACGTTTTCGACGGCCAGTCGATGACGAAATCGGGGCTGCGGAAGCTCAGCAATGTCGTGCTGACACCCCATGTCGCCTATAACAGCACCGCCACCACCCGTCGCATGGTGATGATCGGCCTGCACAACATTCTGAATTACCGCGCCGGCCAGCCGACCAATCTGATCCCCTGAGCTGGCTCCTGATGAGTCTGGCTCTGAGGGACCGGATGGCGGCCGTCGACGTCGGTCATCGGCTTAATTCCTGGCCGCTTAGTTCTTGTAGGTCGGGTCGATCCGGTCGAGCAGGCGCAGCAGGGCCGTCCAGGCCAGGTCGTAGCCGTCGAGATCCTTGAACTGGCCTTCTTCCAGCGCCCGGCCGGTGTCGTTGAACTGCCGCTCGGTATGTTCGCAGACCGCCTGGCTCGGCACCACCAGCTGGCCGCCGGCCTGGGCCGCCAGTTGGATTTCGCAGGCCTTTTCCAGGTAATACATGCGCAGGAAGGCCTGTTGCGGGGTGCGGCCGACCGTCAGCAGGCCGTGATTGCGCAGGACCAGCACCGGCTTGGCGCCGAGATCCTTGACCAGCCGCTTCCGTTCATCGAGATCCAGCGCGATGCCTTCGTAATCGTGATAGGCGACGTTGTTGTAGAATTCGAGCGAGATCTGGTTCAGCGGCAGCAGGCCGCCGGCCTGGGCGGCGACGGCGCAGCCCGCCTTGGTATGGGTATGCAGCACGCAATGGGCATCGTCCCGGGCGCCGTGAATGGCGCTGTGGATGACGAAACCCGCCGGATTGACCTTATAGGGGCTGGGCTCCACGGCATTGCCCTGGAGATCGATCTTCACCAGGTTCGAGGCGGTGATTTCGTCGAAGAACAGCCCATAAGGATTGATCAGGAAGTGATGCTCCGGCCCGGGCAGGCGGACCGAAATATGGGTGAAAATCAAATCCGTCATGCGGAAATGCGCGATCAGGCGATAAACCGCCGCCAATTCCTGGCGCAGACGCCATTCTTCCGCGGAATATTTGCTGTTGGCGGCGGCAGTGGCGCGCAGGACATCTCCGGCCATATTGCATCTTCTCCCTAGTAACCCGCTGACACCGGCGGGGCTGGTGAACTGAAGGCTTGTGAATGTCCCGATTGTGGCATAGCCATCCCCATCACAGAAGTGCGTGTATGTAGCATGCCCCTTGAACCCGGCATGCGCATTGCGCATATCAGCGCCGGTTATGACAACAGGCCAGTTTGTAACGCGAAGAAGGACGGTCAGAAGATCATGCAGATGGAACGTCATGGGTTTCAGGCGGAGGTCAGCCGCCTGTTGGACATCGTTGCCCACTCCCTTTACAGCGACAAATCGGTTTTCCTGCGGGAACTGATATCGAACGCCTCCGATGCCTGCGACAAGCTGCGTTACCTCGCTTTGACGGAACCGGGCCTGCTGAAGGACGCCCCGGAATTCAAGGTCAGCATCGCCATCGACAAGACCGGCCGGACGCTCACCATCGCCGATAACGGCATCGGCATGAACCGGGACGACCTGATCAACAATCTCGGTACCATTGCCCGGTCGGGCTCCGCTAAGTTCATGGAAGAACTGGCCGCGCAGAAGGCGACCGGCGATGCCGGCGACCAGAAGAACCTCTCTTTGATCGGCCAGTTCGGCGTCGGCTTCTATGCCGCTTTCATGGTGGCGGATAAGGTGGAGGTCCTGTCACGAAAAGCCGGTGACGACGCCGCCTGGCGCTGGACCTCGGACGGCAAGGGCGAATTCACCCTGGCCCCGGCGGAAAAGGCCGGGCGCGGCACCGATATCGTCCTTCACCTGCGCGACGACGCCTCGGATTATCTCGATGCAAGCCGTCTCTCTTCCATCGTCGCCAAATATTCCGATCACATCCAGCTGCCGATCCATGTGACCGGCGATGGCGAGGACCGCAAGGTCAACCAGGCCGCCGCCTTGTGGACCCGCTCGAAATCCGAGGTCAGCGACGAACAGTACCGCGACTTCTACCGCCATGTCGCCCATGCCTTCGACGATCCCTGGGCGACCCTGCATTTCAAGGCCGAAGGCAAGATCGAATATACCGGTCTGCTCTTCATTCCCTCGAGCAAGCCCATCGATCTCTTCAATCCCGATCGCAAGCAGGCGCTGAAGCTTTATGTGAAGCGGGTTTTCATCACCGATCATTGCGAGGATGTGCTGCCGCACTGGCTGCGTTTCGTGAAGGGCCTGGTCGATTCCGAGGACCTGCCGCTCAATATCAGCCGCGAGATGCTGCAGCAGAATCCCATCCTCACCAAGATCCGCGCCGGGCTGGTGAAGCGCGTGCTGGGTGAGCTGGCGAAGAAGGCGGAGAATGACGCGGCTGCCTATGGCGCGTTCTGGGACAATTTCGGCGCCGTGCTCAAGGAAGGCATTTATGAAGATGCCGAGCAGCGCGAGCCGCTGCTGAAACTGGCACGCTTCCGTTCGACCAAGGGCGACGATCTGGTCAGCCTGGCCGATTATGTCGGCCGCATGAAGGAAGGCCAGAGCGCGATCTATTACATTACCGGCGACAGCTTCGAGGCCGTCAGCCGCAGCGCGCAGCTGGAAGGCTATCGCGCCAAGGGCGTGGAAGTGCTGCTGCTGACCGATCCGATCGATGAGTTCTGGATTCCGGCGGTCGAGAAATTCGACGGCAAGGACTTCAAATCGGTCACGCGCGGCGGTACCGATCTCGACCAGGTGAAGGCCGATGCCAATGGAAAGCCGGACGAAAAGAAACCGGCGGCGGAAGGCATCGATAATCTGATCGCTTTGATGAAGCTCAGCCTGAAGGACGCAGTCAAGGACGTGCGCCTGTCATCGCGCTTGACCGACAGCGCGGTCTGCCTGGTGGCCGAGGAAGGCGACATGGATATGCGCCTGGCCCGGCTGCTGAAGCAGCACCGGCAATTGGATGCGACCCTGCCGCGGGTGCTGGAAATCAACGGCAGCCATCCGCTGATCGCGGCACTTTCCAAGGCCGTATCGAGCGGCGGCAGCAACGATGCCGTCAGCGATGCAAGCTGGCTGCTGCTCGACCAGGCGAAGCTGCAGGAAGGCGAAGCCCTGAGCGATCCGGCGAGCTTCGGCCAGCGCCTGGCGGCAATGCTGCAGAAGGCGTTCTGATCAGGGGATATCAGGGCTGGTGCCGGTCAGGGCAGGCGCAGATTAGGGCAGGTGCAGCGGTACCGCGAGATAGCAGCCGAATTCCTTGGCGAAATCGCAGCTGATCCTCGCATGCACCTTGCCCTGCTTGTCGAAGAAGCGGCCGGTATCGGTGACCGGAAACACGCCCTCATGCCAGATGCCGGGATGGATGTAGACACCGAAGCTGCCGTCGCAATAGAAGCCGACGAAATTTTCCGGCTTCACGTCATCGCCCGGGAGCGCCAGCGGCAGGACGAAAGGCTGGCCGTCCAGCGGATAGAAAAGCTGGCCGCCATCGGGATGATAATTGGCGTGCCAGAGCAGCACATGCTTGCGCGCGATGCTGGCGGTGCCGTCCACCGCTTCCGCAGGCGGCCGGCTCCATCCCAGCAGATAGTGGTTTATCGCCGTGTCCTGCACCGCATTGTTGCGGCCATAAAGAACATCGCCCGACCACCAGCTTTCGAACACGCCCTCGGTCGTCCCGCCCTCATTGCCGGTCCCGGCATCCACCGGCCGCCAGCCCGCCGCCGGCCAGGTGACGATTTCCACCGGATGGCTGCGGTAATCCTCGACGATCGTGCCATATCCCGCCAGCGAGTCCGGCGTCGCCCGGATCAGCGGCGCTTCATGCACCGGCAAGGCGGAGACGGTTTCCGGCTTGAAGATAACGGACATGGGATCTGTCTCCGACGGTGGCGCGATGACGGTGTCGCGATGCGTCCAGCATGCCCGTCATCCCGCTTCCGTTCAATTGAGATCGGTCGGGTATCGTCTTGTCAGGCCTGGCCGGCAAAAATCCCCACCAGGGCGCCCAGGGCGATGATGGCAAGGACGAGCAAGGCGATGGCACCGAAACGGTAATCCCCCTCTCGCAGGAATGTCATCGCCATCAGCGATACCCGCGCCACCGGCAGGAGGATGAACAAGGCGATGCCGGCAGCCATCAGGCCGGTGCCCCAGTCGCCCGTTTCAGGGGCCAAGGCCAGGACCAGGCCGGCAGCGATGACAGCCGAGCCGAGCCAGGTGCCGCGATGCAGCATCCTCGCCAGATGCCGTTCCAGATCGGTGGACTGACCGGCGAGCTGATCGGGCTTGGTACTCATATCAAGCGCTCCAGATGGATGCCGAGAGCAGCCAGCAGCATTTGCAGACTGAGCACGACAAGCACGACGATGAAGAACAGGCGCAGCTTGTCGCCGGATATCGCCATCAGCAGACGGGCGCCGAGAAAGGCGCCCAGCACCGAGCCGAGGGCGACCGGCCCGGCGATCTTTACGTCGATGTCGCCGCGGGCGAAGTAAGCGACGCCGCTGGCGGCGGCAGTGACGCCGATCATGAAATTCGAGGTCGCCGAGGAGACCTTGATCGGCAGCCGCAAAGCCGTGTCCATTGCCGGGATCTTGAGCACGCCGCTGCCGATCCCCAGCAGCGCGGAGATCAGGCCGGCGCCATACATCAGGATCATTCCGGCCGGCAGGCGCTGCACATGATAGGCGACGTTGCGGCCCAGCGCCCGGTCGGGATAGCTGGCATGAAGCCGCAGGATGGTCGCCCAGTCTCCCGGCCGCGCCACCGCTGCCCCATTACCGGATATATCGCGGCGCCGGATCGTCATCTGCCAGGCGGAGACCAGCAGCACGGCGGTGAAGAGCAGATACAGGAACGCGACCGGCAGGATGCCGGTCAACAGCACGCCGCTCAGGGCGCCCAGGGTGGTTGCCGTTTCGAGAACGAGGGCGATGCGGATATTGGTCAGCCCGTTCTTGAGAAAGGGCGCGGCGCCGCCGCAGGAACAGGCGATGACGGAGACGATGCTGGCGGCGACGGCGGTGTGAAGATCGATCCCGCCGAATGTCACCAGGATCGGCACAATGAAGATGCCGCTGGCCATGCCGAGCGCCCCGCCGAGCGCGCTGGTGCCGACCGCGACGGCGAAGAGCCATGCTGCAAAACCGGCCTGCATCACGCCCCGCTTGTCACGAGCCAGCAGGCTTACGTCGCGCCAGGCGCGTCGTGAAGCGGATCAGGTCGCCGCGATAATGCAGCTTCTCGTAATCGACGGGCCGGCCCGCCGTGCTGTAGGAGGTCCGCTCGATCAGGAAGACCGGGCTGCCCGCCGGCACGGTCAAAGCCCCAGCGACCTCATGATCGGCCAAGGCAGCTTCGAGGCGATAATCCGCTTCGACCAGCGGAATGCCGTAGCGCTGTTCCAGCAGCGAGAAGATCGGTTCGGTATCGAGATCATGGGTGACGATCCTGTCGCCGATATCGCGCGGCAGATAGGTTTCGTCCAGCGACATGGCGACGCCATTGGCCAGGCGGAGACGGCGGATGCGCATCACCGGCGTTCCCGGCGCCACGGCAAGCTGTTCCGCCACATCGGCCTCGGCAGCGAGGATCATGCGGTCCAACAGTTTGGCCGAGGCGGTATGGCCGAGCGCTTCCATATCCTCGACGAAACCGGTCAGCTCGGTCAGTTCCTGGGTGATCCGCGGCTGGATGACGAAGGTGCCGGTGCCGCGCCGGATTTCGACCAGGCCACGCGCGACAAGATTCTCGATCGCCTTGCGCACCGTGGTGCGGCTCGCCCGGAATTGTGTGCCCAGCTCCGTTTCGGTCGGCAACCGGCTGCCGACCGGGAATTCGCCGGCAGCGATGGCGGCGGCAAGCGTGCTTTCGAGCCGGGCGTAAAGCGGAAGGGAATTGGCGGAACCAGATCTCATTAAGACATCATGACGTCACGACATCATGATGTCCAGGTCTTATTCCCGCCATTTGTTTCCGGTCGCGCTGCTTACTCGACTTCGTAATCGGCCCGAATGTCGTTGCCGACCGCGAAGAGAAAACAGGCTTCGCCGTTCTTTTCGCATTGCTTGATCGCCTGCTGGCCATAGGCGAGGCCGCTCATGCAGTGGACCTCGGGGCCATAGGCATAGCCGGCGTCACGTCCGGAAACTATGTGTTGACCCGATGGTGGATTGATAGGAATCCATCCGCCGACGAGCAGCAGCGCGGGCAACCCTTAGTTGGACAGCCGCTGCACCACCAGCCGCGCCGCGGCGAAATCTTCCAGCGCCGTGCCGACCGATTTGAACAAGGTGACTTCGTCGCCGGTGCTGCGGCCGCGATGGGTTTTGCGGGCAAGATCGAAGAGATCCGCCTTGATCGCTTCCGGCTTGATCAGCCCGGCTTTTAATGGCTGCACGATATCGCCGCCCTCCTTCATCGCCCCGTCCCGGGTATCGACAAAGAGGCTGGCCAGGCCGATCGCGACATCGTCGGTTTCCCGCATCTGCGGCGTGAAGGCGCCGATCAGGTCGAGATGCGATCCCGGCTTCAGCCAGGCACCGTGAATCAGCGGTTCGGTGGACAAGGTGGCGCAGGAAATGACATCGGCTTCGCGGGCCGATTCTTCCAGATTGTCGGCAACCTCGGCATCGACGCCGAGCTGGACCAGTTCCTTGACTTTGGCCGCCGCCTTGCGGGCATCGCGCGCCCAGAGCCGCACCTGCTTGATCGGCCGGACCGAGCGATGGGCTTCGACCAGCGGCACGGCCAGCGCACCGGCGCCGACCATCAGCATCAGATGGGCATCTTCCCGCGCCAGATAATCGGCCGCCAGCGCCGATGCCGCCGCGGTGCGCCGCGCCGTCAGCGAGGGACCGTCGATCAACGCGCGGGGCAGGCCGGTAGCCCCGTCGAGCAGCAGATAGACGCCCTGCACCGCCGGCAGGTTGCGCTGGCCGTTGCCCGGCGTGACCGTGACCATCTTCATGCCGATGGCCTTGCCGCCTTCCCAGGCCGGCATCAGCAGCAATGTCTGTTCCGGTTCGCCATTCGGCATCGGGATGCCGTAATGATGACGGACCGGCACGGTCCAATCCTGGGAAAAGCCGCGGCGCAAGGCCTCGACGAGGGACGGATAATCAAGCAGGCGCTCGACTTCCGCAGCAGTGACAAAAGGAACCTGGCTCATGATGCCGGGCACCTTACGCAGTTCGCGCCGCGGCGTCGAGGGCCGCAAAGTGATAGGGTCGGACCTCGCGAAAGTGCAGCCTGAAACTTAGGGCGCGAAATCCTGATAGCGGATCGCGGTGGCCGCGATCACCGGCCCATGTTCCTGCAGATTGGCGATGACGGCGACGGCATCCGGCGCCTTTTCGCCCGCCGGGCGCGGGCCGAGCGTCACCGGCAGCGTTTCCGCCTTGCCGGCCCATTGCCCGAGCTTCCGCAAGGACCGCACGACATTATAGGAAACCAGATCCTTGCCGGCGTTTTCGCCGGCTTCGACCATGGTTTCCACCTTGTGGCGATAGGTCAGCAGCCAGAGCGTCACCGGCGACGGCAGGTTTGCCTGCGGCAAATCCAGCAGGACATTGCCGCTGGCATCCCGCACCATGCGGATCGGCGTCATGCGCGCCAGATGATGGCCGTCGGCCAGGGCGATCGCCAGGGCGGTGGGATCGGTGCCAAGCGAATCCGAACTGCCGGCAATGATCACCTGGGGCGTATAGACCATGGCATGGCCCAAGGCCTCGTCATAGCCGCGCTGGCGGGCGGAGAAAGCGGGATCGGCATTGCGGTCGCGCCAGCCGATATAGTCCCAGTAATCGACGTGATAAGAAAGCGGCAGGACCGAACGCTGCCGGACATATTGTCCGAGATTGGTATCGGCCGGCGGGCAGGACGTGCAGCCTTCCGAGGTGAAGAGCTCCACCACGATCGGCGTCGCCGAGGTCAGCGCGGCAATCGGCGTCAAACTCGCCGTCAAGGCTGCCGTCGGCGTCATGTCGGACTGAGCCGGCAGGCCGGCGGCCGAGGCACCGGATGGCGCGACCAGCGCCTCGGCCGGGCTCGTTGCCGCGCCGGTTTCCGATACGCCCTGTTCCTGGTTGTCTGGTGCCTGTGCCCAGGCAGCGCCGGCGCCGGCAATGCTGGTTGCCATCGCGGTCATTGCCGACGCCAAAATGAATAATCGAAGCCCCATAATGGGTTGCAGGTTAGCCCCGGCCTCGGCGCAGCGGCGAATCACGAAGCGGTGAAACTATGTCTTGTGAGCAACGATTTAACTGCGGAGGCCGGGCAGGTCAAAAATCGCTGACCCGGCCATTGCGCTCCCAATCGCCATACCGCGTCGGCTCGGGGCCGCTCGGGCCGCCGATCTCGACCGGTTTCTGCGGCTTGTCGGGACCCGCCGGCGTTCCGGCCGGAAACGGCGGGTTTGCTGACGGTTTGGCTGTCGCCGGGCTGGAAGACGCATCAGGCGCCTGATGACCGGCAGTTGACGTCTGTTTCTGTTCCATGGGGCGATCCTAGCGGTCCCGGACCGGCTCTTTCAAGGCATCTCCTTTCCGGCAAGGCGCCCCCTTTCGGGCGCACCGGCATCTTGACCCTATCGCCTTGGCCCCCAACATAAAAAGCCGTCAAACGCAGCGACCTTCGATGACGGCGCAAGACGCGGGTCGCGAAATAGAGGCAGGGGCGCGGGCTTGGTTACGGGCCCGTGCCGGCGAGGCTGACAATGGGCTATGTGAAGACGGGATTGTTGCTGGCGGCGATGACCGCGCTGTTCATGGTGGTCGGTTATGCGATCGGCGGCCGGGGCGGCATGCTGATCGCGCTGGCCATCGCCAGCGCCACCAATCTCTTCGCCTATTGGAATGCCGACAAGATGGTGCTGCGCATGTATGGCGCCCGGCAGATCGACCGGGCAGCCGCGCCGGATTTCTACGATCTGGTCGCCGAGCTGGCGCAGCGCGCGCAATTGCCGATGCCCAAGGTCTTTTTGATCGAAAATGCCCAGCCCAATGCCTTTGCCACCGGCCGCAATCCGGAAAACGCCGCCGTGGCCGCCACCACGGGCATTCTGAAGATGCTGAGCCGCCAGGAACTGGCCGGCGTCATGGCCCATGAACTGGCGCATGTGAAGAACCGCGACAGCCTGACCATGACGATCACCGCCTGCCTGTCCGGCGCCATCGGCATGCTGGCCAGCTTCGCCCAGATGAGCGTGTTCTTCGGCGGCAGCCGCGACCGCGAAAATCCCCTGGGCGGCGTCGGTCTCCTCCTGGCGGCGCTGGTCGCACCCTTGGCCGCCATGCTGGTGCAATTCGCCATCTCGCGCTCGCGCGAATACGAGGCCGACCGGATCGGCGCCGGGATTTGCGGCCAGCCGCGCTGGCTGGCTTCCGCCTTGGCGAAGATTTCCCAGGGTGCGGCTGCCATTCCCAACCCGCAAGCCGAGGCGAATCCGGCCACGGCGCATCTCTTCATCATCAATCCACTGCATGGCGGCGGCATGGCCAGCCTGTTCTCCACCCATCCCTCGACCCAGGACCGGATCACTCGCCTGCTGGCGATGCAGCCCGCTGCGGGGAACATGGGCGCTGGCGGCATGCCGGATGAACCGCCCGCACGCCCCGGGAGACCGTGGGGTATCGGCGCCACTGCCGATGCCGGAGATGCGGCGTCCGAAAACGCGCCCCAGGCGCCGCGTGGCACCAGCCGCATCCCACGCAGCCATGACGGATCAAGGCGCGGCCCCTGGGGTTGATGTCACCGCCAGATCCGGCCCGCTTCCAGCTACAGCGCGCCTCGGTTGAAGGGCGCATGGCAATACATTCTGCATACAGGCTTAGACAAGGCAGGAGGGATCGGGCATAAGGGCGCCATGTTGCCTGACCCCATTTCGTCCGATCCCAATTCGTCCAATCCGGCTGAACCGGCAGGCGATATGCCCGTCATCTCCGCCCGGGCCGCCGCCCTGGATTTGCTGGAAGCGGTGCTGCGCCGGCGGCAGCCCTTGGACGAAGCTTTGGCGAGCCATCCCGATCTCGGCCGATTGCCGAGCCGCGACCGGCAATTCGTCCGCGCTTTGGTCACCACCGCCTTGCGCCACCTGGGGCAGATCGACCATACGCTGGCACAGTGTTTGGAAAAGCCGCTGCCGGCCCGGGCCAGCGCGGTGCGCAACATCCTGCGCCTGGGCGTCGCCCAGACCCTGTTCCTGCAAACCCCCGCCCATGCCGCCGTCGATACCATGGTCAGCCTGGTCGCCAAGCGGGGCGGCGAAGCGGGTTACAAGGGGCTGGTCAATGCCGTGCTGCGCCGGATCGTCCGGGATGCCGAGCTGTTCCGCCAGGCGCGGCCCGGGAACGGTATCTTCACCGGCGCGATCAGCCTGCCCGACTGGCTGTGGCAGAGCTGGGTGAAAGCCTATGGCGTCCAGCAGGCGACGGCGATCGCCACCGCCCATCTGGCGGAACCGCCGCTGGATTTCACCGTGCGGCGCGATCCCGCCCATTGGGCCAAGTTGCTGCAGGGCGAGGTCCTGCCGACCGGCACGGTGCGGCGCCCGCCTCATCCGCAAGAACATTACCGCCCCTCGCCCCGCATCGAGGATCTGCCGGGTTTCGCCGAGGGCATGTGGTGGGTGCAGGATGCCGCCGCCGCCTTGCCGGCCCGGCTGCTCGGCGGCGATCTCACCGGCCAGCGCGTGCTGGATATGTGCGCGGCACCCGGCGGCAAGACGGCGCAGCTTGCCTTGGCAGGGGCAGCGGTGACGGCACTCGACCGCTCCAACAAGCGCCTGGAACGCGTGAAGGAAAATCTCACCCGCCTGCAGCTGACGGCGCAACTGGAAGCCGCCGATGCGGCGCTCTGGCGCAAGGGCAAGGATTTCGATGCGATTTTGCTGGATGCGCCCTGCTCTGCTACCGGCACGATCCGCCGGCACCCCGATGTCGCCTGGCTGAAAGACCCGCGCGACATCGTCAAGCTGACCGCGACACAGGACCGTCTGCTCGAGGCCGCCGCTGATCTGCTGCGGCCGGGCGGGCGCATCGTCTATTGCACCTGCTCGCTGCAGCCGGAAGAAGGCGAAGCGCGGATCGCCGCCTTCCTCGCTCGCAACCCGTCGATGCGCCGCCTGCCGATCGGCGCTTTCGAAATCGGCGGCCTCGAAGAATTGTTGACCCGGGACGGCGATCTCCGCTCCTTCCCCTATCAGCTTCCCCAGCAAGGCGGCATCGACGGCTTCTATGCCGCGCGTCTCACACGCGACAGCTAAGCGAGCGACCTACGCCGCCCAATCCAGAATCACCTTGCCTGATTGCCCCGACAGCATGGCCTCGAATCCGGTCTTGAACTGATCGGCCGGGAAGCGATGGGTGAGAATCGGCGAGAGGTCGAGGCCGCTTTGCAGCATCGACACCATCTTGTACCAGGTCTCGAACATCTCGCGCCCATAGATGCCCTTGATCTCCAGCCCCTTGAAGATGACCTGGTTCCAGTCGATCGCGGTTTCCGCGGGCGGGATGCCGAGCAGCGCTACCTTGCCGCCGTGATTCATCACGTTCAGGAGATCCCGAAAGGCGGCGGGCACGCCGGACATTTCCAGGCCGATATCGAAGCCTTCCTGCATGCCGAGATCGTCCATCACGTCGCGCAGCCGGTCGCGCGAGACGTTCACCGCGCGGCTGGCGCCCATCTTGCGGGCAAGATCGAGGCGATAGTCGTTCACATCAGTGATCACCACATGGCGCGCCCCGACATGGCGGCAGATCGCCGCCGCCATGATGCCGATCGGCCCGGCGCCGGTGATCAGCACGTCCTCGCCGACCAGATTGAAGCTGAGCGCCGTATGGGTGGCATTGCCGAAGGGATCGAAGATCGCCGCCAGATCGTCGCTGATATTATCGGGGATCTTGAAGGCATTGACGGCCGGCAGGACGAGATATTCGGCGAAGGCGCCCGGCACGTTGACGCCGACGCCGACCGTGTTGCGGCAGAGATGGCGCCGCCCGGCGCGGCAATTACGGCAATGGCCGCAGGTGATGTGGCCTTCGCCGGAAACCCGGTCGCCGATCGAGAAGCCGCGCACTTCCTGGCCGATCTCGACGATCTCGCCGACATATTCATGGCCAACCTGCATCGGCACCGGAATGGTCTTCTGCGCCCAGTCATCCCATTTCCAGATGTGGATATCGGTGCCGCAGATCGCCGTCTTGCGGATCTTGATCAGCACGTCGTTATGGCCGACTTCCGGCTGCGGCAGATCGGTCAGGGTCAGGCCCGGTCCCCGCTCCAGCTTGGCAAGTGCTTTCATTTCTCGCTCCTGCGGACGATGTCCGGCTGTTTCAAATCGCTTTCAGATTCCGGCCGACCTTGGTGAAGGCGGCGATCGCCCGGTTGAGATGGTCGCGGCTATGGGCGGCACTCATCTGCGTGCGGATGCGGGCCTGGCCCTTGGGTACCACCGGATAGCTGAAGCCGATCACATAGATGCCTTCCGCCAGCAAGGCTTCGGCCATGCGGCCGGCCAGTACGGCATCGCCGAGCATGACGGGAATGATGGGATGCCGGCCGGGCACCAGGGTGAATCCGGCCGCCGACATCCGCTCGCGGAAATAGGCGCCATTCGCCGCCACCTGCTGGCGCAAGGCCGCGCCTTCCGAACGCGACAACAGATCCAGCACGGCGAGGCTGGCCGCGGCGATCGCCGGGGCGAGACTGTTGGAAAAGAGATAGGGCCGCGAGCGCTGGCGCAAGAGATCGATCACCGGCCGCCGGGCGGCGACATAACCGCCGCTGGCCCCGCCGAGCGCCTTGCCCAGCGTGCCGGTGACGATATCGACGCGGCCCTCGACACCGCAGGCTTCCGGCGTGCCGCGGCCATGTTCGCCGATAAAGCCGACGGCATGGGAATCATCGACCATGATCAGGGCGCCATAGCGGTCCGCCAGATCACAGACCGACTTGAGATCGGCGATGATGCCGTCCATCGAGAAAACACCATCGGTGGCGATCAGCAGATGCCGGGCGCCGGCCGCGCGGGCAGCCTGAAGCTGGGCTTCCAGATCGGCCATGTCGTTGTTGCGGTAGCGGAAGCGCTTGGCCTTGCAGAGCCGGATGCCGTCGATGATGCTGGCATGGTTGAGGGCGTCGGAGATGACCGCATCCTCCTCCCCCAGCAATGTTTCGAACAGGCCGCCATTGGCGTCGAAGCAGCTCGAATAAAGAATGCTGTCCTCGAAACCGAGGAAGCGGCTGAGCGCGGCTTCCAGCTCCTTGTGCAGGGTCTGGGTGCCGCAGATGAACCGCACCGAGGCCATGCCGAAACCATAGCGGTCGAGCCCGGTCTTGGCCGCCGCGATCAATCGCGGATCGTCGGCCAGGCCGAGATAGTTGTTGGCGCAGAAATTGAGCACCTCGGCCCCCGAGTCGAGCCGGATCGCCGCCTGCTGGTGGCCGGCCAGCAGCCGCTCGGATTTATAGAACCCGTCGGACCGGATGCCGGCCAGGGTATCGCTGACCTGATCGTAAAAGGCGGATTTTCCGGTCATGTCGCTGCTCACCTCCTTTTCGGCTGGCTCCTTTTCGGCCAGCTCCTTTTCGGCCGGCGGTTTTCCGCGGCTTGCCCAATCAGGATATCTTGCGGGGCCGCCCCGGTGGCGGCAAATGCCAAATTCTCAGATGCCGGATGAATTTGCCGCCGTAATGCCACAATTGGCGGCCCGGCTCGGCTTGCTCCACCGGATTCCAGGTGGTAGGTATCCGGCAAGGGATAAAGCCATGCAGCAAAAGATCAAAATCGCCCCCTCGATTCTTTCCGCCGATTTTGCCCGCTTGGGCGCGGAGGTGCAGGCGATTACCACGGCGGGTGCCGATTATGTCCATGTGGATGTCATGGATGGCCATTTCGTGCCCAATCTGACCATCGGACCGATGGTGGTGAAGGCTCTGCGGCCCCATAGCACCCTGCCCTTCGACGTTCACCTGATGATCGCCCCGGTGGATGCCTTCGCGGCGGAATTCGCCGCCGCCGGCGCCGATATCATCACCTTCCATCCCGAAGCAGGATCGCATCCCCACCGCACGGTGCAGCTGATCAAATCGCTTGGCAAGAAAGCCGGCGTATCGCTCAATCCGGGGACGCCGCTTTCGGCGCTGGATTACCTGCTGCCGGAGATCGACCTGGTCCTGGTGATGAGCGTCAATCCGGGCTTCGGCGGGCAGAAATACATCGCCGGCGCCACCGACAAGATCCGCGAATTGCGCCGCCGTATCGACGATGTCTCATCGCGCCAGGGTGGCCGGCCGATCGACCTGCAGGTCGATGGCGGCATCAACGATGAAACCGCGCGCATTGCCGTCGCCGCCGGCGCCGATGTCCTGGTCGCCGGCACCGCCACCTTCACCGGCGGCCCCGATGCCTATGCCGCCAATATTGCCCGTTTACGTGGCTGAGTGAGGTCGACAGCGTGGCGGAAAGCGCAACCAGCGACACGATCCAGAGCCAGCCGCGCCTGCGCAAGGGGAACCAGCGGCCCAAACTGATCGCGCCGCGGCTGCAGACCATCTTCGCCTTGCCGCGCGACATGCTGGCTTCCCTGGCCTGGCGCCATCTGGCGCAGCCGGTCTATCGCAGCCGGCTCTATAACTGGACCCTCGGCAAGCGCTCCAGCGGCGACCTGACCATCAGCCCGCAGGAATTGTGGCCGGGTGACGAGCAACTGGGCCTGCATCTGCTGGGCGGCGAATATCGCTGCGGCGGCGAAGTGGTGCGCAACCCCAAGCCGCTCGGCAATCCGATCGGCGTCAGCCTGGAATGGCGGCGGCAGATCAATGCCTTCGAATGGCTGGATCATTTGCGCGCCTGCGGCGGTCCGGCCGCGCGGCAACTGGCCCGGCAGCTGACCCAGCAATGGCTGGAAGAAAATCCGACCTATGACAGCTTCGCCTGGCGCGGCGACATCCTGGCCGACCGGCTGCGCCGGATCCTGCTCAACCAGGGCTTCCTGGAGATCCAGAGCGACGCGCTGTTCCGCTCCGCCTTGCTCTACAGCCTCAACCGGCAGGCGACCCATCTTGCCCGCGCCTTGCCGGATGGCCTGGCCGGCAGTTCACTTTTGAAAGCCGCCATTGCGCTGATGATCGCCGGGGTCATGCTGCCCCAGGGCGATGCCTGGCTGCAGCGGGGACGGAAGATCTTCGCCCAGGAAATCAGCAAGCAGATGCTGGCCGATGGCGGCCATGTGGAACGCAGCCCCAGCGTCATGCTGGATCTGCTGCAGCGTTTCCTCGATCTGCGCCATGTGCTGACCCTGGCGCGCCAGCCGCTGCCCGATCATCTGCAGATCGCCATCGAGAATATCGCCTCGGTCGTCTACATGATGTGCCATGGCGACGGCAAGCTGGCGCTGTTCAACGATACCGGCGAGGAAACCCCCGAGTTGCTGGGCGAGGCCTTGTCGCGGGTCGGCGACCGGCTGCGCGATCTCAGCCAGTTGCCGCTGACCGGCTATCAGCGGCTGAAGGCCGGCAAGACGATGATCCTGATGGATTGCGGCGCGCCGCCGCGCCATGGCCTGGACGATCATGCCCATGCCGGCACTTTGGCCTTCGAGATGAGCCACGGCACCCATCGCATCATCGTCAATTGCGGCGCCGCCCATCTCGGCGCCGAAGATTGGCGCCAGGTGCAGCGCACCACCGCCGCCCATTCGACCCTGGTCGTCGACGACACCAATTCCTCGATGCTGCTCGATCACGGCGGCATGGCCTTGCGCCCGACGGTCGTCACCAGCCGGCGCGAGGAAACCGAGGGCCAGATCTGGCTCGATACCAGCCATAACGGCTATGACGAATCCTACGGCCTCATTCATCGCCGCCGATTGTTCCTGGCGGCGGATGGCAATGAGCTGATGGGCGAGGACACGCTGAACGGCAGCGGCGGCAATGCCTTCACCTTGCGTTTCCACCTGCACCCGCAGGTCCAGGCCTCGATCACCCAGAACGGCCAGGCCGCCTTGCTGAAAATACCCGGTGCCGGCGGTTGGCGGATGCGGGTCCAGGGCGGCGATATCGCCTTGGCCGAGAGCATCTATATGGGCCAGCGCGGCCAGGTGCGCCGCAGCCAGCAATTGGTGGTCCTCGGCCTGATCGACAACGACGCCACGCAGATCAAATGGGCGCTGCAAAAGGAAAGCAGCAGCAAGAAGTGACCGCTCGTCAGCCGCTGCGGCACGTTGCACAACTTTTCGCCTTCACGAAAGACGCCGACCGATCATGACGACCAGCAAGGACCAATCGCAAACTTCTCAGCCGCGCCGCGATCCCACCCCGCGATTGGTGCGCCGCGCCCTGATTTCGGTCTCCGACAAGACGGATCTCATCCCCTTCGCCCGCTTCCTGGCGGATCGCAAGGTCGAGATCCTGTCGACCGGCGGGTCGGCCAAGGCGATCGCGGCGGCCGGCATTCCGGTCAGGGAAGTCTCCGACCATACCGGTTTTCCCGAAATCATGGACGGCCGGGTCAAGACCCTGCATCCCACCATCCATGGCGGCATCCTGGCCCGCCGCGATCTCGGCCATCACGTGGCGGCGCAGCGTGACCACGGGATCGCCGATATCGATCTGATCGTGGTCAATCTCTATCCCTTCGAGGCGACCGTCGCCAAAGGTGCGGATCGCGAGGATTGCATCGAGAATATCGATATCGGCGGGCCGGCGATGATCCGTGCCGCCGCCAAGAACCATGATTTCGTCGTGGTCGTCACCGATCCCGCCGATTACGCGCCGGTCATGGCGGAGATGGCAGCGCTGGGCGGTGCGACCAGCCTCGGTTTGCGGCGGCGCCTGGCGCTGGAGGCCTATTCCCGCACGGCCGCCTATGACGCGGCGATCAGCGCCTGGATGGCGGGCCAGGAACAGCAGGCCTTCCCCAATCGCCTGACCCTGGCCGGGCAGCGCCGCGACCTCCTGCGCTATGGCGAGAACCCCCATCAGGCGGCCGCCTTCTATGCGACCGCCGAACGGCGCCCCGGCATCGCCACGGCGACGCAGCTTCAGGGCAAGGAACTCAGCTACAACAATCTCAACGATACCGACGCCGCCTATGAACTGGTGGCGGAATTCGAGCGGCCGGCCATCGCCATCATCAAGCACGCCAATCCCTGTGGCGTCGCGGTGGATGAAGACCTGGCCACGGCCTATCGGCGCGCCTTTGCCTGCGACACGGTCAGCGCCTTCGGCGGCATCATCGCCGTCAACCGCGAGCTGGACGCCGCCACCGCCGAACTCATCGCCCAGGTCTTTTCCGAAGTGATCATCGCCCCCAAGGTCAGCGCGGCGGCACGCGCCGTCCTGGCGAAGAAGAAGAACCTGCGGGTGCTGGAAGCCGGCGGCCTACCCGACCCCACGGCGCCCGGCCTGGCGATCAAGACCCTGGCCGGCGGTTTCCTGGCTCAGAACCGCGACAGCGGCCGGGTCGATGCAGAAGCCCTGAAGATCGTCAGCAAACGTGCGCCCGATCCGCGCGAACTGGCGGATATGCTGTTTGCCGTGCGGGTCGCCAAGCATGTGAAGTCGAATGCCATCATCTATGCCAAGAATGGCGCCACGGTCGGCATCGGCGCCGGCCAGATGAGCCGGGTCGATTCCAGCCGCATTGCCGCCTGGAAAGCGGCGGAAGCGGCAAAGACCGCGGGCGATGCGGAAAGCTGGGCCAAGGGCTCGGTGGTGGCCTCGGATGCGTTCTTCCCCTTTGCCGACGGCCTGCTGGCCGCCGCCGAAGCGGGTGCCACCGCCGTCATTCAGCCCGGCGGATCGATGCGCGATGAGGACGTGATTGCCGCCGCCGACCAGGCCGGCCTTGCCATGGTCTTCACCGGCATGCGGC
>SSEL01000046.1 GCA_008012315.1 Rhodospirillaceae bacterium
CGCCAGACCCTGCCGACCTTGCAACGTCCTCAGCCATACCAGGCTGAGCAGCCCCGGACTCAAGTCGCTGAGGCTGATCTGCCGGCGTCACGCGAATGCGATCGGACGCTGGCGCCTTGAAGGACGACGCAATCTCCTCGACGGTCGCGTTCTGTTGCTCAGGTGAGAGCTTCAGAAAGCTATCGTCGACAGTGACCCGCCGACCTTCGATGTTGAGCGTGGGCACTATTCAACGCTCCAAGAAACGCCAGATTTCGTGCGGTTGCCCGCGCGGCCTGGGATGGAGCCGCCAGGGAACAGCGGATTCTTTTCCGACCAGTCCGCGAGATAGTCATCAAAGCCAGCATCGATCCGACCGCCGCGCTTCGAAGCATACTCCCGCGCAAGCTTAGCAACTTCCTGCTTACGCTGCTCGATCTTGCGACCCATGCCGATGATTTGGCGGTTGCCCTCCGGGCTGTTCGTAATATTCGGAACTGTTCCTTGAATGAATCGCCTGTCTTCGTTGGAAACACCAGTACCAAGCGACCCAAGGTTGTCGATCACAGCCTTCTGACTGACCTTCTGGAAAACCTCATTAGCCGAGGCCGCCCCCTCCGGTAGAAAGCCGGTCGAGACGCCGGCCTGCTTGAGCCTTGTCACGATCTCGCCGCCAGTCCCCGAATAGAAATTCGGATCACGGGTCATGTTTTCCATGATATTGAGGTTGTTGATCGCCCCGCCAGCATCGCGCCCCGCCTTTTGCATGCCGACGAATGTTTCGCCGTAATCCTTGCCGACGGCCTTATCGAACTCCTTCTCGCCAGACTGAACCGTGGTGTTGACGCGCGTCGCCCCAGCCGCGGCCTTTTCCTTCAGATAGTCGAGAAGACCGCCCCTGTAACCGTTCGCTTGAGCAAACTTGAATTCTTGGATCGCAGCGGCAGTTTCAGGCGGGGCGGTTGCCTTCTGAATGGTGGCTACCTTCGCGGCGCCCTCCAGATCGCCAAGAGCCGCGAGGCTTCCGATCGCCTTTGAGTAGTCCGCGTTTCCGCCCTTGCCGAGGTCTGCAAGCGCAAGGCGTCGCGCCTGGTCTTGCTGCCCCTGCTTCCAGATAGCCGGCAGATCGCCAAGCGCCGAGAAGTTGATCGTCGGGACGGTCAATTCAGCCATCGATCAACCTCAGGAGAACGGAGTGGGCCCGCCAGGGCCGCCAAGATTGATGCCGCCGCCACCGCCAAGCAGAGATGTGCCACCACCAAGCCCGCCGGTCGCGGCGCTGACACCGAGCTTGGCGAGGTTCAAGCCAAGGCCCCACAGGTTGCCAGAGCCGGCCAATTCCGCGTTCGCGGCCTGCGTGTTCTGGTTGGTAATGCCGTTGGTCGTGGTCGTGCCGAGGCCAGCGAGATTGCTCGCGGTCGTCATATAGACCGGGGCCTTTGCGCCGATCGCGCCAGCCTGCCCGCCGGTCGCCGCCAACTCAGGAGAGACATAGCCGTTCAGCCGATCGAGCCAAGAGCCATACTCCTGGTTCGCCATGTTTCCGGCGCGGTCGGACAAGGCAGCAAGCGTGTTTCCGCCGATGCTCATACCTCGCGCTGCTGCGCTGCGGTTGATGCCGTCAAGCGACTGATCCACGGCATATTGATAGCCGGGGCCCGCCTGAAACGCCTGCGTTGCGCGCGTATTGCCGTCTGCGCCGTTGACCCCGAGCGCATCAAGAGCGAGCGATGTCGCGCCGCCGTACTTCGTCGCGAGATCGCCATAGAGGCCAGCCGACGTGTCGAGCGCGCCGATAGCCCCAGCGCGGCCCTCCTTCAGCTCCTTCGTTCCGGTCGCAAGATTCTCCTGGAGGAGCTTCTTGTTTTCGGCGGCGGCCTTCTTCGCAGGATCGCCGGTAAAGACATCGAACAAGCCCATCAGGCCGGCTCCCATTTCTTGGTCGTGCCATTGTAAGTCAGAACATCACCGTTCGCCGGCTCAGTCACGGCAACCGGCTGCGTCAACGTGCGGTCCCACATGCTCTGGATCAGCTCGGCGAAATACTGCGTCGGCGTTCCGTCCGGGTTCATCCACTTGAAACCACTATCGACCGGCTTTCTCATGCCTCACCCCGAGCCTTCGCGATGGCATCAAGCGCGGCCTTCATGCGCTCGCGCACCTCATCCTTTGTGGATTTCATGCGCTCTATGGTCTGTTCATCCCATCCGCGTGCGCGGAGATAGGCCACAGTTGCGATTTCAAGCTCGGTATCTGAGAACATTATGCCGCCCTCTGCGTTGCGAACACCGACCCTGACATCAGCCCGAAATGCACAGGCGACGACATGCGGACCTTGAAGATGTAGCCCTGCCGGCCGGCCGCCTTGATCTGGTTGATGCGAACACGGGTCTTACCCTCGGACTGTCGGCCGAGCTTACGGACGCGCGGCTGGCTGAAGGTCTGTCCGCCGTCGACCGAATACGAAATTTCAACATCGGGGTCGGTCGCAATCGGGTCCTCGCCCTCAGCATCGCCGACGCCAACCGCAAAATCGAAATGAGCCGAGATCGCCGTGACGCGCTGCGGGAATGCCTGGACCGGCGCGCTCCACACCTCACACACCAACGGGTTGTCAATCTCGCGGTGCGAGGCGCTGGTGATCTGCTGCACGTTCCCGGTCAGGGTATCGCCGCACAACCACTTACCGAACGAATAGAACGGCTGCGTAATCCGGCTGCGGTCGATCAGGTAGGACGGCCGCTCGTTCCACTTCTTGGTGTTGAGGTTGAACACCCACGTCCAGTCAGAGCACGAAACCTGAATAAACGCATTTCCGCGCGAGATGTAAGATCCCATCTCGATATCTGTCTTGTCGCTCACGGCCTCGATCAGCGCATCTAGATCGGGTGTCGACACCTTCACCGGCACGTTGCTGTCGATCAGATGCACGCCGTTGTCGCCGCCGACGATCGCGAGCCCCTTGGTGAAATTGTCCTCAAACCCCGTGATGCAGTAGGGCCCTGCAATCCCGATCGGGATCACATCGGCCCGGGTGAAAGGAAACGGCGAAAGGCCCTGGTCAACCCAGATTTCGATGGTCTGCGGCCCAGCGAGATAGAGCCGCCCACCCCACGGCACGCCCCTGGTCAACCCGTCCGGCTTGGACTCTGCCGTGCCGAACGACAGCGCGTTGACCGAGGTCGAATTCAGGTCGGTCGCAAAGGCCCGGCCGTTGCCGGTGGTGAACACACCATAACCGTCGATCGAGCAGGCCGAATTCACTGCCGGCAGATCGGCATCAGGCCACGCATTGGTGACGCTGGACGGAGTGAACACGGCAATATTGCCGTCCGGGTCCACGAACCATTTGTCCGGCGTCGCCGCGTTGTTACGGGCGAAGAACCCCTTTTTCGTGCCGTTCAGGTTGCCGACGTTGACCGAGGCGCCGCCGGCGGACGTGAACTTCTCCAGCTTTGTCCCGAAACCGCAATACAGCACGCCGTCGACCTCAATGGCGCCACGGAATCCCGTTCGCGTCGTCGTGCCCCAATTGGTCAGGCCAGGCGCGCGGTGACGCACTGCGCCAGCCCGGCCGCCCTCGCCGATCGGCTCGGCATAGCAGCCATAGAGCCGGCCAGCACCCTCGGACGCCCGTAGGCCCGGGAAATGCGAGGTCGGGAAGACGATATCGGGCATCAGAAGTAATCGACCTTGAGCGCTTCATAGGTCGGTTTGGCCGCAGACAGGCGCCGCAGTTCTCTTTCATCAGCCTGCTTTGCCTCCAGATTAATCGGAGACCCAAAATCAGGCCCAGCAGCGTTAGCGAGAAGTCGAGACAATGGGAGGAATAGCTCGACATCGATTGCGTCGCTGTCCGCGATGTAGACGATCTGGTCCGCCGCGAGTTGAGCGATAAGCGGGTCAATGAGGTCATCGAGGGTGGCGTCATCCTCAGGGGAAAGGGCTTCGCCAGGCTCGATCAAGGCAAGGCTTTTCCCGGCCCGAAGCTTGAGCTGCGTCCTCGACTTTGTGGTATCGACCATGCCGCGACCTCAATGAAAAGGGCGGCCTTGAAAGGCCGCCCATCTATGTGGAACTGGTAGACGCACCAAAATTACTTTTGGCTCTTCACGGGATTTGGTCCGCCAACTTCGTTTACGGAACGACGTAGAAGACGACGGCCGTAACCTGCCCGGTGCCGGTCGCGTTTGCCGGCGCATTCACCGTCAGCGACAGCATCGCCTCCGCGGTGAACGTCTTCGGGCCGGCCGTCAGGAGCACGCCCTGAAGCGGCTTCCATGAGCCGGCAACCGGGATGATCTGGCCGACCGTGTCGCCGTCCCATACGCCGAAGTTGCCGAAGCCGTCCGGATCCGCGACTTCGTCGGCGGTCGCCTCCCACCCGAAGTCCATATCGAGGGCTTCGGTGCCGGTATCGATATCGGACGCCATGAGGTATCCGCCGAGCACAGTGGCCTTGGCAGGCACCTTGCACATGCGAATGATGTCCGCCGCGGTCGGGTTGGCCGCGATGGCATAGGTGCCCCAGGCAACGCAGAGAACGCCGCTGCCATGGGGCGGAGAGAAGACAGGGAACGTCGAAGCCGCGCGAGCGGCAGTGAGAGTGGCCATAATGACCTCCAGTTGAGATGAAAGGAAAACGGGAGGCCGTAGCCTCCCGCAGGTTCAGAGGTCCGCCTTACGCGTCGTCAACCGACGCAACCCAGCCAGTGACCATGCCCCAATCCTTGAGCAGGCCGGCTGCGGTCTTGTAGGCGAGCTTGCCCACGCCGTAGGCCATCTCGATGCCGACGCCCTTCTTGAACTGGTAATCGGTGTCGTCGAGCTTGGTCGGCTCGGGGAGTTGGCCCCAGACCATGCCGAGCGCGTTGCGCCCGCACAGGAACACCGGAGCGCAGTTGATCGAGCCGTTGCTGAAGGTCAGCAGGCGGTCGATCTCCGGCACCTTGCGGATGATGACACCGTGATACAGGAGGTCGCCCGGCATGAAGATCGGGTTCTTCTTGTAGCTGGTGCCCTCGCGCGGGCGCGCATCCTTGTTCGCGGCCTGGATCGAAGCATCCGACTCCGCGTCGCGGAAGGCGTTCGAGCCGACGAACAAGACATACCGCTCATAGCCGTCGTCGGTGGTCAGAGGCTCGATCTTCGGGTCCGCCTTTTCCGCGCGGGTCTGAAGGAGCTTGATGATGCCGGCTGACAGCTTGTCGGAGGTGTTGTCCACGTTGGCGAGCGCCGTGAGGAACGTGGCGTTGTAGTTCGAC
>SSEL01000093.1 GCA_008012315.1 Rhodospirillaceae bacterium
GGGCCTGATTGCCGGGCCACCCGCAACCACAATTCCTGGATGATATCCTCGGCCATGCTGGTCGAGCCGATGCGCCGGGCGAGGAAGACCTTCAGCTCCGTATAATGGGCTTCGACCGCGCCCGCCAGGGAAAGGGATGACCAAGCCTGCATGACGAACTCTTCACTGCTGCCGGTGACAGCAGCCGCGGCAAGCTGATAATGAGAATTACTCGCAATCTAGCCGCGGAGTCAAGGGATGGCCTGGACGGATTGTGGGGCCGATATGAAGGGGAGAAGGCCCTATGGCGACCCTGGCGGACGCCGGCCGGGGCGTCATTCCATATCGCGCAGGGCTTTATCCCAGAGCCAGGGATTGCGGCGGGCGGCCTGGAATGTCGGGCAGCGGCGCAGGCCCGCCAGCAGCAGGTTGCCGATCAGCCGGCCGGGCCAGGCGAGGGGGAGGCTGAACTGCAGGACCAGGATCAGGCGCGGCTCGTCGCTGTCATTGCGCGCTGCCGCCGGATAGCTGTCGTCGAACATCAGGCATTTGCCTTCGATCCAATAGCCGGTCCATTGCCGCCGGCTTTGGCTCTCGGTCCAGCCGGGACCCGGCTCCCCGGCCTGCGCGGTCGGTGCCTCGCCGGGGGTCTTGTCATCGACGGTCAGGCGGCAGCTTTTCCATTCGTCGGGCACACTGAGCGCGAGATGGCAGGTCAGCAGCCGGCGGGTCGCCGCGCGCGGTCCGGCGGCATAGCCGTCCGCCTCCAGCTGCGCGAAATAGGCGGTCTGCAGGCCGGGAATATGTTCGAGATGCCAGATCGTCTGCGGGCAATGGCGGCAATTCTCCGCCACCCGGTAGCCATAGCACCACAGCATCGCCGATTGTTGGAGGTGATGGGTCTCGCCACGCGGCTGGCGCTGCAGCAGGGATTGCGCTTCCTCGCGGATCGCCGCCCAATGCTGTTCCAGCTCTGCGGTCCAGGGAAACGTCTCGGCTTGGAGAAACGGGGTTTTGCCGATGCAGGGCCGGCCCGCAACCAGCCGGTCGACCTTCGGCCGGCATTTCAGCGCCAGCCGGAACAGCCATTCATGCAATCCCGTTGCGTTGATATCGATCGCTTTCATCCCGGTCCTTCACGGCTTGCCCGTGACGCAAACCCTTCACTCTCTTGTGACAGAAAGCATCCGGCAGGTAAAGTGGCGCGCAAGTTTTGACGATCAACTGTCATTGGCTGCCATATCGCAGCGGTCCGATCTTATCGGCCGGCCGCTTGCATCAACCCCGGCATCCGCTATGCTCTGCGCATGGAAGACGTCAACTTGGATCCGGCCCTGATGGGGCGATTGGCAAAGGCCGTGGGTTTTATCTGTGGTCCCACCCATGCTTGCACCGTTGCGCTCAGCAAGGCGGCGGAGAGCGGTGCGCCGGCGGATATCAAGCGGGCCCGCGCGCAATTCCTGAAATTGAAACATGCCGAGCGCCAGGGCGCCCTGGCCATGCTGGCCGATTGAGCGGCGGCCGGCTATTGCGAACGGCACCATGACCGACCAGTCTCTCTTGAACGACCAACGTCTTTATTATCCCGCCACCGCCCGCAACCGCGATCCGATCCTGGCGGTGCTGCGCGCCAACCTGCCGCCGCGTGACCTGGTCCTGGAAATCGCCAGCGGGTCGGGCGAGCATGTCGTGCATTTCGCTGAGGCCCTGCCGCATCTCGATTTCCAGCCCTCCGATCCCAGCATCGAGGCGGTGCGGAGCATCGATGCCTGGCGTCAATCGGCGGGTCTCGCCAATATCCGCCCGGCGATCACGCTCGACGCCGCCGCCGCATCCTGGCCGGTCGAAAATGTGGATGCGATTCTTTGCATCAACATGATCCACATCTCGCCCTGGCAGGCGACCGAAGGCCTGATGCGCAATGCCGCCGCCTGCCTGTCCCCGGGCGCGCCGCTTTATCTCTATGGCCCCTATAAGCGCGGCGGCCGGCACACCGCGCCCAGCAACGCGGATTTCGATGCCAGTCTCAAGGCCCGCGATCCCGCTTGGGGCTTGCGTGATCTGGAAGCGGTGGCTGCCCTGGCCGCGGATGCCGGCTTTTCCGCACCCGCCGTGACCGAGATGCCGGCCAATAATCTCAGCGTCGTGTTCCGCCGGATTTGAGCCGGGTCCACCCGCGACATCTTCCTCCTGAGACACCTCTCTCGGAAGACAGCTTCCTGGAGAGAATTCCCATCTATGGGTTTTCTTGACCTGGGTTCCGATATAGGCTGGCCTCACGATCCGGCTGGCCGGTAGGATGACCGGCTTCGAAGCTGGCAATGATAAGAATCAAGGCTAATAAGGGAGGCGAGGAGAATGAAATATTGGTCAGGTGCCCGATTCGGTTTCGTCGCGGCAATGTTGTGTCTGTCGCCCGTCGCGGCATCGGCAGATGACTACATCAATATTCTCACAGGCGGACAATCGGGGGTCTATTATCCGCTCGGCGTCGCGATGGAAAAACTGTTCGCCGATAATATTCCGGATTCCAGCCCCTCGGTGCAGGCGACCAAGGCCTCTGTCGAAAATCTGAACCTGTTGCAGGACGGCAAGGGCGAGATCGCCTTCACGCTGGGCGATTCCCTGGTTTTCGCCGCCAAGGGTGACAGTGAGGCGGGCTTCAAGAAGCCGCTCGACAAGCTTCGCACCTTGGCCGCCATCTATCCGAATTACATTCAGATCGTCGCCTCGAAGGAATCCGGCATCAAGACTTTGGCCGATCTCAAGGGCAAGCGGCTGTCGGTCGGCGCGCCGCGCTCCGGCACCGAACTCAATGCCCGGGCGATCCTGCATGGCGCCGGGCTGTCTTATGAGGATCTGGCCAAGGTCGAATACCTGCCTTTTGCCGAATCCGTCGATCTGATGAAGAACCGCCAGCTCGATGCGACCTTGCAATCGGCCGGCCTCGGTGTCGCCTCGATCCGCGATCTCGCCTCCTCGGTCGATATCGTCGTGGTCGAGGTGCCGGAAGACATCATCCAGAAAGTCGGCGCGCCTTATATGTCCGTGACGATCCCGGCCAATACCTATACCGGCCAGGACAAGGATGTGAAGACGGCGGCGGTGGGCAATTACCTGGTCACCCGCGCGGATGTCTCGGACGATCTCGCTTACGGCATGACCAAGGCAATTTTCGACCACCTCGACCGCTTGACGGCAGCCCATGCCGCCGCCAAGGGGATCAAGCTGGAAAACGCCGCCAAGAATCCGCCCGTGCCGCTGCATCCGGGGGCGGAAAAATACTTCAAGGAAAAGAACGCACTCTGATCGCGTCGAGGCCAACGGCGGCGGGGAACCTGCCCGCCCGCCGGACGGCCAATGGCGACATTATCCTCGGGGAGAGACTGCGTGGGTGAGACGACTGCTGCCGGGTCGCCGGCCGTAACGAGCATCGATCAAGAGCCGAATCCCCATGAGATCGGCTGGGGCAAAGGCCGGGGCGCCGTCCTCATGATGGCGGTCGCCGTGGCCTTTTCCGTCTTTCAGCTTTGGACGGCAGCCTATTCGCCCTTGCCCAGCCAGATCATCCGCGCGGTTCATGTCGGCTTCCTGCTCCTGCTGCTGTTCGGCCTGACGGCCAATGCCGTGCCATCGCGCAAATTGCGGGTTGCCTCCTTCATTCTCCTCGGCATCGTCGGCTTCGCCACCGGCCTTTACCAGTGGATCTTCTATGTCGATATCGTCGTCACCCGGGCGGGCGATCCCAACCTGATCGACCTGATTGTCGGTGCCATCACCGTTTGCCTGGTCTTCATTGCCGGCTATCGCATGATGGGGCCGTCACTGCCGGTCATCTGCGCGATCTTCCTGCTATACGGCTTGTTCGGGCATCTGCTGCCGCATCCGCTCGGACACCGTCCTTTCGGTTACGACCAGATCATCGAGATTCTTTATCTCGGCACCGAAGGCATCTACGGCACGCCGACCTATGTCTCGTCGAGCTACATCTTCCTGTTCATCCTGTTCGGCTCGTTCCTGGAACGCGCCGGCATGATCAAGCTGTTCACCGTTCTTGCGCTCAGCCTGGTCGGCCATACCCAGGGCGGCCCGGCCAAGGTCGCCGTCGTCTCTTCCGCTTTGATGGGCACGATCAACGGTTCGGGCGTCGCCAATGTGGTGACGACCGGACAATTCACCATTCCCCTGATGAAGCGGTCGGGCTTCCGCTCAGCCTTTGCCGGCGGTGTCGAAGCGACGGCCTCGATGGGCGGTCAGATCATGCCGCCGGTCATGGGGGCGGTCGCCTTCATCATGGCGGAAACGATCAACGTTCCCTATGTGGATATCGCCCGCGCCGCCATCGTGCCGGCGGTCCTCTATTACCTGACGACGTTCTGGATGGTCCATCTGGAAGCTGGCCGGCTCGGCCTGTTCGGCCTGCCGCGCAAGGACCTGCCCAGCGGCCTGCTGGCGATCCGCCGGCAATGGTATCTGCTGCTGCCGCTGGCGGCTTTGGTCTTCCTGCTGTTCTCCGGCTACACGCCGCTCTTTGCCGGCATCGCCGGATTGGCGCTGACGACCGTGATCATTCTCGGCGTGGCGGTAACGCCGCGCCTCGGCCCGACGGCGTTGCGGATCGCCTTCTGGATCTGCCTCGGCCTCGTCTCGGCCATGTTCTTCCGCTATGGCATCAATCTCGTCCTGCTGCTGGTCGCGGCGCTCGTCCTCGTCAACCTGACCGCCAAGGGCGGCCGGGAGACATTGCGCCTGACGGTGGACAGCCTGGCGGAAGGGGCGCGCAACGCCTTGCCGGTCGGCATCGCCTGCGCGCTGGTCGGCATCATCATCGGCGTCCTGGCCCTGACTGGCTCGGCGACCACTTTCGCCCGCTTCATCGTGTCGATCGGCGAGACCTCGTTGTTCCTCTCGCTCATCCTCACCATGATCACCTGCCTGATCCTCGGCATGGGCGTGCCGACCATTCCGAATTACATCATCACGTCGTCGATCGCCGGGCCGGCCTTGCTCTCGCTCGGCGTGCCGCTGATCGTCAGCCACATGTTCGTCTTCTATTTCGGCATCATGGCGGATCTGACGCCGCCGGTGGCACTGGCCGCTTTCGCTGCTGCACCCATCGCGCGGGAGAGCGGCATGAAGATCGGATTCCAGGCTGTGCGGATCGCCGTGGCCGGTTTCGTCGTGCCCTTCATGGCGGTCTATGCGCCCAGCCTGATGCTGCAACCGGGCGGCGCACTGGCCGGGGAAATCGGCTTCTGGCCGGCGGTTGCCTATAATATCGCCAAGGCGCTGCTCGCCATCGGTCTCTGGGGCATCGCCGCGATCGGCCATTTCGGCATCCGCCTTGCCTGGTGGGAGCGGATCGTCGCGGTTCTCGCCGCCGCCTTGCTGGTTGCGGCCGCACCGATAACCGACCAGATCGGCTTCCCCGCCTGCATCGCCTGTTTTGCCTGGTTCTTCTGGCGGCGGCGCCGCGCCGCATCGCTGCCCAGCCCCACCTTCGGCAGCGAGTGAGGCGATGCCCGTCTGCTTGGCCGGGGCCGGGGCGCTGCTGCGCGTCGCCGCGACCACCTTCACCTTGAGCTGGACACATACGATCGAGAAGATCCCCTGGGTGGAAAGCTGGGCGATCTCGGACAAGACGCTGCTGTTGACCGAGGCGAGGGTCAAAGGTTCTGGCGCCGGGATGGAGCCGCCGCCCGAAGCGCGTCTCGTCGATGGCTGGTATGTCTGGCATCCCGAAAATCCGCAACGCCGGGAAATTGTCCTGCGCCGCGAACCGGTGGCCGGCGACTGGACCTTTTGCGCACCGACGGTGCCTTGCGCGCCGCTTGGCAAATTGCTGCCGCAGGATGCCGATCCGGTGACGATCAAACCCTGCGATTGAGGCCGGGATTATCGGATCGGCAGGTCGATCAGCTCTGCCGAAACCCGTTCACCGTCGATCCGTAATTTGCCGACTGCGATCGGCAGCTTGAAGCGGCGCGGTCCGGCACTGCCCGGATTGACGACGAGAACGCCGTTCTCGTCGCGGCAGAGCGGCTTATGCGAATGGCCGGCGACAATAACGCGGCAGCCGACCGGTGGCGGCATCTGCTTGAGATCCGCGGCATTGTGAATGACGAAGATGGTGATGCCGCCGATCGTCAGCGTCGCGGTATCCCCCAAGGCGGCGGCCCAGGACCCGGTGTCGTTATTGCCCCGGATCGCCGTCACGGGTGCCAGCCGCGCCAGATCCTCAAGGATCGCCGCATCGCCGATATCGCCCGCGTGAATGATGCGGTCGCTGCCGGCAAGCGCGGCCAGGGCTTCCGGCCGCAACAGGCCGTGCGTATCGGAGATGAGCCCGATGGTCGTGATGCGCGATGATGCCATGCCGGCATCTTGCCGCCGGTTCGGTGATGAGTCCAGGCTGGGAAGCTTCGGGTCCGGCCTCTACCATGGCCCCTCGGACTTGATCCGAGGGGCCATCGTGACGGTTGCACGGACGGCTGCCAGCATCAGCCGCGGTCATCAGCCCTGGAACAAATCCTTGTAGCTCTCGCGCAGGATGTTCTTCTGCACCTTGCCCATGGTGTTGCGCGGCAGGTCTTCGAGGAAGGCGATGTGTTTCGGCTGCTTGTATCTGGCGAGCCGCTCGGCAAGCGCCGCGGAGATGTTGGCGGCGCTCACCTGGGCACCTTTCTCGCGCACGATGACCGCCACGACCGCTTCGCCGAAATCGGGATGGGGCACGCCGATGACGGCGCTTTCCACCACGCCGGGCAGCAGGTCGATCTCGCTCTCGACTTCCTTGGGATAGACGTTATAGCCGCCGCTGATGATCAGGTCCTTGCCCCGGCCGATGATATGCACATAGCCGCGCGCATCGATCTTGCCGAGATCGCCGGTGATGAAGAAGCCGTCGGCGCGGAATTCGGCCTTGGTCTTTTCCGGGTTGCGCCAATAACCCTTGAAGACATTCGGCCCCTTGATCTCCAGCATGCCGATCTCATCGGCGCCGATCACCTTGCCGGTCTCCGGTTCGGTGACGCGGATCGTGATGCCGGGGAGGGGGAAGCCGACCGTGCCGGCGATGCGCTCGCCGTCATAGGGATTGGAGGTGTTCATATTGGTTTCGGTCATGCCGTAGCGTTCCAGGATGGCATGGCCGGTGCGGGTCCGGAACTGCTGATGCGTCTCGCTCAGGAGCGGCGCCGAGCCGGAGATGAAGAGGCGCATATGCGATGTCGCCTGGCGGTTGAGGCCGGGATGCTGCAGCAGCCGGACATAGAAGGTCGGGACACCCATCAGGCTGGTCGCGCGCGGCATCAGGCGCATGATCTCATCGGCGTCGAAACGCGGCAGGAAGATCATCGAGGCGCCGGCGGCGAGGATGACATTGGTGGCGACGAACAGGCCATGGGTATGGAAGATCGGCAAGGCATGCAGCAGCACGTCATCGCCGGTGAAGCGCCAGTAATTCTTCAAGGTGGCGGCATTGGAGAACAGGTTGTCATGCGACAGCATCGCGCCCTTCGAGCGGCCGGTGGTGCCCGAGGTATAGAGAATGGCGGCGATATCGTCCGGGCCGTTGGCGGCATCGGCGAAATCCGCCGCCGTCACTTGGCGCATCGCCGTGGCCAGGCTGCCGCTGCCATCCGCCGCCATGGTCTCCAGCCGCTTGGTCTGGTGCTTCGTGGTCAGTGCGCCGATCTCATCGGCACGGCGCGGATCGCAGACCACCATGACCGGCTCGGCATCGCCGATGAAATAATCCAGCTCGGCGGCGGTATAGGCGGTGTTGAGCGGCAGAAAGATGGCGCCGAGGCGGATGGTCGCCAGGTAAAGCAGGATCGCCTCGACGCTTTTTTCCACCTGGACCGCCACGCGGTCGCCGGGGGCGACGCCCTTGCCGCGCAGCACATGGGCCAGTTGGGCGCTTTCCGCCATCAGGTCGCCATAGGTCAGCCGGCCGCCGCCGGGCCGTTCGATGCAGGTTTTCGCCAAAGCGGGAAAATGCCGGCTGAGGGAGGTGAAGAGATTCTGGCTCATGATGCGCATGGGAGTCGTTGCGGAATGAGCCACCAGAGGTAGCAGATGTGCCGCCATCGGCATAAGGATTTTCGCCGGCCGGCCGAACCCGGCTTCCACCCAAAGGCGGTCCCGCAATGCTATGCTGGGATCGCCGAATCGGTACCGAGCGGGAAAGGGCGGGGAAGTCGCATGCGCCAGTTGTTGTTTTTCCTCGTCATGGCTGGGGCTATCGCCGCCGTCATGGCCGGCCTGCCGGCAGCGGGACCGGCTTTCGCCCAATCTTCAACTCCCGGCACGTTGACCTCCGGCAATTCAGGCGCCGGGGTTGCCGGCGCTGCCGGCGCCGAAAGCCCCAGCCCGGAAAAACTGCGCCAATTGACCGATTTGCTGGGCGATCCGGCGATCCAGTCCTGGCTGCGGGCCCAGGCTCAGTCCCAATCCCAGCCTCAATCTCCCGCTCGATCTGCCGGCCAATCCGCGCCGGCGCCCGGCGAGGCGGCTGAAAGCGGCGGCGGCATGGGGGCGATGCCGGCGGCCATGCCGCAGCATATGGTGGCGGGCTGGCTCGATGCCATCCAGGCCTTCATCCGCCAGACTGCGGCGGCCATTCCGACCGTGCCGGAGGAAATGCGCAAGGCCTGGACCATCCTGTCCTTCGATATCGAGGAACACGGCCTCTTCAGCATCGTCCTGCTGCTGGGTGTTTTCGTCGCCTTGGGTGCCGGGCTGGAGCGGATCTATTGGTGGCTGACCACGGGATTCCGCAAGCGCATGATCGCGACCCCGTTGCGCAGCGTGCATGACCGGCTGCGCATTGCCGGCATCCGGGTGATCTATGGCCTCGGCGTGCTGGCCGCGGTGGCGCTGGGCAGTGTCGGCGCCTTCCTGCTGTTCGACTGGCCGCCCTTGCTGCGCGAGATCGTGCTGGCCTATCTGCTGCTGTTCCTGATCGTGCGGCTGGTGCTGATCCTGGGACGCATCATCCTGGCGCCGGGAGCCGAACGCTTCCGCCTGCTGCCGATGGCGACGGTGACGGCGCAGTTCTGGTTCGTCTGGTCGGCGGTGCTGACCGGCTATTTCTATTTCGTCAAATTCTCGCTCGGCCTGCTGAAGACCCTCGGCATGAGCCGTTCGGCCCTCGATGTCATCGCCTTGGCAAGCGGCATCGGCCTCCTGGTCCTGGCGCTGTTCGTCGTCTGGCGCTGCCCGGCGATGGATGGACGGTCGCGTCCGCATCGCTTCGGCACCTGGCTGCTATCGGCCTATATGGTGGCGGTCTGGCTGGTGCTGCTGACCGGCAGCTATGCCCTGTTCTATGTCGGCGTCATCGTGCTGCTGCTGCCGATCGTCCTCCATTGCAACCAGCTTGCCGTGAAGCATGTGCTGCGCCCGCAAAGCCGCGAGGAAATTGCTGAGAGCGGAATAGGTGAGGCGGAGGCGGGTGAAGCGGGGGCGGGTGAAGCGGCGATTCAAGACGAGATCCCGTCATCCTCGCTGATCTCGGTCTCGCTCGAGCGCGGCTTGCGGGCCGTGCTGCTGATCGGCAGCGCCTTCCTGATCGCCCGCATCTTCGATTTCGATTTCGGCATGCTGGCGGCGCAGGACACCATGGCGATCCGCCTGGTGCGCGGCGTGCTCCATGCCATCGTCATCCTGCTGGTTGCCGATGTCGCCTGGCACATGCTGAAGGCACTGATCGATTCCCGCCTGCGGCTGGCGCTGGAACGCGGCCAGGGCGATGGTGACGAGGCGCGGCGTCAGGCGCGGCTCCGCACCTTGCTGCCGATCCTGCGCAACGTGCTGTTCGTCAGCCTCGCCTGCATCACGCTGCTGATGGCCCTCTCGGCGCTCGGCATCGAGATCGGGCCGCTGATCGCCGGCGCCGGCGTGGTCGGCGTCGCCATCGGCTTCGGCGCCCAGACCCTGGTCAAGGACATCATCAGCGGCATGTTCTACTTGCTCGACGATGCCTTCCGGGTCGGCGAATATATCCAGAGCGGCAGCTACAAAGGCACGGTCGAATCCTTCAGCCTCCGCTCGGTCAAGCTGCGGCACCATCGCGGGCCGCTTTATACGGTGCCTTTCGGCGAGCTTGGCGCGATCCAGAATATGAGCCGCGACTGGGTAATCGATAAGCTGACGATCGGCGTTTCCTATGACACCGATCTCGACACGGTGAAGAAGCTGATCAAGCAAATCGGCAAGGAGCTGAAGGAGGACCCGGAACTGGCGCCGCATATCATCGAGTCCCTGAAGATGCAGGGCGTGGAGCAGTTCGGCGATTACGCGATCCAGATCCGCATGAAGATGATGACCAAGCCGGGTGAGCAATTCGTGGTCCGGCGCCGGGCCTATGCGATGATCAAGAAGGCCTTTGCCGCCAATGACATCCGTTTCGCCCAGCCGACCGTCCAGGTGGCCGGCGACAAAGGTGGCGGCAGCGAACATGCGGCCGCCCAGGCCGGCCTTGACCTCACGCGCCCATCGGCAGCTTCCGAAGCTTCCGAATAGAGACCAAAGTTCGGCGGGAAGGACGGGAGGCATTGCAGCCGACCGCCTTGCCGGTATTTAATCCGTTCAAAGTTTCTTTTCCCAAATTATCATCCAGAGAAAGGAACCGGCGGGGCGCGGCGAGATGCATTCAATCGGCAGCATCAGTCTTCAGCTTCTTCAGAACGTGTCGCTCTTCGCCCTGGTGGTGGTGGGCTATGCCGCGATCAGGCGGCGCCATGCACTCTCCCCGGCGCTGCGCGATGCAACCATCGGCCTGGTCTTCGGCGGCTGCATGATGCTGGCGATGAGCCTGCCGGTGGTCCTCGGGGCGGGCGTGATGATCGACGGACGGTCGGTCCTGACGGGGACGGTCGCCGTGTTCGGCGGGCCGCTCGGCACCATCGTCGCTTTGGCGATGGCGATCGGCTACCGGGTCTGGCTGGGCGGCTCGGGGGCGGTGGCCGGCGTCATCGCGATCAGCACCGCCGGGCTGGTCGGGCTGGCCTTTCGTGCCCTGATGCTGCGCGGCAAATTCCGCTCCGGCCCTCTTGCCTTCCTGGCCCTGGGCGTCCTGGTGGTGAGTGCCACGCTGGCCGTGTTTTTCCTGCTGCGCTGGAGCGCGGTCGCGGCGATCGCCCATGAACTGGCGGTGTCGCTCTTTCTGATCGTGCCCCTCGGCACCACGGTGCTCGGCATCATGCTGCTGCGGGAGGATGCGCGCCTCGCCCTGCAATCGACCTTGTCGCGGCAGACTCAGCTCTTCGAAACCATTTTCGAGTCCATGAGCGAAGGTGTCACGGTGGCCGATCCCGAGGGCAAGGTCATCCTCGTCAATCCGATGGCGGAACGTCTTGCCGGTTCGGCAGTTGGCACCCTGCTCAGGGCACGGCAGACGGCCAAAACCGGAGCCGTCAGATCCGGCTTGTTCGAAGCCGACGGGCAGACGCCCTTCGTGGTGGAGGATCTGCCGCTCATCCGGGCGACCAAGGGCGAAGCCACCGACGATATCGAGGTGATGGTCGACAAGCTCGGCAATGGCGCTGTCCGGCGGCTGACGGTCAGCGGCCGGCCGCTGATCGACGATGACGGCAGGATCCAGGGCGGGGTCGCCGTCTTCCGCGACATCACCGAGCAGAAGCGGGTGGAAGAAGAGCTGCGGCGCAGCGAGGAGCTCTTCGCTCTGGCGGTCTCCGGCAGCCGCGACGGCATCTGGGACTACAACCCGCTGACCGAGAAGGTCTGGTTCTCGCCACGCTACAAGGAGATCCTCGGCTATAGCGATGCCGATTTCCCCAATGACCTGCAGTTCTGGAAAAGCCTGATGTTGCCCGAGGACCATGCCGCCTCGACCAAGCAGTTCTTCGAATACCAGGCCGGCTTCTGCGACAGCGTCGATATCATCCAGCGCTTCCGCCACAAGGATGGCAGTCTGGTCCATACCCATAACCGCGCTTTGGGCAAGCGCGACGAAAGCGGGCGCATCATCCGCCTGGTCGGCGCCATCACCGACATCACGCCGCTGATCCGCGCCGAGGAGCGCCTGAAATCGGCGATCGGCGCGATGGAAAGCGGCTTCGCCCTGTTCGATGCCGAAGACCGCCTGGTCCTCTACAATGACGGCTTCCTCACCGCGGCGGCGCGCGAGGAATATGACGTGCGGCCGGGCCGCCGCTTCGAAGATATCTTCCGCGCCCTCGCCACAGGCCCGTTCAGCACCGTGGAAGCCGCCGCCGATCCTGAAGGCTGGCTCGCCTGGCGGATGGAGATGCACCGCAACCCGCCGAAGGAACCGATGGAAATCCAGAGCACCGATGGGCGCTGGATGCGGGTGACGGAACGGCGCACGGCGGAAGGCGGCTATGTCTGCATCTGGACCGATATCTCTGCCATCAAGGCGGCGGAGGCACGGCTGCGCGACGCCATCGAAAGCATTCACGAGGGCTTTGCCTTGTTCGATGCGGATATGCGCCTGATCATCAACAACCAGCGGTTTTGCGATCTTTATCCGCGCAGCGCCCCGGTGATCCGCCCCGGCGTCACCATGGACGAGATCCTGCGTTACGGCGCCGAACGGGGCGAATATCCCGGCATCGAAACACCCGGCGAGATCGAGAACTTCGTGAAATTGTGGTCGGCGCGCTTCCGCGACCGGCAGCCCTTTGTCGGTGAAGGCCCTTTCACCGACGGCAGATGGGTGCTGGTCAGCCATCGCAGCACGGCGAGTGGCGGCTATGTCAGCACCCGCGCCGATATCACCATCCAGAAGCAGCGCGAGGAAGCCTTGCGATTGCAGCAGGCATTACTGCATTCCATCACCGACACGATTCCTGCCATGGTTGCCTTCGTCGATGCCGGAGAACGCTATCGCTATTGCAACCGGGCCTATGCCGAGACGCGCGGCATCCATAGCGAGACGGTCGTCGGCCGCAACCTGCGCGAGGTCTTCGGCGACGACTATGGTGAAGTCGCACCCTATGTCGAGGAAGTCATGCAAGGACGCGCCACGTCCTTCGAAAAGACGCTGATCAATGCGCCGCATCGCCATGTCGAAGGACGCTATATTCCGCAATTCGGCGTCGGCGGCGAGGTTGAGGGCTTCTATGTGGTGCTCTGGGACATCACCGAGCGCCACGCCAAGGAACAGAAGCTGATCGCGCAAGCCAATACCGACCGCCTGACCGGCCTGATGAACCGGGCGCAGTTCACGGAATTGCTGCAGGAGGAATTGAACCGCCAGGCGCGCTACGGCCAGAACATCGCCGTCATGTTCCTGGATGTCGATCATTTCAAGACGATCAACGATACGCTGGGCCATGCCGCCGGCGATATGGTGCTGAAGACCTTCGCCGAAAGGCTGTGCGCAAATATCCGAAGCTCGGATTACGTCGGCCGGTTCGGCGGCGATGAATTCGTCATCCTGCTGATCGCACCGCGTAGCGAGGCCGATGTCCGCGCGGTCGCGGAGAAACTGGTCACCGCCGTCCGCGAGCCGCTGATTTTCCAGGGCCAGGAAATCGCGCTCTCCACCAGCATCGGCATCGCTTATGCCAGCACGGCGGTAGACAAGCCGGAAATCCTGCTGGCCACCGCCGACAAGGTGCTGTACGAGGCCAAGCGGGCGGGGCGCAACACCTTCCGGCTTTGTCCGGTGGTTTGCTAGGGTTTCAGCAGGTCGCCCCAATCGGCGCGGCGGGCGGCTTTGAACAGCGCGCCGTCGCGTTTGGTTATCAGCGTCTCGGCAGCTTCGCCATGGGGCTGGCAGAGCTTCAGGCTGACGCGGCCGCTGCCGCCACGCGGCGGGGCGATGACGCGGGGCGCCGGTTCCGTCAGTTTCACTGCCGGCCGGGCGACCGCGAGATAGATGAATTTCTCGTCTTCCCACGGCACCTCGGCGCCCTTGGCCTGGCGATGCAGGCGGCTGCGGGCGACGCGGCGGGCGAAGTGGCACCAATCCGGCGCGGCGAGCGGACAGGCTTCGGCATGCGGGCAGGGGGCGACGATCCGCCCGCCTGCCGCGATCAACCGCCTGCGTGCGTCGAGGATGAGTTGCCAGCCGGCCGGCGTGCCCGGCTCGACGATCAGCAGGATGCCGCCGGTCAGTGCCCACAGCCGGTCGATGAGTTTGCCGCGCGTCGCCGGTGCCAGTTCATCCAGCACATAGCAAAGCGTGACCAGATCGCGTGGCGACAGATCCGGCAGGCCTTCCGAGAGGTCACCCGCCTGCCAGCGGATCTGTGCAACCGCGGCCTCGGCGGAAAGCCGTTCGCCCCAGCGGCGGATCGCCGGGCTCGCCTCGATCATCAGCGCATCCTGCAGCCCGTCCCAGCAATCGCCGGCAGCCCAGATCGCCGAGCCGGGGCCGGCGCCGATATCCAGCAGCGAGCGCGGCGCGAAATCCGACGCCCGCCCGGCCACTGCAGCCATGCTGGCGCGGATCGCCGCAAAGGTCGCCGGCAGCCGGGTGGCAAGATAAGCAAGGGCAGCGGCATCGTCGTTGAGATGCAAACGGCCGTCGCGGATTTCCGCGCGATAACGCCGCGACAGCAGCGCCGCCGCCTGCGCCAGATCGGCAAGGGCGATGCCGTCCAAAGCGCGATCGACCGCTTGGCGCAAAGCGTGAGGCAGTTCCATGACCAGTGACTAGAATTTTCGCGCTGCGCTGGCAAGTGGGTTGTCGCAGATCTGTCGCGATATACCCGGCGAACACACGGCGTCGATGCCATCCCCGCTTGTCACCCCGGCCTCGAGCCGGGGTCCACGGCGGAAGCAGCACGCGGTCTTTGATGACGATGACAGTTGAGTGCCATCATTTATCGTCCATCGGTCGCTACGATGGACCCCGGCTCGAGGCCGGGGTGACAACCACGTTTGTTGTCGCGAATGCGCGATGATCGGCAACAGCGTTGATGACGGCGGGAATGGCATCGATGCCGTGCGATGACTGCCGGCACCGCCTTCGGCCGCGACCTCAATGCTCGATCAGCACCATCGGCTGGTGATGGCCGGGGCCTTTCTTGACCCAGATGAAGGCGACGATCGCGGCGAGGAGCAGCAGCACGGCGGAAATGAGGAAGGTGTCGTCGAGGCCGCTGACGATGTCCTGCGCCGCGACCAGGCCGCCGAACAGGGCGACGCCGACCGCGCCGCCGACCTGCCGCGCGGTGTTGAGCACGGCCGAGGCGGTGCCGGCGCGGTTGCGCTCGACGCTGGCGAGGATCGAGGCGGTCATGGCCGGCACGGTGATGCCGGTGCCGGCGGGGATCAGCGCCAGCAGCGGGGCCATATAGATGAAAGGCGTCGTTGCATCGACCCGGCAGAGCAGCGCAAAGCCGATGGCGCCGACCACCAGGCCGCCAGCCATGGGCAGGCGGAAGCCGAAATGCGAGGCGATCCAGCCCGAGGCGATATTGGCGACGATGAAGATCGCCGTCAGCGGCAGGAAGGCCAGGCCCGTCTCAACCGGCGAATAGTGCCGCACCTCCTGGAAATAGAGGCTGAGGACGAAGATCAGGCCATAGAAGGTGAGATTGGCGGCGATCCCCACCACCACGGCCGCCGAGAAGGTCGGCTGGCGGAAGAAGAGCAGCGGCAGCATGGGATGGCGGCTCTTCGCCTCGATGGTGATGAAGGCGGCGAAGGTGAGGGCGGCGGCGACCAGCCCGCCCATGACCCAGTGATCCCACCAGCCGCGCGGCCCGGCTTCGATCACCGCGCCGGTCAGGCAGGTCAGCATGACGATGGCGACGATCTGGCCAGGGAAATCGAAGCTGCCGCGCCGATGGAGGGGGGCGGCGGCGACATGGCGCCAGGTCATCCAGATGGCGATGGCGCAGAGGGGAATGTTGACCAGGAAGATGCTGCGCCAGCCGAATTCGCCGATCAGGAAGCCGCCGATCACCGGACCGGCCGCGACGGCGGCGCCGCCGGTCGAGCTCCAGATGCCGATCGCCCGGGTGCGCGCCTTGTGATTGTCGCCGCAGACATGGGCGATCAGGGCCAGTGACGTCGGCATGATCATCGCGGCGGCGATGCCCTGCACCGCGCGGGCGGCGATCAGCAGCGGCGTATTGGTGGCGATGCCGCAAGCGAGCGATGACAGGCCGAACAGCAGGATGCCGAGATTATAGGTGCCGCGCGATCCCATCCGGTCGCCCAGCGCACCGGCTGACAGCAGGAAGGCGGCGAAGGCCAGGGTATAAGCATCGACCACCCATTGCAGGCCGCCGACACCGGCCGCCAGCTGATCGCCGATATGCGGCAAGGCGACATTGACGATGGTGATGTCGAGCTGCACCACGACCAGGCCCAGGCTGGTCGCCGCCAGCGTCCAGCCGAGATTGGGGACGCGGCCTTCTTGCGCCGGCGGCAGGGCGGTGCCGGTCTCATACTCGTTGTCGTTGGCGGAAAGGCCGTGCTGGTCCGTGGTGATGCCGGTTTCAGCGCGAGCGGCATTACCGGTGCGATGTTGCGCCTGATCGATCATGAAGCTTTCGATGTCATCTATGACTGTATTGTGACGAGCCGGCCCGTCGGATCGGACCCACCCCCGGGGAGCTATGCCAGGTTAGGAAATCGTGCCACGTCAGGCCGGTGTCAAGGCGAGCTGTGTCACAATCGACCCGCCGCGATATGCAATGCCGGCACGGGAGAAGTCCTGCATGAAAGCAATCCTCCATGGGCAGGCAATGATATAATCGGGCAGGCGGATGGCGTGAGAGGCATTGATAGCAGCCGGTCTCGTCCCGCGACAAGCGTCGATCCCACATGTCGGGCTTCCGGTTTTTACATGTCTGGCCGACAGCTTTCTTCCGCGGTGTGATTTTCACACGGATCTTGAGTGTGATTTCTTTTGCAACGAGCCGGGGAACGATGTTGACCGCGAAACGATCTTAAATCGATGATGGATTGCGAATTTTCCGATTGGGTGGAAGCGCCCGCCTCGGTCACGCGGCCGGTTTTCGCGATCGGCGATGTGCATGGCTGCGCCGGTCTGCTGGCCGGCCTGCATGAAACGATCCGCAAGATCGCGTCAGACGGTTCACAAGCGGGACGGGATGTCACGCCGCTCCTGGTGCATCTCGGCGATTATATCGATCGCGGTCCGCAGCCTCTGGCAACGCTGGAAATGGCCCTGCATGGCTGCGCCGGCATCGAAACGGTGAGCCTGCCCGGCAACCACGAACAATATCTCTGGCGCGCCTTGACCGAGAAATCGCCGATGGCGGTGCTGCAAAGCTGGATGGGGCGCAATGGCGGCGCGGCCGCCGCCCTGGAACTCGGCTATGCCGATCCGGCCGATGTCTTCGACGATCCCGGCCGCTTTCTGGATCTGCTGCGCGGACGGCTGGGTCCCGATCTATTGGCGCGCTTCGCCGCCCTGCCGCGCTTCGTGCGCCAGGACGGCTATCTTTTCGTCCATGCCGGCATCCATCCGCATATCGATCTCGACCGGCAGTTATCGATCTCCTGGCACGACTTCGATGGGGACCGCGCGGAGATCGATACGCTCTGGATCCGCGAGCCGTTCCTCTATCACGCCGGCAGCTTCCCGGAGAATGTCATCGTGGTCCATGGCCACACGATCAACGCCGTACCGGCCTTGCGCACGAACCGCATCGGCATCGATACCGGCGCCTTCATGTCGGGCCGCCTGACCGCCGTCGAATTGCGCGCCAACCGCCTGCGCTTCATCACAGCCATCGGTCCGCCCGGCAAATGGGTGAACCGGATCTGATCGGCAGAAGATGCGTTCACCGTCAATCACGATGTCACCGGCCATTGCACCGCGTAAAAGATAAATAGAGCTGTCACCCGCGGACTTGATCCGAGGGTCCATGGTTGAAGCTTGGTGCGGTTGTTGCCCGTGGATCCTCGGGTCAAGCCCGAGGATGACAACCGGGGGATGGTTGGCGTCCTGCGAACGCCGAACCCGAAAACCGGACAGCCATGGCTCAAGCCCGAGCCCGACACGCTGATATGTTGTCGCGACCGCGCGATGGCCATCGATGCCGTTGACTGTGATCTCAGCTCTTCAGTTTCGGATCGTGGCTGTGGTGACTGTCGCGTTCACCGCCGCCGCCGGATGTGCGGCTCTTCGGTCCACTGGTGGCAGCCTCGCCATTGTCCAGGGGATAGCCTTCCGGTGTGGTTCCCGGCTTGCGCGGCTCCGCGCTCGGTGTGTCGCGATGTTTTATCTTATGGGTCTTCGGCTCACGTGAAGGCATGTCATCGGTCCTGCTGATAACCCTGGTTACGGGTGTTCTGGTGGATATTGCCCTGGCGGCCTTGCTCTTTCAGGTTTTCGCGGCCGGGCTTCTTGCGGCTGACTGCGCGGTCCTCGGCTGGGCTCGCTTTCGATCCCGGCTGATGCGGCTGCGCGGCAGGGGGCTTGCCGGGGATGTCATGTTTGGCCATGGCCTACCTCCTTCTCGTTTCGGGCCTTTTGGCATTAACCGGCAAGGGCTGCTGTCGCTCCCTCACGATTGCGGGCATGATTTTCAGGCGGCCGGAACTGCGCTTCGTTCCTCATGTTAAGAGATATCGAGGCGGGCGGCAGGAAACGGCTTTGGCGCAAAAGACGGGTTTAACGGGTATCTGGCGGCGCAACTCGCTGAGCATCGTCGTCCTGGCGCTCTTCGCGCTTTTCTGGACCTGCCAGGCCGTGGCGGGATGGCTGAGCCATAATGAGATGCGGATCGAACATGGCCTGACGCCGCTCGATATCTCGCGCTATCTCTGGAGCAGCCATTTCATCGAAGCGACCAGCGAGAACTGGGAAAGCGAATTCCTGCAAATGGGCCTCTTCATCCTGCTCACGGTCTTTTTACGGCAGAAGGGATCGGCTGAATCGAATCCGCTGCCTGAAGAGGAACAGAAGGAGAAGCCAGGGGAAGCAGCCAAGCCGAAGCCACCGGCGGCCAAACGACAACCGCCTCGCGGCTTCGGCCGATGGCTCTATGAGCATTCGCTGAGCCTGGTTTTCTTTCTGCTGTTCGCCTTCGCCTTCATCGTGCATGCGATCAGCGGTGCCGCTTTGGAGAATAACGAACGCCTGGCGCATCACGAGCCGCCGCAGGCATTGTTCGGTTTTATGTCCTCCTCGCAATTCTGGTTCGAATCGTTCCAGAACTGGCAAAGCGAATTCCTCGCCGTCGGTGCAATCGTGCTGCTGTCGATCTGGCTCAGGGAACGCGGCTCGCCGCAATCCAAGCCGGTCGATGCGCCGGATGACAAGACCGGCGGCTAGAGCCGGATCGTTTTAGACGGAATCGCTTGGCGATTTTGTCTAAAACGTGAATCCGCCTCTCATCCATAAGACAAGAGGGCGATCTAAACCTCAGGGCAGCTCGCGGCCGGAATGCGGATCGATATCGTAGGGATAGGTCTTGTCGAGGAAGCCGTCCTGCCGGCTGACCCGCTCGATCCAGGCGCAGAGATGCGGATAATCCGTGAGCGGCAGTTCCGCCTCCTCGGCGCGATGCACATAGGCGAAGACCGAGATATCGGCGATGCTATAGGCATCCTCGACCAGGAACGGCCGGCGGGCGAATTCGCGCTCGAGAATGCCCAGCACCTTCAGCGAACCGGCGCGCTTGCTCTCGATCAGCTCGGCCGGGCGGCGCGCCGCTTTCCCGGTCATGATCCAGTGCCGCAAGGTGGCGATGGTGGATTGCACGTAATCGGCTTCGAAGAACAGCCATTGCAGCACCTTCGCCTGCAGATAGGCATCCTCCGGCAGGTAGCGCGTCTTGCGCGCGAGATGGAACAGGATGGCATTGGATTCGGCGAGCACGCCGCCATGGGCGAGGCGCAGCACCGGCACGGCGCCGGTCGGGTTGAGGTCGAGATAATCCGGCCGCTGGCCTTCGCCATCGAAGATCGCGATCAACTCGCTGCGATAATCGCGGCCGAGATGGCTCAGCAGCAGCCGGACCTTATAGGCGTTCTGCGAGGGCAGGTAGTCATAGAGCGTCAGCATGGCGGCATCCGATGATGATGAGATGCCGCAATCCTGCCTGATGCCTGGCTGCGCCGCTTCCCGCTTCTTGCGATCCGGAAAGACGTCAGCTTGCGGCCGCTTTGGGCGACGAGATGACACCTTCCACCGGCGCCAGGGAGATCTTCGAGGCGAGCACATCCGCCTTCTGGATTTCCGGCAGGCCCACGAGCAATTCGCCGGCCCGTTCCTGCAAGGCCGTGGCGAGCTTGCCGGCGAGATGGGCATTGCGGCCGTGTTCATTGGAAAAGGCATCGAAGATGGCGAAATGCGACCGGCCGAGCCGGACGGCGAACCAGGCCACCGTTCCCGGTTCCGCTTGAATCATCGACTGGGCATGGCGCAGGAAATCGGCCAGGGCGTCTTCCTTGCCTGGCTTTGCTTCCAGCGCGACATAGAGGGCAAGCTTGGGCATGGCATGATCCTTCCCATCTGAAGACCTCCGAGGCCTGACATTCTACACCCGCCGGCCGCATCTGGCGAACACTCGCATATGTAAGGGGGCAAGATGCGGTGAGATGGTCAGCGGTCCTGCTTGTCTTCTTGCTGTGCGGGATCGGTGAAGGGCGTCGCGCCGGGTGCATGATTGCCGGCTGCACGATCGCCGGCTGCAGGATCACCAGTGGCGCGATAGGACGCCTCACTTTCGAGATAAGGATTGTTCGCCTCGCGCTGCCGCGCCGCCGCCTCGTCATAGAGGAAGGGCAGGAAGGCATAGCGCCGGCCTTGCGTCACCGGCCGCGCTTCATGCAGCAGGCTGCAGGAGAAGACGATGGCCCCGCCGGTCGGGGCGCGATAGGTGACGCGGCCATATTCCGGGAAGACCAGGTCGCCGCCTTCATACTCGCCGGCATTCAGGTTGACGGTCACGGCGAAGCGGCGATGGGCCGTGCCCTTGGTGGTGTTGTCGCGATGCGGCCGGAAATAGCCGCCGGTGGCGGCATCGTAGCAGGCCACCAAGTAACGCTCCATGCGGGTCGTCTGGAAATTGAAGGCCTTGTGAATCTCCGGCACCAGGCGCCGCATGATGCGCTCGCGTATGGCCTGGCGCAGTGCCTCGTCGGTGATGGTCCAGTCGCTCCGCCGCTTGTGGCGGTGATCGATCACCTGCACGGTCTTGCCGTCGCGCTCCACCATATAGCCGGATTCGACCGGCTCGCTGGCCTCATAGCCCTCGATCAGCCGGCGGCAGAGCGCCGGTTCGAAGAGATGCGGCAGGACCAGGACCGGGGCCTGCGGCTGGGCCGGCCGGGGCGGCGCCAAGGGCGGCAGCCGGCGCAGCAGGTTCATGACCGTCATCGCCTGGGCTTTGCCGTCCGGCTCGGCCACGATGGCGAGGATGTGCAGGTTGCGGTCCAGCACATAGGTGACGGGCCGGAATGCCGCCGAGGTTGCGACGGCCTGGCCGGTCAGATCCCCGGGCAGCAGGTTGTAGAGGCGGCCGACGGCGCCGTCGCTGTCCCAGAAGATATCCATCCCCGGCGCCTTGGTGGTGAGCGACGGCCGGTTGCGGTCTTCCGCATCGAGGCAGACGCCGAAGAAATAGAAATCCGGGCCGAGGAAGAATTCGCCATGGGTCTGGAAGGCGTCGATCAGCGGCCCGCCGACGGGATGGCGCGTGCTGCCGAAGAAAGAGAGGACGATATAGCGGCCGGCCGCGCTGCCGAAATTGAAGCGCGGATTGACATTGCTCGCCGCGATGAAAGTGGGGACCGGATCGCCGGGCGAGAGATAGCGCGACATGGCCGCCGTCGCTTGCTGCTGTCCCGTCGCCTGCTGGTCTGCTGTCTGTATGCCCAGGATCGGTCTCCTTGCGCGCTCTGTCCGGTTACGCGCGCTGACAGGGGCATTGTGATGGAGGCGGCGGCGACGTGCAATGACAGCTAAAAGCTGTTCTTCCTTTCTAGAAGCTGACGATGTCGACTCAATAAAATGTATATTTCCGATATGGTTTCAATGGACTAGTATGAAGCTGATTTTTGCCGCACGCAATTTCTGCGAGAACTTATGACCATTGCTTTAATTCGCGCCCGCAAGGGCTTGCCGGTTTTCTGCGCGGTGATGATGTTCACCGCTTTCTATCTCCTTCTTTCCTCCACCCGGGGCGATGACGGGGCGATGGACGACCTCGTTGGCGCGACCTCGGTGGTCGCCGCTTTGGCGGTTTTCGCACGCCTTGCCATGGGTGTCCCCAATCGGCAGGCGCAACGGCTCTGGCATCTGATTCTCGTGCTTCTCGGCATCGTTTGCGCCGCGCAGTTCCTGGAGCGTTACGCCGACCAAATGCTCGATGCGCTCGGCTGCGACGATGCCGGCGATCTCATCCTCATGGTGGCCAGCCCCGCCACGCTGTGGCTGCTGGCCAGGTTCGATCCGATCCCCCGGCTCGCGCGCAGCGTGCTCTGGCTCGGCGTCGTGGTGCAACTGACCTCGATGAGCTTCGATCTCCTCGACCATATCCTGGTGACACGGCTGCGGATCGATTCCGATGCTCTGGAGATGCTGATCGATTTTTCCCAGTTCCTGGCGTTGCAGGTCTATTTCATCGGCGTGGCCTTGTTCCTGCTGGCATTGCATGTCGAACGGCTGAACCGCAGCCGCAACCAGCGAGCCGTCGGCGATCTGGCGCGCTTCCTGTTCATCTATCGCGGCCTTTACGACAAGCTGCGCTATCCGAATATCTGGGATATCCGCCTGCCGCTGGTGAAACCGGTCCTGGCCCTGGTGCATCTCTATCTTTGGCTGCCAAAACTGGCGCCGCTGGTACGGGCCAAATTCGGCAAGCCGATCGCGGTGCAATTGCGGGAAATCGCCGCTTTGGGCTTCAATCACGGCCTGGATGCCCAGACCTATTACATGTTCGAGCTGTACCGTCCGGCACAGCGCCAGGCGGCGGCGGGCTACCTGGCCCGGTTCGAAACCAAGAACGGTCTGTTCAAGGCGATCAACGAGCTGTTCCCACCGCACCGTGACAATCGTCGCAGCAAACTCGGCGACAAGCTGATGTTCGCCCGGCTCTGTGCCGAACATGATTTGGCTTGCGTTCCCCTGTTATTGACCGTGGAAAACGGCGCGCCGGCATTGGGCGAGGGCGGGCTGGCGGCCTTGCGCCGGGATCTCTTCGTCAAGCCGCGCAAGAGCAAAGGCGCCCGTGGCGCCGGGCTTTATCGCTATCGCGGCGATGACGTTTATGTCGACAAGGCGGGGGATATCCTGACTCTTGCCAGCTTGATCGACCGGATCGCGGCGCAGTCGCGCGACCAGGCGCTGATGGTGCAGCCGCGCCTGATCAACCATCCAGACCTTGCCGATCTGGCGGATCAATCGCTCCTGGCGGTCCGCGTGATCACCTGCCTCGACGAATTGGGGCGGCCGCGCGTCACCCATGCGATGCTGCGCATCCTCTGCATGCTGGAACCGGCCTGGCCGACCGAGGTCGAACTGGCCGCCGAGATCGACCTCGCCACCGGATCGCTCGGGCAGATGACGGCCGATAAAAAGGAAATGGCCTGTTCCTGGTTCGACCGTCATCCGATCACCGGCATAGCGGTATCGGGCCGGACGGTGCCGCAATGGAACGAGATCAAGGATCTGGCCCTGCGCGCCCATGTCGCCGCCTGTTCGGATCGCTTCATCGTCGGCTGGGATATCGCCAGCACCCCGGACGGTCCGGTCATCCTGGAAGGCAATTCTTATCCCGATGTCGAATTTCTCCAGCGCGTGCATCGCCGCCCGATCGGACAAAGCCCGATGAGCGGCGCGCTGTTTCACTACCTGATGCGGGTGGAGAAAGAGCGGATGGAGGGGGCTTGAGCGCCGCCGCCGGCAAATCGCCGATCGGGAAGTGGCCCGCTGAATCCGGCCCTGGACCCGTTTCTGCACCCAGGCGACGAGACCCAGGCCACGGCGATGGAACCGCATGCTTAATGGCCGGTTAACCTCACAAGGGTGATGGATTTTATGGTTGAAAGACCGGCTATCGGATAAGCCGGTCGCCGCTTTTTCCACCGGGCAAAATTGCCATCCCGGGCAAATTTACTATCGGGCAAAATTAGTTGTGGATATTCGCCCGTCTCGGCCTCGACAAACGGGGTCGGTTTCTGTCACTCTGTTTGCTGCGTAACCGTGCCAGCTTCGTCTGCGGTATAAAAGCCCGGCAAGGATGCCGGGCGATGACCATCCGATCAAATTAAGGCGTCAGTAATTGTGCCGGCAAATGCCCGGCCAACGGACAGGACGGTTCTGCACTAGACATGGGTATCGTCTCCCAAATCGGCCTCATGAGAGGGCGAGGCGACGGGGGACCGACAACCTCGGCCCGGGGAGGGCCTCATCAATGAGGGTTGCCGATGATCAGTGAACAGGATGTTTATCGAAGCGCCTCCATCATGCTGCGCGACCGCAAGCCGGGCGATGCCCTCATGCAGGCGGCGGAGATGGTAGAAGCTTGCCGCGATCGGCGCGATACCGAAGGCCGCAACAACTGGATCCTCATCACGCTGGCGATCCAGGAGCTGGTCTATGAAAGACAGTCGCCGGGCACTCGCGGCGCGGCGTAACGCTGTTTCAGCGGTCGGCGCTTCAGTTGCCGGCGCTTCAGCTTTCAGGCAGGTGCATTGACCGGGCCGGGCTTCAACCCGGCCGGCGATGTGCATCAATGCGGGCTGCTGGCTTCAACGCGATTGCGGCCCTGGCGCTTGGCTTCGTAGAGCGCGTGATCGGCCTGCTGCAGCGCCTCGTCCAGGGACATGTCACCGGTGATCTGGCAGACGCCGATGCTGATGGTCAGGCCGAAGGTCTTGCCGTCGGCGGCGAGTTCGATCGTCTCGACCGATTCACGCAGCCGCTCGGCGGCCGACACCGCCGAGCGCAAATCGGCATGCGGCAGGAGGAGCGCGAATTCCTCGCCGCCGATCCGGCCCAGCAATGTCTCCGGCCGCGCCGCCCGCTTCAACTGGCGGACCGTTTCCACCAGCGCGCGATCGCCGCTCTCATGGCCATAGGTGTCGTTGATCCTCTTGAAGTGATCGATATCCGCCATCATCAGGCTGATCGCCTGGCCATAGCGGCGGGCGCGGGCGATCTCGTGTTCGGCGCGGGCGAGGAACTGGCGGCGATTGCCGGCGCCGGTCAGTGAATCGAGACCCGCCAGGCGCTGCAGATCGATATTGGCGCGGTGCAATTCCAATTCATCGACGACGATGGCGGCGAGGTCTTCCAGCATGGTGCGATGTTCGGCCGACAGCGATCGCGGCTTGCGGTCGATCACGCAGAGGGCGCCGAGCCGGTGCCCTTCGCGCGATTTCAACGGCGCCCCGGCATAGAAACGGATATGGGGCGCGCCGGTGACCAATGGATTATCGGCGAAACGCCGGTCGACGGCGGCATCTTCCACCACCATGAGATCGTCATCCTGGATCGCGAGGCCGCAGAAGGCGAGCGAGCGCGGCGTCTCGGCAACATCCAGCCCCTCGCGGGCCTTGATCCATTGGCGCTCCGCATCGACCAGGGAGATAAGCGAGATCGGCATGTTCAGCGAATTCGCGGCAATCTTGACGATCCGGTCAAATTGCGGTTCGGCCGGCGTGTCGAGAATCTCGAAGGACTGCAGCGCGTGAAGCCGCTGTCGTTCGAGATGCGAAGAGGCCAATAATGGCGCGTCCTGGTCGACAGGCATCTAATCTCCCCCCTTTTCAACCCAAGGCCGGTTTTTCCGGCCGGCTTGTGGGACGGACCGTGTAGATGAACGGGAGTCTAACGTTACCCGCTTCGACCGGTTCGTCTCGCCCGACGATTTTCGCTGCTTGCCGGGTTCACGTCTCAGTGAGGAAGATAAGCAGTCCGTCGATTCGACATCAAGCTGAAGCGGAGCCGAAACAATCTCTTTTATCGGCCGCGCCGAAGGTCAGCCGGTCAGCAGCTGGCCGCCATCGGCAACGACGGTCTGGCCGGTGATCCAGCTCGCCAGGGGAGAGGCGAGGAATATAGCCACATTGGCAATCTCTTCCGCGCGGCCATAGCGTCCGAAAGGAATGGAGTCCAGCGTGGCCTTATAGAGATCGGGGTCCGTCGTCTTGCAGCTTTCCCAATAACCGCCGGGAAATTCGACCGAGCCCGGGGCGATGCAATTGACCCGAATGGCCTTAGCCGCCAGCACCAGCGCCTGCGAGGTCGTGTATTGAATCAGCGCCGCCTTCGCTGCCGCGTAAGCCGGGGTGCGGGCAGAGGCGCGCAGGCCGGAGATCGATGAGATATTGATGATCGAGGCATGGCCGGATCGCGCGAGATGCGGCAAAGCGGCATCGGCCGCGCGCACCGCCGCCATCACATCGACCGCCAGGCAATCCTTCCAGGCATCGACCGTCTCGTCGGAAAAACCCGTCGCATTGTTGATCAGCACATCGATGCCGCCCAGCGCGGCGGCTGCTTCGGCAATATAGCGCTGGATCGCCTGGGCATCGGCGAGATCGCAAATCGCGGCATGTACTTTGCCGCTCTGCCGTGACAACTCGGTTTCCGTTTGCCGCAGGCTGCTTTCGCCGCGCGCGCAGATCGACACCGCCGCCCCTTTCCCGGCAAAAGCCAGCGCCGTCGCCCGGCCGATGCCGCGGCTGCCGCCGGTGACGACGACTTTATATCCCGTGAAATCGAGCATGCCGGATTCCTTCGCGCGTTTGAGCGGCCCATCAATATCACGCCGCAACAAACACTGTCACCGGCCATCGCACGACGTAACAGCACGCCACCGCCAATCATCAGCCGCGCCGATGGACCCTCGGGTCGAGCCCGAGGGTGACAAGCGAGACTGGCGGCGGCAGCCTGCGACCGCATCGATCGCGCTGTCATTGGCCATTGCACCACGCCAAAGACAAACAAGATTGTCATCCACTCTGTCACCGGCCATCGCACAGCGCCAAACGCAAACAAGGTTGTCACCCCGGCCTTGAGCCGGGGTCCATGGTTGAAGCCGCGCGCGACAGTAAAGAGCGCAATGATCCGCTACAGCACAGCCACCAATCATCAGCCGCGCCGCTGGGCCCCGGCTCAAGGCCAGGGTGACAAGCGAGAATGAGCTTGGCGCCGTGCGAAAGCCCGCCGTGTCGCCGTGGTGTAAATGTGGCGCCAGGAGCGGGGCGGATTCCCGGCATGTCGGTCGGCCGGCGATTATGCTATCATGCTGCATCAGGGATTGGCGGCGTTGAGCATGCCGCCGCGCTGCGGATCTGCCGCCAGGAATCTACCGCGGAGGGATCTGCCGCAGGGGGATCGACCACCGGGGGATCGGCCATGGGCGGTGTCGGGGAAACGGGCGCATCTCGCTTTGCCAAGTTTAAGCAGGCCGTGGCCCGGCTGCTTTCCAGGCCCAGGCGGCTGCTGGGCGATCTCTGGTTCTCGGTGCTCTTTGTTCTCGCCATCGCCGGCTTGCTGCTGGCGGCCGTCATCGCCGTGATCCTGGCGCCGGTCACCGTGGTTTTCTGGGCGGTGGTGCGGCTCTGCTACTGGCTCGCGGGCCGCGCGGCGATGTGGTACCGGCCAGACGGCGCGGGCCGGCTGCATCGCTGGCCCTGGCTGGTCAATCTGCTGCTCTTCGCCGCCATCTTCGCCTTGGTCTTCCGGGGCGGCCTGCCGCTCATTCTCTGGTCGCTGGGCAAATATCTCGGCTGGCTCGTCGATCTGAGCTGGCCGGTCAGCGGCTATCTCATCACGCCGCTTGTGGCATCCTGCAATAATGGCGATTGCGAGAAGACCGTCATCGCCTGGCTGTCGAGCAATGATGCGACGGCACATCTCTGGTTCGGCTGGATCGCGGCGGCGCTGCTGGCCGCTGCGACGATCTTCGTGTTCCGGCGCGTGACCGGCGAGGCGAAACGCCTGTCGATGCTGGAGGCCGGCAACTGATGGCGCGGGCGGATGTCTTCCTGGTCGGCCGCCAGCGGGCGAAGGCCTGGCTCGGTGTCGCCACGCAAGTGCAGACCGGTCCCTGGCAAGTCCCGGTGATTCCGCCGAGCGGCCCGCCGACCGGCAAGGCCATCGTCATCTGCTGCGACGGCACCGCCAATGACCCGAAGCAGATGGAGGGGGAGGTCGCTTCCCCGACCAATGTCTATCGCCTCTACGAGGCGCTGACCGACGACACGCAATTCGGCACCAGCCAGATCACCTGGTACGATCCCGGCATCGGCACCGGCACTTCGAAAACCGCGCGCCGGGCCGGCTGGCTCAGCCGGATCGCAAGCAAGATCGGCGACCTGCTGCCCGACTGGATTCCCGTCGCGACCGACCGCGCGCTGAAGGCGCTGGAAGGGGCGACCGGCATCTGGATCGAGGAGAATATCGCCCAGGGCTATCGCGAGATCGTGCGCAATTACGAGCCGGGCGATCGCATCTATATCTTCGGCTTTTCGCGCGGCGCCTATACCGCGCGCTGCATCGCCGGCGTCATCCAGCGATGCGGCCTGCTGCTGCCGGAGAATATCCGCTTCACCGGCGATGCGATCACGCTCTATCGCCGGCGCAAGGACAATGCCATCGCGCCCTTGTTGAAACCGGATGTCATTCATCCGCCGGAAACGATCCGCATTCACGTGCTGGGCCTGTGGGATACGGTCGCCTCGCTCGGCCTGCCGCTTTGGGGCTGGTGGTTCCGGCTCGGCGCCTTCTGGCGCAACAAGAATCTCGACACCAATCCCGCCGCGATCTGCGAGCATGTCTATCACGCCATGTCGATGGACGAGCAGCGCTCGCAATTCTTTCCCACCGTCACGACGCCCGACCTCTCGATCCCGCCGGTCGAGCAGACGGTCCGGCAGATCTGGTTTCGCGGTGCCCATGCCGATATCGGCGGCGGCTACGCCAGCCGCAGCCTGGGCGATATCGGCCTGGAATGGATGCTGCAGATCGCCCGGCATCACGGTTTGAAGATCCGCCACGACATCGACTCCATCCAGTTCCTGCCCGGCGATTTGCCGGTCTGCCCGAAGGCCGATCCGATGGGCAAGATGCATGACGAGATCAAGTCGCAGCCGAGCTGGATCTATTTCGGCAGTTGGCCGCGCTGGGCGCCGGTGCCGCGGCCGGGCTGGTCGGATCCCTTCCAGGAGGCCTGCATCACCCGGTTCGGCCTGCCGCATCTCCTGGTCTATCGCCGCGCCTTGCTGGCGGTGGCATTGTGGCAGCGGCGCAAGCAGCATGACGGCATCGCACCGGAAATCGATGCCTCGCTGGCGCGCGACGGGCTGGTCTTCCTGGAGATCGGGCAGAAGCTTCGGGTGAAGGTATCGGCCCGCACGGTCTGGAACCGCACCGGCATCGTCTTCGAAAGTGCAGCACTCTACCGCGTCGCCTATATCGGCGGCACCTGGTCCGATGCCGAAAAGCGCGCCTGCGGCCCGGCCGGGCAACAGAATGCCGGCATCGATCTCGGCCGTCATCTTATCGGCCACGGCCTGCGCCTGCCCGGCGCCGATCGGATGCAGCTGATCGGCCATGTCGCCCATCCGCGTCCCTGGCGCGTCGCCGAATTCGGCTTTCGCATGCTGCTGAAACTGCTGTTCCGGCGCGATCCGGTGCCGATGCGCAAATCGCTGCTGCCGCTGGGCCGCAGGATGAGCCGGCCGCGCGATGAAATCCATATCCTCAATCTCGCCCATGGCGGCCTGTTCTATCTCTTCGCCAATGACGCCTGGGCCGCCTATCGCGACAATAGCGGCGCGATCGAGCTGGAGATCGAGCGTGTCTAGCGGATTCCGCCGGATGCCGATTTCTATACCGTGACGCCGCGCGGCGAGGTGGTGCCGAAGGACGACACGCCGGATGACCTGCGCGATCTGGTCGAGCGGCGCAGCGCGGCGATCCGCGCAGGCGGCCTGCAGAAGACCTGGCCCGACCTTTCCCCGCCGGATATCTTCCGGGAATTCGCTCCCGGTGCCGTCATGCAGCTCGGCGATGAACTTGCTGTCGTGCCGGGGGAGGAAGCCGGCGGCAGCTACGTGCCTGCGTCATCGGCCGGCGGTGAAGCGATGGCGGTCGAGCTGAGATCGCCGGTCGAGAGCGATGCCGCCCCTGAGGCCGCCTCCGAAATAGCCCCGGCGGCGATTGCGTTTCCTGACGCGCTCGGCGGTCTTTCCGGCAGGAGCATCGGGGTCACGCGGCCGGCGCTGGATATCGCCGGGCTCGATGCGGAACTGGCGGCCCGGCTCGATGCCCTGGCTGCCGGTGAGGGGGCTGCCGGTGAAGGCGGGACGGGTGACCGGCGTGGCTTTGCCCGGCGCCGCGCGGCGGGCCGCTATCTGCGCTCACCCTGGTCGGTCGACTGGACGCGCGCGGAAAGCTGAGGCCGGCGGCATCGGCCGCACATCGAAGCCTTTCCGACTTTCTTTTATTGTCAATCGGTTAAGCGCGACGGCAAAAAAGCTCTGCCGCGCTGCGTAACGCCATGGCCCGGTCCGGCGAATGGAATAGACGTAACGCCCAGACGTCTTATGAACCGGACATCATATCAGGACGTCAGTCGATTGGAGGTTGCTCATGTTGTCACGACGCATGGTTCTGAGCGGGACGGTTTTCGGTCTTGCGGGTGCCGTTGCTTTCTGGCGGGCCGGATCGCTACAGGCGGGATCGCTCCTGGCGCAAGACACCGCCGCCGCCGATACGGCCAAAGAGAGCTTCGCCGTCACCCATAGCGAGGCGGAATGGCGCAAGCTGCTGAGTGCCGATCAATATGCGGTGCTGCGCGAGGCGGCGACCGAGCGGCCTTTCAGCAGCCCGCTGCTGCATGAGGAGCGGCGCGGCAATTTCGATTGCGCCGGCTGCGACCTCGCGCTGTTTTCCTCCACCACGAAATTCGACAGCGGCACCGGCTGGCCCAGCTTCTGGGCGCCGCTGGAGAACGCGGTCGGCACCACGCGGGATACGGCTTTCGGCATGGTGCGGACGGCGGTTCATTGCAGCCGCTGCGGCGGCCATCTCGGCCATGTCTTCGATGATGGGCCGCAGCCGACCGGCTTGCGGTACTGCATGAACGGCCTTGCCATGACCTTCAAAGCGGTTGCGGCCTGATCATGCTTCTTTTTCTGCTCGCTTATCTCGGTGGCGTCCTGACCATCCTCAGCCCCTGCATCCTGCCGGTGCTGCCTTTCGTCTTCGCCCGCTCGGACCGGCCGTTCCTGCGCAGCGGCCTGCCGATGCTGGCCGGCATGGCGCTCACCTTCGCTCTGATCGCCAGCCTGGCGGCGGTGGCGGGCGGCTGGGCCGTGGCCGCCAATCAATATGGCCGCATCGCCGCCATCGTGCTGCTAGCCTTGTTCGGCGTGACCCTGCTGTTCCCGGCTCTGGCCGATCGCGTAATGCAGCCGCTGGTGGCGCTGGGCGACCGGCTGTCGCAATCGGTTTCGGCCAGCGCCGATGGCGCGCGCTCGCCGATCCTGCCTTCCGCATTGCTGGGCGTTGCCACCGGCCTGCTCTGGGCGCCCTGCGCCGGGCCGGTTCTCGGCCTCATCCTGACCGGTGCCGCCTTGCAGGGGGCAAGCGTGCAGACCTCGATACTGCTGCTCACCTATGCGGCCGGCGCCGCCACCTCGCTGGCGCTGGCTTTGCTGATCGGCGGCCGGGTCTTCGCCGCGATGAAACGCTCCTTGGGTGCGGGCGAATGGATCCGGCGCGGCCTTGGTGCCGCGGTGCTGGTCGCGGTCGCCGCCATCGCGCTCGGTCTCGATACCGGTTTCCTGACCCGGGTCTCGCTCGCCAGCACGGCGTCCTTGGAACAGAACCTGCTCGACAAGCTGCATCCCGCCGCTGACGGGACGGCGATGAAAGCCGGCAAGCTGATGGGCCGCGACGAGAAGCTGAAAGCCGAAAGCGGCCAGATGACGGCCGGCGGCGTGACGGCCGGTGGGGGCGCCATGATGATGAAGGCCAAGCCCGCTGTCGCCGAGGCGGAAGCCCTGCCGGTCGAAGGCAAGCTGCCCTCGCTGGATGGCGCGGTGCAGTGGCTGAATTCACCGCCGCTTTCGGCCGAGGCGCTCAGGGGCAAGGTCGTGCTGGTGGATTTCTGGACCTATTCCTGCATCAATTGCCTGCGCGCGCTGCCCTATGTCGAGGCCTGGGCACAGAAATACAAGGACCAGGGCCTGGTGGTGATCGGCGTGCATGCACCGGAATTCGCTTTCGAACGCGATATCAAGAATGTGCGCAAGGCAGTGAGCGATCTCGGCATCACCTATCCGGTGGCGATCGACAATGATTATGCGATCTGGCGTGCCTTCGATAACCAGTACTGGCCGGCGCATTATTTCATCGACGCCCAGGGCCGCATCCGCCATCACCATTTCGGCGAGGGCGACTATGACGGCTCCGAACGGGTGATCCAGCAATTGCTGGCGGAAGCGGGCAACAAGCAGGCTTCCGCTGCGCCAATCGATTCATCGCTCGTGGATGTCAAGGGAACCGGCGCCCAGGCCGCACCCGATATGAACGATATCGCCTCGCCGGAAACCTATATCGGCTATTCGCGCGCGGCCAATTTCATCTCGCCGGGTGGCGTGGTGCCCGATAGCGGTCATGACTACAGCGTGGACGATCCACGCCTGAACGAATGGGGCTTGACCGGCAACTGGACGGTGGGCGGCGAGCAGGCGGTGCTTAACAAGGCCGATGGCGGCATCGTCTATCGCTTCCATGCCCGTGACCTGCATCTGGTGCTGGGCCCCGGCAGCAACAGCAAGCCGGTACGCTTCCGCGTCACCATCGACAGCGCGGCACCGGGCGACAATCACGGCACCGATATCGATGCCGCCGGCAATGGCACCGTCACCGGGCAGAAGCTCTACCAGCTCGTCCGGCAAAGTGGTGACATCGCCGATCATACTTTCGAGATCCGTTTCCTCGATCCCGGCGTGCAAGCCTATGCCTTCACCTTCGGCTGATAAGGAGCTGCGAGATGAAAACCACACCGATCCGCAAAGCACGGCGCTTTCTGACGCAGACCCCGTTGCTCGTCGCCGTGGCCGCGACGCTGATGCTGGCCGCCGCTGGCGGCTTCGGCATCTCGCCATCCGCTGCCGATGAAAGCCGCATCCTGCCCGCACCGGCGGTCGATGAGACGTCAACGACCGCCAAGACCGAGACCGCCGTGCTGGCGGGCGGTTGCTTCTGGGGCGTGCAGGGCGTGTTCCAGCATGTGAAGGGCGTCAGCAACGCCGTCTCCGGCTATGCGGGCGGCGATGCCGATACGGCGAATTACGACACGATAAGCGAGGGCGATACCGGCCATGCGGAATCGGTCGCCATCACCTACGATCCGGCGCAGATCAGCTATGGCCGCCTCCTGCAGATCTTCTTCTCGGTGGCGCATGATCCGACCCAGCTCAATCGCCAGGGCCCCGATCACGGCACCAATTACCGCTCGGCGATTTTCCCGGCCTCGCCCGACCAGGCCCGCATCGCCAAGGCCTATATCGCCCAGCTCAACCAGGCGCATGTCTATGACGCCGCCATCGTCACCACCATCGAACCGGATCGCGCCTTCTATCCGGCCGAGGCCTATCACCAGGACTTCCTGGTGCGCAATCCCAGCTATCCCTACATCGTCTTCAACGACCTGCCGAAAGTGGAGAACCTGAAGCGACTGTTCCCCGATCTCTATCGCGACAACCCGGTCCTGGTTTCGGCTGCGGCGACGAATTGAGTCTTGTTCCTCAGCCGCCACGATGGACCCTCGGGTCGAGCCCGAGGGTGACAACCGAGAAGCGGTTGACGTTGTGCGCGCTTGGGCACGGCATTGCGATCGTCGCACAGTGCCACAACTAACTCATTTGTCGCCCTCGGGCTTGGCCCGAGGGTCCACGGCGGAAGCCAGGCGCGTTGTCAGATGCTGCTGGCGGCGAGATAGATCGCCGCCAGTTCCTCGACGCCGGCCTGGTCCTCGTTGTCGAACCGCGAGGTGAGGGGGCTGTCGAGGTCGAGCACGCCGATCACGTGGTTATTCTTGACCAGCGGTACCACAAGCTCCGAGCGTGAGGCGCTGTCGCAGGCGATGTGATCGGCGAAGGCATGCACATCCTCGATGCGCATGGTCTGCCGCTTGGCGACCGCCGCGCCGCAGACACC
>SSEL01000010.1 GCA_008012315.1 Rhodospirillaceae bacterium
CGCCTGAGGTCTGCATGGCGGGAACCTAGCACTGGCGGCGCCGGCTCGAAAAGTGGCAGCGCGCCAAATATCGGTGCCGTATGTCGGTAGCGGCCATGCCGAGCTATGCATTCCGGGGGCAAAAAAGGGCGGTGTGAGCAGTTGTCAGCAGTTGTCAGCACCCCTGACCCCATTGTAACACCTAGCCCAATCCATGCTGGCCGATCGGGCGCCGGCAGGGTTGGACGGACTGACTGGGCCGAGAGTGCCGGGAGGGGAGAATGGACCGCGAGGTGATGGAATATGATGTCGTGATCGTCGGCGGCGGGCCATCGGGCCTGAGCGCAGCGATCCGGCTGAAGCAGTTGGCGGCGGAGAAAGAACACGAGATCTCGGTCTGCGTCATCGAAAAGGGAGCCGAGATCGGCGCCCATATCATGTCCGGTGCGGTGCTTGAGCCACGTGCGCTTAATGAGCTGATCCCGGATTGGAAGGAAAAGGGCGCGCCGCTCAATACCCCGGCCAAGGAAGACTTCTTCCTGTATCTGACGGAGAAGAAATCGTTCCGCCTGCCAACCCCGCCACAGATGCATAACGAGGGAAACTATATCGTTTCGCTCGGGAATTTCTGCCGCTGGCTCGGGACCCAGGCGGAAGAGCTTGGCGTCGAAATCTATCCCGGATTCGCCGCCGCCGAGGTGATCTATGACGAAAGCGGCGCGGTCAAAGGCGTTGCGACCGGCGATATGGGGATCGGCAAGGACGGCGAACCGACGGCGAATTTCACCCGGGGCGTCGAATTGCATGGCAAGCAGACGATCTTCGCCGAAGGCTGCCGCGGGTCCCTGACCAAGACTTTGTTCGAGAAATTCAATCTGCGCGACGGTGTCGATCCGCAGACCTTCGGCATCGGCATCAAGGAATTGTGGGAAATCGACCCGGCGAAACACAGCCCCGGCAAGATCATCCACACGACCGGCTGGCCGATGGATGCCAATACCTATGGCGGCTCCTTCCTGTATCATCTCGAGAACAACCAGGTGGCGGTCGGCTTCGTGATCGGTCTCGACTATGAGAATCCGCATCTCTCGCCGTTCGAGGAGTTCCAGCGCTTCAAGCAGCATCCGGATATCCGCCCCTATTTCGAAGGCGGCCGGCGCATTGCCTATGGCGCCCGCGCGCTCAATGAAGGCGGTTTCCAGTCGATTCCGAAATTGACCTTCCCGGGCGGCGCTTTGATCGGCTGCACCGCGGGCTTCCTCAATGTGCCGAAGATCAAGGGCTCGCATACGGCGATGAAATCGGGCATGACTGCCGCCGAAGCGGTTTTCGATGCGCTGGTTTCCGGCGCGGCGGCGGAACAGCCGGTCGAGGTGACCGCTTATCCGGAGCAGCTGAAGAAAACCTGGCTGTGGGAAGAACTTTACCGGGTGCGCAATATCCGGCCGAGCTTCCATCGCGGTTTCTGGTTCGGGCTGCTTTATTCCGGTCTCGATACCTATCTCTTCAAGGGCAAGGCGCCCTGGACCTTCCATCACAAGCCGGATCATCTCCAGATCAAGAAGGCTTCTGAGATGCCGAAGATCAATTATCCGAAACCGGACAACGTGGTCAGCTTCGACCGCTTGTCATCGGTCTTCCTGTCCGGCACCAATCATGAGGAAAACCAGCCGGCGCATCTCACCTTGAAGAACAAGGATGTGCCGATCCAGGTCAACCTCGCCTTGTATGACGCGCCGGAACAGCGTTATTGCCCGGCTGGCGTGTATGAGATCGTGCGGGATAATGACGGCAGCAATCCGAAGTTGCAGATCAACGCCCAGAATTGCGTCCACTGCAAGACCTGCGACATCAAGGATCCGACCCAGAATATCAATTGGGTGGTACCGGAAGGTGCAGGCGGACCGAATTATCCCAACATGTAAGGTATTTAGCGATCGGCGCCGGCGGGCGCCGATCGCCGATCCGGCGGCGGCATGCTATCCAAAGCCAATTGTTCCTGCTAGAACTGGGTGTCGACAGACACCCACTTTCGTTTGGTGACAATGGCTTCCTTCCTGTCCAAGACCGATTCACGGCGCTTTCGCTTGCGGGCGCGACTGACCACCAGCTTTTTGACGATCGTGATGGCGACCACGCCGGTCGTCTCCGCCGTCGCGCCTGCGATGGCCGAAGCGCCGAAAGAGAACTGGTCCGTCGCCGGTGCCTTCCTGGCAGGGATCAATGCCAAGGAAACCGGCGACATGGCGACGGCTTCAGACCTGTTGCCGATCGCCCTCAAGGCCGATCCCGGTGATCCCAGCCTGCTGCAGACGACACTGATCGCGCTGATCAGTGCCGGGCGGGTCGATGAAGGGATTCGCCTCTCCCGGGAATTGACCAAGGAAAAGTCGTCGCTGAAAACCGATGCGCCGCTTTCCATGATGCTGCTGATCCAGGGCGAGATCAAAGAAGGCAAGTATGAGGATGCCTTGGCCTTGGCGCGCCAGCTTCCCGATCAACAGATCGGAAAATATGCAGGACCGATGCTGCGCGCCTGGCTGGTTGCCGCCGGCAAGAAACAGGTGGATGCTGCGGTCAAGGAATTGCAGCCGCTGGAATCGCTCGATGGTTTTGCGCCTTTCGCGCTGATGCAGCGCGGCGCGATCGAGGATTTTCTGCAGAAGCCGGAAGAAGCCCAGAAGAGCTATCAACAGGCGGCTGATTCCGCGAGCGAGTTGCCGACCTTGCTGGTCCAGGCCTATGGCAATTTCCTGCAGCGCCGCGGCGACAAGGCCACATTGAAACAACTGGTCGATCGCTTCGAAAGCGAGAATACCGGCCGCAACGATTCCATCGCCGGACCGCTGATCCAATCGCTGAAGCGCGATGTGAAGCCGAAGCCGATCATCAATTCGGCCAAGGAAGGCATCGCCGAAGTCTTGTCCGGCATGACCATTCTGTTGCTGCAGGAGAACATCACCGGCGAAGCCCTGCTCTTCGGACGCCTCGGCCTCGATCTCATGCCCGATCAGGAAATGGCAAAGATTCTGATCGGCGATATCTATCGCCGCACCGATCACCTGGACGATGCGGTGTCGATGTATCGGATGATCGGCAAGGACTCGATCTATCGATGGTCCGCCGATCTTTCGATCGCCGAATGCCTGCGCCGGCAGGACAAGATCGACGAAGCGGAAAAGCAGCTTCGTCAAATGGTCGCCCGCGACAAGAAGAATATCGAAGCGCCGGTCCTGCTGGGCGATCTGCTGCGTGGCGCCAATCGGTTCGACTCCGCCGCGGCCGCTTACAGCACGGCGCTTGAGCGGATCGGCACGCCGATGCCGAATGACTGGTCGATCTTCTATTTCCGCGGCACGTCCTACGAACGGGCAAAGCAATGGCCGAAGGCGGAAGCGGATTTCAAGAAGGCGCTGGAGCTTTCGCCGGATCAGCCTTACGTGCTGAATTATCTCGCCTATAGCTGGGTGGAGCGGCGGAAGAATCTCGATGAGGCGCTCAAGATGCTGGAATCGGCCGTCAACCAGCGGCCGGAAGAAGGCTTCATCGTCGACAGTCTCGGCTGGGCGCATTACCAGCTCGGTGATTTCGCCGATGCGGTGAAGTATCTAGAGCGTGCGGTGGAGCTGTCGCCGCAGGATCCGACCCTGAATGATCATCTGGGCGATGCTTACTGGCGGGCCGGGCGTTTCAACGAAGCCCGTTTCCAATGGAGCCGCGCCTTGAGCTTCAAGCCGGATGCCGATCAGGCAAAGCAGATCGAGGCGAAAATCCGCGACGGCCTGCCGGAAAAGAGCAAGAATGGCGGCAAAAGCGATAACGGCAATAACCGTGGCGCCAGTGACGGCACTAGCAGCGAGAAGGCCGGCTGATCTGGCGCACTCATCACATGTCCACGCTTTCTTCCTTGTTGGCGCCGGCCAAGATCAATCTCTATCTGCATGTCGTCGGCAAACGGGCTGACGGCTTTCATCTGCTCGACAGCCTGATCGTGTTTGCCGGGACCGGCGATTATTTGACGGTTTCGCCGCATGGCGATCTCGTGCTGGAGATCGATGGTCCGTTCTCGTCGGGACTGCAGCACGAAGCCGACAATCTTGTGCTGCGCGCGGCGCGGGACCTGGCAGAGATCGCCGGGATCGATGCGCGGGCCCATATCCGCCTGACCAAGAATTTGCCGATTGCCTCGGGGATCGGCGGTGGTTCTGCGGATGCGGCCGCGACGTTGCGGGCACTGGCGGAATTCTGGCGGCTGGATATCGACGGCCAGGTTCTGCGGGATCTGGCCTTGCGACTGGGCGCCGATGTACCTGTCTGCCTCGATGGTGGACCCAGCTTTATCGCCGGCATCGGGGAAGAAATCATCCCGGCCGGGCAAATGCCGGCGGCCTGGCTGGTTCTGGTCAATCCGCGGGTGCCGACCCCGACACCTCAGGTCTTCAAGGCGCGGCGCGGCGGTTTCTCGGCCGAGGCTCGCTGGTCAACGCCACCGGCCGATGCCGCCGCTCTGGCCAGCTATCTGAAGGACCGCAGCAATGATTTGACGGAAGCGGCCATTACCGTGGCACCCATCATTCGCGACGTTCTTGCGGCCATCGGGACAACCGCGGATTGCCTCCTGGCGCGCCTGTCAGGGAGTGGGGCTACCTGTTTCGGCCTCTATGCGGATGGTCCGGCCGCCGAAACCGCCGCCGCCGAGATCCGTCACCGCCATCCCGACTGGTGGGTCGTTCCGGCACCGATCTAGGCGCCGTAGAAACAAATTTCCCAATTAAAACAATTGCCGAAATTTTCCTGTGCGGGCTTGCAGTTCGGCGGACTTTTGCTATGTTACCGGCCGTTTCGCCGGTGGCTTCGCCGGTGGGCTGATGGGGCGTAGCCAAGCGGTAAGGCAGCGGTTTTTGGTACCGCCATTCCCAGGTTCGATCCCTGGCGCCCCAGCCAGATATCTCTTCCGACAATCTCGCGGCTTATCCCCCATTTCGTGCCAAGCCAAACAGGCTCAGGCCAAAGACGCCGCTATATCGACTTCGTCGATCTGATAGGGCTCCAGGAAGCGGTCGGCATAGCGCCGATAGATGCCAGAGCGCAGGAAGAGATCGAAGAGATCAGGATCGATATGCCCGGTCCTCTTCATCTCCACCATGATGCCGATCGATTCAGAGAGGGTCTTCGGTGCCTTATAAGGCCGGTCACAGGCGGTCAGCGCCTCGAAGATATCGGCAATGCCCATCATGCGCGCGAGCCAGGACATTTCATGCCGCTTCAATCCCTTGGGATAGCCGGTGCCATCCATCTTCTCGTGATGTCCGCCGGCGATTTCCGCGACATTGCGCAGATGTTTCGGGAAGGGCAGCGTTTCCAGCATGCGAATGGTGTGAACGATGTGATCGTTGACGATCTTGCGATCGGCGGCATTCAGCGTGCCGCGCCGGATCGACAGGTTGTCCAGTTCCTCGTCCTCCAGGAGCGGCCGTTGCGTTTCTTCAAAAGACCAGGATTCATCGGCGATCTGGTGAAGCCGCCCGATATCCGCATCGGCCATGAATTCGCCGCCGATATTCGCTTTGGTAAGAAAGGCTGAGATGGATGTGAGCTCGGCAAGGCGGGCATCGCGCTCATCCTCCGCAAGTTGGCAGGGGGTGCCGGCCAATTGCGCCTTGAGGCAGGCGATCTCGGCATCGCGGCGGAGAATTTCGAGCCGCGTCTTTACCTCGTGAATGCGGTCGTGAAGCTTTTCGAGCTTCGTTGCCTTGTCGAGAATATGAACCGGCGTCGTCACCTTGCCGACATCATGCAGGCCGCCGGCAACGCGTAGCTCATACCATTGCTCCGGCGTGAGCGAGAAAGCCGCAAGCGGGCCCTCGGTCTCGTCGCAGGCCGCCTGCGCCAGCATCTCGGTCAGGACCGGCACGCGCTGGCAATGGCCGCCGGTATAGGGCGATTTGGCATCGATCGCCTGGGCCATCATGGTGATGAAGGCATCGAAAAGATCGCGCTGCTCCTGCAAGAGGCGCTGGTTGTCGAGCGCGATTGCGGCCTGGCTCGCCAAAGCGTTGATCAGCGGCAGGATCTCGTCATTGAAGGCAATGCATTCGGTCGATCCGGATAACGCGGGGGACGGCCGCGCATTGATCAATTGCAGGACGCCGAGAACTTCGTTCTTGTTATTCTTCAGCGGTACGGCCAGCAGGCTCTTCGAGCGATAACCGGTCCGGGCATCGAAGGCCCTGATGCCGGAAAAGTCGAAGCTACTGTCACCATGGGCATCGGCAATCGTCACCGACTGGCCCGTCAGGGCAACATAAGTCGCCAGGTTGTCGTGATTGGGGCTGCCATCGGCATGTTGCAACGGCAGTGACGGGAAAGACGCCGCGCATTCCTCGCCGCCGTTCAAGGCGATCTGCAGCGAATCGTTATAGATCAACCGGAACTGCAGCCGGTTGTCAGACAAAAGATAGAGCGTGCCGCCATCGGCATTGGTCAGGTGCTTGGCGCCAAGCAGGATGCGCTCCAGCAACCGGGCATGATTGCGTTCCGAAGATAAGGCAAGACCAAGATCGATCAGCTGTTTCAAAGCCTCGCTATCGGTCGCATCGCTTTGCGCGACGGCGGCGTGAATCGATTGCTGCCGGTTTGTGGTGGCGGTCATGGGTTTATCTGTCGCTGGGTTTCACGCTTTGTCGGCGCGCAATTTGCCGGCACCCAGATTCACTGTCGAGGATAAGCTTTAATGAGACCTTAAGGATGGCGCTTCTTGTGATTTCAGTCACATCCCGTGAGGGGCGTGGAGGACGTTTGCCGCGCTTGCAGCCACCGGTCGGCCGTCTCATGGCCAACCTGATGCAACCGGCTGATGAAATCCAAGTCCGGCGTGAGCTTGCTGGAATCATCGAGCTGAGCCATGAAATCGTCGGCGCTCAGCGACTGGATCCGCAATTCTTTCAACCGTTGGCCGACGGGCGTCAAAGGTTGCATGGGCCCGTTGAGCTCGTGCCGTAGCCAATCGATGAAGCGTAATTCGGTATTGAGCGGTGCATTGAACATGATGCGGTTGAGACGGCGACGGATGCCATTGACCGTCATTGGCACGCCTGTGACCTGCTTCGGATCGATGCGCACCAGCAGGATCTCCATTGCCGACGTGTTCATGAGGAGCGGCAGCAGCGCCGGATTGCCGCTATAGCCGCCATCCCAATAATAATTCTCGTCAAGTTTGATCGCCTGGTTGAACGAGGGGAGACAGCCGGAGGCCAGAACCGTTTCTGCGGTAATAGCGTCGTTGCTGAAAACACGAAGATCGCCGGTGTCGAGCTGTGTGGCGGCGATGAAGAGCGGGATCGCCTCGGGTCGCCGCAGTGAGGCGAAATCGATCAGATCCTGCAGCACCTGGCGGAGCGGATCGATGCCGAAGGGGTTGAATTGATAAGGTGAGACGAAGCGCGAGAGGAAGTCGAGCATCAGATGCCCCGGCGACCAGTCGCTGCGCCAGCCGGGAGCGAAACGCTCCATCGGCATGGGCTGCAGCGGACTCATGCTCGCGAGATCGGCAATCCGGTGCCAAAGCTTGCTCAGCATCTCCTGCGCACCGGCCCGCCCGTCCTGCAAATGACCGGCGGCAAGGGCCACCGCGTTGAGTGCACCGGCGCTGGCGCCGCTGATGGCATCGACCGATATTCCCGGCTCGTCCAGCAGTCGGTCGAGCACGCCCCAGGTGAAAGCGCCGTGCGCGCCACCGCCTTGCAAAGCGAGCGCGAGCCGGCTGTGTCCGGGCGGATGAGCCGGCACGGAGCCTGGACGATCGACTTGCCGCGGCGCGGCCCTCTCTGCCAGGCGCTTCGACTTATCGAGCGCAGCCTCGGCATCGGTGAGTTGTGCCGGCTCGAGGAAGGAATTGAGGAGGATCGGCGGCATCAAAAGCGGCGCCGCATCTGATGTCCGCGCAGACATACCGGCCGGTGTGCCTGCCGGCGCCGATACCGGTTCCGGCTCGGTTCCGGCCATGCCGCTGCCCGGCTGGACGTCGGATCCCGACGGTGGGGATTTCGCCCGTGGGGATTTCGCGGGATGGCCAAAATGCGATATCACGCGCTGCCACAAATGGCGCCCCATCCTGCCGGATCGTGAAAGATCATATTGCATTGCAGCATTAGTTTCTTGCTATTTTCAGGGGACTTGCAATTACATTATTGCATTGCAGCACAAATTTCCGAGAACTGTTACATTGATCACGACTACCGGTGACGGAGGTCACATGAGTGGGTCGGGACCCATAGCCGGATATCTTGCTGACAGCATGCTACGATTGGCGATCCGATTTTCGGACGATCTGGAATAAAGACAGGAAAGCGAGAGTCCTCGTTCCGGATACCAAATGTATTGGCGGAGGCCGGTTTCGTGGATCAGGTACAGCGCGCGGCCTTCGAGCGCCTCATGCTGCCGCATCTTGACGGCGCCTATAACCTTGCGCGGTGGCTGACCGGCAATCGCAGCGATGCCGAAGATGTCGTGCAGGAGGCCTATTTGAAGGCGATGAAGCATTTCGGAACCTTCCGTGGTCCGGAGGCGCGGCCCTGGCTGCTGACCATCGTTCGCCGCTGCTGCTTCAGCTGGCTGCGGGTCAACCGGCCGCATCAATTGGTTTTCACCGATAACGACGCAGCCATCGAAATGGCAAGCCAGTCGACCGTGGTGACCCTGTATCCAACGGCGAGGGAAACACCGGAAGCGATGCTTGCGGATAAGGAGATGCGCGAACAATTGCATCAAGCGGTAGCCGATCTGCCGCCGCATTATCGGGAGGTCATCGTGCTGCGGGAATTGCAGGGCTGTTCTTATCGCGAGATCAGCGAAATTGCCGGCATACCGATCGGCACGGTGATGTCGCGGCTGGCGCGGGCGCGCGATCATTTGACGACGCTCATGGAGGGCCAGAACGACCATGGGGCAGCTCATGGACTGTGATCGGATGTTGGGTCTGATCGATGCCGATGTCGATGGTGAGCTCGATCTCACCAGCATCCTGGCATTGGAGGAGCATCTGGCCGCCTGCCCGCATTGCCGCAAGCGCCGGGCGGCGCGGCGTGCCTTGCATCTCCGCCTGCAATCGAGCCTGGTCCGCTATCCGGCGCCGACCGGGTTGCGCCAGCGCCTGGGTGTGGCCATGGCGATGCAGCCGAATGCGGATGCCGCAAAGACCCATGCCGCTCTCTGGTCGCGGTGGCGCATCCTGGTCGCGGCTTCGGCGGCGGGATTGCTGGTGGCCGGTGGTGGCGTCGCCTACAGGCTCGCAAGGCAGGAAGCGCAGCCGGATCTGGCCGAGCAGGTGGTTGCCAGCCATATCCGCTCGCTGATGCCGGGACATCTCACGGATATCACCTCCGGCGACCGCAATCAGATCGCTCCCTGGTTCAACGGCAAGGTGAGCGTGGCGCCGGTGGTTGTCGATCTGGCGTCGCAGAATTTCGAGCTGGTTGGCGGGCGGCTGGATTATGTCGCCGGCCGCGCCGTGGCGGCGCTGGTCTATCGCCACGAGAACCACTGGATCAATTTCTTCGCCTGTCCACCGATGCCGGGCGAGGAACACGAACATGGCACCGAGGCGATGACCGTCAAAGGGTACCATCTCACCTATTGGACGGCGGGGCAGGCGACCTATTGGGTGGTGTCGGATGCCGACCCGGCGGATCTTCAGCTCTTCACCGCTTTGGTCCAGCGGAACGCTCAGATCCGGCCGGGCTGAAACCGGTCGCCCTCAATCATGGCCGAGCACCGGATGCGGGCGATAGCACTCCTCCAGCGCCGCCTTGTCCTCGATCGACAGGGTGAGCTGCAGCGCCTCCAGCGCATCATTGAGATGCTCGATCTGGCTGGCGCCGACAATCGGCGCCGTCACTGCGGGATTGCTCAGCACCCAGGCCAGGGCAACCTGCATCGGTTTGGCGTCCAGCCGCTTCGCCACCTCGGCATTGCGCTCGGCAACGGCGAAATCGTCATCCCGGTAATAGAGCCTGCCGGCCGCATCGTCGCTGCGGGCGCGGGCCGTGGCGCCACCGCCCTGGCGGCCCCGGTTGCCGGCCAGGAAGCCGCGGGCCAGCGGGCTCCAGGGGATGCAGCCGATGCCCTCGGACTGGCATAGCGGCATCATCTCCCGCTCTTCCTCGCGATAAATCAGATTGTAATGGTTCTGCATCGACACGAAGCGGGTCAGGAACTGCCGGTCGGCCAGATAGAGATACTTGGCGAATTGCCAGGCATACATCGAGGAGGCGCCGATATAGCGCACCTTGCCGGCCAGGACGAGGTGATGCAGGGCCTCCAGGGTTTCCTCGATCGGCGTATCCGGGTCGAAGCGGTGGATCTGGTAAAGGTCGATGTAATCCAAACCCAGGCGGCGCAGCGACCGCTCACAGGCATCCATGATGTGCTTGCGGGAGAGGCCGCGCCGGTTGGGCTTGTCGCCCGCCGTGCCGTAATAGCATTTGGTCGCGACCACGACGTCCTCACGATCGGTGACGAGGTCGCGGATGGCGCGGCCGACGACCTCCTCGCTGACCCCGTTGGAATACATGTCGGCGGTATCGAAGAAGTTGATGCCGGCTTCCAGGGCGCGCTCGAAGAAGGGCCGCGCGGCCTTTTCGTCCAGCACCCAGTCACGCCAGTCCGGCGTGCCGTAGGTCATGGTGCCGAGGCAAAGGCGAGAGACGCGCAGGCCGCTCTTGCCGAGACGGGTGTAGGACATTTTCGCCGACATGCAGCTCTCCTTTATTTTGTCTTTATGCCGATCGTCTTTATGGCGGGGGCTCGAAACGATACGCGCAGGTTATGACGATCAGGCGGCCCGGTCGACAAAAGTGTTGCGCGTGTGACACGCCGCCGGCATTGACGAAAAAATGAGGACCTTTCCTCTTGAAGATGGGGGCGATCTGCGTCATATCGCAAAACGCGGGACGGTGCGGAGGCCGCGGCGCCCGACCCGCTGTCCGTCCGCGCCGAAATCCCCAGGAGGGGCGGCCATGCGGCGTTCTTTGAACCGCAGCGTGCCAGGCACGCAGGACCGAGTTGTGCCATTCCACCGCAACCGAGCGGCGGCACCCACCAGCAGAACAGTCTCCGTCGATATCGAAGTCGATCTGATCCGGCAGTGCCGGGAGGATTGGCGTCGCGGCGAGACCGAGATCTGGCGTCACATCACCGTCGAAGCAGAGCTGCGGCGGGCTGCCGATGGCAGCCTGCGTCTGCACGGCATTCCCGGCCATGAGCAGGATGGGCTGGCGGTGCCGTCCGCCGATCCGGTCGAGGCCGTGACACGCTTCGAGCAATCGGGGATCTGTGTCGCGCTGGCGTCTGCCGCCATCAGGAATGCGGAACTGGCCTTGCCCTCGGCGGTCGTCATCTCGCTGCCATTCGCCCGAGCGAGCTGACCGGGGCAAGCCGGCTGGGGCAAGCTGGCTGGGGCAAGCTGGCCCGCTTCCGCTCAAGCTGACGCTCTTTCGATACGCCCGGCTGTTTCGGCGATAGACAGTCTGTGCCATAACGGGTTATCGGACTGACACGGTGCGATAGGGCGCCGGTAAACGTGTCTGCGTATCGAGGAGCGACAATGAGCAAGAAACTGGTCCGCATGTCGAAAGACGGCCCCGAGGGCAAGGGCCTGAAACAGGGCGGCGTCACGACATTGGGCAAGCTGGTGGACGGCAATCCGGTGGAAGCCAGCCACAACTACTTCACCGACAAGACCGGCAAGTTCATGACCGGTGTTTGGGAATGCCAGAAGGGCACGCTGAAGCTGACCAGCTATCCCTTCGATGAATTCTGCCACATCCTGAAGGGTGAGGTGCATATCACCGATCAGCGCGGCAATACCGAAGTGTTCAAGAAGGGTGACACCTTCACCATCGCCAAGGGCTTCAAGGGCACCTGGCACATGCCGAAGACGGTGCGCAAGTTCTACACCATCTTCCTGGAGCAGGACGGCAAGTAATCGCCGCTCGGTTCGGCGCCATGCTGCCCGATTTTCGAGGCGGCGTGGCGAGCCGGCCGCTCTCACCATTCGTTGAATTTCAGCTCACGCCCGACGCCGCTCGGCCTCGCCGGGGAAGACAGTGTCTTGCGGCGCCAGGGCAGTTTGCGCGACCAGATCCAGCCAGCGGTTGGTCATGGTGCGGCAAAAGGCAGCGCCTTGCTCGAAATAGAGATCGACCTCGCGCAAGGCACTGGCTTCCTGTGCCGGCGCCTGGTCGCCGAAATGCCGCGTCATCGAGGCCCAGCAATCGCGCGGGAAGGCGCGCGCCTCCTGCAAGGTGACTTCCGGATGGAACTGAAAGCCATAGGTGGCCGTGCCGATACGGAAGCCCTGATTGGCGCAAACTTCGTTCTGCATCAGCAGCACCGCTTCCGGTGGCAGATCGAAACTGTCTTCATGCATCTGCATGATGCGCTGCTCGGCGGCAAGCCCGGATAGCAGGGCATCGCTCTTGGCCGCTCCGGTCAGATAGACGGCGGGGTAGCCGACCTCCAGCCCGCCGAAGCGATAGACCCGCTGGCCGAAGCTGCGGGCGATCAACTGCGCGCCGAGGCAGATGCCAAGAACCGGGACGCCGCGTTCATGGCAATCGCGGATGAGCGCCATGATGTCGACGAAAGCGGGGTAGCCGATATCGTCAGCGGCATGCATCGGACCGCCCAGCACGATCAGGCCGTCGATGCCGATCGCATGTGCCGGCAGCTTTTTGCCCTGGTGGGGGAAGACCGTGCGAACGGCCGCGCCACGTTCTTCGGCGATCCGGCCGACGAGGCCAGCCGGCGTGACGGGGCAATGTTGAATGACAAGCAGATGCATAGCGCAACTCCTTCCGCAAAAGGAGCCGTCGGCCTGGATGTCGTTGGCAGTCGGAAATCCCGCTGGCGCGCTTCAGCTCCAATCGATGCCGAGGCGGCTGACGCCGGTGTTTCCGATGACCTCCTTAGTGCCAGTTGGAACGGCAGTTCAAACCACACAAAGGACGCCAACTCTTGTTTGCTTGACCACATCCGCCGCGCCTTGCCGCTGCGATGCGGACTGGGCGCGACGCGGATAGCCAGGGGCTTGCTTGCCAGCGTCTGGCGCAAAACTAGGCAAATTTCCCCGTGATGCAAGTGATTGTTGACTGCATCCGGTGCATGGCCGTGCTCCATCATTTGTCATGAGCCGCTGCTATGATGTGTTGCGATATGTGTCAAAAGATGGCATTTTGTGGCAATTATAGAAATCCAAGAGGCTGTCATGACGTCTGCCGAGTCCAGCAAACTGCCCAAAGCGGCCCGCGTGGTCATTGTCGGCGGCGGAATCGCCGGGGTGAGCGTCGCCTATCACCTGACCAAGCTCGGTTGGCGCGATGTCCTGTTGCTGGAACAGGGGCAGTTGACCTGCGGCACCACTTGGCATGCCGCCGGGCTGGTGGGGCAGTTGCGCGCCAATCGCAGCATGACCCGGATGAGCATGTATGGCACGCAGCTCTATGCGGAGCTGGAACGGGAAACCGGCCTGGCCACCGGCTGGAAGAAATGCGGATCAATCACCGTCGCCCGCACGGCGGATCGCCTGACCCAGCTCAAGCGCAGCCTCGCCAGCGCCAAGAGCTTCGGCCTGGAGGCGGAATTCATCACCCCGGCCGAAGCCGGCAAGCTGTTCCCCTTGATGCGCACCGACGATCTGGCCGGCGCGGTCTGGCTGCCGAATGACGGCAAGGCCAATCCGACCGACTTGACCCAGTCGCTGGCCAAGGGTGCCCGCGCGGGGGGCGCCTGCATCGTCGAGGGGATCAAGGTTACCGGCGTTCGCCTGACATTCCATCACGCCCGGCCGCGGGTTATCGGGGTCACGACCGAGCAAGGCGATGTCGCTTGCGAATATATTGTCAATTGCGCCGGGCAGTGGGCGCGGGAATTCGGCCAGTTGGCCGGCGTCAATGTGCCGCTTTATTCGGCGGAGCATTTCTATCTGGTGACCGGGAAGATCGAGGGTGTGTATCCCGATCTGCCGGTCGTGCGTGATCCCGACGGCTATATCTATTTCAAGGAAGAGGTTGGCGGCCTGGTCATGGGCGGCTTCGAGCCGAAAGCCAAGCCTTGGGACGTCGACCGCATACCCGACAAATTCGAATTCCAGCTTCTGTCGGAAGACTGGGATCATTTTGAAATCCTGATGCAGACGGCCTTGCAGCGGGTCCCTGGCCTGGAAACCGCCGAGGTCAAGCAATTGCTGAACGGGCCGGAGAGCTTCACGGCCGACGGCAATTTCATCCTGGGCGAAGCGCCCGAGGTCGCGAATTATTTCGTCTGCGCCGGCTTCAATTCCGCCGGCATCGCGAATTCCGGCGGCGCCGGCCGGCTGACCGCCGAATGGATTGCCGGCGGTGGGCCGAGCCAGGACCTCTGGGATGTCGATATCCGACGCCTTGCGCCCTATCTCGGCAACCGCCGTTTCCTGCGCGAGCGCACGGTGGAAAGCCTCGGCCTGCATTACGCCATGCGCTATCCGCGGCAGGAATTGCAATCGGCCCGGCCGCTGCGGCGCTCGCCGCTTTACGATCGGCTGCAAGCCAAGGGCGCCCGGTTCGGATCGCGCATGGGCTGGGAACGGGCGAATTATTTCGCGCCGGGCGAGGCCGCACCTATCCGTGATACTTTCGGCAAACCCGGCTGGCTGCCTTACATGCTGGCGGAACAACGGGCCGCGCGCGAGACGGCGGCCATTTTCGACCAGAGCTCCTTCTCGAAATTCCTCCTGCAGGGCCGGGATGCCTTGGCGGTCCTGCAGAAGATCTGCGCCAACCAGATGGATGTGGCGGTGGACCGCATGGTCTATACCGCCATGCTGAACGAGCGCGGCGGTTTTGAATCCGATCTTACGGTCATTCGCCTCGCGCCGAGCAGCTTCCTCATCGTCACCGGCACCGCCCAGACGACACGCGATTTCGCTTGGATCGAGCGCCATATCGGCGATGCCCATGCCGTGCTGACCGATGTCACCTCGGCCTATGGCGTGCTTTCCCTCATGGGGCCGCGTTCCGGCGAGATTCTCGCCCGGGTTTCGCCCGAGATCGCCGCCGGCAGCGTTTTCTCCGGCAATCAGACGCGGATGATCGATGTCGGCCTGGCGCGCATCCGGGCGGCGCAGATCGCCTATATCGGCGGCGCCGGTTTCGAGCTCTATGTGCCGAGCGAGATGATGGCGACCGTCTATGAAACGCTGACGGAGGCAGGTCGCGATCTCGGCCTGGCGGATGCCGGCTACTACACGATCGACGCCTTGCGGGTGGAAGCCGGGCGGCGGGCTTTCGGTGCCGAGCTGGGGCCGGATGAGACGCCAATGGAAGCCGGCTTGATGTACGCGGTCCAGTTGGAGAAGGGGACCGACTTCATCGGCCGCGCGGCCTTGCAGGAACAGCGGGCAGGCGGCAGCCGAAAGCGCCTCGCCATGTTCACGGTGGATGACGGGGCGGTCTTCCCCTGGGGTGGTGAAATCCTGCTGCGCGACGGCGCGCCGATGGGGGAGGTTTCCTCGGCCGGCTATAGCGTCCGCCTGGGCCGAGCCGTGGTCATGGGCTATCTGCGTTCCACAGCACCCATCGATACGGCGTTTCTCGCCCAGGGGCGCTATCAGCTCAATATCGCCGGGGAGATCGTGCCACTGACCCGGCTGCCCCGTCCGGCTTATCCGTCTCTCATCCATAAGATAGAGGGCGATTCACGTCTTTGATGGAAGCATAATGCTGCCATCAAAGACGATCGCGCTCTAGATAACGCTTATAGGTCGCGTCGTTCGGGATCGGCCAGGCGTTCCAGAAGGTCGCGGGCAAAGCCTTCGCAGCCGCGTTCCATCTCGCGCAGTTGCGGCAGGCCGACGATATCGTGGAAGGCGGTGAAGCCGACCATGTCCTTCTGCAGGCTGGCAGTCTCGCCGCTTTGCAAGAGAACCGTGTAGAGCCGCCGCAAGGTCTGGGCGATGGCATAGGTGGCGGCAACCGGAAAAGCGACGGCCGCATAGCCGACTTCCTCTAACTGGGCCGCCGCCAGCAAGGGCGTTTTGCCGCCTTCGACATTATTGGCCATGCAGGGTGCCGGGACCTCCGAACAGATCCGCATCATCTCATCGACGGTCAGCGGTGCTTCGACGAAGATCACGTCGGCGCCCGCCTCGCGATAGATCTGCGCCCGCTCGATCGCCGCTTCGAAACCCTCGATGGCGCGGGCATCAGTGCGCGCCATGATGACGAGGTCGTGGTCCTGGCGGGCATCGAGAGCCGCTTTCAATTTCGCCACCATTTCTGCCACCGGGATGACGCGCTTCCCCTCCATATGGCCGCAACGCTTCGGCGCCACCTGATCTTCGATGAACAAGGCGGCGACGCCGGCCCGTTCGAAGCTGCGCACCGTCCGGGCGACATTGACCGCATTGCCATAGCCGGTATCGGCATCGGCCAGGATCGGCAGGCTGACGCAGTCGCAGAGCCGGGCATAGAGATCGGCCATCTCGGTCATCGACAACTGGGCGATATCTGGTGCGCCCAGCAGGCTGGCCGTAGCGGCATAGCCGCCGCAGGTGATGGCCTGATAGCCGACCTCGGCGGCGATTCGCGCCGAGAGGGCGTCATGCACGCCGGGCAGGAGCAGGATTTCGGGGGCTTCGATCAGTTCACGGAAACGTGTCGTGCGGCGCATCTGCAGGTCCTCGGTCCGACGGCATCCAGCTGTAATACTTTGAGCTATCGGCATGTTATTGCCGGTAATCGGCCGCCGAAATCGACACTTTTACTGCAAAAAGGAGTTGCAAAGGCGGCCTTGACGCCAGAGACTAACCGCAGTTTCAACACCCACCAAGGGGGATCACCTAAATGTCCAAAAAGACTCTTTCCCGGTTGTCGCTGGCCGCGCTGGTTGCCGCGGGCGTTGCGGGTGGCGCTGCGCTGGCCTCGGCCCAAGATATGGCGGGAACGTTCAGCAAGTACTATCAGGCGATTCGTGCGACGGAGCTTTGCCGTGACACGGCGATCGATTCCGCGCAATGGCACAAGATCGCGACCTATATCGACAACAAGGTCAATCATGAAATCGGCGCCGGCGAGCGTCTGACCCTGATCGAAACCGCGAAGACCGATGCGCGTAAGCTGGTTGACGCGAAGGGCTGCGAGCATCAGGCCGTCCAGGACCTGCTGAAGGTCTATGACGACGAGCTTGCCAATCTGTAATCAGGGTATTTCCGCCTGATCGGCCATCGGCCCCGCTGTCAGCGGGGCCGATTTGCTTTTGGGGCTTAGGCTTGTCGATGGGCGACGACGCCGTTAGAGCCGGATCGTTTTAGACGGAATCGCTTTGCGATTTTGTCTAAAATGTGAATCCGCCTCTCATCCATAAGATAGAGAGCGATTCACGTCTTTGATGGAAGCAAAATGCTTCCATCAAAGACGATCGCGGTCTAGGTGTCGCTAGCGCCCTTCGCGGCGCCAGGTCGTCAGCAGCAGCAACAGGGCGAGGCCCAAAGCCAGCCAGATCGGCAGCAACGGCACCTGGCGCAGACCCGCCACGACATAATCGCGATTTTGCCGCAGGCCCAACCAGCCATTGCCGGCCATCTCGCCGCCGGCAGCGATGCGGCGGATATCCGGCATCCCTTGTTTGGTCAGGCTGAAGATGCCGCCATCGCTGGATTTGACCAGCGGTGTCAGCGGTTCCGCATTGGCCCGGGGATCGCGGAATTCCAGCGAATTCAGGCTGCCCGAGGCGGCGAAGGCCTGGCGCTGGCCATCGCTGATCCGGTACAGGCCCGGCATGGGGGCTGAGACGGCGGCGGTGGCATGGCCCCGGCCGGCATCCTTCAATTGCAGATGATCTTCGGTGCCATCGGGCCGGGTGACGGTGATCGCAGGCAATGCGCTGCTCAGGCTTTGCCGGGTGACTTCCAGCCGGCCATCCACCACGGCGGCGCGCAGATCCTCTTCCTCCAGCTCGGGCTCCTTCATCAGCCAATGACCGATGCGCCGGATCAGCTCGGCATGCGGGCCGCCGCCTTCGAAGCCATGCGACCACAGCCAGATCTGATCGGAGAAGAGCTGTGCCACGCGGCCTTTGCCGACCCGTTCGAGCACCAGGAGGGGGAGGCCGTCGAGTCCGGTCATGACGGTGGTGCCCCGGCTGCTGGTGGCGGCGATCTGCCGGAACCAGCGGCCCCATTTGGGATTGGTCTTGGCATTGGCGTCATCGGCCAGATCGGGCGGCAGCAGATCGGCGGTGACGGGGTGCCGGCGCCCCAGATCGGTCAGGCTGGGACGGAAACCGCCGGTCAGGACCTCGCCCGTGGGTGTCGCGCCGAAAATCTCCTCGACCGGTGTGCGATACAGGCTGAACTGACCGGCCGAACTCGGCCCGTCGACTTCGAGGACCGCGCCGCCCCCTTCGACGTAATCGACGATGTGATGGAAATACTCGTCGGGCAGAATATTCAAGTGTTGGAACCGATCGAAAATAATCAGATCGAATCCCTTGAGCTTGAAATTGAAGAGCTCGTCGATGGGGAAGGCGATCAGGGCCAGTTCGTTGATCGGCGTCGCATCCTGCTTCGCCGGCGGCCGCAGGATGGTGAAGTGAATCAGCTCCACCGCCGGATCGGATTTCAGCAGATTGCGCCAAGTGCGTTCGCCGGGCGACGGCTCGCCGGAAACCAGCAGCACGCGCAGCCGGTCGCGCACGCCGTTGACGGTGATGACGGCGGAATTGTTGATGCGGGTCAGTTCCTCGGGCCCGTCATTGACCGCGAACTGGAAGACCGTCTGGCCGCCATGGCCGAGCGGCAGTTGCACGGTCTCTTCCTGGCCGATGCGGACATCCTGGCTCGGCATGGCCACGCCATCGCGGCTGATCGACAAGGTCGCCGTCCCGCCGGCATCCGATTCCCGGCCGAGATCGTCGACCCGCAACTTGACTTCGACATTCTTGCCGACGAGACCGAAGCTCGGGGCTTCGGTCAGCATCAGGCGGCGGTCGCCGGCATCGGGGTTGCCGGTCATCAGCAGATGCAGGGGCGCGTTGACGGCCGGGTCCTTGCCGTCGGCGGGCGCGTCATGCACCTGGCCGTCGCTGATCAGGATGCTGCCGGCCACGCGATTGGGGGGCAGATCGGCCAGCGCGCGGTGCAGCGCCTCCATCAGCTCGGTGCCCTTATCCGCCGGGTCGCTGCCGCCGCTCGATTCGACGATGCGCGTTTCCAGATCGTCGAAACGCGCCAGTTTCTGCGTGAGCGTCGTCAGCGCTTTGTTGGCGTCGTCGGTGCGATGCTCCAAAGCCTGGCTGGGAGAGCGGTCGACCAGCACCACGGCGACGTCTTTCTGGTACCGCCGCTGTTCCTCGATGATCGAGGGATTGGCCAGGATGGCGATCAGCACCGCACCCAGCAGAAAGCGCAGCATCGAGCCATGCGCGCGGCGCCAGAAGCCGAACAAGGCGAGGATCAGGAGCAGAGCGCCAAGGCCGGCAATCAGTGGCCAGGGCAGCAACGGATCGGTGGTGATCGAATAGGCGTCGAGCGATAACTGGCCCATCATTGCCCGAGCCTTTCCAGAATCGCCGGGACATGTACCTGATCGGATTTGTAATTGCCGGTCAGGGCGTACATGACAAGGTTGATGCCGAAGCGATAGGCCATCTCGCGTTGCCGTTCGCCGCCCGGCGAGACGGGGAACATCGGCCGGCCGATACCGTCGATGGCCCAGGCGGCGGCATAATCATTGCCGCCGACAATGATGCCGGCGACACCATCATTGATCTGGTCCTGGCCCACCTCGACCCACAGTGTCGAGCCGACCCAGCGTCCGGGAAAATCCTTCAGCAGATAGAAGGCGCGGGTGAGCACGTGATAGGCCGGCACCGGCCGCAAAGGTGGCAGGTTCATGCCGGCGGTCAGCTCCTGCAATCGCGCCGATGCCGCACTGCCGTCGCCGCCCGAAAAGCCGTTGAGATTCTGATCGGCCGTATCGAACAGAATGAGGCCGCCATTCGCCAGATACTTGTTCAATTTGGTGATTGCCGCCTGCGAGGGCGTCGGCTGTGAAGCCGTCACCGGCCAATAGATGACCGGGAAGAAAGTCAGGTCATCCGTTTCGAGATCGATGGCGACCGGATCGCCGACATCCGCCGCGGTGCGTTCCAGCAGGACAGAGGTCAAGCCGACCAGGCCGGCCTTGCTGACGGAATCGACTTGCGAGACGCCGGTATGGATATAGCCGAGATGCGCCGTCTGGGTGAGTTCGATGATCTTCGAATCGGGCAAGGTCGCTGCCTCGGCCGGCCGATCGCCGAGCGCCGTCGTCAAGCCGAGGGCTAGGACGATCGCGGCCGCGGTGGACCAGCGGCCGCGAATGAGGCCGCGCAAGGCGAGCGCGATGGTCTGGTCCATCAGCAGCAGGAGCAGAACGGCCAGCAGGGCCCAGGGCTTGAGGTCGATCGTGGCGCCCAGCCGCATTTTCTCGCTGGCGAGGCCGAGCGGTGCGAGGCGGGGAATGGCGGGGCTGAGATTGAGCGCCCGGCGTGCCGTGGCGGTGCCATAGAAGCCCGGCGGGTGACGCGGGCCGACGGTGCCCTTGGCGAGATCGGCCGGTGTGATCGGCAAAGCCGTCGCCGTCGCCGGTCCCAGATGGCCAAAGCCATCCAGCATTGCGGCCGGCGGCAAGGGCTTGCTGTCATTCTCCTGGGCCGGCGGAATGCCTTCCGAGGTCAGCACCAGGCGGTCCAGCATCTGGACGAACAAACCGGAGAGGACGAGATCGGACCAATCGGCATTGGCGCTGGTATGAAAGAGCACAAGATAGCCTTTGCCGCGCTGCGCCCCCGTCACCAGGGGTGTGCCGTCGGAGAGGCGAGCCCAGGTGCGGTTGCCGAGATCGATATCCGGTTCGGCCAGGACCTGCCGCTTTACCGAGACATCCTGCATCGGCTGCAAGCCGGCAAAGGGCGATTTGTCGGGGAAGGCGGCGAGATGAAGCGGAGCACTCCAGGACAAGGCGCCGCCCACTGCGCGATCGCCGCGCCGCAATCGCACCGGCAGCAGATCGCTCTGGTCATCGGCAACGGTTGCCAGCCGCTCGCCGGCAAACCGGACCAGCGTGCCGCCGCGTTCGACCCATTGCTTCAGCTTGCTCACATCATCGCCGGTCAAGGCGGTGTGATCCGGCAGGATCAGCATCGACAGCGGCTGCGCCGTCAAGGTGGCCAGATCGCCGATGCGGACTTCGTTATTCGGTGCGAGCGCGCGCTCGATGTAATAAAGCTCGCCCAGCAGAGGCTGCTGGCCCTGTGACGGATTGTCGGAAATCAGGCCGATCGGTTTATGGCCGCCGCTGTCGCTGAGCAAGGCGACGGCGGCGGCGGTGGATTGTCCGTCGATCGACATCTGGCTGATGCGATTTTTGAGTTCGAGCGGCAGCGCCATATGCCCGGTCGCCGTCGCCTGGTCGGCGGCGAAACGGACCACCGTCGTGCCGAGGCCATGGCCTTCGTGATCCTGGGCGCGTACCGAGACGGTTTGCACGGCGCCCACCACCGGGCGCACCAATTTGACGGTAATCCCTTCGGCGTCACGCCGCGGCGGCAATTGCAGGATCGGCAGGACGCTATCGTTGGCGGTGAGGATGCGCGGCGCACCCAGTTCGCGCAACCGGCCGGCCAGTGAGTCATCGAGATCCGCCGATGTCGAGGCGATGCTGTCGGTCAGCCAGACCACCTCGGTATTGGCCGCCGTCGAAAGCCCGTTGAGCGCCTGTCGGGCGGCATTGCGCTCGACCGGCCAGGGCTGCGGCGTCAAGGTGGAAACCAGGCTGGCAGCATCGCCGGCGGTCATGTTGCGCAAGGCGATCGCACTGCCATCGGCATGAGGTGCGGTGGTCAGCAGCATGACCTTGCCGCCGCGTCGGCCGGCGGCGTTGATCAGATCGGTGGCAACCGCCTGACGCTCCTGCCAGCCATTGGCGCTGGCCCAGCCGTCATCGAGCACCAGCAGGAGATCGCCGAACTTTTCCGCCGCCGGGTTGCTGTTCCAGACCGGCCGGGCCATCGCCAGGATGAGTAAAGCGGCAATGGCAAGGCGCAGCAGGATGAGCCACCAGGGCGTACGATCCGGTGTTTCCTCGCGCGGTTTCAGGCCGAACAGCAGGCGGATCGCCGGAAAACCGATCCGCCGCGGGCTGGGCGGCGTCAGGCGCAGCAGCCACCAAAGAATCGGCAGGACGATCAGGGCCGCCAGGGCCCAGGGGGCTGCGAAACTCAGTGCGCCGAACGATAACATGCCGGATCAGTCTTTCGTGCAATCGTCTTAAGGCTCAATGATGACCTCGTCATCGGCGCAGCCGGTAATCGGCCGCCAGCCATTGATAGAGTTCGAGCAGGGATCGGGTCGGCGAGTCGCCGGTCACATGGCGCGAGCAACTCCAGCCGGCGCCGGCAACCAGATCGCGCAGACCCTGCCAATGCGCGGCCAGGCGGTCGCGATATGAACCGCGTAACAGATCGGCCTTGCTGACCAGGTAGTCGCCTTCGGTCTCCAGGCCCTGGAACCGTACCCGGCCGCTGAAGGGCAGGTCGACTTCGGCCGGATCAAGCACCTGCAGCAAATGCCCGTGAATATCCCGATCGGCGAAACGATCGATGATCTTCTCCAGTTTTTCCAGCGGCACGAGAAAATCGCTGATCAGGACCACATGGGCATGAGACGGCAGCAGGATCTGTGGCGGCAAACCATCCGGGCCGGTGTTTTGTTCCGACCGGCCGTTGCGCAGCAGCCGCTCGCCCAGCCGTTCGGCCACATTGCGTCCGGCAATCGGCGGCTCGCCGGTGCCGAGGAGGGCAATCCGTTCACCGGCTTGTGACAGGACCGTTGCCAAAGCGAGCAACATGATGCGCGCGCGTTCCAGCTTTTCGGGCAGGTTGCGGTTGCTGCTATAGGACATCGATGGGGAGGCGTCGCACCACAGATAGACCGATTGCGCGGCCGACCATTCCATCTGCCGTAGATAAAGCCGGTCCGATTTGGCCGATTGGCGCCAATCGAGCCGGCGCAGGTCGTCGCCCGGATAATATTGCCGGAACTGCCAGAAGGATTCGCCGCGGCCGACACGGCGGCGGCCATGCACGCCTTGCTCGACCGTCACGGCGATGCGTTCCGCCGCGACCAGCAACGGCGGCAGGCGGCCGGCGATATCGGCGGCCTGCGCTTTGACGCGCTCGCCCTGTTGTCCGATCGGCGCGGGTGTTCCGGTGAGCGACGCCATCCGGTGAGGTTATCCCAGCAGCCCGATCAGGCGGTTGATGATGCTGGTGAGGGTGACACCTTCGGCGCGGGCGCCATAATTCAGCGCGATACGATGACGCAGGACCGGATGGGCGAGGGCGACCACATCGTCGATCGACGGGCTGAGGCGGCCTTCGATCAAAGCGCGGGCACGGCAGGCCAGCATCAGGGCCTGGCCGGCGCGGGGGCCGGGGCCCCAGGCGAGCTGCGTCTTCACTTCCGGCAACTCGCTGCTGTCGGGGCGTCCGGCACGCACCAGGCGCAGAATGGCATCGACCACCTTGTCGCCGATCGGCAGGCGCCGGACCAGGCGCTGTGCGGCCATCAATTCGGCGGTGGACAAAACGGTCTCGGGTACAGCCTCTTCGGCACCGGTGGTGACGATCAGCATGCGCCGTTCGGCATCGATATCGGGATAGTTCACATCGATCTGCAACAGGAAGCGGTCGAGCTGCGCTTCGGGCAGCGGATAGGTGCCTTCCTGCTCCAGCGGGTTCTGCGTCGCCAGGACATGGAACGGCTCGGGGAGTTGATAGGTCTGCCCGGCGATCGAAACCTTCTGCTCCTGCATCGCCTGCAGCAATGCCGATTGCGTGCGCGGGCTGGCGCGGTTGATTTCATCCGCCATCAGCAACTGGCAAAAGACCGGCCCCTTGATGAAGCGGAAGCTGCGATGACCCGTTTCGCTTTCTTCCAGCACTTCCGAGCCAAGGATGTCCGATGGCATCAGGTCGGGGGTGCATTGCACCCGCTTCGCATCGAGCCCGAGGACGCGGCCCAGGCTGTCGACCAGCTTGGTCTTGGCAAGACCGGGAACACCGATCAGCAGGACATGGCCGCCGGCGAGAATGGCGGTCAGGGATTGCTCAATGGTTTCTTCCTGGCCAAATATAACCTTGGCGAGATTGGCGCGGACATGGGACAGCCGATGGCTCAGCTGCTCGATTTCGCCGGCGAGATCCGACGGACGTTGATCGTGATGGCCGGTCACCGTGGTGGCCGGGGATGTTCCGGTCGTGTCATTGGTGTAGGAGGCGCTGTTCGTCATCTTGCTGACCGCTTGATTGTGACGGCGTAAGTTATTGATTGCGGAGGGTAAACCCTTGACTGGGGCAATGTCCAACCCAGACTTCTCAGATCTGCCGCTTTGCGGCGACCTCGATATGCGCATCGCCCGCGACGGTACCTGGTTCTATCGTGGATCGCCGATCGCCCGGAAACCGCTGGTCAAGCTATTTTCCACCGTATTGCGGCGAGAAGATGACGGCGCGTATTGGCTGGTCACGCCGGCGGAGCGCGGCCGTGTGCAGGTCGATGATGCCCCTTTCACCGCTGTGGAATTGATGGCGAGCGGGAACGGTCAGGAACAGGTTTTATCCTTTCGGACCAATGTCGATGATGTCGTGACGGTGGATGCCCGGCATCCCATCCGTGTCGATTACGTGACGGGTGAGGGCGAGCCGAGCCCCTATGTCGCCGTGCGCGACGGTCTGGATGCCCTGATTTTGCGATCGGTTTTCTATCACCTGGTGGAATTGGGCGAGGCGCGCCGAATGAATGAAAGCGAGGTCTTCGGCGTCTGGAGCAAGGGCGATTTTTTCCCGCTGGGTACGCTCGACTGGCTGGAGACGGCGCCATGACAACTCTGCGTGAGGCGATCATCAGTCGCTTCCAGGCGAAGCCGGCGCCGGGCCGCCGCTCAAGTCCCGGCACCACGCCGGAAACGACCCTGGACCCCGTCATCGAACGACGACCCGGTCGCGGCGATCATGATCTCAATCCCGATATGCTGCCGCGCCAGCCATTGACAGCCGCGGCGGTGCTGGTGCCGCTGATGGAGCGGGAGACGGGGACGACCGTCCTGCTGACCCAGCGATCGGCGCATCTCTCGGATCATGCTGGGCAGATCAGCTTTCCCGGCGGCCGGGTCGATCCGACGGATCGCGATGCCGAGGATGCGGCCTTGCGCGAAGCGGAAGAGGAAATTGGCCTGTCGCGCGATCACGTGCATCTGATCGGCCGGCTGGACACCTATGTGACGCGGACCGGCTATGAAGTGATACCCTGCGTCGGGCTGGTGAAGCCGCCTTTGGATTTGCATCCCGATCCACGCGAGGTGGCGGCGGTTTTCGAAGTGCCGCTGGCCTTCTTCCGTGAGCCGTCCAACCGCCGCAAGGAAAGCCGGATGTTCGAGGGTCGCGAGCGGTTCTTCTACGTCTATCCCTGGGAAGACCGTTACATCTGGGGCGCCACCGCCGGCATGTTATGGAATCTGGCGGAGGTGCTGGGGCCGGACGATCCAGAGCAAGGCTAGGATCGCGCTATACTCGTTGCCAGCGGCTGCCTATCGATCGATCCGGGTCGAGAGCACGATTGATGTGGTGGTGCGCTCGACACCATCAAGGGCGCCGATGCCGTCGATCAGCAGATCGAGCTCGCCTACCGTAGGTGCGGCCAGAACAGCAATGAAATCATAGACGCCGCTGACCGAATGCAGGGTCCGGACCTGCGGCAATTGGCGCAAGGCGGCTTCCACCGAAGGTGTCAGTTTCGGCACTGCCGTGATCATCACATGCGCCTTGATGTAGCTGCGCTCATCGGCGCCGCCGGCTTTGACCGTATAGCCGGTGATGACCTTCTGCCGCTCCAGCCGCTCGATCCGGCTTTGCACAGTGGTGCGGGAGAGATCGAGCCGCCGGGCAAGTTCCGTGGTCGAGAGCCGGGCGTTCTCTCGCAACAGGGACAGCAATTGCGTGTCGATCTGATCGACTTCCATAACGACATGCTCTTTCGGCAATTTGCCGATAGTATTTTCATATTTCGTCGAAACGACAAGTGCAATTTGCCAAAACTTCCCCGAGACTGCGGCCAACTCATTGGCTGAGGGATGATCTTGGGGACGATGATGCAGGATGTGGTGATTGTCGGTGGCGGCCATAACGGCCTCGTCTGTGCGGCCTATCTGGCCATGGGCGGCCTGAAAGTGACGGTGCTGGAGCGCCGGGACGTGGTCGGCGGGGCCGCCGTGACCGAGGAATTCCATCCCGGTTTCCGCAATTCCGTGGCCTCCTATACCGTCTCGCTGCTCAATCCGAAGGTGATCCGCGATCTCAACCTCGCGGCCCATGGCCTACGCATCGTGGAACGCAAGATTTCCAATTTCCTGCCGCTGGAAGACGGCCGGTACTTGAAAGTCGGCGGCGGCAAGACGGCCCAGGAAGTGGCGAAATTTTCCAACCGGGATGCCGAGCGGCTCGATGCCTATGGTGAAAGGCTTGACGTTATCGCCGACGTGCTGCGAGACCTCGTGCTGCAGACGCCGCCCAATGTCATCCAGGGCCATCCGATTGCAGCACTGGGCGAACTCGTCAAGGCCGGCAAGATCGGCAACCGCATCCGCAAGCTGGATATCGAGATGCAGCGCGAGTTGCTGGATCTCTTCGCCAAATCGGCCGGCGATTATCTGGATGGCTGGTTCGAGAGCGCGCCGATCAAGGCAGCCTATGGCTTCGACGGCATCGTCGGCAATTACGCCAGCCCCTATACGCCGGGTTCCGCCTATGTGCTGCTGCATCATGTCTTCGGCGAAGTGAACGGCAAGAAAGGTGCTTGGGGTCACGCGATCGGCGGCATGGGGGCGATCACCCAGGCCATGGCCAAGGCGGCCATGGCACTCCGCGTCGAAATCAAGACGGCGCATCCGGTCAGCGAAATCATCGTCGAGAACGGCCGCGCGGTCGGTGCCGTCACTGAATCCGGCGAGGCGATCCGCGCCTCTGCCGTCGTCTCCAATCTCAATCCCAAACTGCTTTATCTGAAGCTGATTGATGCAACGGCCTTGCCGACTGATTTCCGCCAGCGCATCGAAAACTGGCGCTGCGGCTCGGGTACTTTCCGCATGAATGTGGCGCTCTCCGAGTTGCCCGACTTCACCTGCCTGCCGGGCAAGGATTTGGCCGAGCACCATACCTCCGGCATCATCATGGCACCGAGCCTCGCTTATATGGAGCGCGCCTATATCGATGCCAGGACCAATGGCTGGTCGGCTCAGCCGATCGTCGAAATCCTGATCCCCTCGACCCTCGACGACAGCCTTGCGCCAAACGGCCGGCATGTCGCCAGCCTGTTCTGCCAGCATGTGGCGCCGGAACTACCCAATGGCGCGTCCTGGGACGATCACCGTGAGGAGGTCGCTGATCTGATGATCGAGACGGTCAATCGCTATGCGCCGAACTTCAAAGCTTCGGTGCTGGGGCGGCAGATCAATTCGCCGCTCGATCTCGAACGCACTTTCGGCCTGATCGGTGGCGATATCTTCCACGGCCAGCTCGATCTCAATCAGCTTTTTTCGGCGCGGCCGATGCTGGGCCATGCGGATTATCGCGGCCCCCTGGCAGGCCTCTATATGTGCGGCTCGGGCACCCATCCGGGCGGCGGCGTGACCGGTGCGCCGGGGCATAACGCGGCCCGGGAAATCCTGCGTGATTTCAAGGCGCGCCGGTTGAAGCGGGCGGGCTGAACAGGTCGGTCGACGCGGCCCGGTTGACGGCATCCGCATCGCCCGTCGATAGTGGCGGATATGTCGAGGCCTTTATCCTTCCAGGCCTTGCCGCAGCCCTGGATGCTCCAGGGAGCGGCAAGGCAAATCTATGACGCGCTGGCGGCGCAAGGCGGCGAGGCGCGCTTTGTCGGTGGCTGCGTGCGTGATGCGCTGCTGGGACGGCAGATCAACGATATCGATATCGCGACGCCCCTGCCACCCGGCAAGGTCATTGAGCTGCTCACCAGCGCCGGCATCAAGAATATTCCGACCGGGATCGAACATGGCACGGTCACGGCCGTGGTTGACGGCGAGCCGATCGAGGTGACGACCTTGCGGCGCGATGTCGAGACCTTCGGTCGCCAGGCGCGGGTCGCCTTCACCGATAACTGGCAAGCTGATGCCGCACGCCGCGACTTGACGATGAATGCCTTGTCCTGCGGCCTCGACGGGCAGGTATATGACTATTTCGACGGTCTTGCCGATCTTGCGGCGGGTCGGGTGCGCTTCGTCGGCGATCCGCGCACCCGCATGAAGGAAGATTATCTGCGGGTGCTGCGATTCTTCCGCTTTCACGCCAATTACGCGGCCGGCGATCCCGATCCGGCAGCGATGACGGCGGCCAAGGCATCGGCATCGCAACTGGCCCATCTCTCCGGCGAACGCCTGCGCCAGGAAACTTTGAAATTGCTGGTCGCTGCGCGCGGTCCGGAAACCTGGGCGCGCATGCTGGAAGCCGGGATCGTTGCCGCTTATTTGCCGGAGGCGGCGGATCAGGTACGCCTCAACCTGGTGGCGCAACGCGAAGCTGCGCTGCAGATCGCCCCCGCGGCGGTTCGCCGGCTCGCGGCACTGCTGCCCGGCAAGACCGAGGCCCTGGCGGTCGGCACCAAACTGCGTCTGTCACGCCGGGAACAGGAGCGTCTCTCCGGCATCGCCGCCGGGCCGGAAATCATGCTGGAACTGGAGCCTGTCGCCGTTCGCCGGCTGATCTATCGGCACGGCAATGATCTCGCCCTCGATCTTCTGCTGGTGCATGCGGATAACGATGCCGATCTCGCGTTGGCAGCAGCGGTGACACAGGCATGGCAGGCCCCGCGGCTGCCGATCGGCGGCAAGGATCTCGCGGAACTCGGGCTGCAACCGGGAGCGGCGATGGGGCGCTGGCTGGCATTGGCCGAGGCCTGGTGGATTGCCGGCGATTTCCAGGCCGATCGCACGGCCTGCCTGAACTGGCTGCAAGCGCAAATGGCTATAAGCTAGAGTCAGATGATCAGGCGTGGAAATCGCTGGAGCGATTCCACGCCTGATCTGAATCCGCCTCCACCCAATAGGCTAGCGTGCGATGACATCGCACTCTAGGGCCAGATCACTTCCGGCGGCATCGACATCAAGATGGCATCGGTATTGCCGCCGGTTTTCAGCCCGAAGGTGGTGCCGCGGTCATAGAGCAGATTGAATTCGACATAGCGGCCGCGGCGAATCAACTGGTGGCGCCGCTGTTCCGGCGTCCAGCTCTTGTTCATATGCCGCCGGACGATTTCCGGATAAATCGCCAGGAACGCTTCGCCTACGGCCTGGGTAAAACCGATATCCTTCGCCCAGTCGCCGCTATTCAGCGTGTCATAAAAAATACCGCCGATGCCGCGCGGTTCCTGGCGATGCGGCAGGTAGAAGTAATCGTCGCACCACTTCTTGAAGCGCGGATAGTAATCGGCATCGAAACGGTCGCAGGCGCCACGCAGGGCGGCGTGAAAATCGCCGGCATCCTGCTCGTGCAGGTCGGGATACATTGGGGTCAGATCGGCGCCGCCGCCGAACCAGGCATGGCTGGTGACGATGTGGCGCGTGTTCATATGCACCGCCGGGACAAGCGGTGAGCGCATATGGGCGACCAGGGAAATGCCGCTGGCCCAGAAATGGCCGGTATCCGATGCTCCCGGGATTTGCTTGCGAAATTCCGGGCTGAAGATTCCATGCACGGTGGAGACATTCACGCCGACCTTTTCGAAAACCCGCCCGCGCATGACCGACATTACCCCGCCGCCGCCATGGCCGCTTTCGGCACTCTCATCCGGCCGATGCCATTCCTGCCGCTCGAATCGGCCGGCCGGAAGCCCGGCATGTTCAGTGCCCGCCAGATCATCTTCCAGTTGTTCGAAGGCCGTGCAGATCCGGTCGCGCAGGGCGACGAACCACGTGGCGGCCTGGTCTTTGTGATCGATTGGATAGTCGCTCATAATCCGTGCTCGTTGGTGGTGATGGTGGGTTGGGCTGGGAAGCCGGTCTGGCGCAGGGCTTCGCCGATCACCATGGCGGCGGCAACCGCCACATTCAAGCTGCGAAAGCCGGGACGCATGGGAATTGTCACGCGGGCATCGGCCGCTTCATGAACCGTCGGCGGCACGCCGCTGCCTTCACTGCCGACCATCAGGGAATCGCCCGCCTGGAAGGTGAAATTGGTATAACGGTCGGGTGCCCGGGTGGTTAAAAGAATTAACCGGCCGCCGGGCGGCCGCCGGGTCGACCGTTGCTGGCAATAGGCTTCCCAGGAGCTGTGCCGGGTCAGATCGACGCCTTCCAGGTAATCCATCCCCGCCCGGCGAAGCCGCCGGTCGTCGAAAATGAAACCACAAGGTTCGATCAGATCGACGGCCAGGCCGAAACAGGCGGCGAGGCGCAGGAGCGTGCCGGTATTCTGCGGGATATCAGGCTGGTACAGGGCAAGGCGCATATCAGGCATCGAATTGGTTGCGGTCGGCGACGGGCCAAGTGCCCGAAACAAGGTTATTTCTAACAGATGCCTGACCGGAAAACCGCTGCTGCATTGCCGCATCGACGGGGCCGACTGCTACCGCCCATGACATCCCGAGTGCTTTGCAAAAACAGGGAATTCCTATATACCCGAGCCGGATCATCGCCGAAGGCTGCGGACGGGGTAGCGGCTCGCGGGCGGTTTCGTGCGGCGGTTTGTCGCAAGGTGCTGTCCGATCACCCAACTATTGACGTGGTATAAGGCGTTCGACCAAAGAGAGGTCCGGGACTTCTGCATCGGCATTAAGGCCGCCGGTGCCAGGGGATAGCGACCGCAAGAGGGATGTGAATTATATGGCCGATCAAGCGCATGCGGTGCCCAAAGATGGGCATTCCGGCGGCACGCGCCGCGAATTTCTCTATTTGATGACGGCTGCAGCCGGCGCCTATGGCGTGGCTTCGGTCGCCTGGCCCTTCATCAGCAGCATGAATCCGTCGCAAGACGTGCTGGCGCTGTCGTCGATCGAAGTCGATATCAGCAGCATTCAGCCGGGTGAGGGCATCACCGTCAAATGGCGCGGCAAGCCGTTATTCATCCGGCGCCGTACACCTGAGGAAATCAAGGCGGCCGAAAGCGTCAACATCGCTCAATTGCGTGACCCGCAGACCGACAAGGACCGGGTTCAGAAGCCGGAATGGCTGGTGCTGATCGGCGTCTGCACCCATCTCGGCTGCGTGCCCCAGGGCGAGAAGTCTTCCGAACCGCGCGGTGAATATGGCGGCTACTATTGCCCCTGCCACGGTTCGCAATACGATACATCTGGCCGTATCCGTAAAGGCCCAGCGCCGCTCAATCTGGCGGTCCCGCCCTATACGTTCACCGGCGATACCACGGTGAAGGTCGGCTAAGGGGAGCACCAGAGATGAGCAAACATTTTAAGAATCCGGTCGTCCGCTGGATCGACCACCGCCTGCCGGTCTTCTCCTATCTGGATCATGAGGCGAACGAATATCCGACGCCGAAGAACCTGAACTACTGGTGGAATTTCGGCTCGCTCGCCGGTTTCATGCTGATCACCATGATCGCAACCGGCATTTTCCTGGCGATGCAGTATACGCCGCATGTCAGCATGGCCTTCAATTCGGTCGAACGCATCATGCGCGATGTCAATTTCGGCTGGCTGCTGCGCTATCTGCATATGAACGGCGCGTCGATGTTCTTCATCGTCGTTTACATCCACATCTTCCGCGGCCTCTATTTCGGATCCTATAAGGCACCGCGCGAACTGCTGTGGCAGCTCGGCGTCCTGATCCTGCTGCTGATGATGGCGACGGCCTTCATGGGCTACGTGCTTCCCTGGGGCCAGATGAGCTTCTGGGGCGCCACCGTCATCACCAATCTGTTCTCGGCCATTCCGCTGGTCGGCGACAAGATCGTGACGCTGCTCTGGGGTGGTTTCGCCGTCGACAATCCGACGCTGAACCGGTTCTTCGCCCTGCATTACCTGATGCCTTTCGTGATCCTCGCTGTCGTGATGCTGCATATCATTGCGCTGCACCGTTTCGGCTCGAACAACCCGATCGGTATCGACACCAAGGGCAAGCAGGATACGATCCCCTTCCACCCCTATTACACCACCAAGGACATCTTCGGCCTTGGCATCTTCCTGATCTTCTACGCCTTCTGGGTGTTCTACGCCCCGAACGCGCTGGGCGATCCTGACAACTACATCCCCGCCAATCCGCTCTCGACGCCGGAGCATATCGTTCCCGAATGGTACTTCCTGCCGTTCTACGCGATCCTGCGCTCGATCCCGGACAAGCTGATGGGTGTCATCGCCATGGGGGCCTCGATCGCCATCCTGTTCGTGCTGCCCTGGCTCGACCGCTCGCCGGTCCGCTCCGGCACGTTCCGGCCGGTCTTCAAGTGGTTCTTCTGGATGCTGGTCTTCGATTGCGCGATCCTGATGTTCGTCGGCAAGAATCCGCCGGACTGGTTCTGGCAGCCGTTTGCCATGCATGTGACCCCGGCCGAGGAAGTCGTTGCCGCGGCGGGTGTGGCGGATGCCGATGCGTTGTGGCCGATCACCTTCGCCGGCGGCACCCTGGGGATCAAGATCCTGCTCCTCGGCCAGTTGGCGACCTTGTACTACTTCGCTTACTTCATCGTGGTTCTGCCTCTGCTCTCGATTTTCGAGACACCGAAGCGCCTGCCGCTGTCGATCAGCGAGCCGGTACTGAAAGGTGGCGGCAAGGCGGCCGTTGCACATGCCCATAGCAAGCCGATGGAGAAGGCGTAATGAGTATCCGTTCTCTTGTACTCAAAGCCTCCACGGTTGTCGTCGGTGCCGCGGCGGTCCTGTTCATCGCGGCCGAACCCGGTGGCCATGTCGATATTCCGAAGGAAGACTGGTCGTTCCAGGGTTTCTTCGGTCACTATGACCGGGCACAGTTGAAGCGCGGCTTCCAGATCTATTCGGAAGTCTGCTCGGGCTGCCATTCGATGAATCTGATGTCCTACCGCAATCTGGAAAACATCGGCTTCACGGAAGACGAAGTGAAGGACATCGCCGCCAAGGTTCAGGTCCAGAATGAGGACCCGAACGATGCCGGCGAAATGTTCGAACGGCCGGGCAAGCCGTCCGATCACTTCCATGCGCCCTTCCCCAATGAGCAGGCCGCCCGTGCCGCCAATAACGGCGCCTTGCCGCCGGATATGTCGCTGCTGGCGAAATCCCGCGCCGGCAAGGGCTTTGGCGGTTATGCCGGTGCCGATTATATCCATGCCTTGCTGACCGGCTATGGCGAGCCGCCGGCGGATATGAAGATCAATCCGGGCATGAACTACAACAAGTACTTCAAGGGCCATCAGATTGCCATGCCGCAGCCCTTACAGGACGACTCGGTGACCTATGCCGACGGCACCAAGGCGACCCTGGACCAGGAATCTCGCGACGTCGCGACCTTCCTGACCTGGACTGCCGAAGGCGAAATGGAACAGCGCAAGAAAACCGGTCTGAAGGCCGTGCTGTTCCTGGTCGTTTTCACGCTGCTGGCCTATGCCGCCAAGCGGAAAGTGTGGAAAAACGTCCACTGAACACAACGATCATCGCCCGGTCTCGACCGGGTGAGATAGACATGACGACCGCCGCCGAATGTCATATGCTCGGCGGCGGTTTGTTTTTGGCGGCATTGCCGCTCGAAAGAGCCGCTTTCAGGTGGGTACGGCTGTATGCGGTGCGGCCGAGGGTAGGGAGTCTAGATGATGACGCCGGGATGCGGCATCACCGGAATCGACCATGCATTGATTGGCGTTCGCAATTTGGAGGCCGCGCGTGAGGTTTGGACGCGGCTCGGTTTCACCGTCTGCCCGCGCGGCCGGCATATCGGTTGGGGTACCGGCAATTACTGCATCATGCTGGATAGCGGCTATGTCGAGCTGCTCGGCATCATCGACCCCGCCCAATTCACCAACAATCTCGACAAGTTCCTGGAAACCCGCGAAGGGCTGATGGGCCTCGCCTTCGCCACCGACAATGCGGCCGCCTGTCGCCAGCAGCTCGAAGAGGCGGGGCTGCATCCCGACGGGCCGAAGGACCTGTCGCGCAAGCTGGAACTGCCGGAAGGCGATGTCACGCCGTCCTTTCACCTGATCTTCCTGCCGCCGGAAGAGACCCCGGCCTTACGCGCCTTCATCTGCCACCACCGGACGCCGGAACTGCTGCGCCGGCCCGACTGGCAAATTCATCCCAATGGCGCTACCGCCCTTATCTCGATGACCGTGGTCTGCGACGACCCGGTGATTGCCGCTTTCGGCTACCTGCCGATCTTCGGCCCCGACCGCATCAAGGTGACAGATCGCATGACGGTGGTGAATTGCGGCTTCGGCGCGCTCCGTTTCGTGACGCCGGACGGTTTCCTGTCGCTGCATCCGCATATCGCCAATCTGCCGAGCTATCCCACACCCTGGGTGGCGGCGATGAAGCTGGAAGTCAAAGACCGCGCCCATTGCCGGGAGTATCTGCAAAAGGCCGGCATCGCCGCCGCGCGGACCGAGGAAGGATGCCTGGTCCATCCGCGAGATGCCAATGGCCTGATCCTGGAACTGGTCGGGCGCTGATGCCGCCGACTCGCGCTTCAGGGCAACCGTAGGCGGATGGCGCTACGGCGGGATCCCGCTAGCCTAGATGGCGGCGATTTAAACGTTGAAGCGGAAATTGAAGATGTCGCCATCCTGGACGACATATTCCTTGCCTTCGGCCCGCATCTTGCCGGCTTCCTTGGCGGCGGCTTCGCCATTGCAGGCGATGAAGTCGTCATAGGCGATGGTTTCGGCGCGGATGAAGCCGCGCTCGAAATCGGTGTGGATGACGCCTGCCGCTTCCGGCGCCTTGGCCCCAGCCCGGACGGTCCAGGCACGGGCTTCCTTCGGGCCGACGGTGAAGAAGGTCAGCAGGCCAAGAAGACCATAGCCGGCACGGATGACGCGGGCGAGGCCGGTCTCTTCCAGACCCAGGGTCGAGAGGAATTCGGCCTTTTCTTCCTCAGTCGGAAGCTGCGCCACTTCGGCCTCAATGGCGGCGGAAATGACGACCGTCACCGCGCCCTCCGCCTTGGCCTTGGCGGCCACCTTTTCCGACAGGGCATTGCCGGTGGCGGCGTTGCCTTCCTCGACATTGCAGACATAGAGGACCGGCTTGCCGCTCAGTAGCTGCAACTGCTTGAAGAGCGGCATCTGCTCGGCGGAGAGTTTCGTGGCCACGGTGCGGGCCGGCTTGCCCTCGCGCAAGGCGACCAGCACCGGCTCGGTGATCTCGATCAGGGCCTTGGCTTCCTTGTCGCCGCCGCGGGCTTTCTTGACCGCATTGTCGTGGCGCTTTTCGAGGCTTTCGAGATCGGCCAGCATCAGCTCCGTCTCGACGGTCTCGGCGTCGCGGATCGGATCGACCGACCCTTCGACATGGGTCACTTCGCCCTCGAAACAGCGCAGCACGTGAACGATGGCATCGGTCTCGCGGATATTGGCGAGGAACTGATTGCCCAGGCCTTCTCCCTTGCTGGCACCGCGCACCAGGCCGGCGATATCGACGAATTCCAGCTGGGTCGGGACGATCTTCGCGGATTTGCCGATGGTGGCGATCTTGTCGAGGCGGGGATCCGGCACGGCCACCCGGCCGACATTGGGCTCGATGGTGCAGAAGGGATAGTTGGCCGCCTGGGCCGCCGCCGTGGAGGTCAGCGCGTTGAACAGGGTGGACTTGCCCACATTAGGCAGGCCGACGATGCCGCAATTAAAACCCATGACTGCAATCCCAGATAACGGTGCCGAAAATCCGGCTGAAACCCGCGAAATCCGGATTTGTCGCGATGCCGAAACGGGGCAGGTCGCAAAGGTCAGCCAGCGCGGCTGACCTATCAGGAAAGCCCTGACGGAACAACCGTTTTCCCATATCCGGTCGCACATCCCCTCCCTGCAAGACGGTAATAGGCGCCGGCTATGGCGGCGATCCAATCTCCTTATTTGAAATGCGAATAATTCGCATTTACATATTATACCGATGATTATGAGCCGCACCGCGCGGCGGACCGGGATGTGCCATGACCGAGCTTGTCGTCCAGACTTTGCGCAGGACCAGCCGAAACCTGACCGGCAGGATCCGCCTGTCCGGCTTGTTGCGGCGCTTGCTCTCGGTCGCCGGGCCGGGCTGGATGATCGCGGTCGGCTACATGGATCCCGGCAACTGGGCGACCGATATCGCCGCCGGCTCGGCCTTCGGCTACAAGCTGCTTTTCGTCGTCGCCCTGGCCGGTCTGGCAGGGATGCTGTTCCAGGCTCTGTCCGTCCGGCTCGGGCTGGCCAGCGGCCTGGATCTGGCCGAAGCAAGCCGGCGGCGCTTCCTGCCGGCGGGCAATCATGCGCTCTGGCTGCTGGCGGAAATCGGCATCATCGCCTGCGATGTCGCGGAAATCGTCGGGACCGCTATCGCCCTGAAGCTGCTGTTCGGCCTGCCCTTGCTGACAGGCATCGTCGCGAGCCTCGGCCTGACGGTGCTGATGCTGTCGCTGGAACGTCGCGGGCTGCGTTTCCTGGAAGCGGCCATCGCCTTGCTGGTGCTGAGCGTGATCGGCTGCCTTGTCTTTGAAGTGCTGCTGGCGCGGCCCGATTGGCTGGCGGTTGCCGGTGGCCTGGTGCCGGATCATGCGGTTTTCGCGACACCGGGCGCGGCCGTCCTGACGGTCGGCATCATCGGTGCGACCGTCATGCCGCATAACCTCTATCTGCATGGCGCGCTGGTGAAACGATATCGCCCGGCAGACGGCAACGAGGCAACCCTCAAAGCCGTCACGGCGGATTCCAATATCGCGTTGATCGGCGCCTTCACGGTCAATGCGGCGATCCTGATCCTGGCCGCCGCCACGTTTCACGCGACCGGGCAACAGGATATTGCCGGCCTGGCCGACGCCCAGGCATTGCTGGCGCCGATCCTGGGGCCGGCTGCCGCCATCGTCTTCGCTTTGGCCCTGCTGATCGCCGGCCAGAATTCGACGGTGACGGCAACCTTGGCCGGGCAGGTAGTGATGGAAGGCTTCACCGGCTTTCGCCTGTCGCCCGCCTTGCGGCGCTTGATCACCCGCGCCATCGCCATCCTGCCGGCGGCGGCGATCACGGCGGTCGGTGGCGAACATGGCGCGGAATCGCTGCTGGTCTTCAGCCAGGTGGTACTGTCGCTGCAACTGCCCTTCGCGGTCGTGCCGCTGGTTCTGTTCACATCGGACCGCCGGATCATGGGTAATCTGCCGGCGCCGCGCTGGATGACGATGGGAGGGGCGATTCTCTCGCTCGGTCTGATCGCGGCCAATGCCACGATGCTCTATTCGCTGGTCTAAAGGCTGCGTTCCTGCAGCCGCCAACGGTCGTTTTCGAAGGACAGGATTTTGATTCGCTCGATCCGGATCTCGATGGCCGCGAACAGCGTTTCGCGGCCATTGGCGGGGCTGGTGCTGTCAGCAACGTAATCGCGCCGTGCCGCCTGGCTGATTTGCATCCAATAGCCATCGAGCAGCGTGGTATCAGTGACGGGGCAAGCGTGGCCTGCGAGGCGGATCTGGCAATCCGGCTCGCGCGCATAGACCACCAGTTCGACCTGCGGGTTGGCAAGGATCTCGCGATGTTTCGCGTCATCCGACCGGCAGAAGAATGTGAGCGTCAGCCCGGCTGCTGAAAAGTCGCGGATGATGACGTTGCGGACCTGCGGGCGATCATCGGCGACAGTCGCCAATGCCGCCAGGCAGAGAGGGCCGCGGCGCAGCCTGATCGCTTCTTCCAATCGAGCCAAAGTGGCGTCGATCGTCACGACTCTTCCGCTTTCGGTTTGTCTTTATCGGCGGGTTTTGCTGGTTTCGGCGGTGGCGGGTTGAGGATCAGGCTGGTCTTGGTCATGAAGGCGTTGTCGCCCCAATTGCCGCCTTTGCCGATCAGGATCGGCAGGGCATCGACCACCGCATCGACGACGGCGACAACCTGCGGCCGCTCGGCCTTGGTGAAATCCTGCAGCACGTAATGCTTGACCAGATCCTTGACGCCGGGATGCCCCACGCCAAGGCGCAGTCGCCAGTAATCGTTGCCGAGATGGGCATCGATGGAGCGTAAGCCGTTATGACCGCCGGCACCGCCGCCACGTTTGACCCGCAAACGGCCGAGCGGCAGATCGAGTTCGTCGTGAATGACCACGACATCGTTGGGCTGCAGTTTGAAGAATTGCGCTGCCGCCTGAACGGCGCGACCTGATTCGTTCATATAGGTCAGCGGGCAGAGGACGATGATCTTCTCGTCCTGCATGCTGCCTTCCCAGGTCACGCCGTGAAAGCGTTCCCGCCGGCCGGAAAAGGAATGACGGCGGACGATCTCGCCCGCCGCCATGAAGCCGATATTGTGCCGGTTGCCTGCGTAAGACGGGCCAGGATTGCCCAGGCCAACGATCAGACGCATGACCGGCTACTTCGTCCTTACTTCTTCGCCGGCGCCTTGGCCGCCGGAGCGGCGGTCTTGGCCGCCGCAGCCGGCGCCGCGGCAGCAGCGGCTGCAGCCGGGGCCGCTTCCGCTTCGGCCTTCAGGCCGCTCGGCGCACCGATGGTGACGACGGTGAAGTCACGCTCGCGAATCGCCGGGGTGGCACCCTGGGGCAATTCGATCGAGCTGATATGCACGCTGGCGCCGATATCCAGACCGGTGAGATCGACGACGATCTCCTGCGGGATGAATTCCGGCGAGCAGATGAAGGGGATTTCGTGACGGACCAGATTGAGCACGCCACCACGCTTGATGCCCGGCGCCGCGGCTTCGTTCTTCACGATGACCGGGACGTTGACGTGAATCCTGGTGTCCTTGCCGATGCGCTGGAAATCCAGATGCTCGACCACATCGGTGACCGGATGGAACTGCACATCGCGGGGCAGGACGCGGTGCTTCTTGCCCTTAATGTCGATGTCGAGCAGGGTGGCCAAGAAAGCCTTCTTATGCACCAGCCGATCGAGTTCCTTCGGTTCCAATGAGATCAACATCGGTTCCTGCTTATCGCCATAGATTACGGCGGGAACGCGGCCTGCACGACGAGTTGCGCGAGCGGCCCCCTTCCCGGCGCGGTCGCGAGCCTCCGCGCTGACGGATTGAACTGCGGACATGTGTATCTCCTCTTATCTCGCAGTCGCCGAAAATCCGGGATCGAATCTTCGGACCGATCGGCCTCCAGGGGTGCCTGATCGGATTTCCGGCCGGTCGCGGTCTTTGCCGCAGCCGGCCGTCTTCACGGCCTCAGTCGAACAGACTGGAGACCGAACGCTCTTCGCTGATCCGGGCCATGGCCTCGGCCAGCAGCGGCGCAATCGAGAGCTGGCGCACGGTCTGGGACACGCGCACGGCTTCGGTGGCCTGAATACTATCGGTGATCACCAGCGATTCCAGCGGCGAGGCGGAAACGCGGGCGACCGCACCGCCCGACAAGACGCCATGGGTCACATAGGCGCAAGCCGAGGTCGCGCCGGCTTCCCGCAAGGCGACGGCGGCATTGCAGAGCGTACCGGCGGAATCGACGATATCGTCCACCAGGATGCAGCGCTTGCCGCCGACATCGCCGATAATGTTCATGACTTCGCTGACGCCGGCCCGTTCGCGACGCTTATCGATGATCGCCAGTTCGGCATCCAGGCGCTTGGCAATGGCGCGGGCACGCACCACGCCGCCGACATCCGGCGATACGATGACCAGGTCGCTATTGCCGCCCTGGGCGACGAAGCGCTCATTGATATCCTTGGTCAGGACGCCGGCCGCGAACAGGTTGTCGGTCGGAATATCGAAGAAGCCCTGGATCTGGCCGGCATGCAGGTCGACGGTGAGGACGCGGTCGGCGCCGGCCGTGGTGATCAGATTGGCAACCAACTTGGCGGAGATCGGCGTCCGGGAGCCCGATTTCCGGTCCTGCCGGGCATAGCCGTAATAGGGGATGACGGCGGTGATGCGCCGGGCTGACGCCCGGCGCAAGGCATCCAGCGTCACCAGCAATTCCATCAGATTGTCATTGGCCGGGAATGAGGTCGATTGGACGATGAAGATATCCTCGCCGCGCACGTTTTCCTGGATTTCGACAAACACTTCCATGTCCGAGAACCGCCGGACGCTGGCATTGACCAGCGGCAGGTTCAGATAGGCAGAAATCGCCTCGGCCAGCGGCCGATTGCTGTTCCCAGTCAGGATCTTCATCAGATTCCGTTCCTCGACGCCGCATCCCGAAGCCCGGAACCGGCCGCACGCAAGACATCGTTCATACAACAATCGGGCGACTGGCTCTTGGCCGGTCAGCCCGTGCGTTCAACGCCAACAACCCCATACACCCAAGGCCGGGCCGCCCATAGCGGGCAGGGGTGAAAAGCGCGCGGAATGTATCAAGGCGGGTCCGGGCTGTAAATGGTCCCAAGTCGAATCCGTCATATTTGTTTAAGGTGCTGACAAATATGACGTTTTACATGGGCTTTCACGGTCCGGCGGGCGGCCGGCTCAGGTTGCCAGGAACAACACGGCCAAGCCGATCGCAAAACCGATTCCCATCAGCCAAAAATACGGCATGGTCGCGGCAAGCCAGCTGTCAGCGGATAACCAGATCCGTCGACCGCCGGGACAGCGTCTCGCAGGCGCCCTCGGTCACCAGACAGGTCTGCCCGCTGGTCATGGCCAGGCGATTCTCGCTGTCGAAGATGATCAGATGGATGAAATAGACCATCCCCGGCTGCAGGATCTCCGGATTGCCGTGATAGAACATCGGCCAATCCATCCAGTTCGGCGCATAGGTCGCACCCAGGCTGTAGCCGGTGGCGTTCATGCGATGGGCCTGATAGCCGGCCTTGTCCAACACCTTGGCATGGGCGTCGAAAACGGTGCCGAGCGTATTGCCGGCGCGCAAGGCGGCCTTGCAGGCTTCGAGCGCATCGACCGCGACCTTATGCATCTCGACCTGGCGAGCCGGCGGCTGGCCGATCGGGATCGTGCGCATCAGGCAGGAATGATAGTGGCGGTAGACACCGGCGAATTCCAGCGTCAACTGGTCCTGGGCGGACAGCTTCCGGCGGCCGGTCTTGTAGCGGCAGAGCAGGGCATCGTCGCCGGATCCGATGATGAATTCATTGGCAGGATCGTCCCCGCCGCCGCGAATGACGACGGATTGCATGGCGGCCAAAATTTCCCCTTCATCGACGCCGGGGGCCGCCAGACGATGAGCCTCGTCCAACGACAAGTCGGCCAGTTCCGCCGCCTTGCGGACATAAACCAGCTCGGCCGGGCTCTTGATGAGGCGCAGCCGGCTGACGAGATCGGAGGCATCGACCAGATCGGCGAAACCGTCGAAGGCCGCCTGCAGCCGCATGCCGCTGCGCGCGGTCAGGCCGTAGGATTCCCATTCGACACCAAGGGTCTTGCCGCTGAGATTCAAGCGGCGGAGATATTCGCGCAATTCGGAGGCCGGGTCGGCATTCGGTGCATCGATCCAGATACGGATATCATCGATGTCGGAGGTATGCTGCGCCTGCCGCAAATCCGGCGCCCGGGTCAGCAGCATCAGGCGGCCGTCGGCGCCGAGGTAGAGGCACTGGAAGTAGACATAACCGAAGGTATCGTAGCCGGTCAGGTAATACATGCTTTCCTGACGGAAAATCAGCAATCCATCGAGGCCGCGCTTTGCCATCGCTTCGATGGTGCGGCGGCGGCGTTCTGCCAGTTCCGTTTCGGCGAAATGCAAGGCCATTCTCAACTCCGTCCGGCGTTGCCGGTTTCAAAAAAATAGGAAAAAGCGATCAAAAAAGGCGGCCGCCATTGGGAACCGCGTGATCCGGCCCGATCATCACGACCTCGCCCTCGCCGTCGGGAAAACCGAGAACGAGGACTTCGGACATGAACCTGCCGATTTGCTTCTTCGGAAAATTGACCACCGCGGCAACCTGCCGGCCGATCAGTTTCTCCGGTGCGTAGTGATGGGTGATCTGGGCGGAACTGCGCCGCTGCCCGATGACCGGGCCGAAATCGATCGTGAGCTTGGTGGCGGGCCGACGGGCTTCGGGGAAGGGTTCCGTCGCGACGATGGTACCGACGCGGATATCGATTCGCCGAAAATCCTCATAGCTGATTTCCGGGGCGATCGCTTCTGACGTATCCTGCACGAGCTTTACCTTGACTCACCTGAGCGCTGTGGGCCACGCTAGCAGCCGCCAACGTCAGTGGCAATGCCAAGAGGCTCCCGTCAATCGGCGGCTCGGCTCAATTGATGGCGGCATGGATGGCGCCGATATCCCGAAAGGATATCGTTGAAGCCGCCAAAAAAGAAGCCCGCCGGGACTTGCGTCCGGGCGGGCGATGCTGCCGGTCCTCGTGCGGGGAGGCTCTAGGACACTGGCAGGAACTCCCTTGAAAGGCCCCGCCTCGGCGGGGCCTTTAATCTTGTCTCTTCGGCGCTTACTTCTTCGCCTTGGTGAAGGCATCCTTCAGCTCGTCGAAGCTGGCGGTAACGCGCTTGTTGATCAAGCTCGCCGCTTCGCTGTTGGCGCGCTGCAGCGTCTCGTTCAGCTCGCGCAGATTGGTAATCGCCGTCTCGAAACCGGACTTGGCGAGTTCCGTCTGCTTCAGAAGCTTCTCTTCCGGCGTGGCGGCGCTGCTCAGCTCCTTGGTCGCCTTGGTGAGGTCTTCGACGACCATCCGGGCGATCTCCGCCTGACGCTGCGCCACGGCCTTCACGCCCTCGAAAGCCACCTGGTTGGCGGCGGTCAGGGCTTCGACATTCTTGCGCTGAGCGGCGAAAATGCCGTCCATATCCAGGCTCGGAACCCGGCCATTAACGAAGAACTTCGAGCAATCATTGACCCACTTGTTGAAGTCGGCCTGAACCTGCGTGAAATCGGGCATTTTCACGAAGTCGTTTTCAATCGTATTGGCCTTGGCCATGTGTCACATCTCCAGATAAGAGGAAGCGCCAGCTCTTTTGCGGCGCACAATCTGGAGATAAATATGTTGCAACGCAGCAGAAAGGTCAAGATGTTTTTGTTGCGCCGCAATAAAAATTTATATGAATAGTTTCAATTATTTATCTCGAGACCGGTGCTTCATCAGGCCAAGAAGACGCTCGGCTTGGTCGAGCCGCTTATCCAGCAGGGCCATGGTTTTGGCGGCATCTTCGCTTTCGTCTTTCAGCCAGGTCCGCAGGACATGCATATAAAGCCCGGTCAGCGCCTGGGTTCGCACGAAGCCGCGCAATCCGCTGGTCGAGACGCCCGCCATTTCCAGCATCAGGCTCATGGAACGGCCGAGCCGGTCGGCGATGCACAGCGCTTCGCCGGGGCTGCGGGTCAGGTCGCGCAACAGGCCGTCGATCGCGGGTTTGTTGCCTTGCTGCAAATCGAGACGCCGCATGATGAGGTCGAAAAGCTTGTCCCGGGTATTGCCGTCCAGCGGATCCGCTTCCAGCGTGACCAGCAATTGCTGGTCGATTTCGCTGACAAACCCGCCGAGCACGCCGATCTTCGATCGATAGACCCGATAGGCCGTGGCCAGTGACAACCCCGCCGAGTCGACGATGTCGGCATAGCTGAGATCGCGCCAGCCGATCGTGGCGAGCTGGCTCATCAGCGCGTCATGCAGGCGGCTGCGAATGTCGCTCGTTTGCTGGCCACCCGTCGCCTCGGCGGCATGCGCGGTCTTGCGCCGGGCCGATCTCGCGCCCGATGCCCTGCCTGATCCGGCGGAGCCGGTACGGGTCTTGCTCCGGGTCTTTGTCTTGCTACCTGTGCGGGTCTTGGGTCGCTGGGCCATGGCCGCCTCCTCAGGTGGTCAAAGATTGATATAGAATGCGACGATTTCCTGTTGAAGTAAGTAAGCTTCAGCAGGAAAGCTGAATTGTCCTCTATCTTATCGAATAGAGGCGGATTCAGATCACACGTGCAATCGATCCAGCGATTCCACTTGTGATCATCCGGCTTCTAAATCCCGCGTGATCCCTCGGCAAGCATGCATCGTCATCGCCGCGCGATTGATCACGCGTAAATGAAAATCAGGGTTTGATATCGGCTACCTGTCCGCCGGTGATTCGCTCCAGCTCCGCAGGGCTGAGGCGGAAGACGGCATGCGGCGAGCCGGCCGCCGCCCAGATAACGTCATATTGCTGCAAGTCCCGGTCGATGAAAACCTTGACCGGACCGGTATGTCCCACGGGCGCCACGCCGCCAATCGCGAAGCCGGTCTGGTTGCGGACGAAATCGGCATCCGCCTTGGCGATTCGCTCGCCGAGCGCCGCCTCAACCTTCCTTTCGTCGACCCGGTTGCTGCCGCTGGCGATCACCAGGACCGGCAGATTAGTGTTGCGGGCGCGAAAGATCAGCGATTTGGCGATCTGCGCCACCTCGCAGCCAATTGCCGCGGCGGCATCTGCGGAGGTGCGAGTCGAGGCGCCGAACCGCTTGATCGGGCTATCCAGGCCAAAAGCCAGCAAAGCCTTTTCCACCCGGGCAATGCTGCCGCCGTTATTGCTGTCCGTCGCGCTGACCTCGGCCATCCCGCTTATCCGGCGGCCAGTTCCCGCGACCGGGCCGTGGCGGCGGCGATGGCGCGTGTCATCAAAGGTTGCAAGCCGTCGGAAGCCATGAGCACCGCGATGGCCTGTTCGGTGGTGCCCTTCGGGCTCATCACGGCCTTGCGCAAGGCTTCGGCCGATTCGCTGGATTGGTAGGCAAGCTCACCGCTGCCGCAGACGGTGGCGCGGGCAAGCCGCATGGCCAGATCCGCCGGCAGCCCGGCGGCACGACCGGCCTCGGCCAGGCACTCGATCAGCAGGAAGACATAAGCCGGCCCGCCGCCGGAAACGGCGGTGACGGCATTGATGAGATCCTCGTCATCGACCCAGGCGATCTCGCCTACCGCCGATAAAAGCTCGGCGCAGAGATCGAGATCGGCTGCGCTGACATCCGGCCGGCGCACGATCACGGTCATGCCGCGGCCGATGGCGGCCGGGGTATTGGGCATCGATCGGATGATGGTCGCGTCACCGAGCTGGCGGCGCAGATAATCGAGCGTCTTGCCGGCGGCGATCGACAGGAACAGCACACCGGGCCGCGCGAAGCGGCGGTAATGCGGCATCGCCTCATCCATGAATTGCGGCTTGATCGCCAGCAAGACGACGCCGGGTGCGAAATCGGCCGGCAGGTCGCCGGGTTTGGCGACGACCGTTACGCCGGCCGCAATCACGTCCTCGAGCTCCCGGGGCGAGGGATCGATCACGAAGATCTGGCGGCCCGCGACACCACGCGCCAACCAACCTCGCAGCATGGCCCCACCCATCTTGCCGCAACCGACAAGCAGCATCGGTCCCGGCAAGCGCAACGCCTGCCGTTGCTCGGTTTTTTCGCTCATCTTTCCTCAGGCTTCGCCGACAGTCTCCATCATGGCGGCTTCGACCGCCTCTTGAGGTCTCTTACCGCCCCATACGACGAATTGGAAGGCGGGATAGAAGCGCTCGCATTCGTTCACGGCGGCTTCCACCAGGTCTTCCAATTGTTCCACTGCCACACCGGCGGTGCCGCGTAGCAGGATCGTATGGCGGAACATCGGGGCCATTTCTTCCGAACACAGGTCGAAATGGCCGAGCCACAGGCGTTCATTCACCAAAGTGAGCAATTCTGCGGCTTCACGGCGCTTGCTTGGCGAAATGCGCAGGTCGAAGAGGCAGGAGAAATACATCGCCCCCAGATCTTCCTGCCAGACGAAGAACATACGATAGTCGCACCATTGACCCGAATATTCGACAATCATCTCCTCGTCGGTCGAACGGTCATAGCGCCATTCATTGGCGTTAACCAGTTCTTCCATCACATCGATTGGATTGATGTCGGCCCGGGTCGACTCGGCTTGGAGTAATGCCATTGCAGCGCCCTCCTTGGTCGGCCCCTGGGTGCCGGCGCAAGGTGGGGCAATCGGCCCCAGGATCTAGATACAGATATAAGAAGCCCCACCAGATTTAGACTCTCAGATTTGAGATTCCGGTGCAAGGCTTCATTTTAAGAAGTTTTAATTGCGGCGGCTCCGGCGGCTTGACCATTGCCAGTTGCAGCGCCGGTTCGGGCTACCGGCATCAGGCGGTCTGGTCCGGCGCTTTTTCCGGCTGGGCCAGGCGGGCTTCCAGCTCGGCGACGCGGCGTTCCAGGCGGATCTGCTCCTCGCGGGCGGCCTGGGCGACAGCGCGCATGGCCTCGAATTCCTCGCGGCTGACCAGGTTCATGCGCGCGACGATTCGTTCCAATTGCTGCTGCAATTTGCCCTCGACTTCATGGCGCATGCCGGTTAGCGAGCCGATAGCCCCGGTCGCTACTTTGGCGAGATCGTCGAGAAGACGGTTTTCTGTCTGCATTTGGAACTCCTGCTGGGCGATTCACATCCTTGATGGCAGCAGAATGCTTCCATCAAGGACGATCGCGCTCTATATAACGGAACGCCCATCCTTTGACGAGTATCCCCACACGCGTATCCATTGGGCGCGTATCCACTGGCGAGTATCCTCATGGCTGCCGATCCCTCCGGCTATTTCGTATTTCCCGATTTCAATCCCGTCGCCCTGTCCTTGGGGCCGCTCGACATCCGGTGGTACGCCTTGTCGTATATCGCCGGCATCCTGCTGGGCTGGTGGTATTGCGTGAAGCTGATTTCGCTGCCGCCGCGGCGGATCAAGCGCGAACAGTTCGACGACCTGGTCACCTGGATTGTCGTCGGCATCATCCTCGGCGGACGGCTGGGGCAGGTGCTGCTCTGGGCGCCCGGCTACTATTTCACGCATCCGCTGGAAATCTTCATGATCTGGAAGGGCGGCATGGCCTTCCATGGCGGTCTGATCGGCGTCATCCTGGCGATGTATCTCTATGGCCGCCGACAGAAGCTCGGCTTCTTCACCATCGCGGATATTGTCGCTTGCGGCACGCCGATCGGCCTCTGCCTGGGGCGCATCGCCAATTTCATCAATGGGGAATTGTGGGGTCGCATCACCGATGTTCCCTGGGCGATGATTTTTCCCAATGCGGGCCCCGAACCGCGCCATCCCAGCCAGCTTTATGAAGCGCTGCTGGAAGGCGTTCTGCTCTTCCTCCTCATGCATTTCAGTTCACGCAAGCAATGGATTCGCGAACGGACCGGCACGCTCAGCGGCATTTTCCTGATCGGCTATGCCATTGCGCGCAGCATCTCGGAGATCTTCCGCGAGCCGGAGGTCAATCTCGGCGCCAATGCGACGGCGACCTGGGGCCAGATCCTGTGCATACCGATGATCCTGTTCGGTCTTTATCTCGTCTTGCACCGGCGGCAAAAGGCCGCCGCGTGAGGCGGTGAGGCAAAGGCGGCGATGAGCGCGACCGATCGAGCGTGCGATCTGCGCCGCCAGATCGCCCAGCAGATCACCGCGCAGGGAGCGGTCACGGTCGCCGAGTTCATGCGTCTCGCTTTGGCGGCACGGCATCTCGGCTATTACGCCTCCCGTGATCCGCTCGGACGCCAGGGCGATTTCATCACCGCGCCGGAAATCAGCCAGATGTTCGGCGAAATGATCGGCCTGTGGTGCGTCGACACCTGGCACCGGCTGGGACGGCCCAATCCCTTTCGCTTGATCGAATTGGGCCCCGGCCGCGGCACCTTGATGGCCGATGCCTTGCGCGCGGCACGGCTGGCGCCTGATTTCCTGGCGGCGCTCGATCTGCATCTGGTGGAAATCAGCGAGCCGTTGATCGCGGCGCAGGGCCAGGCGCTCGGAGCCCATCATCCGCGCTGGCATGAAACCCTCGACACGATCCCCGCCGGGCCGTTCATGCTGATCGCCAATGAATTCTTCGATGCCCTGCCGGTGCATCAATTCGAAATGACAACAGCGGGCTGGCGGGAGCGCGGTGTCACGCTGCGGGAAGGCCCGGCATGGGATCAGGATGTCGCTTTCTCCTGGACGTTGTTGCCGCCCGGTCCGCAACTGGCCTTGCTGCGGCCGGCGCATCAGCCGGCGAAGCCGGGCGATCTTGCCGAGGTCTCACCGGCCTCGATCGCGGTCTGCGACCAGATTGCGCGGCGATGCCGGGCCGATGGCGGCGCAGCCTTGATGATCGATTATGGTCCGGCGGAAAGCGGCTTGGGTGACAGTTTGCAGGCCTTGCGCCGGCATCGCTATCACGATCCATTGCAAGATGTCGGGGCGGCCGATCTCACCGCACATGTCGATTTTGCGGCATTGATGGATACGAGCCGCCTCGCCGGCTGCGCTTGTTTCGGGCCGGTGACACAGGGCGCCTTTCTGCGGGCGCTGGGGATCGAAATGCGGGCAGCACGGTTGTCACGGGGACAGTTGCCACAGGGACAAAAGGATGACGTCGCATCGGAGGTCGCAAGCGCATTGCATCGCTTGATCGATCCGGCGGAAATGGGCACTTTGTTCAAGGTATCGGCATTGGCGATGCCGCAACTCAGCGATCTGGCGGGATTCTGAATGATTGAACTCGAAACTCTGACCGAGCTGTCGTGCATACGGCATGGCTTTCTCACCCGGCAGGGCGGTGTCAGCGAGGGCATCTATGCCTCGCTCAATTGCGGTGTCGGCTCGAAGGACAATATCCGCAATGTTCTCGAAAACCGCGCGCGCGCCGTTTCCCAGGTCGGCCTGCCGGCGGAATCCCTGGTGACGGCGCATCAGGTTCACAGCGCGAAAGTGATGGTGGTCGACCATGTCTGGCCGCGCGAGCAAGCGCCACAAGTCGATGCTCTCGTGACCACGGCGCCCGGTATCGCGCTCGGCATTCTGACGGCCGATTGTGTGCCCGTCCTCTTTGCCGATGCCAAGGCGAAAGTGGTCGGTGCCGCGCATGCGGGTTGGAAAGGGGCGATCGGTGGCGTGCTGCAGGAAACCGTGCACCAGATGACGGAATGCGGCGCCA
>SSEL01000039.1 GCA_008012315.1 Rhodospirillaceae bacterium
GACCACGCGGTAGTACCACAGCCAGGCTTCCGGATTGATCGGCTCGCCGACCGATCCCAGCAGGCGCAGGCTGGAGAGGTTGCACTTTTCGACCGGGCCTTCGCCCTCGCGCATCAGCGCGCGGATCGCGGTCGGCGCGGTATAGAAGGTATTGACCTTGTGCTTGTCGCAAACCTGCCAGAAGCGCGAGGCATCGGGATAATTGGGAACGCCCTCGAACATCAGGGTCGTCGCGCCATTGGCCAGCGGGCCATAGACGATATAGCTGTGGCCGGTGACCCAGCCGACATCGGCCGTGCACCAATAGATATCGCCGTCATGGTAATCGAAGACATATTGATGGCTGATGGCGGCATAGAGCAGATAGCCGCCGGTCGTGTGCAACACGCCTTTCGGCTTGCCGGTGGAGCCGGAGGTGTAGAGGATGAACATCGGGTCTTCGGCGCCCATTTCCGCCGGCGTGCAATAGGCCGGAACCTTCGCTGCCGCCTCATGCCACCAGATGTCGCGACCGGCCTGCCAGTCGATCTTGCCGCCGGTGCGGCGGACGACCAGCACGGAAGCGACGCTGGGGCAATGCTGCAGGGCGGTATCGACATTGGCCTTCAGCGGAATCCTGCGGCCGCCGCGCACGCCTTCATCGGCGGTGATGACGATGTTGGAATCGCAATCCTGGATACGGTTGGCGAGGCTGTCGGGTGAGAAGCCGCCGAACACCACCGAATGGATGGCGCCGATCCGGGTACAGGCCAGCATGGCATAGGCGGCTTCGGGGATCATCGGCATGTAGATGGTGATGCGGTCGCCCCGCTTGGCGCCGGCCGCCTTCAGCACATTGGCCATGCGGCAGACCTGTTCATGCAGCTCCGCATAGGTGATGTGTTTCGACTCGCTGGGATCGTCGCCTTCCCAGATGATGGCGGTCTGCTGGCCGCGCGCGGCGAGATGGCGGTCGATGCAATTGGTGGAAACGTTCAGCGTCCCGTCATAATACCAGCGGATGCGCACCTCGCCGGTGTAGTCGACGTCCTTTACCTGGGTAAAAGGGCGGATCCAGTCGAGCCGGCGGCCCTGTTCCGCCCAGAAGCCCGTCGGGTCCTGGATCGACTGCGCATACATCTTCTGATACTGCGCTTCATCCACCCAGGCTTTCTTGCGCCAGGCTTCCGAAACAGGAAAAACGCTACTCTCGCTCATACCCTGAAGACTCCCCGCCTATGTGTTGAAGATAGGATGCGGTTCCGTTAAATTTTTCTTGCGGGCCGCATGCCCGATACGCTCCGCCGGCACGGCGACGCCGCGAACGCATTGCGATGACAAGAGATTATCGACAAAAAGCGGCCTCACTGACAAGTCTCACGCACAAGTTGCTTTAACGAAAGCGCAAGCTTCTCCCTTTTACTGTGGATCGATCGACCGGGCCGATCGGCGAGATCGATCGATGGTTGTGACAGATTGCGGATCAGCGGGAGTTTTTTCGGCGATGGCGTTGACTTTGGGTATCCGTGGCAAGATCGTGCTGGCCGGGGCCGTCCTGGCAGCCCTGGGGATCGCCGCCGTGGCGGGCGTGTTGATGACCCAGGCATCGCAAAGCCTGACGGTTCAGGCAAAGCAGGTGCTGGAGAATGCCGCCCTGCAGGAAGCCGGCTATGTGAACCGGGAATTCGCCCGGGCGATCACCGCCGGCCGCGCCCTCGGCCGCACCGCCTTGGCGATGCGGGCGGCGCAGGACGCCAACCGGACGGCCTTCGACGCGGTCGCCAAGGGCATGCTGGAACCCGAAGCCACCTGGTTCGGCAGCTGGGGCACCTTCGAGCCGAACGGCTTTGACGGCAAGGATGCCGATTTCGCCGGCAAGGATATCCCGACCTCGGTAAAAAGCACCGGCCGCTATGTGCCTTATTGGTACCGCACCGATAACGGATTGCAGCCCGACAAGTCCTACGATTTCGACAACAGCAAGAACCCGCTCGACTATTACAACATTCCGAAGGACAGCAAGAAGCTGCATGTCACCGATCCGGCGGGCTGGGATTTCGGCGGCGGCAATATCGTCTGGCTCGTCAGCTTCTGCGTGCCGGTGATCGAGGATGGCAAGGTGCTGGGCGTTACCGGCGTCGATTTTCGCATGCAGGACTTGCTGGCCTATTTCGAGAAACTGCGCCCAATGGGCGAAGGCCGCGCCGCTCTGATCGATTCCGTCGGCAACTGGGCGGCCAATCCGGATCCCAAGCTGGTCGGCAAGAAGGTCGAGGATCAATTTTATCTCGCCCATAAGAGCGAACTCGTCGGCAGCCGCACGGTGATCGGCGATGAGCAGACCAACCTGTTGCCGGAAGACAGCTTCTCGGTCCTGGTGCCGGTTCATTTCGAAGATTCGCCGGATGTCTGGACGCTGATGATCAGCGTGCCGCGCAACCTGATCATGGCCAAGGTCAACGATATGGCGCATTGGACGATCATCGTCGGGCTCATCGCGGTGCTGGTTTGCGGTGTGATCGCCTGGCTGGTCGGCCGTGGCATCGCCCGGCCGGTGATGCAGATGACCAGCGTGATGAATACGCTGGCCGCCGGGCAGCATGAGATCGAGGTGCCGGCGCTCGGCCGCAAGGATGAAATCGGCCAGATGGCCAAGGCGGTGCAGACCTTCAAGCAGAATGCGGTGGAAAACCGGGACCTGCAGCGCCGCCAGGAAGACATGCAGCGCCAAGCGGAGGAGGACCAGCACCAGGCGCGGCTCTCTTTGGCCGACCGCTTCGAAAGCGAGGTGTCGCAATCGCTGAGCGAGATGGCGAGCACCAGCCGCAATATGACGCAATCGGCGGAATCGATGTCGATGACGGCGAATGACAATGTCGCGCGAAGCGAGGCCGTGGCCGGCACCGCCAACCGTGTCTCGGATAACGTCTCGGCGGTGGCGGCAGCGGTTGAGGAGCTGGCGGCCTCGATCCGCGAGATCAGCCAGCAGGCCAATAGTTCCAGCTCCGTCGCGACCGGTGCGGCAGGCCGTGCGCGCGGCACGGTCGGGCGGGTCAATGCGCTGGTCGATGCGGCGGACCAGATCGGCTCGGTCATCACGCTGATCAACGACATCGCCCAGCAGACCAATCTGCTGGCGCTCAATGCGACGATCGAGGCGGCACGGGCCGGCGAGGCCGGCAAGGGTTTCGCCGTGGTCGCCTCGGAAGTGAAGAATCTCGCCACCCAGACCGCCAAGGCGACCGAGGAAATCGCCGCCCAGGTGCAGGCCATCCAGCAATCGACCGGCCTGGCTGCCGGCGAAATCGGTGAGATTGCCCTGGTGATCGATCAGTTGAGCCAGATCAGCGGCGCCATCGCTGCGGCGGTCACCGAGCAGGAGGCCGCGACCAACGAAATCAGCCGGGCGGTCAATGATGCCGCGAGCGGCACAACGGAATTGCGGCAGAACATCACCACGGTTTCCGATACCGCGCAGAAAAACGGCATGAGCGCCGGCACCATGGTGAGCGCGGTGCAGGTGCTGCAGCAGCGTTTCGGCGATATCGAAAAGCGGGTCGAGGATTTCCTCGGGCGCGTGCGCGCCGGCTGACCTGTCGCAGCTCTCGTCTATTGGTCGGTGACCAAGGCCATGGCCATTTCCACAGGCTTCGGCCGCATCTGTCTTGTCGGAACCGGTCGTCTCGGGCCAAGATCGATGTGGGACTCATCGTCGATGGAACTCTTTTATGAAAACGCTGATCGTGCTGGCGCATCCGCGGCGGCAATCGCTGAGCGGCCAGGTGGCGGATGCTTTCGCCACTGGTGCGACGGCCAAGGGACATGAGGTTGAATTTGCTGACCTGATCAGCGAAGGATCCGATCCGGTGCTGCGCGAAGCCGACGAACCGGATTGGGACAATCCGGACAAGGTCTACTCGGCCGAAGTCCGGCGTGAAATGGCGCGGATCGAACGTAACGAGGCCACCGTGATGGTCTTTCCCATCTGGTGGTGGTCGATGCCGGCGATCCTCAAGGGCTGGATGGACCGGGTCTGGAACAATGGCTGGGCCTATGGCGCACGGCAGTTTCCGCAAAAGCGTGCCTGGATGATCGGTGTCTGCGGCAGCAACGCGGCAGCCTATGCCAAGCGTGGCTATGACGGTGCCATCGAGACCCAGCTCGGTGTCGGCATTCTCGATTATTGCCGCATCGCCGAGCGACGCATGGAACTGCTCTACGGCTCGATGGAAGGTGACGCCAAGCTGCACCAGATCCTTGCCCAGGCCAGGAGTTTGGGCGAGAGCTTCTGATCGGGAGCTTGCATCGTTCAGGATGAGCCGGCCCGGCCGCCTCATGGCAGCCGGGCGAGGACAAGGCGTCAGCCCTTCACGCCGCCCATGACGCAAATCTTCTTCCACTGCGGCGCGGTGATCGGCATGACGCTGAGGCGCGACTGGCGGATGAGCGCGATATCTTCCAGTTCCGAGGTCTGCTTGATCTCGGCCAGGGTGACTGCTTTCTTCAGGGGCATGACCGGCGCGACATCGACCATGCCGAAGCGGCCGCTTTCATCGGTGTGGTCGGGGTAATATTCCTTGACCACCTCGCAGATGCCGACGATCTCCAATCCTTCGTTGGAATGATAGAAGAAAACGCGGTCGCCTTTCTTCATGGCCTTCAGATTGTTGGAGGCCTGGTAATTGCGCACGCCGTTCCAGAAGGTTTTCTTGTCCTTGACCAATTGATCCCAGGAATATTTGAACGGCTCTGACTTCACCAGCCAGTGATTCATGTCATCCCCCGATGATGCCGATTGTTACTGCGAATGCTTATTGCGGAAAGACTTTGCGGAACGGCCGTACCGCGACGGATTGGAACAGATTGGCCTTGGTATAGGGATCGGCGGCGATGAAGCGGTCGACGGCGGCGCGGTCGGCCATTTCCACCACCAGCAAGCTGCCGATCATGGTGGCGCCATCCTCGCTCAGCAGCGGGCCTGCCAGCAGCAAGTGATCATTATGGGCTTTCAGATGCTCGGCATGGGCCGGGCGGTTGCTGGCGCGGACCTCCGTGTGGTCCGGCTTGTCCAGGCAATAGATGGCGAATTGCATCGATGGTCTCCTCTAATCCCTATGCTTTAACGCCGGCGCCACTCAGCGGCGCCGCGGTCTGGTCGAGCGGCCAGCGTGGCCGCGGCGCGAAATCGAGCGGGCTGCTTTCGCCCAGGCGCAACCGTTCCAACCCGGCCCAGGCGATCATCGCGGCATTGTCGGTGCAGAGCTTGCCCGGCGGCGCCAGCAGCGGCAGATCGGCCGATGCCGCGATCTCGGCCAGGCGCTGGCGTAAGGCGGTATTGGCGGCGACGCCGCCGGCGACCACCAAAGCGGTCAAATCGGGCGTGGTCTCGCGCGCCAGACGCACCGCCTGCCGCGTGCGGTCGGCCAGCGAATCGATGGCGGCCAGTTGGAAACCGGCGGCGAGATTGGCCTGCGCATTCGCATCGAACTGGCCGGCGGTGCGCAGGGCATCGACCCGCTGGCGCAAGGCGGTCTTCAGACCGCTGAAGGAAAAATTGCAATCGGCGCGGCCCTTCATCGGCCGGGGCAGATCGAGCACCGGGGCGGTCGCCGCCTTGGCGGCCTGTTCCACCGCCGGGCCGCCGGGATAGCCGAGGCCGAGGAGTTTCGCCGCCTTGTCGAAAGCCTCGCCCACGGCGTCGTCGATCGTGGCGCCCAGCCGGCAATAGCGGCCCACACCTTCCACCACCAGCAATTGGCAGTGCCCGCCGGAGACCAGCAGCAGCAGATAAGGAAAGGCGACATCATCGGTCAGGCGTGCCGTCAAGGCATGGCCTTCGAGATGATTGACGGCGATGAAGGGCTTGCGATGGACCGCGGCGATCGCCTTGGCCGTCATGGCGCCGACGATGACGCCGCCGATCAGGCCGGGGCCGCCGGTGGCGACGATGCCGTCCAGGGCTTCGAAGCCGATGCAAGCTTCCCGCATCGCCGCTTCGATCAATTTATCGAGATGATCGAGATGGCTGCGTGCCGCCACTTCCGGCACTACCCCGCCGAAGGGGCGATGTTCGTCCAGTTGCGACAGGACAAGATTGGCGCGGATTCGCCGATCGCTGTCGACCACCGCTGCCGCTGTTTCGTCACAACTGGATTCAATGCCCAACACGATCATGGGCTCACCGACCTGCGGCATTTTGACCGCGCGAAAGGTTGCAATCCACCGCTGCGACCGCTAAGTCACTGGGAGCGATGGTGAGGGTAGTTATGGCGGGTTCGGACCCAATCGGCAAGTCAGAGGACAGTTCCGGGTCGGGTCCCGTCGAGATCGGGCGCGGCACGGTCAGGTTGCGGATCGGTACGCGCGGTTCGCCGCTGGCGCTGACACAGGCGGAAGAAACCAAGGCGCGACTGATTGCCGCTCATGCGGATCTCGATGCCTACGCCATCGAGGTCGTGGCCATCAAAACCACCGGCGATCAGATTCAGGACCGGGCGCTGGCCGAAATCGGCGGCAAGGGCCTGTTCACCAAGGAAATCGAGGAAGCCCTGTTCGACGGCCGCATCGACATTGCCGTGCATTCGATGAAGGATGTGCCGACCATGTTGCCGGATGGGCTGGAGATCGCCTGCCTGCTGCCGCGGGAAGACCCGCGCGATGTGCTGATCGGCAAGGCTGCCAGCAGCATCGCCGCCCTGCCGCAAAATGCCGTCATCGGCACGGCCTCCCTGCGCCGCCAGGCACAACTCCGGGCATTGCGGCCTGATCTTCAGGTCGTTCCCTTGCGCGGCAATGTCGGCACGCGGCTGACGAAACTGGAACGCGGCGATGCCGATGCAACCTTGCTGGCGCTGGCCGGGTTGAAACGCCTCGGCCGCGCCGATGTCGCCACCGCCATTTTATCGGTCGACGAAATGCTGCCCGCCGTGGCGCAGGGGGCGATCGGCATCGAATGCCGCAGCGACGATGCCGCGATGAAAGCCCGGCTTGCGCCGCTCCATCACGAGCCCACCGCGATCCGCGTGGCGGCGGAACGCGCCTGCCTTGCGACATTGGAAGGATCGTGCCGGACGCCGATTGCCGTTTATGCCGAATTACATGGCGACGAGCTGCATCTGCGCGCCTTGCTGGCAGCGCCCGATGGCAGCAGCGTGCTGCGCGACGAACGTCGCGGTGCCGCCGCCGATGCGGTTGCGCTCGGCCGCGCCGCCGGTGAGAATTTACTGGCGCAGCAGGCGACGATCGCCGTCACCACAGCTCATTCATCCTGAGAGGGCAGCGCATGCGAGCCTTGATCACGCGACCGCAGGAAGATGCCGCACCTCTGGCCGAGGCACTCTCGGCCCGCGGCATCGAACCGGTGATCGAATCCCTGCTGGAAATCAAGCCGATCGCCGGCGCCGAGCTCGACCTCGATGGCGTTCAGGCGGTTCTCTTCACCAGCGCCAATGGCGCGCGCAGCTTTGCTAACTTCACCGACCGGCGCGACCTGCCGGTCTTCACCGTGGGTGACGGCTCCGGCGCGACGGCGAAGGAGCTGGGCTTCACCCAGGTCGAAAGCGCCGGCGGCGATGTGAAGGCGCTGGCCAGCCTGGTATGCGATCGTTTGACGCCGCAAGACGGCGTGCTCTTTCATGCCGCCGGCAGCATCACGGCCGGCGATCTCGCCGGGGATCTCGAAAAGGCCGGCTTCACCGTACGCCGGACGCCGCTTTATACCGCCGAACAGGCCGCCGCCTTGTCGCCGGAAACCCGCATGAACCTCACCTTGGGCGGGATCGATCTGGTGCTGCTGTTCTCGCCGCGCACCGCGGCGATTTTCGCCGCCTTGTGGCAGGATGCCGGCAGTCCCAATCTGGAACGGGTTTGCGCGCTCTGCCTGAGTGCCGCGGTCGCCCGGGAGGTCGGGGACCTGCCGTGGCGGGATGTCTTCATTGCCGAACGGCCGGACTTGCCATCCATGCTCGCCTTGGTGGATGCTGAGCTGCAACGGAAGGACGAGGGAATGTCGGATACTGCAACTGCGACAGCGGAAACCAAGCGTCCGGAGCCGGCCGGCGAGCGGCCGGCCGATGCGACCGGCAATGCGAGCATGGGCAAGGCAGCCACGGGTAATGCGACGATGGGCGTGGCGCCATCGGCCGGAACAGGCGGCGACGCGGGGCGCCTGGCGGCGGCGGTGATCGTCGCGGCGCTGGTCTCGGGCGCGGTTGCCGCGACGGCGCCGGGCTGGATGGGCCCGCTGGGCCTCGGCCAGGGCGCCGATGCGGGCCAGGATCAGGCGGTCGGCGATCTGCAGCAAGCCGTCTCGCAGCTTCAGCAGGCGCAGGGCGAGGGCGCCGCGAAAAGCGATATCACCGCTGCCATCGGGCCGCTGCAGGACGAGCTTGCCTCCTTGAAGGACCAATTGGCGCAACTGCAGTCCGGCGGTGGTGCAAGCGGTAATGGCAGTGCGGATCTGACATCGCTTAATGACAAGGTTGCCGGGCTGGAGAAATCGCTCGGCGATCTGCAGGCACGCCTGGCGGCCGAACCCGGTGCAAATGCTGCCGGCCAGCCGGAAGCCACCGCACCGGCGACCCCGCCAGCCCCCGATCTGTCGCCGGAAATCGAGGCCCTGAAATCGGAAAACCAGGGCCTGCGTGATCAGCTATCGGCGCTGACCAGCCGCTTCGATGCGCTGGGCAAGGTGGATGAGCGGGTGGCGAGCCTGGAAAGCCAGGTCGCTTCGGCGCCGGCACCGGTCACGGCGCGGCAACAATTGGGCACGGCCGTGGTTCTCTCGGCCAGCCAGTTGCGCAGCGCCATGGCTGGCTCGCAGCCCTTTAACGCGGAGCTCGCCGCCCTCAAGCAATTGACCGCCGGCGAGTCGCAGCTCTCGGCCGATATGGCGCCGATCGCGACGAAACTGGAACCGGTGGCCTCCAGCGGCGCGCCGACCTTGTCGCAATTGCAGGCCAGCCTGCCGTCGACCGAGATCGCACGGGCGGCAGAAGCCGAGATGGCTGCCGATGCCGGCGGCAATGAAAGCTGGTGGCGTCGCATGACCCACCGCCTGTCGGAAATCGTGACGGTGCGGCCGGTCGGCGAGGACGTTGCCGGGGACGGGCCGCTGGAGCGTTTGGCGCGGGCCGAGGCGGCCCTGGCGGCCGGCAATCTGAAAAAGACCGTCGATGAATTGTCCGGCCTGCAGGGCGAAGCCGCCAAGCGGGCGGCCGGCTGGCTGGCCGGCGCCCGGGCGCGGCTCGATCTCGACTGGGCGGGGACGCGCCTGTCGGAGCTGGCGTCGAAAGAACTGGCGCCGGCGCAAGATGCCGCCAAGCCGGCGGCGAACTGAAAGGCGGCCGGTCATGACGCTGTGGCGCGCTGTCGGCTTCCTGGTCAAAATCGCGATTGTCGTCGCGATCGCCGTCTGGCTGGCCAACCGGCCGGGCGACCTCTCGGTCCTGTGGCTCGGCCATCGCGCCGATATGCCGGTCGGTTTTGCCATCGCCATCGCGGCTTTGTTGCTGTTGGCGATCTTCGCCTTGTGGCGGCTTTGGCATTTCCTGCGGCGGGCACCGCGCGAATTGTCGTCGGCCCGGTCGAATTCGCGCAAGGCCAAGGGGTACCGCGCTCTGACCCGCGGCTTGACCGCGGCGGCGGCCGGCGATGCGGTGGAAGCCAGGAAGCAGGCGCGCCTGGCACATGACCTGCTGCAGGAACCGTCGCTGACCTTGCTGCTGGCGGCACAGGCGGCGCAGCTCGAAGGCGACGATGCCGCGGCGGAACGCTATTTCGCGGCCCTGGCCAAGAATGAGGATTCGGCGCTGCTCGGCCTGCGCGGCCTGATCACCAGCGCGCTGAAGCGCGGCGATGAACAGACCGCCAAGCAATATGCCGAGCAGGCGATGAAAGTCGCACCGCAGGCAACCTGGGCGGCGGAAACGGCGCATCGGCTGGAATTGAAAGCCGGTGACTATGACGCCGCCGAGGCCAGCCTGAAAATCTGGAATCGCAGCCAGGGGATCGATGCAAGGGCGGCCCAGCGCCGCCGGTCGGTGATCCTCACGGAAAAGGCCCGTCAGGCCCTCATCGCGCATGCCGATCCGGCGGCGGCGACCGATCCGGCCGCAGCCACCCCGGCAGCGCGCGAGGCGGTCAAGCTGGCGGGCGATTTCGTGCCGGCACGCTTCATGCTGGCCCAGTTGCTGATCCGCCAGGGCAAGGCGAAGGACGCCGCCAAGCTGATCGAGCAGGCCTGGCCCACGACCCCCCATCCGCTGCTGGCCGGCATTTTCGCCCGGGCGGAAGCCAACGAAACACCGCTCGAACGGGCACGCCGGATGGAACGGCTGGCGCGGCTCAATCCCGGCAGCCCGGAAAGCCACCGCGCCGCGGCGGCGGCGGCCTTGTCGGCGCAGCTTTGGGGCGAGGCCCGGCGCCATCTCGACCGGCTGGCCGAGATCGAACGCGCGGAAAGCAGCGGGCTGCCGGAAGCCAGCCCCGGCGAGGTCAGCCAAAGCACGGCCAGGCTCTATGCCCGGCTGGAAGAGGGCGAGCGGGGCAATATGGCCGCGGCCCGGGATTGGCTGGAGCGGGCTGCCGGTTTGCTCCCCGACCCCGTCTGGTTGTGCGAAAAATGTGGCGCGCCGGGCGAAGCGGGCCCGCAATGCGGCCACTGGCAGGCGGTCTGCCCGCATTGCGACGCCATCGACAGCCTGACCTGGAAACGGCCGCAATTGGCGGAAATGGGCCTCCTGGCGGGTGCCGGGGCGCCGGTCAGCCAGATCGTCGATGAGTCCGGTCCGCTGCGGCGCTTGCCCGGAGAGCCGGGCGCTGCGCCGGACGGGCCGGCATCGGCCGGTAGCGCTGAAAAGGCCGCCGGCACCGGAACCCCGCCAGTGGACGGCTCTTCTGTTGACGCCGCGCGCTTGGTGAATTAGGTTCCCGCCCGCCGCTTCGGGCTGCCGCCACCTGGTGTCATCTCCGGAGCCCTTCCTGTCTTCGGGCAGCGCGTGCCGTTGTAGCTCAGGGGTAGAGCAACTGATTCGTAATCAGTAGGTCGGGGGTTCAAATCCCTTCAACGGCACCATCGATTTCACCCTTTTGCGAACATCTGCGGAACTGGCCTGCGGAGCCAAGATCGAGACGATCTGGCCGTGGATCTCCAGATCGAACTCGCCGCGTTCCGGCAGCGGGTGAATATCAATCCGATCAACAAGTTGACGCATCTCCTCGATCGCCTGGGTCCGGGTTTCCGGGACTGACAGCGACTGCGCGAGCTGGTCGACGTATTGCCGGTACATCTCGGGCAGATGGGGATGCAGGGCGACGACAGTCGGGTTGTCGATCTCGTCCTGCGCCGCCACCAGCGCGGCCCGCTCGGCTTCCAGACCGGTCAGGGCCGCCCTCAGCGTCGGCGAATCCGTCCCGTCGGCGATCGCCGTGACGATGCGCTCAATCTTCGCCGTCACCTCCCGAAGTCGCTTCTCCGTGCCCGCCTGGCTGCGCTGCAGCTCGGCCTGGCGCTCCTTTTCCCCCTGCCGATACTCATCCACGAAAGCCGCGATGACTTCCGGCGCCAGCAGCTGGTCCCGGAGGCCATCGAGCACGCGTCGCTCCAGCTTATCGCCCGGTATCCGCCTGCCGTTCCGGCAGCTGCCGGATTCGCGATTCTGGCCACAGCCGAAGCGGTGCTCGTCGACCTTGATGTAATTGGCGCCGCAGCAACCGCAGCGGAGCAGGCCTGAGAGCAGGTGGCGCGGCCGTGTGCGCCTGGTCAACGGTTTCCCGCCGAGATCCGCCAGACGGGCTTGTACGGCGTCCCAGACCGCCTGGTCGACGATCCGGAGTGCCGGCACATCCGTCGCGATGCGATCTGTCTCCGGATTGACCCGGGTCAGGCGCTGGCCGGTCTCCGGGTCCTTCCGGTAGCTCTGCCGGTTATAGGTCAGCCGGCCGATATAGAGCTGGTTGTTGAGGATGCCGATTCCCCGCGCCTTGTTCCCGTTGATCGTCGAGGCGTTCCACTTGCCGCCACGGGCGCTGGGGATGCAGTCGGCATTGAGCCGGCCGGCGATCGCGCGCGGGCTCTCGCCGGCGGCGTACCAGGTGAAGATCTTCCGGACAACGGACGCCTGGTCCTCGTCAATCTCCCGCTTTCCCCGCACCAGCTCGCCGGCGGCGTCGATCGCCCGGACCACGCGATAGCCATAGGTCTTGCCGCCGGGGATGCTGCCGGCGGCCGCGCGGCCACGCTGGCCGCGTTTGATCTTGGCGGCAAGATCCTTAAGGAAGAGGGCATTCATGGTGCCCTTGAGGCCGATATGGAGCTCGTTGACCTCGCCCTCCGACAAGGTGACGATCTGCACGCCGGCATGGCGCAGCCGCTTGAAGATCGCGGCAATGTCCTCTTGATCGCGCGAGATCCGGTCGAGCGCTTCCGCTACGAGGGTATCGAAAGCACCGGCACGCGCATCGGCAAGCAGGCTGTTGATGCCGGGCCGGTTGAATAGATGACTACCGCTGATAGCGGCATCGGCATATTCGCGCGTGATCGAGGCGCCCAGCTGCTGGGCCCGCTCGCGGCAAATCCGGAGCTGATCCTCGATCGAATGGCCCGACTGCAGGTCCGAGCTATACCTTGCGTAGATGGCGGCGCGCGTCATTGTCGTTATGTGATTCTGTCGGCTGCACGGCATTCTGCGATGCCAGGGCAGCTCGGGCAAGCAATCGGGCGATGCGGAACATCGCGGGGTGGATCGCGCCGACCGGCGGCGCAGGTGGCTGCGAACGGCGTTCGCCCTTAGAACGGGATGTCATCATCCAGATCTCCCCGGCCGCTGGCGCCGGCATTGTGGCCATAATCCTCCTGGCCGCCAGGGCCGGGATCCCGATCGCTCGGGCCGAGCAATGTGAGCTCGCCACGAAATTTCTGCAGCACGATCTCTGTGGTGTATCGCTCCTGGCCGTCCTGGTTGGTCCATTTGCGGGTCTGCAACTGCCCCTCGATATAGACCGTGCGGCCCTTTCGGGCGTATTTCTCGGCGACCTCGACCAGGCGGTCATTGAAGATGACGACGCGGTGCCACTCCGTCTTCTCCCGCCGCTCACCCGACCCCTTGTCGCGCCATGTTTCCGACGTGGCGATCGACATCTGCGCAATCTTGCCGCCGTCCTGCGTCGTCCGGATCTCGGGATCTCGGCCGAGATTGCCGATCAGGATGACTTTGTTCACTGAGCCTGCCATTAAAGCCTCCAAGTGTTTTTTCTGTCAGGATCGTCGCCATTGGCGATCCGAAGGTTGAGTCTATCGATGACGGCCTGCCATCGCGCCTTGTCCTCCTCATCGTCCGAGGATTCGATGCCTTCCCGCAGCATTCTGATCGTCTCAGCAATCGTCGGCGCGCAAGCCTCGCAAGCGATCGGCCCGTCGTCGTAACGATAGGCGGGCTCGTCCTCGGCGACCGGCTTCCGGCAGGCGACGCATAGCTCCGGTGTCACGGCTTGCGGCAGGGGTGATCCCTTCGGCTTCGTCGCCTGCTTCGCGCGGATCTGGTCGATCTTGGTCCAGACGCGTGCCAGCTCGACTTCGCCGGCCTCGTGCATGTTGATGCCCTGCGCCAGGCAGAGCGCGGCCAGCGTCACCATGACGCCGCCGACTTCCTGCGCCTTGTCGCCGATCGGCCGGCCATAGACATATTCGACCAGCTGGTGTGCCTCGGCCGCAGTGGCGCCGCAGGCCTGGACCAGCTCCAGCGCTTCTTCCAGGAAACGATGATTGCGTTCGATCGTATCGACCGAGACGGCGGGTCCGAAGCATTCCAGCATCCAGGGATGGACACGATACTGGAAGGCGTGCCTCAGCCGACACGATCTGAGTTTGTCAGTCATGGCTGATCTCCATCTCGCGGCGCATGGGCAGCTCCAGGCCGCAGGCGCGAACGGCGTTCGCGAGCATGCGGGCGTAGTTCTCGCGGGCTGCCAGCCGGCTGTTGGGGATGATGCGGCCGGTGAGTGGCGCCGGCAGGGCGATCTGCCAGGCCGGATGCGGCGTCATGAGATCCCGCTTCTCGGTGGCGAGCAGCGTTAGGTCGGCATGCTTGATCATCTCCGCGATGTCGTCTGGCATTGGCGGCAAGCCGAAGGCTGCGAAGATCGCCCAGTCGATGAGTAGGGCCATATTGCCGAGGATGGTCCGGCCGGTGGCCAAGCGCGTTATCGCCCGTTTGAGGGGCGAGCTCACGTCGCCGATATAGGCCTCATGACCATCATGCAACAAAGCATAGAGCGCGGCGCGGTGATTGCTGGGGTCCATCTGCTCGACCAGCAGGGCGACGCGCGAGGAATGCTCGGCGACCGAGTAGAAGAGATCGCCGGCCAGCGCGCCATTCCAACGGCAGAGGTTAGAGAGGTGAGTGACGATATCGCGCCAGTCAACTTGGTCCGCGTAGGGCGTCAGCAGATCGAAGCGGCCGCCCGTCGAGGTCGCGATCCACGGAGTATAAGGGATCGGTGAGGAAGGGAGGGACATGCTGGTGTTACCTCCGCTTCAGGGTCATGCTGCGGCTCGTCTTCACCTGGTCGCGCAGGTGATTGAAGTCCGCGACTGAAAGAAGATCGGTGACGATGAAATCGCCATCGCTCTCGATGCCCTGGGATCTCACGCGTGTCTTCAGCTCCGACTTGATGAACTGGACGAGCTTTTCCCGGCAGGTGGTCTTGCCGTTGGCGGGTGGCCCGTCGAGCCGAATGACAGTGGTCACGCCGGCGGTGCGGATATCGACGTCAACGACATGGTGAGGTTGATGACGGAGGCTCATTGGCCGGCTCCTTCAAGGTTGCGGGGCATCAACACCGTCCGGAGGCGCGAGTCCTGTGGGAAGGTGACAAAGACGGCTGTCTTGGGCGTGCCGAATGACATCGTCATCTCCGTACCGGCGCCGTTGTCGATTGCCTCGCGGAGATATTTGACTTGGAAGCCGATCTCGAGCGGATCAGCGAAGCCGGCGATCGACATTTCGTCGGCGGCGGATGCATTGGCCGAACTGACAAAGCCACCGGCCGACATTTCCAGCGTGGCGCCCTCGAACTTAAGCCGGAGGCTCTTGTGTTTGGCCTCATCGGCGAAAGCACCGATACGCGTGGCGAGGTCGAGAAATGCCTGGCGGTCTAGCGTCGCGATGCGACCATTGTTCTGCGGTATCATCTTGTCGATGTCGGGATACTGCGCATCGAGCAGCTTGCTGACGATCGACAGGTCGCCCTGGGTAATTTCCATCAGGCTGTCATCGAGCCGGATCGTGACAATGTCCTCGTCCTTCAGCAGCCGCTGCAGGTTTCCGACCAGTTGGCGAGGCACGATGATGCCATTCGGCAGGATGTCGAATGCGTCGCTTGTCGCCTCGTCGACTGGGATCTCCATGCGGACGAGCCGGTGGCCGTCGGTCGCGACTGCCCGCAATTGCGGGGTCCCGTTGTCGGCATGCGTAATCATCAAATGGAGGCCATTGAGGTAGATACGGCCGTCATCTACACCCATCGCATGGGCGCAGCGGGAGATCAGGCTCTTGAGATCGGCGCCACCGATATCGAACTGCGTGCGCGCTGACAGGTCCTTATTCGGCGGGAAATCCGCGACAGGCCAGAGCGGGAGGCGGAAGCGTGCCGCACCCGCTCGACCCAGGGCATGCCCGTCTTTGGCGACGAGCGCAATCTGGCTGCCGGCGGCGGCGGCATTGGCTGCGCGTGAAAGCGCGGCGGCATCCACGACCAGGGCGCCAGGCTCGTCGACATCGACATTCAACGTTGCCGTCGCCCAAAGACCGGTATCGGTGCCGGTGATGGTCAGGCGAGATCCGCGTGCCTCCAGTTTGACGCAGCCCAGGACCGGCACGGTCTCGCTGCGCTTGACGATCTTGTCGATCGCCGTCATCGCGTTGCGGAGCGCATCGCGTTCGATGGTGATGTTCATATGTAGTGATCCTCCTCGGCTGAGGCCCATTCGGCCCAATCGGATTCGCAAAAGATGAGGCCGGCGGCTTCCTCGGCGCAGCGCGCGGCGAACTGGCTGAGGATGCGGTCGCAAGCGCCTTCGCCTAAGGGGGGGGCGCCCGCTGGCGACATGCTCGACACTCAGGTTTCGGCGCTTGTAGGTATTGAGGAAACGCTGCCGCAGCTCGGGCTCGCGGCGAATCGCGGCGGGGCAGCGCGCCTGCAGCTTCGCGAGCTCGTCGGCGATGCAATAGGGAATATCCGGCCAGCCGAAGAGCGGGTCTTTGGTTTCGCGGACCTGCTGGGCGAATTGGCCGAGGGGCATATCGGTGGCGGCCTGGAGATCGAAGCCGCCCCAGGAGGCGGGTATCATTGGCGTGGTTTCGGCCATGGTGACTGGACCTTCAATCGGTTGCGGAGATAGGCGGCCTCGCTGCGCTTGGCGGTGGCTTCCCTGACGTTGTCGTCGGCGGCGTCAAAGTCGCCGGCCGCGCGGTACCGGGCGGCCGAGGCGGTCAGCGCCGCCGCCTCACTGATCAGCCGCCGCGCTTGCTGTTCATCCGGCGGCACCGGGATCTTCCGGACGAGCGGCTTCTTGCGCAGGCGGCCCATGGCTAATCCTTCTCGGTCCTGAGGTGTCGGTGGATCGGGGCGAGGATCTGCGGTAACTCGTTCCGCCCCATGTCGTCGGTGATGCCGTCGTCTTCGTCGAGGCATCGGCCGCAGAGCTCGATGTCGCCGGGCACCAGCGATGCGGGCGTGTCCTGGTCGCGCCGGCTTTTCAGGCGCCGCCTACAGCGCGCGCATCGCTGCATGGTTCAGTCCTCGTCCTCTTCCGCCTCGTCCTCGGCGTCGTCGGCCTCGATCTCTTCCTCTTCCTCGTCCTCGGAGTCATCGTTGACGGTGAGATAATCCGGCCTCTCGACCTCCGCGAGTTCGAAGGCTGCCGCCTCCCAGGGTTCAAGATCGTTGTAGGTGTTGAGGTGGAGCGAATTCGCGGCAAGCTTGGCGGCTCGTGCCAGCAACGCCTTCTGTCCCATGTCGCACAGCTGTTTCCATGACAATCGGGCCGGCCCATAATCAACGGAATGCCAGAGGAGAACGCGCAAGCCGAAGGTGGGGTCTTTCTCGATCGCTGCGCGGATACGTGGGGTCATCTCCTCCAATTCGTCGCGACGGCGTTCCCTTTCGGCGAATTCCTGCTTCCGCGCTTCCTCTTCCGTCTTCGAGCCTTTCTCCGCGCGCTTCTTGACCAGCCCCTCGTGGATCTCGATCTCGTTCTGCCAGTTGAGAATGATCAGAACGCCGGCCTTCTTCTTGTCGGTGCTGGTCTGCCGCTCATATTCACTGCGGTGCCAATATTGCTTGCACTCGACCCATTTCCATTTCTCGGCCCGCTTTTCCTTGACCAGGTCCTTTGCTGCCTGTTCCTGCAGCTTTTTGAATTGTTCTTTGTCGGCGAAGTACTCACTGCCGGCATCGTCGCTGCGGATCTCGCCGGTGTAGCGATCGCGCGGGAACTGGGCTTTGTCGACGGGCACCAGGTTGGCGGTGAGGCGCTGGCGTATTTCCTCACCGGTCTTCACGCCGTATTCGTCGTCCTTGATTTTCTTGAGGAGCACCTTTTGCTGCGTCTCATCGGCTCCGGTCAGCGCGCGGGCCTGATCGATATTGATCACGCCTTCCGACAAAGCCTGCTTCACCGGTTCGGTCAGCTTGGTGACCAGCGCCAGGCGCTGCTGCACGAAGCGTTGCGTCTTGCTGATCTTTTCGGCGATCTGCGCTGTGCTCCAGGCGAGCTCGGTGAGGGCGTGGAACGCCTCGGCCTCTTCCATCGGCGACAGGGCTTCGCGCTGCAGGTTTTCCAGCAGGGCCAAGGCACGGTGCTGGGCGTCATTGGTCTCGATGATGACGGCGCGCATCGGCTGGCTGGCGTTCCAGCGCTTCAGCACCTGAATATTGAGCCCGGTGGCGCGCCAGCGGCGTTCGCCGGCGACGATGTGGTATTTCGGCTCGTTCTCCTGGGGGAAGTTGACCTTGCGCAGCACGATGTTCTGCAGCTGGCCATGCTCGAACAGGCTGTCGGCCAGGCCGCGCAGGGCTTCGGGCTCGAAGTCGCGGCGGGGATTGAGCGGGGAGGGACCGATCTCGGCCCAGGGGATAAGCAGATCGCCGCCCTCGCCGCCGCCGCCCTGGCTCGCGCCATGCTCGGCACCCGGGATGCCCATCAGCTCGGCGACCGAGCGGCCCAGGATCGGCGCCAATTTCTCGGCGGTGGGAATGCTGATGATCGTGGCCTTGCCGCTGACGATGTCGGCAATGGTGGTCTTCGGCAGGCCAGTATCGCGGCTGAACTGGCGCTGGCTGACGCCGGTGGATTCAAGGTGCGACTTGAGAATGGCGGAAATCGACACGATCCCTCCTTATCGCGAACGGCGCTCGCGGTATCTGATTGTTGCGATGCGCCGAAGCCGGCGCGGTGTGATGCTAGCGGTGGCGGTCTAGCGGTTCGCTGGCGCTGACAGCGTCAGATAGGCTAGGCGGGCAATGCGCTGGCCGCGCGGTCCGGCGATCAGCGCACGGGTGTCATAGACCTGCTCGACCGTGTGTCGCGTGCCCTGAAACAGCACGGCCTGGCCACGCGACACGGGGATCCCGACGCTCGGCGCCGGCTGGCCGGGAAAGGCGAGGATGCGGGCCGACATCTCAGGCCACCCGCTCGCGGTAGCTGAAGCCGCCGGGGAATTCGGGCGGCAGCGTCGATTTCGTGAGGCCAGCAGCGATGTCTTCATCGCTGAGATGGGGGCGAACGTCGTTCGCGATCAGATGCGGTGCGGCCTTATAGGCCATCAGCCGGGCGACGTGGCGATGGATATGCAGATCTTCGGCGGTGAAGCCGACGGCCAGCAGGTCCTGCTCCTCGCAGCTGCCGAACACGCGATGCAAGCTGAGCATCGCGGCCGCCATCTGCGTGCCGATCGGCTTTTTCCGGTCGACACCGAGGGGAAAGGCGAAAGTCGCGTCCTGCTGCCGGACGCTGGCAATGGTGCGGGGCATGGTCTCCTCCCTTCTGAGGGGGCCGGGCGGCGGTACTTGGGCGACCGCCGCCCGGCTGCTTCAAAGCGCGCAAATGACCGCGCACCAAATTTAACACCATAATGGGGTTTTCATGTCAACACCAAAATGGTGTTAGCACGCCCTCCGGCTCTCTGACATGATTTCCAGGATAATTATCCTCGTGCGGCTGCTGGGAGGCCGCTGGAGGGGCTTGTTGGGGGCGTTACGTCATGAAAATCGTTGCCACCGCGCTCCTAAGCGCGATCTCGGCCGCGTCACTCACCGTCGCTGCTTTCGCGGATCAGCCCACCGACGAGGCTGCTTTTGTGCTGATCGTAGCGGCAGCCCAGGCCGACTCGGCCAAGGCGTCGAATGATATGCAACGCGGTGGCGCATTGGCGAAGCGCGAGCGGGATGTCTGCAACATGATGAAGGGGATCAAGGGCGCCGCTAAAGACTGGACCGGTGAAATCACTAAGCTGGATTCTAACAGCGATGGCCGGGGCATTCTTCAAATCAAGATCGCCGAGGGGATCTATTTGCAGACGGCCAATAACGATTTTTCCGACATCCCCTACAAAACGCTAATCGACCCCACGAGCAAGCTGTTCGAGTCGGCGTCTGCTCTCTCCGTGGGGCAAAAGGTCGTCTTTTCGGGCCGGTTCCTGGCTGCGCCGGAAAAGAACAACTGCCTAGCTGAACTCAGCCTCACGTTGAATGGCAAGCTGAGCGAGCCGGAATTCGTGTTTCGCTTTTCGGATATTGCCGCCCAGTAGCGCTTGCCATGTATGAATACGATCAGTGGGCGCATTTGCGTCGGCCATTGCCAAATTGGTGGTTGGATGGTGCGCAGCGAGACCCCAACTACCCGCGATCTGCCGGCATCGTGTTTAATATCCGCAAGAATACTGGTGAGGTGTTCCGCTGCTGCGTTCCCTTCGCGGCGCTTTGTGGTCTGGCGGGGGACACAATACCGCTAGCGCGGGTGGATCAGCTTTGGGATCGCTATCGAGACCAACTGGAGTCGGCCGCAAAGCGCAAGATCCGTAGTGGAGATGTAAGGGGCGGGCAGGTCGCGATCGAGCTTGCCGATCTCGTCCTGCAAAATTATGAGCTCTAATCGTCGGCGCGATACAGGGTCGAGGGATTCGCGATGGACCGCACCCTGGCGGCCTTTTCGATATCAGCGTCTTCGATCGGCGCCGCATTCGTGCTGATCAGGTTGAAACGACCTTCCTGATAGCCCCGCCGGATCTGCTTCAGCAGTCGTCGGCCGTTCGTTAACTGGACGACGCAGAGCTTGCCCAGGATGTCGGTGGCTGACAGCGGGCGGCTTTTCGAGACAAAAACAATCGAACCTGGCTCGATTGGCATCATCGAGTCGCCCTCCACGATCAACGCTTCGGTGTCAGAAGGGTCGTACTCACGCGGGCAGTCGACGATGAAGTGCGAATCCCACTGAGGCAATTCATCAATGGGGAATACCTCCGCCCCGGCTCCCACGAATCCAATGATCGGCAGCCGCCGCCCGATCGTGTCATCGATGATGTCTGAAGGCGCGACTCCAAAAATATGGGCGAAAACGGGTAACTGGTCCGCTTTCAGGCGCCGCTCGCCGGCTTCATATCGCTGATACGTCTGCTGCGCGATATTCGCCATTTTGGCAACGATCTCCTGTGTCCAGTTCCTGCGTTCCCGCAAGTATCTGAGATTATTAGGAAATTCCTGCCTGTCTTTTGCGACTCGTACCATGGCGCCGAGCATCGCCGAATTGGTGTGATTCGTCACACTGCGAGACGGTGTAAACACCATTGCGGGGTACCCTGTTTTGGTGTAATTGGTTAACTCGTTTCGAGGCGGCGTCATGTGCCGCCCCGCTTTTAGAACGAGGCGACCTTGAAACTTCGCGACTGGCTAAGGGCCATGGGAAAGACCCAGGCCCGATACGGTGATGAAATCGACAAATCGCAGCAGGCAGTTGCGCGCTATTGCAATGGCCGCATTCCGTCGAGGCCTGTCATGGTCCGCATCTATCGCGATTCGCGCGGGCTGGTGACTCCGAACGATTTCTACGATCTGCCTCCGCTTGAGCCCGTGAACGACAACCGCGCCACAGAACATGCGCCGGGTGACCCGGCCGTGCCAGGGGTACGGGCATGAGCAGTACCCGCGAAGAGGCAGGCGGCTCGGCGCTGCCGCAGCATATGCAGGAAGTCATCATTCGGCTGGAGGCGGACCGGCTCACCGCCTTGCTGGGGAATCTCGCCCGGGCAGTGAATCAGAGCCGCGACGAAGATGCGCGGCTGATCGTTCTCGCAATCTTTCGGCTAGCTGGCGCCGAGACCGTGGAGATCGCTCAGATGAAGATGGTGAGTGCATACCATCATGGGGCACATGCGATCTCTCTGAGTCCTGCGCCTGGCCTGCTCGGATTGCTCCGCGCGCTTGAAAGCGGCAAGCGCATTCGTCGCCGAGATCTTCGGCTGTGGTTTGGCGATGAAAGCGCAAGGCGCATTCGAGAGCATTGCGACCAGCACAGGCGCAACGCCCTCGCGCGTGATCTGCGTGACGCCTATCCGACTGGCGGGACGGAGGTTTAAGTGCCGCTGTTTGCCATGCGAACCGCCACATTGATGATATCAGCGGCCCAATATTCCCCATCTTTGCCATGCTGTTCTCTGGCGCGCTGGATGGCGACATCTGTGACATCGTCCATCTGGTGGCTCTCAAAGATCTCTCGCTTGACCAAGGCGGCGACGAGCGCCGAAAGAAATGCCTGTGTTCCGGCCAACTTTACTTTCAAATCACGAACTTCAGTTTCCAGGTCGGCAATATGCCGCTCTTGGCGATCCATCTTTCGCTCCTTGGTTGATTCGACACTTCCAATGGTAGCGGAGCGGGCAGGGGCGCGTCCATGACCGCCCTTGCTCGCGATCACTTGCCTCATCAGGAGCAACACTGATGCGCCCCGGCCACAGTATGAAGCCGCGTCCATCCGGGACGCTGAAATCCGCCATGACCGCCCTGGTCGAAAGCTGCGGCGGACAGGAGCGCGTCGGGCAGCTGCTGGTCAAATCACAATCGCAGATCCAGCGCTATACCGACGCGTTGCATCCCAAGGCCGAGCTGTCCTTGACCCAGGTGATGACGCTGGAAGCAGTGAGCCGCGTGCCTGTGGTGACCGCCTATCTCGCCATGCAGGCACATCACGCCCTGGTGCCGCTGATCGCTGAGATCGATGCGCCATTGGCGGTCGATATGGCGCGGTTCGGCGAGCGCGCGGCGGCGTTGTTTTCCCGATACGCGGCGGCCATGGCCGATCAAAGGCTGTCGCCGCAGGAAGCCGGCGAGTTGAAGCAGGGCGTCACCGAGGTGATGCATGCCTTGGCGTCGATGCTGGCGGATCTCGATATCGTCATTCAACAGGAGGCGCAGCATGGCTGATGCCGGCGGCATCGCAGCCGATCGCTTGAAATCCTTCATCGAGCGGATCGAGCGGCTGGAGGAGGAAAAGGCCGCTATCGGAGGCGATGTGAAGGAAGTCTATGCCGAGGCCAAGTCCTCCGGCTTCGACACGAAAATCATGCGGCAGATCGTGCGCCTTCGGAAGATGGAAGCGCATGACCGCGAGGAACAGGAACAACTGCTCGATCTCTACAAGCAGGCGATCGGGCTTTAACGGGGCAGCGGGAAAACGTCATTACCCAGCGTGAGCCTGCGGGCAAGCAACAGCGCAAACCATCGGGCGTGACCAGGCCGGGAGAGTAGCGGCCACCGAATCAGCGGGTCATCTGATCACCCTTCTGCAGCCGTCCTCTCCCTAAGCTGCAGATTGGAAAGCGGAGGGGCGCCGGCCGGGGGCTGCTAATGCCCGGCATCACCTGCGTATGCCTGGGGGAAGCATGATCTGCCGAACTGCCATCAATCAAGCCGGTGTCGAACGGCTGTCGACACCAGAGCCGCGCGGCATCTTCGTGCGGCATGAAACTGGTGGCCAGCCGATCTTCCTCGTCGCCTGGTGCGGCGGTGTGCGGCGATCGCGGCTCATCACCGACGAGCGAGCGCTCGGCCTGATGCGCCAGCTGGCGATGGCTGCCTTGGCCGGAGACGTATTCCGGATTTGGGGCGATGAGGATGGCGAGCATGAGCTCGGCGTCGTCCTGCCGAGCCACGGCCTCAACCTGATTGTTGACCTGGCGAACGCCGTTCGCGCCAACCATGCCGCACTCAGTCGGGCGGCAAAGCTGGCAGGTGCGGCATGACGGCCGGGGAGGCTCGGCCCGTCCAAGCCGAAGATATCAAGGCGACGCTGTCGATCGAGGCGGTCATCGGCAATGTCGTTGCCCTGAGGCGCGCCGGCGCCGAGCTGGTCGGGCTTTGCCCGTTTCACCAGGAGAAGACGCCCAGCTTCCATGTCCATGCCGGCAAGCAGGTCTATCTCTGCCGTGGCTGCGGCGCCGGTGGCGATGTCGTCACCTTCTATCGCGAGTATCACGGGGTCGACTTCAGGGAAGCGATCTATGCCCTGGCGCAGCTCGCCGGCATCCCGGTGCCGGAAGAGGCGATACTGCAGGCCCAGCCGAAACAAAGCCTGGCGCCGAAGCCGCCGGCGGCGCGCTCGGGCTCCGCAACCACCGTCGGGCAAGAAGACCGTCAGCGGCAGCAACTGCAGGCTCGCATTTACTCAATCTGGTCTGACTCTTTGCCGGCCAATGGCACGCCTGTGGAGGCCTATCTGCGCGGGCGAGGCGTGGACCTCGATGCGATTGGCGGGGTCCCCGTTACATTGCGGTTTCATCCGGCGCTGGCGCATATCCACAAGGAGACGGGCCAGCGCAGCTGCTGGCCGGCCATGGTGGCGGCAGTGCAGTCGCCAACGGGCGAGATTGTCGCCGTGCATCGCACTTATCTGGCGCCGCCCGACGCTGCGCCCCGCGTCACCAAAGCGCCGAAAGACCGCGTGCCGAAGTCGAAGTTGATGCTGGGCCCCTGCGTCACCGGCGGCACACGTCTGGCACCGGCCGGGGAAAAGCTGGGCGTGTCAGAGGGGATCGAGAACGGCCTCGTGGTCATGTCGGCCTTGGCACGCGCGGGAAATCCCCTCCCGGTCTGGGCGGCATTGACGCTTGGCAATATCGGCGGCGGCGGTGAGCCCGGCTATCCCTCCAGGCGGCATCCGATCGATCCGCAGAAGCGGGTCCAGACCGAGCATCCCGACATGTCGCGCCCCGGCATCGTGCTGCCCGACCGCGTTCGGCAGGTGGTCATCCTCGGCGATGGCGACAGCGATCCCTATTGCACCCGGGCGATCGTCAATCGCGGCGTGCGTCGCTGGCAGGCGGAAGGCCGCGAGGTCAACGTGATCTGGGCCAGCCCCGGCATGGATTTCTGCGATATGGCCGGGGGTGGCAAATGAGCGGTCTGGAAACGCTTCTCAGAGTCCTATTCTTACGACGGCTCTTGCCCACGTTCTGTGGTGGCCCATCTTGTAGAATAGTCTGCGAGAATGACATCCATTGGACTCGACAGACTGAATTCGCGCTTCAATTTGTTGAAAGCGTTGCCGTAAGACCAAAGCATTCGCTCAGCCAAAGCTGCCGGCGCTGGGTCGAGCTCTTCAAGAAGACTATCGTCGAGAAGCGATATGATATGTTTGAAATCGGCAGCTGCAGCTTGGAGCGTGCTTCCAATCCCAATGACTTCTTCCATGTCGTTGGGCTTCAATTGCGAAGCTGTTTGCCAGATCTCGGACACTGTTGCTTCAAACTCTTCAAGCAGCTCATCGGCAACTTCTCGCGCCGCTTGCCGAAGCACACGAACTCGCAAAAAATCGTCGAAACCGCGCTCCATCCGCAGCTTCTTGTCAATGAGATGCCGCGCGCACAGCAGAATGCGAGCATTCAGGAGCTTGGCGAGGGCTTCAGATCGCTTATTCTGGTCTCGCGCTGCTTGTTGTCTTCGACACCGCTCAATTCCAACAACGGTTACCGCGCTGGCCAACGCGAGAATTCCGGCAATGAGCGTCTGATACGCATAGGTCAAAGCGCCGATGTGGCAGCTTTGCAAACCGCACCACGTGTCCATGTATGCTTCCCCCAAATTCGAAAGGCCGCAGCATGACCGGCCTGGGCGCCATGATGGCGGGTGGCAACGGCAAGGGCAAGCCGGACAAGGAATGGTATCCGACACCGCGTGAAGCGACGGCGGCCTTTCTCTGTGCCGAACTGAGGAAGATCCTCGATCTCTGTGGCGGTTTTGTGCGAGAGCCGGCCTGTGGTGATGGCGCCATGGCGCGCGTGCTCGAGGCCCACGGATTGATGGTCGAGGCTTCCGATCTGGTCAAGCGGGGCTATGGCAGGGCCGGCGTCGATTATCTGAAATGGCGGCCGAAGGGCCGCATGCCCGGCATCATCACCAATCCGCCCTTCTCGCTGGCCGAAGAATTCATCCGGCATAGCTTGGCGCTCGGCGCGCCCTACGTCGCGATGTATCTCAAGGCCATCTATTTCCATGCGATCGACCGGGACTTGCTCTGGGGCGAGCATCGGCCCGCCATGATCTATGCCCTGAGTTTCCGGCCGGATTCGCTCGGCCTCGGTAGTCCCACCATGGAAGCCGGCTGGTTCGTCTGGCGCCGCCGCTACCGCGATGACTTCGTCGATGCTGCGGCCTATCGCCGTCTGGGTAAGGTTGATGATTGATGAGTGAGAGCACCGAGCCGCTCGCCGGCATCGCGGCCATGTTCGACAAGCCACAGCCACGCGCACAACGCCGCGATCTCGACCTCGCCAAGCTGCCGCGCAACGACTACGGCAACGCGCAGCGGCTGATCGGGCGCTTCGGCCGCGACCTGATGTATGTCGATGAACACGGCTGGTATGTCTGGGACGGCCGACGCTGGTCGGGTGAGGCGGGCGACGTGCGGGCGCTGGTCATGGCGCACCAGACGGCCGAAGCCATCAAGAAAGAGGCGACCGCGCTTAAAGAAGAGATGCTCAGCATCTTCGACCTGCCGATGGCGGACCGTCCGCCCGGCTTCGATCGCGAGGAGACCGAAGACGCGATCAAGAAGCACTGGTCCTTCGCCGTGGCGAGCGGCAACACCAACAAGGCGAATGCCATGCTGCAGGCGGCGGTCCCCTATCTGCGGGTATCGCCGCGCGAGCTCGACGCCGATAACTGGCTCCTCAATGTCCTCAACGGCACGTTGGAATTGCGGCATATGGGCGGTGACGGTCATCCCGGCATCCGGCTGCGCGAGCATCGGCGGGAGGATCGCATCACGCTGCTGGCGAATGTTACTTACGATCCGCAGGCGCAGGCGCCGATCTGGAATAGGACGGTGGACCGCGTGCTGCCGGTGGCACCGGTGCGAATCTATCTGCAAACCTATCTCGGCCTCTGCCTGACCGGCGACGTCTCGGAGCAGAAGATCGCCATCCTGTCGGGTGTCGGCGCCAATGGTAAGTCCACCATCGTGGATGCGACGCATCATCTGCTCGATGATTATGCGGCGATCACGCCTATCCAGACGCTGATGTATGACGACCGGCGCAGCGGTAGCCAGGCCTCGCCCGACGTAGCGCGGCTGGAAGGCAAGCGCCTAGTGTTGGCATCGGAGCCGGAAGTAGGACAGCGGCTGTCGGAATCCTTCGTGAAGATGGTGACCTCGGGTGAGCCGATCGCGGCCCGCCACCTCAATAAAGGCTTCTTCGAATATCTGCCGCGCTTCAAGCTGGGCGTGTCGGTCAATATCAAGCCGACCGTGCAGGGCCAGGATCACGGCATTTGGCGCCGCATCACCATCGTGCCCTTCGACGTGGTGATCCCGGAGGAAGAGCGCGATAAGCAGCTCGGGGAAAAGCTGGTGCCCGAGCGCAGCGGCATCTTGAACTGGCTGCTGGAAGGCCTGACCCGGTGGTTCGCCGATGGCCGGCTGGTGACGCCGGATGAGGTCAAGGCCGCCACGGAAGATTATCGCGAAAGCACCCAGCCCTTCAGCCAGTTCGTGAAGTCGGCGTTGCGCGAGACGCCGGGGGCGACCGTCACGGCCAAGCGCGTCTATGAGCTTTACAAGGGGTGGTGCGACGCCAACGCCTATGAGCCGCTGTCACAGTCCAAGATCGGCAGGCTGCTCGACAACATGGGCTTCAAAAAACACAAGGTCGGCATCGTCTACTACGTCAACACCGAGCTGGTGGTGGAGACCTTCAAGCAGCCGAAGCCAAGCGAAACGGATGACGAAAGCGGTGGTGGCGATGGATCGCCGGAGCCGCCACCGCCCGATATGGACAGTTAAGTGTCCACGGCGCGCGAAGTGTCCAGGGTGTAAGTGTTTGGTTTGATTGGTGTTGGCGGACAGTTGGACTGTTTGGACAGTTTTTCCCATGTACGTATAGGCATTGTCTCTCGCTTATAGCGATGGCCTTCCGTCCATACTGTCCAACTGTCCGCTCCCTCCAATCTCTCCAAAGACTTAGGTCCTTTTTCAACTGTCCATGAACTGTCCATAACTATCCAGCAAGGTAGTAGTGATTAAAAATCGAAGGGGAATGAGATGGGGAAGCTGAAAGCGAACCTGAAGGCGATCGAGAAGCAGGCGCGGAAGAAGATCAGGAAGGATATCCGCAGCTATGCCATCAAGCCGGGCGATGTGGTGACCGATCCCGCCGTCATCCTCCGCGACCGCGAGGGCGTGGCCGTTGCCGTCAGCAATGATGACTTCGGCACGACCGAGCGCCGCCAGCACGACACGGTGAAGATCGTTAACGAGGGCAAACCGGAAATCCACGCGCGCGTAACCACAGTTACACCGCTGGATACGATGCTGAACCGCAAGCAGTTAGCGTGGGAGAAGGATGGCGACCACCAGCGGCTCTGGATGGCGGGTGACCACTTGCGGCGAGACTTCTATCTAGCGGGCATGCAGCCTCGCATCATTTCCACGCTCTCACCGTTGCCAAGTGGCAAGGGCGAAATTAGCGATCGGGCGATTGGAGCGCGGCGCCGCTACCAGCAGGCGATTGATGCAGTCGGCCCAATCCTCTCGCCCGTCCTGATCCACGTTGTGTGTGACGACCTTCCTGTAAACACCTGGTCAAAAAGGGGAGGGCGCCGTGATGAAATCATTTCGATGACGTTATTTAAAGCCGCCTTAGAAACCCTTGCTCATTACTATGGCTATTAGGATTATCGATCCGTGGACAGCACGAAGCGAGGCGCAGAATATCAATAGCGCTCACCTCTGAGCCGAGATGATGGGGGGGTGAAAGTGCTTCGACATTCACTTGTTTCATACTTCTGTGTAGCGGTTGCATTGATAACAGGATGTAGCTCCGAAATGATAACAACCAGTTATCTAAGGAGAGATTACCTTGAGAGCACGGGGGACAAGGATGTCGCCAAGCCCTCTATTAATGGCGTCCCATACTATCTACCAAAAACCGTCTTGCCGATCACAGTCGAAGGTAAGTTCGTTCCTAAGCGAAAGCTCGATGACAAGGAAATAGATAAGAAAGAATTATACGACTACACCATGTCAATTACTGTGGGCAATCCAACCCAGGTAGCAGATCCAACAGGCCTCTACCTTCTGGAGTACCACACAGAAGGCATTGCGAACGACCATTTCGAGCTTAAGACCAACGAGAAGGGCCTGATTCAGACTGTTGACGCTAAGTCGGACGACAAGAGCGGAGCAATCATACTGAAAGTGGGGGAACTCATCGCTCAAGTGTTGCCAGTGTTCCTCGCGAAAAAAACAGCTAAACCACAGCAAGAGGTGGAGGATGAGGAGAAGGCCGCCAAACTGGCTTGCAATAAAGCGCTTAAGCCATTCAAGCTCGATACCCAACTGAGCTTAACCGATCAACTCCGAAGGTCGCCTACGTTGCATGAAAACGCCAATGATCCCCTTGGCCAGAAAGAAAAGGATATACAGGCGTTCCTGCTTGAGGATGCGGAACTGCGGGCCCTTGACTACAAAATTCGCCATATGATGTACGATGGCGAGTGGCTGCACGACGACGAATACCTTGCGAACGCCCGCCGCGTTGTCGAGGTATATCTGGAACCAAATATTCCGAGCGCTCAGGTCGGCGATGACCAGCTCGCTTACGAAGCGAAAGTTAACAAGGGCGCACGTGGCATCCTGTTTCGTGTTTCGGAACCGCGCACAGCAGAGATTCGATTTAACGTTAGTCAATTGAACGTGACCCTGGGCAGTCCAACTGGTTCGAAGGCGGATCGTGTGCTTTGCAGGCTAGCTGGCGGAAACTCGCGCGCGACCAATATTACCTACGCTGTTGCGAATCCAAATTACACCATCGCTGTAGATATGAGCCGATCTGTTTTGGTCGAAAAGAAGGTGAATTTGGCAGTCGCGGATGGAGTGCTGCAGAGCATCATTGTCGATAAGCCGAGCACGGTGCTGGCGGCAGCAAGCATCCCCATCGACATCGCGAAGGCATTTGCATCCATTCCTTCGGCGGCTCTCCAATTCAAAATAGAAAACATTAACGCTGAGAAGGGGGTCACAGAGGCTCAGGCTGCAAAATTGAAAGCTGAAATAGAGCTGATCAAAGCCAAAGAGGATTTGGAAGCTGCGAAGAAAGGGGCAAATGCTGCTAGTGGCGAATGAACTCACACGCGTTCAGCGTCGCGCGCTATTGACATTGACCGTACGGCCGATATAGCTTCCATCCCTAGTTTCGAGAACTGCGCCCGCCACTCCTCAGAGTCGCGGGCGCTTCCGTTTCCAAAGACACCCTCGCGCGGGAGGTGGCCATGTGATCGACAAGTCAGGGCCACCCCCAACCCCGGTCGCGGGTCCTTCCTGGCGGTCCCCCATCACACGGGCAACGCAGCCGCAGGGTTTCGCCAGTCAGTGACTAAATTGAGAGCCTAAATTTAGTCCTTTAGCGCAATTGAACGAGTTGAGATATGCAGACGGTGCAGGGCAATGCCACTGCGGCGGCGCCGCTGCTCGCGAGCGCGAACGCCGTTCGTCGGTTGGTCACGAAGGGTAAGCTGGCTGAGATCGTCGGCGTCACGCCTGGCCGCATTTCTCAGTATCTCCGCGAAGGAAAGATTTACGGCGATGCCATCGTCGGTGAAGGACGGAACGCCAGCATCGATGTTGACCTGGCCTGCAGCCAACTCGGCGTCACCCTTGATGCAGCGCAACTTACAGCGCAAGGGAGACCGTTGCCAACCGGGCATCGAAGTGCAGGGGCAGGCGAAGGCAGCGACACGCCTATCCCGCTGAACGATGCCCAGCATCGGTATCAGCAGGCGCGGGCCGATCAGGCTGAGATCGCCTTGCGCCGGGCGAAGCGCGAGGAAGAGGAAGAACGCGGCCTCTACATCCGCACTGAAGACGCCAAGCGAGAATGGACCCGCACCCTGACGGAGATCCTCGTAAGCCTGGAAGAGACGATGCCAAAGATGGCCGACGCACTGGCGGGAGCGTTGCACATCGATCCGAAGGCGGCCACGGTGATCTTTCGCGGAGAGTTGCGCGCCTGGCGGGAAAGCGTCGCATCCAACGCGCGGGCAACCGCTGCCAGTGAGCCTGAGGTCCTAGAGGAGGACGATCCGGCGGGAGATTAATTTATGCCTGATGGTGGATTTCTCGCGAACCCTCGTCGGGTTGTTGCGGACATTGTTGCCGAGACAACACAGCCGCCGCCGCCATTGGACTTAAATCGGTGGGCGCAGGACAACGTCCGCTTCGGGTCGGAAAGCTCTATCCGCGGTCCCTACAACCCGGAGCTATTCCCGTTCTTCACGCGGCCGTTGGAGGTATTAGGGCCGGAGCACCCGGCACGCGTCGTCGTAATGAAGAAATCGGCGCAAATTGGCGGCACCGTACTCGCGCAGATATTTCTCAGCGCTTCGATGGACATGGACCCCTGCGGCGTCATGTACATCCATCCGACCGAAGTAAACGCGGCGCGCTGGGCCAAAACCAAATGGAAGCCGATGATCCGGCAGTCGACGGCGTTGACCGCGATCTTTGGCAACGCCAAGTCGCGGGATAGTTCGCATAGCCTGCTGTTTCAAGAGAGAAAAGATGGTCGGGGTTGGCTGCAGATCAGTGGCGCGAACTCGGCATCGAGCCTTTCGATGCTCAGCGCAAAGAAGCAGATTCAGGACGATCTGTCCAAATGGGAATTGAATGACGCCGGCGATCCGGAGACACAGGCGGACAGCCGAAGCAAAGCGTTCGCCTGGGCAAAGATTTTCAAGATCAGCACGCCCCTGATTGAAGATGGTTGCCGGATTACCAAGGCATTCCTGCGATCGACCCAGGAACACTACCATGTGCCGTGCCCGCATTGCGGCCATCAACATCCGCTGGAATGGGAGAATTTGCAGAGCTACATCGAAGCGCATCCGACCGATGAGCCATGCTTCACCTGTCCCAGCTGCGGCGGGCTGATCGAACAGCATCACCGGTATCACATGAACCGGCTCGGCAAATGGGTTGCGCGCAACGCTTTGGCTGTGATGATCGGCTTCTATCTATGGGCTGCCTATTCGCCTCTGGAAAGCTGGGTGAACATTCGCGATGCGTGGCTCTCGGCGAAAGGCGACCCCGCCAAAGAGCAGGCTTTCCTAAATGACACCGTTGGGTTTGCCTATAAGGCTGCCGGGGAGTCACCGCCATGGGAAGCGATCAGAGATCGAGCGGCCGCCGGCGAGCTGAAGCTTGGCGAGATACCGGTAGGCGGCCTGCTGCTTTCGCTCGGCCTCGACTGCCAAAGCGATCGTGTCGAGTGGCATTGCGTTGCCTTCGGCAGGGACCTGCGCCGCTGGACCATCGAATATGGCGTCATCGAGGGGCACATCTCCGATGGCGAAACACGGCGCAATCTTGATGCACTGGTAAAGCGCACCTGGCCGGATAAATTCGGCAATCGGCGGCAAGCCGGCATGGTCGCGATCGACGGCAACGCTTGGACCGATGATGTTTTCGATTGGGCGAAGCGGCACCCAGCCAGTCGCGTGATGATGGTGCGCGGCGCGAAATCCGACCTGGCGCCATTGCTGGTCAAGGTGAAGCGAGAGAAAAACAAGGAAGGTAAGAGCGTCAAGTATGCGGGGCGCTTTTTCAATGTCGGCGTCTCCCCCATGAAGATGTCTCTCTACAAGAATTTGCAGAAGCTCGACCCACTAGAGCGAGGTTACTGTGGATTTCCTGTAGGGCTGGATGACGACTATTACCAGCAGCTCTGTGCCGAGCGGAGAACACCCAAAAAACGCAAAGACGGCTTCGTCGACTATCGCTGGACCAAGGATGCAGCCCAGCGAAATGAAGTGCTTGATACGGCCCTCTACGCGGAAGCGGCTGCCATCCGCTTGGGCTGGCGAAGCAAAACTGACGATGCCTGGGATCAGCTTGAGAAAGAACTGGAAGCCTCTCGCGGCTCCGGACAGCTCGATCTCGAGGATATGTTGCCGGCCGCACCGTCGCCGGCAGCATCGCAGCCGCTAACGAACCGGACCTCTTTCGCAAGTAGGTTGGCTTGATCATGACCAATGCAGAACGTGACGCGTTGCGGGCCGAGCTGCAAATGCTCGTGAAGGCTCGGACAGAGTTTCTGACCGGCAAAAGAGTGGTCACTGCTCAGTACAATGGCAGAAGCGTCTCTTATGCGGCTGCTGCCCTGAACGAGATTCGGCGGCGGATCGCCGAGATCGAATCTCGCTTGGGGTTGTCGCGGCGCGGAGCCATCGGCGTTCGCTTTACTCACCGCTAGGTCGGGAGGATACCAAAATGTCTAACCGTCTTGGCACGAGCGCGCTCGTGAACGCCGATGGCTCGCCGATGTTGCCGGTCAAATCGGCCCGCATCCCTGCTTATCACGCGGCGGACTTCGCGGGGCAGGACCTGGCGGGCTGGCATCCGGGGCTGGCCTCGGCAGATATGGACCTGCTCTATGAGCGGGATGCTATCACGGCCCGCATTCGTGATATGGCGCGGAATGATGGCTGGGCCAGTGGCATCGTCAGCAGTGAGCTGGATAATGTCATCGGCAGCGGCCTCCGGCTGTCGGCAAAGCCTGACTGGCGTGCGCTCAACCAATCGCGGGAATGGGCGCATAAATGGGGCACGCGCGCAGAAGCTCTGTGGCGAACCTATGCCAATGATCCGGGAAAATACTGTGATGCCAGCCGTCATTCGCAGATGGGCGGCATCTTCGGCCTCGGCTATCGACACTACCTGCAGGATGGCGACGCTCTTGCTACGCTCCTGTGGAAGCCGGGCAGAGGAGGAAAATGGGCGACGGCGGTTCGCGTGATCGATCCTGACCGGCTGTCGAACCCGCTCAGCCAGATGGATAGCGATCACATTCGCGGCGGCGTAGAGATCGACGAGGATACTGCGGCGATCGCTTACTATATTCGCAAGCGGCATCCGGCGGACATTCCTTCGGCGACCATGAATAGTTTTGTGTGGGAGCGTGTTCCACGTGAAACGGGATGGGGCCGTCCGGTGATGGTCCACTTCTACGACAAGACTCGCGATGGTCAAACGCGTGGTGTTGGTCGGCTGACGCCAATCTTGGAAAAGCTCAAGATGGTGTCGAAGGCCAGCAAGGTCGAGCTGCAGGCCGCCGTTCTCAATTCCATCTTTGCGGCGTTTATCGAAAGCCCGCTCGATCAGGAGCTGCTGACGGAAATTCTCGAAGAGGGTAATGGCGCGAAAATCAATGGCTATCAGGATGCGCGAGCGGCGTTTCATGATCGGCGCCAAGTTAGTCTGAATGGCATTCGCATCCCCACGCTGTTTCCGGGCGACAAGTTCAGTTTCCAAACAGCGGCTCGACCCAATGTCGCCTTCGTGGAGTTCGAACGCGCCATGCTGCGCAACATCGCGGCGGGTACCGGTCTTAGCTATGAGCAAATCAGCAGGGACTGGTCGCAGTCGAACTATTCGTCGGCACGTGGTGCTTTGCTGGAAACCTGGAAAACCTTGATCACACGGCGCCGTGCTTTTGCCGCCAGCTTCGCCACACCGATTTATAGCGCCTTCCTTGAAGAAGCTATCGATCGGGGCGAATTGGAAGAACCGGCGGGCGCGCCCAGCTTTTACGATGCACGGGCAGCTTATTGTCATTGCCAGTGGATCGGGCCCGGCCGTGGTTGGGTCGACCCGGTGAAGGAAAAGCAGGGTGCGCTGATCGGCATCAATGGCGCCATGTCGACCTTGGAAGCGGAATGCGCCGAGCAAGGCGTCGACTACCAGGAAGTCATCGAGCAGATCGAGCGTGAAATAGCTGAGCTGCCGAAGGGTGTCTTGCATCCTGCGCAACGGGATTGGGCGCAGTATATACGGATGCAGGGCGGCCAGCAGGACGGGGAAGGGCAAAAGGCATGACGCGGGAAATCTTGCTCGGGCAGGCTGCATCGCCCAGGCCGGTGTTGTATCGGCGGGATCGCTTCGCCGAGTTTTCGGGTCTGTTGCGTCAGGTGGCGCAGATGACCGATCCGCCAAAAGCTGCATATGTGGACGAGGCGAACGACGATCGCCGCCGGCTCTATTATCTCGATGGCAATGTCGCCGTCATCCCGATCAGGGGTATTCTGCTCAACCACTTCCCGTATGTGGTTTGGCCCTATGCGACAGGCTATGACGCCTTGTACTGCCAATTCTCGCAGGCCTTCGCTGATCCGGAGGTCAAGGCCATCGTTCCCTATATAAATAGTGGCGGTGGCGAAGTGGCCGGGTGCTTTGATCTCGTGGATTGGATCGTCCAGGCCAAGGCGAGCGCCGGCAAGCCGGTCCTCGCGGTGCTGGATGAGTGTGCTTTCAGCGCGGCCTATGCGCTTGCATCCGCGGCGGACTCCATCGCCGTGCCGCGCACCGGCGGGGTCGGGTCGATCGGCGTCATCATGGCGCATTACGACATGTCGGGGTGGCTCAAGCAGGTCGGCCTTGATGTTACCTTGATTAAAGCGGGTGAGCATAAGGCTGACGGAAATGCCTATGAGCCATTGCCCGAGGCCGTCGAGGAGCAATGGCAGGCCGACTGTGAGGAATTGCGGGTCCTCTTTTGCGAGACAGTTTCTCGAAACAGATCGGCCGCCGGTGTCAAGGTGAGCGCCAATCAGCTGATGAGCACCGAAGCGGCGGTTTTCGAAGGTCCGTCGGGGCTGGCCGCAGCAATCAAGCTCGGCCTGGCCGACGAAGTCATTTCAGCGAGGGCGGCGATGAACCGGGTCCTCGATCAGATGGCCGGCGCATAGCAGCATCGGCACCATAGGGTCGCCTGCCGGCCCATCACCCACAATCAGGAGACTGACTATGCGCAAGTTTGGCGTATTGGCCGGCTTTGGCCGGAATGCGGCGCGGGCCGCCGAGGAAGAGGCCAAGAAAAAGGCGAAGGTCGCTAAAGCCGAGGAAGACGATCAGGACGAAACCGAGGCTGAGGACGAGGAAGACGACACCGAAGAGGACGCCGCCGAGGACGACGACACCGAAGACGGTGACGCGTCGGCCGAAGACGGCGAGTCCGATGAGGATGACGAGGACAGCAAGCAGGGTGCTCGCAAGGCACGACGCCAGGAGCGCAAGCGTTGCCGGGCGATCGTCACCTCGGCGGAAGCTGATGGGCGTTTGGCCCTGGCCTGTCATTTCGCGTTCAACACCTCGATGAGCGCGAAGTCGGCGATTGCCGGTCTTAAGGCCGCCCCGAAGAGCGAAGCAGGCGGCAAGGGCGGCTTGGCTGCGGCCATGGCCCAGCTCGGCAATCCCAAGATTGGGATGGACGGCAAGAAAGCGCCGCAGAGTCGCGCCGGCATCGACCATCGGGCGATCTACGACAAATTCAACGGCGCGAAGTCGCGCTAACCCACCCTTCTCGCGGCCGGATACCGGCTATCCACTCATGTGCATGGGAGCTACCACATGCCTCAGGTCATTAAAGAGGGCCGGTATACCGGCGAGTTTATCGTCTCCGAAGCGAACGGCTATCGCAGTCGGGAGCAAGTCGTTTTACTGGCGGGTGAAAACCTGGAAGCCGGATCGGTTCTGGGTCGCACCCTGGATGGCGCAGTTGCGGCCGCCCAGGCGAAAGCGGGCAATGCTGGCAACGGCGCCATGGGTGCCATCACCGTCGATGGTGCGGCGAAGATCGGCAAATACCTTTTGACCATCACGGCGGCGGCAGCGAATGCCGGCAGCTTCAAGGTTGAAGACCCAGACGGCATCGAAGTCGGCAATGGCGATGTGGCTGCGGCCTTCGAAGGCGGAGGCCTGGCGTTCACCCTGGCTGATGGCGCGAATGACTTCGGCGTAGGTGACGGCTTCGTCATCACGGTTTCCGGCGGTACCGAAAAGTACAAGCAGTGGAATCCGGCGAATGACGATGGTTCGGCCGATGCCGTTGCCGTCCTCTATGACAACGTCGATGCCAGCGATGGTGATCATCGTGCCGTTGTCATCTGCCGGGATGCCGAAGTGAACGGCCATTGCCTCAGCTATTTCGATGACGCCGAAGATGACGACATCGCTTTGGCTGCTGACCAGCTCGCGAAGCAGGACATTCTCGTTCGCTGATTCATCTTCAAATCGTTCACGGCGCTGACGGCGCCACTTTCTTTCGTCAGCAGGAGAAATCCCGATGTGGGAAATTCCGAATATCTTTACGGGTAATGCCTTTTCGGCGGTTACCCTGACCACCATGATCAATAACGTGCCGTACGCGCCGAATTTTCTCGGCTCGATCGGTCTGTTTGCCGCCGACGGCGTTCGCACGACGGATGTCGGTATCCTGGCGCGCAATGGCGCTTTGGAGATCGTTAATACCAGTGAACGGGGCTCTTCCCCCGAGAAGATCGACCATGCCAAGCGCGATACCCGCAAGGCGACGGCATCCCATATCGCGATCGAGGCTTCGGTCTATGCCGATGAGGTGCAGAACGCGTTCGCGGACGGCATGGTCAGCGGCCAGCCCGAGTTGGAGACGGCGCAGGGTCTGATCGATGATCGGCTCAACGGGCCGTTCGGTCTTCGCGCCCGCATCGAACTCACCCATGAATACCATCGTCTGGGCGGTATCCAGGGCATTGTGCTCGATAAGGACGGCTCGACGCTTTACAACTGGTACAATTTCTTCGGCATCGCGCCATTGGCGGCCGCGGAGACGAATTTCGGGACACTCACCGCTGATAAGGGCACCTTCGAGGTGCAATGTAACCAGCTGGTGCGGGAGATGCTGAAGGAGCTGGAAGGCTTGCCGGTGACCACAATGGCGCCGATCGCTCTCTGCGGCGACAATTACTACGACCAGATCTATTCCAACAAGGAAGTGAAAGCCGCGCGGGCCACGTCCGATACGGGCCGCGAGTCCGACGTCTTTAAGGAGATCAAGGCGTTCAGCCACTTTTATTATGGTGGCATCACCTGGATCAATTATCGCGGCACCAAGGACGGCACGGTCGGCATCAACATCGATGAGGGTCGGTTGCTCCCGATGGGTGTGCCGGGCTTGTTCCAGATGTTGTTCTCGCCGCCGGATATCAATGGCATGACGAATATGAAGGGCCTGCCGGTGCACGCCTTCATGCCGCCCGAAAGCCAGACAAGCCGGATGGCAGTCGTTGAGGCCCAGTCCAACCCGCTGACGCTTTGCCTGCGGCCGCGTGCACTGCGCCGGCTGACGAAGACGGGCTGATCGCGGAAGCGAACGGCGTTCGCGTGTATAGCGAGGGCGGCTTTAGGCCGCCTTCGCTGTTTCTGGGAGATCGTCATGGCGGTTGGTGTCAAGGTCTCGATCGATTTCTCCCAGTTCAAGCAGGCGCTGAGCCAGCTCGGCGAGAAACACTTCCGTGCCGCCGGCATGATCGCGGTGAACGACACCGCGCGCCAGGCCAATAACCTGGCCATCAAGCTTGTCGCCAAGGAAAGCGGTCTCAAATCGTCGGATGTGCGGAAGCGCGTCCGGATCATCAAGGCCAGCCGATCGACCTTGACGGCGATCGTGCGCGGATCTGGCCGGGCATTGCCGCTCTATACCTTCAATGCGCGCCAGACCAAGGCCGGTGTTTCGGCGAAGGCCTGGGGCAAACGGAAGGTCTATCGCGGTTCGTTCATCGCGACCATGAAGACCGGTCATGTCGGTGTCTTTGCCCGCACCGGTGATGATCGGCTGCCGATCAAGGAGCTCTTTGGTCCGGGCGTCGCCGGAACGATGGGCCGGGCCGAAGTCCGCGCGCAAATCGAGGCGCTGATCCGTGAAAGGCTGCCCATCAATGTGAAGCGGCAGATGGAACGGCGCCTTCGGGCCATTTCCGGCAAGGCAAGGCTCGCAGCGGCGGCGAAGAGCAAGCTTCGATAGCGGAAAGTTGGAGGCGTGGCGGTGGCGATCGATTTTGACGAGCTGGTCCTGGCGCCTTGCCAGGAGATCTTCGGCGACGAGGCTCTGTTTCAGCCGAAAAGCGGCGGCATCTTCCGCCTCCGAGGGATATTCTTCGGCGATTTTCAGCCGGTTGAGGTGACCACCGAGGGCGTCGTCCAGGGCCAGACGCAGGTCATCGGCCTGCGCCAGCGCTTGTTGCCCCAGGAGGTGCGTCCACGCGACCTCTTCATCATCACCGACAAGCGCGGCATCGCGTGCACCTACGAAGTGAGCGAGGTCCAACCCGACAGCGAGGGCGATGTTCAGGTGCATCTCTTCACCAAGTGAGCGTTGAGGGCCGTTCCATGGGTTTTCGATCAGATCTCCGCAGGCGTACGGTCGCCGTGCTCAGCCGCGCCGCACTCGTGCCGAACGGCCATGTCCACAACAGCCGGAAATTGCCGACGGAGCGCGCGGAGCTCGATGCAATCTCTGTTTTCACCTTGAATTCGGAGCAATCGGGTCCGGCCGCCTGGATGTCGGCACCGCAATTCGATGCCGAAACCGACCTGAGTATCGAGGTCGCCGTCGATGACGATGACGATGAGGCCCTTGCGGACAAGATCGACACACTTTGTGAGCGCATCGTCGAGGTTCTCTTGACCGATGCCGGCTGGGTCGCGGCGGTCCAGGGCGTATCTTCGATCAACACGGCCATCCGGCCCGATACGAAGTCGGACAAGCGGACCGCCGGCGGCACGATCACCATGACGGTGACGATGAGCCAGATATACGAGCCGGTTGTCACGGACGATTTCGAGAGTACCGAGATCAAAACGGACGTGATCGATCCGATCGCCGATCCGAACAAGCACTTCCCCGGCCCAGACGGCCGCATCGAAGTCAGGCAGGTTTTCGGCCTGCCGCAAGACTGAATCAACCCGCCATTCGGCCAATCTTTGGAGCCTGCCATGCGCGTAAAGCCAGCGCCGGGGATGACGATCATCGACCCGGATCGTGAAGATTTTTTGCCGGCCGGAGGCCGCAATGTCCCCAACACTACCTACTGGCGCCGCCGCCGCAAGGATGGCGGCATCGTTCTCGACACGTCCGAGCCGAGCTCCACGCCGGCCGCTGAAACGCCGAAGGGAGCTTAATCATGGCGGTCTCTTTCAATCGTATCGACCCGGCGACCCGCGTTCCGCTGTTCTATGCGGAGCTGGATAACAGCCAGGCCAGCTACTACCAGAATCAGCAGCGCGCGTTGCTGATTGCCCAGATCTCTCCGGCCGGCACCGCCGAGCCCTTGAAGCCGATCCTGATGGGTGGGCTTGGCCAGGAGGCGGCGCTGTTTGGCGCCGGCTCGCATCTCGCTCGCATGGTCAATGTCTATCGCAGGAATGATGCCTTCGGCGAGATCTGGTGCCTGCCGATGCCGGCCGATGAGGCGGCGGTCGAGGCCGAAGGGACGATCACCATTGCCGGCGTCCCCACGGCGGGCGGTACGATCTACCTCTACATCGCCAGCCAGCTGGTCAAGGTGAAGGCGCTGCCCGGCGATACCGCGACCGTGATCGCGACGGCGCTGAAGACCGCGATCAACGCGCTCACCTCGCTGCCGGTCACTGCCGATTCCGAAGCCGGCGTGATCACCTTGACGGCGACCCAGGCGGGCCTCGCCGGCAACGATATCGACATCCGGGTCAATCTCAATGGCGCGGTCGGCGGCGAGACGACGCCGGCCGGCATCACCATCACGATCGCGGCGATGAGCGGTGGCACCGGTGCGCCCGATGTCGCTGCCGCGCTGGCGGCCAAGGGAGACGAAGAATTCGACTTCGTCGGCATCCCTTACACCGACGCCGTGTCGTTGAACGCGATCCGAGACGAATGGGATGAGGAAACCGGCTGCTGGTCCTGGTTGCGCCAGGTCTATGGCCATGTCTTCTCGGCGAAGCGCGGCACGGTGAGCGCTTTGCAGACCTTCGGCATCACGCGGAATGATCCGCATGTCACCATCGCCGGCTACAATGATAGTGCGACCCCGCCATGGGAAGTGACTGCGGCTTGGGTCGCCCAGTCGGCAGTTTCGTTGCGCATCGATCCAGCCCGCCCATTGCAAACGCTGCCGCTGGTCGGCGTGTCCGCGCCGCCGATGGAAAGCCGCTTCAGCATCAGCGAGCGGCAGACGCTTCTCACCTGTGGTGTCGCCACCTCGACGGCCAGCCGTGACGGTGTGGTGCACATCGAACGGGCGGTGACGACCTATCAGCGCAATGCCTGGGGCCAGCCCGATCCGTCCTATCTCGATGTCGAGACGCTCTACACCCTGGCCTATGTCCTGCGCTTCATGAAGCAGGCCATCACCCAGAAATACGGCCGGCACAAACTGGCGAATGACGGAACGGCCTTCGGGCCGGGCCAGGCCATGGTGACGCCGAAGGTCATCAAGGCCGAGATCGTGGCGCAGTACCGGACACTCGAGGAGATGGGGCTGGTCGAGAACACCGATCTGTTCAAGGCAAATCTCATCGTCGAGCGCGCCGCCGACAATCCGAACCGGATCAACGTCCTGTATCCGCCGGACCTGGTGAATCAGCTGCGTATTTTCGCGGTGCTGGCGCAGTTCCGTCTGCAATATCCGGCAGTCGCCGCTTAAGCGATCCAGGCATAGGAGAACTAAATGGCTGACAATCGCATTGCTGGCGTCTGCTATCTCAAGGCGGACGGCCAGCAATTCGCCCTCAAGGGCGATCTGACGATCAATATCGACAAAGTGACGCGCACCGGTGTGGCTGGCGCTGATCGGGTGCACGGCTTCACTGAAACGGTGAATATCCCGTTCATTAGCGGGACCGTGTCGCTCACCAGTGATCTCTCGATCGAGAAGCTCCAGGAGATGACCGATGTAACCGTCGTTGCCGAGTTGGCGAACGGCAAATCCTACATCTTGCGAAACGCTTGGTCGGCGGAATCGCGTGAACTGAATGCCAGCGAGGGCCAGACACCTGTGCGCTTCGAAGGCAAAAGCGGGGAGGAGTTGACCTGATGGAAACCATCGATTTGCAATACCCGATCGCGGCGGGAAGTGCGCAGGTTTCCCGCATCTCGCTTAAGCGGCCGACCGTGGGCGACATGAGAGCGATCGAAGGTCAGAAATCCAAGATGGCTGCTGTTTCGACCCTGTTGGGGAAGGTCGCAACCCTTCCCGATCATCCGGACCTGCCCGTCACGCCGGCACTCCTCGACAAGCTCGATTTCACCGACTTCGCGGCACTAACCGAGAAGGTCGAAAGTTTTTTGCCGAAAGACCGGGAGACTGGCGAGAACGACTAGCGGATCTCGCGTATTTCTTCCGGTTTCAGCCTTCCGAACTCATGGCGATGACCTGCGAGGATCTGAATTTCTGGACCTCGCAGATACATCGCATCCTGGATGAACTCGAACGGAGCAATGGAACATGAGCGAGGAAATCGACGTCAGCGCCGTCGTAAGCTTGATCGATCGTGTGATCGCGCCCATTGATCGGATCATGAAGCGGATCGATCGTGTGACGGAGCCGGTAAAGCGCGTCAACCGAGCAATGGAACGCATTGGTACTGCAGCTGGCTTCCCTAAGATCATGGCCGGGTTCAATGGTGTCAGCACCTCCGTGCTCCGCCTCGGCGGCACTATCGGCAATCTGCTTGGCCCGTTGACCGCGATCGGCAGCGGGTTGACCTTGGCTGGGCTCGGTAAGACGATTTCGGATTTCGCCGAATATGGTGGTCACGTCGACGACCTGTCGACGCGCCTCGGGGTTTCGGCCAAGGCGGTCCAGGAGTGGACGCATTGGGCCAAACTGGGCGGCATCGAGCAGGATGCTTTGGAATCCAGTGTCGGCCGCCTCAACCGCAATCTGGCGGACTTGGCGAACGGCAAGAACAAAGATCTGCCGGTGCTGTTTCGCAAACTCGGCATCAGTACCAAGGACGCGAACGGACATTTTCGCAACGCAGAATCGCTGATGCCGGATCTGGCTGATGCGATCCAGCGCATCCATGACCCGATTGCCCGCACGGCCGTTGCCACGGCGCTGTTCGGCAAGACCGGTGCGGATTTGCTTCCCGCTCTTAAGGACGGAGCCGAAGGGCTCAGAGCGGCGGGCGAGGAGGCACGAAAGCTCGGCGAGGTCCTGGATGATGACGCGATTGGCAACGCAGCATCGTTCGGCGATGACATGGATCGTCTCGCCGGCGCAGCTCGCGGACTGGGCTTTAACATCGCATCCAAGCTGCTGCCGTCTCTGTTGCCGTTGATTGAGCGGCTGACGAAATGGATCACGGCAAATCGCGAACTGATTTCGGCTCGCATCAGCGACGTCGTATCGAAGTTTGTGGCGGCTCTGGAGCGGATCGATTGGGATGTGGTGGGACGCGGTCTCGCCGATTTCGCGTCCGGGATCAGCCGCGTGGTTGATTTTGTCGGTGGCTGGCAAAACGCCCTGATTGGCGTCGTGCTTTTCATGAATCGCGATCTGATCGGGTCGATATTCGGCGTCGGCAGTGCGATCGTGAAGTTGGGTGCGCTGCTTCTGGCCAATCCGGTCGTGGCGGCTATCGGCGTTGCCGTCGCGGCGATCGCCGGCCTTGTCTACGTCATCTACAAAAACTGGGACAACATCGCCAATTGGTTCCAGGCGAAGCTGGACGCGGTGAAGGCTGCCTTCGACAAGGGTTTCCTGAGTGGCATTCTGACACTTCTTGAGCAGTTCAATCCGACCCGGCTCTTTGCCGAGGCGATCAATGGCCTCGTCAACTACCTCTTTGGC
>SSEL01000059.1 GCA_008012315.1 Rhodospirillaceae bacterium
CAGTCCCACGGCCGGGGCCGGCCATGGGGCATTGGATCGGATCGTCATCTGCCGCTGGGGGAGGGGCTGGCGGTCAGATGGCTGGGGATGATCCGATCTCCAGGGAACTCGTGAACTTAATCTCCAAGTCGTTACGCGTTACGCATTCGCCAGCTTGACGGCGATGAACAGTTCCTGGCCGCGATGATTGACCAACATCATGACGACTTCCTGTCGGTTGGCCTTCGCTTCCTTGGTCACCTGGCTCACCTGCTCCGGCTTGCTGATATCGTGGTCGCCGATACGTTCGATGATGTCGCCGGTGCTGACGCCCTGGGCGGCCAGCGGGCTGTCGTCGTCGATATCGGTGACAACCACGCCCTTGGTGCCGTCATCCAGGTTGAATTCACGCCGGGTATCGGCATTGACGGGGGCGAAGCTGGCGCCGAGTGAGGCGACGGCGATGCCGCCCTGATCGGTCGTCTGGCTGTCGCTGTCATCCTCATCGGTCGAGGCGACTTTCTCATCGGCCTTCAATTTGCCGATCACCACGGAAACACGCTGCATCTCGTGGTTCCGCCAGACCGTCAGGTCGACCTTGGTCTGCGGACGGGTATTGGCCACCAGGCGGGGCAGGTCACGCATTTCGTCGACCGACTGACCATTATAGGAAACGATCACGTCACCGGATTTCAGGACCTTGGAAGCAGGGCCGTCAGGCTGCACGCCGGCCACCAGGGCGCCCTGGATCTGTTGCAGGCCCATGGCCTTGGCGAGATCCGGCGTCACTTTCTGAATCTGCACGCCGAGCCAGCCGCGTTCGACGCTGCCATGTTCGCGCAAGGCGGCGATGACCGGCTTCGCCATGTTGGACGGAATGGCAAAGCCGATGCCGACGCTGCCGCCATTGGGCGAGGCGATCGCCGTATTGATGCCGATCACCTCGCCCTCGGTGGAGAAGGTCGGGCCGCCGGAATTGCCCTGGTTGATGGCCGCATCGATTTGCAGGAAGTCATCGAAGGGGCCTTCATTGATGTCACGGCCGCGGGCCGAGATGATGCCGGCGGTCACCGAGCCGCCCAGGCCGAAGGGATTGCCCACGGCCATGACCCAGTCGCCGACGCGTTCTTTGTCGGAATCGCCGAAGCTGACGAAAGGCAGCGGCTGCTTGGCGCTGATCTTCAGCAAGGCCAGATCGGTCTTGGGATCGGTACCGACCAGTTTGGCGGGGTATTCCTTGCCGTCGGTGGTGGTGACTTCGATATCGGTCGCGTCGTCGATCACATGGTTGTTGGTGACGATATAGCCGGTGGCATCGATGATGAAGCCCGAGCCCAGCGACATGACCTTGCGATTGGGATGACGCTGCCGCTGCTGTTCCATGAAGGGGCGGAACAGCTCGTCGAAGGGCGAGCCCTTGGGGAATTCGAAGGGCATGACCTGCTGGCCTTCGGCCTCGGTCATTTTATGGCTGGACGAGATATTGACGACGGCGGGGGTCACCTTCGCCGCAAGATCGGCGAAGCTGTCCGGCGCCGGATAGGCTTGCGCCTGACCGATCAGGGCCAGGCCGGCAAAGGTGCCTGCAGCGACGGCTGCGGCGAGGCGTCCGGCGCGCCGGGCCGGCGAAGATGGCCGAAGCGATGAAGACGACTGGGGCGATTGCGACCCCGGTTGCGGGTTCAGCCGCGAATCGGCACGGCAGAATGTTTTTGAGATAAGCGACATTGATTGGTTTCCTTCTTCCTCAAGCGGCATTTCCGTATCGGCCGGAGGATGATTTGCTCCTGGGTCGATGGTCCGCGGGGTCGATATCGAGCGCTCCATATGCGCCTTGAGTGATAAGTTGGGACCTCTCGGTAACGTGCCTATGTCGCCGTCCCAGGAATTTGGTAACGAAGCTTCGACCCTGCCAGAGACTGTTACAATCGGTTACACTTTTGCCGTCGCGCCGCCTGGCGGAGAGCGACCAGACTGGCCATCGCGCCGGTTAACGATTGCCTGGCCTTTCATGTCTGGCCACTTGAGGTACTGTGTGAGACCCGAAGTTGCGGAACCGCGTTGGAATGCCATATCTGAAGAACTGTCGCGCAGCGGAACATGCCTACTGAACCCAGCAGCCACGTCCTGATCGTCGATGATGATCGCGAAATCCGCGATCTGCTGTCGCGCTTCCTGGTCAAGCACAACTACCGGGTCTCGACGGCCGCCGATGGCCGTGAAATGCGGCGGGTGATGAGTGATGCCCGAATCGACCTGATCGTCCTCGACGTCATGCTGCCGGGCGAAACCGGTTTGACGCTCTGCGGCCAGATACGCGCCAGTTCGAAAGTGCCGATCGTCATGCTGACGGCGGTGGCGGAAGAGACCGACCGCATCATCGGGCTGGAGCTCGGTGCCGACGATTATCTCGCCAAGCCGTTCAACCCACGCGAATTGCTGGCGCGGATCCGCGCCGTCTTGCGCCGGGTGGAAGAACGCGATGGCGGCGCGCCGGTCGATGGCGAGGTCGCGCCGGTTCTGAATTTCGCCGGCTGGAAGCTCGACCTTTCCCGCCGCACCCTCAGCAATCCCGACGGCCAGCCGGTGGAACTTTCCACCGGCGAATACGATCTGCTGGTGGCTTTCGCCGAACGGCCGCAACGCGTGCTCAGCCGCGACCGGCTGCTCGACATCGCCAAGGGGCGCGCCGCCGTCGCTTTCGATCGCAGCATCGACGTCCAGGTCGGGCGGCTGCGGCGCAAGATCGAAGCCGATCCCGCGGCGCCGCAGCTCATCACCACGGTGCGCGGCGGCGGTTACATGTTCACACCCAGCGTGACGAGAGGGTAGAGTCGCCGCATGCGCCGCTTCCTGCCGGACAGCATCGTCGACTGGCTGATGGTCATTGTCGTCACCGGCATTTGTGCCTCGCAACTGGCGACGACCCTGTTCCACAACATCAACCGCAATGAAGCGATCACGGCGCTGGAAGATGTGCGCGCTGCCGAGCGCATCGCCTCGATCGTTGCCTTTCTTGAAAATACCGCGCCCATCTTGCGGCGTGGCGTCGCCACCGCGATCAGCCGGTCATCGCTTTATGTCGCGACCAGCAACCGCAGCGCGGTGCCGGATGCAAAAGCGCCTGACCGGCGCTGCGCCCGGTTGCGCGATGTGGTGAAGGCGCGGCTGGTCGATATCCGTTGGCGCCAGGTGCGGGTGAATTACGCACCCCAGCCGGTCGATCAAGATAGCTGGTTCGAGCGCCTGTGGCCGGAGCTCTGGGGCAGCGAGCAGGACCGCACCAGCCAGATCCTGGACCGCCAGTCGAACGAAAGACGGTTCCGGGTGGCAATCCAGTTGCTGGACGATACCTGGCTGAATTTCGACGTGGCGGCGGTCAGTTCCCTGCCGATCGCATCCTGGGATCTCATTCTCTCGATCCTGGCGACCCTGGCGGTCGCGATCGCGCTTTGTTTGTTCCCGGTCTATCGCCTGACGCGGCCGCTGGCCCGTCTCACCAAGGCGGCGGAGACGATGGGGCGGGGCAATCTCGACACCCCCATGCCGGAGACCGGATCGGTCGAGGTTCGCCGCGCCGCGCATGCCTTCAACGAAATGCAGGCCCGTATCCGCCGGCTGGTCGATGGCCGCACGCAGATGATTGCGGCGATTTCCCACGACCTGCGCACACCCATCACTCGGTTGCGGCTGCGGGCGGAATTCGTCGATGACCCGGAAGCCCAACAGCGCATGCTGGGCGATCTGGATGAGATGGAAGCGATGATCCGCTCGACACTGGCTTTTGCCCGCGAGGACAGCGATCGCGAAACGCCGGTGCCGCTCGATCTCGCCCAGCTTCTCCATGAGATGACCGCCGACCTGCCGGATGTGGCCTTGCTGCCGGTGCCGCGCGGCGATTATCAGATGCTGGGCCGGCCGCTGGCCCTGCGCCGCTGCTTCGGCAACCTGATCGACAATGCCATCAAATACGGGCAGCGGGCCGAGATCGGCCTGACGCCGCGGCCGACGGCGATCAGCGTCACGATCGATGATTTCGGTCCCGGCATTCCTCCGGATCAGCGCGACCTCGTCTTCCGCCCGTTCTACCGGGTGGAAGCCTCCCGCAACCGGGATAGCGGCGGCACCGGACTGGGCCTCGCCATCGTCCAGAGCATCGTGCTGACCCATGGCGGCGAAATCAGCCTCGACGACCGGCCGGGCGGCGGCTTGCGCATTACCCTGCGCCTGCCCCGCTGAGCCAAAGCGCGATGGTTCAAGTTGAAGCAGCTTTGCTTCAACTTGAAAGCTGAATCGCCCTCTACTTTATCGAGGAGAGGCCGGTTGGCGCCGCCGATGTCATTCGGCGGCGCGATCACCCAGCCGCTTCGGCGCGTCAACCTTGTCGGCTGCCAGAGCCGCCTGCTGGCGTTCCCAGTCGAACATATAGTCCCGGGTCTTCGGCACGGCCTGAATGCCGCGGCCCATCTGGATCTGGAACACCATGTTGAAATCGTACCGGAAAGAGAGCTCGCTGCCGATCAGGTAAAACTCCCACATGCGGCAGAAGCGCTCGTCATAGAGCGAGCGGATCTTATCGCGCACCGCATTGAAATTGTGCCGCCAGTTCTTCAGGGTCTCGGCATAATGCAGGCGCAGCACCTCGATATCGGTGACCCAAAGTTTGGTCTTTTCGATGACCGGCAGGACTTCCGACAGAGCGGGGCTGTAGCCGCCGGGGAAGATGTATTTGCGCAGCCACGGATTGGTGTAGCCGGGACCATCGCGGCGGCCGATCGCATGCAGCAGGGCGACGCCGTTCTGCTTCAGCGATTGCTGCACCTTGTCGAAGAACTCGCCGTAATGCTTCACGCCGACATGTTCGAACATGCCGACCGAGACGATGCGGTCATATTGCGCGGTTTCGTGGCGGTAGTCCTGCAGCTTGAAGGTCACACGGTCGCTCAAGCCGGCGGCCTTGGCGCGCGCCTGGGCGACTTCGAGCTGTTCCTTGGACAGGGTGACGCCGGTCACCCGCACATCCGCCGTCTTGGCGAGATACAGGCCGAGACCGCCCCAGCCGCAGCCGATATCCAGGACATGCTGGCCGGGCTGCAACAGCAGCTTGGAGGCGATATGGCGCATCTTCGCCTGCTGGGCCTGCGGCAGCGTGGTTTCGGGCGTTGCGAAGTAAGCGCAGGAATACTGCATGCTCTCATCGAGGAACTGCTCGAAGAGCTGACGCGACAGGTCGTAATGATGGGCGACATGTTCGCGGGCCAGGCCGATCGGATTGTTCTGGTGCCACCAGCGCAGCAGCTTCTGGATGCCGCCGGTCAATCGCTGCAGCGCGACCGATTGGGTCTGATCGGTGCTCGCCATGCAAATGTCGAGGAGATCGTAGAGCGATCCTTCCTCGATGGTCAGCTTGCCATCCATATAGGCTTCGCCGACCTTCAGCCATGGATTGAAGAACAGCGCGCGATCCGTCGCGGCATCATGAATGCGCAGGGTAACCCGCGGTCCGGCTCCACCGTCGACAACATGCCGGCGGCCGCGATGGTCAATTAAGGTGACCTGGCCTTGCGTAAGACCAGCTCGCAGCAAGCGTTCGAACATCCCCATTCGCTCCTTGCGTTACGATCCACACGATTGTCGCCTTCGGCAAATTCGCCCCCGAACGGGCCTATGGGCGACAATCAGCCTCGTAGTTTGGAATAATTCAAATAGGACCGGCCGGCCCTGTCAATAATCCATTAACGATTGGTGCCTTGCAATGATTGCAGTTCTGCGACATCAGGCCAAGCAGGCACTGATCAGCGACTCGGTAGCGAGTCGCGGTGAGCGGGTCTTGTGCGGTTCGGCTGCCGGGAGCAGCCGCTCTGGGTCAAGCCTGGTCGAAATTCAGGATGACGTGAAGATCCTGCTGCACCAACACATAGATATCGTGATGGGCATGATGATCGGCGGCGATATCCTGCGGCTCCGAGGCGGGGGCCGCGTGATAGGCCGTGAACCCGCTGGGGGCTTCCACGGCCGCCGGCTCCCAATTGTGGATGCCGTCAGCACGCAAGCGAACCACGTCGCCCTGATCGCCGGTCACCATCAGGGCATCGATGCCGCCGATCGATTCGGTGCCGATCAAAAGCACGTCATCCAGGCCAAGCGTAATGCCATCGGAGGTAATGCCCGTCGGGTCGATGCCATGCGCACCGGCATCCGGTGAATTGGCATCCACCAGATTGAAAGTGACGTGATCTTCCGCGTCCGACATCAGATCGACCAGCCCGGCGTCAAGCGAGAGGCCGCTCTCAAGCGAAACCGTTGGCGCATCCGCGGCGCCCGATAGGTCTTGGTGCTGGGAAACATCATCCGCCGATCCGACGGCATCTGATGCGCGCTCCTCAGTGCCGGACATATCATGCTCCTTCTCATTCCCACGACGATCGGCCTGCTTAGCAGCTGACAGGGGGCCTTCGGCCGCCCACAGCATTTTCAACCGCCTTCATCCATTTAAGGTTTCATTACACTTCTATCTTATTTGAGTTAGCGGACTAAGCCTCGGTTTTCAAATGTCCTTTCGGCCTAAATGGCACATCCCTATGTGCACCTAATGCGATTTTCCGGTATTTTCAGCGACGGAAGGCAGCGCCGGACCCGGCTTTCGCGGCATGATTGTCGTAATTGCGCTAGCCTTGCGGCGTAAATGGTTGAGCCGGTCGGCGATAGCTGGCTGAATCTGCCTGACCGATAGTGACTTAGAGGATTGCCGGTACGGCAAGGCGCGGTTCAGCGATGGCGGCAGACAGTAAGGTTCCTCACTCGGCTGAAGACCCGAAATCATTGATTTCAGAGGCTTTTGCCATGGGCGATGAGTTTCCGGGTCCAGCCGAGGATATGCTGCTCTCCTGGATGCTCAGCCTCGACATGGCGACGGATGCCCGGCATGCCGCCGCGCAGCTTCTCACCCGATATGAAGCGGCTGCCGCCCAAACCGCCAATCCGCATGTGGCGCGGCTGGCCGATCTGTTGCGACAGACCGCTGCGGCCGAAAACAGCCGGGCAGGCGGGCGGGGCCGTGTCGCCGCGCGGCGCGCCGCAACACGGCACTCCGCCGACTAGGCAAGCCGCTGGCGCCCATCCTCCGAGTCGTCGTCAAATTGACGCATTAATCTTCGAAACGAGGCTGACTTTGCCAGGCTTGGCAAGGGGTTAATTATAACGACGCTCGGTTGCACCAAAGCTAAACTTGGTTAGAAATAGGGCGATACGCCTGCAACCAAAAGACCGATCGACATATCGGCAAGGATATCATCGCTTATGCAACAGAGCCTCGCCGCGACCGGCAAGAAATCGATCCCGGCTTTGTTGGTTGGCGCCATCGGTGTCGTCTATGGCGATATCGGTACCAGCCCGCTCTATGCTCTGAAAGAGTGTTTCGCGCCGCATCATGGCTTGCCGCCGAATCCGGAGAATGTTCTTGGCGTGCTGTCGCTGATCTTCTGGTCGGTCATGCTGGTGGTGTCGTTCAAATATGTCACGATCATCCTGCGGGCCGATAATGACGGCGAAGGCGGCAGCCTTGCCTTGCTGGCGCTGGTCCGCGATGTGGTGAAGAAACCGGCGGCGATTGCCGCTGTGACGGCCTTGGGGATCTTTGCGGCCGCCCTGTTCTATGGCGACAGCATGATCACGCCGGCGATCTCGGTGCTGAGTGCGGTCGAAGGCCTGGAGGTTGCCTGGCCGGAGATCGACGTCATCGTCGTGCCTCTTACCCTTGGCATCCTGATCGGCCTCTTTCTCATCCAGCGCCAGGGCAGCAGCCGCATTGGCAGCCTGTTCGGGCCGATCATGCTGCTGTGGTTCGGGTCATTGGCGGCCCTGGGTGTTGCCAAGATCATCGACCGGCCGGATATCCTTTACGCGCTCAATCCGATTCATGCCGTTCGCTTCTTCATCGCCGAGGGTTGGCTCGCCTTCTTCGTTCTCAGTTCGGTGGTCCTGGCCCTGACCGGTGCCGAAGCGCTCTATTCCGATCTCGGCCATTTCGGCCGCCGGCCGATCCGTCTCACCTGGTTCTTCCTGGTCCTGCCGTCGCTGGTCCTGAACTATTTCGGCCAGGGCGCCTTGTTGCTTGACGATCCGACGGCGGTCGGCAGCCCCTTCTTCCGCCTGGCGCCGAATTGGGCGGCCTTGCCGCTGGTGGTCCTGGCGACCGTCGCCACGGTCATCGCCTCGCAGGCGGTGATCACCGGCGCTTTCTCGGTGACGCAGCAAGCCATCCAATTGGGCTTCCTGCCACGCTTACGGGTCATCCACACCTCACACGCCGCCATGGGGCAGATCTACATCCCCTTCGTCAATTGGATGCTGATGACGGCGGTGACCCTTCTGGTGCTCGGCTTCGGCTCCTCGACCAATCTGGCGGCGGCCTATGGTGTCGCCGTTACGGGGACGATGGTGATCGATACGGTGCTGATTGGCGCCGTCATCTTCCTGATCTGGAAATGGCCGCGCGTCCCCGCCGTCATGCTGGTCACGCTGCTGCTCTTCGTCGATCTCTGCTTCTTCATCGCCAATTTCGGCAAGGTCACCCATGGCGGCTGGTTCACGCTGTTGGTCGGCCTCGTCGTCTTCGTCCTGCTGACGACCTGGAAGCGCGGCCGCGAATTACTGATGGCGCGGATCGATCAGGATGCGATGCCGATCGAGATGTTCCTCAAATCGATTTCCAGCCGCATCACCCGCGTGCCCGGCACGGCAATCTTCATGACCGGCCGGCAGCAGGGCATTCCGAATGCGATGCTGCATAACTTGAAGCACAACAAGGTCATGCATGAGCGCAACATCCTGCTGACGGTCGTCATGCGCCAAGTCGCCCATGTGCCGGTGCAGCGCCGGCTGGCGATGGAAGAGGTCGGGCCCGGTTTCTACCGGCTGATGCTGAGCTTCGGTTTCATGGATGATCCCGATGTGCCGGCGGCGTTGCGTCACTCGGGTGATATCGGCCTGCCGATCAATTTGATGGAGACATCCTTCTTCATCAGCCGCGAAACCATCGTGCCCAGCATGCTGCCCGGCATGATGCTGTGGCGCGAGCTGCTATTCGCCTGGATGTCGCGCAATGCCGCGACCGCGATGGATTTCTTCAACCTGCCGACCAATCGCGTGGTCGAGCTAGGCACCCAGGTCGAAATCTGAAGCTGGTCGTGCCGCCGGACATATCTGAAAGCGGCGCGGTCAGAACTGCCGCGACAAGGCGTGATAGAGCGGCTCGCGGGTCAAACCGGCGGAAACACCGGCGCCAATGAAGGTCGCGGTCAGGAGCGGCACCAGCAAGGTGTTGCTGACGGTCATCTCCGTGACGATCACAAATGCGGTCAGCGGCGATTGCACGACAGCGGCGAAGTAAGCCGCCGTTGCCAGCAAGATGATCGAACGAAGGTCGTCGGGGCTCAGGCCGCCGAGCACAGGTATATCGGCCAACGGCAATCCGATTATGGAGGCGAGCCCCGCGCCGGTTGACAAGGACGGAGAAAACAACCCGCCTGGCAAACCGCTGGCCGAAGAAGCCAGGGTGGCCAGCAATTTAAGCGGCCCATACCAGAGCGGCATGGTTTGCCCGCTCTCCAGCGCCAGCTTGGCCTGCTCATATCCCGTGCCATTGGCGTAGCCATGGGTCAACAGGCCGGCGGTTGCGACAACGAGGCCGCAGGCGGCCGGGAAGGCATACGGCACCCATTTGGACCCGCTGGAGAAGTGCCGGTAGAGCCGGCCGCTCGCCAATAGCAGGAAGCTGAACAAAGTGCCGCCCAGGCCGGCAACCACGCCGCAGACCATGGCGAAGATCATGGCGCGGGAAAAGCCGATGGCGATCTGGGTATTGCCGAAATACTTGTAGTTGCCGAGGAACGTGACGCTGATGGCGCCCGCCACCACGACAGCTGCGATGATGAGGCCGCTGATGCGTTTCTCGTAGCTCTTGGCCATTTCTTCGATCGCGAACATGATGCCTGCCAGTGGCGTGTTGAAGGCGGCGGCGATGCCGGCGGCAGCGCCCGCGAGGACGAGCCCTTGCGGCTTGCGCAAGCCGAGATGGCTGCCCAGCAGAAACATGATACAGGCACCAAGCTGCACCGTCGGCCCTTCACGACCGATCGAGGCGCCGCAAAGCAACCCCAAAAGCGTCAGGAAAACCTTCCAGAGCGTGGTGCCGCCGCCGATCAATTTGGCCCGGGTGGTCCGGTCCTCATAGCGCCGGGCGGCAATGACCTGCGGAATGCCGCTGCCTTTCGCGGCGGGAAACCAGCGGGCTGTTGCCACGGCTGCCGCGACAAAGCTGAGACAGGTCAGGGCGAAGGCGAGAACCGGATGCTCGTCGCGCAGCATGTCGAAGAGATGTGTCGCCTTGTCGGCGCCCAGAGCGAAGCCGGTGGAGACGATGCCAATCAGGCCGGCGCCCACCAAAAAGATCATTTTCCGTCGCCAGAACGCCATGGCCAGCCAATGGCGGGGAATTCCGGATCGGGGAAAGCGGGTCATCAATGGCCCCTTTGCGGTGCGATATTTTTCGATATTGCCGACGCTGTGGAACATCGTCAGCGGGCGGTCAGGCGATCACCCTCATCTAGGACCTGGGCCGGTGGACTCGGACGCAGCCGGCTTCGTTACGTTGATGATACCGGGCATTGGCGATACTGGCGGGCCACGCCCGATAGCGATGATCACTACATTTACGCCATAGCTCTACACCCCGCCGGATAGGCCGGCCACCCGGACCAAGCCTCTCTTCGCCGCCGAAATTCGCGAATCGGACGCCCGATGCTAATCGCAGCTACTCACCTCCATTCATCTGGTAGCGGGCGCAGCGGTGGTGTTGTAGAACATAATGGCAACATTTTTCATTTGCATCTCTGAGCCGTTGGAGGCATTGTGCCGCAAGGTGCTGCACCTTGCGGCACAATGGGGTGCCATGGCTTCGAAGAACAGACTGACCGTTAATCTCTCTGACCAGGAATTTTCGGCTTTGGTAGACCTGGCGGAGAGAGCCAAGGTTTCGAAGGCTTGGCTGGGGCGTAAAGCGATCAGCGAGCTGTTAGAGCGTGCGCAACGTGATGAGCAGCAACTGCCACTTCCGCTGGCGGGCGTGAAACGGGGGAAGCGCAATGAAAATTTTGGATAACACCTTGAATCCACTCATTGGCCACGTTGCCGTTCGTGCGCCGCAATGACATGCAAAAAACTGACCGCGGGGATGCCCCGCGGCCCGAGCATGGGTGGCTGCATACGCAGGCCGATCCAAGGCTCGCAAAGCTTGGCGCCAGGGCCAACACTATCG
>SSEL01000043.1 GCA_008012315.1 Rhodospirillaceae bacterium
CGGCGGCCATCGTCACGCAATGGCTGGTCAAATCGGGCTATGAAGCGCTGGCGACGCCGTTGACCTATCTCGTCGTCAATTTCCTCAAACGGCGCGAAGGTATCGACGTCTATGACCGCCAGATCACATTCAACCCGTTCTCGTCTGGCAAGTAATCACCTGGCAAGTAATCACGCGGCGCTCCCGGCGCGCGGCTTTATGCCGCGCATATCATCGCCGGCGGTCCTTGGGAACAACAGCGAGACCGGCGAGGCGAGGAAGGAGATCGCCGTCACCACCAGGATGGCGAGGGAGAAATCCGACAATTGCGCATGGTCGTGGCCGGAGACGGTCACGGAAATATGCAGCACGCTAGAGGCCAGGCAGATGCCGAGCGACAGCATCAACTGCTGGAACGTGGCATAGAAGCTGGTGGCCGAACTCATGCGGTCGCGCGGGATATCGGCATAGGCGATGGTGTTATAGGCGGCGAATTGCAGCGACTGCAGGAAACCGCCCGCCAGCAGCACCGCATACATCAGCCAGAGCGGCCAGCCCGGGCGGAAGGCGGCACAGGCGGCGATCAGGGCGGTGGCGAACAACGCATTCCACACCATCGTGCTGCGAAAGCCATAGCGCCGCAGGATCGGTGTCGCCCCGGCCTTCATGAGCATGAAGCCAATCGCGCTCACGAAGGTGACCATGCCGCTCTCCGCCGCCGACATGCCGAAGCCGAGCTGCATCATCATCGGCAGCAGGAAGGGCATGGCGCCGCCGGTGATGCGCGTCAGCGCCCCGGCGATCACCGACAGGCTGAAAGTCGGGATCCGCATCAGGCTCATATCCAGGATCGGATTGGCGAGACGCCGCGCATGCAGGAGGTAAAGCGCGAAACTGACGGCGGCAATGCCGATCACCATCAATGTCTGCGTGCCGGAAAACACGCCGCGCCCGCCCAATTCGACCCCGAAGGTGAGGCAGGCGAGGGCGATACCCGCCAGGATGAGGCCGAGACTATCGAAACCACCCTGGGGCGGTTCCTTGATATCGGGAATGAGCCAGGCCGCCAGGGCGATGCCGATCAGCCCGATCGGCACATTGATGTAGAAGATCCAGCGCCAATCCAGATAGGTCACAATAAAGCCGCCAACTGGCGGCCCCAGGATCGGTCCCAGCAAAGCCGGGACGAGGAGCCAGGACATGGCGGCAATGAGATCGGTCTTGGCCACGTTGCGCAACAAGATCAGGCGGCCGACCGGCACCATCATGGCACCGCCCAGCCCCTGCAACAGCCGCGCGGCGACCAGCATTTCTAGGCTGCCCGCCAGGCCGCAGAGAATCGAACCGAGCGTGAAGATGCCGATGGAAACACAGAAGATATGGCGGGCGCCGTACCGGTCGGCGATCCAGCCGCTGGCCGGAATGAAGATCGCCAGGCTGAGCAGGTAGGAGGTCAGCGCCAGGCTCATATGCAGCGGCGCCACGCCGAAACTATGCGCCATCGTCGGCAAAGCCGTGGTCAGCACCGTCGCGTCCAATTGCTCCATGAACAGGGAACTGGCAACGATAACGGCGAGGACACGGAAATTGCGCGGTTGCGGCGTACTCGTGGTCGCCACACTGGCTACGCTGAGATCGACGGGCATGATGGCGGGCAGCATCTCCCGTCCAGCCGACCGAGAGAAGCCGTAATTCCGCATGGCAGCCCATCCGGCTTGCATGCCAGGAAAACGTCAAAATTAGCCGAATATTAGTCGGTATCGCCCTGGCTGATATCGTTCAGTGCCTGCCGCGCGGCTTCGGTGATCGCGGAATCTTGATCGAGGCCGATCGCCTGGTCGAGCCAGGCATGTGCCTGTGTCCGGTCACCCTGGGCCGCCGCCGAGCGGCCGGCCCGCAGATAAAGATCGGCGGCCGCCGGCAAATCGCCGCTTTGCCGCGCGGCATCGGCGGCAATGGACAGCGCGCGTGCCAGCCCACGGTAATCCAGCAGATCGCGCCGGAGGTCAGCGGATTGCAGGGCGGCCGATCTCGCTTCGGCAAAGTTTCCCTGCTGCCGGGCCAAGCGGGCGCGCAATTCCGCCGCATCGGCCTGTTGCGTCGATTTGACGGCCGGCGCCTTGTCGTTGCCGCCGGTTCCGCTACGGCTGAGCGCCTGGCCGGCAGCCTGCAATCCGGCAATGTCGCCCTGATCATCGGCGATCAGCCCGCGCAGGAAGCTGGCTGCCGCCCCGGTCTCCGCATCGCCGCTTTGCAACTGCGCCGCCAGCCGGTCGGCCGCGGCCGGCTGGCCGATGCGGTAAAGGGCGGTCGCCTCGATCAAATCCAAGGCCGGCATGCCGGGGCTGCCGCGCCGGGCGAGTTCGGCGCGGGCGCGGCGGGCGGTGGCGAGTGCTGCATCCGGCCGGTTGGCGCGCAGTTCGGCGGCCGCGAGATTGAAACTGAGATCGCCGATGGCGGGCAGGTCGTCGCGGGCCTCCGCCCGGGTGAGTGCCTGGCGGTATTGCGCCACGGCATCTTCGGGCCGGTCGAGGCTGTAAGCGAGCTGTCCGGCCCGTTCATGCTGCTGCATGCTGGGATCAGGCGGCACGGCCGGCGCCGTCGCATCGCTGCCGCAAGCGGCGAGCAGGAGCAGCGTCGCAAGAAGACCGAGCCCGCTTTTCATGGCCGGACCTCCGAGGCAGGCAGGCGCTCATTACTGACGGCAGGCGGTTCGGTGCCACCGCCACCCAGCAGCCAGAGGCTGCGCAATTGCGTCAGCAACTGCTCCAACTGCTGGGCCGTAAGCTGCGTCTGTGTCAGCAGCGACGGCAGATTGGCGGAACCGCTCTCGACATTGCGGCTGATGGCGGGCAGGCGCGTGCTCGCCTTGCTCAGATCCTTCATTGTCGCCTGCAGGCTGACGAGGACATTGTCCGTCTTCTTCAGCAGCGCGGGCAGGCCGTCCGGACCGCCGGCCTGCTTGGTCAGGCTGTTGACCTGTTTCGCCGATTGCTGCAACTGGCCGAGGATGTCATTGAGCTCAAGCACCGATTGATGGGCCGAGGTAACGGCGCCCTCGATTTCCTTCGCCACTGTCTCGTCCTTCAAAAGATAGCCGACATTGCCTTCGCCGCGATTGATGCGGTCCATCACCTCGGACAAGGACTTGGTTGCCTGGCCGACATTGTCGAGGATCGGGAAGACCTTTGCCCGCACCTCATCGATCAGCGCGCTGATGCTATCGGTCGGCGCCCGCTCCGTGGTGGCGTCGAGCACGGCATAGGACCAGTCCATCGGTGCGCTGCGGCCGCGCGAGATATCGACGAAGGCGGCGCCGGCCAGGCCGAAACGGCGGCGAATGACGGCGGTGCTGTCGCGGCGGATGAAAGCCTTGGCCTGCTCGTCGATTTCGGCCATGGCGTACATCTGCTGCCTCGGATCGATGACGATACGGCGGATGATGCCAGCACGGGTACCGAGCACCTCGACATCGGCGCCGACTTCCAACCCGGCGACGCCGGTTTCCGGCAGAACCAGGCGCAATTCGGAAACCGGCTTGAACCAGTCGCGCAGAACGCCGGCCTGCATGATGGCGGCGATCAGCACACCGATCGCCACGACCACCAGCAAGCCGATCAGTTCATCCGTATGGCGCAAACGCATCCGCCGTCCCCTGTTTTCAACTCGTGCGCAACGACGTCAGCCCGTGATAGCCGAGCCTGAGGCGTTGGGTGGCGGGGAAGGACCGGTCACCCCAGACCGCCTTGTTGCGGGTCATCCAGATCGCCGCGGCGCCACGGTCGCGTGCCTCGGCAATGCCGTTCAGCAGCATCGGCACCATATCCGCATAAACTCCTTGAAGCGGACTTTCCAGCAGGAGCAGCATCGGCTCGCCGAGAAAGGCGCGAACGAAGCCGGCCCGCACGAGATCGCCGGCGGAGAGCATGCCGATGCGCCCGATCGGCAATCCCGGCAGGCCGAAGCGGCGGCACAGATCGGTGGCATGCGCACGCAGCTCGGCGGGATCGCGCCGGGTGTGATGCAATTGCGGCAGCATGATATCAGTGGCGGCGTCGAGGAAATCGATCCAGCTTCGGCCGGCAAAAACCCGGCCGATCCGGCCCCGTAAGGCCTGCGCATAATCCAGCGGCAGCGATGTCCAGTCGCGGCCGAGGAATTCAACGGCGCCCTTGTCCGGCGGCATCAACCCACTGCAGAGATCGGCGAAGTCGCGGCCGAGATCGGCGTCGCGCGCATCGATCAGCGCAAAATCGCCGGGTTCCAGCCGCAGATTGAGTTTTGCATCGGCGGCGGTGCCGACCAATTGCCGCGATTGCGCATCATTGAGATCGAGGATCGCCGCCGTCGCCATGGATCAACTCGCCAGGCTGAGGACGCCGCTGACCAGCATGATGGACAGCAGGCCGCGGACGAAGCCGCGCGGCATCAAGCGGTTGGCGTCGAGATGCGGTTCCGCATCCAGCGCGGTGAGGCAGGCGGTCATGGCGACCAGCAGGCCGATCACCACCAGCTTGATGGGAAAGATGGCAAAATCGGCGGGATGCATGGCGGTCAGCACATTGTCGAGAAACGACCAGAGCGACATCCGCACGGCGCCGACCAGGCTGCCGACGATGAAACCCGTCAGCAACGAAACCAGCATGAAGATCACACCCAACGTATAGGCGGCGGTGGCGAAGGCGATGCCGCGCGGCAGGATCAGCGCGCCGACCGGATCTATGCCCTGGGCCTGCAGGACCTGGATCTGGCCATTGGCCTGCAAGCCGCCCAATTCGGTGAGCACCACGGAACCGCTGCGACCCAGCAGGATCAGGCCGACCAGAACGGGAATGATTTCGCGGATCAGGATGGTGACCAGGATCGAGCCGATGGATTCCTCTTGTCCGGCGGCGCCCAGCCAATAGAGTGCCTGATAGACCATGCCGAGGCCAATGATCGCGGCCGTCAAAACCGTGGTGGTGAGGCCGCCGCCCAGCGACTGCCGCAACACCCGGCGAAACTCAGCCCGTGTGGTGCGCCGCCAGCTCGCCGGCCGCAGGGCATCGACAGCGACGCCCATGGCCATCGAGGCCAAGGTCAGAAGGAAACGCATGCGGCGGCGTGTCAGGCGGCCGAGCCAGCCCAGCCAGCGCCAAAGGAAATCGCGATGCCATCTACCTGATGGTAGCTGGCCTGGTGGCAACTGGTCCGGTGGCGGCTGGGGTGGTGGCTGCGTCGCCGTCGACGATGCCTCGTTGAGGCCGGCGGCGTTCATAACTGCCCCGCCAGCACGAAGGTACGGGCCTCGCCGATATAAGGCAGATAGAAGCTGCCGCGCGGCCGGAACAGGAAATCCTGCTGCAGGCGTTGATAAGCCGCTTCCGTCACCTGGATCGTGCTGGGAATGGCCGAATTGGCCATCATATCGGCGGTGCGGACAGCCTCGCCCCACAGGTTGAACAAGCGCGGCTCGTGGCCGACCGTGCTGCCGATGGCCAGGCCGCAATCGATGCCGATGCGAAAATCGGCCGCCAGATCGGCATCCTCCAGCAAAGCGGAACAGCGATCGCGCATCGCCACCGCCATGCTGGCAATCCGCGTCATCGCGGTTTGATCGTCCTGATCGAAGCCGGCGGCTGCCACTGCTTCATCGCCGACCAGTTTCAGATAGGGAATGGAATGTTGCTCCGCCATGCTCTGCAGGGTGCAGGCGATGGTATCAGCCAAGGCCGGCCCGTCGGCCGCCGCCCGGTTGGCCAGGGCCGCCTGGTCCGGCAGGCGCAAGACCATGACGGCGCTGTTGGCATAGACGGTCGCGGCTAAAGCAGGTGTATCCAAGGCGCGGGCTGAGAGATCGACGGAAAAGCTGCGCTCGCTCATCGGTGCCGGCCGGGCGGGCGTCGCCGACGTCGGCTCCCGCGGCGCCGTTGCTTCCTGGGCACCGGCCAGGCGCAGGGCCAGCATGCTGGCAACCGTGCGCACGAATTCCCGCGTGCCATCGATCTGGGCCGCATCCTCGACGCAGATGGCGCCGGAAATCGTTCCCTGCGAGCGCATCGGCACCACCAGCAAGCCCCGACTGCCGAGCGGATGCATTAATGTGCGATGGAATTGCGCGGTGCGGCGGTCGCCTGCGGCATCGCCGACATTGATTTCATCGCCGCTGCGGACGGCATCGAGGAATTGCGGCAACTCATCGTTATGCAGCTCCAGGCCGGCGACATGTCCCTGGCCCTCGCGTTCGAAACTGTCGAGGCAGCGTAATGCCTGGGCTTTCTGCAGCAACTGCCAGATGCTGATGCGCCGTGCCTTGGTCATCTCCGCCAATGTCTCGGTGAAAACCGGGGGCAACTGATCCTGATGGCCGGTGAAAAGATCGGCCTGCTCGGCGAGATTGCTATAGGCAGCGCTTTGCCGGTTGATGGCCCGGCTGCGGTCCAGCAGCAGGCGCGCGGCGCGATCGGCGCGCAGGCCCTGATAGACCAGCAGGATGGCAAGAACCGCCGCCAGGAAGACGATGCCGAGCGACATCAGCAAGGCCGTGCGGTTGTTGCTGGCGACGAAGCCGACGAAATCGGATTCCGGCACGGTCATCAGCAGCCACCAGTCGCGGCCGGCGCCGGGCAAGGGCGTCGTGGTGGTGATATAGTTTTCATCATTGACCGTGATCACGCGCCGGCCGCGGCCTTCGACGCGGAACCGGTCATAGGCGGCGGTCAGGACGGGATCGTTGAGCTCGTCGATTTTGGCCGGCACGAGATCGTCGCCGATCAGATGCTGCATGCGCTCCTGGTCTGGGAAGGCGATCAGGTGGCCCTCTCCGTCCATCAGCAAGGCGCGACCGTGCTGGCCGATCCGGAGGGAGCCGAGGAAGCGGGACAATTCCTGCAATTCGATATCGACACCGAAGACATAAAGCCGGCCATCCGGCGCGACATAACGTGCCGAGGCGGTCAAACCGGGCTTGCGATCGGTGAAGAAGATATAGAGGCCGGTCCAGAAGACGGTGTCGACCGCCTTCGCACCGTCATACCAGGGACGTGTCCGGGGATCGTAATCATCCTTCGGGTCTTCATCGCGGGACAATTCGCGCCCCTGGGCGTCGCGGTGAATCCAGGTGACGCGCCGGGCATCCGGCGTGTTGTCGATTTCCTTGATGTCGATTTTGTCCTCACCGGCCCGGCGCACCATCATGAAATTGCCGTTGCTATCGGCGAAATTGACATTGGCGATCTGCCTGACCTCGCTCAACGCCGTGACCGAGAGTGATTCGGCGATTGGGCGTCGGTTGTCGAAGGCGCCATCCTTGGCCATGTCGCGGATGATGCGGAGGGCGCGGCCGCCGGGTTCTAGAAAGGCCAGGGCCTGCTGTCGGATGCGGCCATCCAGCGCCGTCAGGACATCGTTCGACAAAGCAAGGGCGCCCTTGCGATTGGCCTGATCGGCGTAAAGCGCGATGCCGAGAATGGCGGCGATGACCAGGATGAGGCCCGCGATAGGAACGCCGATTCGCATCACGGCGCGCCGGCGCCGCCGCTTGATATCGAGCGGATCGGCAGTGATATCGACCAATTGGTCGGCTGCAGTCATCCAGGATCCTCTGTTCCGGGGCGCGCAATCCGGCGGTTTGATGGTAGGTGAGCGCGTGCAAGGTGGCAATAGCAGCGGGGCAACCGGCGGCGGCCGGCGATCGGCAACAGCCGGCGATCAGCGGGGTCGGTCAGCGCCGTTTCAGCGCGGTGATGATGCCCTCGAGCGCCTGGAGGAATGCCGAGCGGTCGCGTTTGGAGAAGGCCGGGCCGTGATCCCGTATTTCGCCGGCATCACGCAACTGGGATTTCAATTCACGCATCGCCAGCGCCATGCCGATATTCGCTTCGCTGAAGGGCCGCCCGGTCGGACCCAGGACCGAGGCGCCGTTTTTCAGGCATCGGGCGGCCAGCGGGATATCGGCGGTAACGACGATATCGCCGGAACCGGCATGGTCGGCGATCCAGTTATCGGCGGCATCGAAGCCGTCAGTGACGACGACGCGATGCACCAGCGGATTCTCAGGGCCGCGCAGCCAGCGATTGCTGACGAGATGCACCAGCAGCTGATGCCGTTCCGCCACCCGCAACACCTCGTCCTTCACCGGGCAGGCATCGCCATCGACATAGATTTCCAACAAGCCGCTTCCTCGCTTCGCGGGAGGTATCATAAGTCAAGTCGTTCCGGGTGCAGGGGCCGCATGTGCCGGATGCGGATTGCGCCGGTCCCGGCTGGGTGCCAGCATAGGCCCTATCACGTCAAGAGGGGAGAAAAGCCGTGAGCAATGTTGCCCAGCTATCGGCCGGCAAGGCTTATGACGCAGAGGAATGGCAGTTACGGGTGGATCTGGCGGCGGCATTCCGCATCGCCGTCGAGATGGACTGGCATGAATCCGTGAGTAACCATTTCAGCGCCGCCGTTTCCCCCGATGGCAAAAAATTTCTGATGAATCCGCGGTGGATGCATTTCAGCGAGATCAAGGCGAGCGACCTGCTGCTGCTGGACAGCGATGACGCCGATACCATGAAGCGGCCCAATGCGCCCGATCCGTCCGCCTGGTGCATCCATGGCAGCATGCATGCAAGGGTGCCTCAGGCGCGCTGCATCCTGCATCTTCATCCGCCCTATGGCACGGCCCTGGCGGCGCTGCGCGACCCGGAGGTGAAGCCGATCGATCAGAACACCGCGCGCTTCTACAACCGCATTGTCATCGACCGGCAATTCGGCGGCATCGCCGATGATCATGCCGAAGGCGCCAGGCTGGCCGGGCTGCTTGGCAACCGCAATATCATGATGATGGGTAATCATGGCGTGCTGGTTGCCGGCAATACCATCGCCGAGGCTTTCGAGGATCTCTATTTCCTGGAGCGCGCCTGCCAGACGGTCATTCTCGCTTACTCGACCGGCCAGGAGCTCAATGTCATGAAGCCGGATCTGGCGGAAAAGACGGCGCGCGGCTGGGACGACTATCGCGGCATGTCCTTCGCCCATTTCGATGCGATGAAGCGAATGCTGGATAAGAAAGATCCGTCCTACGCCAGTTGAAACACCTAGGCGCTGCGCCGGCGATCGGGTTGTGATCGGCCTTCATGGCAAAAGCAACCCTGCGCCGGCCGTGTGCTTAACGTCACGCGATCATATTCATCATAGGTTTCAAAGCATTACCCGGATTCATCGCCTTGGTCAGGGACGTCCTGCATGTGGATAATTGGGTGGATCGCTGGCGCCTGATCTTCATGCCGCCAGGCTGGTCGCCGGCCGGCAAAGCGCAAAAGGCACCCTTGGCGCCGTCATCGCCACCCTGATATCAGTCGGCGACCTTGATAACGACCCGCCCGCGATTGGGGCAGGTTTCCATGTATCGATGCGCTTCGACCGCCTGATCGAACGCGAATTCACGATCGATCAGCGGCTTCAATAGTCCATCGCGGGTCAACTGGTTGATGTCGCTCAGCGCGCGCTGCACGGCCTCGCGATTGGGTTCGATGCCGAGCTCGGCATGGCCGGTGAAATCCAACAGGTTATGCTGAAAGAATTGCAGATGCTTGCGGAAGGCCGTCCAAGCGGGGAAAGCGGCTTCATTGCCGCCATTGAGGCCGTAAAGCACCAGCTTGCCACGGGTCGCCGCGAGATCACCCAGCAGATTCATCTGCCGCCCGCCACAGGCATCGAGAATGACATCGACGCCGTGGCCCTCGGTGAATCGCTCGACTTCGAGAACGAGGTCCTGTTCGTCGGTCGTGACGACCTTGTCGGCGCCGATGCTGAGCAGAAAGTCGCGCCGCGTCGCATCCTTGGTCGAAGCGATAACGCGGGCGCCGAGAGATTTCGCCAATTGCACGGTGGAGGGGCCGCAACAGAGGCTGGCCTCGGTGGTGAGCACCGATTGCCCGCGTTTGAGGCCGGCCAGGTCGACCAGGCCGAAATAGGCGATCAACAGCGGGGTATAGTGAATACTGGCTTCCGATGGACTCAGCACCGTATCGGGATATCGCGTCAGCGCCTCGCGGGGCATCAGCATGAGATCGCCGTAAGCCGGATAGCGGTTGGGCGTATGCGCCAGGAAGCTGGCGACCGGCGTGCCGGGCGGCAGGTCCTCCACCCCTTCCCCAACGGCCTCGACGGTCCCCGCCAGTTCCGAGCCGATGCCGGAAGGCAGATGCGCCTGTTCCGGCGCAAGATTCTGCCGCCAAAGGATATCCGTCCAGTTCACGCCGATCGCCCGGACCCGCACCAATACCTCACCCGCACCTGGCTGAGGTGTCGGTATTTCCTCGGATTGAAGCACATCAGGGGTGCCGAACTGATAGAAGCGAATCACGCGAGACATCGCAAACCTCGGATATAAGACCGGCCGGCCTCTATGTTTTCCTCATTATATATAAGGATGCTTTCCCCGTTGAAACCATTCGGCCACGTCAATAGTGATCATGAACGTCAATGATGCAAGTCGTGTTATGGCGGGCCGGATCTTACAACCAATTGACGCGGGTGCGTCCAGACATCAACCTGTATTCCTGCATATCTGGATCGACCATGAATCGAAACGACCTTCGCCGGGTGGATTTCAATCTCCTGATTGTCTTCGAAACGCTGATGCATGAGCGCAGCGTGACCCGGGCGGCTGAAAAACTGTTCCTGGGGCAGCCGGCGATCAGCGCATCCCTGGTCCGGCTGCGCGCCTTGTTCGACGATCCGCTTTTCGTGCGGACCGGGCGCAGCATGGAGCCGACCGCCCGCGCCCTGGAAATATTCGCCCATCTGTCGCCGGCGCTGGATTCGATTTCCACGGCGATCAGCCGGGCGACGGCGTTCGACCCCGCAACCGCGGAAGCGGTGTTCCGCATCGGCTTGTCCGACGATGTCGAATTCGGCCTTCTGCCGCCCTTGATCCGGCGGTTGCGGGCCGAGGCGCCGGGTGTCGTCCTGGTCATCCGGCGCGCCAATTATCTCTTGATGCCCAGCATGTTAGCCTCAGGCGAGATTTCCGTCGGCGTCAGCTATACCGACGAATTGCCGGCCAATGCCAAGCGCAAGACCGTACGGCGCGTGCGGGCAAAGATCCTGCGCGCCGACACCATTCCAGGGCCGCTCAGCCTGGATGATTATTGCGCCCGCCCGCATGCCATGGTGTCCTTTGCCGGCGATCTCAGCGGCTATATCGATGACCATCTCGCAAAGCTCGGCCGCAGCCGGAAGGTGGTCCTCGCTTTGCCGCAATTCAACGGTCTCGGCACCTTGATGGCGGGAACCGATCTGGTGGTCTCGGTGCCGGATTACACGGCCCAGGTCCTCGCCGCGGCTGGCGGCTTGCGGATCGAGGACCCGCCCTTGGAGCTGCCGGATTTTGAACTGCATATGGCCTGGCGCGGCGCCCACGATAACGACCCGGCGGAACGCTGGCTTCGTTCCCGGATCCAGATGTTCGTCGGCGATCCCGATACATTGACCGAAAACACATCGGTCTAAAAACAGCAAAAACGTCACATCATTGCCGATGATAATCATCTTCGCTGCGTTTAATTCGCGCATCGGCGATCGGCATCGCAAATTCCGCAAGTGCGAAACCCGACAGCTCGGTTCGACAGGCCGTGTGGTCACGCTGTCGGATATATCCTGAATTAGAAAAGAAATTGCTTATCAAATTTTGGGCCGATAGCTGTGGCCCGAAATCGACTTGCGGAGCGAGATAATGAAACTGTCATCGAAGACCTTGCGCCATTCCCTCGTCCTGGCCGCCTTCATGTCCCTGCCGGCCTGCGGCCAGAGCCCGGCTGCGACGGCACAGCAACCCGCCGCGCCGAAAGTCAGCGTCGCCGAGGTGATCGAGCAGCCGGTCAATGAATGGGACGAAGTCACCGGCCGCCTGGAAGCGCCGGAATCCGTCGTCATCCGCTCGCGCGTCTCCGGCTATATCGACAAGGTCGCCTTTCATGAAGGCGCCATGGTCAAGAAGGGCGACCTGCTGTTCCAGATCGATCCGCGCCCCTTCCAGGCCGAGGTCAACCGGCTGGAAGCGCAACTTCAGGAGGCTAAGGCGACCCAGCAGCGTACGGCCAGTGAAGCCGTGCGCGGCAACAAGCTTTTCGCCGGCAAAGTGATCGGCTCGGAAGAGGCGGATGCCCGCAATGCCGCCGCGGTCGCTGCCAGGGCTGCCGTTGCCGCAACCCAGGCTCAACTTGATTCGGCCCGCCTCAATCTGGAATTCACCCAGGTTCGCGCGCCGATCGACGGCCGTGTCAGCCGCGCCGAACTGACAGCCGGCAATCTGGCAAATGCCGATCAGAGCATCCTCACCAGCGTCGTTTCCACCGACAAGGTCTATGCCTATTTCGATGTCGATGAGCGGGTCTACCTGAAATACAGGGAGCTGGCCCGCGAAGGCGCCCGAAGCGATTCAAGCCCGGTCTATCTCGGCCTGGCCAATGAAGACGGCAATCCGCATCTCGGCCATATGAATTTCGTCGACAACCAGGTCAATCCGCGCACCGGCACGATCCGTGGCCGCGCCGTTTTCGATAATCGCGATGGCCAGTTCACGCCGGGCCTCTATGTCCGCCTGAAACTGGTCGGCAGCAGCACCTATACCGCTGCCCTGGTCAATGACGCCGCCATCGGCACCGATCTCGGCAAGAAATTCGTGCTGGTGCTGACGCCGGAAAGCAAGGTTGCCTATCGCGCCATCGAGCCCGGCCCGAAAGTCGAGGGGCTGCGCATCGTCCGCAACGGCCTCGCCAAGGGCGACAAGATCGTCGTCAACGGCTTGCAGCGCGTGCGCTCCGGCATGCAGGTCCAGGCCGAAACCGTGGCCATGGCCGATCCGGCAACCCTGCAGCGGCAGCGGGCAGCGCTCGACGTGCCGGCCGCGGTGCAGATGGCGCAACAGCCGACCGGCAGTGATCCGGATTCGCTGACGCGGAACTAAGGAACACAGCGATGAATTTTTCGCAGTTTTTCATTCAGCGGCCGATCTTCGCCGCTGTGCTCTCCCTGATCATCCTGATCGGCGGCGCGATCTCGCTCTTCCAGCTGCCGATCAGCGAATATCCGGAAGTCGTCCCGCCCACCGTGGTGGTGCGGGCAACCTATCCGGGCGCCAATCCCAAGGTGATCGGCGAAACCGTCGCCGCACCCCTGGAACAGGCAATCGTCGGCGTGGAGAACATGCTCTACATGTCCTCCCAATCGACCGCCGACGGCAAGATGACGCTGACGGTGACCTTTGCTTTAGGCACCAACCTCGACACTGCCCAGGTCCAGGTGCAGAACCGCGTTACCCGGACCCTGCCGAAACTGCCGGAAGAAGTGCAGCGCCTCGGTGTCACCGCCGACAAGGCCTCGCCCGATCTCACCATGGTCGTGCACCTGACCTCGCCGGATAACCGCTATGACATGCTCTACCTCTCCAACTACGCCTTGCTCAACGTCAAGGATGAGCTGTCGCGGCTGGACGGTGTCGGCGATGTGCAGCTTTTCGGCCTTGGCGATTATTCGCTGCGGGTCTGGCTCGATCCCAACAAGGTTGCTTCGCGCGGCCTCACGACGGGCGATATCGTCTCGGCGATCCGCGAACAGAACCGCCAAGTCGCGGCCGGTTCCTTGGGCGCGCCGCCGGCGCCGGGCGATACCAGTTTCCAACTGGCCATCAACACGCAGGGCCGGCTGGTCACCGAGGAAGAATTCGAGAACATCATCGTCCGCGTCGGCGATAACGGCGAAATCACCCGGCTGAAGGATATCGCCCGCGTCGAGCTCGGCTCCAGCCAGTACGCCCTGCGTTCCCTGCTGGACAACAAGCCGGCGGTGGCGATGCCGATCTTCCAGCGGCCAGGCTCCAATGCCATCGCCATTTCCGATGCCGTCCGCGCCAAGATGGCGGAACTGAAGCAGAGCTTCCCCGAAGGCATTGATTACACCATCGTCTATGACCCGACGATCTTCGTGCGCGGGTCGATCGAGGCGGTCGTCCACACGCTCTTCGAAGCCATCGTGCTGGTGGTGCTGGTCGTCGTCCTCTTCCTGCAAACCTGGCGCGCCTCGATCATTCCGCTGGCGGCCGTGCCGGTCTCGTTGATCGGCACCTTCGCGATCATGCATGCCTTCGGCTTCTCGCTGAACGCCCTGTCGCTGTTTGGCCTGGTGCTGGCGATCGGCATCGTGGTCGACGATGCCATCGTCGTTGTCGAGAATGTCGAACGCAATATCGGCCTCGGCTTGAAACCGGTGGAGGCGACCAAGCGCGCTATGCGTGAAGTGACGGGGCCGATCATCGCCACCGCCTTGGTGCTCTGTGCCGTCTTCGTGCCGACGGCCTTCATTTCCGGCCTGACGGGACAGTTCTATCGGCAGTTCGCCCTGACCATCGCCATCTCGACGGTGATTTCGGCCTTCAATTCACTGACATTGTCGCCGGCTCTGGCGGCCGTTCTCCTGAAGGGGCATGACCAGCCGAAAGACAAGTTCTCGCGTCTGCTGGACTGGCTGTTCGGTTTCTGGCTGTTCCGGCCGTTCAACCGCTTCTTCGAGCGCGCCAGCCACGGCTATGTCGGCGCGGTGCGCCGCGTGTTGCGGGGCAGCGTCATCGGGCTGATCCTCTATGCCGGCTTGCTGGGGCTGAGCTATCTCGGCTTCTCCAGCACACCGACCGGCTTCGTGCCGCAGCAAGACAAGCAATATCTGGTGGCTTTCGCGCAACTGCCGGATGCCGCCACCCTGGACCGCAGTGAAGACGTGATCCGCCGCATGTCGGATATCGCCTTGAAGAATCCCAATGTGGAAAGCACCGTGGCTTTCCCGGGCCTGTCGATCAACGGCTTCACCAACAGCCCGAATAGCGGTATCGTTTTCGTCACGTTGAAGCCGTTCGAGGATCGCAAGAAAGCCGACCAGTCGGCCGGTGCCGTGGCGGCGGCCCTGAATGCGCAATATGCGAATATCCAGGAAGCCTTCATCGCCATCTTCCCGCCACCGCCCGTCCAGGGCCTTGGCACGATCGGCGGCTTCCGCCTGCAGATCGAGGATCGTGGCGGGCTGGGTTATGAGGAGCTCTATAAGCAGACCCAGAATATCCTCGCCAAGGCGCAGCAGGTGCCGGAATTGACCGGGCTGTTCTCCAGCTACCAGGTGAACGTGCCGCAGATCGATGCCGATGTCGATCGCGAGAAGGCGAAGACCCATGGCGTCGCGATCAGCGAGATCTTCGACACGTTGCAGGCCTATCTTGGCTCGCTCTATGTCAACGACTTCAACCGCTTCGGCCGCACCTTGCAGGTCAACGTCCAGGCCGATCAGCGCTTTCGCCTGGAATCCGACCAGATCGGCCAGTTGAAGGTGCGCAACAATCTCGGCGAGATGGTGCCGCTATCGACCTTCGTGAAGGTCAGCGACACGTCAGGTCCTGACCGGGTGATGCATTACAACGGCTTCGCCACGGCGGAGATCAACGGTGCGCCGGCACCCGGCTACAGTTCCGGCCAGGCCCAGGCGGCGATCGAGAAACTGCTGAAGCAGGAACTGCCGAACGGCATGACCTATGAATGGACCGAATTGACCTACCAGCAGATCCTGGCGGGCAATACGGCGATGCTGGTCTTCCCGCTTTGCGTTCTGCTCGCCTTCCTGGTGCTGGCGGCGCAGTATGAAAGCTGGAGCCTGCCTTTGGCGGTTATCCTGATCGTGCCGATGACATTGCTGTCGGCAATTGCCGGGGTGATCTTCTCGGGTGGCGACAACAACATCTTCACCCAGATCGGCTTGATCGTGCTGGTGGGACTTGCCTGCAAGAACGCAATTCTGATCGTCGAATTCGCCAAGGACAAGCAGCAGGAGGGAATGGACCGTGTCGCCGCCGTTCTCGAAGCCTGCCGCTTGCGTCTGCGGCCGATCCTGATGACCTCGTTTGCGTTCATCATGGGTGTCGTGCCGCTGGTCACCTCGACCGGTGCCGGTGCGGAAATGCGCCATGCCATGGGTGTGGCGGTCTTCTCCGGCATGCTTGGCGTCACCTTCTTCGGCCTGCTGCTGACGCCGCTCTTCTACGTGCTGATCCGCCGCATGGTGGAAGGCCGGCAGAAGCGGCACCAGGAGCTCGACTGGGCGAAGCCGGAACCGGCCGATCACGCCCCCTGATCGGCCGGCTTCTGCTGAAATGAAAACAGCGGCATCTTGCGATGCCGCTGTTTTTCCTCATGCTCTTCCGGTAGCGATCAGCCGGCGCGGACCTTGGCGATGAAGCCGTCGACTTCCTGGGCCAGCGACTGCGACTGGCGGGAAAGATCGCCGGCGGCGGTGAGCACCTGGGACGAGGCCATGCCGGCATCTTCCGAGGCGCGGCTGACGCCATTGATGTTCTGGTTGACCTCGTCGGTGCCGGAGGCCGCCTGCTGCGCGTTGCTGGAAATCTCCTGGGTGGCGGCGGATTGTTCCTCCACCGCGGCGGCGATGGCGGAGGAGATTTCGTTGATGCGGTCGATGGTCTGGCGGATGCGCGACATCGCATCGACGGCTTCCTTGGTGACCGACTGCATGCTGGCGATCTGGCCGGAGATTTCCTCGGTCGCCCGTGCCGTCTGATTGGCAAGGTTCTTCACTTCCGACGCGACGACGGCGAAGCCCTTGCCGGCATCGCCGGCCCGCGCGGCTTCGATCGTTGCATTGAGGGCCAGCAGATTGGTCTGGCTGGCGATGTCGTTGATCAGCTGCACGATGCCGCCGATCTTATCGGCCGCGTCGGCGAGCGATTCGACGGTATGACCAGTGCGGGCGACCTCATCCACGGCGCCGCGTGCGACGCCGCTGCTGTCGGAGACCTGCCGGCTGATTTCGCGGATCGAGGATGACAGCTCCTCGGCCGCGGCAGCGACCGTGGTGACATTGGCGGAAGCTTGCGTCGCCGCTGCGGCTGCCGCGGTCGCCTGGCGCGAGCTTTCCTCCGCTACCGCCGACATCGATTGGGCATTGGATTCCAGATTGGTCGCCGAGGACGAGACCGACCGGACGATGCCCTTGACGCTGGCTTCGAAATTGTTGGCCATATTCAGCATCATGCTGCGGCGTTCGGCGGCTGCGGTACGCTCCGCTTCTTCCTGCCGCTCGCGGAGCTGCTGCACTTCGATCAGTTTCTGCCGGAAGAATTCCACCGCCTTGGCCATGATGCCAAGTTCATCGCCGCGTTCGGTCATCGGTATCTCGATGCCGGTATTACCCTCCGCCAAAGTTTCAACAGCCCTGGTCAGGCGCTTGACGGGGCTTGCCGCGACGAAGCGGACCAGCAGCATGATGACGATCGCCAGCAGGACGACCACGACCACGGCAACAATCACATTGGCCCAGATAAGCTGATTGACCGGAGCGAGAATCTTGTCCTCCGGCAGATTGACCAGCACGGACCACGGCTTCGGTGCATCGCCGATTTGCATCGGGACGAACACGCGGGTGACATCCGTGCCCAGCGCCCGCGAATAATCTTCGATCGAGAATATCTCGCCACGCTGCATACGGGGCAGCGCGTCGGGGAAAAGCGGGCTGGCATTGACGAAGGGCTTGCCGAGATTCTTCGCATCGGCGGAGGCCGCAAACAGGCCGCCGCTGGAAATGACCGAGACCGAGCCGGTGCCATAGGGGCGTACCTGCAGCAGATCCTGGTTCATCTTGTCGAGCGACATGTCGACACCGATGACGCCGATAACCTTGCCGTCCACCTTGATCGGGGCAGCCAGGCTGACGAGCAGCGTATCCTTGCCGGCAACCGGGTAGATATAGGGTTCAAGCACGGTGTCGATGCCGCTTTTCAGCGGAATCTGATAGAAATCCCCGGCGGCCTGCTGGCTGTCGAGCATTTCCATCGGGTCGAGCTGAATGCCGCCGCTTTTCGGATAGAGATAGGGCACGAAGCGGCCGGTCTTGTCGGCGCCTTCGGTCCCGATCGCGCTGGCATCCTGGCCGTCGAACGCGTTCGGCTGAAAGCCGGCCCAGACGCCGATAAGGTCCGGATTGGCCTTGATGGCGGCGCGCAACGCGGCGATGAAGGATTTACGGTTCAGGGCGCCTTCGGCGCGCATGCCGAGATAGGCGTCCCGCAGGCTGTAGGCGATCTGGTAATTGGCGTTAAAGGTTGTTTCCATCTTGGCGGCGCGGGACTGGGCCATTTCCTGTCCCTGGGCCAAGGCGAGGTCCTTGGCGATCTGGCCGCTTTCACGCAATGAAATCCAGGTGGAGGCGGCATAGCCGATCACGACGGCGGCCACGATCGGTACTAGAATTTTCATCGAAAGTGGCAGGCGCGAAAACACCCCAAACGAACCCATCTCATACTCCGCAACGCTGGCAGGAAATGAGTTTCCCTAGCATGACGACTCTTAAGAAAGGCTCAATTCCCGCCGATCGTTGGGTTCACTGCCAGGCGCTGGCGCCGGTTGAGCGTCGGGGTTTTCTCGGTTTGGATGCACCCTCCTGGAGCGCAGGCACTTAGTCCCGGCCTTTGATCTCGAACAGCTTGGTCTGTTCCGACCGCACGTGAACCGTGAGGATCAGGTTGTCGCCAGCGGAGACCAGGGATTTCTCCGCCGTACGCGGCAGCGGCACATTGACGAGGCGGCAATAGCGGATCATTGCCGCACCCACGGTCTCGGCGGGAATCTTCGCCTTTTCCAGCATGCCGGAGGTCGCGTTCAGAATGCCCAGGGTGACGGAGATGTCTGGCTTGGCGGCGATCTCGCAGGATTGGATCATGCCGGGCGGCAAGGGCTGTTTCGATGCCGTGAGATAGGACGTCAGGGCGTAGGTCAGCGCTTCCTTGCTGAAGGTGATATGCCGCGTTTCGCTCAATTGCGGCAGCTCGGCGTCGGCGCCCCTGCCGGACGGCTTTCCCATTTGTGCCATTGAGGGTCCCCACTTTCCTTGGCGCACCGCGCGAATCGCGACGATATTACGTTAGCATCTGCATCGACATGGTGAAAAGCGACATCATTCAGCATTGCACCCTGGGCGGTGGCCATCGGTCATCATCCACCCTCTTTGATTGCACGAAAGTCGTTAATATTTCGGCAAGCAGCCATGCGCCATGCTGGTTCCTGCCATCGCGGGCATCGGGCGCGTCCGATCGAAGCGGCCGGGCAAGGGGAGTAAAAAATGAGCCGGCTCTGGCCAGCAGCACAGACAATCAGCGATATCCGCCTGACCTCGGAGGTCCTGCGCCGGGTGGCGGAACTGCATCTCGACTGGCGCCGCCAGCGCCGAGAAGGGCGCCGCTGCATGCTGCAGAAATGCGACCTCAGCGAGCTCGAGCTCAGCGGCCTCAATCTCGAAGATGCGATCCTGGTGGAATGCAATCTCACCCGGGCGCGCCTGCGCGGTGTCAATCTGAAAGGCGCCGATCTGCGCGGCAGCCGTTTCGACGAAGCCGATCTCACCGATGCGCAATTGACCCGTGCCGATTTGCGCGGTGCCCGCTTTGCCGATGCCGATCTCAGCAAGGTCGCGGCCGATGGCGCGGATCTGTCCGAGGCCTATGTCACGCTGACACCCGAGGCGATGGCGGCGGCGTTTCGCGGTGCCTGGATCCGGGATGCCGATTTTTCGGAAGCGCGCTTGCGCGGCGTCGATTTTTCCGGCGCCCAGATCGCCAATGCTGCCTTCCGCAACAGCGATATCCGCAACGCCCGTTTCGACAGCAGCGAGATCGCCAATGCCAGCTTCGCCGGCGCCCGCATGACCGGTGCGCGGTTCATCGGCGCCACCATGGACGCCGCCAGCCTGCTGGCGCTCGACCCGCTGACGGTGGAAATCAATCAGGCGCGGCTCGTCCCGCAAAGCGAATTGCGGGCTCGCCTCGTCGCCCATCACGATTGGATCGACAGCCTGGGCCAAAAGGGTGTTCGTTTGGATCTCAGCCATTGCGATCTTCGCGGCCTCGATCTCAGCGGCGCCAATCTATCGGCCGCCGTCCTGCGCGGCAGCCTGTTGTCCAACGTCACCTGCGCTCGCACACGCCTGCTTTATACCGATCTCACCGGCGCCAATCTCTGCGGCGCGAAATTCCGCCGGGCCGATCTGCGCGGCGCCAATTTCTCCGGTGCCTTCCAGCGCGATCTCAGCCTGGAAGCCGCCCGGATCGGCGCCATGCCTTATGTCGCAGGAATCGAGACCAAAGGCCTACGCGCGCATCATTGACGGCCACCGCCGTTAACGATCTCCGATCGATCTTATCCGAAAGACCAATGCGCCAGACTCCGCGCGCACCGCGTCTCGCTTCATGTTATTTTCGAGGATCCCGCGAGGGGTTTCAAGGCGCCCACCGGGGTTGGACTTCAGGCTCAGAAAATCAGGAGGCGCAAGTGAGGACTTTGTTGCTTTCATCTGTTGCCGCGACAGCCATGGCGATCTGCATGATGACCGCGGATATGACCCTGACCACACTTACCCTAACGATCTCATCGGCAGAGGCTCAATCGACTGAGCTTCAATCAACGCAACCGGCACAATCGACGCAGCTCGCGCAAACAACCGAAACCACACCAGCCGATAATTCGGAGAAGCTGCAGAAGATGCAGGTGACGGGCACCTCGATGGCAGCATTCCAACCAGTTGCACAAAGCGGTGAATATGCCGCTCAGCTCAAGAAAAACCTGGAACGCATCAAATTGCCCGAAGGTTTCGAGATCAATCTCTACGCCGTGGTTCCGGATGCGCGCCATATGGCGGTCGGACCGCAAGGTGTCGTGACCTTCGTGGGCACGCGGAAAGATGCTGTGTGGGCCGTCACCGACCGGAACAAGGATGGCACGGCCGACGAGGTTAAACGTTTCGCGCCATCGGTCATTTTTGCCATTCCCAACGGCGTGTGTTTCTCGAAGGACGGCTTCCTTTATATCGTCGAGCGTAACCGCATCCGCTCGTTCCCGGCCGCGGAATTCTTCTATGAAAGTCCGGATGTTGCCGTCAGCGATGTGGTGAAGGACGGCGAACTCGTTCCTGGCGCCGATGAGAGCTACAACCACACCGCTCGGGTCTGTGCGGTCGGCCCTGATAAGAAGCTCTATGTGCAATTGGGGCAGCCCTTTAACGTGCCGCCGCCGGAGAAGGAGGAAATTTTCAAGAAATACGGCATTGGCGGCATCATCCGGATGAACCAGGACGGGTCGGAGCGCGAAGTCTATGCCGATGGATTGCGCAATGCGGTCGGCCTCGATTTCGATCCCAAGACCGGGCATCTCTGGACCAATGATAACCAGGTCGATGGCATGGGCGACGACCAGCCGCCTGGCGAACTCAATCACATCACCGAAATGGGCCAGAATTTCGGTTTCCCGTGGTATGGCGGCGGACATGTCCGCACGGTCGAATATAAGGATGTCGAGCCACCCGCGAATGTCGTCTTCCCGGTGGTGGAGACGACCGCCCATGCGGCCGATCTCGGCATGCTGTTCTATACCGGTAGCAAATTCCCCGAACGCTACAAGCAGGGTGTCTTTACGGCGCAGCATGGCTCCTGGAACCGCACCGATCCGGCCGGCGCCCGAATTCTCTTTACCCCGCTGAAGGAAGACGGCACGGCGGGGGAACAGGAGGAATTCGCTACCGGCTGGCTCACCGATGACGGCGAATATATCGGCCGTCCGGTGGCTCTGGCGCAATTGCGCGATGGCTCCATCCTGGTCTCCGACGATTTCGCCGGCGCCATCTACCGCATCTCCTATAGCAAATGATCGGAAAGACGGGTCACGGCGCCCGGCCGTGACCCGTCCACCAAGCGGGAGGATTATCGCTTATGGCGCTTCATCAACCGCATCATCCGCTGCCGCATCCCTCATCGATGGGCAGGTGTTTCTTTGCGCTGTTCCTGCTTCTCGGCTTCGGTCTCGGCACCGCCACATCGGCGATGGCCGCCGATCCTGCCGCCGGCAGGAAGAAAGCAGCCGCGACCTGTGCCGTCTGCCATGGTGTCGATGGCCTGTCGAAGACTCCCGACGCACCGAATCTCGCCGGCAACAATGCCGCTTATCTCATCAAGCAGCTCAAGGCTTTCAAGTCCGGTGCAAGGCAGCAGGACCAGATGTCGATCATCGCCAAGGATCTCGGCGATGAGGACATGGCGAATGTCGCCGCCTGGTATTCAAGCCTCAAGGTCAGCGTGACGATGCCTCAATGACCGGCATTGTGACCATCGGCGAGCTCAAGACAAATGCTCGATACGAAGCCAAGTGCAATTCATCAAGCTCGTTGACGGGCGAGACCTCTTCTATGTCACAAGGACTTGGAATAGAGCGCCTTACGTCGCTTCATTTCTAATTCCTCAATATCCTTGAGGAGTGTTGATTGTTTGGAAGAATGTATTTGCGTCTCGGCAATCAGCCCTATTGAGCTTTCCGCAAAATCGAGCTCGGTCTGGTATTTGTCCAAGGCTGATTTAAATTGGCTAATCGCACCTGCTGACTCGGGTGATGCTTTTATGCTGGCAGCGGCTACTGCCAAGCTTAAGTAGCTTTCGTCAACCGTCCGGGCGACACGAATGATGTGCTTACTGACTCTCGGATCAAGATCGCCAAGCCTATTACTATCCTGGGCAAGTAACGGCACAACGTTTAGATTAAATTCGATTACTCGGTCGGCGAGCGAAAGTATTTCTTGCTGCCCCTGCGCTTTTGTCCCGGCCAGTATCTGGTCGCGTACGTCATTGATGTCATCGCGAGAAACAGTCAATCGGCTCATGAGTGCCTTTTGGTCTGCTGCAATCTGTGACTGCTCTGCGGCAAACACCGCTAGATAAACGCCGGCTGCAGTGGAAATGCCTGCCGCAATGTACGTCGCCAGCTTTGCCCATTGCCCATACCGCGCACGATCGAAAAAGAAGGCAATGGCGCCACCAAAAATGAACGAGACGACGATAGCTAGGATCCAAGCCACTTCTATATCTCCAAGTACGATAAATAGGCTTATAATCCTGTGCATCAAAAGTTAAGGAACTGCTGCGCGAGGAGAAAATATCTCTGAAAGGAGCTTTAAGAAGCGATTGGCTGGGGGACTAGGATTCGAACCTAGGTTGACGGAGTCAGAGTCCGTAGTCCTACCGCTAGACGATCCCCCAGCAGGGATGCGGGTTCCGCCAAGGTGGCGGGCCGCGATCGGCAGGCGCCTTGGGCGGCGCGGGCCGGAATGTACTGAGGGTGCCGCGCGGTTTCAACTCTTTTTGTCGGGGTTTGGCATCGCGGCGGGTTGCCGCTCACCCTGGCCCTCTCCCCAGAGGGGCAAGGGGATAAAAGATTGGGGCGTTTCCGCCTTTCCGCAGCGCAATACAGCCGTGCTTTATCTCGCCTGATCTTCCATGTAGGATAGCGCCTGACGACAACCGGTAGCGGGCGCCTTGAGGTGGTGTAATTATTACGCGATTTCAATGGCTTGCCTCGCCGGCTATAGGAGACTGAGTGTTTGCTGGATCAATTTTCCCCGGCCGGGGCTGACGCGCGGCATCAGGCGCGCGCCGCCCGGCCGGGACAGGTCATGGCGGCGCTGGATTTGGGTACCAATAACTGCCGGCTGCTCATCGCCCGGCAGAATGGCGTCGGATTCCAGGTGATCGACGCCTTTTCCCGCATCGTCCGGCTGGGCGAGGGGGTATCCCATACCGGGCTGCTGGCGCCGGATGCGATGGATCGCACCATCGACGCCCTGCGGGTCTGTGCCGCCAAGATGCAACGCCGGGGCGTGAGCCTGGCCCGCGCCGTGGCGACGGAAGCCTGCCGCCGCGCCGCCAATTGCGCGACCTTCGTCGAGCGGGTGCGCGGGGAAGCGGGGATCGATCTCGATATCATATCCTCGGGCGAGGAGGCGCAGCTTGCCTTCAGCGGCTACATGCCGCTGCTCAACCGCGACTTTCCCTATGCCCTCGTCTTCGATATCGGCGGCGGCAGCACCGAGCTTGGCTGGCTGTCGCTGAAGCCCGGCGCCCAGCCGCGCATCGTCGCCTGGCATTCCATGCCGCTCGGCGTCGTCACCCTGACCGAGGAATTCGGTGTCGAAGCGGCACCCGGTCTCGACCGGATGGCATTTTACGAGGGCATGGTGGCCAAGGTCGCGGCCCAGCTCGCACCCTTCGCCCAGGCCGTTGGCGCCCATCGCGCCATCGCCGCCGGCCAGGTGCAGATCCTCGGTACCTCGAGCACGGTTACCACGCTTGCCGGCATCAAGCTCGGCCTGCCGCGCTACGATCGCACGGTGGTCGATGGCAGCTATCTGACCTATGGCGAGGTCGAGAAGATCAGCACCCAGCTCGCCGGCCAGAGCTGCGCCGAGCGGTCGACCGTGCCATGCGTCGGTGTCGATCGCTGCGATCTGGTGGTTAGCGGCTGTGCCATTCTGACGGCGATCTGCCGGCAATGGCCGATCGGCCGGCTGCGGGTTGCCGATCGCGGCGTGCGCGAGGGCATTCTCATGAGTTTGATGACGGGGACGGCGCCGGACGGTGTCTATCGGGACGGCGTCTATCGGCCGGTCTATCCGGCGGCGAGCCTGCCGGTTTCGGCCTGAATATCGTATTTAAGGAATAGAAGAATGAGCAATGGCAGGCGTTCCGGCTCGGGCGGCCAACGGGGCCGCGGAAGCCGCAGCGGCAGCAAGAGCACGCTGACCGTGCCGACCGGACGCGGCGTCACTGTGCGGGTCAAGACCGCCGCCAAGCGCAGCGTCTCCTCGGCCCGCTGGCTGGAGCGGCAGTTGAACGACCCCTACGTGGCCGAGGCGCAGAAACAGGGCTATCGCTCCCGTGCCGCCTTCAAGCTGCTGCAGCTCGACGAGAAATTCCATTTCCTGAAGGCTGGCGCCCGGGTGGTCGATCTCGGCTGCGCGCCCGGCGGCTGGACCCAGGTGGCGGCGGCCAAGGTGTTCAAATCCGGCGGCGGCAAGATCGTCGGCATCGATCTCCTGCCGGTCGATCCCATTCCCGGCGCGCAACTGATCGAGATGGATTTCATGGCGCCGGAAGCGCCGGAAGCGCTGAAGGCCCTGCTGGACGGCCCGGCCGATGTGGTCTTGTCTGACATGGCGGCCTCCGCCACCGGCCATGCCCGCACCGATCATCTGAAAATCATGGCCCTGGCGGAAACCGCCTATGATTTCGCCGCCGAGGTCCTGGCGCCGAACGGCACCTTCATTGCCAAGGTGTTGCAAGGTGGTGCGACGGGTGAGCTGCTGACCCTGCTGAAGCGGGATTTCGCCGAGGTCAAGCATGTGAAGCCGCCGGCCAGCCGGTCGGATTCTGCCGAGATCTATGTCGTTGCCCTGAAATTCCGCGGCAAATCGGCCTGATTGCCCTTTTTCCGACCAGGGTAATTTACCCCGCTTAATTGCATGGGACCCCTGCGATTGCGGGCTTTTCGCTCTACTTGTGCCGGGGGCGGCGATGTGTATGATGGCGCGCCAACCTACGGTCCCGGCAAATGGATTCGCTTACCCGAACGGCAAGCGCGCTTTGGGGCCATCCCGCTTCAGGAACGGTCCGGCGGGGACGACAGATCTAGAGGTTCGGCATGACCATCCGTGAAGCTTACACATTCGACGACGTGCTGTTGCAGCCGGCGGCCTCGGCGGTATTGCCGGCCCAGGCCGATACCCGCACCCGCCTGACCAAGCGTATCAACCTCAACATCCCGCTGATGTCCTCGGCGATGGATACCGTGACCGAGGCGAAGATGGCGATCTGCATGGCGCAGAATGGCGGCATGGGCGTCATCCACAAGAACATGGACATCACCCGGCAGGCCGAGGAAGTGCGCAAGGTGAAGCGCTATGAGAGCGGCATGGTGGTTAATCCGCTCACCATCCATCCCGACCAGACCCTGGCCGATGCCCTGCAGCTCATGCAGGTTCACGAGATCTCCGGCGTGCCGGTGGTGGAGCGCGGGCAGAACGGCACGACGGCCGGCAAGCTGGTCGGCATCCTCACCAACCGCGATGTGCGTTTCGCCAGCAATCCGGCCGAGACCGTCGCCAATCTGATGACCAAAAAAGAGCTGATCACGGTGAAGCCCGGCGTCACCCATGACGAGGCCCGCCGCCTGCTGCATCAGTACCGGATCGAGAAGCTGCTGGTGGTGGACGAGGCCTATCGCTGCATCGGCCTGATTACCGTCAAGGACATGGAAAAGGCCCAGGCCTATCCGATGGCCTGCAAGGACGAGAACGGCCGCCTGCGCGTCGCGGCGGCGACCGGCGTCGGCGAGGACGGGTTCAAGCGCGCGGAAGCGCTGCTGGAGGCCGGCGTCGATGTGATCGTCGTCGATACGGCGCATGGTCATTCGCGCGGTGTCCTCGATGCGGTGGCCGCCGTCAAGCGCCTCAGCAATGATTGCCAGGTGATCGCCGGCAATGTCGCCACCGGCGCCGGCGCCCAGGCGCTGATCGATGCCGGGGCCGATGCGGTCAAGGTCGGCATCGGGCCGGGCTCGATCTGCACCACGCGGATCGTCGCCGGTGTCGGCGTGCCGCAGCTCACCGCCGTGATGGATTCGGTCGAGGCGGCACGCAAGGCCGGCGTGCCGGTGATCGCCGATGGCGGTATCAAATATTCCGGCGATATCGCCAAGGCGATCGCCGCCGGCGCCGATAGCGTCATGGTCGGCTCGCTGCTGGCCGGCACCGATGAAAGCCCGGGCGAGGTCTTCCTCTATAACGGCCGCTCCTATAAGAGCTATCGCGGCATGGGCTCGCTGGGCGCCATGGCGCGCGGTTCGGCCGACCGCTATTTCCAGGAAGAAGTGTCCGACAAGCTGAAGCTGGTCCCCGAAGGTGTCGAGGGCCACGTGCCATATAAAGGCCCGGCCGGCACGGTGATCCATCAACTGGTCGGCGGCTTGAAGGCGGCCATGGGCTATACCGGCAATGGCACCGTCGCCGATATGCAGACCAAATGCAGCTTCGTCCGCATCACCAATGCGGGCCTGCGTGAAAGCCATGTCCACGACGTGCAGATCACCCGCGAAGCGCCGAATTACCGGCAGAATCTGTAAGTGAGGCGTCACGGAGTAAGCGCGGCATGACCCCCGGCGCCCGCATCCAGGCGGCGATCGAATTGCTCGGCGAGATCCACGGCGGCACGGCGCCGGCGGATCGCGCCGCCGCCGCTTACTTCCGCAACCGCCGTTATATTGGCGGCAAGGATCGCCGCGAGGTGCTGGACCATGCCTATGGCGTGCTGCGCCGCCGCGCGGCACTCGATTGGTGGCTGGCGCGCAGCGATGTATCGCTTGCTGATGGCAGGCGTGAACGGGCACGGGTGATTGCCAAGCTGCTGCTGATCGACGGTTGGTCGGCCGACCGCGTCGCCGGCAGTTTCGATGGCGGCCAGTACCGTCCGGTAATGCTCGATCCGCAGGAGCGGCGCCTGGTGAAAGCCCTGGCCGGACAGCCGCTTAATCCGCCGGACCAGCCCCAGGCCGTGCGCCTGGAATATCCCGACTGGATCGCTGAACAACTGATCGATGTCTTCGGCGCCGATCTCGAACACGAAATGGCGGCGACGCTCGACGAAGCCGCGACCGATTTGCGCGTCAATGCATTGAAGGCCACACGTGACCAGGCGCTCGCCGCTCTGGCGCGCGACGGTGTTGAGGCGGCACCCACCGCACTCTCGCCGCTTGGCCTGCGAGTCAAAGGCCGGCCGCCGCTGGCGACGATGGAAAGTTTCCGGTCCGGCCTCATCGAGGTGCAGGATGAGGGCTCGCAGCTGGTCGCGCTGTTGGCCGATCCGAAGCCCGGCATGCGTGTCGTCGATTTCTGCGCCGGGGCCGGCGGCAAGACCCTGGCTCTGGCGGCGCAGATGCAGAACAAGGGCAAGCTCGTCGCCTGCGACGTATTGCAGGGCCGGGTCGACCGGGCGGCGACGCGGCTGACCCGCGCCGGCGTCTTCAATGTCGAGCGCCGGGGCCTCAGCTCCGAACGCGATCCCTGGGTGAAGCGCCATGCCGGCAGCTTCGACCGCGTGCTGGTCGATGCGCCCTGTTCCGGCACCGGCACCTGGCGGCGCAACCCCGATGCGCGCTGGCGCCTCAAGCCGGGCGATATCGGTGAACTGTCGGACTTGCAGCGCCGCATCCTGGACAGTGCCGCGCGCCTGGTGAAGCCGGGCGGCCGCCTGATCTATGCGACCTGTTCGCTGCTGCCGGTGGAAAACACCGATCATCTCGCCTGGATCGCCGAGCACCTGCCGGATTTCGAATTGGTCCCTTTGCAGAAAGTCTGGGGCGAGGCGATCGGCACGGCCTGTCCGGTCGCCGGCGAGACCCTGTCGCTGACGCCGGCGCGCAACGGCACGGATGGCTTCTTCACCGCGGTGTTCCAGCGCCGCGCAGCCGGGCCGGCGGGAACGGAGGCAGCGTGAGCGGTAATAGGGTGAGCGGCGGCTACCTGATCCGCGATGCCGTGCTGGACGATGCGCCGGTCATTGCCGAGATTCACGAACGCGGCTGGCGCCAGGCCTATGGCCATTTCATCACGCCCGAGGCCCTGGCGGAAAAGAGCGCCGGGAAGCGCATCGCCTACTGGCAGGAACGCATCGCCGATCCGGCCGCGACGGTTCTGGTCGGCTGCGATCCGTCGATCACTGATGCAAGCGCCATTCAAGGCATGATCTATGGCGGGCCGGTCCTGCCGCATGACATCACCGCCGGCTCACTGGATGGCTTCGAGTCGGAGCTCTATATCCTGCATTGCCGGCAATCGGCGCAGGGCAAAGGCCTCGGCCGGTTGCTGACCGCCGCCCTTGCCCGGCGGTTCCAGGCTGCCGGCGCCAAGTCCTTGGTATTATGGGCCTTCAGGGACAATGCCTTTCGCGGCTTCTATGACCGTCTCGGCGGCCGCGTGGTTGCGGAAGGCTGGGATGAAGGCCAGGCGGATGTCGCCTATGGCTGGGACGATCTCAAGTCGTTGATTGCCGTCTGTGAAGGCGCTACGAACACCGCAAACAGGGCCGATACGGCCTAACCGGCGCCGCTTCTCGTCCAACAGGGATGGGCGCCACAAGGTATAAGAGATACGGAAGCGATATGACAGAGCGCATTCTCATCCTCGATTTCGGCTCCCAGGTGACCCAGCTCATCGCCCGCCGCGTGCGCGAGGCCGGCGTCTATTGCGAGGTCGTCCCTTTCAACGCCGATACCCAGCGCATCGCCGATTTCGCGCCGAAAGGCGTCATCCTGTCCGGCAGCCCGCATTCGGTGACGACGGTGGATGGGCCGCGCGCCCCCGATATCGTCTGGGAGATGCAGGTGCCGGTGCTCGGCATCTGTTATGGCCAGCAGACCATGTGCGCCCAGCTCGGCGGCGAGGTCGCCGGCTCCGATCACCGTGAATTCGGCCGCGCCCAGCTCAACATCACCGAGGATTGCCAGCTCTTCGACGGTGTCTGGGCGAAAGGCGGCAGCGACCAGGTCTGGATGAGCCATGGCGACCGCGTCGTGCGCCTGCCGGACGGCTTCCACGTCGTGGCGGTCAGCGACGGCGCGCCTTTCGCCGCCATCGCCAATGACATGCGCCGCATGTATGGCGTGCAATTTCATCCCGAGGTGGTGCATACCCCGGCCGGCGCGAAGCTGCTGTCGAATTTCGTGCACAAGATCTGCGGCTGCGCTGGTGACTGGACCATGGCCGCCTTCCGCGATGCCGAGATCTCGAAGATCCGCCATCAGGTCGGCAGCGGCCGCGTCATTTGCGGTCTCTCCGGTGGTGTCGATTCCTCCGTCGCCGCCGTGCTCATTCACGAGGCAATCGGCGATCAGCTCACTTGCATCTTCGTCGATCACGGTTTGCTGCGCCAAGGCGAGGCGGAACAGGTGGTGGCGCTGTTCCGCGACCATTACAATATCCCGCTGGTGCATCGCGACGCCTCCGACCTCTTCCTGGGGCAGCTCGACGGCGTCACCGATCCGGAAGTAAAGCGCAAGACCATCGGCCGCCTGTTCATCGAGGTCTTCGAGGAAGAAGCAAAGAAGATCGGCGGCGCCGATTTCCTGGCCCAGGGCACGCTCTATCCCGATGTGATCGAAAGCGTCTCCTTCACCGGCGGCCCCAGCGTGACGATCAAGAGCCACCACAATGTCGGCGGCCTGCCCGAGCGCATGAACATGAAGCTGGTGGAACCCCTGCGCGAACTCTTCAAGGACGAGGTCCGCAAGCTCGGCCGCGAACTGGGCTTGCCGGAAAAGATGATCCGCCGCCATCCCTTTCCGGGCCCCGGCCTCGCCATCCGCGTCCCCGGCGAGATCACCCGCGAAAAGCTCGACATCCTCAGGAAGGCCGATGCCGTCTATCTCGACGCCATCGACAAGGCCGGCCTCTATGACGAGATCTGGCAGGCCTTCGCCGTGCTCCTGCCGGTCAAGACCGTCGGCGTCATGGGCGACGGCCGCACCTACGATTATGTCTGCGCACTCCGCGCCGTCACCTCGACGGATGGCATGACCGCCGATTTCTATCCATTCGAACCCGCCTTCATGGGCCGCGTCGCCACCCGCATCATCAACGAGGTCAAGGGCATCAACCGCGTCGTCTACGACTACACCTCGAAGCCGCCCGGAACCATCGAGTGGGAATGATTTTTGCCCCTCCGGCAGTATCCGATTGTACGCCAGGGTACGGCATAAGTATCTGAATAACAAAGATAAAACTGTCATCGTCTATCGCCATCTATCGAGGGACAGTGCTCCGGTTTGACGGTATAGTGGACGGTATGGGGGAACTTGTTC
>SSEL01000017.1 GCA_008012315.1 Rhodospirillaceae bacterium
GTTGCCCCCAGCTCGCCATTGATCCGGTCGGCCAGGCTGACGGTGATATCCTTGATCCGATGGGTGACAAAATCCCGCATCGCCATGAGCCTGCGGGTGTCGATCGCGACCAGGTGCCCGGCGAGATCCACGCCGGCCGCCGCCGCGACCGGTGCGTCAATCAGCGCCTGGCCTGCCTGCCAGGACAAATCCAGGCCGCTATGCAATGCGGCATTCGCGCCAGGCTCGAACCCGGCAAGCGCCTGGTAGACTGATTTCTGCAACTCGGTCAGGCGAAAGAGCTGGAAATCACTCGGCGCATTCTTCAAAGCGGCGGCGATATCGGCCTGCGCCTGGTTCAAGAGCCGCCGGACCTCTGCAGCAGTGTCGCGCTGAATGGCGATACCACGCCGAAGATGGGACGACCTGGTCTTGTTGAAGGCTGCTTGCTTCTCGCGATCGTTCATCCGTCAGATCCCCGCCGCGCGCTCGATTGCCTGTCGGCGGCAGCGCTGCCACAGCCGCAGCTCCATCGCTAGGAGGCGATCCCGTTGCGTCCCCTGAATGCCCCGGTTCAAGCGACGGCAGACGAGACCATGAAGCCGACGAAGCCGCTTATCGACGAGCCGCCAGTGCTTGTAACAGATCACCTCGGAACAGGGCAGCCTGACCGTCCGACGACAGAATGGAACCACGCAGGGCTGCCGGCTATTGGTCATAATTTGGACCGCCCCACCAGCCCATTCCTTCACCGAACAAACAAAAAATGCCTGCGAGGAAGGTGACGATGATGCCGCCACCAGCTATCACTATGCCGATTTCCCAAAGTGTCATGGGATCACCCCATTGCCACCGTCTCACTGACCGGCGGAAGCTGCTCCCCGGTCAGGCCGTGCGGGTCGCGATAGATATCGGCCTCGCTTCGCCGCGCGGCATCGGCGCGGGCTGCTTTCAACTCTTCGACCGGATCGATTTCCAGGCCGAGCTGACCTGCCACCAAGGCGATCAACTTGACGGCCGTCTCTTCCGACATCACACCGCCAGCAACACCCTGCGTTCCCGCTACGACAGCCTGTTGGAGTGCCGTGGTGTATTTCGACGTGTCGCGGGCGGTCAACTCGGGGAAGATGACGACGGGCTGATAGGGTGGCGTCCCGGCAAGGCCAAGGAGTTCGCTGGAGATCGCCAGCAATCGCTGTCGGATAACAAACTTCGCCAACGCTTCAAGGATGGCTTTCCATAAGCGCTGGCGCTGGGAAAACACCTTGTATGTCGGTTCGCCCATGCTGCTGGCGGTCGCAAGGTTGACGTCGCCGCCGCCGCCAAACCAATGCTCGGGAATGGTGCCACCGCCCAAAACGTGATTGCGGACCACGCGAAGAGATTCGGAGGCATCCGCTGCGTTCAGCGTCGGCGTCTCGATGCTCCAGGTCTCGTTTTCATTGTGGACGCGCACGTCGCGCGGTCCCGGTGGCTGGATGCTGCGGGCCTTCTCCGCGACTTCATCTGGCGTCGCGTTCTTTAGCGTGACATCCCAGAAGATCGTGCGCAGGACCACCGCACGCTCAGCCTCACCATAGAGCAGTTGCTCATAAACATCGGCATGGTCGATTGCCGACAGGATGTCGGAGCGACCACGACGGCCATTACTGAGATCGTTGACGCGCCAATAGAAGCAATCGCCGGCCGTCATGCCGGCGCGGAGTTTTCGTGCACCCACACCGAAAAGATCGGCATCCTCACCATCATAGATGACGCGATAGACCTTTTTCCTGCCCGACTCCTTTTGCACCACGATGCCGATCGGCACGGCGATGTTTTCGGGATCTGTCACAACGCCAATGATTGCCGCCGGATCGACCTTGCCAAGATGAACACGGCCGCTCAGTTCGTCGACAAAGACCGGCCAGCATTGCTCCCCGAACAGCGACAGTTCGCGCGCATGCTTTTCGAGGTTGAGATCCAGGCGGTTGATCGGATCGACCCAAAAGTCATCGAGCCAGCTCTGCGCCTCGGGATCTTCCACCGTGACCGTAACGCCCTCGCCAAACATGAAGGCGACCGGCAGCTCGATCAGCCGGTTAGTCAAGCGGTTCGATTCCCACTGATAGGCCGCCAGCTCCTGCATGCGCCGCTGATCCAGCGGCGAGAGATCTCGACGCCGGGTATCGGCGCCAGTCAGCGGCCGCCAGTTCGCATCGTCGCTGTCAACCGTAGCACCGGCCGCCTCGCGTAAAGCAACCGTCTTCACCTCGACAGGTTCCGGCTCGACCGGCGCGAAATTGGCGCGTGCGTCTTTTGTGCGAGGGTCACGGACCAGGCGGTACATTCAACGTCTCCCAAACATGCTGATGGATCGGCGACCGAACATGCCGCCGGATTGATGGCCGGTCGCCCTGGCGGAACTGGCACCGCCCCCCACTGTCACGCCAGCCGCAGGACCGCCGCCGAAAGCGAGGCTATGCAGCATCTCAAGTGCATCAAGGCCGTCATCGTGATCGACCATCGGGTAATGGCGCATCTGATCGAGCAGGACGGTCTGACCGGCATTGAAGCGCACCAGGCCATTCGAGACATGCGGCTGCATGCGCTGGATACGCAGATCCTTGTCGCTGATCGGAATGATCGGCATGGCCGGCACCGGAAAACCGCGCGCCGCCGACCGCTTGACCAGTTCCGTGCGAAAAAACTCCTGAAACTGGACGGCCTCGATACCCCATTTCTGGCAGCGGTATTGTTCCTCAAAGCCGATGATGTCCTCAATAATCCGGTCTGGCAGGCGGCGTTTAATCGAGGCTTCAACGACGTCCAGAATGCCGGTATCCCGGACCAGGCCACCAACCAGGATCGCCGACGGGTCGCGGGATCGGTTGTTTTTGCCGAGGCTTGGATCGCAAACACCGAAGAAGATCCACGCTTTCAGGATCTCGACCCAGAAAGTCGGATTGCCGAACAGCGCGTCATCCTGGCTGACAGGATCGTTCTGCTGCTCAGAATCGAATGCCGAGACGCCGATCTTGACGCGCAGCTTCATGAGCGAGAGTAGCGGTCGGACTTCGGGCCAGCTTACTTCAGCTCCCTGCAACATGGCCCGCATGTTGCCGGCATAAAAGCGGTCGGCATCAACCGGACCGAAATTCCGCAAGATCTCTTCCCACTGCTCCCACAGGTCCATGTTATCGGGCCAGCGACGGATCGAAGCGAACTTGATGGGTCGCCACATAGGGTTGCGCAGCTTCCGGGATAGAACGCTGTCATAGTGAATGACCGTGCCGATATAGATGATATCAATAGCACCGTCAGGACCGCCGAGGTTCATGACGCCCTTATCCACCCAGCTTTCCAGCTTGTCCCGCTGATCCGATGACTTGACGTTCTCATCGTTCTCGATGTCGTCGAGGACGAACAGATCCGGGCGATGGGGGCCATGTTTGCGGCCACGAATGCGCTTGCCGGAGCCAACGCCCTCGACCTTGATGCCCGTGACGGTGACGATAACGCCTTCTTTCCATACACGGCCACGACCGCAGGCTTCTGGAAAGTCGATCGCAAGACGCGGATTTGATTCCAACTCCGCCTTGATTGCTTCGACATTCAAGGCCGCCTGATCGAACGCGTCCATACCGATCATGGCATAGTGCTTGATCCGGCGGATGATGCACCAAAGAACGAAGAGCAAGGAGCAGATGGTCGACTTCGCCTCGCCGCGCGGCGCCGCGATGACTTCGCTTTGTCCCTCCGGTTCGGCCACAATCTCAGGCAGCCTCTTGAACAGATACCGGTGCAGATGGCTGGCGGACGGCGATTTGAGATAGTGTGGAAAGTAGGTACGGCAAAAGAACTCGAAGCCAGCCTGCGCCAGGGCGATCGCCCGTCGCTCAGCAATCGCCGCCGGGCTGCTATCCAGGCCGGTGACCTCCGCCTCGATAGAGCGCCGCAATTCCGCCGCCGCATCGCCAATGAGCTTCTTAAACTCGGCTTTGCTAAGTTTGGCCGGCGCTGGCCTGCCCATCAGCTATATTCCTTCGCCAGCTCGGCCGCGAAGGGCTCGATCACCTCAAGCAGGCTTTCCGCCAAGTGCGGATGTCCATCGCCAACAAATTTCGCGAAACGCTGCAACACATCGGTCGCAACCGACAGGCGGGAGAGTTGTGGACTGGCCTTGCCGATCGCTGCCATGGTCTTTGTAAAGGCATCGGCGAGACGTGACAGGATCTCCGCCTTGTCGATCGGCGAAATGCTCGGATCTGCCTTGACGCCTTCGACGGTTGCTTGATGCAGCGTTAGGTAATCCTCGAGGATCATCTGCGCGATGAGCTGGGTGCCATCGCCTGCCATCCGAGCGGCCGACCTGGCGCGCTCCCAATCGTCACCCTCTGCCTCGGCTTTGGCTTTCCAGCGCCGCGCCGTGGCGATGCCGATATCGAGGCGGTCCGCAATGGCGTCGAGGTTCAGCCGATCATGGACATAGAGCGCGCGAACCTTGGCGACGGTTTCGGGGCCGTGCGCCATGTCAACGTTTCAACTGATCGATGGAGATGGACAGCGCACGCCGGGCGATGCCAGCGGTCGCGTTCGGTCGCTTCACGCCCTCATGGTCCCGCTTACCTTCGGCGACCCATTCACCGCGTTCGGTCAAGGTGGCGACGATCGAGCCATGCGCGACCTCGCCGACAACCAGTTCCTGGTCATGCAGCCAAAGGAGAGCTTCCCGCACCTGGTCGCGATCGGCAGCGATGCCGACGCCGGCCACCAGGTCGACCAATAAGCTTTCATGTGCCCGGCGCGCGGGACAGTCGAGCATGGCGCGCATCAACGCCAGGCGCAGGTGTTGGGTCCAGGCATTGCCCATGGCGGTAGTGGTTCCGCTCATTTGCTCCTCGCGGCATCGCTGATGATCATTTCGTGGCGGGTGACGGCAGATTCGACGCGCTGCACAAGCCCGGTCAGGCTGACGCAATCGGAGCGGACGAGCTTGATCTCGCCAACCAGCTCCGCGATTTCAAGTTGCAACCGGTGCAGATCGTCCTTCGACGGCAGGCGCTGGATATCGCGCTCAAGGCCGTCGACACGGCTATGTAGCTCGGCAGCCTTGCCATCGGTCTCTTTCAGCTCTCGCTTGGTCGCGAAGACGTTTCGCATCGACCAGGCCGCCCAGGCGATCAATGCTTGGACGCCGAGAACGACAAAGTGGCCGTACTGTTTTAGCCAATCCATTACGGCACCTTTTGTTCACGTCTGCGTTGACACTCAATGCACCGGCGGGCCGATGGCATTGCCATGCGCCGCTCGACCTCGATCTCGCTGCCGCAATCGTCGCAATCCTTGCAGCCGGTCTTCTTCAGTGGCGCAGTTGCGTCCCGGATGATGCTTTCCGTTTCGCGACGCTGCAGCTCTTGTGCCTCGTCGATATCATCCATGTGGCACGCCGGCCTGATCGGCAA
>SSEL01000052.1 GCA_008012315.1 Rhodospirillaceae bacterium
TCCCCCGTTTCGGGGGAGGGAGTCGAACCAGAATCTTCCCTCCCCCGAAACGGGGGAGGGCCAGGGAGGGGGCTGCGCACGCATGCGACAACGCTGAAACGTGCCCGCAAACTCCGCCGGGAACCTACCGATGCTGAAAACAAGCTTTGGTCATTGCTGCGCCGTCGACAGATCGACGGACATCATTTCCGCAAGCAGGTGCCGATTGGCGACTTTGTCGTCGATTTTGCTTGCCTGAAGATGCGCTTGATCATCGAAGTCGACGGTGGCCAACACGCCTTACGCCAACAGCAGGACGCACAGCGAAGCGAATATTTGATGAAGCTCGGCTATCAAATTCTGCGCTTCTGGAACAACGACATCCTGCAAAATCCGGAAGGCGTTTTGGGGCGCCTTCGTGAAGCTCTTGATAAAGCGAGTATGAACGATGCCGAAACGCACTGACATCAAATCGATCATGATCATCGGCGCCGGGCCGATCGTCATCGGGCAGGCTTGCGAATTCGATTATTCCGGGGCGCAGGCCTGCAAGGCTTTGCGCGAGGAAGGCTACCGGGTGATCCTGGTCAATTCCAATCCGGCCACCATCATGACCGACCCGGATCTGGCCGATGCCACCTATGTCGAGCCGATCACGCCTGATGTCGTTGCGAAGATCATCGAGAAGGAACGGCCCGACGCCCTGCTGCCCACCATGGGCGGCCAGACGGCGCTCAACACGGCACTGTCGCTGCACAAATCCGGCAAGCTGGCCGAACTCGGTGTCGAGATGATCGGCGCCGACGCCAAGGCGATCGATATGGCCGAGGATCGCCTGCTGTTCCGTGAGGCGATGGATCGCATCGGCCTCTCCAGCCCACGCGGCGATCTGGTTTCCACCCTGGAGGAAGCGCTGGATGTGCTGGCGCAGGTCGGCCTGCCGGCCATCATTCGCCCCTCTTTCACCCTGGGCGGCACCGGCGGCGGCATCGCCAATAGCCGCGAGGAATTCATCCGCATCGTCGAAGGCGGCATCAAGGCCTCGCCGGTGGGCGAAGTGCTGGTCGAGGAATCCGTGCTCGGCTGGAAGGAATATGAGATGGAGGTCGTGCGCGACCGCGCCGACAACTGCATCATCATCTGCTCGATCGAGAATATCGATCCGATGGGCGTGCATACCGGCGATTCCATCACCGTCGCCCCGGCTTTGACCCTGACAGACAAAGAATATCAACTCATGCGCAACGCCTCGATCGCGGTGTTGCGCGAGATCGGCGTCGAAACCGGCGGCTCCAACGTGCAATTCGCGGTGCATCCGGAAACCGGCCGGCTGATCGTCATCGAGATGAATCCGCGCGTGTCCCGCTCTTCGGCTTTGGCCTCGAAAGCGACCGGCTTCCCCATCGCCAAGGTCGCCGCCAAACTGGCGATCGGCTACACGCTGGACGAGCTCGCGAACGATATCACCCGCGTGACGCCGGCTTCCTTCGAGCCGACCATCGACTATATCGTCACCAAGATGCCGCGCTTCACCTTCGAGAAATTCCCCGGTGCCGAACAAGTGCTGTCGACCTCGATGAAATCAGTCGGCGAAGCCATGGCGATCGGCCGCAGCTTCCAGGAATCGGTCCAGAAGGCATTGCGCTCGATGGAGACCGGCCTGACCGGTTTCGACGAGGTCGAGCTCAGCGGTGACAGGACCGAGATCCGCGCCCATCTCGCCAAAGCGACGCCGGATCGCCTGCTGGTCATCGCCGAGGCGTTGCGGCACGGACTGACGGTCGAGGAAGTCTGCGAGGTCAGCAAATACGATCCCTGGTTCGTGCGCCAGATCGCCGACATCATCGCCATGGAAGCGGAGATCCGCCGCAATGGCCTGCCGGCCGGCAAAGCCGCCATGCTGCGGCTGAAAAAGATGGGCTTCTCCGATGCCAGGCTCGGCAAGCTGACCGGCCGGAGCGCAGCAGATGTCACCGCCCTTCGCCAGAAGCTCGATGTGCGGCCAGTCTATAAGCGGATCGATACCTGCGCGGCCGAATTCGCTTCGGCGACACCCTATATGTATTCCTGCTACGAAGGCGACGGCATCGAGCCTGCCGAATGCGAAGCCGATCCCAGCGCACGCAACAAGGTCATCATCCTGGGTGGCGGGCCGAACCGCATCGGCCAGGGCATCGAATTCGATTACTGCTGCGTTCATGCGGCCTATGCGTTGAAGGCTGCGGGCCATGAGACGATCATGGTGAACTGCAATCCGGAAACCGTCTCGACCGATTACGATACCTCGGACCGGCTCTATTTCGAACCCCTGACGGCGGAAGATGTGATCGAGCTCGCCCGGGTCGAGCAGCGCAAGGGCAAGCTGCTTGGCGTCATCGTGCAGTTCGGCGGCCAGACGCCGCTGAAGCTGGCGCATGCCTTGGAAAAGGCCGGCATCCCGATCCTCGGTACCTCGCCGGATGCGATCGATCTTGCCGAGGACCGCGAGCGCTTCCAGCAATTGCTGCATAAGCTGGAGCTGCGCCAGCCCGCCAATGGCACCGCGCGCTCGGCGGAAGAAGCCGAGCAGATTGCCGAACGCATCGGCTATCCGGTCGTCATTCGTCCATCCTATGTGCTGGGCGGCCGCGCCATGGAGATCGTCTATGAATCCGCCGGCCTGCGCCGCTATATGCGCAAGGCTGTGCAAGTCTCCGGCGACAACCCGGTGCTGATCGATTCCTATCTGCAGGACGCGATCGAGGTCGATGTCGATGCGCTTTGCGACGGCAAGGACGTGCATGTCGCCGGCATCATGGAACATATCGAGGAAGCCGGCATCCATTCCGGCGACAGCGCCTGCGCCTTGCCGCCCCATACGTTGTCGCTGGCGGTGATTGCCGAAATCCGCCGGCAGTCGGAAGCCCTTGCCCGCGGCCTCAACGTCGTTGGCCTCATGAATGTGCAGTTCGCCGTCAAGGGCGGCGACATCTATGTGCTGGAGGTCAATCCCCGGGCCAGCCGCACGGTGCCTTTCGTCGCCAAGGCGACCGGCACGCCGATCGCCAAGATTGCCGCCCGCGTCATGGCCGGCGAGAAGCTGGCGGCATTCGATCTCGATGCCAGCGTCCGCCATCACGTCGCGGTCAAGGAAGCTGTCTTCCCCTTTGCCCGCTTCCCCGGCGTCGACATCATCCTGGGCCCGGAAATGAAATCGACCGGCGAGGTCATGGGCCTGGACGCCGATTTCCCGCGCGCCTTCCTGAAGGCACAGATGGGCGCCGGCCTGATGCTACCGCGCAATGGCGGCGTCTTCATCTCGGTCAAAGACAAGGATAAGCAGGCGATCATCCCGGCGGCCAAGAAGTTGCTGGAAATGGGCTTCGACGTCCTGGCAACGCCGGGCACGGCCGCCTTCCTGCGCAACCAGGGATTGGCCGTCCGGGCGATCAACAAAGTGCATCAGGGCAGCCCGCATATCGTCGAGGCGATGCAGCGCGGCGAGATCAAGCTGGTGCTCAATACGGTGAACGGCGCCAAGGCGATTCACGACAGTTTCGACATCCGCCGGAGCGCCTTGATGGGCAGCATTCCCTATTTCACGACCCTGTCGGGCATCCTGGCGGCGGTGGAGGCGATCGGCGCTTTGGCGAGTGGAGACCTTGAAGTTGCGCCCCTTCAGTCGTACTTTAAGCAGGCATCCTGAACTCCAGGGTGATCAACTTGCAGCCGGGACGGTCGTTAAGTAATTGATGTATCGTCCTTTTCTGGCTCATCGGGTGTTCTGGCCGGTTTTCTAAAAACCGGAAAGTACCCGAGGGGTGTGCTTTGCTGTTTTTGGGTTAACGAATTATGTCAAAAATCCCGATGACGGCCGACGGTTTCGTCCGTCTGGAAGACGAATTGAGGCACCTGAAATCGGTCGAACGGCCGGCGATCATTCGCGCCATCGCCGAAGCCCGCGAGCATGGCGATCTCAGCGAAAACGCTGAATATCACGCGGCCCGCGAGCGACAGAGCTTCATCGAAGGCCGGGTCATGGAGCTGGAAGACAAGATCAGCCGCGCGGAAATCATCGACGTCTCGAAACTCTCCGGCAAACAGGTGAAATTCGGCGCCACGGTCACCTTGATCGACGAGGACACGGAAGAAAAAGCCGTCTACCAGATCGTCGGCGAAGACGAAGCCGATATCAAATTGAAGCGCCTCGCCATCACGGCGCCGCTGGCGCGCGCTTTGGTGGGCAAATCGGTCGGCGATTCCGTGGAGGTCTCCACGCCGGGCGGCTCCAAAAGCTATGAGATATCCAAGGTCGTCTTCAAATAAATGGATTGCCTCTTGCAGGTGAAAAAGGCCGGTGCCGTGAAGCGCCGGCCTTTTTTGCTGTCCGCGCTTAAATGAGCGTAAGATGACAAGGGAGCGGGAAAGCGCAGTGAGGTTAGGGGCACGATGACACAGACGACCATCATCATCCGGACAGCGGGCCAGGCGGATCACCCCTTCATCTTCAGCCTGTCGACGCGGCTTGCCATGGTGGCGCAATTGCCGGGCCGCAGCGAAAACGAACTGCAGGCTTTCCAGGACCATCATATGCAGACGGCCTTGGGCACGCCGCTGCCGGGCGCTGCGACCCTGGTCGCCGCCATGCCCAGCGGCCCTGTCCTCGGCTTCATCCATGTCGAGCCGGGACCCGATCCGGTCACGGCGGAGCCGGCCGGCTATGTCTCCATGCTGGCCGTGGTGCCGGAAGCCGAAGGCCAGGGCATCGCCCGGCAATTGATGGCTGCCGCAGAGGAATGGGCGCGCGAACAGGGATATCGCTGCCTCAGCCTCGATGTCTTCGCCAGCAACGAACGCGCCCGGCGGTTCTATGACCTGCTCGGCTATGACGAGGATTCGGTGAAGCTCTACAAGCTGCTGAAATGATTCGGCGTTAAATACTGCCGGCCCGCTCGATCACCAGGATGCGCGCCGCGCCGACCGGATGCGCGACATGCGCATCGCCGGGCTCGGCATAGAAGATATCGCCGGTTTCCAGGCGCACGACATGCTCGCCCGAAGCATCACGGTAATGCATGTCGACGATGCCGTCGACCACTGCAAAGACTTCCTGCCCATCATTGACATGCCACTTATAGGGCTGATCGGTCCAATGCAGGCGAACGCTCGTGCCATCCAGCACGGCGATATCCAAGGCGCCCCAGGCCCGGTCGGCGGTAAAATCGCGAGCGTGAATCAGCTTCATCATACGTCTCGATAGCAAGTCATGTATCGACCTAGCTAACCGCTTTGTCCGACACCGACAAGGACAAGCGACCTGCAAATTCGGACATGAAAGCGCCATCGCCGCAATGGCTTTTCAGATCGGCTTGCGCACTTTAGGCTGCGGCCGGATGAACCCATATCGATAAGGCTGACGGATATGACCGCCACGATCTACGGCATCAAGAACTGCGACACGATGAAGAAGGCCATGTCCTGGCTGAACGATCATCACGTCCATTACCGATTCCATGATTACAAGATCGCCGGCATCGATGCGGCGCATCTGAAACACTGGTGCGACAAGCTCGGCTGGGAGACCGTGCTCAACCGCGCCGGGACCACCTTCCGCAAGCTCCCGGAGGCGGCCAGGCAGAATCTGGATCAGTCAAAAGCGATATCGCTGATGCTCGATCAGCCCTCGATGATCAAACGGCCGGTCCTCGATCTTGGCGCATCGCTGCTGATCGGCTTCAAGCCGGAAGCCTATGCCAGGGCATTCGATAAGTAGATCGCTTGCTACTTCCAGATCGGCTTGCCGCTGCCGGGCAGGCCATAGCTGGACCATTTGCGGGTGACGAGATCGACGACGTCATCCGACATGCGAATCTTCTCGCCCCATTCGCGCTTGGTTTCCGGCGGCCATTTATTGGTGGCATCGAGGCCGATCTTGCCGCCGAGACCGCTATCCGGTGAGGCGAAGTCGAGATAGTCGATCGGCGTTCCCTCGATCACGGTGATGTCGCGCGCCGGGTCCATGCGGGTGGACATCGCCCACATCACATCCTTCCAGTCGCGCGCATTGATATCGTCATCCACCACGATGACGAATTTCGTGTACATGAACTGCCGCAGGAACGACCAGACGCCCATCATCACGCGCTTGGCATGGCCGGGATAGGCCTTCTTCATCGATACCACGGCGATGCGATAAGAGCAGCCTTCCGGCGGCAGCCAGAAATCGACGATCTCCGGGAATTGCTGCGTCAGCAGCGGAATGAAGACCTCATTGAGCGCTTCGCCCAGCACCGAGGGCTCGTCGGGCGGCCGGCCGGTGAAGGTCGAGAGGTAGATCGGATCGCGCCGCATGGTAACGGCGGTGACGGTGAAAACCGGAAATTGTTCGACCGAATTGTAATAGCCGGTATGGTCGCCATAGGGACCTTCGTCGCGGTAATCGGTCAGCGAGACATGGCCTTCGAGCACGATCTCAGCCGTCGCCGGCACTTTCAGCGGCACCGTCTTGCAATCCACCAACTCCACCTTGCGGCCACGCAACAGGCCGGCGAATTGGTATTCCGACACCGTTTCCGGCACCGGCGTCACCGCCGCCAGGATGGTGCCGGGATCGGCGCCGATCACCGCCGCCGCCGGCAGCGGCTCCGGTTTCTCGGCCTTCCAGCGCGCGTGATGCAGCGCCCCGCCGCGATGCTTCAGCCAGCGCATCAGCGTCTGGTTCTTGTTCAGCACCTGCATGCGATAGATGCCGAGATTGTAATTGTCCTCGCGTTTTTTGCTCGGCCCCTTCGTGACCACCAAAGGCCAGGTGATCAGCGGCGCCGGCTCACCGGGCCAGCAGCCCTGGATCGGCAGCTTCGTCAGGTCGATGTCATCGCCTTGCAGCACGATATCCTGGCAGGGGCCATAGCTCACCGTCTTCGGATGCATCGCCATGACGGTTTTGACGAGCGGCAGCATGTCCAATGCTTCGCGCCAGCCGCCCGGCGGTTCCGGCTGCTTCAGGAAGGCGAGCGTCTCGCCGATCTGGCGCAACTGGTCGGGCTCACGCTCCATGCCCCAGGCGACGCGCTGCACCGTGCCGAAGACATTGACCAGGACCGGCATATCATAGCGCTTGCCGTCCTTGCCGACCGGGTTTTCAAACAGGACCGCCGGCCCTTGCTCGGCCAGCAAGCGTGTTTGAATCTCGGTCATCTCCAGATGGGGATCGACCGGCACCGCGACGCGCCGCAACTGGCCGGCCTGCTCGAGCCGGGTCAGGAAATCGCGCAGCGACTCATAGGGCATGACGAATCGACGCCTCCAGCTTACGAACGGTAATCGGCATTGATCTCGATATAACGATGAGTGAGATCACAGGTCCAGATCCGCGCCTTGCCGCTGCCGACACCGACATCGACCGCAATGTGGATTTCCTGCCCCTTGATATGCTTGGCGACAGGCGTCTCATCATAATCCGGCCGGCGCTGGCCATTGCGGGTGATTTCCACGCCGCCGATGCTGATCGACAGCTTGTCGCGATCGGCCTTCTCGCCGGCTTTGCCGACGGCCGCGACCACACGGCCCCAATTGGCGTCCTCGCCGGCGATCGCCGTCTTCACCAGGGGCGAATTGCCGACCGCCAGGCCGATCCGGCGAGCGGCAGCAGCGTTGGCGGCGCCGGTGATATCGATCGTCACCAATTTTTCCGCGCCCTCGCCGTCCTTGACCACCTGGATCGCCAGGTCCTGCAGCAGATCCTCCAGCTTCTCCCGGAAATCCTTCAGCAGCCGGTCGCCAGCCGAAGTGGGCTTCGGATGTTTCGCACCCTGCCCGGTTGCGACCAGCAGCAATGTATCGCTGGTCGAGGTATCGCCATCGACTGTGATGCTGTTGAACGAGCGATCCGCGCCGCGCGCCAGCAAGGTTTGCAGGATATCGGCCGGGATTTTCGCATCGGTCGCCACGAAAGCCAGCATGGTCGCCATATCGGGCGCGATCATGCCGGAGCCCTTGCAGAAGCCGTTGATGGTGACCGTCGCCTCGCCGATCCTGGCAGTGCGGGTCGCTAGTTTCGGAAAGGTGTCTGTCGTCATGATCGCTGCCGCCGCCGCGGCCCAGCCATCGGCCTTCAGCGACTTGACGATGGCCGGCAATTTGCCGGTGATGCGTTCATCGGGCAGCAACTCGCCGATCACCCCGGTCGAGGCGATATAGACCTCGCTTGGCTTGCAGCCGATTGCCGCCGCCGCCGCTTTGACGCTGCGGTCGACCGATTGAATGCCCGCTTTTCCGGTAAAGGCATTGGCATTGCCGGCATTGACGAGAATGGCCCGCGCCTTGCCGGATTTCAGGTTCTTCCGGCACAGATCGACAGGCGCGGAGCGGGTCAGCGATTTGGTCAGCACACCGGCGATCGTGCTGCCGGGGGCCAGTTCCATCAGCATGACATCCGGCCGTCCCTTATAGCGGATATTGCATTCGAAGCCGGTGAGCCGGACGCCGGCAACCGGCGACAATGCCGGCACGGTTTGCGGTGCCAGCGGCGAAATCGCATGGGCCATGGCGATGATCCCCCTCAATCAATCAATCGCGACACGCAGGAACTGATGGCCGCGGCCCCGGCGGCCGCGGCGAGTATTGTCGTTTCTGTTACTGGGCTTTCGGCGTGCCGTCTGGATTGAACACTTCGACCTTGGCCTTGGCGCGCAGATCCGTGACCTGCTGCTGCACGGCTTCTTCGGACAACAACTGGCGGATTTGCTCCTTTTCCGCGTCCAGGGTCGGCGGCGTCTGCTTGCGGCGGTCCTCGACCTTGATGACATGCCAGCCGAACTGGCTTTGTACCGGCTTCTGGCTGATCTCGCCCGGCTTCATGGCAAAGGCGGCATCGCCGAATTCCTTCACCATGGCATCCTGGGTGAAGAAGCCAAGTTCGCCGCCATTGACGGCGCTGCCCTTATCGATCGATTTCTCTTTCGCGATCTTGGCGAAATCGCCGCCCTTCTTGAGCTGGGCGATGATCTTGTTCGCTTCCGCTTCGGTTTTCACCAGGATATGCGCGGCCTTGACCTCATCCTGCGGCGGATGGTCCTTCAAATTCTGCTCATAATGCGCCTTGATCGCGTCATCCGTCACCTTTTCCTTCAACAGGCGGGTGATCAGTACCTGGCGGATGGCTTCATCTTCCAGCCGGGCCATGATGCTCTTCACTTCCGGATCGTCCTGCAGCTTCTCGTTGCGTCCCTCCTCGGCCAGCAGTTTCAGGCCAATGAGCCGGTCGGTAAGCTGCGGGAAGAGCTGATCGATATTGGCCTTGAGCTGCGGCGGCAAGCTTTCTGCCGAATCGATGACATCCTGCCGGGTGATGTCCTGGCCATTGATCTTCGCCACCACGGTCTTGGGATCGATCGGCTTGGTGTCGGTGGTGCCCTCGCCGGTCGCCGGAGTCGCAGGTTGAGCATCCTGCGCCAGAGCGGCTGCGGTCGGGAAAAGCATGGCGGCAAAGGCAATGCCGGCCGTCAGCGGCGCCGCCAGCAGGGCGGTGCGGCGGAATTTGGCAATCGGGGTCGGATGAGACATGTCGATCCTTATCGATAAATGGGCGCCTATTCCTTGATATCGTTGATTTTTCAAGGCAACCGCTGGCGCGGTCGGGCGGCCGGCATCTTGCCCCGAGCCCGTCTGGGGTACAAGCGGAAAGGCCCGTCTTCACGACAAAATCAGCCCAAGTTGACAGCGGGGTGCTGCGGACCTATCTGTTTCGGCATCTAGTCTGGAAAAATCTGAGAAAATCGAGGTTTACATGTTCGCCGCCCTTGCCAAGCGGATCTTCGGATCGGCCAGTGATCGCTTCATCAAGGGCCTCCATAATACAGTTGCCGAGATCAACGGTCTTGAGCCGCAGCTCAAGGCATTGAGCGATGACGAATTGAAGGCCCGGACCGGCTGGCTGCGCGAACGCCTGGCCAAAGGCGAGGAACTGGACGACATCCTGCCGGATGCCTTCGCGACCATGCGCGAGGCTGCCATGCGGGTCATGGGGCAGCGTCACTATGACGTTCAGCTCATGGGCGGTATCGTCCTGCATCAGGGCCGTATCTCGGAAATGAAGACCGGCGAAGGCAAGACCCTCGTCGCCACCCTGGCGGTCTACCTGAATGCCCTGGAAGGCAAGGGCGTGCATGTCGTGACCGTCAACGACTATCTGGCCAAGCGCGACGCCGACTGGATGGGACGGGTTTACCGTTTCCTCGGCCTCACCGTCGGCACGATCGTCCACGGCATGACCGATCCGGAACGGCGCCAGGCCTATGCCAGCGACATCACCTACGGCACCAATAACGAATTCGGTTTCGACTATCTGCGCGACAACATGAAGTTCCGTCTGGAAGACATGGTCCAGCGCAGCTTCAATTACGCGATCGTCGACGAAGTCGACTCAATCCTGATCGACGAAGCCCGGACACCGATGATCATCTCTGGTCCGACCGAGGACAATTCCGAGCTTTACACCAAGGTCGACAAGCTTATCCCGCATCTGGTGGATGCCGATTACGAGAAGGATGAGAAATCCCGCCACGTCACGCTGACGGAAGAAGGAACCGAACATATCGAGCAGTTGCTGCGCGGTTCCGGCCTGTTGAACCAGGGAACGCTCTACGATGTGCAGAATATCGGCCTGGTCCATCACGTGAATCAGGCCCTGCGCGCCCATAAGCTGTTCAGCCGCGATGTCGACTATATCGTGAAGGACGACAAGGTCGTCATCATCGATGAATTCACCGGCCGCATGATGGAAGGCCGGCGCTACTCCGAGGGTTTGCATCAGGCCTTGGAAGCGAAGGAAGGCGTCTCGATCCAGAACGAAAACCAGACCCTGGCTTCGATCACCTTCCAGAACTATTTCCGCCTCTATCCGAAACTGGGCGGCATGACCGGTACGGCAATGACCGAAGCGCCGGAATTCTCCGAGATCTACAATCTCGATGTCATCGAGATTCCAACCAACATGCCCGTTAAGCGCGACGATCAGCACGATCAGGTGTTCCGGACCGCCAAGGAAAAGTACGAGGCGATTGTCGAGCTGATCGCGGAATGCCGGCAGCGCCAGCAGCCGGTCCTGGTCGGCACCGTTTCGATCGAAAAGTCGGAAATGCTGTCCGACTTCCTGAAGAAAAAGAAGATCGCGCATGCGGTCCTCAATGCCCGCTATCACGAGCACGAAGCTTATATCATCGCCGATGCCGGTGTGCCGGGAGCCGTCACCATCGCAACCAATATGGCCGGCCGCGGTACCGATATTCAGCTCGGCGGCAACTTGCAGATGCGCATTGAACGGGAAACCGCCGAGATCGCCGACGAGGCGGCGCGCGAAAAGCAGATCGCCGAGATTAAGGCCGATGTCGCCGCGAAAAAGGAAGTCGCCCTTCAGGCCGGCGGCCTTTTCGTCATCGGCACCGAGCGTCACGAAAGCCGCCGGATCGACAACCAGCTGCGCGGCCGTTCGGGTCGTCAGGGCGATCCCGGCGCGTCGCGCTTCTTCCTGTCTCTGGAAGACGATCTCATGCGGATTTTCGGTTCGGAGCGCATGGACACGATGCTGAAGCGCCTCGGCCTTGAGGAAGGCGAAGCGATCGTTCATCCCTGGATCAACAAGGCGCTGGAAAAGGCGCAGCAGAAAGTCGAAGCGCGCAACTTTGACATCCGTAAGAACCTGCTGAAGTTCGACGACGTCATGAACGATCAGCGGAAGGTGATCTACGAACAGCGTCGCGATCTGATGCAAGCGGAGGACCTGAAGGAAGAAGTCTCCGCCATGCGCCACGAAGTGGCCGAAGATCTGATCGCCCGCTACATCCCGGAAAAGGCTTTCGCCGAACAATGGGATACCGGCGGCCTGCATGAGGAAGTCCTGCGCATTTTCAACCTTAACCTGCCTTTTGCCGACTGGGCGCAGGAAGAGGGGATCGCCAATGAAACGATGCGCGACCGTCTGATCGATGCGGTCGACCGCAAGATGGCGGAAAAGGCGGCCAATTTCGGCCCCGAAATCCTGCGCATGGCGGAAAAATCGCTGTTGATGCAGATCCTCGACCAAAGCTGGAAGGAACATCTGTTGGCGCTCGACCATCTGCGCCATGGCATCGGCTTGCGGGCTTACGGCCAGCGCGACCCGCTGAACGAATACAAGCGTGAAGCCTTCGAAATGTTCGAAGCGATGCTGGCGCGGCTGCGTGAGCAGGTCACGCTGGTGCTCGCGCATATCGAGATCCGTGCCCAGGAAGACCTGGAATCGGAATCTGTCCAGCAGCAACCCGACCAGACCATGCCGCCGGCACCGGCCGCCGCGCCGCCGGCCGATGGCATCGATCTCAACGATCCGTCGACTTGGCGCAAGCTGAGCCGCAACGCCAATTGCCCTTGTGGATCCGGCAAGAAATACAAGCACTGCCACGGCCGGTTTGCCTAGAGCGCGATGCTTTCAAGTTGAAGCAGCTTTGCTTCAACTTGAAAGCTGAATCGCTCTCTCTATTTTATTGAATAGGGGCGGCAACTTGAAAAAAGAAAGCCCGGCTACATGCCGGGCTTTTTGCGTTCTAGAGCGCGATCATCTTTGATGGCAGCATTTTGCTTCCATCAAAGACGTCAATCGCCCTCTATCTTATGGATGAGAGGCGGATTCACGTTTTAGACAAAATCGCAAAGCGATTCCGTCTAAAACGATCCGGCTCTAGTAATTGGCAAACCGTGTTCGCATGGCGGCTTCTTCCTGGCGGATGCGGATGACGAGCGGCACCGCATAGATGATCAGCCCGACAATCAATGTCGCATAAGCATGTAAGGCAAGGGCGAAACCCGCCAGTTCCGGCAGGATGTTCAGGAAATAATTTGGATGACGCACCCAGCGGAACAGCGGATGCGTGACCAGGACATGATCGGCGGCGATCAACAGCTTCACCGTCCAGAAGCGGCCCAGCAGCCGCAACACGACGACAAGCATCGCCATGCCGAAGACATAAAGGACCATGCCGGCGCCTGAGACGGTATCGATCGAGACGCCGCGGCGGCAGCCCTCGACGACCGCAGCAATATAGAAGGCGATATGCGCCAGCATCAGCCAAAGCGAGTTCCGGGCGCCGATCTCGATTGCGCCATCCCGCTTCAAGGCGCGCTCGTGGCGAACAGAAACGACCAGCAGAACAAGCCTGAACAAGACCGCCAGGATGACGAACAGCAGCAATCCCGAACTCATTCAGGCCCCCTTCCAGAACGGCTTGCGCTTCTCGGCAAATGCCTTGGCGCCTTCATAATAATCGTCGGATTGGCGGACCTTGTCATAGGCCGGCACCTTGCCGCCGCGCAGCGCCTGGTATGCCGCCGGCAGATCGAGATGCCGCGTCAAGCGGTGCGCCTGTTTGATCGCCATTGCCGATAAAGGTGCGGCCTCGAGAATGCGCGCCGCCAGGTCGCGGGCCGCATTCCACAATTCGGATGGCGCCACGACGCGATTGACCAGGCCAAATTGCAAAGCCTCCGCCGCCGTCAACCGCCGGCTCGCGAAGAGAACTTCCATGGCGATGGCCTCCGGAATGCGGCGCGGGAGACGGAAGACACCGCCCCCATCGGGAATGAGGCCGATCTGCGCTTCCGGCAGGAAGAAGGTTGCGTGCTCGGCGGCAACGATCATATCCGCCGACAGCGCCAGTTCGAAACCGCCACCGGCGGCCAGACCGTTGACGGCAGCGATCACCGGCTTATCGAGATCGAAGAGTTCCGTAAGGCCGGCGAAACCACCGGGACCATAGCTTTCGCCATCAGGGCCACTGGTCGCAGCAGCCTTTAGATCCCAACCTGCCGAGAAGAATTTCTCGCCGGCCGCGCCAATGATACAGCAGCGCAAGCGGGGATCGTCGCGATAGGTGATGAAAGCATTGCCCAATGCCCGGCTGAGCCGATTGTCGATGGCATTCGCTTTCGGCCGATCAATGGTTAGTTCCAACACGGCATCGCGGCGTTCGATTTTCAGACCGTCTTCCATTTGGCTTCTCTCCTGGCCTTTGTTCCCTCAGCGGTAACAGCAGGAGCGAAGCGATGCAAGCCTCGGCCGGAGCATTGCTAGAGTTTTGCCGCCAGATCACGCAATCGGCGATGCAGTTCGTCATTGCGAATGCGCGGCAAGGCGGAAAGGATTTCGTCGCGTAACTGCCCGGCATTGTCACCGGTTGTGTCATGAGGCGCGCCCTCATCCGTTACCGGCTTCTCAGGCAATAGCGCCCCTAATTGTTCAGCGACCTCCCCTGACCTCGCCAATCGCCGCCAGCGACGCAGCAACGCGATAACTTCCGGCTTCGTCAGATATCCGGCATAGCCGTCTTCAACTTCCGGCAAGTAACAAACGGGAGAAGCGGGATCATCCCCGGAATCGTCCATCGGATCGCTCATCGCCTGGCCTCCTCAGTTCACCACCCGGCCGGATTGCGTCACGATCATCGTCATGGGGATATCGTGGCCTTGCGGATGGATGGTCGGAATCTCGACGCAATCATAGCCGATCCCGAAAACCTGCCGGTCACCATGCAGTTGCGCCAATGTCCGATCGAAATAGCCGCCGCCATAACCGAGACGAAAGCCGCGCGGATCGAAGCCCACCACAGGCGCCAGCAGGATGGCCGGAACCACCGTCTCGGCCGTATCCGGTACGGGAATGTTCCAGATGCCAGGAACCATCTTGCAGCGCGGCACCCAGGGCCGAAATTGCATCGGCTGGCCCTTCACGACCACCACCGGCAAGGCAAGCTGCACGCCAGCGCCGGCCAATTCACGCATCAAGGGTCGTAGATCGGGCTCGCCTTTGAACGGCCAATAGAAGCTGACAGGACCTTTGGCATCCTTCAGCAACGGAAACAGCACCGCTGCAATCTTATCGGTCCATTGCGCGCGCTGATCCGATTCCTGCTGCAGCCGCAATGCGATCAATCTTTCCCGCTCGCTACGCCGCCATTGCCTGACCTCGGCGGGCATCGCCGCAGCCGTCATTTCGACAATCCGGCAAGGGCTTGGAGACGCGACACCGCTCCCTCCATCATGCTGGTGATCACTTCATCGGCGGAACGGATCGCCGAGACGGTGCCGGCACCACGGCCGGCGAACAGCGACATTTTCTCGAAGTCACCTGTCGTGCTGCGCAGCGGCGAATCCGTGCTGAATTTCCAGATCGGCCGGCCATCATCGCGACCGATCTCCTCCCGCGGCAATTTATCCGGCAAGTATCCCCAGAGCTTGTCGCCGGCCGCCGCCGTCACGCTGTTCTTCAGAACACGCACCGGCGAATGCGGCGGCCAGTTGATGGCGAAAAGATCGGTGTGCACCGTGTCCTCGGGTCCGGCCTCCACGATGCGCTGCTTGTGATAGTCATGCGCGAAGGATTCCGGCGTTGCAAGAAAGACCGTGCCACAATGCACGCCATGAGCGCCCATCGCCAGCGACGCCGCCAGGCCGACACCATCGACAATGCCGCCGGATGCGGCGATCGGCACCTTCACAGCCTTTGCGACGGCCGGCAGCAATTCCATCAGCGGCAGGGAACCACGCACATGGCCACCGGCCTCGACGCCTTGGACGATAATGGCATCGGCACCGGCATCGGCGGCGGCTACCGCATCTTCCAGCGTGCCGACCTGATAGAGCACTTTGCAGCCTGCTTGTTTGGTGCGGGCAATGAGATCGGGATAGACTTGCCAGAAATAACACATGGCCGGAACGCGCTCGGCAAAGCAGACCTGCAGCTCTGCTTCGAGGAGATCCGGCGCCGTGGCAAAAGGAATGAGGTTCACGCCGAAAGGCCGGTCGGTGCGCTGCCGGACGGCGGCGATCTCCTGGGCGATCAGTTCCGGTGACTCGCGCACCATGCCGAGAAGGCCGAAGCCGCCGGCGGCGGAAACGGCCGCGGCAAGTTCGGATCTTGCCGGTCCGCCCATCCCAGCCGAGATGATCGGATATGCGCAGTCCAGTACGCGGGTCAGAGGAGTCATGAAACCGGCCCCCTGCGATCTAGCCACCATGCAGCCCTCCCGTCATGGATACAACCGAGCGATCATCCTAGGATCGATCCGGCGAAGTTTGGGCGTGCATTTTTTGCAGATGACCCAGCGATGAATGACCTGCTGGATTTATGGGCGCATGTGCCGCGCTGATTTCACAGCGGAATTAACTGCGTGCCTTCTCTTCCCAGCGCCCGGCATCATTCTGCTGATAATAAATGAGCTGATGATCGGCGGACTTGTAGTCACGCCACCTGGCACGCGCAGCCGTCACAGCCGCCTCGTCATTGCCATCGAACAATTCGCAAACGAGATCGAATTGCGTTAGATCGCCACGGCTGGCGCCGTCGCACAGCAATAGTAGTTTTGCTTGATTGGGATTCTCGTCATTGGCCGTCAGATAGATCGGCTGCGCTGCGGCCTCACCATCCTTGGCAGTGCCATGTGGCAGGAAACTATCCGGCCGGTAGGTCCAGAGATGCGCCGCCAAAGCTTCCGCCCGTTCGGGCGACCCGACCGCCACCAGCACCCGGTCGCCGCGCCCATAGGCGCGCTCCAGCAGCGTCGGCAAGACCTCTTCCAATCTGGTGCGCTGCAGATGATAGAAGCGGATTTCGGTCATGGCGCGCCGAAGCTTCGTGGCTGGCGGCGCCCCAGGCACCGCCAGCCGCCGCTGCTACTACTTGTCCTCGAAATTGGCCGCGATCAACGTATCGAGCAACCGGACGCCGAAAGCCGTCGCGCCCTTCGGGCAGGTCGGCTGGTCCTTATCGCCCCAGGCCATGCCGGCAATGTCGAGATGCGCCCAGTTCACACCTTTCTGCACGAAGCGCTGCAGGAACTGCGCCGCCGTCACGCTGCCGGCATTGCGGCTGCCGCTGATATTCTTCATATCGGCGGCCGGTGAATCCATCAGCCGGTCATAGGCCGGCGCCAAGGGCATCCGCCACAGCAATTCACCGGTCGCCTTGCCGGCCGCGCTCAGTTGCTCCGACAGCTTGTCGTCATTGCTGAACATGCCCGCCTGATGGGTGCCGAGCGCGATCAGGATGGCGCCCGTCAGGGTCGCCAGATCGATCATCGTATGCGGCTTGAAGTTCTCCTGGGCGTACCACATGGCATCGGCGAGCACGAGCCGGCCTTCGGCATCGGTGTTCAAGACCTCGATCGTCTGGCCGGACATCGAGGTGACGATGTCCCCCGGCCGCTGCGCCTTGCCATCGGGCATGTTTTCCACCAGGCCGACCACGCCGACCACATTGGCCTTGGCCTTCCGGGCTGCCAAGGCACGCATCGCGCCAATCACCGCCGCCGAGCCGCCCATATCCCATTTCATGTCTTCCATGCCGGCGCCGGGCTTCAGCGAGATGCCGCCGGTATCGAAGGTGACGCCCTTGCCGATGAAGGCAACCGGCTGCTGCTTGCTGTTCTTGGCGCCGTTCCAGCGCATGATCACGAGCTGGCTCTCGCGGTCGCTCCCCTGCCCGACCCCGAGCAGCGCGCCCATGCCGAGCTTCTTCATCGCCGCTTCGCCCAGCACCTCGACCTCGACGCCGACAGCTTTCAGGCTGCGGGCCTGTTCAGCCAGGCTAGCGGGATAAATGACATTCCCCGGTTCCGACACGAGATCGCGACTGAAATTCACCGCCTCGGCGATCTTGTCCAGCGGCTCGTAGAGCTTCTTGGCCGCCGCGGGGTCGCTGGTCAGAATGGTGAGCTTCTTCAGGCTCGGCTTCTGCTCGGGCTTTTCCTTGGTCTTGTACTTGTCGAAACGATAGGCCCGGAGATTGGCGCCATAGGCGATCTGTGCCGCCAAAGCGGCCTCGCTGAGGGGACTGCCGGCCGGCGACTCGATCTGGAGCGCCACTTCCTTCTCGCCGACACCATTGGAGGCCGCAACGATCCGCCCGCCGATCGCCTGGGCTGCGAGGTTATCCAGCTTTTCCGGATTGCCCAGTCCTGCCAGGACGAGACGATCGGCCTCGATTCCCGCCGGCGCCAGGATGGTCAACAACTCATCGGCATTGCCTTTGAACCGGCTGGCGCCTAAGGCCCGCGTCACCGCTCCCTTGCCCGCCTTGTCGATTTGCGTCGCCAACTGCCCCAATTTCCGCTGTTCGGTGACAACAGCCACCAGAGTTCCTTGCGCCGGCAATTCCGGCTTGGCAAAGGCAATCTTCATTCCGATCCTCGCTGAAAGATGATTGATGCGGCGATGCCCCGGCAGATTCCGCAAATCGGGCATAACCGGGAATTAAGCCAAGCAATAGCATAGTCGACGCCGATCCGTCATCCCCAGTGCGGTCTGTCACAAGGCGCTGCGAATCGCCTGTAACGCTATGAAATCAGTAGACGAATTGACGTAAAATGGTACTTTAGCGCGATTGAGATGGGGGTAGTGCCAATACGCGCAGGTAATCCCGTCGCACCGGAATTAAGGGGAAACCTGACAGGCTCCGTGCGGGCCGGTTGGGGCTTTGCCGATAGGGAATAAGGACAAGAGTTCGATGCGGTCTTGGCTAACCGGCAATATTCTGACCGGCCTTGTGCTTGGTTTGTCCGCAAGTGCGCTATGCCTCGGCCTCGATGCCGCCATGAAACCGGCCTTTGCCGGCGGCCGGGACGAGCCGGCCCCCTCGGCGGTAACCGCCAAGCCAGCGGCCGTTTCGACTCAGCTTGCCGCGACGGCCGACAGTCCCGCCAAGACTGCTGCCGACGACGATGATGCAGCGAACAGGACAGCCCGGCTGAAAGCCTGGATCGAGAAGAACCGCCCCGTCTGGCGAGCCCGGCGCCAGGCCCAATCAGATGCAGCAACGGATACGGCAACATCGATCGACGGCGATGTCGCAACCGCGACGTCGAACGATCAACCGACAACGGGCATGGCGCTGATGCCGATCGGCGCTAACAGTCTGACATCGCCGGGCGAGAGCATCGCGCCGCAGATGCCGGCATCGCCGAGCCCTACCCCGGAACAGGTGGCGACGTCGGCGGCACAGCCCGCATCGCCGGCCGTGCTGCCTGTCGTGGAGGCGAGCCAGGACCGGCAGAAGACAAGCAGCGAAACCGCAGCGGCTCGGCTGGCAGCCGCCCAGCTTGCAGCCGCCACCCAACCGGCGCCGCAAAACGGCACACCAAGCAAGAACGCGCAAAACGATCAACCGGTCAATCTGATTGCTGATGAAGCGGGATATGACGAGGAACTGGGCGTCTATGTGGCGCGGGGCCATGTCCAGGTCCGCCGCGGCGACAAGATCGCGATGGCCGATACCGTTGCTTATAACGAGCGAACGAAGCGCATTACCGCCTCGGGCAATGTGGCAGTCCTCGAGCCGACGGGCGACACCATGTTCGGTGACTATGCCGACATCAGCGATGATTTCAGCAACGGCGCTTTCCAAGGCTTCCGCGCCCTGTTGGCGGATAAGTCACGCCTCGCCGCCAATAAGGCGACGAAGATCGACGACAAGCATACGCAATTGGACAAGGCGGTCTATACCCCCTGCCTGCCTTGCAAGGAAGACCCGACCCGCGTGCCGCTCTGGCAGATCAAGGCCCGCGAGGTCGAACGCGACGAGGAAGCCCAGACCCTCACCTATCACGACGCCTGGATGGAAATGTGGGGCGTTCCGGTCTTCTATACGCCCTGGTTCCGCCACCCCGATATCGGTGTGGAGCGCCAGTCCGGCCTGCTGACGCCAAGCATGTCCTATTCCAGCAAAGGCGGCTTCCAGTATCGGCAGCCCTATTTCCAGACAATCGGGCCTGACAAGGATATCACCTTGACGCCGATCTTCCGCTATGGCGGCAAGCCCGAGGAAGATCCTGGTGCCGTCGGCATGCTGCAATACCGGCAGCGTGTCGAGGATGGTCAATTTTCCGTGGGCGGCTCTCTGACCGTCGAAGACCGGCCGGCCGATTCCGATAAGACCAAAACGGTTGACGGCGATTTTCGCGGTCACATCGAAGGCGCAGGGCTTTTCAACCTGAACGACGATTGGCGCGCCGGCTTCAACTTCAAGAATACGACCGATAAAGATTACCTGAAGCACTATCATCTGGGGTCGAGCCGGTGGCTGCAGGACCAAATGTATACCGAAGGTTTCTTCGGGCGTTCCTATGCCTCCGCTGAGGCTTACGCCTTTCAGAGTACGAAACGGAGTTTGAAAAGCTCCGATGCTCCCCTCGTGACGCCGAAACTCGATTACAACTTCCTCAGCGAGCCAGGCTGGATGGATACGTTCTGGGGGCTTGATTTCGACACCATGAACATCGTGCGCCGGAAGGACAAGGGCGACCAGTTCCGCATCGCTCTCTCGCCCTCCTACACGCTGCCGTATACCAGTCCGCTCGGCGACATCTATAAACTGACCCTGTCGCTCGAAGGTGCACTTTATGGCATTAACGATGTCGATCAGGGCGATGACGAACCGTTTGCGTCGGATTCCTCGTTTAGCGGATGGCGCGGCCGCCTCGTACCGAAGGCGGATTTCACCTGGCGCTACCCGTTTGTCCGCCCTGGCGAAACCTTCACGCAAGTGATCGAGCCGATGATCCAGCTCGTCGGCGCACCGACCTGGGGCAATTCAGACAAGATATCGAACGAGGACAGCCGCTTCTTCGATCTTGACGATACGCGCTTGTTCTCGGCCGATCGCTTCGTCGGTTTGGACCGCTACGATACCGGCTCGCGTGCGACTTACGGCTTGAACTGGTCCGGTTACTTGAACAGCGGCGGCCAGGCGAATGCCTTTCTGGGGCAGAGCTACCAGTTCACCCAGGGCGATCGCGACCAGGACCTCAGCGGCACCGGTATCGATCACGACCTGACGGATGTGGTTGGCCGGGTCGGCCTGATACCCAATCAGTATCTCGACTTCAGCTATCGCTTCCGGCTGGATGTCAGCGAGCCGAAATTGAAGCGCCAGGAAGCTCTTATGACAGCTGGCCCGCGCGTTTTTCAGACGTCTCTCAGCTATATCCAATTGGATAAGAGCCAGGATATCGATCTGGAAATCGACGACGAGGACGACAACTCGAATAGCCGCGAATTTATTGGCGCGGCTGTGAACAGCCAATTCGCCCAATATTGGTCGCTCGGAGTCAGTACCGTCTATGATATCGAACGAAGCGACGTCGCCCAGGTTGGCGGCCTGATCAAATATCTCGATGAATGCTTCGGATTGTCGCTCGCCGCCTATTATAATCCCGGCGGCGGCTCGGATGACACCGACAGTTCATTCACCACCTTCTTCTCCATCACCTTCAAGAATATAGGTACCTTGAAATCCGGGACCTAAATTGATGACGGTAAGCGCAGTACAGATTACATGGATGCCGCGAAAATGATGATGTCGAAGCGTTTCTGGCGCAACGCCCTTGGAGCATTGCTGATCGGTTGCAGCATAGTTTCGATTCAGCCGGCAGCCGCGCAGGATGAATTGAAGATAGCGGCTGTCGTCAATGACGAGATCATCACGCAGCTGGATTTGGTCATGCGCATGCGTATTGCCATGGTTTCGGCCAAACTGCCGAACACACCCGAAGTGCAGCAGCGGCTGTTGCCGCAGGTATTGCGGCAGTTGATCGACGAGCATCTGAAGCGTCAGGAAGCCAAGAAAGAGAAGATTGAGGTTACCGATGAGGAAGTGGACCGCGAGGTCAATCGCATCGCACAGCGCAACGGGCTGACCCGCGAACAACTGCAAGAGCAGCTTAGCTCGAGCGGCATTCTACTTTCGGCTATTTCCGACCAGATACGGGCCGATATCGGCTGGGTGCGTGTGGTCCAGACCAAGCTGCGGTCCTCGGTCAATATCACCGAAGAAGAAATCAATGACGAAATCACCCGCATAAAGGCCACCCAAGGGCAATCCGAATATCGCCTGCAACAGATCTTTCTGGCAGCCGACAATCCGAGCCAGGACAGTTCCGTTGCCGCCTCGGCTCAACGATTGGCCGATCAGTTGAACGAAGGGGCGGATTTCGGCTCGCTGGCGGCTCAGTTCTCGCAAGATCAGTCCGCCGATCAGGGCGGTGACCAGGGCTGGGTGCGCTTGGACCAGATGGACCCGGCCCTGACCAGTTTCGTGCAGACCGCGCAGCCGAACCAGCTGATCGGGCCGGTGCGCGGTATTGGCGGCTATTATCTCGCGATTATCCGGGCCGTGCGCCCGGTGGCCAGCGCGGTGGAAAGCGCCGGCACCGTTTCATTGAAGCGGGTCCTTTGGTCCATGCCGGCGAATGCCGCCGAAAGCGAAATCACCAAGGCCAGTGACCAGGCGCGTGAGGTTGCCTCCAAGATACAGGGTTGCGATGCGGTGCAGAATGCCGCGGCCAGCATGGCTGCAGCGGTCTATAGTGATCTTGGCACCGTATCCATCACCAACCTGGCGCCGGAAGTCCAAGCTGCCGCGATCAATCAGCCGATCGGCGTCCCGACTTCCCCGATCCGGACCGGCCAGGGGGTCGGTATCTATGTGATCTGTGCGCGTCAGGGCGGCGATCAGGGATTGTCGCGCGTGGCGATCGCCGATCGGCTAGGTCGCCAGCGGATGGAGACGCTGGCGCGCGGTTATCTCAGCGATCTGAGGCGCGCGGCCGTCGTTGACGTTCGCATGTGATGGCCGAAGATAACCGCCTGCCATGAGCGAACCGGACGCCCTGCCGCCGCTCCGGAATGTCATCGCCAAATATGATCTGGCGGCGAAGAAGTCGCTGGGACAGAATTTCCTGCTCGATCTCAATCTGACCGGCCGTATCGCCCGGGCAGCCGGCGATCTGACAACCGGCAGCGTCATCGAGATCGGGCCCGGCCCCGGCGGCTTGACCCGCGCGCTCCTGCTGCATGGCGCAAAGGAGGTCATCGTTGTCGAACGCGACGATCGATGCCTCGCCGCCTTGGAAGAGATATCGCGCGCTTATCCCGGCCGGCTGCATATTGTCGCCGGCGATGCACTGGCGACGGATGTTGCAAAACTCGGTCAGGCGCCCAGGCGCATCGTCGCGAATCTTCCCTATAATATCGCGACGCCGCTGTTGATTGGATGGCTCACGCAAGCAACGGCCTTTCAATCGATGACGCTGATGTTCCAGAAGGAAGTGGTGGAGCGATTGGTGGCCAAGCCGCGCACCAAGGATTACGGACGCTTGAGTGTCTTGACGCAATGGCTGTCGGAACCGCGGCGCCTGTTCGACGTACCGCCCCGCGCCTTCACACCGCCGCCCAAAGTAACGTCCAGCATTGTCCAGATCATGCCAAGGCCCAGCCCGGCCTATCCCGCGCGGCTGGCCGATCTTGAGCGCGTGACCCAGGCCGCCTTCGGCCAACGCCGCAAGATGCTGCGTCAATCGCTGCGCAGCATTTTCGCAGAGGCGGAAGCCGTTTTGACCGACTTGTCGATCCCGCCCACGGCGCGGGCTGAAGAACTGAGCATCGAACAGTTCTGCGCGCTGGCGCGGCGGCTGGAGCGAGGTACGTCGAGCCGACAGCCGGGGTAACTGTCAACAACCCGGTAACTGTCGACCGCAAGCATCACTGCCCATCGCGCAATCCCTTAACGAATTGCGCGAGGCCGATCTGGCGCTGGCGCTTCAGTCTTTCCGCCGTCAGAATCGCTTGCACCCGGGCGACGCTGAGATCGATATTCTCATTGATGATGATGTAGTCGTATTCCGCCCAATGGCTCATCTCGTCCGCAGCCTTCGACATGCGATGCGCCACGACTTCAGCGCTGTCTTGTGCCCGCGCCCGGAGACGCTGCTCCAACTCACGGGTTGACGGCGGCAGGATAAAGACGCTGACCAGATCATCACGCGCCGCCTGCGCCAGTTGCTGCGTTCCCTGCCAGTCGATGTCGAAGAGAACATCCGCGCCTCTGCCGAGGATCTCTTCCACCGCCTTGCGCGGCGTACCGTAGTAATTGTCAAAGACCTTCGCATATTCCAGGAACGCGCCCCGATTGATCATCAGGTTGAATTCCGTCGGATCGACGAAATGGTAATCGGCGCCGGCGACTTCACCCGGGCGCTTGGGCCGGGTGGTCGCCGAGACCGACAGCGTCAGATCGGGCTCCAAGCTCAGCAGCCGTCTCGATATCGTGGTTTTCCCGGCACCCGATGGCGAGGACAGGACGAGCATCAGGCCGCGCCGATGCACCTCGATAAATCCCCCCTCTGATCCCACCGTTTCAGTCATGGCACTATCCGTTACTCGATATTCTGAATCTGCTCACGCAATTGCTCGATCGCGGCCTTCAAATCGATCCCGATATTGGTCAAGGCCAGCTCCGAGGCTTTGGAACAGAGTGTATTTGCCTCTCTATTGAACTCCTGGCAAAGGAAATCCAGCTTGCGGCCCACCGGACCGCCGCTGGTGATCAGCGTCCGGGCGGCGGCAACGTGAGCCGCCAGCCGATCAAGCTCTTCCCGTATATCGGCTTTCGCGACCAGCAGCAGCACTTCCTGCGCCAGCCGCTCCTCACTCAGGGGAACCTGATTGGCCAGCAATGTCGATAATTGCTCGGTCAGGCGTTTGCGCAGCAGTTCTGGCTGGGTGGCGGCAATTTCGGCGGCGGCACCGCGCAGCCGTTCGATCTCGTCAAGATGTCCAAGGATCAGGTCGCTGAGGCGCTGGCCCTCTGCGCGGCGCATCTCGTGAAGCTGTTGCAATGCCGCGACAAGGCTTTGTTGCAGCGCCTGCAGGCGCTGACCGGCGACTTCCGGCGCCGGCGTCGCATCTTCGATCTCCAGCACACCGCGCAAGGCCAACAGGCCATCCAGGCGCGGCGGCGCCGCATTCAAGCGCGGGCCGAGATCGCGCATCAATGCCTCGATCTGCGACAATGCCGCCTCGTTGACGCGAAAGCTGCCCGTTCGCGCGTGATCGTCGACCGAAAGAGAGACATTGACGTTACCGCGCTTCAGCAGATCGGTCGCCGTGCTGCGGATGACCGGCTCCAAACTCTCGAAGCTGGCGGGCAGGCGGCAGCGAATATCGAGATTTCGGCCGTTGACGCTCTTCAACTCCCACGTCCAGGAGAAGTCCTCAATTGCCCCATCCATCCGGGCAAATCCGGTCATGCTGGCGATCGCCACGTAACCCCTCCTGCTCCTTGCTCAATGCGGTTGCCGCCGCACGAATTTGCAGCAAGCATGCGACTCATGGTTAGACGGCGCTATCATCGGCGATGGCGGTCATGCTGGCAAGCGATCGCACCAGATCATGGGTCGGACCGTCAACCGGGCCATGATAGGCATCCGCGATTGTCGATTGGGGGATGAAAACCATGCTTGAGCCGCGACATATCCTGATCACCGGGGCCAGTTCAGGCCTCGGCGCGGCGTTGGCGCGCGCCTATGCGGGCCCGGGGCGGCGGCTGTTCCTTGCCGGCCGCGCCGACGACCGCCTGGCGGCCGTGGCAGATCACTGCCGGCGCATGGGGGCCGCGGTTGACACGACCGTGCTGGACGTCACAGACCGGGCTGCGATGGCGGCCTGGATGATCCAGGCCGACGATGCCGCGCCGTTGGATCTCGTGATCGCCAATGCCGGCATTTCCGGCGGCACCTATGGCGGCAGCGAAAGCGAAGTCCAGGTGCGCGCCATTTTCGCGGCCAATGTCGATGGCGTCCTGAACACCATCCTGCCGATCCAGCCGCGTATGGAAGCCCGGCGGCGCGGTCAGATCGCCTTGATGGCATCGCTTGCCGGTCATCGTGGCTTCCCCAGTGCGCCGGCCTATTGTGCCAGCAAGGCGGCGGTCAAGGTTTGGGGCGAGGCGCTGCGTGGTCAGCTCGCTCCCCATGGTATCGCCGTCAGCGTCGTCATGCCGGGTTACGTCAAAAGCCCGATGACCGATGCAAATGATTTTCCCATGCCCTTCCTGATGCCGGCGGAACGGGCAGCCCACATCATTCGCGATGGTTTGGCGCGCAACCGCGCCCGCATCGCTTTTCCCTGGCCGATGACGATGATCGCCTGGCTGTTGGGAATGCTGCATCCGGCACTGACCGACCCGTGCCTGGCCCGCCTGCCGAAGAAAAAATGATACCGGAGGAATTTACAGGAAGACTGTGACGGGCCGGGACGGTGACGAGCCGGGCCGCCGCTCAGTTGCCCGTCGCCGCCTTCTGCACCCTGCGCCACTGGGCGACGTTCTTGTTGTGCTGGTCGAGAGTTTCAGCGAAGGCATGGCCGCCGGTGCCATCGGCGACGAAATAAAGATCCTTGCTTTTGACCGGATGCAGAACCGCCTTCAACGCCTCGACACCGGGATTGGCAATCGGCGACGGCGGCAATCCGGGATTGAGATAGGTGTTATAGGGGCTGTCGGTTTTGAGATCGTCATAAGTCAGCGAGCGATCGAGCCGCTTCTTGCCATTGGTGATGGCGAAGATCACCGTCGGATCCGACTGCAGCGGCATGTTCTTTTTCAGGCGATTATAGAAGACGGCAGCGATGCGGGGCCGCTCGTCCGGCTTGCCTGTTTCTTTCTCCACCACCGATGCCAGCACGACCGCTTGATCCGGCTTGGTGAGCGGGATGCTCTTGTCGCGGTCCGCCCAAAGCTTATCCAGGGTCGTCGTCATATCGCGCCGCATGCGATCGACCAGCGCAGCACGGCTTTCGCCCCGCAGATACTGGTAGGTTTCCGGCAGCAATGTACCCTCGCCCGGCGGATCGGTCAGCGAGCCATCCAGAATCGGCGTCGCCATGAGGAGGTCGTAGATTTCCGTTGAGGTCAGGCCTTCCGGGATGGTGATCTTATGCTGAACCGCCTTGCCGTCGATCATCAGACGTATCGCGGCACGCTGGCTTACGCCCGGTGGAAAGGCATATTCACCGGCGCGCAAGGACTTGCCCTCGGATGTCAGTTTGACCCCGAGCTTGAAAATGAACTCATTGTCGATCACGCCGCTTTTGTTCAGCAGATCGGCGATGCCGGCAATACCAATGCCTTTGGGAATGACGAGAGTGGTTTCCTGCCGCGATGGCCCGGCGCTATTGAACGCCTGCCAGCCATAGCTGCCGATGCCGATGCCGCCGGCAACAACCAGGGCAACGACACCGGCCAGGATAATATAGGGCCGCCGCACCATTCACACGCCGCCCATCAAGATTGGCTTTAATTAGGCCCGACGAAAATTAGGCTGGCATTGGTGCCGCCGAAGCCGAAGGAATTGGAAAGCGCGGCCCGGATCGGCCGCTGCTTTGCCTGTTTCGGCGCCAGATCGATGTCGCAGCCATCCGACGGATCGCTGAGATTGAGCGTCGGCGGCGCTACCTGGTCGCGCAAAGCAAGGATCGAGAAAATGGTCTCGACCGCACCGGCCGCACCCAGCAGATGGCCGATCGCCGACTTCGTCGACGACATGGTCAGCTTATAGGCTTGCTCCCCGAACAGGCGCTTGACCGCCCCCAGCTCGATCTCGTCGCCGAGCGGTGTCGAGGTGCCATGCGCATTGATGTAGTCGATATCTTCGACATTCATCTTTGCGCGCTTGAGCGCCGCTTGCATCGCGCGGTAGGCGCCATTGCCGTCTTCCGTCGGCGCCGTGATGTGATAGGCATCGCCGCTGAGGCCATAGCCCACCAGTTCGGCATAGATCTTCGCGCCGCGCTTCTTGGCGTGTTCGTATTCCTCAAGCACCACAACACCGGCGCCTTCGCCCATCACGAACCCATCGCGGCCCTTATCCCAGGGACGCGATGCTTCGGTCGGCGTGTCGTTATAGCCCGTGGACAGGGCGCGGGCGGCCGCAAACCCGGCGATACCGATCCGGCAGATCGTCGATTCGGCGCCGCCGGCGATCATGACGTCAGCATCGTCGAAAGCGATCATGCGCGCGGCGTCGCCGATCGCATGACTGCCGGTCGAGCAAGCCGTGACCACCGAATGGTTCGGCCCTTTGAAACCGTATTTGATCGAAACGTGGCCGGAAGCAAGATTGATCAGGCAGGAGGGAATGAAGAACGGGCTGATGCGCCGCGGCCCCTTCTCTGCCAAAATCAGGGATGCTTCATAGATGCCTTGAAGCCCGCCAATGCCGGAACCGATGATCACGCCGGTCCGATTCTGTGCTTCTTCGGTCTCCGCTAGCCAGCCGGCATCTTTCACCGCCTCTTCCGCGGCGCCCATCGCCATGATGATGAACGGATCCATCTTCTTTTGGTCTTTGGGGGAGACGAAATCATCGGCATTGAACTTGCCCGAAGCGGTGTCGCCCAGCGGAACCTGGCCGGCAATCTTACAAGGCAGATCGGACACGTCGCAGGACTGGACGCCGCTGATTCCCGATTCCGCATTCAGCAGGCGCTTCCAGACATGATCTACGCCCACGCCCAGTGGCGAGACGATGCCCATTCCGGTTACGACGACTCGGCGCATGACAATCCTTCAGTCCTAATGGCACAAAATCTTGAAAATCGCGTCGGCGGCACGGCACTAGGCCGTCCGCCTTGCGATGCAGCTGCTATCCAAACCCGGGGCATCCCGATCACTGAGCGGAAATGCCGACCGGACAATCTATGCGATCAGCCTCAGGAGGCCTTCGACTTGATGAAATCGATCGCGTCCTTGACGGTCTGGATCTTCTCGGCCGCATCGTCCGGAATCTCGCAACCGAATTCCTCTTCGAACGCCATCACCAGCTCAACCGTATCCAGGCTGTCAGCGCCCAGATCGTCGATGAAATTGGCGGTCTCGGTGACTTTCACTTCGTCAACGCCGAGATGTTCGATCACAATCTTCTTCACCCGTTCGGCAATGTCGCTCATCTTTTCTTTCCTCGATGTTCTGGCTCCAATCGGATCGACTCGAACGTTTTTCGAATCAATCCCTTAGCAGCCCAAATCTTCTATACTTTGGTGACGTCACCCAGATGACATCGCCGTTCGCTGCTCCCTGGCAAGCCCTATCTTTCATAACTGCTGGCAGCGATGAAAGATAGCGGCCCGCACTTGGCTACCAAGTTCGGCACCTGCTCTATTTAGGTGCGATATGCCGGCATCCAAGCACTTCCGGGGTCACTTAACACAGTTACCCGGCTTTGACCAGACGCCGGATAATGGGCGAAAAGCCCATCAAATCATAGCCATGCCGCCATTCACATGGATCGTTTGGCCGGTAACATAGGCGGCTTCGATGCTGGCCAAATAGACGCTTGCAGCGGCGATATCATCACCTTGCCCCAGGCGACCTGCCGGAACGGCGGCCAGCAGCCGGGTTTTCTGGTCCTCGTTCAGGACGTCGGTCATGGCGGTTTCGATGAAACCGGGGGCGATGCAATTGACGGTAATGCCGCGTGAAGCCACTTCCTGGGCCAGCGATTTCGACATGCCGATCATGCCGGCTTTCGCCGCGGCGTAATTCGCCTGGCCGGCATTGCCCGTCACGCCGACGATCGAGGTGATGCCGATGATGCGGCCCCAACGGCGCTTCATCATGCCTTTGATCGCCGCCCGCGACAGCCGGAAGGTCGCCGTCAGATTGACGTCCAGCACCTTTTGCCAATCCTCGTCCTTCAGCCGCATGGCGAGCATGTCGCGGGTCAAACCGGCATTGTTGACCAGGATATCAAGCTGTCCCAGGGCTGCTTCCGTCTGCTTGGTCAACTCTTCCGTCGCGGCCGGATCGCCGAGATCGCAAGGCAGCACCACGGTACCCTCACCGAGCTCGGCCGCCACCTTTTCCAGCGCCTCGCGACGCGTACCGGACAAAGCGACCTTGGCGCCCTGGGCATGAAGCGCCCTGGCGATGGCGCCGCCGATGCCGCCCGAAGCCCCTGTCACCAGCGCTGTTTTACCCGTCAGATTGAACATATGCTGTTTCCCGCTCTTGAAGTGTCTTGAGGTCGGATTCCGGTATCGGCGCGCGATGATCTCAGCCGAGAACCTTCAACGCCGATTCGATATCGGCCGGCTGGCCGACCGACAGGGAATCGATTTCCTTGTCGATGCGCTTGATCAGCCCGGCCAAGACTTTGCCGGCGCCGAGCTCGACCACCTGGTGCACGCCGGCCGCCTTCATCGCCATCACCGATTCCCGCCAGCGCACGGTCCCGGTCACCTGTTCCACCAGTTGCCGGCGAATGGTGGCCGGGTCGCTCACCGGCTTGGCGGTGATATTGGCAATCAGCGGCACCGCCGGCATGGCGATCTCGGCCGTTTCCAGCGCCGCCGCCATGGCATCCGCCGCCGGCTGCATCAACGGGCAATGAAAGGGAGCCGAGACCGGCAGCAGGACGCTTCGCTTGGCACCCTTCTCGGCCGCCAGCGCGACAGCCTTCTCGACCGCCTCCTTATGGCCGGAGACCACGACCTGGCCCGGCGCATTGTCATTCGCCGCGGCGCAGACCTTGCCGGTCGCCGCAGCAGCATCGGCCGCGATGGCCTGGGCTTGCTCGAGATCCAGGCCCAGCAGCGCCGCCATGGCGCCGACACCGACCGGCACGGCCTTCTGCATCGCCTGGCCGCGCAGTTTCAGGAGCCGGGCCGCATCCGGCAAATTCAGGCTGCCCGCCGCCGCCAGAGCGGAATATTCACCTAGCGAATGCCCGGCCACATAAGCAGCCTTGTCGGCCAGCCGCCAACCGCCTTCGCTTTCCAGCGTCCGCAGGACGGCCATGCTGACGGCCATCAAGGCGGGCTGGGCATTTTCGGTCAGGGTAAGCTCGGCTTCGGGTCCCTCGAACATCAGCCGGCTCAGCTTCTGGCCGAGGGCATCGTCGACTTCCTGGAACACATGGCGCGCCGCCTGGAAGGCCTCGGCCAGGGCCTGGCCCATGCCGACCGCCTGAGACCCCTGGCCCGGAAAGACGAAAGCGCGCGCCATGTACCACTCCGACAGTTTGTTAAGATGAGTTCCGCAGATCTGCAAAATTCAGGGCGGCATAGATACTGCCGATCCAGGGCAAGTCAAGGCGTCACGGAAATACACATTAATGATATGTTAAATACTCGCCTTCTTCGGTGACATCCCCACCCTCCGCCGAAAATCCATGGCGGCGCCTTGCTTTCCTGATGGCGGTGTGTATAGTCCGCCGCCTCAACCCTGCCGGTCTCCGTCGCGGGCAGCTTTGGCTGTTCGAGACAGGCGATAAGCCCCGTGAGACCGGCTAGGCCCGGCAAGCTGATGTGGCCACGCCGTTTTGCCTGTTTCAGGCAGACCGGTCCAACCCCAGCACCGGACCGTGCAACAGCCAGAGGGAGCCATCAGCAGATGCCTTTCTACGAGAATATTTTTATTGCGCGTCAGGACGTGTCCTCCGCCCAGGTGGAAGCCCTGACCGATCAGTTCGTCGGGATCCTTGAAGCCCAGGGCGGCAAGGCGACCAAACGCGAATATTGGGGCCTGAAGAGCCTCTCCTACCGGATCAAGAAGAACCGCAAGGGCCATTATGTTCTGCTCAACATCGACGCCCCGGCGGCGGCGGTGATTGAGATGGAGCGCAACATGCGCATCCATGAAGATCTGCTGCGCCATCTGACGGTGAAGGTCGACGAGCTGGAGGAAGGTCCTTCCGCCATGCTGCAGAGCCGTGGCCGCGATCGTGACGATCGTGGTCCGCGTGGTGACCGCGACGATCGCGGCCCGCGTGGCGATCGTGGCGACCGGGGACATCGCGACCGCGATGACCGCCTGCGCCCGACCCGCGACCGGCAGGAAGCCCAGAGTGAAGGAGATGCCCAATGAGCGCTGATCGTACCGATGCGCCGCGCGCTGAAGGCGGCCGTTCCGGCGGCGCCGGTGGCGGCCGTCGCCCGTTCTTCCGTCGCCGCAAGTCCTGCCCGTTCTCGGGCGACCAGGCGCCGAAGATCGACTACAAGGACGTGAAGCTGCTCCAGCGCTTCATCTCCGAACGCGGCAAGATCGTGCCGAGCCGCATCACCGCGGTTTCGACCAAGAAGCAGCGCCTCCTCGCCCAGGCGATCAAGCGCGCCCGCTTCATCGGCCTGCTGCCCTATGTGATTAAGTAAGGAGGACGACATCATGGAAGTCATCCTGCTGGAACGGGTCGAAAAGCTGGGCCATATCGGCGATGTGGTGAATGTGAAGCCGGGCTTCGCCCGTAACTTCCTGCTGCCGCAGAAGAAGGCCCTGCGCGCGACCGAAGGCAACAAGAAGCGCTTCGAAGAGCAGCGCGCCCAGATCGAAGCGAACAACCTGAAGCGTCGCCAGGACGCGGAAGGCATCAAGGACCGCGTCGAAGGCTTGAAGATCGTGTTGATCCGTCAGGCCAGCGAAACCGGCATCCTGTTCGGTTCGGTTGCCGCGCGCGATATCGCCGAAGGTGTCACCAATGCCGGCTTCACCATCGAGCGTCGCCAGGTGATCATGGATAAGCCGATCAAGACGCTCGGCTTGCATCCGGTACGCGTTGCGCTGCATCCGGAAGTGGTCATCAGCGTCACGGCCAACGTCGCCAAGTCGGAAGACGAAGCGGTGGCGCAGGAGAAGGCCGGCGGCTTCGTGATCAAGACCGACGAAGACGAAACGCCGGAACTCGACTCGCTGCTGGCGGAAGCCGCCGAAGCCCAGTCGCAGACCGAGGCGTAATCCCGAATCGATGCTGTCGGCAGATTGCCTGCAGCTCCGAGTCGCAAGAACGGCCATCCCGACGGGATGGCCGTTTTTCGTTGCCCTTCCATAAAGATAGAAGCGGCGATTCGGTCGTCGCGGTTTTTGATTTATCATCGTTATTCACGTAATCCACAGCCCCCCGCTGGAACCATGATCTGCTAGTGTCCGCCCATGGAATCGAACGCCCCCCTCGCCAATGTCACCCGCCTGCGCAATCAGGCCGATGCATCATCCGACGTCATGACGCAGCGCACACCGCCCCACAATCCCGAGGCGGAACAGGCCTTGCTGGGCGCGATCCTGGCCAACAACCAGGTCTTCGATAAGGTCAACGAATTCCTCCGGCCCGACCATTTCGCCGATGCGCTCCATGGTCGCATCTACGAAGCGATCGGCAAGCTGGTGCAGCGCGGCCAGATCGCCAATCCGGTCACGTTGAAGAATCTGTTCGACCAGGATGGCGCGCTCGCCGAGATCGGCGGCGCGCAATATCTCGTGCAGCTTGCCCAATCCGTGGTCAGCATCATCAATGCGGAGGATTACGGCAAGGCGATCTTCGATCTCTTCCTGCGCCGCCAGTTGATTTCGCTCGGCACCGATATCGTCAACGATTCCTATATCCACGATCCGGACGTGACGGCGGTCAACCAGATCGAAGGCGCCGAAATGAAGCTGTTCAATCTGGCTGAAAGCGGTCAGACCGAAGGCGGACCGAAGCGTTTCGATACGGTGGTCAAGACCGCGCTGGAAATGGCCGAACTGGCTTTCAAGCGCGATAGCCAGTTGACCGGCGTCCCCACCGGCCTCGACGATCTCGACAAGAAATTGGGCGGTCTGCAGCCTTCCGATCTCATCATCCTCGCCGGCCGGCCCTCCATGGGCAAAACCTCGCTGGCCACCAATATGGGCTATAACGCGGCCAAGCGGGAGAAGAGCGCGGAGCCGGGCGATACCTTCCGGGTGGCATTTTTCTCAATGGAAATGTCGGCTGAGCAGCTGGCCCATCGTATCATGGCCGATGAATCCGGCGTCTCATCGGATCGCATCCGCCGTGGCGAGGTGACCGATGATGAGTTTCCGCGCATCGTCGAAGCCGCACAGACGATGTCGTCACGGAAATTCTTCATCGACGATACGCCGGCTTTGACCGTGCCCGCCTTGCGCACCCGGGCCCGCCGCCTGAAGCGGCAATACGGCCTCGACCTCATCATCATCGACTATTTGCAGCTGATGCGCTCCGCCAGCGCCAAGGGTGGCGAGAACCGGGTTCAGGAAATTTCCGAAATCACCCGCGGCCTGAAGGCCATCGCCAAGGAACTGAACGTGCCGGTGGTCGCCCTTTCGCAGCTCTCGCGTGCCGTCGAGAACCGCGAAGACAAGCGCCCGCAGCTTGCCGATCTGCGTGAATCCGGCTCGATCGAACAGGACGCCGACGTCGTCATGTTCGTGTTCCGCGAGGAATATTACCACGAGCGCAAGAAGCCCTCGGATCATGACACCGACAAGCTGCAGCAATGGATGCAGGAAGCGGAACGCCTGCATAACAAGGCCGAGCTTATTCTTGCCAAGCAGCGCCACGGCCCGATCGGCACCGTCATGCTGCATTTCGAGGGCACGGTGACCCGGTTCAGCAACCTCATGCTCGACGACCATCTGCCGGCGCATCACTGAAGCAGTTTGCCGCCAATGTCGTTTGCCATCAGGTAATTTGCCTAAGAGATGCCTTGTTCATGTGCTCTATGGGGCTATTGGACGATTTCGGAGCCGAACGCGGGAAGCCCATGCTTGATCAGAATGCGGCGGTCTTGACCATTGATCTGGCCGCCGTGGCACAGAATTACCGGCAACTTGCCGATCGGATCGGGCAGGTTAATCCCACGGGATGGCCGCAATGCGGCGCTGCCGTCAAGGCCAATGCCTATGGCCTGGGTGCCGCCGAGATCGCGCCGGTTTTGCTGGCCGCCGGCTGCCGCCATTTCTTTGTCGCGACGCTGGATGAAGGGCTGTCGCTGCGCCGCCTGCTGGGCAGCGGGCCGCAGATCTTTCTGTTGAACGGCCTGCCCGCCGGTGGTGCACCCGATATCATTGCCGCCGACCTTGTGCCCGTGCTCGACAGCCCGCCGGAGATCGACGCCTGGCGGCAATTCGGCCGCAAGGATGATATCCCGCGGCCCGCCGCCATCCAGATCGATACTGGCATGTCCCGCCTTGGCCTCACCGCCCGCGAATGGCAGACGCTGATCGCCGATCGAGACAGCCTCCGCCGCTTTCCGCTCGCCCTGGTGATCGGCCATCTCGCCTGCAGTGATGAGCCGGCCTCCCCGCACAACGCCCAGCAACTGGCGGTTTTCCGCCGCCATCTGGACATGGCGCGGGAAGTAATCCCGGCCGGCACCCCGATTTCATTCGCCAATTCCTCGGGCATCTTTCTCGGTGCCGATTACCACTTCGATCTGGCCCGGCCGGGCGCCGCCTTATACGGCCTGAATCCCATACCCGGTGAGCCCAATCCGATGCGTCAAGTGGTTCGTCTGCAAGGGAAAATCCTGCAAGTTCGCGACGTTGACGCAGGCACACCCGTTGGTTATGGTGCGACCCATACATGTGCGCACTCAACCCGGATCGCCACTATCGGATGCGGTTATGCCGACGGGGTGTTTCGTGCGCTCAGCAACCAGGGCGCGGTCCATCTGGGGGATCATCGGGCGCCGATTGTGGGTCGTGTGTCGATGGATTTGCTTTCAATCGATGTGGGAGATGTGCCCGCCGCGCTGGTCAAGCCGGGCGCGCTGGTCGATATCATCGGCCCGCGGCAGGGCGCCGACGATCTGGCGCGTGCTGCCGGTACGATCGGTTATGAGATCCTGACCGCCCTTTCCACGCGCTATCAGCGCCGCTATCTGCCGGCGGGGTAATTAGTGATCAGTTTCTTGCAGACAATCGGCCGGACATTCCTCTCTGGTTTGGAAGCCATCGGCCGGGTGACGCTTTTCACCCTGAAATCCGTGCTGCTGGCGATTCAGCCGCCTTATTATCCGCGCCTGATCCTCAAGCAGATGATCGAGATCGGCTTCTATTCGTTGCCGGTGGTCGGCATGACGGCGATCTTCACCGGCATGGTGCTGGCGCTGCAGACCTATACCGGCTTCTCGCGGTTCAGCGCCGAATCGGCGATCCCGAATGTGGTGGTGATCTCGCTGACCCGCGAATTGGGCCCGGTTCTGGCGGGCCTGATGGTGGCCGGCCGCGTCGGCGCCGCCATGGCCGCCGAGCTCGGCACCATGCGGGTGACGGAGCAGATCGACGCCTTGACCACGCTCAGCACCAATCCCTTCAAATACCTGGTGGCGCCCCGCCTGATCGCCGGGTTGATCATGCTGCCGGTCCTGGTGCTGATCGCCGATATCATCGGCGTCGCCGGCGGCTATCTGGTCAGCGTGGTGAAGCTGGGCTTCAATCACGCCACCTATCTGAAGAACACGGTCGATTTCGTGCAGGCGCTGGACGTCATTTCCGGCCTGGTCAAAGCCGGCGTCTTCGGCTTCATCGTCGCTTTGATGGGCTGCTATCACGGCTATCACTCGCATGGCGGTGCGCAGGGTGTCGGCAAGGCCACCACCAATGCGGTGGTGACGGCCTCGATCCTGATCCTAATCTTCAACTACGTCGTCACGGAGCTGTTCTTCGCGCGATGAGCACCGATCTCAAAATCAAGGTCCGGGGATTGTCCAAGGCATTCGGCCGCAAGGTCGTGCTGAACAATCTCGACCTCGACGTGCCGCGCGGCCAGTCCCTGGTGGTGATCGGCGGCTCCGGCACCGGCAAATCGGTGCTGATCAAATGCATTCTAGGTCTGCTGACCCCGGATAAAGGCTCGATCGAGATCGACGGCCGGGAAATGGTCGGCGCCTCCAGCGACCAGCGCGAAGACGCGATGCGCAAATTCGGCATGCTGTTCCAGGGCTCCGCCTTGTTCGACAGCCTCCCGGTTTGGGAAAATGTCGCTTTCGGCCTGATCGAGGGCCGTGGCATGAAGCGCCGGGCAGCGAAGGAAATCGCCGTGCGGAAGCTGGGCGCGGTCGGTCTCGGCCCCGAGGTCGGCGCGCTCTATCCCGCCGAATTGTCGGGCGGCATGCAGAAGCGCGTTTCGCTGGCCCGCGCGATCGCGACCGAACCGGAGATGATCTTCTTCGACGAGCCGACCACCGGCCTCGACCCGATCATGAGCCAGGTGATCAACGAACTGATCAGCAAATGTGTCAATGACCTTGGCGCCACCGCCCTGACTATCACGCATGACATGCATAGTTTGCGCGAGATCGGCGACCAGGCCGCGATGATCTTCGAAGGCAAGATCGTCTGGGCCGGACCGGCCGGCGATGTCGATCATTCCGGCAACGGTTTCGTCGATCAATTCGTGCATGGCCGCGCTGAAGGCCCGATCAAGATGCCGATCCGGCCGCTCTGAGCGGTTGCTAAGATCCAAGTTGGCGTTCCGGGCGCCATGATATGAGACTGCCCCGGGAGGAGAACGCCAGGGATGGCGAAATCGACCACGCTCTATGTCTGCCAGTCCTGCGGCGCCAGTTTCAGCAAATGGGCCGGCAAATGCGATGCCTGCGGTGCCTGGAATTCCCTGGTCGAGGAAACCGCTGCGGCCGTGCCGAAGGGCCTGAGCGGCAAGCGTGGCAAGGGCGTCGATTTCGTCGGCCTGGACGCGCCGATCCCGGAAGCGATCCGGCGCGCCACCGGCATCGCCGAATTCGACCGGGTGACCGGCGGCGGCCTGGTGCGCGGTTCCGCTTTGCTGGTCGGCGGCGATCCCGGCATCGGCAA
>SSEL01000048.1 GCA_008012315.1 Rhodospirillaceae bacterium
AAATCCAATTCAGCCGGCGACACGCCGTGGCAATGATGATCGATCATCGGCAGGGCAAGATCGCTCTCAATAAGCATGCTGGTACCTCCGGCACATATCCAGGACATCCGCCTTTGCAAACATGTCGATCTCCTTGCGCTTGACGGCGACATAGGAGGATTTCATGACCGGAGACATCCAATTCCCGACCTCGGAATCTCCTTCCATGAGGTCGAGGGCCTCCTGGAGCGAGGCTGGCAAAGGCACTATGCCACGCGACAGGCGCTCGCTTTCGCCGATGTCGGATGGGTCACAATCCACATCTTGCGGCAATGGAAGTTTCTGTTTGATGCCCGCCAATCCCGCCCGCACCATGGCGCCGATCACCATATAGGGGCTGGCGGTAGCGTCAGGTGCCCGGAGTTCCATATTGAAGGCGCGCGCCTGGCGTTGCGGATCCGGATCGGGTGACGGACAGATGCGGACGGCGGCTTCCCGGTTCTGAACGCCAAAGCTCGCATAGCCGCAGGACCAGTGATGTGGGCCCAGCCGCAAATAGGAAACGGGGCTCGGCGCCACAAATGCGCAGATCGCCGGCAGGTATTTGACGAGACCGGCGATGAAGTGCTGAGCCGTCTTCGAGGCCTGCCCTGTCCCTTTGGCGTAGAAAGCGGCATTATTGCCTGCCTCGTCCGCAAAGCTGAAATGGACATGCGCACCATTGCCGACGCTCTCGGGCGTCGGCTTGGGGGTGAAGCTGGCATTGTAGCCGCGGCGGCAGGCCACTTCGCGAATGACTTCCCGCGTGATGATGCAGCGGTCGCCGGCCATGGCGCCTTTGGCTGGGGCGGTCGAGACTTCATATTGGCCTACGCCATATTCCGGCTCGATCGTCTCCGGCTCGACCCCCGCCAGTTGCAGGGCCCGCGAAAGGTCGTCGACGAATTCCGGCACCTCGCGCATCGCTCGCATCGAAAACGGCGTGGACGGCTGCAGCGTCGGGCCGGTCAGGAGGAATTCATGCTCGAAGGCGGCGAGGAAGGTGAAACCTGTCTCGCGATGAAAGTCGTCGAGAGCCGAGGTCATGAAATGGCGTGTGCAGCAATCCCATGGCTCACCACCGGCAAGCCGGGAATTGCACAGGACAAAATGCAACGGCGCGACATCCGGCCAGATATCGATGCGCGTCTTGGTTTCCGGCACCGGCGTCTGGCGCACCTCCAGCATCGGCCCCCAGGGATTGGGGGCGATATCCTCAAAGGGCGTCAGCGCCTGGCCGGCGACCGCCCAGCCCAGGCCATTCCGCAACCTGCCATCCAGCTCGGCAGCAGGCACGCCGCGACATCGCGTGATGCCGACATAATCGCTCCAAGCGAGATAGACGACTTCTCCATCGGCCATTACTTCCTCCCAAATCTCGGGCTGAGCTGCCCGTTTTTCCGCTCATTTACGCGGTTTTTTTGGTTTTTCGTGGCCGCGCTTGCGCCGGCTCGATTCTTCACTCCATTCGAAGCCGGTGCGGAGGTCTTCGAGATCCTCGATCCGGTTCACCGCATTCTTGCCGAGCCGGGGCATGACTTCGGCGATCAATGCCTCGGCGAGCGCGAAAGCCGGCACCATCGAATCATAGGGCGATGGCGAAGTGACCTCGGCGACCAGGACGTGATCGGCGAACTCCGCAATCGGCGATTCCCAGGGATCGGTGACCAGCAGGATGCGAGCCCCGCGCTCATGGGCGGCGCGGGCGAAAGACACGGAGTCCGACTGATAGCGCCGGAAATCAAAGATCATCAAAACGCTCTTGGCGTTGAGCTCCAGCAACTGGTCGTCCCTGGTCTGCAAGCCGGCCTGGATCATGCGCACGCCGGGCCGCATCTGAAACAGGTGCAGATAGACCATCTGGGCGATCAGCTGGGTAAAGCGCCCGCCGGCCAGGAAGATCGTGCGCTTGAGATCGCACAGCGTATCGATGACGCCGTTATATTCAGCCGGCGAGATACGGTCGAAGCTCTTGTGCATGGCGGCCGCGAAGACGTCGCGCGATTTCGCGAGAAGATCCTCTTTCGGCGCATTTCTGCTGCGCGAGTAAAGTGAAAGCGGAGAATTGCTGCGTTCTTCCATTTCCAGACGCAAGACGCGCTGAAAATCGACATAGCTCTCGAAGCCAAGCTTGCTGGTGAGGCGGATGACCGAAGGGCCGCTGACATTCGCGCGCTCGGCAAGGCTCGCCACCGTGTCGAGCCCGGCCACCATCGCACTCGCAAAGAGGATGCGGGTGATCTTCTGCTCGGCAGGCGTCATCTCAGCCGCGATCTGCCTGATGCGATCGGCGACTGTCATGCCGCTGGATTTGGCGCTCTCATCGGCCATTGCGACTTTTCTCCCATCGACGAAAGGGCGATCAACGCCTCGTCGCTTTTCCGCTTCAAGTGGCGGCTGCGGAGCCATTGCTAACACAATCTGAATTTCGGTGGAAGTTACGTTTATTACAAAAATGGACTTTGACAAGATTTTTGTAATAAATGAGTTGACGGTCAATCCGGGCGTCGACTAGCTTTGACGGCAAATCACGGAAAGCGAGCGCGGGCCAACGCGCTCGGAACGGGGAAGGGAAACAGGCTTGTGAGGTCATGTCGCGACCAGCCGCGACAATGCTTGCAGCCGCATGTCCCAGGGAGAATGACGGTGGCTGTATCCGCCTATGTCGTGCCGCAGGCAGCTAAAAGCGCGATCGTTCTTGGCGCGATCGTTGCAATTCCTTGCCTTCTCATCTTTGCGCTGGCCCAAGGGCCGATCATTACCACGACGACCAACTTTCTCGTTATGCTGACAGCCGTTGCTGCCTTGGGAATTTTCTCCGGAAACAGCGGCATTCTCAGCTTCGGCCAGTGTTCCTTCATGGCGCTGGGAGCGCAGATATCGGCGACACTCACCATTGCGCCTGCCCTCAAGAAATCCGCGTTTCCGCTTCTTGCCGACGCGATTATTCAGAGCCATTTCAGCCTGCCGATAGCCCTGCTGATCACCCTGATCGTCGTTGGCCTGATCGCACTGGCCATTGGGCTGGCGATCTGCCGGTTGAACGGATCATCCGCCACCATTGCAACACTTGGCCTTCTCATCATCGTCGAATCATTGATCGTCGCCGCCCAGGGCTTTACGCGCGGCAACCAGGCCGTTTATGGCATTCCCAAAATGACGACATTGCCGGTCGCACTTGGCTTGGCGGTGGCGACACTGGTGATTGCCCGGATCTACAGGGACAGCCGGGCCGGCCTCCTGCTACGGGCGACACGGGAAAATCACGCGGCTGCACAATCGATTGGCATCAATGTACCGTCCCAACGCCTGGTCGCCTGGGTCTTGTCTGCCATGCTCTCCGGTTTGGCAGGCGCAATGATGGCGCATATGTTGACCGTCTTTTCTCCCAAGCAATTCTATTTCGACCTGACCTTCTCGATCATCGTCATGCAGGTGGTCGGTGGCCTGGCGAGCGTTACCGGGTCCCTGGCCGGCACCGTCCTGATCACGGTTGTCGTCGAGATTTTGCGGCGCAGCGAAAACGGCCTCGACCTTGGCTTCGTCCAGATCCCGCAGATCTTCGGCGTTACCGAGATCGGCCTCTGCCTGATCATCATCGCCACGCTCTATACCCGGCGGGAAGGGTTGCTGGGTTTCGCTGAGATCGATCGTTTTCTGCCATTTCTTCGCCCACGACGAAGCGACCTCCCTCGGGATACGACTGCCGTCGCCGACATCTCCCGGAAGCCGACGGGGATTTTGCGGATCGATGCCATCAGCAAGGCCTATGGTGGCCTGCTTGCCGTCGATAAGGTGTCGCTGGAATTGCCGGTCGGGCAGATTCTCGGGCTGATCGGGCCCAATGGCTCGGGCAAGACGACATTACTTGGCTGTATCGCCGGCACGCATCAGCCGACCGGTGGGCGAATCACGATCGACGATATCGACGTGACCGGGCTGCCAGCGCATAGGATTGCACATCTCGGCATCGGCCGCACGTTCCAGAACATTCGGCTCTTTACCCATCTGACGGCGCTGGAAAATGTCCAGGCCGCCCTGACCCAGCGCTGGCCGCAAATGGGATATGAGGCGCTGACTGTGGCGGCCTTGCATCTCCTCGCTGATTTAAAGATCGCCGATCTGGCGCAACGCGATGCCGGGACGCTTTCCTACGGGCAGCAGCGCCGCCTGGAAATCGCCCGGGCCCTTGCCTTGGAGCCGCGCTTCCTCCTGCTCGACGAACCGGCCGCCGGCATGAACGAGAGCGAGACGGAAGACTTGCTTGGAATTCTCGCCTGGCTTGTCCAGGGAAGAGGGCTGGGCCTGCTGATTGTCGATCACGACATGCAATTGATCATGCGGCTCTGCAACCAGATTGCCGTGCTGAACAAAGGGGAACTGATCGCCCTGGGCTCGGCCGCGGACGTACAGCAAAGCCAGGCGGTCCGAGAGGCTTATCTGGGGCGCCGCCATGCCGAACGGATTGTTGCTTGATAGCTCATTGAGAAGCGGGAAACGCGTTTGTTGAGATACCGAAAGGGGAGATGGGGCATGATGAAGGTGACAAAGATATTGTCCGTCGCGGCCACGATGCTGGCCGTGGCGCCGATCGCCGCGCAGGCGGAAGATACGATCAAGATTGGATTTGTCGGTGCATTCACGGGCGCGCTAGCGCCGTATGATCAGCCGACATTGCAGGGCGTCCAGCTAGCCGTCGACCAGATCAATAAGGCCGGCGGCATCGACGGAAAATTCAAAATAGAACTCATTACCCGCGACATGCGGTCGGAAACCGCGCAATCCGCCGTTATGACCCAGGAAGTCATCGACCAGCAGGTGAATGTCCTGCTGTCGCCCTGCGACGTAGATCCGTCGGTCGCGGCCGGACAGATTGCCCAGGCTGCGCAGATTCCAACGATTGCACCTTGTGCATCGACGCCGACGCTGCCGGGGATCGTCGGCGATTACATGTTTGCCAATTATACGGCCGATAATCTGCAGGCGACGGCTCTTGCCTATTTTGCGCAGAAGCAAGGCTATAAGAATGCGCTCATCCTGCTCTCGCGCGACACGCCCTATACCGAAAAACTGCCGCTCTATTTCGCCAAGGCCTTTGAAAACAAGGGTGGTAAGATCGCCGGCACAGTCGAGTTCAAGATGGGTCAGCAGGATTTCTCTGCCGAGGTGACGAAGATCAAGGGGATTTCCCCGGCGCCGGATGTCATCATGACCGCCGCTTATGAACCCGACTTTCCCGCCTTTATCAAGCAGCTTCGCTCCGCCGGTATCAAGACGCCGGTCCTGGGATCGGACGGCATCGACTCGCCGACCACGCTGGGGCTGGGCGAAGTGGCCGAAGGCGTCGTTTTCTCCAATGCAGGCTACCCGTCGGAAGGCAGTTCGCTCGCGAAGTTCAACGCCGACTTCAAAGCCTTCTTCAAACAGGATCCGAGCGCAGTCTATACCGCTACCGGCTACGACGTGATCAAGGTCATCGAAGCGGCGATCAAGGCGGATGGCGACAAGCTTGACGGTCCGTCGATCCGTGACGCGATCGACAATCTCGAAAATGTCCAGGTGGCGACCGGGACCATTACCTATAAGGGCATGAACCGGGTGCCGCTGCGGGTGGTCGCCCTGAATCGCATCGTCAATGGCCAGAAAACCCATGTCGAGGACATCGTGCCGAACGGCGCCGATGTGCCGCCGGCAGAGTAAGCCGCGAGTAGGGAAGCGGGGCATGGCACTTCTGGATATCGAGCGACTGACTGTCCGCTATGGCGCCATACAGGCGGTGCAAGACGCCGGGCTGTCTGTCGCGCAAGGTGAGATCGTGACGTTGCTCGGTGCCAATGGCGCCGGCAAGAGCTCTCTCTTGAATGCCTGTATGGGCCTCGTCCCGCTCGCCGGGGGCGAGGTCCATTTCGACGGGCATTTGATTTCCGCCGAGCGAACGGAGGCGATCGTCCGGCGTGGAATGACGCTGACGCCGGAAGGACGCCGCGTCTTTCCCAGCCTCACGGTGCAGGAAAACCTGGAAATCGGTGCAGCTGCCTCCCGCGACCTCCGTCAAAAGAGCAAGATGCAGCGCGAGGAAATGTATGCGCTTTTCCCCCGCCTAAAAGAACGATTCCAGCAATTGGCCGGTACCTTGTCGGGTGGCGAGCAGCAGATGCTGGCGATTGCCAGATCGCTGATGTCCGAGCCGAGGCTGCTGTTGCTGGATGAGCCGTCCCTGGGGCTGGCGCCGAATATCGTCGACCAGATCTTCGACATCATTGCGTCGCTGCGCCGGCGCGGCGTCACGATTCTCCTTGTCGAACAGAATGCGGAGCTTGCCCTGGACGTGGCCGATCGCGGCTATGTCCTTGCGAGCGGCCGTGTTGTCCTATCGGGCAAGCCGGCAGAGCTTCGCTCGGCGGGCCTCGAGCGCGTTTATCTAGGCGCAGCGTAGGCAGAGGTTGTCATGGAATTCTTTTTGCAGCAGTTCCTGAATGCTCTGGCTCTCGGCGGCACTTATGCTTTGTTGGGACTGGGGCTCGCTGTCGTCTTCTCCGTTCTCGGCCTTATCAATTTCGCGCATGGCGAGCTGATGACGCTGACCGGCTACGGCATTTTCTATGCGTTGCTTTTCGGCGTGCCCTATCCACTTGCCCTCATCATCGGGGTCGTCTTGGCGACCGGCGCCGCCATTCTGATGGAGCGGGTGGCTTTCCGACCGGTCCGGAATTCCAGCGGCACGACGATGTTGCTGACAAGTTTTGCCGTCAGCACGATCCTGCATATTCTTTTCCAGAACCTGATTTCAGCGCGGCCAAAAGCGATTGCCGTTCCCAACAGCCTGACCGGCGCAGTGGCCATCGCCGATATGCAGATCGGCGTGATCCAGCTTCTTTCGATCCTTGTCACAGCGGTTTCCTTGCTGGCCCTGACCCTGTTCCTGCGCCGCTCGCTGCTGGGCATCGCGATGCGCGCCGCGGCGGAGGATTTCAACGTCGCCAGGTTGATGGGGGTGAATGCCAATCTGGTGATTTCAACGGCATTCGGAATCTCCGGCGTTCTTGCCGGTATTGCCGGTATTCTCTGGCTATTCCAGCGTGGCTCGGTCGATCCTTTGATGGGTTTCCTGCCGGTCCTCAAGGCCTTTATCGCCGTGGTTCTCGGCGGCCTCGGCAGTCTCTCGGGCGCCGTGATCGGCGGCTTCATCCTGGGCTTCATCGAGGTCGGCTTGCGGGCTTATCTGCCGGATGGCGTGCTTGCCTATCGTGACGCAATCAGCCTCACGCTGGTCATCCTGGTATTGTTCTTCTGGCCGCAAGGCATCGTTGCCCGGCGTGAGGCGGTGCGCTGATGCAACAGGAAACACGGCAGCATCACCCATTCAACGTCCTCAACCGGCATGGCCGTTCCGACCTGGTCATTATCTGCGACCATGCGAGCAAGGTTATTCCCCGCGAGTATAATGACCTGGGCTTAAGCGGGTCCGATCTCGAACGCCATATCGCCTGGGATATCGGTGCGCAAGGCGTTGCAGAGCTATTGGCCGCGGCATTCGACGCGCCGGCGGTCATTTGCGGCACTTCGCGCCTCGTCATCGACTGCAACCGTCACCCGACCGATCCGGCCGCTATGCCGGTCAAGAGCGATGGGGTCGTTATTCCGGGCAATCAGGCCCTGACCCAGTCCGATCGAGACGACCGCGTCCGGCGGTTTTTTCATCCCTATCACGACATGATCGAAGACGTCATTGGCGAGCGGTTTCGCGAGGGACATCACCCCCTGATCCTATCGATACACTCCATGACGCCGGAGATGAACGGAAAATTCCGGCCATGGGAGATTTCGCTGTCGTCAAATGAGCAGCGGAAAGTCTCGGAACTGATGTTAGGTCTCTTGCGTCGGCGACGAGATATAACCGTCGGCGACAACCAGCCCTACAATCTCGATCCCGCTGAAGATTACAGCACACCGGTGCATGCGCTGGCGCGCCATCTGCCCTATATTCAGGTCGAGTTTCGGCAGGATCAGGTCGGCACACCGGCAGGCATAAAAAAATGGGCGGATATTTTCACCGAAGCCCTCACCGATCTCATCGAGCGATCGCAAGCGCCCGCCTGAGGAAGCATCTGATAGGTGTCGCGACAAGGAGCTGTTCCCGTCGTGCCACGTCATGCTCGAATTGCGAGGCGCCTTCGCCGTGCGGCTGGGCCGTTATCAGTGAACGAGGTCGGAAGGTTCTTTTCCGGTGGAGGTCATCTTCCTGATCGCGGCAAGAACTTGGTTCCAGAGTTGCTGGCCCTCAAAATCTTCCTGATTGCAGCAGGCATCGGCCCGCAACGTGGCGCGATAGGTTGCATCCTCCCTGCCATAGCTCCTCAACAGCATGCTGGCGCAGTGCAGAATGTCGGTCTGTGAAACCATTGTAAGCCCTCGAACGGAGGTGAATTGAGGCCAATCTAACAAACCCCCTCCGATTCGCCCGAGTCCGAAAAACGACCTCTGCTGAAGGACTTTCATTGGCTTGCCGTTTCGCCAGGTCGGTTCGCCTGGGTTCGCGGCACCATTAACCGCAATGGTGCCGCTCGTTCCCGGAAAAGCCCAGCCTTATCGGTGTTGAGGGGAATTCGTCCAGCCGGAGACGGCCTTGGCTTCGAGGAATTCCTCGATTCCCCAGATGCCGCCTTCACGTGCGCGCCCGGAGGCCTTAACACCGCCGAACGGTGAACCGGCTCCCCGAGGATTGCCGTTCATCGCTGGGCGAATGGAACAAAAATCGAAGCAACCTATACTATTGGCTCGCTAGCCCCAAGCGCTCATTGACGCAAGGCTGCCGTGCCTTAAATGGTCAAAGTCGCGCGAATCGGCGCTTGCTAGCCGATGCTCCACTGCGTTTCGCGCAAGCGGATCTTGTTGGCCGCGATCGCCAACCCCAAGGAGGCGGCGATGCACCAGCCGGCCGCCCAGAGCATCTGCGTCGGCAGCGAGATGCCGCGATCGATGAGAAAACCGGTGATGCCGGGGCCGATGGCGGTGGAAAGCACCATCCCCGAAACGGTGATGGCGCGGATGCCGCCGAGATTGGCGAGTCCGTAGACTTCCGGCCAGAGGGCGCCCAGCATTGTCGAGGTAAAGCCGTTGCTGATCCCGAGCAGCAGCATGAAGGCATAGATACCCCAGACCGGTGTAATCAGTGCGACGGCGGCAGAGGCGATGGCGAGGGGGATGAGGAAGAAGGGGAGCAATCTAAGGGAGCCGAAGCGGTCGATCAAATGGCCGCAGATGAAACTGAACACGGTGGTCGCCAGCGACATGACCGGGAAGGCGGCAGCGAAGGCCAGCGGATCGTAGCCGCGCAGTTCCACCAGATAGCCCTGCTCGAAAAAAATGACGGTGCCGATGAAGGAGGGGGCGAGTGTGCCGGCAAGCAACAGGTAAAAAGCCGGGTCGCGTAAAACCTCGCTTCGCGTCCAGTCTCGAGCGGTGCGTGGGTCACGATGTGACTCCTCGTGGGAGCGAGGCACGCGCTCGACGCGCATCAATGACATGATGGAGGGCAGGCCGACCAGGATCAGGACGGCAGCGGATGCAAACCAGGATATTCGCCAACTGCCGCTCCAGCGCTCAATCAGGACAACGAGCGCGGGCAGGAACGTGGTACCTGCCTGGAAACCTGTAACGATCAGCGCCATGGCCCGGCCGCGATTGGCGGTGAACCAGCGTCCGATCTCGGTAAAGGCGGTCTCGGTCATCATGCCCTGTCCGAACAGGCGCAGCAGGTAGAGCGAGAAGGTCAGCACCGCCACGTTGGGTGCGACGGCGATCAGGACGCAGGCGAAAGCCAATGCCGGCATGGTGAAGCGAACGACCTTCCACCCCGGCATCACGTCGAGCGTCCGGCCAAGCCAGGGAAGCGTCAGGGCGCTGGCCAGTGTTGCCAGCATGTAGATTCCACCGAAAGCGCCGCCGGATAAGTGGAAGGTCGCACGCAGATCGTTGCCCGACAAGCCGATGAAGAAAGTCTGGCCGAAGGAGGAAAACAGGGTGAGCAGGAAGCCGCCGCCGATCCAGCGCGCATTTTCCTTGATGAAACTCAGGGTATTGGGGAAGAAGAAGCGCATTGAAGTGACAGGCAGCACGGAAGAGCTAAACCAAGCCCATGGACAGTTCTGATTCCAGGTCGCCGGCGGGAAAGATGAACATTCCCCTCAACGCCGACACGATAAACTGCAGACATCTCGTCTGAATAGCAATCCACAAGTGCTGACGTCGCGGCGGCAATGATGCCATCGCCGTGCTTAGCTGAGCCAACAAGCTTCCAGCGCCCGCCACGCCCAAGCAGCGATCGCAATCGAACTGGATCGGTAGCGGGTCGTGGGTTGTGCCATTTCAGGCAATATCCACGAAACCTGTGGATAAGTCTGTCAGCAAGTCAAACCGAACTGTCGCCAAGTGGCGTCCTGCTTGGTGTTATTCCATTTGCTTAATCTTTGGGCAGGAAATCTAAGCATTTGAAATGGCGAAAACTGAGGCCGGCACCGCCATCCAAGTTCGTCACGATGCCGTGAGGCAATGATCGCTTTCCCGTGATGCGCCGCCAATCGCAAAATGTGTGTAATTCCGGTGTCAAGCGGATCGGAGACGGGTAAATCACGACGGCCGGCCCGACATCGGAAAGGGCCGGCCGTCGCGGCGGGCCAGGCGCGCGGGGAAGCGCCGGGGCCGCATTAATTCGTGTTACTGCGCGGTCCAGCCGCCATCGATCGAGATCGACGTACCGGTGACCTGCTCCGCTGCCGCCGAACACAGGAAAGCGACGGTGCTGCGAAGCTGCGCAGGCGAGACGAATTCAAGCGATGGCTGTTTCTCAGCGAGCAACTCGTGGGTGGCCGCTTCTTGCGTGATACCTCGCTCGGCCGCCATGTCGCTGATCTGCTTTTCGACCAGCGGCGTCAGCACCCAGCCGGGGCAGACCAAGCAGATCGCTTACGATCTCGGCATCAGCGAAGTGACGATGAAGCTCCATCGCAGCAATGTCATGCGGAAGTTGCAGGCAAGCTCGATCGGCGAGCTCATCCGGATCTGGGAGGTCCTGCCTGTGCCGATCCGCGAGACATGTGCGGCCTGATGCAGCGGATGCCAGCAGAGATGCGTACCGGGCCGATGGGCGGCTGCTGTCGACGGCCGTCATGATCGGCCTGCCGGGAGTGGATATTCCATCAAAATATATGCGGGGCGAATAACATCATTGCCGGCTTGACGGCCGGGCATAAGTTGGGCCTGGATATGCAGCTGTCTGGCATCGGTCTTTTTAGCATTTTTTCGGGGGGAATATGATAAACGTCGCCGCGTTGGAACAGGCCGTTGAAGAACTGCCACGTCGCTATCCAGGGCCGGGCGGAGCGATCGCAGTGGTCAAGGACGGCGTTCCGATCATCCGGCATGGCTGGGGTTATGCCAATCTCGAAACACACCAGCCATTCACGTCAGCGACGCTGACGCCGATCTGTTCGATCACAAAGCAATTCACCTGTGCGACACTGTTGTCGGTCGCGCCGGACCCCTCCGATTGCGATTCCCTTATAGCAGATCAGTTGCCGCGCCTTGAAAGCGACATGCCGTCAACAATAGACCTCGCGAATAACCAGTCCGGGTTGCGCGATTACTGGGCGATGACGGTGCTCTGCGGCGCATCGCCGGAGGGCGATTTTCGTCCAACGGACTCTGTTGCGTTGATCGGGCTGACCCGGAGCCTGCATTTCAAACCAGGTACCGGCTACTCATATTCGAATGGGAACTTCCGCATGCTGGCGAATGCCATCGAACGGAAAGCCGGCCGCGACTTCGGCGAATTGCTGATCGACAGGGTCGTGAAGCCGGCCGGGATGGAAACAGCGTCATTTGCACCCGAAACAGGTGCCCTTCCTGGCGGGGCAACCGGCTATGAAGGCACACTGGCCACCGGCTGGCGACAGGGCATCAATAATCTACATTGGTCAGGAGATGCCGGGCTTTGTGCCTCGATTGACGATCTCGTCGCGTGGGAATGCTTCGTCGATAGAACCCGCGACGATGCCGGCGGGATATATGCTCGGCTGTCCCGCCCGACTTATTTCGCCAATGGCGTTCCGGCCAGTTACGGGCTGGGCCTTGGAAGACGGGTCCGTTGGGGGCGTGCGATGACCGGCCATGGCGGTGCAATTCGCGGCTGGCGCCTGCAGCGCTTCTGGGTCCCCTCAGAGCGCTTGTCTGTTGACGTTGCGTTTAACCATGAAAGCGACAGTTCTGGCGCAGCCATGCATCTGCTGGCGGCTGCGTTGGGCGAGAGTGATAAGCCCGGCCCATCGCAGCCTGACCTCGCCCGGAAGTTCGCAGGGACCTGGATCGACCGGGAAACGGGGTTGTTGCTCGATGTTTCGGTGAATGCCGATACCGGGACGCTGAGCGCGAGCTATGATGGCGGGCCGGAAGTCCTAAGTGTCGGAACGGATGGCGTCGCGCAGGGGCTCGATATGACGCTTGCCTTGGAAGCCGGCGGTATCCGTCTTATCCGGCAGGGTGATGCTATCAATTCCTTGGCGGTTCCGGTCGCTGAAGCATCTAAGGATGATCATGATATCGCCGGGACCTATCGGTCCACCGAGCTGGAATCCGAACTGGGCATCATATGCGCCGGCGGCAGCTGGTTCGCAGGTTTCCGGGGCTTTCTCGGATCTGGTCCGCTGATGCCGTTGTCTCCAGCAGGTAAAGACATCTGGCGTCTGGCTTGCCATCGCTCGCTTGACGCACCGGCCCCTGGTGACTGGACCGTCCAAATCGCCCGGTCAGCAGATGGAAAAATTGCCGGTGTGACGGTTGGATGCTGGCTTGCCAGAAACGTTGCCTTCGCCAAGGCGAGCTGAACTTTGATATCCGGGCAGACGCGCCGCGACAATCCATGCGGCGCGCGCTGCTTCTGCAGAACAACTCGGCAGCGGTTGTATAACGATCCTTTCCGGACCCAGCGCGGTCGCCGTTTCGTCGTCTATTAACATTCCATAGTAGTGTAGGGAGAATTAGTTAGGGATGCGTCTGGTTCGCACGCTTCCCTGGCCTTTTTCGACGCGATTTCACGGGCGCTTATTTTCGATTCAACCAAATTGATTCCGCCCCTTTTGCCGGCGTGGATCAATCTCCATTTATTTTAAGAGAGATAGCAATCTTCAACGGACCATGGCAGTCAAACATCAGCAGGGTATCACGACTAAGAATGGCATTCGCTCTGCATCGAAGGGCCGCTCCGCTTCCGGCAGAAGGATGATTTGAACCACTGATGGGGCTCGTTCTGCGAATGTTTCAGCGCCGGCTGACCGTTCGCTGTCGGCAATCATGCGTTGGTGTTCATCCTCTGCTGAAAATGTTAGCGTGGTGCAAAGATCAGGCCCCCACAGCAGGGAAATGAAGACCTACCGAACCTCCTCGCATTCAGCCAGTAGGTGACACGATGAAACCAACAAAGACGTTACACGATCTCGGCCAGAGTATCTGGCTCGACAATATCACGCGCGAATTACTGAATAGCGGCACACTTCAACGCTACATCAACGAGCTCTCGGTGACAGGGCTTACCTCAAATCCGACGATCTTCGATCAAGCCATCAGGAACAGCTCAACCTATGATGAAGATATTTCCCGGAAGGCTTCCTCGGCGAAGTCTGGAGAGGATCTGTTCTTCGATCTGGCGTTCGCGGATCTGACACGCGCCGCTGATCTGTTCCGGCCCATTTTCGACCGGACCGATGGTACGGATGGCTGGGTGTCGCTGGAAGTCTCGCCCCTGCTGGCCCATGACACCAACAAAACCCTGGCGGCCACGCAAGACCTGCATCGGCGCGGCGGCAAGCCCAATCTCTTCATCAAGATTCCTGGCACGCCCGAAGGACTGCCCGCTATTGAGGCGGCGATCTTCGCGGGTGTCCCCGTGAACGTCACACTCCTGTTCTCGCGCGAGCAATACATCGCAGCGGCCGAAGCCTATCTGCGCGGTGTCGAGCGGCGTATCGAGGCCGGCTTGAACCCGGCTGTCGCCTCGGTCGCCTCGCTCTTCATCAGCCGCTGGGATGTTGCGATTAGCGGAAAGGTGCCTGGCGAGCTCACCAATCGGCTTGGCATCGCCATTGGCCAGCGGACTTACAAGGCCTATCGGGAACTCCTTAATTCAGCACGCTTCCAGCGTGCCGCGAATGCGGGCGCCCGGACCCAGCGCCTGCTCTGGGCGAGTACCGGTACCAAGGACCCGAAGGCCTCCGACATCCTCTATGTGAAAGCGTTTGCATCACCCTTCACAATCAACACCATGCCCGAAGGGACGTTAAAGGCGTTTGCCGATCACGGGGAAGTTGGCGATATGCTTGCGCCGGATGGCGGTGACTGCGAAAAGGTACTGGACAGCTTCACCAAGGCAGGTATCGATGTCGATGCGCTTGCCAGCCGGCTTCAGGATGAAGGCGCCGCTTCCTTCGCCAAATCCTGGAAGAGCCTGATGTCCTGCATCGATTCCAAGAGTACTGCGATCAGCAAGGCGGGCTGACGCAGGTGGCATCGCCACCTCCTCAATAGTATCAGCATCGTGTATCAGGATCGGCGAGGGGACAAGCATGAGTGTGTCAGCGTTACGCACACGCCCGGCCTGGGTGTCGCTGGAGAAGCACTACCAGACCATGAAGGGCCTGCATCTTCGGCAGCTCTTCGCAGAGGATCCAAAACGAGGCGAAAGCCTGGCGATCGAGGCGCTGGGGCTTTATCTCGACTACTCGAAGAACCGGATCACCGCAGAGACGCTGCGGCTATTGCGCCAGCTAGCTGAGGAATCCGGCCTGCGTCAGCACATCGACGCGATGTTCGGGGGCGAGAAAATCAACGTCACGGAAAAGCGCTCGGTGCTGCATGTCGCTCTCCGCGCGCCCCGTGGTGCCACGATTCTTCATGACGGCGAGAATGTGGTCCCTCAGGTACATTCGGTTCTGGACAAGATGGCCGATTTCGCTCGTCGCTTGCGTAGCGGTGAGTGGACCGGTCACACGGGCAGGCGCATCCGCAATGTCGTCAATATTGGCATCGGCGGCTCGGATCTCGGTCCGGTGATGGCCTATGAGGCGTTGCGGCATTACAGCGAGCGCGACGTGGTTTTCCGTTTCGTCTCCAATGTCGATGGCACGGATTTCACTGAAGCGGTCCGGGACCTCGATCCGACAGAGACATTGTTCATCATCTCTTCCAAAACCTTCACCACGCTGGAAACGATGACCAATGCGCATAGCGCCCGCGACTGGCTGCTGGCAAGCCTCGATGGTGAAGAGAAGGCGGTCGCGAAGCATTTCGTTGCCGTCTCCACCAATGCCGAGGAAGTGGCGAAGTTCGGCATCGACACGGAGAACATGTTTGGCTTCTGGGACTGGGTCGGTGGGCGCTATTCCATGGATTCGGCCATCGGGCTGTCGACCATGCTCGCCATCGGTCCGGAAAACTTCCGGGCCATGCTGGATGGCTTCCACGAAATGGATGAGCATTTCCGCACGGCTCCTTTCGAGCGAAACCTGCCGGTGATATTGGGCTTGCTGGGAATCTGGTACGCAGATTTTTTCGGCGCTCAGACAGTTGCCGTGCTGCCCTATGATCAATATCTGAAGCGCTTTCCCGCCTATCTCCAACAGCTCACCATGGAGAGCAACGGTAAACACGTGACGCTCGACGGTAATCAGGTCGATTATGATACCGGGCCGATCTATTGGGGTGAGCCGGGGACCAATGGCCAGCATTCCTTCTATCAACTGATACACCAGGGAACGCGCCTCATCCCCTGCGATTTTATTGCCTTTGCCCGGAGCCTGAATCCATTGGGCCCGCATCATGATATGCTCCTGGCCAATGTCTTCGCCCAGACGGAGGCCCTGGCCTTCGGCAAGGAGGCCGAAGAGGTCAGGGCGGAAGGGACGCCGGACCGGCTCCTGCCGCATCGGCTCTTCGAGGGCGATCGCCCGTCCAACACGATTCTTCTCGAGCGGCTGACGCCGGCCGCGCTGGGAAAGCTGGTCGCCCTTTACGAACATAGCGTCTTTACCCAGGGCACGATCTGGCAGATCGACTCGTTCGACCAGTGGGGCGTTGAGCTCGGCAAGGTTCTCGCCCAGCGCATCATCCCACAGCTCGAGGACATTGCGGAACCGAAGCTTGAGCATGACAGCTCGACGAATACGCTGATCCGGCGTTATCGCAAGCTTAGAGGACCGGCCTGATGCCGCGACGACATGATCATCCGCTCGAATGCCGATTAGCCGTTTCGAGCTCAAAGGAGGAATAGTCTCATGCAAATCGGAATGATCGGCCTCGGTCGAATGGGCGCAAATATGGTACGCCGGCTCCTCAGGGGCGGCCATGACTGTGTGGTTTACGATAGGTCTGAGACAGCGGTGGCGGCGCTCACAAAGGAGAAGGCCACCGGTGCCGCATCGCTATCAGCCTTCGTTGATCGCCTGGCGAAACCGCGCGCGGTCTGGCTCATGGTGCCAGTCGGCGCGGTCGATAAAGCCATTGGCGATTTGCTGCCCCATCTCGATCGCGGCGATATCCTGATCGATGGCGGAAACTCCTATTATGTAGACGACATCCGCCGGGCCAAAGAGCTCAGCGCCAAGGGCATCCACTATGTCGATGTCGGCACCAGCGGCGGCGTTTGGGGGTTGGAGCGCGGTTATTGCATGATGATCGGTGGCGAGGGCGATGTGGTGACGTCTCTTGATCCGATCTTTGCCACCCTTGCACCGGGCCGCGGCGAGATCCCGCGCACAGCCGGCAGGGAAGAGGCAAGCGGGACTGCTGAGCAGGGCTATCTCCATTGCGGACCGAATGGGGCGGGGCATTTCGTCAAGATGGTGCATAACGGAATCGAATATGGCCTGATGGCGGCCTATGCAGAGGGCATGGCAGTTCTCCACGCGGCCAATATCGGCACGAAATCTCATGAGATCGACGCGGAAACAACGCCGCTCCGTGACCCTGAGCATTATCAATACGATTTCAACCTGGCCGACATCGCAGAAGTGTGGCGCCGTGGCAGTGTAATCGCATCCTGGCTGCTCGATCTTTCTGCCGGCGCTCTGGCCGGCGATTCTGGGTTGGCGAAATTCGCCGGCCGGGTGTCCGATTCCGGCGAGGGCCGCTGGACAATCAAGGCGGCGATCGATGAGAGTGTGCCGGTTCCCGTGTTGTCCTCCGCCCTTTTCGAAAGATTCAGTTCCCGCGGCGAAGCAGATTTCGCCGACAAGCTGCTCTCCGCGATGCGCTACGCGTTCGGCGGGCATCTGGAAAAGCCACCACAATCCTAGCAGCCTGAGGCAGGACTATTTGGGGCAGAACGTTGGGGGGATGAGCACAGGAATTGGAGTTGACTGGTATGTCTAAGAGCGATCTCGACCAATTGGCGATCAACACGATCCGCACCCTTTCCATCGACGCCGTCCAACAAGCGAAATCCGGCCATCCGGGCACGCCCATGGCATTGGCGCCGCTCGTCTATACGCTCTGGAACCGGGTCATGCGCTTCGACCCCAAGGATCCGATCTGGCCCAACCGCGACCGCTTCATCCTATCCAATGGCCATGCCTCGATGCTGCTCTGGTCCGTGCTGCATCTGACGGGGACACAGGCGGTGAATGCTGAATATGAAAACCTGGGAAAGCCGTCGGTCACCCTCGACGACATCCGCCATTTTCGCCAGTTGGAAAGCAAGGCCCCCGGTCATCCGGAATATCACCTGGTCTCGGGCGTTGAGACCACCACGGGCCCTCTGGGGCAGGGAATCGCGACCAGCGTCGGCATGGCGATCGCACGGAAATGGCTTGGTCATCGGTACAATCGGCCGAACTTTGAGATCTTCGACTATAACATCTATGCGGTCTGCGGCGATGGCTGCCTGATGGAAGGTGTCGGTTCGGAGGCGGCCTCGCTGGCCGGGCATCTTGGGCTCGACGATCTCTGCTGGATCTACGACAACAACCATATCAGCATCGAGGGTAGCACGCGCATCGCTTTTACCGAAGACGTTACGGCCCGCTTCCTCGGGTATCAGTGGAACGTGCTCAGGATCGGCGATGCCAATGATCTCGAGCGGATCGAGGATGCGCTTGCGGTGTTTCGCAAGACGAAGGGCAGGCCGACGCTGATCATTCTCGATAGTCACATCGGTTATGGCTCACCCAACAAGATCGACACCGCCGCGGCTCATGGCGAGCCGCTGGGCGAGGAGGAGGTCAAGCTCGCCAAACGTGCCTATGACTGGCCCGAGGATGCGAAGTTCCTTGTCCCCGATGGGGTACGCGCGCATTTCGACGATGGCATTGGCCGGCGCGGCGCCGAAGCGCGCCAGCATTGGGAGCAACTGTTCGGCAGCTACCGGTCTCAGTTTTCGGATCTCGCGACCGAGGTCGATCAGATGCAGCGCCGCGAGCTGCCCGCCGGGTGGGATCGCAACCTGCCGAGCTTCAAAGCCGATCCCAAGGGCATCGCCGGGCGCGACGCTTCGGGCGAGGTGCTGAACCAGCTTGCGCAGAATATCCCCTGGTTCCTGGGCGGCTCAGCGGACCTCGCGCCCTCGAACAAAACTCGGCTGAAATTCGACGGCGCCGGCGACTTCGAAGCTTCGACACCAGGTGGCCGGAATTTGCATTTCGGTGTCCGCGAGCATGCGATGGCGGCGATCGTCAACGGGCTCTCACTATCGAAACTCCGGGCTTTCGGTGCGACCTTCTTCATCTTCAGCGACTATGCGCGACCGGCCATCCGGCTTTCCGCCATGATGGAGCTTCCGACGATCTTTGTCTTTACCCACGATGCCATGGGCAATGGCGAGGATGGGCCGACCCATCAGCCGGTGGAACAGCTCCTTTCGATGCGCGCCATGCCGGGGCTGGTGGTGCTGCGGCCTGGAGACGCTAATGAAGTCGTCGAGGCCTATCGCTACATCCTGCAACTACGCCACCAGCCGGCGGTACTTGCACTTTCGCGCCAACCCCTGCCGACTTTGGATCGCAGCAAATATGCCTCGGCGGCGGGCTTGGCGCACGGCGCTTATATCATGGCGGATTCACCCGGTGGTCCGCCCGAGGTCATCCTCATCGGTTCGGGCAGCGAGGTCGCTCTCGTTGTCGAGGCCTATGAGGCGCTTACCAAAGAAGGAATTCGCGCGCGCGTGGTCTCGATGCCGTCCTGGGACATCTTCGAGCATCAGCCTCAGGCCTATCGGGACAGCGTCTTGCCGCCGGAAATCAAAGCGCGCGTCGCGGTGGAGCAGGGATCGGTCCTGGGTTGGGATCGCTATGTCGGCGCCACTGGCCAGATCATCGGCATGAAGACCTTCGGCGGCTCCGCGCCTCTCAAGGAACTGCAGCGAAAATTCGGCTTCGAGCCCGAGCGGGTCGTCACGGCGGCGAAGGAAGTACTCGCGCAGAGATAACGGCGGATTGGCAACCAGACAGAGGGAGAAAAGATAGCGATGGCGAATAGCCAGGAGCAGCTGACGAAGGCGAGGAATCTAGCGGGTGATGAGTCGAAAGCCGTCGCCCCACCCTGCACGATGATTATTTTCGGTGCTGCTGGTGACTTAACCAAACGCCTGGTCGTGCCGGCGCTTTACAACCTGGTCACGGCCAAACGGCTATCCAAAGGCTTCCAACTTGTCGGTGTCGATTTATCTTCCAAGACGACGGCGGAATGGTGCAAAGGTCTGGAGGACATGATGCGTCAGTTCGTCGTCCGCGGTGGCGGCGAATTCCAGGCCGACCATATCAACTAGACCGCCTGGCGATGGCTGACCGACCGCATGACGTATCTGCAGGGTGATCTGAACGATCCCGGCACCTATAGCCGCCTCGGGGCGCATCTGGCGAAGCTGGATAAGACTTCCGGAACGGCCGGCAATTATCTTTTCTATCTCGCTGTTGCCGAGCGCTTCTTCAATGTGGCCGTTGCGGGTCTCGGCGCCGCTGGCCTCGTGACGGAGAAAGACGAGCAATGGCGACGGGTGGTGATCGAGAAGCCGTTCGGTCACGACTTGCCCTCCGCCAAGGCGCTCAATGCCGAGATTTTGAAAACGCTGCAGGAGCACCAAATCTATCGGATGGATCATTTCCTCGGTAAGGAAACGGTCCAGAACATCATGGCGCTGCGCTTTGCCAATGGTCTGTTCGAACCTTTGTGGAACAGGCAGCATATCGACCATGTCCAGATCACGGCGGCGGAGACCGTCGGCGTCGAGGGCCGCGGCAAGTTCTATGAGAAGACCGGAGCGCTGCGCGACATGGTGCCAAATCATGTCTTCCAGCTGCTGGCACTGACGGCCATGGAGCCGCCGATCTCGTTCGATGCCGATGCTGTGCGGGACAAGAAAGCTGAAGTCATCGAAGCGATCCGGCCGATCAAGCCGTCGCGCGCCTTGAAGGATGCGGTGCGCGGCCAGTACGATGCCGGTACCGTCTTGGGCAAACCGGTCCAGGCCTATCGTCAGGAGCCCGATGTGGCCCGCGAGTCGATGACAGAAACCTATGTCGCCTGCAAGCTGAAGATCGACAATTGGCGCTGGGCCGGGGTGCCGTTCTATCTGCGTACCGGTAAATATCTGAAGCGCCGCTGGACCGAAATCGCCATCCGTTTTCATCAGGCGCCCTATACGCTCTTCCGCGGCACATATGTGGAACGGATGAATCCCAATTGGATGATCCTGCGTATCCAGCCCGATGAGGGAACCGCCCTCGAATTCGCCGCCAAGCGGCCCGGCCCGACGGTGAAGCTCAGCAATGTAAGCATGGACTTCGCCTATAAGAGCTACTTCGATATGGCACCGAATACGGGCTATGAGACGCTGATCTATGATTGCATGATCGGTGACGCGACGTTGTTCCAGCGCGCCGACAACATCGAAGCAGGATGGCGGGCGGTACAGCCGATCCTCGATGCCTGGGCGAACAATCCACCTGCCGGTTTTCCAAATTATGCCGCAGGGGAGGACGGCCCGACCGCGGCGGACGACCTTCTCGCACGTGACGGGCGTGCCTGGCGATCACTTGACTGAGCCAATATCGCAGAGGTCCTTATGGCAAAGACGAGAAAAATCTCCCTGGTACTGTCGGATGTGGACGGCACACTCGTGACCGAAGAGAAAGTACTAACCAAACGTGCCGAGGCTGCGGTGCGGCGCCTGCACGATGCCGGCATCCTTTTTGCCGTCACCAGCGGCCGGCCGCCGCGCGGCATGGCCATGCTGTTCGATGCCCTCAGGCTCGATACACCGATCGCCGGATTCAACGGCGGGCTCTTTGTCAAACCTGATCTTTCGCTGATCGAGCAGAAAACGCTGCCGGACGATGTTGCCGCCAAGTCCATCGACTTGATCCGCGCGCATGGTCTCGATGCCTGGGTCTATCGTGGCAATGACTGGCTGATCACCAAGGCCGATGCACCGCATGTTGCCCGGGAAGCCTGGACCGTCAGATTCGAACCGAAGGTCGTGCCGGATGTCGGTGAAAACCTCGACCATATTTCCAAGATTGTCGGTGTCAGTGATGACCACGACAAGGTGCAGCGTTGCGAGGCCGACGCCCAGGCCGCTTTTGGAACGCGCGCGACGGCGAACCGGTCGCAACCCTATTACCTCGACGTGACACATAAGGATGCGAACAAAGGCTCGGTCGTGGAATTCCTGTCACGCCGCCTCAAAATCCCGACCGCAGAAATAGCCACCATCGGGGATCAGCCGAACGACGTGCTCATGTTCAAACGATCGGGGTTCAGCATCGCGATGGGCAATGCTTCCGATCAAGTCAAGGGGGAAGCCAGCGTGACCACGGATTCCTTCAACGAAGAAGGCTTCGCCAAGGCGATTGAGCGGTTCGTCCTGGCCCCGTTGGATTAGGAGGACGGCATGGCTGATATGAACGGGCGCATCGACATACTTCCGGACCCCGCGAGCTTGGCGCGCCGTGCGGCAGACTGGATCACCGCCGCCGCACTTGCGACGGACGGGCCGTTTCGTGTGTCGCTGTCGGGCGGCTCAACCCCAAAGGCTCTTTACGCGCTTCTCGCTTCCGATGAGTTCCGCGGACGTTTCCCCTGGCCACGGGTTTCCTGGTATTGGGGCGATGAGCGTTTCGTTCCCCATGATCATCCGGAGAGCAATTACCGGATGACTCGTGAAGCGATGTTGGCTAAGGCACCGATCCCGCCAGAGAACATCCATCCCATCCCGGTCGATGGCACGCCTGAGGAAGCGGCCTTGCGCTATGAGCGGGATCTGCAGACAGCCTATGGTTCGGCGGCGCTCGATCCCGCGAGGCCGCTGTTCGACGTCACCTTGCTCGGCCTTGGTCCCGACGGCCACACCGCCTCGCTATTGCCGGGTGCTCCGGTCCTGACGGAGCGGAAGCGCTGGGTTGCCGTCGTGGCGCATGGCCGGCCCGAGGTCCGCATCACCATGACCTATCCGGTCATCGAAAGTAGCCGGCGGACTGCATTTCTGGTCGCTGGCAAGGAGAAGGCACCGGTCTTCAGCGAGATCCGTACGGGCAAGAGCCAAGTGCCGGCCGCCCGTATCAAGCCCGTGGGCGAACTGATCTGGTTTGTTGACCGGGCGGCCGCAGGGGAGGACTGAAGGTGTCGATCCTGGTAGCGCCATCAGTACTCTCAGCAGACTTCACCCGGCTGGGGGAAGATATCCGGGCCGTCGATGATGCCGGCGCCGATTGGATTCATGTCGATGTGATGGATGGCCGTTTCGTGCCCAACCTCACCATCGGGCCGCTCGTGTTACAGGCGATCCGCCGATCGACAAAAAAACCGCTGAACGTTCATTTGATGATTGTCGAGCCGGAGCGATATCTCGACACCTTCGTCGAGGCTGGCGCCGACCATCTGCTGGTCCAGGCTGAGCCCGGCTCCACGATCCATTTGCATCGCGTGCTTGCCAGGATCCGCGCGCTCGGCAAGAAGGCGGGGGTGGTGCTCGATCCCGCCAGTCCGCCGGCGCTCATCGAATATGTCCTGCATCTCTGCGACATCATCCTGGTGATGACCGTTAATCCTGGTTTCGACGGGCAGGCTTTTCTGCCGGAGATGCTGCCCAAGATCCGGCGTATCCGTGCGATGTGCGCGGAACGGGGCCTCGACCCGGTGATCGAGGTCGATGGCGGGGAGAACGAGATCACGGCGGGACAGGCGGGCGCGGCAGGTGCCACCGCGATCGTGGCCGGCTCGGCGATCTTCGGCGCGAAGGACTACAAGGCCGCCATTGCGGCGATCCGCGGCAGCGCCGCTGCGGGCATGGCGCAGCGATGAGCCCTGTATCGTCAGCCGATATCGGCCGGGACGCCCTCAAGCGGGCGGCGGCGGAGGCGGCGGTCGAACTGGTCGAAGACGGCATGATCGTCGGGCTCGGCACCGGCTCGACGGCGGCTTTCGCGCTCGACGCGCTTGCCCGGCGCCACCGGCAGGGCCTGCGCTTTCTTGGCATTCCCACCTCGGAACGGACGGCGATGCAAGCAAGGGCAGCAGGCATCCCGCTTACTTCCTTTGCGGAACATCAGCAGATCGATCTCACCATCGAC
>SSEL01000013.1 GCA_008012315.1 Rhodospirillaceae bacterium
CCCTAACCCTCCCACGCAAGGGGGGAGGGAATGGACGAGGGGGAGAAAGAAAGCGGAGAAAGAAAGCCGGTTCTCTTCAAGCTTCCTCCCCTTGCGGGGGAGGATCGAGGAGGGGGGAATGCCGGACCGGATACGTCCAACAAAAAAGCCCGGCTCAACAAGCCGGGCTTTTGCATTCGTTATTCAAACCGCGTCAGGCGTGAGTCAGGCTTTCTTCCATCGCGGATTTCTTGATCGCGCGCTGGATCTTTTCGAAAGCGCGGACCTCGATCTGGCGCACGCGTTCGCGGCTGATATTGAATTCGCGGCTGAGATCGTCCAGCGTCGCCGGATCTTCCTTCAGCCGGCGTTCCACCAGGATGCGGCGTTCGCGCGGATTGAGCGCCTGCATCGCCTTGGCCAGCATCTTCTGTCGCTTGCCAAGCTCCTGGCTTTCGCCCAGGCGGATTTCCTGGCTTTCGGTTTCATCCATCAGCCATTCCTGCCATTCGCCGCCTTCGCCGTCATTGCGCATCGGCGCGTTCAGCGAATGATCCGGCGCGCTGAGGCGTCGGTTCATATCAACGACATCGTTTTCCGACACGTCGAGGCGGGTGGCGATCTCCTTCACGTTTTCCGGGCTGAGATCGCCGTCTTCGATCGCCTTCAACTGGCCCTTGATGCGCCGCAGATTGAAGAACAGCTTCTTCTGCGCCGCCGTGGTGCCGATCTTCACCAGCGACCAGGAATGCAGGATGTATTCTTGAATCGCCGCGCGAATCCACCACATCGCGTAAGTCGCGAGACGAAAGCCCTTATCGGGGTCGAAGCGCTTCACCGCCTGCATCATGCCGACATTGCCTTCGGAGATGAGTTCGGAGAGCGGCAGGCCATAGCCGCGATAGCCCATGGCGATCTTCGCCACGAGACGCAGATGGCTGGTTACCAGCCGATGCGCGGCTTCGGGATCTTCATGTTCGCGCCAACGCTTCGCCAGCATGAATTCTTCGCTCACTTCCAGCATGGGAAATTTGCGAATCTCGGCCAGATAGCGGGCCAGATTGCTGTCGCTGACAAGGCTCGGCAGATTTCTCGTCGTTGTCGCCATCGCTTGCTTACGTCGCTCCGTCCTCTTCTCCCCGTTACCGCTAACCCAGGATTGGGGAGGCGGTTCCGCAGGAGATACACGACACCAGTAAACGCAGGGTCGCTCGGTTCAATGCAGGTCTTTTCTTATTACGGATGAGCCGGCCATTTCCCCCGGCCTCTTGCTCCTGAATTCTCCGCCAGGCTCGGCGGGCAATCCAGGATGATTAATAATATAGTACATTAGTCAACTTCTTCAAGGCGAGGCTAGAGCGATTATAATCTGCCGGTCAAATGCCTTTAAGTATTTGAATTAATTCAATCATATCAAGGGGTAGGGGGCTCTCCCAGCGCAGCTCCCGGCCGCTCCGGGGATGGGTGAGACCCAGTGTCGCGGCATGCAATGCCTGGCGGGGAAAGATTAACGCGGCCGCCCGGGCATCGGGCGAGAGCCGGCTGCGCCGGGCCGGGGTGGCGCGGCCATAGGTCTGGTCGCCGATCAATGGATGGCCGAGCGCGGAAATGTGCACCCGGATCTGATGGGTGCGGCCGGTTTCCAGCCGGCATGCCACCAGCGCCGCCCCATCGCCCAAGGCCTGCAGCACCCGGTAATGGGTGACGGCCGGCTTGCCGCCCTTGCTGACCACGGCCATCTTCTTCCGGTCCGCCGTGTTGCGGCCGATATTGCCCTCGATCCGGCCCTCCCGGGGCTGCGGCACGCCCCAGACCACGCATTGATAGCTGCGCTCGATATCGTGCCGGGCGAAGGCGGCGGAGAGCGCCTGGTGCGCCGCATCGTTCTTGGCGGCGACCAGCAGGCCGCTGGTATCCTTGTCGATCCGGTGCACGATGCCGGGGCGCTTCACCCCGCCGATGCCGGAGAGGCTGTCGCCGCAATGGGCGATCAGGGCATTGACCAGGGTCTGGTCGGGATTGCCGGGGGCGGGATGCACCACCATGCCGGCCGGCTTGTCGATAACGATCAGGTCGTCATCTTCATAGACCACCGTCAGGGGAATTTCCTGTCCGGCCGGCACCGCGTCCTCGGCCGGCGGCACGGCGATGTGAATCCGCTGGCCCGGTTTGACCCGATAAGACGGGTCGTCTATGGTCGCGGCGGTGCCGTCGGTACCGGCGAGAGCGACATGTCCTTGCTCGATCAATGCCTTGGCCCGGCTGCGCGACAGCTCGGGCAGTCCCGCCGCAATGACCCTGTCCAGCCTTTCGCCGGCCTGTTCGGCCTCGATGGTCAATGTCAGCAGGGTGGCGGAATTGGTCATGATTGCAATCGGCTGTCGAAGGGTTTGACTTGTCTAGAGCGCGATCGTCTTTGATGGAAGCATTTCGCTTCCATCAAAGACGTGAATCGCCCTCTATCTTATTGAGGAGAGACGGATTCACGTTTTAGACAAAATCGCAAAGCGATTCCGTCTAAAACGATCCGGCTCTAAGGGCGCGAAGGGGAATCCGGTCGTAACGATGAGCGAGACAGATGAACTACCGCGCCAGTTGCGGCTGCTCAAGGGTTTGGTGATCGGGCTCGGCGTTCTGCTGGGCGTTGCTGCGCTCGTCGTGGTCTTCGCCGTCTTGTGGAAATTGTCCGACCGGTCCAAGCCGGCCCCGGCTCCCGCCGTGACAGCACCAGCGGCATCGACGGCGCCCGCCGCAGCGGCGACGGACAGCCTGCCGGCATTCGGCACGGCCGATCTGGCGCTGCCGGTCGGTTGTGCGGTGGAGAGCGCTACGGCCTCGGGCGACCGTCTGGTCCTGCTGGTCGGCGGAACGGATGATTGCCGCCGGGTGGTGATCGCCGATCTCAGGAGCGGCAAGAAGCTTGGTGAATTTCGGTTTCCGGCGGCTGGCCAGTAATCGGCCGCCGCCGTGGATCTATACGTAAGAGGGAAAAATGAATTTCTGCAGCGATAATGTGGCCGGCGTGACGCCGGAAATCCTGGCCGCGATCGAGATCGCCAATCGCGAGGCCGCCTCGCGGCCCTATGGCAATGATGCCTGGACCAAGCGGGTGGAGCAGCATCTGGCCGTGATCTTCGAACGCCCGGTGGTGGCCTTCCCGGTGATCAGCGGCACCGCCGCCAATGCCTTGTCGCTCTCGGTCATGACGCCGCCTTACGGTGTCATCTACTGCCATGATGAAGCGCATATTGCGGTCGATGAATGCGGCGCGCCGGAAATGTATACCGGCGGTGCCAAGCTGCGGCCGATCCCCGGCGCCGATGGCAAGATCCCCCTCGATGCGCTTGCCAAGATCCTTGCCAATAGCTGCGCCGGCGATGTGCATCGCGTCCAGCCGGCGGCCTTGAGCCTGACCCAGGCGACCGAGGCCGGCACCGTCTACAAGCCGGCGGAAGTGGCTGCCCTCTGCGCCCTGGCGAAACAGCATGGCCTCAAGACCCATATGGATGGGTCGCGCTTCGCCAATGCGGTGGCGCATCTCAACATCTCGCCGGCGGAACTGACCTGGAAAGCCGGCATCGACGTGCTCTCCTTCGGCGCCAGCAAGAACGGCGCCTTGGCCGCCGAGGCGGTGGTGTTCTTCGACGAGAAGCTGGCCGAGACTTTCGGCTTCCGCCGCAAGCGCGCCGGCCATCTCATCTCCAAGATGCGCTTCCTCTCGGCGCAGCTCGACGCCTATCTCACCGACGGGCTGTGGCTGAAACTGGCGCGCCACGCCAACAGCATGGCCCAGCGCCTGGTCCAGGGCCTGACGGCGCTGCCGGGCGTGAAGCTGCTCTATCCGGTCGAAGCCAACGAGATCTTCATCCAGCTGCCGGTGCCGACCGTGGCAGCTTTGCGCGAAGCCGGTTTCGAATTCTACGACTGGCCCGACAGCGAGCCCGGCACGATCCGCCTGGTGACGGCCTTCAACACCGAACAGGGCGCCGTCGATCACTTCCTCGACACGGCAAAACGCCTCGGTAACGTCGCGGCGTAGCCGCGCAGTCGCTGCACACCTGGAAACCCTCCCCCAAACCGGGGGAGGGCAGGATGGGGGCAACGCCGGCCGATATTAATTTTCAGTTTCGCTAATCAGCGAAAGCGATTGACCTCATTCCCTCGAAAAACATGCATCCAAATGCCATCTTTCGGCGAATCGGCACTTCCCTTAGTCTCTTGCGAAGCGAGCCATTCCCGTTTTCAGAGGTGCCGTGTGATCCGATTTTTGGGCCTTCTCTTGTTGTCCCTGTCTTTGGCCGGTTGTGTCAGTAAGTATAGGGTGGACAACTATGAAAAGCCGAGCGTTCACCTCAACAGAACATCCAGCTTTTATGTGACCTTGCCGGCGGATGGACAGTATGGCGACACTGCTTATCCGGGCTCCGGCGCGGCGGCGGCCCACGCAGTGCGTGCGGCGCTTCTTACGCATGTCGATAAGGTCGTCACCGGGGCGGTGGCGAACGAAAGTTTAGAATCCGCCCTAGCTCAGGCAAAGCAGCAGGGACTAAGCCATGTATTCCAAACCTCGATCTTGAATTGGGAAGATCGGGCCACCGAATGGTCGGGTATACCTGATAAGATCACGCTGAAGCTCGCGGTCTATAACGCGCAATCAGGGGAAATGGTGTCATCGACGATCACCAGTGCCAGCAGCAAATGGGGAACTTTCGGCGGAGACCATCCTCAAGATCTCCTGCCGGTGCCGACCAAAACGTTTGCCGATCAATTGTTTTGAGGAAAATCGGACGATCCCTACAGAGTCCTGACCTGCTTTGGGCGGGCGGTAACGAAGGTGCTCACTAAGAACCCCTCGCCAAATTGGAAGAGAGAGGAGGTGGAGGAAAGGCCAGACCGAAGCCTCGCCGGAGCAAGCGGAAAAGCATACGGGGATACGACCTTTACGGGAATCAGCCGCTTTGTTAGCTTAAAGCTCGTTCCGTTGACTGTATTGCGAGCCCTTTACGTGTTCCGCTATCTCGCCGTCTTCCTTGCCGCGATCACGCTTTCCGCCTGCACCGAGAGATACCGCATGGCGTCTTACGACAAGCCGACGGTGCAACTCGACCGCCAGTCGAGCTTCTACGTGACCTTGCCAGCCGATGGCCGGCATGGCGCCGGCTCCAGCTATAACGGCTCGGCGGCGAACACCGCCAGGGCGATCAGCGACGCCTTGCTCACCCATGTCGACAAGACCGTCATCGGCACGGTGAAGGGCGAGACGCTGGAGGAGGCGATGGCCCGGGCGAAGCAGGACGGGCTCGGTTACGTCTTCCAGACGACCATCCTGAACTGGGAGGACCGGCTCAACCTGCTCTCCGGCCGCCCGGACCGCTTCACCCTGCAATTCGCCGTCTATGACGTGCTGTCGGGCCAGGAAATCTCCTCCGCCATCTCCAGCGCGACCGGCAAGGGCGGGCCGATCACCATGGGCAACCCGTCCAAGCTGTTGCCCGAACCGGTGAAGACTTTCGTCGATCCGCTGTTCCAGCCAGCCGCGGCAACGACGGCGACTACAGCGGCAAAAGCCCCGTAATTTCACCAGGATCGTGCCCATGCTGGGCGGCGGGGTGGAAAAGGGGCTTGATCCCAGCCCCGCCATCCACTATCAGAAGGCCCACGCACCAGCGGCCACGTCCCCATCGTCTAGTGGCCTAGGACACCGCCCTCTCACGGCGGTAACAGGGGTTCAAATCCCCTTGGGGACGCCAATTTGGAACTCCTGTTTCCGAGCTTTCCCGGGCCAAAATGGCTAATTTTCTGGCGTTTCCCGCGAATTCGAGCCGGGCTTCGTTGAGCGTAATCCGATCAACAATCAAGTCGAAGCTGGTGTTTGTCAGGTTGCGGTATCGGCGCCCGCTGAACCTATTCGATCGCGGCGAGCGCGGTTTTTCTGGGCGGTGGCGAGGTTTCGCTTCAGATCTGGATGGTCTGCCGACAACACGCCCTTGGCAACCAGGTCGAACAGTCGATCGATCGCCGCCTCGGCGCTTGTTAGCGCGCCTCTGGCGGCATCCAGGTGGGGCGCAAGACTGCACGAGCTCTCGGTACACTAGCAGCATTTGCTCTGTCGCGCCGAACCGCTCGCCAAACTCTTCTGTAAGAAAATCCCTCTCAATCGCGAGACGGACGGCAAGATGGTTGGCGAACTGTGTCAGCACCGTGGCGCTTACTTCGGCGACGCGGCGGTTCCCCGAATGCAGTAGCTCTGCCTGAGCCATGGTGAGCGCCGTCTCGTTTGCCTCGGAGAATCTGATGCGGAGAGAATGCTGCCCGCGAACAACAGGCGCTTCCAGTCGGGACAGTGATCCCGAATTTGAGAGTCGGGGGCGGTAACGCCGCCGATGCTCCTGGCCGCCGCGTAGGCCAAACGCGCTGAAGCTTGGCTCTCGTGCAAGAAGAGCAGGAAGAATCAGTCATTTTCATTGCGATGGAACCGAATGCTCCAGGACAAACAACAGGAGATTGAATGTCCAGAAGCACTTATGCAGCCAGTTTTCGGAGCTCGGGCATTCACAAAAAAAGCCTGCCAAGAGGCAGGCTTTTCCAGCTGAGGTAGGTCCCCTTACTTCATACAATACCCACCACGTACCTTCTTAAGAAAGCCGGTCTTCCCGAGCACAATTAGCACGTCGCGCTCTTCGATTTGAATACGGTTGCCACTCATCTCGTTGGCTTCCTGGATGAGTTCTTCCAAGGTGAAGACATCGCCTGGTGCCGTCGTCAGCGATAGGGCTGCGACCTCCAGGAGGGTAATGATGGCTTCAAGGTCCTTGGAGCTGACAGTTGAATTAGGCAGGCGCATTGGCTGCGGGGCATCATGCGCGAACCGCTCTTGTGTCACATCCAAATCATAGGCCACGGCCTCTCTCCTCAGAGTTTCGTTAGGTACTTTCCCGGCGAGCAACGCAATCGCCGCGTCGTCCAGCCTTCTTAACGGGTCAGAAGGCTGTTGGGCTACCGGCCAACGTCCGCGGGGCAAGCGATGGGACGCCCGATCGGCTGCCCCAAGCTCGGCCAGCTCAGGCCAGAATTCGTTCTTCAAAAGAGCGAGTAGCTTTTCGCCCGGAAGCGGTCCCCCAAGGGCTGCCGCGCGCTTCATTCCTAAGGCAAGAATCTCGTGCTGCTTGCTAGTGACCCCTGAGACACGGTCATCCTGCTTCTCACAGAGTGCTGCTATGACCATCATCCCGGACCGGGGGCCAATAGCGCATTCAAATACGTCGGGTCTATAGCTAACGCGCAAATTCTCAGCTTGTTCCAAACGGCGCAGTGGCAAGGGGTGATGATCGATCAGGAAGAACTTCTTCTCCGGCCGCGCATTCACGAACTCGACGAGGGCTTCCGCCTCCGCCGCGCATGACTCTGGGGCGAACATAAGATCCACAAAGAACACGAGATCGGCATCGTCGATTTGCGTGAAGCTGTCAAGCCTATGCCAAACTTTGTGGTTCTGCGTCCGCATTGGGTCGACGATCACTTGGACGTCGAAGTTCTTTACAAGATCGAGATTCCGCCGGGTCTGCTCCGCAATCAAATGGCCGTCCGCGTCGGCGTGACTAATGACTAGAACGTGCGATGTCATGGCTCACAGCCTAACTGACGTGCTAGATCAGGCGATATTGCGAAAGCGACCTTGGCCTTGGCGCGAGCGTCCTCTTCGCCATCACCAAGCCCAAGCGAACTCCTCCTGCCTTGCACGCTTTTGCCCCAAACCTTATTGATATCGATGATGCTCGCATCAAGCTCCATATGTGCCAAGTTGGCCTTGGTTATGGGCGTCCCCATCTTGGGGTCAAACGGCATGGGCTCGCCAACGAAAAATTCGAATGCCGTCACCGGTGCCCGGCGCGTAGCGGGAAAAACGTCGAACGGACCGAGAACGAGCAGTTCGGAGGGACATTCTGTCGCACCGAAGGGGATGTTTCTGGCAATGCGAAGCCCCACCATCTTTCCGATGGGGGTATTGTCCAGGAACATTGGCTCTACCGACCATTTGGGGAGTTCCCCCAATTGCAGCGCCGTCTCTGCAAGGGTCGCAATCCTATCGATAGCAGGCACAATTAGCGTACTGGCTGTGACATTTGGATCGGCCAAAGCAACGTCGATTCGCGCTGCCAAAGCGCCCGCGATGACCGTCGGCGAGCCATGAGCCGGAACGACCTCGACCTTCTGCTTGAAACGTTCAGGGTGCCTGGACATGATTCGAGCAAACATGCAGCCAACCTCTGCGCCTTGCCTCCACCTAAGGTAATCAGCCTCAACTGACATACTAGGAGCCCTTCGGTTACGAAAGGCTAAAAGTGCCTTTCCGCTTCGATTAATCGTTACATATGTGCGGAAAGGTTGTACAGTCTAATTCAACATTTGGTACCTCATCGGCGCCGCCACCACAATGGCGCCTGTGCCCTCGAATTCGGCCGACCGCCAGCTCCCAACCCCTGTCGGTCATGGGTACGCAGGAACGAAAAATCGACAGTCAGTTTCTGTGAATGCGGGGGCTGGCCTATCTCGGTATCATGTAAACCATCAACTTGTCCTAGTTGAGACGGTTCCTGGATAGCGTCGGGGTATGTTGGAACGTGGACCGCATTCTGTGAGGTCAAATCTCGTTTCTGGCCCTCGCAACTAATAGGGGGTTCGCGGTTGGCAGTTCGGCGTATTTCAGAAACCCTAGGATATATAAGCTGGTTAACTGAATTGCGGCCACTTCTGTCCAGTTCTCATTTTCGTCACCTTTGGGACGCCAGCTATTTCAATCGCCGCAGTAACAATTCAACACAATTCCTAAGATATCGCGGACCGTCGAACTTCGGCGCGTGGCCATCGTTCTTTCTTCTCTACACTGATGCAGGAGGAACGTGCCATGACCACGCCTAAAGCTATTCTTGCCGGCTTCGCTCTGATTGCTGTGTCTATCCTGGTGGTGGGGTTGGCGGATCGGCCTTTTGCGGCTTCGTCCGGTGGGTATCAGATCACCACGGCGGCGCCGGGGGAGGCCTGGAAGGTCAATACGCAGACGGGGAAGCTCTATCACTGCCCGGTGAACGAGAAGGCGACCTGCACGGAATTCCACGAGCGGTGATCACGCCGGATTTTTGACGCGCCGGGCAAAAAGAAAACGCCGGCATCGCGCCGGCGCTTTCCTGGTCTCGTAGGATCGTCTGATTACGCCTGCGGGCGCATCTCGATGATCGTTGGCACTTTGCGCTTGGTGGCTTCGGTGAGCTGCTGCGGCAACTGGTCGAGGTTTTCGACATGCACGGCGGCGCAGCCGAAGCCCTTGGCGATCACCTGGAAATCCGGCGTGAAGATATCGACGCCGATCGGCTTGATCTGGCGGTTCTGCATATAGGTCTTGATCTCGCCATAGCCGTGATTGTTCCAGAGGAAGACGATGACCGGCACTTCCGCTTCCACCGCGGCGGCAAGTTCGCCGATGGTGAATTGCAACCCGCCATCGCCGGCCAGCACGACGACCGGCCGTTTGGGCGCCGCGAGCTTCGCGCCGATCCCGGCGGGCAGGCCATAGCCCAAGGTGCCGTAGCCGGTGCTGGAGTTGAAATAAGCGCGTGGTGTGGGTGCCTGGTAGCTCTGGTTGAGCGCGTAAACCGGCTCGGTCGAATCGCCCACCATGATGACATCGGGCAGGGTCTTCAGGATGACATCGGCAATGCGCTGATGCACGCCGACCGCCGGCCACCAATGGGTGGCGGCGGCTTTGAAGGTCTCGGCGGCACGCGCCGCACCATTACGGTCCGTGTGCTTATGACTGGCGAGCTGGCGGTTGAGGTCGGACAAGGCGAGCTTCGCATCGGCGGTGATCGGGCAATCGGCGGGCAGGCCGCGCATCAGCTGCTCGGGATCGAGATCGATGCGGATCAGCTTGCCCTGGAGTTGCAGGGGCCGCGCATCGGGATACATCTCCGTCTCGCCGAATTCGGTGCCGACCGCCAGCACCACATCGGCGCTTTCCAGCAGCTTGCGGATCGGCGGCAGCGCCATGTTCTCACCGGCGCGCAGCTTGTGGCCCGGCGGCAGGATGCCCTTGGCATTGACGGTATGCACGACCGGCGCGTCGAGATGCTCGGCCAAAGCCAGGGCTTCCGCCGCGCCTTCGACCGCACCGCCGCCCAGCACGATGGCGGGCGATTTGGCAGCGGCCAGCCAGTCGGCGGCCTGCTTGATCGCCACGGCGGCCGGGGCCGGGCGGCTGGGCAAGGGCCAGGCCTTGGCGGAGAGGGCTGCATCGATCGGCATGGAGATGACGTCGATGGGAATCTCGATATGAACCGGGCGCGGCCGGGCGCTGTTGAAGACCGCGAAGGCGCGCGCCATCACTTGGGGCAATTGCGCCGGGGTCAGCACGGTATGGCTGAAGGCGGCGACACCGGCCGTCATGTTGCGCTGTGACGGCAATTCATGCAGCCGGCCGTCGCCCATGGCGAGCTGGTCGGTCTGGTTGACGCTGGAGATCACCAGCATGGGGATGGAATCGGCATAGGCCTGGCCCATGGCAGTCAGGATATTGGTCATGCCGGGGCCGGTGATGATGAAGCAGGCACCCGGCTTGCCGGTGACGCGGGCATAGCCGTCGGCCATGAAGCCGGCGCCCTGTTCATGGCGCGGTGTGACATGGCGGATCGGGCTGTCGGCGAGGCCGCGATAAAGCTCCACCGTATGCACCCCCGGAATCCCGAAAATCGTGTCGACGCCGTAAGATTCCAGCAGGCGGACGATGAATTCGCCACAGGTCGTCATGAATACTGCCCCTTCTAAATCGGTATCTGAAACGCAACGATCCTGCCTTGCCGGTCAGATCGATACGATACAGAATAATTAAAAGTTACTTCGAGACAGGTCAATGTAAGCCAGGTAGCGGGCGTATGCCGGCGGCGGCAGGGGAGACGGCATGCTTTCTAATCTGAGCGACGGCGATATCCGGCTGTTGCGGATCTTCGCGAAAGTGGTGGAGGCGGGCGGCTTCTCAGCGGCCCAGATCGACCTCAATATCAGCCAATCGACGATCAGCACCCATATGACGGCGCTGGAGCAGCGGCTCGGCGTGCGGCTGTGCCAGCGCGGCCGCTCGGGCTTCAGCCTGACGGAAAAGGGCCAGCGCATCCATCAGGCGGCGCTGCAGCTCTTTGCCTCGATGGATGCCTTTCGCACCGAGGCCGGCGCGGTGCGCGACCGTCTGGTCGGGCGGCTGGCGATCGGCCTGGTCGACAATATCGTCACCAACCCGGCCTCGCATCTGGAAGAGGCGATCGAAGCGCTGAACCGCCAGGCGCCGGAAGTGGAAATTGCCGTGCAAGTCGTGGCGCCGGCCGATCTGGAGCGCGGCGTGCTCGACGGCAGGTTCGATCTCGGCCTCGGTGCCTGCGGCCGCCATTCGCCCAATCTCACCTATGAGGATGTGTTCGACGAACAGCAGGTGCTGTATTGCGGCCGGGGCCATCCGTTGTTCGCGCGCAGCGGCGAGGTCGCGCTGAAGGATCTCAAGAGCCAGCAACTGGTGCGCCGGGCCTATGCGGCACCGGATCTTTTCCCGGCCAGTATGCGGCCGACCGCCAGCGCCGTTGCTGATCTCATGGAAAGCGTCGCCGTGCTCATTCTGTCCGGCCGCTATATCGGCTTCCTGCCGCAGCATTTCGCGCGGCAATGGGTCGATCAGGACCGCATGCGGCCGCTCCTGGCAGGGAGGCTCGGTTATCGCAATCCGATCTACCTGACGATGCGCAAAAGCGACAGACCGTCACCGGTCCTCGGCACATTCCTGAAAGAGTTCCACCGGGTTCAGGGGCTGTCTGCCGGGACCGGCAAAAGCGGGCAGCGTTTACGCCGCGCCGGATGAGCCGCATGGCTAAACCGCATGGATGAATCGCGGGAGGGAAGCGTGCCGCATCTGCTGACGAAGGTGATGCCGGGTCTGGGGCATCTGGCCGGCTATGATCGCCGTTTCGCCTTTCGCGATGCCATGGCGGGGATCAGCGTCGCCGCCGTCGCCATTCCCGTGGGCCTAGCCTATGCCGCGCTGATGGGATTGCCGCCGATCGTCGGCCTCTATGCCAGCATCCTGCCGATGGCGGCTTACGCCCTGTTCGGCCCGTCCCGGCAATTGATCGTCGGGCCGGATGCCGCAACCTGCACCGTCGTGGCCGCGACCTTGGGCCAGCTCGCCTTGAGCGGCATCGAGGACCGGATCCTCGCGGCCTCCGCCATCGCCGTCCTGGTCGGCATCATCTGCTTGATCGCCAGTTTCCTGCGTTTCGGCTTCATCGCCAATTTCCTCTCGCGGCCCATCCTGACCGGCTATCTGGCCGGGGTTTCCATCACCCTGGCGGTCGGGCAATTGACACGATTGACGGGGATTCCCATCGACGGCAAAGGCATCATGCGGCCGCTGCTGGAGGTGGTCCGCGATATCGGCCAGATCCATTGGCTGACCGTCATTCTCGGGCTCGGCCTTTTCCTTGCCTTGCGCTTGATCAAGCGGTTATCACCAGCCCTGCCGGGGCCGATCCTGGCGCTGATCGTTGCCATCGCCTTGTCCTGGCTGTTTGACCTGCCAGGGCGTGGCGTCGCGGTGCTCGGCGCCATCCCCAGCGGCCTGCCATCCTTCGCGCTGCCGATGAGTTCGGGCGAAATCGGCCTCATGGTGCTGGGGGCGCTGGGTGCCTTCGTGGTCAGCTTTTCCAGCGGCATCATCACCGCCGAAAGCTTCGCGGCGCGGCGCGGCGAGAAGGTCGATCCCAACCGCGAGCTGGTCGGCTTCGGCGCGGCCAATATCACCGCCGGCTTCTTCCAGGGTTTCTGCGTGACCGGCGCGGATTCACGCACCGCGGTCAGCTTCTCGCTGGGCGGATCATCGCCACTGGTGGCAATCGTCGCCGCCGTGGCGATCGCGCTGGTGGTTTCCTTCTTCACCGAGCCGCTGGCGTTGCTGCCGCAGGCAGCCCTCGGCGCGATCCTGGTTTCGGCGGCGGTGGACCTGATCGATATCGCCGGCTTCCGGCGCCTGGGAAAAATCAACCGGCCGGAATTGATCTTTGCCCTGATCGCTACTGGTGGCGTTATCTGGTTCGGCGTCTTGCAGGGCGTCATCGTGGCGATGGGTGCAACCCTGCTGGCCTTGCTGCGCCAGGCGGCGAAGCCGCGCGACGGCATGCTCGGGCGGCGTCCCGGCGGCCTGGAATTCGTCAAGCTGCATCACTACCCGGAAGCTGTGCCGGTGCCGGGCATTCTCGTCTATCTGTTCGAGGGATCGATCCTGTTCTTCAACGCGACTTACTTCGCCCGCCGGGTCCGCCGCGCCTTGCGGGCCACGCCGGATGCACGCTGGCTGGTGCTCGATGCGGAGGCGATGACCCATGCCGATATCGGCGCGGTCGATACGCTGCTTGAATTGAAGGCGGAGCTGGACCAGCGGCATATTCGCCTGGTGCTGGCCAGCGGCCACGGCCAGTTCCGCGAGATCCTCGAGCGATCCGGCTTCGATGACGCGATCGGCCGGGATTGGATGTTCGATACCGTGCGCAAGGCGGTGGAAGCCATCGAGCAATATGACGCAGGCGGCAAAGCGGCCTCGTGACCGGTTTAAGACGAGCTTGGCGTCACCGGCGCGACTTCGGCATAGGTCAGCACCATGTTGACCGTCTCGCCGTCATCGGAGAGCGGCAGCAGGATGCATTCCTGTTCGCGCAGGAAACCCGACGCGCTGACGTAATCGGCATAGTCGTAGACCAAGGAGCGCTGGGTGATGACGATGTTGTAGTTCTCCAGCGCATCTTCCAGGCTGGCGCCGACCGCGCATTCCTCTACCGTGCGGCCGGTGGGATTGAAGCCACGAAACTCGACATCGACCTGTCCGACCAGGCGATAGACCATGCGGCGGGGATTATGAAAGATGTCGATCAACTGGATCGCCGGCAACCACGGCTTCATCTCGATCGGATCGATGTCGCGCCGCGCCGGCATCAGGCGCGAGCCACGCTTGGCATCCCAATATTGGTAGATACCTCGAATGCGCGGTCTGCAGCGGCGCAGCATTTCCTGCGGATCGGTCGTGCGTGGGTACATAGAGTGACGAACACGTCGGTAAGGCGAAATTTCGCAAGATGCCGACAATTGCGGCATTTCCCGATGCCGAAATAAAGCACTTTTCCATTAAAGTGTAGAAGAAATTAAAAAAACCGTAACGGCTTATGTCGTCCATTCGAGCTTCAACATGCCGGGCCTGTCCGCCAGGGCCCGGATGGCCGGCGGCATGTCGTGATTGCTCGGCAGCGTGTGCCAGTTCAGCCTGCAGTCAAGTTCGCCGATCTGATCGATGCTGTCATAGGTGATTGTCACGCGGTTGATATGCAGGCCGGCATCCGATAAGGCCTTGCGCACGATACCTTCGTTCAGATGTTCGATGCGCCAGCGCAATCGCAGGATGACCTCCCGGTCGCGCCGAAGGCGGCGCTCCACCGACTTCAGTCCCGAAAGGATGACGAGCCCGAGAAAAGTCGCAGCCCAGCCGAGAACATATGCACCGCCGCCAAAACAGAGGCCGAGTGCGGTAACATACCAGAGGGTTGCAGCGGTGGTCAGACCGGTCACCAGATTGTCCCGGCGCAGAATGGCGCCGGCACCGATGAAGCCGACGCCCGACAATGTGCCGAGCGGCAGGCGCAACGTGTCCATCTGGGCGAAGGATTCCGGCGTCTTACCCACGGTCCCGAGCAGCCAGTTCGCGAGCAGCATCGACAGGCAGGCGGCAAGTCCGACCAGCATGGTGGTCCGCATCCCGGCGGCACGTTCTACTTCGCCTCGCTCAAACCCGAGGATCCCGCAGGCGACCAGTGCACAAAGCAGCCGGATCCCCATTTCCTGCCAGTCGAGATGCAACGTCACCTGCGCCTCCTCGCATGACGATCTAGCGGGCAGGATAGCATGAGGTTGTGCCTCTGCTCAGCCGGGCCGCGTTCTAGAATGGCAGGACGGCGAGATATTTCAGCAAGGAGAGAATGCCGATGATGATGACGATGATGCGGATGATCTGTTTCGCGCGGCCCTCGATGGGCAGCAGGCCGACGAGATAGAGAACCAGGAAGACGACGACGAAGGTGATCAGGATTCCGATCAGGATATTCATACATGCTCCTTTTGTCGGTCAAACCGCGAGGCAGCCGGAGGTTGCTGAAAAAACACGTGGCTGACTCTGTTTGTCCAGAAATGAGATTAGCCGGCGACCGCGAAGATGATCAGCCCTCTTTGAGCGCGGCGGTTGTGTAGATGCTGTCGCAGGAAAACTGGTGATACCAGCAGCCGGCGCGCCAGACGAAAGTGCTGATGGCAAAAAGACAGAAGACCAGAAAGGCGGCACGCCGCACGCGCCAAGTGCCGAAAAGCAATATCGTCAACATGCAAATCGACAAACCTGCACCGGCAACGATATCCCACAAAGAGGGTCCCATCATGTCGAACCTCCTTGATACAATTATGCGTCTCGCATCCGCCCGTTGACGGGACGGATACGAAAGCAACGCGCAGTCGGGGCGGGGGTTCCACTTCCGCGTGCAAGCGGCATTCGGGCGCAACGAACAATCGGCAGTCAGCGAAATCCTGATCTGAAAAAACGACTTCCCGGCAATGGGTTAATGCTGATTTCTGTCATAAATCTTTAAAACTGCACAATTGCTTGAGGAAAGGTTGCGGCGGCTCCCGTCATGGCAGCGGTTGGGGGAGCTCGTCCTCGACGGCGGTCAGCGGCCGGGCCACGCTTTCAAGCGATTTGCGTTCCGCGGCGACGCCCCACACGGCTTGAATGAGGCCGGCGCCCAGCATCAGGACCGCGCCGACGATATAGCCGATGAAAACGTCCTGACGCGATCCGGTTTCGATCAGATAGCCGAAGAAGGATGGCGCGGCGATACCGCCGAGGCCGGTGCCGATGGCAAAGAAGACGGCGATGGCCAAAGCGCGCATCTCCAGGGGGAAGGTTTCGCTGACCGTCAGATAGGCGGAGCTGGCGGCCGCGGAAGCAAAGAAGAAAATCGCCATCCAGCACAAGGTCTGAGTCTCGGCCGTCAGCACGCCTTGTTCGAAAAGAGAGCCGCTGACGATCAGCAGGATGCCGGAGAGACCGTAGGTAATGGGGATCATCACGCGCCGGCCGAGCGTGTCGAACAGGCGGCCGATCAGCACCGGGCCGAGGAAATTTCCGGCGGCGAAAGGCAGGATGTACCAGCCGACGCGGTCCGCCGCCACACCGTAGAAATCCGTCAGGACCAGGGCATAGGTGAAGAAGATGGCGTTATAGAAAAAAGCCTGCGCTGCCATCAGGCTGAGCCCCACCAGCGCACGGCGGCGATGCAGCCGAAACAGCACATGGAAGATCTCGCCGAGCTTCGTCTGCGTGCGCGGCTGCAGCCGCAAGACCGCCAGCTTTTCCGTTGCCGTCAGATGATGCGGTGGAAAGCGTTCCTCGATCTGCGCCACGACGCGCTCAGCTTCGTCGATGTGACCATGGGTGACCAGCCAGCGCGGGCTTTCGGGAATCCAGTACCGCATCACCAGGATGACGACGCCAAGGGCGGCGCCGATCAGGAAGCAGAGGCGCCAGCCGAGATCGCCGCTGAAGATCGCCGGATCGAGCAGCAGCAGCGATCCGCCACCACCGAGGGCGGCGCCGAGCCAGAAGCTGCCGTTGATGACGAGATCGGTCCAGCCGCGATAACGCGCCGGCACCAGTTCCTGGATGGTGGAGTTGATCGCCGTATACTCGCCGCCAATCCCGGCACCTGTCAGGAAGCGGAACAGAATGAAGCTTTCCAGATTCCAGGCAAGGCCGGTGGCCAGGGTCGCGGCGATGTAGAGGAAGAGGGTGATGAAGAAGAGCTTCCGCCGGCCCAGCCGGTCGGTGAGCCAGCCGAAAAGAACGGCACCAAGCACGGCCCCCGCCAGATAGGCGCTGCTGGCGAGGCCGACATCTGTATTGTCGAAATGCAGCACCGGGCTTTGCTTCAGGGCGCCGGCGACCGCGCCGGCCAGTGTGACCTCCAGACCGTCCAGGATCCAGGTCACGCCAAGGGCGACCACCACCAGGGTATGGAACCGGCCCCAGGACAGGCGATCGAGGCGGGCGGGAATGATGGTTTCGATGATGGAGGACGCGCTCCCCTGATTTGCCATATCTGCCCCGTTATCCGTTTCGCTCCGGCGATACCAGGACATGAACAATCAGCGGAGCGATCGGTTCACCGGCCGTGCCGGCCGATTACAGGTGAGAGAGGATATTGACCAGCTTGCCGAATGGATCGCGCACATAAAAGCGTCGCACGCCCCAGACCTCATCGGCCGGGCCGTAGACGATCTCGAAGCCCGCGGCCTTCATGGCCGCCAAAGCCGCATCGACATCATCGACCTCGATGGAAAGATCGGGTGTCGGCGTATCGGCGCCGCCTTGTTCGGCGAAGTTGATCTGGATCGTCATCGTGTCGAGCGAGCCGTAAGTGGCGATCCAGCCGTGATCCATCAGGATATCGAGGCCAAGCACATCGCCATAGAAACGCTGCGCGGCGGCCACGTCGTTCGTCGAGATATTGGCGGTGATCCGGTTGACTTTCATGACAGATCCAATCAGCCGGCGAATTGCTGCGTCGGCAGGCCAATGACGCCCGGATCGACTTCGAAGAAACCCCCGGCCAGCGGCTCCTTCTGCAACTGCTCGTCGCTGAGCCCGGTACGCGCCGAGGTGACGAAAAGCCGGTCGAGCCGATCGCCGGCGAAGGTACAACTGGTGACCTGGGAGACGGGCAGGGAGATCATGCGGTCTTTGCTTCCATCGGGTTTCAAGCGGATGATGCCCCAACCTTGCCACAGGCACACCCAGAGGCAGCCCTCGGCATCGGTCGTCATGCCATCGGGTGAGCCTTCGGCCTTGGTGAATTCGGCAAAGACGCGCTTATTGGCGAGGCGGCCATCACGCTGCACATCGAATTGATAGATGGCATAGGCTTCGCTGTCGGTGTGATACAGGGTGCGGCCATCCGGGCTGAAGGTCGGGCCGTTGGAACAGATATAGCCCTGATCGACTTCGTGGCATGAAAAATCGGGATCGAGGCGATAGAAGTTCCCGGTGGGACCACGCTCGCCATTATCCATCGAGCCGAACCAGATGCGGCCGAGATGATCGGCCTTGCCGTCGTTGAGCCGGTTGCCGGGCAAATCCTGTTCGATCTTCTCGCGCTCGGTGACCCGGAAGGGTGACAACGTAAGGTCGGCAACCGCCTTGCGGAGGCCGGCGACGAAGCCTGGCTTGTCGCGGCGTTCCAGGACCCAGCCGATATAATCCGGCATGGTCCAGCTTTGCCGGCTGCCGTCGAGGCCATGGCGGTGCAGCAACTGGCCTTTGATATCGACCCAGTAGATTGCCTGTTCGCGCTGCGACCAGAGCGGGCCTTCGCCGATTTTGGCCTTGGCATCCCAGATCAGTTTCGCATCGCTCATGTCCCCGCCATCCGTCATCTGTCAGTTGCGAGGTATTTGTGCATCTTTCGCCGGCGTGAACAACCCCGCTTATGCCACCTCTCTTTACACCACTGTTTACGCTGCGGGCCGGATGCCGAGGACGGAATCGATATCCGGCTCGTCGATCTGCGTGGCATCGAGGAAACGATGGGCGTAGTCGCGCCAGACGCCCGAGGTCAGGAACAAGTCCAGCAATTCGGGATCGAGGTGATGCTCGCGCTTCATGTTGCCCATGATCTTGATGGCCTCGCTCAGCTTCTTTGCCTTCTTATAGGGACGGTCTGCAGCCGTCAGGGCCTCGAAGACATCGGCAATGGCCATCATGCGGGCAACGGGTGACATCTCCTTGCCGCGCAGCCGCTTAGGATAGCCGGTCCCATCCATCTTTTCGTGATGGCCCCCGGCCAGTTCCGGTACGTTCTTGAGATATGCCGGGAAGGGCAGGGCTTCCAGCATGATGATGGTCTGCACGATGTGATCGTTGATGCGATAGCGTTCTTCCGCCGTCAGCGTGCCGCGCGAAATGCTGAGGTTATAGACCTCGCCGCGATTATATTTGTAGGCCGGCTCATTCAACTGGAAGCCCCAGGAATTCGTCCTGCCGATCAGGTCGCGCTCGCTGTGATGGATGAGATGATCGTCCCGGTCGGCGAGCAGCGGTTCATCGACCGGCAGCATCGGTTCCGGCAGACGCTCCATCCGGGCCTTCTCTTCATAGGAGACGCCGAGGCGGTTGCTGATGGTACGCCGCCAGGTTCTGCCGGCGATCCGTTCGAGGCGGTCGATCTTGGCCGGCTCCATGGATTCGCCGCCTTCATTGCAGGTGGCGACGAAGGCGAAGTCATCATCCAACTGCCGCTGCGCCGCCATCATTTTCGCCCGCAGCGCATCCGCATCTCCACCTTCGGCGATGCCGCGCCAGTAATCGATCTCGGCGTCGCGTTTCAGGATTTCGAAGCGATTGCGGATTTCGTGGATGCGGTCATAGATGGTTTCCAGCTTGGTTGCCTTGTCGACCACGTATTCCGGCGTCGTGACCTTGCCGCAATCATGCAGCCAAGCTGCAATATCCAGCGCCTCCCATTCCTCTTCATTGAGATTGAAGTCACGATAGGGGCCGATCCTGTCCGCGCAGGCTGCCTCCGCCAGCAAGCGGGTCAGCACCGGCACACGTTGGCAATGCCCGCCGGTATAAGCCGATTTGGCGTCGATGGCGCCGGCAACCAGTTTGATCAGCGCATCGATCAGTTTGCGCTGCGCTTCCAGCAGCAGCTTGTTCTGGATCGAGACACTTGCGCTGCCGCTGACGGCATGCACCAGCTTGAGCAGCCGGTTGCTGACATCGAACTGCTCTTTCTCATGTGAGATCGCCTTGATGAGGACGAGCGCACCCAAGGGTGCCTGGTTGCGGTCGAGCAGGGGAACAATGATCAGGACGACGCGGATCGCCTGCATGCGATGCACGAATCCATACAGGCCCAGGGCCGCCAGTTCTTCTTCATTCAACGGCCGCTCGACGGTGCGGATTTCCTTGCTTTGCAGCGCCTCGGCCAGGTTGACGCAGATCGCGGGACCGGCGAGCGGCAAAGGCTGCGAAAGCTCCTCGGCCGAGAAAAGCTCCTGGTCGTGCCAGCGGATGACTTCGGGTATCAGCATCTGGCGATCTTCGCTGATCATATAAATGGCACCGCCATCGCTGCGAACCAGGTCCACGGCTTCGTGAAGCACCCGGTCCAGAAGCGGCTTGAATTTGGGCTCCGCCGCCAGCGCCGTGCCGATCTTGAGGAATTTGCGGATCGTCCGCTTCATGCGGTCGAGCGAGCGGCCGAGATCGTCGATCTCGCCGATATGGCTGCGGATTTTGATATCGCTGCTGAAGTCGAAGTTTTCGATCTTCATCGTCTCGCCGGCGAGGATGCGCAGCGGCTTCACCATGCGCTTGGTGATGAACCAAGCGGCGGGAATGGCGAGAAGTATCAGGATGCCGGCGATGATCGTCTGGCGCCAGACGATATGCCGGGCGGCAGCAAAGAATTCGTCATCGGGAATGCCGATCAGCAATGACAGCGTCCGGCCAGGCCGTGCTTCCAGGGCGGATTTGATGATCTGCCAGTCGCGACCCTTATACACGAACACGGCGCGGCTTTTCTGCTTGTCCGTCAGGCTGAGCGTGTCGGCCTGTTGCAGAACCGGAACATTCAGTTCATCGATCCGCGCCAGCCGGATTTCCGAATGAGCAGGGCGGACGATCATTCGCAACATGTCGCGATAGGCGACGACCTGGCCTTGCTGGTCGACCAGCGCCAGTTCGGTCGATGGCGTGATCCGCAATTGGCTAAGCTCCGTGGCGATGGAAATCAACTTGATATCCAGGCCGAGAACGGCGCCGCCGGTAAGCGACCGGCGGGCGAGTGTCATGCCGATTGCTTCATTGGTGAAGAAGACGTAAGGCGGCGTGGTGACGACGCTGCTTTGCGTTGCCGCTTTCTGATACCAGGGGCGCATGCGCGGGTCGAACACATAATCCGGGCGACGTTCGGTTTTTATCAAGCGGTTCTGGCCGTCATAGAACCGGTATTCGCCGATCATCCGGCCGTTGCCGTCATCGGTAATCGACTGGACCAGGATCGCGGCATCATCGGAAATCGAGAAGCGGCGCCTGTCAGCCTCGTCCCGCAAGGGGCGGAACAGGATGAATTCGCCATTGGGATAGCCGACAAAGAGAGAATCGATGAGGGCACTGCGGGATATCAGGTCGCTCACCAGAGGTAGCGGCTCCAGGCGCTGGTCCAGCGTATCGGCCTCGCCAAAGGAGCTGTGCACCAGGGCGGCCAGCTGTTCTTCGGCGGGCTCGATATTTCGCCGGGTTTTTTCTGCGATGGCTTCGCTGATATAGCCGATCGCGTCGTTGGAGGCGCTGATCAGCACTTCCTGGGTGCCGCGATAGGCTTGCCAGCTCAACAGGGCAACGACGACGGCAAGCAACCCGATGACACTCAAGGCGGCCACGACCTGCAATGGCAGGCGGAGGCGTCTTCTCGGAGGCGATGGTGCGGTGGCGTCGGTCATGATTGGCCTTTCGCTGTCTGCAGACCGCGATCAAAATTCCAGCAACCGATCCGACATCGGCTGCGGCAATCGGTTGCGATAGATTGTCCGGAGTGTTCCATCGAGCCGCATTTCCTCGATCAATCGCAGCCACGCATTCGCCATGGCCGGCGTGAAATCCTTGCGGCTGAGGACGAGGGCATGGGGAATGGGCGGCGCCGGCGACAGGTCGAGCATAGTGAAATCCGTCAGCGCGGATTTGTCCGGCAGATAGAAGTCGAAATTGATTTCCGGCGACAGAATAAGCTGCACCTGACCATGCAGCAGCCCGTTAAAGAGCGATTGCTGAGCCGGATAGGTGATGATCCGGCTGCGATCCTTGATCGCCTTGAGACGGAAGTCGTAATAGGCGCCATGTTGAAATCCCTGGACGATGCCCAGGCGCCAATCCGGGTGGCTGATGATGTCACTGAAATCGTGAATGTCTTCCGCCAGGGAGGCCCGCATCACCACCATATTCTCGAAGGCCAGATAGGGCGCGAACATGGCGACCTTCGCGCGCGCGAGCGTCCGGATGCCGCTGGTGGTTATGCCGAGGTCGCCGTTTTCGATTTTCGGCCAGATCTCGACGGTGGTCAGGATGCTTTTCTTGAAGACGCAGCCGGTGCGGCGGGCGATCTCCTGGATGATGTCGACATCGATGCCATGCTCTTCATGATAGAGCGTGCCGAATTCATAGAAGGCGACACGGATCGGGCGGGTACAGCCGAGCTCCTCACGCAGGGACACGGGTTCCGCGGCCGACCGGGTGGCCGACGCCAGCAACAAGGCAAGCAAAAACGCGCGAAACCGTCGCAGCCTCACGTCATCCCCCGTTTGTCAGGTTCGGGTGCCTTTTTGGCTGTAAAACTATCCCCGACGCCTAAAATGTTAACACAAAGCTATAGAAAGTCAGCGGGGTTAAGAGAAGGTAATACTTCTATCGGTGGTATGGCAAGCTGCGGAAAAAGAGGGTTTTCATCAATTTGGCGGGCGGTTCACCGGCTGGGTGGTGGCGTGCAGGTCGTCATCGGACCAGGAAATAAGGAAAAGCAGCACGGTCTTGCGATGCTCCGATCCGCCGAATTGGGGGGAGGTGGAGTTCTCCAAGGTGCCCTTTTTGGCGTCGTAGCTGGTGGCGGCGAACTTCGCCACACCAAGCTGTTCTTCGCGTTTGAACAGCGCGATTTCGGGGAAGGTGAATTGCCCGGCGAGCGGAATGGGGACGTCGAAATTCGGGATGCCGATCAGCATCTCCTGCTTATCAATCGACAGGGCGCCGGCCCGGATCTCGACGATCGTGTCGGCGTCATTCTTGTTGTCGGTGATGGCGAAGCCCTGGCGCAGGATATGATCGCGGATCGAGCCGATGGCGTATTTTCCGTCATAGCCGTCGAAATTATCGGCGTTGACGAATACCTTCGAATTCTTGGGTATATTGAGAACAAGTTTTTCGGCGGCACGATCCGCCGCGGCCGAGATCAGCAGTTGCTCGGTCGCCGTGCGTCCCGGATCGGTTTCCCGGACCGATGTGCAGCCCGTTAATGCAATGATCGACAAGACGCCGGCAAATAGACTGGCGCGCTTGAACTCAAATCCCAAACCGCTCCTCCTGCTCGATGAACTGCATGAGTGTGAGACGATGATGATGTTGGCTGAAAGACGCGTGGAAGATACGCTGGGTGACGGCGAATTACTTGACCGAGGGGCTTTCCTCGCGCGGATTGATGCCAGATCGCCCCAAGCGAGGCAATGCCTGCATCTCCGTTTTCACATATTCTTGAATTCTTGAAGCCGGCCGAACGGAGCGCGGCGACAGAAATAGCTTCAGGCGACAATGGTTTCTGGAAAACCGGGCGCGCGCAAATCCGTTCCGACGGCATCTTCCAACAGCTTGACGACCTGTGAGGACCAGGCATCGCCGCCATATTGGCTGCGCGCCCGGATGAAGGTCTGCTGCACCATACCGGCGAGATCGAGCGGCACGCCGAGATCCCGCCCCAGTTCATGCGCGAATTGCAGATCCTTGCAGGCGAGGTCCATCGTGAAGCCGATATTGTAACTGCCGTTCAGGATGACCTGGCTTTCCGTTTCATGAACGAAGCTGTTGCCGGAACTTGCCTTGATTACGGCAAAGGCCTGGGCAAGATCGATGCCGCCGCGCTTCGCCAGCATGAGCGCTTCGCCTGCCGCTACCAGGTGGATGAAAGCGAGCATGTTGGTGATGACCTTGATCACCGAGGCGCTGCCGATATCGCCGATATGGAAGACTTTATTGCCGATCGTGCGGAAGATCGGCAGATGCTCTTCATAGACATCGCGGCGGCCGCTTACCAATACGGTGATCTCGCCGCTGGCTGCCTTGTGCACGCCGCCGGTCACCGGTGCTTCCAGGCAATGAATGCCGCGATCTTCTGCCATGACCGCGAGGCGTTTCAACGCGTGCAGGTCATTGGTGCTGCAATCGATCCAGGTATAGCCGGGGCGCAGGCCCTGCAGGATGCCATCGCTGCCGGAGACCACCTGGGTGACGGCGGCTGGCGAGGGCAGGCAGGTGAAGACGCTGCGTGACTGTGCGGCGGCCTCGGCGGGCGAGGAGGCCCAGATGGCGCCGGCGGCAAGAAGATCGCTTGCCCTGTCACGATCGAGGTCATGCACCGCGACGCGGTAACCGGCGCGGACGAGGCTCATCGCCAGATGAACGCCGAGATTGCCAAGGCCGATGAAAGCGATTTCCCGTGTCATGTCCTGGTGTCTCCCCAATCGTGCCAGCGGGCTGCCGCCACGATGCACTGCATGATTCAACATGGCTCAACTGAGACCGCGAAACGCTTGATTGACAAACGAGTTTTTGCCTTTTCATAATTCAACAAAACTAAATCATGTCGATCCATGCAGAAACGCTTGCCGCCCTTGACCGCGCTGCGCCATTTCGAGGCGGCGGCGCGCCATCTCAGCTTCAAGAAAGCCGCCGATGAATTGGCGGTAAGCCCGGCAGCGGTGACCCATCAGATCAAGGTGCTGGAATGGTTCTTCGCGACGCCGCTGTTCCATCGCGAGACACGCCAGGTTGCCCTGACGGAAGCGGGCTGGAAGCTGGCCAAGGCGACTTCCCAGGCATTTCGCGATCTGGCGGAGACGGCTCAGGAGATCGCCGGTGATGCAGATCCGCAATTCGTGACGGTCAAGCTGGGGCGTTATATCGGTGCGCGCTGGCTGTCGCCGCGATTGCGTGATTTCTGGTCACGGCATTCCACAGTCGATCTGCGTCTGCATCATTCGACCAACGAGCAGCCGGACGATCCGGCGGATGTCGATCTGGCGATCCTCTGGGGCGACGGCAACTGGCCGCATCATACGGTCGAGCCATTGATCGCCTTGAAGACCGTCGCGCTCTGCGCACCAGGCATGCTGCGAGCCGCCAGAAGGTTTCTCGCCAAGCCGGAGAAGGACAAGAAAATCCTGTTGCATTACCGCGATCACGAAAGCTGGCGCGAATGGCTGGCCAGCGCCGGTCTCGATCCGGCGGCCGCAAGGAGCGGCCAGGTTTTCGACGACGCCAATGTCGTGATCGAAGCGGCGATTGCCGGCCAGGGCATCACACTCGGCTATCTGCCGGTAAGTCAGGTCGATCTCCGGGACGGACGCCTGGTACCGGCCCATGCACATCATTGCGATGCGGCTTTCGGCTATTACCTGGTCTACCGCCCGCGGGTATTGGAACGGCCCCCGGTCGCCGCGTTCCGCGACTGGTTGCACCATCAGGCCGCCGGGGCCGGTGCGATGTCTGCTTAGCGGTTCCGTGCCGGTGTCGCGATGCCGGCGCAACAGGCAATCACCACCAGGCCGACCGCCACCAGGCTGAGCGCGATGGGCAGGCTGGTCACTTGCGCCAGCGGTCCGATCAGCGGCGGGCCGGCGAGGACACCGGCATAAGCGAAGATCGCGACGGCCGAAATGGCGATGCCGGGAGAGATGCCGGGCAGGCGGCCGGCGAGGCCGAAAAGCTGCGGCACCGAATTGGCCAGGCCGATGCCCGTCAAGGCAAAGCCGGCGATGCCGACCGCGCCGGAGCTGCTTATCGTGGCGATGAAGATGCCGATGGCGGCGAGTCCGCTGCCATAGCGGATCGTGGCGACCGGGCCGATCTTCGTGACGATCCAGTCACCGGTAAGACGCCCCAGCGCCATGGTCAGGGAAAAGGCGGCGAAGCCGAGGCCGGCGGCGGATTCCGTGAAGCCGCGCTCGAAACGCAGGAAGACCGCACTCCAATCCATCATTGCGCCCTCCGCCATCATCGCCACCAGGGCAAGCAGGCCGAACAGCACGACGATGCGGGACGGCCAGGCATAATGCTTGCCGCCTTGACCGCTGCGGCTCGGCAGCATGAAGCGGAACTGGCTGAAGATCATCGCCGCCATGGCAGCGGCAATCAGTGCGGCCGCCGCAATCGGATCGAGGCCGAGATGCATCAAGCCGCCAAACAGGCTGGCGCCGACCATGCCGCCGATGCTGAACATGCCGTGCAGTGATGAGAAGATCGGCCGGCTGCCGAGATGTTCCACCGCAACGCCCTGTGCGTTCATGGAGATATCCATCGCACCATTGCTGGCACCGAAGATGAAGAGGCAGGTTGCGAGGATTACCGTCGTCGGCGCCCAGGCCAATAAGGGCAGCATCAGGAAGAAGATGGCCGAGGATACCAGGATCACATTGCGCGAGCCGAAACGGGCGGCAAGCACGCCGGACAGTGGCATGATAAGCAGCGCACCGGCGCCGAGCGACAAAAGGACGAAACCGAGTGCGGCTTCGCTGAGCGCGAGGCGCTCCTTCGCCAGCGGGATCAGCGGCACCCAGCTCGACAGGATCATGCCATTCGACAGAAAGACCGCCCGCGATGCGCGGCGGGCCGCCGCTGGATCATAGTGCCGGGCGGCGTCCATCTGGTCGGCGGTGGTATCGCGATTGGCGGTCATGTCTGCTCTGGTTGTTGAGAGTGGGGTCAGCCGACGATCCGCACGTCGATGCCGGCATCGCGATAGGGTGCCAGGCAGTCGGCCGGCAGTTCGCCTTCCGTGATCAGATGAGTCAGGGCGCTGATCGGCGCGAGGGGGAAGGGTGCGCGGGTGCCGAGCTTGTTGCCGGTCACGGCGGTCGCAACCCGGCCGGCGCAGGACATCATGCAGCGTTTCAGGCGGGCGTCATCGAGCGTCATCTCGCTCATCCCGGCTTCCGCATCGATGGCGCAGACCCCCAACAGGCACAGATCCACCGACAGCCCCTGCAAGGCTTCCCAGGCACTGATGCCGCTGCTGATCCGTTCGGTCTTGTCGACCCGGCCACCGAGCATGATGATCTCGATCCGGGGATGATCGATCAGGGCCATGGCTGCCGGCAAATTCGGCGTGACGATGGTCGCCTGCAGGTCCGGCGCCAGGTTCCGGGCCACAGCCAGCATCGTCGTCCCGCCATCCAGCAGCACGGTTTCACCCGGACGGATCAGCGCCGCCGTCGCCTTGCCGAGCCGCTCCCGGGCGGCGACATCCTCGGTCATGCGGACGGCGAAAGGCACGGCCGCGGGCGTCAGGGGCAGGACGGGCAGGGCGCCGCCGTGAACCCGCCGCAACAGGCCGGCAGCGGCAAGCTCATTGAGGTCGCGCCGCACGGTATCCTCGGACACCGCCAAAATCTGGCTGGCTTCCGTGGCGACGATCTTGCCGTCGCGGCGCAGAAATTCCAGCAGCCGGTGACGGCGCTCCTCCGGCAGGACAGGTTCCTGGAGTTGCGTGTTCATGCATTATTTCTCTGGATCATGCATTTTTTTCTGCATGGATATGCTGGTTTATGCAAGCCAAATATACCGACATCTATGCTGCGGGGTGACCGTCTGATGACGCAAAGCCGAGATGTGACGTGGCTCATTGAAGGCGAAGTTCGGTCTTTCCGTTTCAATAAGCCATTGCAAACAAGACCTTTAGCGATAATGCTAGGATTTAGAGTGTTCACTTGACCGCTCCGCTCTCTGCATGCATCGATACGCTGTTAAGAATCGGCGATATCCGGTCGGGGGGATGGCGCTTTTCTGGCGGATAATCGGTCTCACTTCGAATGGGGATGGGTATTAATGGCTTCTGCGATCGCAAAGGTCTGGTACACCGGTGCCGCAATTTTATTGCTCGCCGGTTGTGGGGAGCAGAAGTCGGCTCCGCAGGCCCAATCGGCGCCACCCCCGGCGGTCGGCGTGCATACCATTGCCGAGCGGCCGGTCACCCAGGGGCAGGAATTCATTGGCCGGGTGGAATCGATCAGCCAGGTCGATATCCTCGCCCGTGTCGAAGGCTTTCTCGAAGCGCAGCATTTCCGCGAAGGGCAGGAGGTCAAGAAAGGCGATCTGCTCTTCACCATCGAAAAGGACATGTTCAAGGCGCAGGTCGACCAGTTTCAGGCGCAGGTTGCCGCCGCCCAGGCCAATCTCGCCAATGCCGAGATCCAGTATCAGCGCGACCTCGCACTGGTGAAAAACCAGAATGTGCCGCAATCCACTGTCGACAAGGACAAGGCGGCGCGCGATGCCGGCAAGGCCCAGGTCCTGCTGACCCAGGCGGAACTCGAACAGGCGCAGATCAATCTTGGCTATACCGATATCTACGCCCCGGTCGACGGCAAGATCGGCGCCACGAATTACGACGTCGGCAACCTGGTCAGCCCGAGTTCGAAGCCGCTGGTGACGGTGGTTACCCAGGACCCGATGTATGTGAGCTTCCCGGTTGCCCAGACGGAACTGATGAAGATCCGGGAAGACCGTCAGCAGGAGGACGGTACCCTCACCAAGATTGAATTCGTCATCCGTTTCCCCGATGGCAGCACATATCCCCATGCCGGCCGGTGGGATTTCACCAGCCCGCAGGTCGATCAGCAGACCGATACCGTCGAGATGCGCGCCACCTTGCCCAATCCGGAGCGCAAACTGATCGACGGCCAATATGTGAAGGTCATTCTTCGCGAGCGTAAACCGCAATCCCGTCTGGTTGTGCCGCAGGCCGCGGTGCAGACGGCGCAGGGTGGCACCGAGGTCCTGGTCGTCGACAAGGATAACAAGGTAGCGGCCAAGATTGTTGAACTCGGCCAGACCGCAGGTTCGGATTATGTCGTCCTGAAGGGATTGAAGCCGGGTGAACGGGTCATCGTCGATGGTATCCAGAAGGCGAAGCCGGGTCAGGTCGTGCAGCCGACCGAAGTAAAGGAACAGCCCAGTCTCAAGGATCAGGAGCAGGGAGGCGATCAGCAACAGGGGGGTGGTCAGGACAACAAGGCACCTGATGACACAAAGCCGGGGGATAAGGCGCAGGACGATAAAGCCAAGGGAGCCGGCCAATGATCTCTGCGGTCTTTGTCGACCGCCCGCGTCTGGCTTTCGTCATCTCGATCGTCATTACGATCGCAGGTCTGATTGCGCTGACGCAGATTCCGGTCGCCCAGTTTCCCGATATCGTGCCGCCGCAGGTTTCGGTGACCGCCAACTATCCGGGCGCTGATGCCGGGGTTGTGGAAACCACCGTGGCGCAGCCGATCGAACAGCAAGTGGTCGGCGTCGATAATGCGCTTTATATGCAGTCGATCTCCGGTGCTGATGGCAGCTACACCCTGACCGTCACCTTCGCGCTGGGCACCGATCCGGACATCAATACCGTCAACGTGCAGAACCGCGCGTCGCTGGCCGAACCCAATCTGCCGCAGGAAGTGACGCGGCAAGGTCTGACCATCAAGAAAAAAAGCTCGGCGCTGCTTTACGGTATCACGCTGTTCTCGCCGGAAGGGAGCAACAGCCCGCTTTTCCTCAACAACTATGCCACCATCTATATTCTCGACCAGTTGAAGCGGCTGCCGGGCGTTGGCGATGCCAGCCTGTTCGGGCCGCTCAATTACTCGATGCGGCTGTGGCTCAACCCCGACCGCCTGACCAGTTTCAGCCTGACGCCGAACGACGTCATCAATGCCATCAATGCGCAGAACATCCAGGCGGCGGTCGGCCGGATCGGCGCGCAACCGATTTCCAACGATCAGCAATTGCAGATCAACCTGACCACCAAGGGCCGCCTGACCACGGTCGACGAGTTCAAGAACATCATTTTGCGCGCCAATCCGGATGGCTCCGTCGTCCGCATGTCAGATGTCGCTCGTGTGGAACTGGGCGCACAATCCTCGGACCGCTATACCCGCTTCAACGGCGTGCCAAGTGCTGCGATCGGTATCTATCAGTCGCCGGGCGCCAACGCGGTGGCGGTGGCCGAGGAAGTGCGCAACAAGATGGACGAGCTGTCCAAGTCCTTCCCGCAGGATGTGCAATACAAGGTCTTCTACGATTCGACGGTCTTCATCAATTCGACCATCGAAGAGGTGATCAAGACGCTGCTGGAAGCCTTCGTCTTGGTTGCCATCGTCGTCTATTTGTTCCTTGGCAAGCTGAGAACGACGCTCATCCCGCTGATCGCGGTACCGGTCTCGATCATCGGGACCTTCGCGGTCATGCTGATGATCGGCTTCTCGGCCAATACGGTCTCACTGCTCGCCCTGGTTCTGGCAATCGGTATCGTCGTCGACGACGCCATCGTCGTTATTGAAAACGTCGAGCGCGTGCTCGAAGAAGAGCCATTGCTGAGCGTCGCCGAGGCGACGAAAAAGGCCATGGCTGAAATCACCGGTCCGATCATCGCCATCACTCTGGTGCTGCTATCGGTCTTCATCCCGGTAGCCTTCATTCCGGGCCTCAGCGGCGAGCTGTTCCGGCAGTTCGCCATTGCCGTCTCGGTGTCGATGCTGATTTCGGCGATCAACGCCTTGACCCTCAGCCCTGCGCTGTGCTCGGTCCTGCTGAAACGGAGCCATGGACCTAGCCGGGGGCCGATCAAATATGTCCTGCGCGGCATCGATAAAGTGCGCGACGGCTATGCGTCGATCGTCGCGCGGTTGATCCGTGTCGCAGTTGTCAGTATCTTCATCATCGTCGGTCTCGGCATTGTTTCCTTCCTGCTCATGGGGCGGACGCCGCAGGGCTTCCTGCCGGATGAGGATCAGGGCTATTTCTTCGCCTCGATGCAGTTGCCGGATGCTGCCGCGGTGGGCCGGAACGAGGCCATTACCAAGCAGGTCGAAGACATTATCAAGAAAGAGCCCGGCGTCCGTGACGTGCTCTCCGTGGTGGGCTTCAACTTCCTGGACGGCATCGCGCAGTCGAATTCCACCTTCTTCGTGGTGGCGCTGAAGCCTTATGAAGAGCGCACGGATCCCTCGCTGAAGGTGCAGGCCATCCTGCAAAAGCTGCGCGGCAAGCTCTTTGCCATTCCTGGCGCGGTCATCGTGCCGTTCAACCTGCCGCCGATCATCGGTCTCGGCAGTACCGGCGGTTTCCAATACATGATGGAAGATCGCGGCGGGAACAGCACGACGCAGCAGATGCAGCAATTGATGCAGGCGATGGTCGTCGGTGCGTCCCAGAACAAGGATCTGGCCGGCGTTTTCAGCACCTATTCCTCCAGCACGCCGTCGCTCTACCTGAATATCGACCGCGACAAGGCCCAGACCATGGGCGTCCTGGTGTCGGATATCTTCACTGCCCTGCAGGGCACGCTGGGCGGCATCTATGTCAACGACTTCAACCTCTACGGCCGGACCTGGCAGGTGCAGATCCAGGCGGAACAGGATTACCGTAAGCGGATTGACGACATCTATAACATCTATGTCCGCAACAAGAACGGCGGCATGGTGCCGTTGCGGGCGCTGATGAAGATCGAAGACCGGTTGGTACCCCAGGGTATCACCCGGTATAACGGTTTCCGCGCGGTGACGATCAATGGCGGCGCCGCGCCGGGGGCCAGTACCGGTACGGCCTTGGCGGCAATGGAGCAGTTGTCGCAAAAGATACTGCCGCAGGGTTTCAGCTTCGAATGGACCGGCACGGCCCTCCAGGAGATCGAGGCCGCCGGCAAAACGCCGATCGTCCTCGGCATGGCGGTGCTCTTCGCCTATCTGTTCCTGGTGGCGCTCTATGAAAGCTGGACCATTCCGGTGCCGGTCCTGCTCTCCGTCATCACCGGCGTGCTGGGGGCGATCGTCGCCATCTTCCTGGCGGGGCTAAGCTTTGACGTCTATGCCCAGATCGGCCTTGTGGTGCTGATCGCCCTGGCGGCGAAGAACGGCATTCTGATCATCGAATTCGCCAAACTGCAGCGTGAGAGCGGCAAAACTATCCTGGATGCCGCATTGGAAGGTGCCCGACTACGGTTCCGACCGGTGATGATGACCAGCTTCGCCTTCATTCTCGGCCTGATACCATTGGTCACGGCTTTGGGGGCGGGTGCCGCGACACGCCGCGCGGTCGGTACGCCGGTTTTCGGCGGCATGATCGCGGCCTCGGCAGTCGGCGTTTTCATGATTCCCATGCTTTATGTCGTCTTCCAGCGGCTGCGCGAATGGGTCAAGGCCAAGATTCGCGGTGGCCATGAGGCGCATCGCCCGGTCGGCGATGCGGATGAGGACGAGGAAGCCGAAGTCTAACGACTGCAGGTTCCGGCAACGAAACACCGCCGAGCACGGGATCGGCGGTGTTTTTTGCCTATCGTGCGCGCCGACGATGAGCCGGCGGATGGAAGGGCAGGATGTCGCCGGTGGATGACGCTGGCTGCGCCTGGCCGGCAGGCAGGGTGAGCAGATGGCCGGCAAGCTATTCGCAGGCAAATTGGATATCCGGCACGGCGGTGATTTCCCAGGAAGCCTCTCACGATGCGGCTTCAGCATAGGCTGTGTGATCCTTACACCGGACGATCGCCGATGATGGTGGCGCGGTGCATGATCCGGCGATGCGGCAGATAGTCGGCAAGGGCGTAATGCTGCGTGCAGCGATTGTCCCAGAAGGCGATGGCATTCTGCTTCCAGCGCCAGCGGATGGTGAATTCCGGCTTGGCGACATGGGCGAAAAGCAGCCGCAGCACGGCATCGCTTTCGGTCTTGCCGAGATCCTTGATCCGTGTGGTGAAGCCTTCGTTGACGAACAGGCCCTTCCTGCCGGTGACCGGGTGCGTGCGCACCACCGGATGGGTCATCGGCTTGTGGGTCGCGCGGGTCTTCAGCCAGCGCTCCTCATCTTCCGGCGTTGCGCCATAGCGTTCGCGCGGGAAGGATTTTTCGAAATCATGCTCGGCATAAAGCCCGTCGAGGAAACTGCGGAAGGCCGGCGACAAGGCTTCATAGGCAGCCGTCATGCTGGACCAGCTGGTATCGCCACCGACCGGCGGCAATTCGCGCGCATAAAGAATGGCCCCCATCGGCGGCGTTTCGATGAAAGTCACGTCGGTATGCCAGTTGTCATTGTCCGGCGGGTTGTCGTTATGGGTGTCGAGGATGATGATCTCCTCGGCACCCTGCACATTGGGGTAGAGCGGATGGATATGCAGCTTACCGAAGCGCTTGGCGAAATCGCGCTGCTGCTCCGATGTCAGATGCTGGTCTTCGAAGAAGATCACCTGATGCGTGAGCAGCGCCTGCGTCAGATGCTCGATGGCCCGGTCATTAAGCTCCGCCGCCAGATCGACATTGCCGATCACGGCGCCGATCGTCGGGCTCAAGGGTGTTACGGTGATGCGATCGGCGGTTGTCCGATTGCTCATGATGACTTCTCCGGATGTGTCAGATATGGCCCTTCCAGGGCGTCAGGAAACGTTCGATGCCGCGCACGACCAGCTCAAGCGCGAAGGCGATGACGGCGATGACCAGGATGCCCATCACCACGATATCGGTGACGAGGAACTGCGAGGCCGATTGGATCATGATGCCGAGGCCCCGCGTCGCCGCCAGCAGCTCCGCCGCGACCAGGGTCGACCAGCCGGCGCCGAGGCCGATCCGCAAACCGGTCAGGATCTCCGGCAGGGCATTGGGCAGAACGACCAGGCGCAGGATCTGCAATCGTGCAGCGCCCATGCTTTGCGCCGCCCGCAAGCGGTCATGCGGCACGGCCCGGACACCGGATGCCGTGGCAATGGCGATCGGCCCGAACATGGCGAGATAGATCAGCAGCACCTTGGAGAACTCGCCGATCCCGAACCAGATCACCACCAGCGGCAGATAAGCGAGCGGCGGGATCGGCCGGTAGAATTCGATGATCGGATCAAAGACGCCGCGCAGGATCGGGCTGAGGCCCAGGCCGAAGCCGACCGGTACCGCCGTCAGCAAGGCCGCCAGCAGCGCCAGGCCGATCCGCATCAGGCTGGCGCCGGTATGCTGCGCCAGGGTCGCATCGACGAAGCCGTCACGGGCGACGGCGGTGAACTGGTGGAACACATCGGCTGGCGCCGGCAGGAACAGCGGCGGCACCAGATTGAGCTCGGTGGCCAGCCACCAGAGGACGATCCAGCCGAGGCTGGTCGTGCCGGCGACCCAAAGCGTCAGGTAACGCGGGTTGCGGCGTTTCCTTTTGGCGCGCGCCACCGCCTGGGGCAGCGCCTGTGTCGTAACATCGACCATGGCTTGCTCCTCAGGGGTGCGCGGCATAAAGCCGCTCGGTATTGGGCCGTGTGATGTGGATGGCGGTTTTCTCGCCTTCCGTCCCATCGCTGTCAAGCTGGCTGTCGCTTTGGCTATCCAGGATCAGGCTCAGCACCTCCTCGCGGGTGGCGACGAAGGCCGGATCCGATTTGATCCGCCGGGCCGGTTCGCCGCTCAGATAGCGGCGGCTGAAATCCGGCGTCTTGCGGGCGACGATGCGGCCCGGACGGCGCGACATGACGACCAGTTGCGTTGCCATGAAAACCGCCTCTTCGATTTCGTGGGTGATCAGGAAGATGCCCTTATGCGTCCAGCCCCAGAGATCGAGGATCAGGGTCTGCATGGTCTGGCGGGTGATCGCATCGAGCGCGCCCAGCGGCTCGTCCATCAGCAGGACTTCGGGATCGTTGGCGAGGGCGCGTGCCAGGCCGACACGCTGCTGCATGCCGCCGGAAAGCGACCAGATCGGTTGATCCGCGACCTTCGAGAGGCCGACCAGGTGAAGCAAAGAGTCGACGCGGGCTGAACGCTGCCATTTCGGCCAGTCCTTCAGGCGCAGCGGAAATTCGACATTGCCGCGCACATCCAGCCAGGGAAACAGGGCATCGTTCTGGAAGACGACGCCGCGATCGGCATCCGGCCCGGTGATGGCTTTGCCGCGAAACCGCGCCTGGCCGAATCGGGCGCCAGGAAGCCGGCCATGACATTGAGCAAGGTCGTCTTGCCGCAAACCGACGCGCCGAGGGCCACGACCAGCTCGCCCGCATCGATATCGAGCGAGACATCCTCCAAAGCCTGAACCGGCTGCTTGGCACTGTCTTCATAGGCAACGGAGAGGCGATCGACGGAAAGGAGAGACATGGCGGCTACCCGATCAGATGCGGTCGTGAAGGGCCGGCTGGATGCGAGCGGTCTCGCACCCGGCCGGCGGTCAGGGATTGGGATCAGTTGGTGGCGATGGCCGATTTTGCGAACCGGTCGGTGACATAGGGATGGTCGTCGGACAGGGCAGCCGGCACCTTCTTCTGCTGCACCAGGAAGTCCGAGGTCCTGGCCAGCGCATCGACGGTCGTGTTGCCCAGCAGTTCGACCTGTTCGGGGAAGGCCGGGAAGCGATTGCCGGCGAGCACTGCGGGGATTTCCTCGACCTTGGCGCCGCTCAATTGCGAAATCTTCTTCAGGTTGTCGCTATTCGCGGTCCAGGCCTTGGGATCCTTGTCGTAATCGGCATAGACATCGCCGGTCACCTTGACGAAGGCCGTGACGACATCGGGATGCGCCTTGGAGAACTCGGTGCTGGCGATATAGGCATCGAAGGTTGGTGCGCCCCATTTGGTGACGTCCGTCGAGCTGACCAGGACCTTGCCGCTTTCCTTGACCTTGCCCAAAACGGGATCCCAGACATAAGCGGCATCGATGTCACCGCGCACCCAGGCGGCGGCGATTTCCGGCGGCCGTGAATTCAGGATCTGCACCTTGCCGGCATCGACGTTCCAATGCTTCAGCGCCGCCAGCAGGCTGTAATGCGTGGTGGAGACGAAGGGGACGGCGATCTTCTTGCCGACCAGGTCTTCCGGCTTGTCGATGCCGGCGCCGTTGCGCACGATGAGAGCTTCGGATTCACCGATCTGCGAGGCGATGAGGATGGTCTCGACTGGCAGCTGGCGGGTAGCGGCGGCGGCGAGGGGGCTGGAACCGACATAGCCGATATCAACATCGCCCGAGGCGATGGCGGCGATGACATCGGCGCCGGAATCGAATTTCCGCCAGTTGATTTTCCAGCCGGTGGCCTTTTCGTAAAGGCCGTCGACCTGCGCCACTTTGGCCGGATCGACGGTGGTCTGGTAGGCGATGGTGACCTCGTTAGCGGCCGCCTGGGCCGTGGCGGTAAGGGCGGTCAGCAAGGCCGCGCCGGCCAGAGTGCCGGAAAGTGACTTCAACATCTCAAGCTCCCCAAAGAAAGGTTCAATCTCCAGGGAGAGTCGTAATCACTACTAAATTAGTAGACAAATGAGTGTTTCTCGTGTCGCCGCAAGTTTTCCTTGTGGCGCGTGACGATTTTTTCCTTAGCCGCAATGCTGCAGCCGGCGATGCAACGAGAGCCGGGCGCTCGGCCGTCGCTGACAGAGGATTTGCCACAGCCGGGAAACGATGCCGCCGTTTTTGGCGGGCGCGGTTTCCGGCTCGGCTGATGGCGGAAAACGCTCTTCCAGGCGGGGACGAGGTTGGCGCTGTGCCGACACGACACCCCGGCTGAGCCCGAAGACCAGGCAATCCAGCAAATCACGATTATTCATGAGTTCCTCCTATGAGATTGGCGATCACCCCTGTGGGTGCCGCTGTCTATGCCCATATTTGGCACTCAATTGACGGCAGGAACAAACGAGAACATATTGGAAGTTGATACTTATTAATAATATTTATTCATAAATAAAATGCGGACGGGATCATGGCTGAACGTTTGCCCTCCTTGCCGGCCTTGCGGGTTTTCGAAGCGGCGGGGCGTCTTCTGAGTTTCACCCGGGCGGCGGCTGAGCTGAATGTCACCCAGGCGGCGGTCAGCCACCAGATCCGCAGTCTCGAGGATCAATTGGGCCAGCCGCTTTTCGAGCGCACCACCCGGCGCCTGGTGCTGACGGCCGCTGGCGAGCGTCTGCTGCCGGCGGCGAGCGCTGCTTTCGGCACATTGGAGCGGGCGGTCGCCGACCTGCGGCGTGCCAGGGCGCAACTCACCATTACGACGACACCGTTCTTCGGGGCACGCTGGCTGGCGCCACGTCTAGGCCGCTTTGCCGCACGCCATCCGGAGATCGAAGTCTCGGTGCGGCATACGACGGCGATGCTCGATCTCGGCAGCGAGGGGATCGATCTTGCTTTGCGCACCGGCCGTGGCCGCTGGCCGGGCCTGGAAGCGACCCTGATCGCGCCGCTGACCATGGTGCCGGTGGCGGCGCCGTCTTATATCGAGCACGTCAAGTTGCATGAATTCGCCGACATGGCGCGCGCCACGCTGCTGCATGATGAAAGCCGGGAAGAATGGGCCGAATGGCTGTCGATTGCCGGCCAGGATCCCGCTTTGGCGCGTCAAGGCCCGGTTTTTGATGACGAGCATGTGCTGATCGCGGCGGTGACCAGCGGGCAGGGTGTGGCCCTGGTGCTACGCAATCTGGTGGAGGAGGAAATCGACAGTGGCCACTTGGTGCCGGTTTTCGATCTGACGATTGGCGAGGGCTGGGGTTATTACCTGGTGCACCAAGCCGGTATGGCCAAGCTGGCGAAGGTTGCCGCCTTCCGCAACTTCGTGTTGCGCGAGGCTGCCGTCAACAAATAGCGACGCGCGATCAGATCTGCTTCGGCTTGAACAGCGGCACGCCCAGCACAGACAAGACGATGAGGATCACGGTCGCACCGCCGTGATAGACGACATTCACCAAAGATGTCTCGACCGGATGGAACAGCGACAGGCCGCTGGCGACGAGGGCGGATGTCGAGAGCATGCCGAGGATCAAGGTCAGGCCGGGGCGGATCCAGGCGCCGTGGCGCAGCATGAAGTAAAGGCCGAGGCTGAGCGGCAGGCTGAGCCCGACGATCCAGCTAAAGCAGTCGAAACTGGTACCGAGAGTAAGGCCATGCGGCCCCATCCGCACCCAGTCGGCATAACAGCCATAGCTCGCCGAGGCGAAACACAACACAAGGCCCGGCACCGGCAGCAAAGCCCAGCGCGCCGACCAGCCCGGTACGCTGATCAGGAACACGGCGATGCCCGCGAGCAGGCCGGTCAGGAAGGTCGTGATCATCAGCAGCATATAGCCGGTGTGATGCAGCATATCGGCCAGATCCGGCCGCAGCCCGTGGATGAGCGCCACCGCGACATTGATGGCAACCGCCGTGACCAGCCAGATCGCGGCACGGCGGAATGGCGGGGTGAGACGCTGGACCGGCGTCAAATCCGCTGCCAGATCGGCAATCAGCTTATCCGTCTGATCGGTCATTTATCGCTCATCCGTTTCCACCGCCACCAATGTTTTCGTCGCCTCCCAATGCGCGCCGCAAGGCCTTGATCGCCCGATGCACGGACAATTTGACCGCGCCCTCGCTTTGCCCGGTCAGCGCCGCCGCATCGCGCAATGACATGCCCTTGATCTTGACCAGGGAGATCGCCTGCCGCTGCCCCGGCGGCAATTGCTCCAGGGCCCGATAGACAGCCCGCATATCGAGACTGGCCTCAGCTATTCTATTCGCGTCATCGGCGGCAAAGGTTTCATCCTCATGCTCCGGCAATTCGGTTTCTCGTGCCCGTTCCCGGTATAGGCGCCGCAGCCGGTCAACGATCCGCCGCTCGGCGATGACATTGATCCAGGGCTGCAGCGGCCGGTCGGGATCGAAGGTATGCCGGATGGCGTGGATGGAGAGGAAAATCTCCTGCACGGTATCGTCGATATCCTGCGGCCGTGACAGGCGACGCTTCGCCAGGCCACGTACATAAGGCCGCAGCGCCTGCAAAAGCGCTTCATAGGCCATCTTGTCGCCATTTTGCGCGAGAACGAACAGGGCAGCCATATCCGTCCAGGCGTCGGCGTTACCCGTCGCCGATCGCGTATTGGCATGGCCGGCCCGCTGCCTGTTGTCCTGCGCCAAAGTAATGCTCATGGTCGTCCTGTTGGGGGGAGCCTAGGACCTATCACATAAATCGCAACAAAAAACTTCCACGCCGGATGTAACCCGATGCGCGCGGCCGGCGAATAAGTCCCCGTCGGGTGATGATGCCGGCAGTCAATAGAGGAGGGATACATGCATAAATCAGCAGTGGCGGCGTCGATTCTCGGCGCGGCGCTCGGCTTGTCGGCTGTTGGCTTTGTTGCTTCCGGTTCGGCCCGCGCGGATGACCAGGAGAAATGCTTCGGCGTGGCCAAGGCGGGCGAGAATGCCTGTTCCGGCTCCAGCAATGCCGGCATGCATTCCTGCGCCGGCCAGTCCACGGCCGATTATTCCGGCAAGGATTGGAAGCTGGTTCCGGCCGGCACCTGCGAAAAGATGGGCGGAAAGAAGGAAGCCTTCGACGGTGTCGGCAAGCCGATGTAACGGCATCACCCGAACCTCAGAAAGAATCAAGCAGCCATGTCATCTTCCCCGGACATGCCTGTGATGGGAACCGCAGCCCGGTCTTTTTCATGCGCAGCGATCGGGCTGCGGAACCCGCACCTGGCGCAGATACGAGAGTGCCGGCTGGAGCTTTCTTGGCTGGAAATTCACAGCGAGAATTATCTGCTGCCGCCGGTGGCACCGCGCTTCAAGGCCATCGAAAAGATTCGCGAGAATTATGATCTCAGTTGCCACGGCGTCGGTCTGTCGATCGGCTCCGCGCGCGGATTGGACAGGGACCATCTGGCTGGATTGAAGGCGCTCTATAACCGGCTTGAGCCCGGCCTGATATCGGAGCATCTCGCCTGGAGCGTCGTCGACGGCCATTATTACAACGATCTTCTGCCGCTGCCTTATAGTACGGAAGCCTTGAAGGTCGTCTGCGACAATATCGATCTTGCGCAAGAGATGCTCGGCCGCCGCCTCCTGATCGAGAATCCGGCGCGTTATCTCCTGCTGCCGGACGGTGACTTTTCCGAGCCGGCATTCCTCCGCGAAATCGTTGTGCGGACCGGATGCGGCCTGCTGTTCGACGTCAATAATCTCTTCGTCAGCGCCCACAACCTGCATCTCGATACGGCGGCCTATCTCTGGGATCTGCCGGTCGACGCGATCGGTGAAATTCACGTTGCAGGCCATAGCCGCCAGGACCTGGTCGAGGAGGGAAATGTCGTTGAGACCGTGTTGATCGACGATCACGGCAGCATTGTGCCGCCGGACGTTTGGGCCTTGCTCGATGTGCTGTTGTCGATCGCCGGGCCGAAACCCGTTTTGGTCGAATGGGACAACAATGTGCCGCCATTGGACGTCTTGCTGGCGGAGGCGGCGAAGGCGCAGCGGTTGATCGATGCCTGCCAATCGCAGGGCGAGGTCTCTCATGTTGCATGAGTGGCAACAGGATTTCGCGCGCGGCCTGTGTGATCAGGGCACGGTACCCGTCGCGCTGCGTGACAATCAACGGCGGTTTGCCATATACCGCGACAGTGTCAGCGCGTCGCTGGTCGCTGCCTTGGGCGAGGCTTTTCCGGTGACGCGGCTGCTGGTCGGCGATCGTTTCTTCGATGCCGTTGCCGCGGATTATGCGCGTCAGGAGCCGCCGCACATTCCACGCCTTTCGGCTTATGGCGGCACCTATCCGGATTATCTCCGGCGCTTGCCGACGCTGCATGACCTGCCTTATGTCGCTGACGTGGCGCAGTTGGAATGGGCGAGGATCGAGGCCTATTTCACCGGGCCGGCAGTACAGCTCATCCAACCGGACAGCTTGCTGGGATACGCGCCGGAAATCTTGCCCCTGCTGCGGCTGCAGCCGGAAGCGAGCCTGCGGGTAATAACCGGCGAAAGTGCCATCTGGTCGATCTGGATAGCGCATCAGGGTAACAGCCAGGATCTGGAACATATCGATGTCGGTGAAGCGCAGGCGGTTCGACTTTCCTGCGCAACCGACGGTGTCGTGATGTCGCAAATCGCTCTGGGCCACGCTGTCTTCCTGCTGGCGCTGGGTGAAGGTCATTCCATTTTTACGGCAGCGGAAACGGCCATGGCGGCGGATGCGGGTTTCGATCTGCAAGCAAGCCTTGCAAGCGAGCTGCGCCTCGGCAGCTTCAGCGATATTGCCGGACCGGAAGGACTTGATTGAATGGGTTTTCGACAAAAAATCACGACTTGCCTGGCACAGTTGGAGCAATATGGCGGACCTGTCGTCGATCTCCTGATCCGGATAGCGATTTTCCGTGTCTTCTTCTGGTCCGGCCTGGTCAAGATTCACGACTGGGCCGGGACAGTTCAGCTTTTCCAATATGAATACATGGTACCCTTGCTGCCGCCATCAGGGGCGGCGGTGCTTGCAACCTGCGTCGAACTTGGCGCTTCCAGCTTCGTCCTGGTCGGTTTTCTCACACGTCTCGCGGCGCTGCCGTTGCTTGGCATGGCGCTGGTCATCCAGTTCGTTCTGGGTGCGGCCAACCCGGATTACAATCAACTGGAACATTATCTTTGGATGGCCTTGTTGTTGCATCTTATCGTGCGGGGGCCCGGATTCCTGTCGATCGATCACTGGCTGCGCCGGACGATCGGCGGTTCGCAGCGGCATATTGCAGCGCACGCTGTCAAACTTGACTAATGTGCCGATTCCCTCTTGCGTCGGTCGCGTGAGGCTGAAATGATTTTCCCATCTGAAGCAACCAGGCTGCGCGGACGGGACCTCCCGGAACCAGCCGGCGCGGCCGCATCAGAGGGAGGATCGCATGCCTGGCAGAGATCCGACGGCGCCGCGTTGCGCCGCACTTATCGGACCCTATCTCAGCGGAAAAACAGCCTTATTCGAAAGCCTCATGTACGTCACCAATGCGTTGCACCGCAAGGGGACGGCGAAGGAGGGCAACACGCTGGGCGATGCTTCGCCGGAAGCGCGACAACGCAAGATGTCCGTCGAACCCACCGCGGCGGTCACGCAATTCCTGAACGAGGATTGGTGCTTCATCGACTGCCCCGGTTCGGTTGAATTCAACCAGGATACCCGCAATGTCCTGATGGTCGCCGATGTGGCGATCGTGGTGATCGAGCCGATCGTCGAACGGGCCCTCGCCTTGACGGGCCTTTTCAAATATCTCGACGATCACAATATCCCGCATCTCATTTTTATTAATAAAATGGATGTTTCCGCCCAGCCGGTGCGCGAGGTGTTGGCGGCCCTGCAATCGGTCTCGGCGCGGCCGCTTCTGTTGCGCCAGGTGCCGATCCGCGAAACCGGGAAGAACGGCGATGTCATTACCGGCTATGTCGATCTCGTCAGCGAGCGCGCCTATCACTATCAGCCGGGCCAGGAATCCGCGCTGATCCAATTGCCGAACACCATTCTGGCGCGCGAGCAGGAGGCACGCGGCAACCTGCTGGAACATCTCGCCGATTTCGATGACGATTTGCTGGAACAGCTGTTGAACGACGCCCAGCCGAGCAATGACGCCATCTATCAGCAGATCGCCAAGGATCTCGCCAGCGATCTCGTCGTGCCGGTCTTGCTCGGCGCGGCGGAAAAGGATCACGGCGTGCGGCGCTTGCTGAAAGCCCTGCGTCATGATGTGCCGGGCCCCGATCTGACGGTCCAGCGGCTGCATCTGCAGGACAAGCCGACGGCGGCGCTGATCTACAAAACCGTGCATCAGCCCCATGCCGGAAAATTGTCCTTCGCCCGCATCATGGCCGGCAAGCTGACCGACGGCATGACCTTGAACGGGCAGCGCATCGCCGGGCTGATGCGGCCCAAGGGCAGCGTGCTGGAAAAGGTGCAGCAAGCCGGCTTCGGCGAGGTCGTCGCCCTTGGCCGCCTGGACCAGGCCAAGACGGGCGATCTGCTGCAAGCGGAAGGTACCGCCACCCGGCATGAGGATTGGCCGGAGCCCCTGGCGCCGCTTTTCGCGTTGGCGATAGGTGTCGAGAACCGCAACGATGAAGTGAAGCTGACGGCGGCGCTCGGCAAGTTGGCGGAAGAAGATACATCGCTGACCTTCGACCATGATTCCGATACCCACGAGCTGTTGCTTCATGGCCAGGGCGAGATCCATCTGCAGGTGGCGATCGAGCGGTTGAAGAGCCGTTACAACCTGCCGGTCCGGGTCCAGCGGCCGCAGGTCAGCTATCGCGAGACCATCCGCCACAAGACGGCGCAGCATGCCCGCTTCAAACGGCAAAGCGGTGGCCATGGGCAGTTCGGCGATGTCCATATCGAGGTTTGGCCGTTGGAACGCGGCCAGGGCTTCGTGTTCGAGGACCGCATCGTCGGCGGCGCCATTCCGCGCCAGTTCATCGGCTCCGTCCAGGACGGCGTGAAGGATTATCTCGGCCGTGGTCCCTTGGGATTCCCGGTGGTCGATGTCGCCGTGGCTCTATGCGACGGGCAATATCATTCGGTCGACAGTTCGGATCAGGCCTTCAAGACGGCTGGCCGCATGGCGATGCAGGAAGCCTTGCCGAAATGCGATCCGGTTCTGCTGGAGCCGATCTATCAGGTGGAGATCTCCGCGCCCAACGAATTCACCTCGCGGGTTCATGGCCTGATCAGTTCGCGGCGCGGGCAGATTCTGCAATTCGCGGCCAAGACCGACTGGCCCGGCTGGGAATCGATCGAGGCGCTGATGCCGCAATCGGAGATTCTCGATCTGGTGATCGAATTGCGGTCGCTGACCCAGGGGGTCGGCAATTTCACCGCGCAATTCGATCACCTGCAGGAACTGACCGGCCGCCTCGCGGACAAGGTCATCGAGCAGCGTAAAGCGGCGCAGTAACAGTAACACCGCATCCGGCCTCAAGCATGGACCCCGGCTCAACGCCGGGGTGAAGGTGCGTTTGTAACTGGCGGCCCAGGATGCTTGGTGGCTGCTGAAGGCCGCCGCTTATGACCGGACTTTCACATAGCTGCCGGGGGCATCCTCGATCGGCTTCATCTTGCCGCTGCCCGGCTTGCGCGCCGGCACCGTGCCGCCGCTATAGGCGGTGACCCATTTCTGCCATTCCGGCCACCAGGAAGCAGGCCGCGCCTCGGCGCCGGCAAGCCAGTCCTCCGGCTTCTTGGGCAGTGTCTTCGCGTCATTGACCCAGTGATTGTATTTATTGGCGGCCGGCGGATTGACCACGCCGGCGATATGGCCGGACGAGGCCAGCACGAATTTGACCGGGCCGCGATAGAGCTGTGTCGCGGCATAGGTCGATTTCCACGGCGCGATATGATCTTCCTTGGTGGAGAGGATGAAAGCCGGTGTCTTGATCTTGGTGAGATCGACCGGCACGCCCTTCAGCGTCAGCCCACCCGGTGTGCTCAACCGGTTCTCCTGATACATGTTGCGGAGATAGAAGCTGTGCATCGCCGCCGGCATGCGCGTCGCATCGGAATTCCAGTAGAGCAGGTCGAAGGGGAAGGGCTCCTTGCCCAGCAGGTAGTTGTTGATCACGAATGACCAGATCAGGTCATTGGCGCGCAGCATGTTGAAGGTATTGGCCATCGCTGTGGCTTCGAGATAGCCGTGCTGGCTCATCCGCGCTTCCAGCGAGGCAAGCTGCTCCTCGTCGACAAAGACGGCAAGCTCGCCGGCTTCGGCGAAATCGACCATCGTCGTCATGAAGGTGGCGCTGGCGATGCGGTCCTGTTTCTTGCTTTCGGTCAGATAGGCAAGGGTGCACGCGAGCAGCGTGCCGCCGAGGCAATAGCCGATGACATTGGCGCTGCTTTCGCCGGTGATCGCCTCCATGGCGTCGAGGGCGGCGAGTGGGCCTTGGTCCATGTAATCTTCGAAACTCTTGGCGGCCAATTTCTCATCGGGATTGACCCAGGAGACAACGAAGACGGTATGGCCCTGTTCCACCAGCCATTTGATCAGCGAATTGGCCGGCTTCAGATCCAGGATGTAGAATTTGTTGATCCAGGGCGGGATGACCAGCAGCGGCCGCTTCGCCACATCCTTGGTCACCGGCTCGTATTGCAGCAACTGCATCAGGTCGTTCTGGAACATGACCTTGCCCGGCGTGACGCCGATATTGCGGCCGACCTCGAAGGCCTCCAGATCGGTCATGCGGATCGCCAGCTTGCCCTTGCCACGCTCCAGGTCCTCCAGCAGGTTCTGCAGGCCCTTGACCAGGTTTTCCCCGCCGCTCTCCGCCGTCGCGCGCAGCACCTCCGGATTGGTGATGGCGAAATTGTTGGGCGCCATGGCATCGACGAATTGGCGCGTATAGAAGTCGACTTTTTGCGCCGTCTTGCGGTCCAGCCCCTCGACATTATGCACGGTCGATTGCAGCCAGCGGGCGGTCAGCAGGTAGGATTGCTTGATGTAATCGAAGACCTGGTTGTCCTGCCAGGCGGCATCCTTGAACCGGCGATCATCGGCGGCCGGCTTGATCAGGGGCTCGGCTTCGTCGCCCATCATCCGCCGCGCGGTGTTCTGCCAGAGATTCATGTAATCCTGCCAGAGCGAGATCTGTGCCTCGACCAGCTTCTGCGGATCGGCCATCATGCGCGAGGTCATTTCCAGGAAGGCGCGGCCGATATTCAGGGGATCGGCCTGGGTACCCATATCGTCGGCATTTCGGCTGAGAAAATCGCTTACCAGGCGTTGTGATTGCTCGGCGATTTTCGCCATTGATTCTGACCAGGCCGCCGGATCTGTGCCCTTCTTTTCCAGGTCGGGTTGATCAACCATAAAATCTCCTGAAAGTGGCCTTTATTCAATATGTTGCATATGGCGGAAAATACCAATCGACGGCAAGGTTTCTCTGCTATAGTTAGGAACCGAGACGGGATTCGGACGCCATATTGCCAGCCCTTAGCAATTATATTAGGTCGCTTGGCGGTGACTGTCATCTGCTCCGCCCAGGATTTTGTTTGGTCGGAAAGGATGCGAGGGCTAAGAACATGTCCGCACGGCGCGGATGGGGAGTAAGAGGCAGGATGATCGACTATAGTAACGACGGCAATCGTCAGCTGGATTGCGGTCGAGCCGTGCACCCAGGCGATAAGCGTCCAGCGGGACAGGACATGAATCGCATGGCGGCGCTGCGCCGCAATATATGCCGTTTCGGTTTCATTGCCGCGGTTCTCGCCGTCAGTGCCTGCGGCAGCGATGAGCCGCCATTCCCGCCGACGGCCAATGGCCCGGATCTGACCACTGTCCCCGAAGGGCTGGGCAGCGACAGCGCCAATGCCCAATACAGTGATCAGCCTCTGGAGCCCCAGATGGAAAGCGTGCCGCGGCCCGAACCGGCGCCGCCGCCGCCCAAGGCCGCGGAAGGCAAGACGCCCGAAGCCGCGCCGGCTGGTGAAGCCCAGCCTTCGGCCGAGACAGGCACGCCCGCTACGGCAACGCCGTCCGAGCCGGCCGCTGCCGAGCCGACACCGGCTCCCGCACCGGCCGCCAACGACAAGTCTGGCTATCCCGACATCAACACGGTGCCGATGGAACGGCCGACGCCGGAACAGAATATGGAACCGGACCAGCCGCCCGCCGATCAAGCCCCGGCTGACCAAACGCCGACTGATCAGGCGCCAGCCGATCAGCCGCCGGCGAACGATCTGTCGACCGGTTCGCCGCAATCCTTCAACATGGTACCGAATAACGTGGCGCCGAATGTGGCCAGCCGGCTTGCCGTTGCCGCGGCTGACCGGGAGCTGACGATCATCACGGCGGCGGGCGATGTCGATCTGGACGACGTGCAGGACGATGCCGCCCAGATTGCCCAGGAAGTTGGTCATCAGGCTGGTGCCCAGCCCGATCCGCTGTTCGGTCGGACGACCTTGCCGCCTTACACCAGCTATGATGATGCGCAGAAGCAGGCGCGGGCGCAGCAGCTTTATCATTCCCCTTACAGCGGCGCCTTGCCGGCAGTCGGCGGCAATGGGCCGGCGGCGAGCGGTCCCATCGTGCTGAGCGGCACGTCGGCGGGCGGCATGTCGACTGGCAGCTCGGCCGGCTACGGCAGTCAGGCTGGCATTTACGTGAACTATGCGGGCGCCGGTCCCCAGGGCCCGGCTGCACAGGCGACCGGCCCGCAGGGCTTCGGCCAGCCGGTTGCCGGCTTTACCGGCCAGTTGACGGGACAACCGGTCGGCCTGATCTATTTCAGCGACGGCTCGGCCAAACTGTCCGCCGATGACCGCCGCGTCCTCAAGCAGGTTGCACGGATGCAGAAGAGCTATGGCGGCGTTGTGCGCGTCGTCGGCCATGCCAGCTCGCGGACCGCCGACATGTCGCTCGACCGGCATGACAAGGCCAATGAGGAGATGTCCCGTAACCGGGCGCGCGCCGTGGCGGCTTATCTGGTGCGTCTCGGTGTCGATGCCGGCGTGATCCAGGTGGCGGGCGTCAGCGACAGCCGGCCGGTCTATCCGGAAATCATGCCGTCGGGCGAAGCCGCCAATCGACGGGCGGAAATTTATCTCAGCAACAACTGAAAGATTATGATGAACGTGTTACCGCAGCGGCGGTCGATCGGAGGCGGTCATGGCCGCTGAAACTGCAACCTCCCACAAAGGGAAAGCGGGGGCAGACCGTCCTTTGCGTGTCGGTATCGCCGGCCTCGGCACGGTCGGCGGCGGCGTGGTCAAGCTCCTGACGGAAAACCGCGACGTCCTCCTGCAGCATTGCCCGCGCGCCATCGAGGTGGTCGCCGTTTCGGCGCGCGACCGCAAGAAGGATCGCGGCCTCGATCTCAGCAAGGTCGATTGGTCTGACGATGCGCTGGCCCTCGCCAGCCATCCGAAGGTCGATGTGGTGGTCGAATTGATCGGTGGTTCCGACGGCCCGGCCAAGGCTTTGGTCGAAGCCGCCATCGCCAACGGCAAGCATGTCGTGACCGCCAACAAGGCCTTGCTTGCCCATCACGGCACGGCGCTGGCTCTGGCGGCGGAACGCGCCGGCCTGGGCCTTGCTTACGAAGCGGCGGTGGCCGGCGGCATTCCCGTCATCAAGGCGATGCGCGAGGGCCTGGCGGCCAATCGCATCGAACACGTCTATGGCATCCTCAACGGCACCTGCAATTACATCCTGACGCAGATGCGCGAGACTGGCCGCGAATTCGCCGATGTCCTGGCGGAAGCCCAGGCACTGGGCTATGCCGAAGCCGATCCCACTTTCGATGTCGACGGCATCGATGCCGCCCATAAGCTGTCGATCCTGACCAGCGTCGCTTTCGGCTGCGCGGTTGATTTCGACGGTGTGCGGGTCAGCGGCATCCGCAATGTCTCGGCGATGGATATCCTCTATGCCGAGGAACTCGGCTATCGCATCAAATTGCTGGGCTTGAGCCGCCTGACGGAACATGGCGTCGAGCAGCGCGTGCATGCCTGCATGGTGCCGCAATCCAGCGTCATCGCCAAAGTCGACGGCGTCTTCAATGCCGTGGTCACCAATGGCAATTTCGTCGGCCAGAATGTCGCCATCGGCCGGGGTGCGGGTGCCGGCCCGACGGCTTCCGCCGTGGTCAGCGACCTGATGGATATCGCCCGCGACCGCATCCTGCCGGCTTTCTCGGCGCCGGCCGAAACCCTGCGCAAGCTGCCCTCGGCGCCGGTCTGCCGCCGCATCGGCGCCTTCTATCTGCGCCTGATGGTGGTGGATAAGCCGGGCGTGGTAGCGGATATCGCTGCCATCATGCGTGACGAACATGTGTCGATGGAGGCCATGATCCAGCGCGCGCGCCAGCCCGGCGGCCCGGTGCCGATCGTCCTCACCACCCATGAGACCACCGAGGCGGCGATTGCCCGCGTCGTGGTGCGATTGGACCAGGTCGAGGCGATTCTGGAACCTGCGCATGTGATGCCGATTGAGATGTTGGCTTGATGAAGCCACGGCCTCTCAACAGGCCGGCAACGAAAACGTGACGTGCAACGCGGCCTCGGCGGCGATAAGCGTTGAGACCCATTGCGGGAGTAGAGAGAATGGATCGTAATCTGGCTTTGGAAGCAGTGCGCGTAACGGAAGCGGCGGCCTTGTCGGCCTCGCGGCTGATGGGGCGTGGCGATGAGAAGGCGGCCGATCAGGCAGCCGTCGATGCCATGCGCCGCGCCTTGAATGACCTCTCCATCGACGGCACCGTGGTGATCGGCGAGGGCGAGCGCGATGAGGCGCCGATGCTCTATATCGGCGAGAAAGTGGGCTCCGGCGGCCCGAAGATCGATATCGCTTTGGACCCGCTGGAAGGCACCACGATCTGCGCCAAGGGCGCGTCGAACGCCTTGGCCGTGGTGGCCATGGCGGAAGCCGGCAACTTCCTCAATGCGCCGGACGTCTACATGGACAAGATCGCTGTCGGCCCCGGCCTGCCGGAAGGTGTCGTCGATATCGATAATTCGCCGGAACAGAATCTCAAGAATCTCGCCCAGGCGAAGAAGATGGAATTGAGCGATCTGGTCGCCTGCATTCTCGACCGGCCGCGCCATGCCGAATTGATCGCCAAGGTGCGTGCCTCGGGCGCGCGGATCATGCTGATCTCCGACGGCGACGTCAGCGGCGTGATCGCCACGGCGACGCCCAGCAGCGGCGTCGATATCTATCTCGGCAGTGGTGGCGCGCCGGAAGGCGTGCTGGCGGCGGCGGCTTTGCGCTGCATCGGCGGCCAGATGCAGGGCCGGCTGCTGTTCCGCAACGATGACGAGCGCGGCCGCGCCCATCGCTGGGGCATCACCGATCTCAACCGCAAATACAACCTGATGGATCTCGCCAAGGGCGATGTGATGTTCGCCGCGACCGGCGTCACCGATGGCGCGATGCTGCGGGGCGTCCGCCGGTCTGCCGGCATGGCGACGACCCATTCGCTGGTCATGCGTTCGAAGAGCGGCACCGTCCGTTACGTCGAGGCGCAGCACAACTGGAAGATCAAGCGCCCGCTCGACGTCTGAGCGCTCGTCTGAATCATGGCGGTCGTCTGAACATGGTCCCTGCCGACGCGTTTCTCGGCGTCGCTCGCTCGGCTTGCGGCCGCCTCTGGCGGCTGCGTGTTCCTGATGGCGGCGGCGAAGTCGATCGGCAGGGCCTCGCCATTTCTCAGCGCCTGCAACTGCCCGAACTGGTCGGCCGGCTGCTCGCCGCGCGTGGCCAGACGGTCGATACCGCCGAAGCCTTTCTCGCCCCGCGCCTGCGTTACCTGCTGCCGGATCCCTCGCAATTCCGCGACATGGAGAAGGCGGTCGATCGCCTGGTGACGGCGATCGAGAAGAACGAGCGCATCGCCATCTTCGGCGATTACGATGTCGATGGCGCAACCTCGGCGGCCCTGCTGATGCGTTTTCTGAAGGCGGTAGGCGTCACGCCGATCCGCCTCTATGTCCCCGACCGGATGAACGAAGGCTATGGCCCCAATGCGCCGGCCATGCATCGCCTGCGCTCGGAAGGCATCGATGTCGTCATCACGGTCGATTGCGGCATCACCGCCTTTGCCGCCTTGGAAGAGGCGGCGCAGATCGGCCTCTCGGTCGTCGTCGTCGATCACCATGTGGCGGAGCCGGCGCTGCCCGTCGCGACCGCCATCGTCAATCCCAACCGCCTCGACGAGACACCGGGCCACGGTCATCTGGCGGCGGTCGGCGTTGCCTTCCTGCTGGTGGTGGCGCTCAACCGAGCGCTGCGGCAGCGCGGCTGGTACAACACCGCACGGCCGGAACCCGATCTGCTGCAATGGCTCGACCTGGTAGCTTTGGGCACGGTCTGCGATGTCGTGCCACTCACCGGCCTCAACCGTGCTCTGGTATCCCAGGGCCTCAAGGTCATGGCCCAGCGCCGCAATATCGGCATCAGCGCCCTCAGCGACGTGGCCGGGGTTGCGGAACGCCCGGGCACGTATCATGCGGGCTTCCTGCTCGGCCCCCGGGTCAATGCCGGCGGCCGCGTCGGCGCCTCCGATCTCGGCGCCACCCTGCTATCCGGCGAGGATGCGGTGCTGGCGGGTGAGCTGGCACGCCGGCTCGACGAGCTGAATGCCGAGCGCCGCGCCATCGAGGCCGAGGTGCTGGCCGCCGCCATCGAGGCGGCCGAACGCCAGGCGGCGGAGAACCCGCATCTCATCCTGGTCGGCGCCGAAGGCTGGCATGCCGGCGTGATCGGCATCGTCGCCGGCCGTCTCAAGGAACGCTATCAGCGCCCGGTCTGCGTCGTCGCCCTCGATGGCAACGGAATGGGGAAGGGGTCGGGGCGCTCGGTCGCCGGCCTGCATCTCGGCAATGCCGTCATCGCCGCCCGCGAGGCCGGCATCATCGCCAAAGGCGGTGGCCATGCCATGGCAGCAGGCTTTGAAGTGGGCGCCGAGCGCATGCTGGACCTGGCAGATTTCATCTCCCGGCGTTTCGTCTCCGATCTCGACGGCAGCCCGCTGGTGCCGGTGATGCCGCTCGACGGCGCCATCCAGCCGCGCGCCGCGACGCCGGATTTCGTCACCATGCTGGAACAGATCGGCCCCTTCGGCAGCGGCAATCCGGAACCCCGTTTCGCCATTCCCGATGCCCGGATCGCCTTTGCCGACGTGGTCGGCACCGGCCATGTCCGCTGCCAGGTCCAGGGCAGCGACGGGACCAGGATCAAGGCCATCGCCTTCCGGGTGGCGGATGAGCCGCTCGGCAAGCTATTGCTGCAATCGCGCGGCACCACCCTGCATCTCGTCGGCAGCCTGCGCCTTGACCGCTGGCAGGGGCGGGAGGAAGTCCAGCTCCTGATCGACGACGCCGCGCCGGCCGGGCGTTAAGGTCCCGCGTGAATGCCGGGCGAAAAACAGTCAAAATTCAGCTATTTATCCGATGCTTTTGCCAATCGGCCCCGTCCGGACAGGAATGCGCAAGAAAGCGAACCGACTCGGTGTTTCGGGGTTGCATTTACCCCGGCCAACGGTTAAACAAGCGCCGTTCCGTGGCGAGCCGCTCGGCCCGCCACCGGTCTTTGGTCCCCATCGTCTAGAGGCCTAGGACATCGCCCTTTCACGGCGGTAACAGGGGTTCGAATCCCCTTGGGGACGCCAATCTTCGAAGATTGACCAATTTCAGCTACGGCTTTCCGTAAGCAATCGTAACAATCCAGCTTTTTAGCGCTGTGCCAAATTCCCGGATTCTGAGCCAGCTAAAATCCGGGTCAGTTACGACATGCACAAACTGCCCGTTCAACAGCCGATAGCTAAGCGAAGTTACTACCACAATGATTAGTGGTATTCGTCTTGCCTCCAAGATAAAGCTGGGTATATGATTTTCTCTCTTTTTGGGGGAAGTCATGAAAATTATTAAAGCCGCAATGGCCGTGATTGGCTTGCTGTCGTTGTCTGCCTGCGCGCAGACTGTAATCAGTCTTCCACCTTATACCCCTACCGGTACTCAAGAACTCGCCGGGGGTGTGAATGTACAAGAATTTAAATATACTCCCAAGAGTGGTGTTGCGCCCAACGTCATTCATAATACCGCCGCCGGTCAGTTGAAGCTCACGGAGCCAGTCAGTTCTTACATCACTAACGCAGTGAAGCGAGAATTTCGGCAAGCAGGATTATCTATCAAAGCTGATAATCGTTGCTCCCTCCAAGGCGAGATCAACGATCTGACAATTGATGATCTTGGTTTCTCGGCCACATATCTCAGCGACTTCCGCTATGTTCTGTGGGATGAAAATAAAAAGACGTTATTGGATAACGTGTACAAAGTGAAATTCGATACGACCAAGTTCGTTGTAGCTGAGGTAATTTTTGCCAATATCAATAAGGTTATCTCTAGTAACATTGAGGAACTGATGAGCGATAAGGCATTTCAGAAAGCCATTACGACAAGCTGTGGCACTACTTGAATGGTATTGCTTCGCAAGCGTTCTATCGTGCCACAGCATTTTGAATGAGAACGAAAAACGCAGCTCCCACTGCGCGCCCCGTAACATGCATCTAATGACCTTCCCCCACTTGTTTTCAGTATAGTTAGAGTTGCGTGCTGGCGAGAGTTTATGCTTAGGCGATCGTGTATCGCTTACGACCCCTGACCCGGTTCGAGCCGCCAGTGCTGCAGCTTGTAACCGGGATGCTGCTCCAGCCATTGCGCGAGAATGCCCTGGGCTTCGACGAAGGCCATATTGGGCGTCGCGGAGGCGTGTTCCATCGGCTGTTCATAGACCTGGCAATGCGCCGGCGCATTGATGGCGCAGATCGTGATGATCAGTGAATAGAGCATGGTTACGGATCTCCATAAGGGTGGCTGGCATCCGACGGATCGGCTCTGGAATTTCTTTGGCTCTGGGCCAAGTCCGTCCCGGTCCGCGCCGTGACCGCTTTCAGACTTAACTGGAGATGAGTTCAAAGGTGCTGCGATGCCGCCGATTTGACTGTTGCGGGTTGCGCTTCGAATGACAGCCATTCGCGAGCGCAACTTGTCGCCAGCTCATAAAAAGAGTCTGGAGCCTTCTGATTTTCCGGTGTTTTCGGAAGGCCGTTCTTGGCTAACATAAGACGAGAACAGGTCGTTCGACACCAACGAAGCGCCCGTATAACTGACAGCATCGCGAGACTTGAGAATGTTAAAGCAACACATAAAAACGGTGGCCGTGATCGGCGGTGGCCTCATCGGGGCCAGTTGGGCGGCGTTGTTTGCGCGGGCCGGCGGCTACATCGTGCGGGCCTGGGACCCATCCGAAGCGGCACGGGAGAGCTTTGCCGATCGGGCCGATAAGGCCGCGAAGCAACTGGTGCAACTGGGCTATGACGCGGCGGGTGGCGTCACGGTGGTCGCAAGTCTGGCCGACGCGGTGAGCGGCGCCGATTGGATCCAGGAGAACGCGCCGGAATCCGTCGAGCTCAAGAACAAGCTCTATCGCGAGATCGAGGCGGCCGCGCCGCAGGACGCGGTCATCGCCAGCAGCACCTCGTCTCTGATGTGGTCGGATCTGGCGGGCGGTCTGGTGCATGCCGAGCGCTTCATCCTGGCGCATCCTTTCAATCCGCCGCATCTCATGCCGCTGGTCGAGCTTTACGGCCAGGATGACGGCGTGCTCGACCGGGCGGAGAATTTTTATCGCGGCCTCGATCGCGAGACGGTGCGCCTCAAGCGTGAGGTCGCCGGGCATCTCGCCAACCGGCTGGCCTCGGCGCTATGGCGCGAAGCGGTCAGCCTGGTCGAGGAAGGTGTTGCCGATGTGGCCGATATCGACCGCGCGCTGGTCAACGGGCCGGGGCTGCGCTGGTCGATCGTCGGGGCGCATATGGCTTATCATCTGGGCGGTGGGGCAGGCGGCATCGAGCATTACCTGCAGCATCTCGGCCCCAGCCAGGAGCGCCGCTGGAAGACACTCGGCAATCCGCGCCTGACGCCGGATCTCTGCGCGAAGATCGTCGATGGCATTGCCGATGAGGCGGCGGGGCGATCCATCAGCGAGCTGGAGCAGGAGCGCGATGCGAAGCTGATGGCCGCCTTGCAGTTACGGAGCAGGAAATGAGGACCGCGCGTATCATGCTGATTCATGCCCTGGCTGAATCTGTGGCGCCGATCCATCGCGCCTTTGCCGCGGATTGGCCTGAGGCGAGCTGTTTCGATCTGATGGATACCTCGCTCTCTGCCGATCTCGCTGCGGCCGGCGCGTTGACGCAGAGCATTCACGACCGCTTCCTGATGCTGGGACGTTACGCGGCGGAACTATCGGGGGAGGGCGGCAAGACGGCTGGCATTCTTTTCACCTGCTCGGCCTTCCAGCCGGCCATCGATGCGGTGAAGGCCGATCTGTCGCTGCCGGTGCTGCGCCCGAATGAAGCGGCTTTCGACGCGGCACTCGATACCGGCCGGCGCATCGGCCTGCTGGTGACCTTTCCGCCGTCTTTGACATCGCTGTCGGCGGAATTGCGCGGGATGGCGGCGGCGCGCGGGATCGAGATCGATCTGACGGCGCGCAATGTCGACGGCGCGCTCGCCGCCCTGAAAGCGGGTGACGGCGGGCGGCACGATGCACTGGTTGCCGAAGCTGCGGCGGAGATGCGCGATGTCGATGTCCTGGTGCTCGGCCAGTTCTCGCTTGCCCGTGCGGCAGCCGCAATCAAGCCGGTGGAAGGGCGGGCCGTGTTGACGACACCCGACAGCGCCGTCCGCAAGCTGCACCGATTGATCATGGCCGATTGATCATGCACTGGCGGGGCGGTCAGGCGAGGGCTTTCTCGACGCGCTTGGTCAGTTTGGTCGCATCGCCCGGCGCTTTCACCTTCATGTCGTTGTCAAAATAGACATAGACATCGCGCTTCGCGCGCTTCGGAGCTGCCTTGTCGAGGATACGTTTGGCGTCCTTGGGCTCGCTCCCTTGGGCCCAGGCGACAACGCGTTTGCCCCATTGGGTCAAAGCGCGGCTGTCATAGCCGCTGGCATAGAGCTCTTCCGAGCCATGCAGGCGGCAATAGATGAAATCGCTGGTCAGGTCCATCAGGCAGGGCCATTCAACCGTATCGGCAACGACCAGGGCGACCTTGTATTTCCGCAGCAGCTTGACGAAGTCAGGTGCGCGGAAACTGTCATGCCGGATTTCCATCGCATGACGCAGGCGGATCTTCTTCATGGGCTTCAGGGAAGCGCGCCCCTTCACCTGGCTGTCATGCCGGCGGGCGAGGCGCGCGGCTTCGGTGGTATCTCGCGGCAGCAGCTTGAAGAAGGTTTCGAGACGCTCGGCATCGAATTTGAAATTTGGCGGAAACTGCCAGAGGATCGGACCGAGCTTGGCGCCGAGCTCAAAGACGCCGCTGGCGAAGAAATTGGCGAGCGGCTTTTCGACATCCTTGAGGCGCCGGATATGGGTGATATAGCGCGGCCCCTTGACCGCGAAGACGAAATCCTTCGGCGTATCCGTCGCCCATTGCGCGAAGCTTTGCGGCCGTTGCAAGGAATAGAAAGTGCCGTTGATCTCGATTGTCGGGAAACAATCGGCGGCGAAGGATAACTCGTCCTTCTGCTTGAGGTCTTCAGGATAGAAGACGCCGCGCCACGGCTTGTATCGCCAGCCTGAGATGCCGATGCGAACCTTGCCCGATCTCGCCACGCGGTTTCTCCATCAAAATGAAGCAACAGACAGAGCGTCGAAAGGTTCGATCCGGAATATATATCGCGACTTCGTGATGAGACGTCATCTTGTCGGTGGTTCCGCGGCACCTATCTCACGCGGACCGAAAAGTCGATGAATGGGACCAGCAGCATGATTTATTACGTCGCTGTCATCCGTGGTGACGAGGCCGGTGGATATGAAATCAGCTTTCCCGATTTTCCCGGTTTGTCTGTCCGTCATCCGCAACTCAGGCAGGCTTTATTGCAGATCGAGGTGATGCTCTTTCACCATGTTTCGGCGATGCGCACGGCGAATCGCAAGGTGCCGCTGCCGCGCCGGGTCGATGAAATTCTCGCCGACCCGGTCGCTGCGGAAAAGATGCGCGAAGGCGCCATCACCGTGGTGCCGCTTCTGCCGTCGCATATCCAGGAAAAAGAAGAGACGGAGGCCAATCCCCTATGGGGCCGGCTGTCGGGCAATCCCTTGCTGCGCTACCTGGACCGCCCGCTTTTCCATTATGAGACCTTCTGTCGGTTACGCCTGTTTGCGGCCGGCATAGAGCACCAGCCACTCATGGGCGATATGTGAAGCGGCCAGGGCAGTGATCTCCGCCACGTCATAAGCCGGCGCCACTTCGACGATATCCATTCCGACGAAATTCATGCCGGCGAAACCGCGCAGGATTGCCAGCGCCTGGGCTGAGGTCAGGCCGCCGGCAACCGGCGTGCCGGTCCCTGGCGCGAAAGCGGGATCGAGGCAATCGATATCGAAAGTGAGATAAGCCTTGCTATCGCCGACGATCCGGCGGGTTTCCTCGATCACTGCCTTGACGCCATGTTCATGCACCCAGGGCGCGTCGAAGATATTAAAGCCCATCGTGTCGTCGTTATGCGTCCGCAGGCCGATCTGCACCGAACGTTTCGGATCGACCAGGCCATCCTTGGCGGCATGATAGAACATGGTGCCGTGATCGACCCGGCCGTCGCCGCCTTCGTCATTCCAGGTATCGGAATGGGCATCGAAATGAACCAGGGAAAGCGGCCCGTGCTTCTTCACATGGGCTTTCAGCAGCGGATAGCTGATGAAGTGATCGCCGCCCAGGGAGAGCAGGGCGACACCCTTGGAAACGATCTCATCGGCATGGGCCTCGATCGCGCCGGGAATCTCTTCCGGCCGACCGTGATCCCAGCGGCAATCGCCGTAATCCACCACCGCAAGCTTATCGAGCGGATCGAAGGCGCAGCCATAGGGCCGCGTCCAGGCCATGTGGCTCGACGCGGCGCGGATGGCGCGCGGGCCGAAGCGCGTGCCGGGACGATTGGTGACCGCGGTATCCAGGGGGAACCCGGTCACGGCGACATCGACACCGGTCAGATCGCGGCTGTATTTGCGGCGCAGGAAGCTCAGCGCCCCGGCAAAGGTCGGCTCGATCTGCGTTCCCGTCAGATCGGTTGCGGTAAAAGCCCGGTCATTGCCGTAAGCTGCACTCATCTCAGTCCCCTGGCACTTATTTGATTATCCATTCAATTTATCGGTGCACTCTTCCTTGGGACGCACAGGAAGTCAATGCAAGACTTGGCCAGGGCGATCTTCGTCTGGGATGACACACGCTGTTCAGGGCATTGTTAATTCCCTTCGCGCGCCAGCGCGCTGTTGCGAATGCCGTAGAGGAAATAGATGACGAGACCGATCGCCAGCCAGATGACGAAGCGTTCATAGGTCGGCACCGGCAGGCCGGCGATCAAGGCGATGCAGGCACAGATGCCGATCAGGGCGACGAGGTAGACCAAGGGCACGCGGAACTGCCGCTGCAAATCGGGGCGCTTCCAGCGCAGGATCACCACCGAGGCGCAGATCACGATGAAGGCCGAGAGCGTGCCGATATTGACCAGTTCGGCAACCTCGCTGATCGGGAAGATGCCGGCCGCAAGCGCGGTGCCGATGCCGAGGATGATGGTCGGCCGATAGGGCGTGCCGAAGGTCGGATGCGGCTTGGCGAACCAGCGCGGCAGCAGGCCGTCGCGCCCCAGGGCAAACCAGATGCGCGCCGCCGCCAGCATGAAGGCGAACAGCACGCTGGTGATGCCGGCGATGGCGGCAATGGAGATGATGATCATCACCACGGTCAGGTCGAGGTCCTTGAAGGCATTGGCGACCGGCGCCGTGTTGTTCAGCGACTGATAGGGCACCATGCCGGTCAGGACCAGCGCCATGGCGATATAAAGGACCATCGCGATGGCGAGGGACAACAGCACGGCGCGCGGCAGGTCACGCTGCGGGTTGCGTGCTTCCTCCGCCGCGGTCGTCAGCGTGTCATAGCCGAAGACGGCGAAGAACACGATGGCGGCACCCGTCAGCACGCCGTGAAAACCGAAGGGCAGGAACGGATGCCAGTTTTCCGGCTTGATGAAAAAGGCGCCGACGATGATGACCAGCAGCACGCCGGCCAGCTTGATGCCGACGATCAGGCTGTTGAAACGGGCGCCGACCTCCAAGCGGATCGTCAACAAGGTGGCAATGGCAAGCGAGACCAAGGCGGCAATCACATCGAAGCGATGCCCGACCTGGCCGACCTCGACCTCGGCCGCCCAATCCGGCAAATGGATGCCGCCGGCCTCGAGCAAAGCCCGCACGTAACCCGACCAGCCGATCGCCACCACGGCGACCACCAGCGCATATTCCAGCAGCAGATCCCAGCCGATGATCCAGGCGGCCAGCTCGCCCAGGACGGCATAGCCATAGGTATAGGCGCTGCCGGTGACGGGGATCATGCTGGAGAATTCGGCATAGCAGAGGGCGGCGGCGGCGCTGGCGATCCCGGCGGCGATGAAGGAGAGCACGACACCCGGCCCGGCATGGGTCGCGGCAACCACGCCGGTCAGGACGAAAACCCCAACACCGATAATGCCGCCGATGCCGATCGCGGTCAGCTGCCAGAGGGTCAGGACCCGGTGGAAGTCCTGGCGCTTCAAGCCTTCGGCTTGCAAGCGCTCGACCGACAGGCGGCGCGTCAATTTTTCAAGCATGCGCATCTCTTGGGAATTTTTACTTGCGGGCTGTGCCGATCCAGAACCCGGATCAAGGAACAAATTCACGCTAAAGTGTCGAAGGATGGAATTTCCAGCGTCGTTATAGTTGCGGCGATCACGCCTTCGTTACCGGCCGGAGAAAGCGCGGATGGCAGATCAATGACAGGTCCCAGAAGCATATTGCAGCGCACAAAAAACGGCTGCATGCTGTGGCTCTAATCCGGTCGGCATCTCCCGCCGACCAGCGCATCATCCAGCTACCAATGACGGAGACTAGGTATGTTGAAGGGTAAAACCGCGGTCGTCACCGGTTCGACCAGTGGGATCGGTCTCGCCATCGCCCAGGCCATGGCGAAAGAGGGCGCCAATGTCATGATCAACGGCTTCGGTGATGCGGCAGCGATTGAAAAAGAACGCGAGTCGATCGAAAGCACCTATGGCGTCAAGGCGATCTATTCGCCGGCCGATATGTCCAAAGGCAGCGAGATCGCCGAGATGATCAAGACCGCCGAGACGACCTTCGGCAGCGTCGACATCCTGGTCAATAATGCCGGCATTCAGTATGTCGCGCCGATCGAGGAATTCCCGGTGGAGAAGTGGGATGCGATTATCGCCATCAATCTCAGTTCCGCCTTCCATGCCATCCGCGCCGCCATTCCCGGCATGAAGCAGCGCAAATGGGGCCGCATCATCAATACCGCCTCGGCCCATGCCTTGGTGGCCTCGCCCTATAAGGCCGCCTATGTCGCGGCGAAGCACGGCATCGCCGGCCTGACCAAGACCGCCGCCCTGGAACTGGCGACCTTCGGCGTCACCGTCAACGCCATCTGCCCGGGCTATGTCTGGACACCTTTGGTGGAAAAGCAGATCGCCGATACCGCGAAAGCCCGGGGCATCACCGAAGACGAGGTGAAGAAGAACGTGATGCTGGCGGCTCAGCCGACCAAGGAATTCGTGACGGTCGAGGATGTCGCCGCTTTGGCGGTGTTCCTGGCTTCGGATGCCGGCAAGTCGATTAACGGTTCGATGCAACAGATCGATGGCGGCTGGACGGCCGAATAGGCCGCCAATCACAATCATACCTCGTAAACCAGCCCTGTTACCGGCCGCGCCACCGGCAAGGTAACAGGGTTTTTCCTTTCGGCAGCGGCCTGAACCTTCACCTTGGCACGAGGCGGAGGGTCACTGCAGCGAATTGATGAAATGGGCGAGCAGGATAACGGGGACGGGCACTTCCAGGATCCAAAGCAGGATTGAGCGCATGACCGAAGCCTCCCAAAGGTCACCATCGCCGTCTGGGCCATCTCCTTATTGTCTTTTGAAAGGCCGGGCGATGCTGGAATGGAGCGACAACCCGGCACCGGCGCGATAGTTCGCTCCTCACGCGTAATTGATGTATTCGCGGTCCGATCGAGGTACGTGCCTTGCCTCAGACGCCGTCATGCAGATGCAGATGGCCTGAGCGCAAAAGATCAGCCAGGCTTTCCAAGGCCCGGATGAGATCGCTATGCGACCGGGCGGCCGCAACATTGACCCGGACCGCATGGGCGACCGCGTCGCGGCCGACGGCGAAAGCCTCGGCGCCGAGAACGCCGATGCCGCGCTTCTGACATACCCGCACGAAGATATTGCTGCGCCAGGGTTCCGGCAGATGCAGCCAGAAATGGGTCGAGGTATCGCCGGTCTGGATATCGAAATCCTTGAGGATCTGGTGGACTAAAGCCTGTCGCTGGCGCAATTCCTCCTTCTGGCGTGACACCAGGTCGTGGATGACGCCATCCTCCAGCATCACCGTGCCGATCAGGGCGGTGAGGGGACTGATGCTCCAGCAATTGATCCGGAGTGCCGCCGCGACATCGCCCACCAAGGCGCGAGGCGGCACCACGAAGCCCAGACGCAAGCCCGGCGCGACGCATTTGGAAAAGCCGCTGACATAGACTGTCAGGTCCGGCGCCAGGCTCGCAAAGGTTTGCTGCGGTGTATCCAGGAGGGGGCGGTAAACATCGTCCTCGATCAGAATGACGTTGTATTGCCGGGCGGTCGCCAGCAGGGCGCGGCGGCGTTCCATCGGCAAGGTGACGGCCGTCGGGTTCTGGTAGCTCGGCACCAGAAAAACGGCGCGTGGGCGCCATTGCTGGCAGGCCGTTTCGAAGTGATCCGGCATCATGCCCTGGCGGTCCATCGCCAGGCTGCGGAGATCCAGCCCCAGGGACCGGCAGAGCGCGTTGATACCTTGATAGGTGACGGCATCCGCCAGAATGACATCACCCGGCCGCGCGATGCTGGCCAGGGTGCAAGCCAGGCCATGCTGCGCCCCGTCGGTCAGGATGACCTGGCCGCTGCACGGGCCGATCGCCGGTTGCAGCCAGTCGGCCACCGCCTTGCGCGCCCAATGCGGTCCTTCCGGCGGGTGGTAATCCTGCAAGCCGGGATAGCGCGCATCCTTGGCAAGGCGCGGCAGGAGCGTCGCCAAAGCGTTGAGATAGGCGGGGATGGCGGGACGATTGACGGAGAGATCGACGATGCCGCTATCGTCGCTGGGCGCCGATTTGAACGCCGTGGCGGGGCCTTGCTCGGGATGCCGGACCACGGTTCCTCGGCCGGCCTTGCCTTCGATCAGCCCGCGTTGCTGCAGGGTAGCGAAAGCCCGCGTGACGGTTGTGAGATTGACGCCGAGCGACCGGGCGATCTCGCGCTGTGGCGGCAGCCGTTCGCCGGCCTCCAATTGTCCCGTGCTGATCCGTTCGGCGATCGCATCCGCCAGCTGGCGATAAATCGGCTGCTGGCTGTCGATCAGCCTGAGGTCTTTAAGCATGTCCATCAGAGTCGGCTCCACAGGCTGGAATAAGCCGTGCGTTTCAGGATTTGTGCCACATGACATTTGAGCGAGCAACTCCAAGAAATAAGCGATGAGATAGGCGAACTACCTGCCTTTCAGAGCGATTCAAGCCATACAACGATGATGCGTTAATAAATGTCCGCCTTGACATGATCAACATGTCTCTATTGTATGGTAAGACAATAAAATAACGAAAATGCCGCTCTGTGGTCACTGGGAGGAAAGAATGAAAAAGCGATATCTCTATGCGGTAGCAGCCGGATTGACGCTCGGATTGACGGCCACAGCCGCCGTCGCCAAGGACACTTTGACGGTGACGTCCTGGGGCGGCGCTTACACCAAGAGCCAGGACGTGACCTATTTTGAGCCCTTCGCGAAAAAGACCGGCACGAAAATCCTGCAGGATGAATGGGACGGTTCGACCGCCAAGCTCAAGAGCATGGTGGAACTGAAGCAGGTGAGCTGGGACGTGGTCGATGTGGAACCCGGCCACGCGCTGCAAGGCTGCGAGGAAGGCTGGCTGGAGCCGATCGACTATGACGCGCTGGGCGGTCGCGATCAGTTCGTCGAAGGTGCGGCGATGGATTGCGCCGTCGCCACCATCGTCTTCGACACGATCTATGCCTATGACGCCGATAAATTCCCCAATGGCGGTCCCAAGACCGTTGCCGATTTCTGGGATGTGAAGAAATTTCCCGGACCGCGCGCCTTGCGCAAATCGCCAAAGACCACGCTGGAGATGGCGCTGATCGCCGACGGCGTCGCGCCGAAGGAAGTCTATAAGGTGCTCGGTACCAGCGAGGGGGTCGATCGCGCCTTCAAGAAACTCGATGAGATCAGACCCGATGTGCGCGTCTGGTGGACCGCTGGCGCGCAGCCGCCGCAATTGCTTGCCGATGGCGAGGTCGTCATGAGCACCGCCTGGAACGGGCGCATCTATGATGCCGTCAAGAACAGCAACAAGAACTTCAAGATCGTCTGGGACGGCGCGGCGATGGATTTCAATCTCTGGGCCTTGCCGAAAGGCGGCAAGCATCTCGATCTGGCCAAGCAATTCGTCAAATTCACCATCGATCCCGATGTGATGGCGCAGCAGTCGAAATACATTTCCTACGGCCCGACGCTGAAAGCGGCGATCTCCAAGATTCCGCCAAATATTCTTGCCGACCTGCCGACCGCGCCGGAGAACATGAAGACGGCTTTCGTGGTCTCGTCCGAATTCTGGGCGGATCACGACGAGGAGCTGACCGAGCGCTTCAATAGCTGGCTCGCACAGCAGTAACGGCCTGCGACGGAGCGTGCATGGGCCGTCCCATGCACGCTCCGTCGCTCCGCTGGTCTCATGCACCCGCAAGGTTTACTCCATTGACCGCCGCGATGAGATGCGGTCAAGTAGCCGTCTCCTGAGAACGATCCCAGGGGGAGGGTTTACGGGGCGTGGCGGCCGCAGCCTTCGATTTCATCATCATCGGTGCAGGTTCTGCCGGCTGCGTGCTGGCAAATCGGCTGTCGGCCGATGGGAGATATCGGGTCGCCCTGCTGGAAGCCGGACCACCTGATCGCAGTATCTGGATTCACCTGCCGATCGGCTATGGCAAGACGATGTGGGATCCGGTGCTGAACTGGCGGTTCTATACCGAACCGGAACCGACCATGGCGGGCCGGCGGATTTACTGGCCGCGCGGCCGCTGTCTCGGCGGATCCAGTTCGATCAACGGCCTGATCGCGATCCGTGGACAGCCGCAGGACTATGATCTCTGGCGCGATCTCGGCAATCCCGGCTGGGGCTGGTCCGATGTGCTGCCGTATTTCCGCAAGCTTGAATCGAATCCGGATCTCGGCGACCGGCCGGATCATGGCCGCGACGGACCTTTGCGGGTCAGTTCCATTCCGTCCCGACATCCACTGATCGAAGCCGTCATCGCCGCGGCGGAGACTTGCGGCGTGAAGCGAACCGAGGATTTCAACGGCGCCGATCAGGCAGGGGTCGGCTATTACCAGCTCACCACCCATCGCGGCCGGCGCATGAGCACGGCCGTTGCCTATCTCAAGCCGGCGCGGCGGCGTTCCAATCTCACGGTCATCACCAATGCTCATGCCACGCGTCTCGACTTCGATGGCAAGCGCGCAACCGGCGTCACCTATCGTGCCGGGTCGGTGGAACACAAGCTCACCGCCAATGCCGGTGTGATCCTGTCGGCCGGGGCGATACAGTCGCCGCAACTGCTAATGCTGTCCGGGATTGGGCCCGCAACGCATTTGCAGCAACACGGCATTCCGGTGCGGCTCGACCGACCGGCGGTCGGACAGAACCTGCAGGATCATCTGCAATTGCGCCTGATCTATCGCGTCAACCAGCCGATCACCACCAATGATCAATTGCGCTCGATCGCCGGCCGCCTGCGCATGGCCAGCGACTGGGCATTGTTCCGGCGCGGCCCGCTCGCCATCGGCATCAATCAAGGAGGTCTTTTTACGCGCGTGATGGCGGAAAGCGAGACACCGGACATTCAATTTCACATCGCGACGCTGAGCGCCGATATGGCCGGCGGCAAGGTGCATCCTTATTCCGGTTTCACGCTGTCCGTTTGCCAGTTGCGGCCGGAAAGCCGTGGCCAGATCACCTTGGCCAGCACCGATCCCCTGGCAGCGCCGCGCATGCAGGCGAATTACCTGGCAACCGATTTCGATCGCCGCTGTACCGTTGCGGCTCTGACCTATGCAAGGCGCTTGGCGGCCAAGGCGCCGTTGCGGAATCTCATCGAGCATGAAGTTCTGCCCGGACCCGATGTTAGCGATGACGAGGGATTGCTGGCATTTGCCCAAGGCAATGGTGCCACGATCTTTCACCCTTCCGGCACCTGCCGGATGGGAAGCGACGATAATGCCATCGTAACGCCACGCCTCGCTTTGCGCGGCCTGGATCGCTTATGGGTAGTCGATTGTTCGATCATGCCGCAGCTCGTTTCCGGCAACACCAATCTGCCGGTCATCATGATCGCCGAAAAAGCCTCAGACATGATTTTGGAGGACACCAGATCAGTGCATTAAAAAGGGAAATAACATGGCCAAGCAGGAACAAGCCGTCAGCGACCGCGATATCAGCCGCGTCGTTCTGGCAAGCGTAATCGGCGCGACAATTGAATGGTATGATTTCTTTCTCTATGGCGTCGTCGCCGGCATCGTGTTGAACAAGCTCTTCTTCCCCGCCGGTGATCCGTTCATTTCGACGATGCTGGCCTATGCGACTTTTGCCGTCGGCTTCATCGCTCGGCCGCTTGGCGGCATCGTCTTCGGCCATTTTGGCGACAAGATCGGCCGCAAGAGCATGCTGATCCTGACGCTGATGATCATGGGACTGGCAACGGTGTTGATCGGCCTTCTGCCGACCTATGACCAGATCGGCGTCGCGGCGCCCATCCTGTTGCTGGTCCTGCGCATCGCCCAGGGTATCGGTCTCGGCGGCGAATGGGGCGGAGCGGTGCTTATGGCCTATGAATATGCCTCGCCGGCGCGACGCGGCCTTTATGCAAGCCTACCGCAAGCCGGTCTTTCGATCGGCTTGTGCCTCAGTTCCGGTGTCGTCGCCTTCATGTCGGTCCTGCCGGATGAAGACTTTCTCTCCTGGGGCTGGCGTGTCGGCTTCATTGTCAGTTTCGTCCTGGTGCTGGTCGGTCTTTATATCCGTTTGCGCATCATGGAGACGCCGGAATTCGCTAAGATCAAATCACGTGGCGCCGAAGCGAAGGTGCCCTTCATGGAGCTTATCGCAACCTATCCCAAGAATATCCTGCTCGGTATGGGCGCGCGCTACATCGACGGCGTCTTCTTCAATATCTTCGCGGTCTTCAGCATCGGATATTTATCAAACGCCGTCGGCTTTCCACGCACGGAAGCGCTCTGGGTCGTTTCCGTGGCGGCCTTCATCATGATCTTCGCCATTCCGGTCTTCGGCTGGGTCTCCGACCGTTTCGGCCGGGCAAAGACCTATGCCGTCGGCTCGTTCCTACTGGCACTTGTGACCTATCCGGCTTTCTGGCTGATGAGTTCCGGCGATCCGTTCGCCATCGGCATTGCCTTGATCGTGCCGTTCGGCATCATCTATGCGATCTGCTATGGACCGGAAGCGGCGCTGTTCGCAGATCTCTTCGACGCCCGGGTGCGCTATACCGGCATTTCTTTCGTCTATCAATTTTCCGGCATTTTCGCGAGCGGCATCACGCCGATGATCGCAACCTGGCTGCTCAGGGAGAATGGCGGACAGCCCTGGCTGATCGCCGGCTATGTGGTGTTCGCCGCGATCATCAGCATGGTCTGTGCGATTGCCATCGACCGGGATAAGTCGACGGCCGGCATCGTCTATCAGGGGGCGGAGGGCTGAGCCGGTGCCGATCCGCCGGGAATGGCGGAGCAATGGGTCGTACAGGCATAGTCGTTCTGCACGATATTGCCTTTGCGCGGGCCGGTGACGGTGACCAGGCCTTCATCGCCGGCGACGACGACGACGATCTGATTGAAGAGGACCTTCTGGGCTGAATCCATGGCGATGACGCGGGTGCGGCCCGCTTGTTTGCCGATGACAACAAGATGATCCGGTGCCTGCAGGGAGACATCAGCGACCGCCGGTTTGCCGACGATTACGTCATTGGCCGCGGCCTTCAGGCCGATACTACGGGCGCCGTTCAAATCGACGGCCAGGACGGAGTCCGCTTTCGCCGCACCGGCGAATACCAATCCCAGCACGAACAGCGCGACCATCAACTGGACGGGCATCCATTGGATGGGGATGCGGCTCATAAAGGATTTCTTCATCATAAAAGGCCCAGAATATCGCAGCACGGCTGGCTGAATGCGGCACCGTGATGACAAGGGTAAGCAGGCTTGGTGAAGACCAGGTTAATTCCCATCGATCCGGTACAGGTAAAAGAGGTTGATGATGCGCCGTGCATGGCAGAGTACCTGCTTGATCCTTTCAGCGGCGGCATTACTCGCCGGCTGCAGCACGGTGAAGAGCTTTTCCGCCCAGGATGTCGCCGACAGCGCGCCCACGGCGGCGGCCCCGAAGAATGGGGCAGTCCCCAATCTCGATGCGACCCTGCGCCAGGCAGCGGCAGATGCCGAAGCCGGGTATAAATATGGCGAGGCTGCCAATCACTATACGACGCTGCTGCAACGTTATCCCGATGACGAGACCATCCTGCTGGCCCTGGCGCGGAATTTCCGCTTTGCCGGATCGCCGCAACAGGCGATCCAGGTGGTCAATGCACGGATCACCAAAGCCGGTGTGAAGCCGACATTGCTCGTGGAGCTGGGCAAGGATTATCTCGCAGCCGATCAATTGAACCTGGCGATCCCCGCATTGACCCAGGCAAAGAATTTGACGCCCGGGGATTGGGAGATCTATTCGGCCCTGGGCGTTGCCTACGACTATCAGGGCCAGTATGCCCAGGCGCAGGAAGCCTATCAGGCAGGGTTGATGCTGGTGCCCACCAATCCCGAGCTGCTGAACAATTATGCCTTGTCCCTGGCGCAGTCCGGCCAGCTGGACACGGCGATCGCGACATTGCAACAAGCCATCAACCAGCCCAGCGCCAGCGCGCAGATGCGCCAGAACCTGGCATTGCTGCTCGCCTTCAAAGGCGACAAGGACGGCGCCATCCGCCTGGTCCGCATGGACCTGCCTGACGAGATGGCACGCAACAATATCAATTATTATCAGGGCCTGGGCGGCAACTGACCCGCGGTCAGCGATGTGACATCATATCCATGACTTGGATGACGGCCGGGCCGCCGATGACGATAAACAGCACCGGCAGGAAAAACATAATCATCGGCACAGTCAGTTTCGGCGGTAAGGCTGCTGCTTTCTTTTCCGCTGCAGCCATACGGCTGTCCCGGCTTTCCTTTGCCAGAACGCGCAGGCCGACGGCGACCGGCGTGCCGTATTTTTCCGCCTGCTGCAAGGTCGTGCTCAGTGACTTAAAAGCGGGCAGGCCGGTGCGATCGGCCAGATTGTCGAAGGCTTGACGGCGATCGTTGAGAAAAGCGAGCTCAGCGGTCGTCAATCCAAACTCCTCGGCCAGTTCCGGGGCACCTTCCATCATCTGTTCTGTCACCTTGGCAAAGGCCGCTTCGATCGACATGCCTGATTCGACACAGATAACGATGAGATCGAGCGCGTCTGGATAGGCACGCTGCAATTTCTGCTGCCGTTTGGTGATGGCATTCTTCAGCAGGATGACGGGGAGGTAGTTGCCGAATGCGGTTGCAGCCAGGATCGCCAGGACCCGGATAAGGAAGGTTTTATCGGCCAATGCCGTGAAGGCATAGAAAAGTGAAAAGATCAGCAGGCCGAGTGGCGCTGCGACCCGTGCGAAGAGGAAGTTGACGACGGCCTGCTGTCCACGCCGGCCGGCCCGGGCCAGTTGCAGTCGCAAGTCCTTGGCTTCCAGCAGATCCTGCAGCTTGCAGCCGCGGATCGCCAGCTGCTTGAATTTCCATCCACCGCCGACCTGGAGCCGGCCCCGTACCTGGAATGCTTCTTTCTGCTGCTTCGCCAGTTCCCGACGCCGCTCGGTAATGCTCTTCAACCGTGACTCGAAACGCTCACCGCGAAAGAACGGCAGGCCGACGGCGAGGACGGAGGCGAAGGCGGCGAGGGCGGCGCATATCAGAATGAGAAATTCGATGTCGAAGCGCATATCTGCCTCAGTAATCGAAACGAATGATTTTCGCCATGGCGAAGATGCCGATCGACATCCAGACCAGGCCGGCAACGATGAACCATTTGCCGATATCGGTCGTGAACAGCACCCGGATGTATTGCGGTGCGATAGCTGCAAGGGCGAGGGAGACCAGGATCGGCAGCGATCCCACGATAGCCGCCGAGGTTTTGGCCTCGCTCGATAATGCCTGGATTTTATCCCGCATGCGCTTGCGCGACCGAATGATCTCCGAAAGCTTTTCCAGCGTTTCGGCGAGGTTGCCGCCGGTGGATTGCTGCATGACCAGCACGATGCTGAAGAACCGCACCTCACTGATCGGCACCCGCGCATACATCTTGTTGAGGCAATCATCCAGGCCGAGGCCGAGATGAAGGCCTTCCGTGACCTGCCGAAATTCGCTGCCGACCGGATCCCGCATTTCTCGCCCGACGATCGCCAGGCATTCGCTGACCGTCAGGCCGGTCCGAACACCGCGGACGACGACGTCGATGCCATCAGCAAAGAGAGCGGTAAACTGCTTCAAGCGCCTTTTGACCCGAAAGCGAAGATAGAATTTGGGCAAGCCGAGCATGCCGACGATGGCGGCCAGCGGCAGGCCAATTTTCGGCAGCCCGGCAAGCAAGTAGAGAGCTGTCAGGACGAGCCCGATCAGGCACGAAAAAGCAATGAATTGCCGCGACGACAGTTGCAGCCCGGCCTGAATTAATTCCTCGTTCAGACGATAGCCGCGCTTACTGTTCTTGAGCCGCTCTATCTCCCGAAGCTTGGCCTCGACGCCGCGTCGGCGATCGGCTCCACCGCGCTCAATCCTGCCCGACTTGCCGCCGGTCGGCCTGCCGACGACATTCACAATGCGCTTCTGCAATTTGGCTTTCGGTCCGTAGAGCGTGCCGAAAAGCAGGGCGGCGATGCAGACAAGCAACAGGATGAGCCCCACCAGAATGCCCAGAATCAAAGGCGGCATCTGAAAGACGAGATCAAGCATCGTCGCTTTCCATGGCCTCGGCCAGTTCCCGCTCGCGGCCGAAATAGCGCGCCCGGTCCCAGAAGGATGGACGCAGGCCAGTGAAGCGGTGTCGCCCCGTCAGGCGACCGGCTGCGTCTTCGCCGGTTATTTCATGGACGAACAGGTCCTGCAATGTGACGACGTCGCCCTCCATGCCGATGACTTCGGTAACATGCGTGATGCGGCGCGAGCCGTCACGCAAGCGTGCGGCCTGGATGATGACCTGCACCGCACCGGCGATATGTTCCCGGACCGTTTTGGCGGGCAGGTTGTAGCCGCCCATCGCAATCATATTTTCCATACGCGAAATGCATTCGCGCGGATTGTTGGCGTGAATCGTGCCCATCGATCCGTCATGGCCGGTATTCATCGCCTGCAAGAGGTCGAAAGCCTCGGGACCGCGGACCTCGCCGACGATGATCCGCTCGGGCCGCATGCGCAGGCAATTGCGGACAAGATCGCGCATCGTCACCTGGCCGGCGCCTTCCAGATTGGGCGGGCGGGTTTCCAGGCGCACGACATGCGGCTGCTGCAGCTGCAGCTCCGCGGCATCCTCGCAGGTCACGACGCGCTCGCCGACATCGATATATTGCGTCAGGCAGTTCAACAGGGTCGTCTTGCCGGAACCGGTCCCGCCGGAAACGATGACGTTCAGGCGGCAGTGGCCGATGATCTGCAGGAGCTTGGCACCGGCTGGCGAGATCGACCCGAACTGGATCAGCTTGTCGAGCGTCAGGCGGTCGCGCTTGAATTTCCGGATCGTCAGGGTCGGTCCGTCGATGGCGAGCGGCGGGACGATGACATTGACACGCGATCCGTCGAGCAGCCGCGCATCGCAGATCGGGCTCGATTCATCGACCCGCCGGCCGACGGCGGAAACGATGCGCTGGCAGATATTCATCAGTTGCTGATTGTCGCGGAAGCGGACATCAGTCAGCTCGATCTTGCCATTGACCTCGATATAAACCTTATCCGGCCCATTCACCATGATATCGGCGATATCGTCGCGGGCCACCAGCGGCTCGAGGGGTCCCAGGCCGAGGACGTCATTGCAGATGTCGGTGATGAGGAGCTGCTGTTCCGCTGCACTGATGGTGAGATTGCGCACGCCGATGATGTCACTGACGACATCATTGATCGCATCGCGCATCGATGCGGCATCGAGCTTCGCCAGCTCGGATAGATCGACCGTCGAAATCAGGTCGTTGAAGACATTGGCCTTGATCTCGGCGAGACGCCCGTCGAGTTCGGCCGGGCGCACACTGGTGACTTTGACGCCGGCGCCCGGCGCGGCGGAGGGCATCTGCACAACCGCCGGCGCCGCCTTCGGCACAACCGGTGCTTCCTGCCCGATAGGATGGCTGCGCTTGCCAAACATCCCGTCATGCCTTCGACGGTTGCGCTGCCGGCCGTTTGCGCAGCGACGCCCAGCCCTTGAATCGGCGCGAGGGCTGTTGCCGTTCGCTCACGATCTCGGAAATCTGTCGCAGGCCGATGGCAGCCTTATGTTTGGCATTTTTGTCGCAAATCACTTTGCCGTCATTGACGGCTTCGATGAAGGCGGTCGGATCGAATGGGATCTGTACCAGCGGCTTGAGCGAGAGCGTGTTGGCGAAATCCTGGGCGGTGAGGCGGCTGCGCTTCGCCATATCCGCTTTATTGATGACGAGGCGGGGTTCGCGTCCCTCTCCCCGCTTGGCGCGCAACAATTCCGTCAAATTGCGCGCGTCGCGGAGATTGGCGAGGTCGAGCGTCGCTACCAAGAGGGTTTCATCGGCCAGCAGCATCAGGTCCTCGACCCAGGTCGCCCAGTAATGCGGCAGATCCAGCACCACGACATCGGCCGTCTGCCGCGCGAGATCGACCAGCTTTTCGATGGCGATCTGGCTGAGTGTCATAGAGCTGCGCAACATACCGTGGGTGGACAGGATCTGCAGGTTATCGTCCTCGCCGATCATGAAACGCTGCAACAGGGTTTGGTCCAGCCGCTCCGGGTCGGTCAGGGCATCGATCAAAGGCTGCCGGGGTTCCTCATTAAAGGCGAGCGCCGCCGTGCCGAAAGCGAGATCGAGATCCACCAGGATCGTCCGCAACTTGGCCTGCGTGGCCAGCAGCCAGGCGACGTTGTGCGCGATGGTGCTGCTGCCAACGCCACCGCGCAGCCCGTAGAAGCCGATTACCTTGCCCTTGGCAGCCCCTTGGGGGTCGTGTGTCGCCCGCTCGATACTGGCGCTCAGATCGTCGATCGAAGCGGGACTCAGGAGGTAGTCGGCAACGCCCATCGCCATGATCCGACGGTAGATCGAAATGTCGTTGACAGCACCGATCACAATGAGTTTCCGCCCCGGTTCTACCACCGACGCAAGACCTTCCAGCCGCTTCAACAGATCATCCGCATTGCCGTCATCCTCCACCAAGATGACTTGCGACGCGCCGTTATCGGCATAATGGCCGAGTGCCGCGGCCAGTCCCCCGGCATGCGGCTTGATGACGGCCCGGAAAAACGCGGGCAGGTTTTTCAGGCCAAGCGCCGATTCCGCCGTTTCGGGCGTCAGGGAGAAAACGTCAATGCTCAATCGATGGTTCACGATCCTGTCCTGACTACTGTCCACCGCTGCCGCTACCCGTTGTCCCGAGCGAATAATTGACATCCTGCTTGATGTCGTTGGCGCCCGGAATGGGTTTGCCCTGCTGATAGTTGTCGACGATCTTCCAGGCCCTGGCGCCGTCGCGGCCGGTGGCGGTCGATGGCATCAGCAGGTCGCGCGGATTGGCCACCATGGCATCGATATTCTTCTGGGTCGCGCAGCCGAAATTGTCGGTATTGGCACCGTCATGGTCATTGGTGATTGCTGAATTCCAGTGGCCGCAGTCACGTGGCGCCGTCGTGTAGAGTGGAAAGGTCAATTGCGGTCCCGCGGCGACTGGCGATTCCATGACATAAAGGCGGATATCGGATGCCGGCACGCCCTGGGATTGCAGCCAGACGGCAATGTCGCGCGCCTCGCGCTGCGCGAACGGATCGGAGGCGCGCGGCGCCGTCGAGGTCACGGCAATCGGCGCTTCGCCGTTCTGGCGATAGGCTGCCAGGAATTCCTGGAGCCTGGCGCGATCGGGGGTGGCGGGTATCTGTTGCTGGAACGGGGCGACGTCGAGATAGGCCGTGCGGCGTTCCGCCGTGGTCGGAAACGCCGTATGCGGGTCATAGAGCGAATAAGGCTCGGTGCCGCATGCCGATGTCATCAGCAGGCCGCCCAACATCATGATGGTTCTGATCCGATGTCGCATCTCTCCGCTCACTTCACGATATAGCCGATCGGCCCTTGCAGGGATTGCGGCGCATTGGGATCGGGATGGGGCCGCTTCACATAGATGTTCTGCAGATTGCCCATGAAATAGCGATCGAGATCGGTTGCCGGCGCGAAGCCGTCGGTCGGCAAGGCCAGTTGCCGCGGATCGGTCGGCTTTGCAAGCACCACCGAAACCAGGATCACCAGTTCCGTCTCGTTTCGCTGGAACGACGTCGATGAGAAAAGCGTACCGAGGATCGGTATATCCATCAGGCCCGGAATGCCATTCAGGCTGCTGATGATATCGTTCTGCATCAGCCCCGCGATCATCAGGCTGCCGCCGCTGGGCAGTTCAACGGTGCTGTTGGCGCGCCTTGTCGTGAAACCCTGCACCTGGATGTCGCCCGCAAGGGTCGGAATCGACACCGCATTCGTCTGCGAGAGTGAACTGACTTCGGTCGATACCTTAAGGCTGATCCGGCCGCTGTCGAGGACGACCGGCAGGAAGGCGAGACTGACGCCGAAGGGCTTGTATTGAATGGTGATCGTATCGTGGTCCTGCGGCGCCGGCAGGGGATATTCGCCGCCCGCCAGCATGCTGGCGGTTTCACCCGAGACGGCCAAGAGGTTCGGCTCGGCCAGGGTGCGAATGAATCCATGCTGCTCCAGGATGCGGATGGTTGAATCGAAATTGCCGGCCGAAATGCCGAGCGTTCCCGCGATATTGGGTCCCAGGCCCAGCGCCGATGTCGCGGCATCGATCGTCAATGGCCCCAAGGTCGTGGGGCTGAGCAGGTTGTCGATGCCCAGCTCCTTCAACACCGTCTTCTGCGCCTCGGCCACGCGCACGCGCAGCAGGACCTGCTGCTCGCTGGTGACGCGGATCATGTTCACCACGTTCTCGTCCTTGGCGACGAAACGCCGGGCGATGTTGCGGGCCCGGGCGGCGGCGCCATCCGAACTTGCGCTGCCGGACAGGACGATGGAATCGCCCATGCCGCTCGCCTGGATATGCTCGCCCGGCAACAAGGTATCGATATTGCTCTGGACGGTCTCGGCATCCGGCTGGACGACGATGTCGACCTTGTGGATCAACTCTCCATGGGCATCGACGAAAAAGGCATTGGTGTCACCGATCGCCTTGCCGATCAGATAGATCTGCTTCGGTGAGCGGACGACGATGTCGGCAATATCCGGGTTGCCGATGATGATGTCGCGCACGGCGCTCCCTAGGGCCAGGCCCTTGGTCTTGTTCAGCGGCAGGACGAGCCGGTCGGCAGAATCCGTGGCGGGGGTGGCAGACTTTGAAAAAGGTGCCGGCACCGGCGCAACGGGAACCGGGATCTCGATTTTTTTCGGCGTGGCCGGAGCGGGTGCCGGTGTCGTCGCAACAACCTGTTCCTGGGTGATGCTGGCGAGGCTCGGCAGGGCCGCGCCATTGGCTGCAAGCGGCGCCGAGGCAACCGGCGGAACGGGGACAGCCGTCACGGATGGCTCGTCGTCCAGGGATGATGCGGGTGCCGTTGCATCGCTGATCTGCAGGACCGGCTTTATCTTCGGTGCCGTCGCGGCCGACATTTTATCGGCCTGCTGTTCCGGTGTCTGGCCAACCATTTTGGCCCAATCAGCGCGTCGCGCCGTATTCGGGGAAGCGATTGTCGGTGATGCAACGACGAGATTCGATTGCCAGCCCGACAAACCCGACGTCTCCTGCGCGATGGCCGGTATCGCCAACCCCAGAAAAAATGCCGAGGCGCCGGCCAGGCTGATGAGGCAGGAGGGGAAGCGCATAATCAGAAACTCTGTTCGGAAAGGGCGCCGCCGCGATTGACCCGCACCTTGTCGCTGCTGCCGCCGCTTTTCTTGCCGCCGGCGAGCGCTGCAAGCCCCTTGCTGACTTCCTTATCCGAGGTGAAAAGGATCGGGTCGTCATAGGTGTCATCAAGCGGCTCGGCCTCCGGCTTGGCGTCGACGACCATGCTGCGCAGGACTAGGCTGAGGGAACCGAGCTGCTGTGCGGCAAGGAGACGCTCGGCATCCGCCGGTGAAACCTGCAATGTCGCGGTTTTTCCGATCATGGCCGGGCCGTCTTCCTTTTTCTTCGACAATTGCTGATCGATGGCGAGCACCATGACGTCATGCAGGATGGTTTCCGTCGACCAGTTGACAATAACGTCGCGCTTCTTGTTGTCATTGTCGCCGACTTCCGAACGGACATTCGATGCCAGCAGCACATCGACCCGGTCACCCGGATTGATGAAGCCGGCTGCGGCGCTTTCGATTGAAATGGGGATGCTGATCGCGCGCATGCCCGGCGGCAGGATGGCCGCGACGATGCTTTTATCGCCGGGCTGGATGATGGCCTCCAACCCGATCGGTTCGCCCGCCAGGATACGCCGCTTGGCGATCGATCCGATGACGATGGTGCCGGTCTGGGTTGCCTGGTCTTCTTCCTTCTTGACCACAGGCATCATGGCGGTCGTATCCGGCTTGCCGGCTGCATCCGTTGCGGCTTTCGCGATCTGGTCTTCCTTGATGAAGCGGTCTTCCACAGCCGCCTTCGGCCAGTCGGCCCAGCGTATGTCCTCATCTGTCAGCCGCGTGCCGACGCCAATTTCGCGGGCGGCGACCAGAACCTGGATCATGCCGGCCGGCTTGGCCGGGGCTGCCTGCGTCGTATGCACAGGCACCGGTTTGCGCATGTCGAGCCAGGATTTCGCCAGGAAAGCGGCGAGCCCGGCCATCACCACCGCAAACAGAACAAAGGCGATTACGATCGGCCGCATATCAGGTTCCGCTGGAGCATGAGCTGTGTCCCCGCGCACCGGAAGGTGCGCAAATTTACTATGATCTTGAGGATCTATAGTGAAGGAAGAGTAAAGAGCGTCGGCGCGAAAATATTTATTCTATGTCTGGAATATTTCCAGTTGGCGGATACAGAAGTCGATTCCGCCCGCCGCGATGGCGATGCCATAAGGCAGGCGCTGATCAATGGTTTCCCCGGTCGCGAGACGAAGCCGCCGCCATGCCAATATGCCGAGCGCAAGCACGCCGCCGGCAAGCGTGGTCACGAGAAGCAGCCTCGGCAGATCGGCGAAGCCCGTCCAGAAGGCGAGGGCGGCCAGCAGTTTCACATCGCCACCGCCGAAGAGATTCCAGGCAAACAGCGTGAAGCCGACCGCGAGGACCAGGAGAGCCGACGCGAAATGAACGGCAAGGAAGACAGGGTCCGTTTCCGGCCGAAAGAAACTGACGGCGGCCATCAGAGCGATGCCCGCCGTCAACCAGTTCGGAATCACGTAATGCTTTGCATCCGACACTGCTGCTCCAATAAAGAGGAGGATGCCGGCTATCTGCGCAGTGTCCTTGAGCATGCTGACGGTCACTACGATGCGTCGTTCTATGCGAAGTCTATGTTAACGCTAATCCGCGTCAGCCGGGATCGGAAGGCGGAGCTTCGGTACCGGCCCCACCACCAAGTTTTGTCGCAATCTCTTCGAATTTCGCCTTCAAGTCGCTACCAATGGTCCCTACCGCGGTGATGATGGCTACGGCAATCAGGGCGGCGATTAGGCCATATTCAATGGCGGTAACGCCCGATTTCTCCTTTTTGAACTTACGAACCAACTTCAACATGTCTCTGTCTCCTGACATATCGTTATCCCGGTAGATCATCCCCTTGATCGATGCTTCGTGAATTCTCGCCGGGAGTCGAAAATTCATCTTGGCTTGAAGATACCCGATCATTTTCGGTCGTCAAATAAAAATACGACACTGTTCTGTACTATCGTTTAGATATTCAATAAAACGTGCAGAAAACAATGTAAAACGACGCGCGAATATTTTTGTATTTACTTACACATCCATGTGCGTTTCGGTGATACGGCAGCACGTCTGCCGACACTCCATTGGATAATGGAAAATGGTTGATGATTGGTGAATATTTGGAATTCCAAGGAGAAATCCATAAATCGGGGCGTCAATACTTTGTTAACCGTAAATAATCGGCGCAGCGCCAAGGAATTTGTGGTTTGATAACACGTGCGGCCTCATTGTCTTTCCGAGACACGAGGAGCGTCGATCCGGGGATGCCTGCTATTCCGATGAAATCTCGCCGATTCATGAAAACGATCTTTCGTTTTGCCCGGCATGCCGAAGGCGTCACGGCGATCGAATTTGCCTTCATCGCCCCGGTGCTGTTCCTCATCAGCATGGGCATCATCGAAGTCGGCCTGATGATGTTCAATATCTCGACCATCGAAGGCGGCTTGCGGGAGGCGGCGCGCTATGGCGTAACGGGCCAGGAGGAAACCGACGGCGAGCGCAAAGCGGAAATCGTGTCGGTCCTGAAAAGATATGCCGTCGGCCCGGTCGAGATCGACCCCAATATGATCAGCACGAAGGTCTATCGAAGCTTCGCGGCAATCGGCCAGCCGGAGCCTTATACCGATACCAACGGCAACAACCAGTATGATCAGGGCGAACCCTATACGGACGTCAACGGCAACCATCAATGGGATGCGGACCAGGGCGTCGACAGTCCGGGCACGGGAAACGAGATCGTCCAATACAAGGTCGATTACGACTGGAACATCCTGACTCCAGTGATGCGGCAGGTCCTCGGCAAGGATGGAAAATTGCCGATGTCGGCGACCGTTGTCGTGCAGAACGAACCTTGCCCGGTCGGATCGACCTGTACATCGGGCGCGGGCGGATGGCAGAACTGATGCGGTGCGGCAGGGCCATGAAATTGAGCTTTGGCGCTTTCTGGCGCAATCGCGCCGGCGTCGCTGCTGTGGAGTTCGCCGCTGCATTGCCGTTCCTGGTGATCCTGGCGCTCGGGGCTTTCGAGGTGCCGCGCGGCTTGATCATCTACCAGAAGGTGACGCGGGTGACGGTCGAGATCGGCGATCTCGTGGCGCGGCAGCCGGTCGGTATCACCGGCGACCAGTTGCAGGATCTGTTTCTCGGCGGCGGCGAGATCATGAAGCCGTTCAGCTTCGACAGCGGCGCCGTGATCATCAGCTCCATCACCAGGGGAACCAACCAGCAGCCGAAGATCGCCTGGCAATGCGTCAGCAAGGCGGGTTTCGCCAGCAGGATCGGCGGTGCTGGCGATACGCCGAGCCTGCCGGCCAATTTCACCATGAATGCCGGTGAGAATGTCATCGTCGCGGAGACAAGCTATAACTTCGCCCCGGTCTTCGGTTCCCTGATTTGGAGTGGCATGGAATATTACGACGTCGCTTATTTCCGCCCGCGCGGCAATATCCTGTCCGGCATCAGCGGCGGCTGCGACGGCAATGGCGGTACGTCGTAAGCCTATTGCGTCAAGCGCAGGGTCGATAGATCGGCCGCGATCTGCTTGAAAGCGCTTTTGAGCTCATCCGTATCCGCCGCATTGAAGAAATAGGGCGCATCCTTGCCCGACGCCACATTCTGCAGCAGCGTCGTGTTCGCCGTATTGCGGAACTGAATGACATAGATACGCGCGGCGGAAGGACCCTTGATCTGTGCAGCCAGCTTCAGAAGGCGATTGTTGAGATTGTTCCACTGGTTAGCTGACCAATAGGTACCCGCAGCCGGCAATGTGCCATGGCTGGTATTGGTGCCAGCAGGCGGACCGCTCCCGAACACACCCTTATAGGCATCACCATTGGCGCCTTCATTCTGTCCATCGGTGAGAAGGACAATCGCGCGATTGCGGGGAAATTTCGTTGAGACTTCTTCATCTGTCAGAGCATCATTGAAAGGTAGGCCGGGCATCAGGACCTGATAGGCCCAGAACAGGCCTTGCGTGATGTTGGTGCCGCCGGTCGGGTTTCTGAGACCATCGATTGCTGTGCGGATGGTTGTTCGGCTCGTTTGAAGGCGTGTTATGCCCTTGGAATAACAGGGTGTGCAGGGTGACTGGTTCTTCCCGAAATCTGGCTTTGCCTTAATCCATTTGGTCGGCGTGCCGTTTGTCGCGGGATAGGAATTGGGATAGCGATTGAGGAGATCTTTCGGTATGGAATTACCAATACTGTCGTTCCAATACGCTTGGTCGCAAACCTGCTCATCATCTGTCCATTTGACGCCATTCATCGAGCCGCCGGTCGTACTATTCCAGTATGTTCTTCTGCCGCGTGAATCGCGAATTACATCGCCCTCTATCGTCGTGATTGGCTGCCACCCGGGCCATGTGCCGGTGTAACCAAGTGTCAGATCGGCATTTGTATTGTCATCGGCGTCATCAATATAGCGTGCATAGACGCAGCCTTTCCAATTGGCATCTGGCGCACCGAGCAATTTAACGCGATGTTGTTTCCCGCCTACGCCATCATCGCTATAGCGTAATACTGAAATGGCCGTATCCTTGCCAGTAGCGGGATTTGTTGCAGTGTCAGTCGTGCTTTCCACCTTGGCCCCGGCGTCACCTCCCTTGATATTGACCTTGGCATTCCAAGGCACCAGACCGATATGCAGCAGCTTGTAGGTATCGTTGTCGATGGTGATTTCCGGTGAATCGTCCTTGTTGTCGAACAGAATGTCCACGAGGTTATCGGCGGCATCGCGGACATCGTCGTCATAGCCGGCCATCGATCCTGACATGTCGATCGAGAGAACGACATCCAGCGCCTTCAGGGCGCGGGTCACTTCGGTCGAGGCGGCAACGGTAACCGTATCGATACCGAGCAGGTTGCCGAAGATCGTCTTCGTCGTCGCACTGGCCGAGACGGTCAGGGTGTTCGACGTCGAATTGGTCGGCTCCTCGATATGCGGTCCGTCGACCGTCGCATCCATATAGCCGACGGGAAAGTTCGCGTTGAAGAACATCTCGATGTCACTGTCGCGGTTGCTCGACATCATGACCTTGCCGCCGGCCAGCGCCGCGGCGTCGAGCGCTTGCGAGAGTTTCGATTTCAACAGGAAGGCCCGCGCCGTATCGACACCGATGCCGACGGAGGCGACCATCACCAGCATCGTCGCGGCAACGTAAAGGGCAACCGAGCCGCCGGTGTCGCGCCAGAAGTATCGCTTGGCACGCAGTGAAAGATCGCGTTGTTTCGACAGGAACGACCGCAGCCGCATCGGCACCCTCATAGGCAGGCGCGCATCATCGCGCCGTATCATGCGATCGGTCTTTTTAGGCCGGATTATTAAAGAAACGATTAATGCGCTGAAATCGTTGGATATTTCGGCGATATTTATGCAAAAACGCACAATTAAATGTGCGCTTCGCTTGTTCCTGATACTGTATTCCTAAAGGCGAATACTATGCCTTCACCCGTTCATTCTTCGGATCGTAGAGCGGCTGCAGGCTGACCTTCGCCGGATAACGCTCGCAGGCGATTTCCAGCTCATAGCTGCCGCTCAGCACGTCTTCCGGCGAAACACCGCCTTGCGGGTTGCGGACATAGCCGATGCCGATATTGGTTTGCAGCGTGTAGCCATAACCGCCCGATGCCAGCCAGCCGACCTGCTTGCCATTTCGGAAGATCGTTTCGCGTCCGAGCAACACGATCGACGGATCGTCGACGGTGAAGCAGGCAAGAAGCTTTGGCAGTTTCTTCGCCGCGAGGGCCGAGAGGGCATCGCGGCCGAGGAAGGGGATATTCTTCTTCAGCTTCACCGCCCAGCCCATGCCGGCTTCCAGCGGTGAATGGTCGGGCGAAATGTCGCTCGACCAGGCGCGATAGAACTTCTCCAGGCGCAGGCTTTCAATGGCGCGGTAGCCGGCATTGGCCATGCCATGCGGCGCGCCGGACTGCATCAGCGCGTCATAGACCGCCGCCAGCCCGTCCATCGGCACATGCAGCTCCCAGCCGAGCTCGCCGACATAGGTGACGCGCAGGGCCCGCACGGGCACGCCGGCAATCATAACCTCCTGCATCGTGCCGAAGGGGAAGGCGCCATTGGAGACATCGCTCAGCGTCACTTCATGCAGCACATCCCGCGCCTTCGGCCCCATCAGCGACAAGACTCCATAGGCCGAGGTGACATCGATAAGACGTGCATCGAGCCCCTCGGGAATATGCCGGCTGATCCAGGTGAAGTCATGCGTCGCATAGCCGGTGCCGGTGACGATGTAATAGGCATCCTCGGCGAGCCGTGTGACGGTGAGATCGCATTCGATGCCGCCGCGCTGATTGAGCATCTGGGTATAGATGATGCTGCCCGGCTTTTTCGTCACGTCATTGGCGGCGATCCAGCTCAGCGCCGCTTCGGCATCCTTGCCGACCATCATGAATTTTGCGAAAGAGGTCTGGTCGATCACCACGACACGTTCGCGTGCCGCCTTGTGCTCCGCGCCTACATGATCGAACCAGTTCTGTCTCCCGTAGCTGTAGACATCCTTCGGATCGATGCCTTTCGGGGCGAACCAGTTCGGCCTTTCCCAGCCGAGCTTCGAGCCGAAAACCGCACCCTGGTCCTTCAGCCGCCCGTAAAGTGGCGAGGTGCGGACGGGGCGGCCGCTTTCCAGCTCTTCATGCGGCCAGGCCATGGAATAGTGATGGGCATAGGCTTCCAGGGTCCGTGTCAGTACCCAGTTCCTGTCGCGATGCACCGTGCCGAAGCGGCGGATATCGACCGGCCACAGATCCATCGGCTGCTCGCCGGCTGCCACCCATTCCGCCAGGGCCCGGCCGGCGCCACCGCCGGAGGCGATGCCGAAAGCGTTGAAGCCGGCGCCGATATAGAAGTTCGCCAGTTCCGGGGCTTCGCCGAGAATGAAGTTGCCGTCCGGCGTGAAGCTCTCAGGCCCGTTGATCATCTGCTTGATGCCGGCTTGCTGCAGGCCGGGTACGCGGGCCATGGCCTGTTCCATCAGCGGCTCGAAATGATCCCACTCATTCTCCAGGAGCTGGAAGGCAAAATTCTCCGGCAGCTTGCCGCGCTCGCCATTCGGCTTCCAGGGGATCGGGTTATGCTCATAGCCACCCATGACGAGACCGCCGACCTCCTCCTTGAAATAGATCAGGCGATCCGGATCGCGCAGGGTGGGCAGGTTCTTCGGCACGCCGTCCATCGCTTCGGTAACGATATATTGGTGCTGGACCGAGGTGAGGGGGACGCTGACGCCGGCAAGCTGGCCGATCTCGCGGGCCCATTGGCCACCGCAATTGATCACCATATTGCAGCGGATCGTGCCCTTATCGGTGACGACGCCGACCGCACGGCCTTTCTCGATCACGATGCCAGTGACGGCCGTTTCCTCATAGATCTTCACGCCGTTCTGCCGCGCGCCCTTGGCCAGCGATTGGGCGATATCGGCCGGATTGACTTGGCCATCGGTCGGCAGGAAAGCGGCACCGACAACATCGGAAATATCCATCACCGGCCAGAGCTTCTGCGCCTCCCGGGCGGTGAGGATCTCCATTTCCAGGCCGAAGGAATGGGCCGTGGTCGCCTGTCGCTTGATCTCCGTCAGGCGTTCCTGATTGCAGGCGAGACGCAGGCCGCCATTCATCTTCCAGCCGGTTGCCAGGCCGGTTTCCTGTTCCAGTTTGTTGTAGAGCTCGACCGAATATTTCAGGAGCTGGGTGATATTGGCCGAGGTGCGAAGCTGGCCGACCAGGCCCGCCGCATGCCAGGTCGAACCGCTGGTCAGTTTGTGGCGTTCGACGATGATCGTGTCCTTCCAGCCGAGCTTGGCGAGATGATAGGCGGTTGAGCAGCCGATGATACCGCCGCCGATCACGACAGCGCGGGCCTGGCTCGGAAAGTCGGACATCATCATACCTCAGCGATGGGTGAGTTCGTCATAGGCGCGTTCGAACCGCGCCAGGTTCTCCGCCGTATAGGCGGCGTAATCGAAATCCAGCGTCGAATGAATCTCGGAGATCATGCTCCACAACGTTTCGCGCAGCAGCGAGGCGCATTTCATCGCGTGATAGCGACGCAGCAGATCATCATCCGCGCGCTTCTCGAAATAGGCCTCCAGCAGCCAGATCTCATCCGCCGCCGGCACCTCATTGTTGGAACAAAGATTGGCGAGATCGAACAAGGGCGAGTTGAAGCCGGCATAATCCCAATCGATCAGCCAGAGCCGCTTGCCATCGTCGAGGAAATTGGATGGCAGCAGATCGTTATGGCCATAGACGATCTCGACCGCGCCGACCATGCGCTCCAGTTCCTCGGCAATGCCCATCAAGCGCTGCAGCGCTTCGAGATGGCGGCTGTTGCCGTCCTTCAGGCTATGGGCGTAATCGCGCAGCACGTGGAAGACCCAGAAGATCAAGGCCGGCCCGCGCACATGCTTCGGCATTTCGTGATGACATCGACGGATAAGATCGAGAATCCGCGTGAGATTATGCCGCTGCCTGACATCTTCGGCCGCGAAGGTGCGGGCATCGATGAAATCGAAGATCAGCGTGCCTGGCGCGGTATGCCGGACGGAAGGCGAAAGGCCGCAGGACGCGGCGGCACGGCTGGCAGCCAGTTCATTGAAGCGCATGACGCCATGAACCGGGATATCGTCGCCGATCCGGACGAAATATTTGCACCCGCCATCCTCGACCATGAAATTCGCATTGGTGATGCCGCCTTTGATCTGGATCGGGCTGACCGGCCCGGTCCAGAAATCCAACGCCGCAGCTTGTTCCAGCGCCGTGGTCACGATCGCGAAACCCTCATGCGTCATCGCCTCCTTGCTGCCGGAAAAGTGCCATGCTTCCGGGTGGACATCAATGCAAAAACAACAAAGAATGACGGATTTATGTTGTTTTAAGTGGCAATCTGCACCTGAACATCTGCCGCTTCCAACTTTTCCGCCACATTCGGCGGCGGCGGGCCGTCGGTGATCAGCAGATCGATATCCTCGAAACCGCAGGCGACGATCAGGCCCTTGGCGCTGAACTTGCTGCTATCGGCGGCGACGATGACGCGTTCCGCCCGCTTGACCAGCGCCCGGCAAACCTCCGCTTCGCACAGATGGTTGTCCATCAATCCTTGATCGGCGCTGAGGGCGGCGGCGGAAACGATCGCCGTATGCACGCTGAACTGCGCGATGAAGGCAAGGGCGGCGGGGCCGAACACGGCGGTGTCATCCGCCCGCATCTCGCCGCCGGCGAGAAAGACCCGGTTGCCGCTGCCCTGACTGAGATGCTGGGCGATCGGCGCGGAGATGGTGATGGCCGTCAGATTGCGATGGCCGCGCAAGGCCTCGGCGACAAAGATCGTCGTGCTGCCGCTGTCGATCAGCAGGGATTCGCCGTCGACGATCTCGCGGGCGACGGCGGCGGCAATCAGGCTCTTGCCGGCCATGTTCTCGGACATGCGCCGCTGCAACGGCTGGTCGTCGCGCCGGTCCGGCCAATGCACATTGCCATGGCTTTTCACCACCAGGCCCTTGGCGGCCAGCAGCCGGATATCGCGCCGGACGGTTTCGGTGGAGACCTCCAATGCTTCGGCCAGGCCGCTGATGCTGCAGATCTGTTCGCGCCGGAGCATCTCCAGCAAGGCACCCTGGCGGTCGTTCAGGCGCAGGGCCGGTAAATCCAATGCGACATCACTCATGGCGGGCCTCCCGGGGGCTCCTAACGCTGGCTTGGAACGCTGATACGTGACATTGCAGGCAGTCCTGCCTGCGTGGCGCTAGCTGTCTCCGCCCAGATGCCCAAGTCAATGATTCGCTGCTCCGGTTTCTGCCGCCGCCAGGCCCATGCCCTGGCGCAACCGCCGGGCCCAGGCCGACATCAGCCGGTCCGCCGTGATGCCGATGAAGGCAATGGCGAGACCGGCAACGATGCCGCGGCCCGGATCGGCCTTGGTCAGAGCGATATAGACCTCCTGGCCCAGATCGCGGGTGCCGACCAACGCCGTGATTACCAGCATGCTGAGGGCCAGCAGGATCGTCTGGTTGATGCCGAGCAGGATCTCCGGCAGCGCCAAAGGCAGTTGCACGCGCCAGAGAAGCTGGCGGCGGGTGCAGCCCATGGCGGTCGCCGCCTCGGTCAAATGCGCCGGCACCTGCCGGATGCCGTGGCTGGTATAACGGATGGCCGGCGCCACGGCGAAGAAGACGATGGCGATCATGGCAGTGACGTCACCGACCCGGAACAGCATCACCACCGGGATCAGGTAGACGAAGCTGGGCAGGGTTTGCAGCGTATCGACCACGATGCCGAGAATGCGGTTCGCCAGTGCCCGCCGGCCGCCGAGAACGCCGAGGGGAATGCCGATCAGGCAGGCGAAGATGGCCGAGATGCCGCAGAGATAGACGGTGATCATTGCCTTTTCCCACAGGCCAACCACGGCGCTGAAGGCGAAGAGCAGCATGGCCAGGATCGCCAGGTGCCAACCCTGCTTCCGGCGTATGCCGCCGAGATAAAGTCCCAGCAGGCCGAGCGCCGCGACCAGCACGATCCAGGGTGTCTTCAGCAGAAACTGCTTCACCGGATTGAGCAGATGGAGCAGCAGCCAGGTGCGGGTTGCATCGATTGCATCGAAGAAGTTCACATTGATCCAGGCGATCATCTCGCTCCAGATCGGCCCCGTGGTTAGCGTCATATCCTTCGGCAGGCTGGCAAGCCACGGCCAGACCAGGCCACCCAGTGTGGTGACGATGAGAACGGCGAGGGCGACCAATGCGTATCGATGGCGGCGTGCCGGCGCCGTCGGATCGAGCGGGCCTTGATCGGCGGCGGCCTGGCTGAGCCGGTCGAGGGCAATCGCAAGAGCGACGATGGCGAGGCCGGCTTCCAAGGCCCTGCCGATATCCAGCGACCGCAAGGCCAGCAGCACGTCGTAGCCGAGTCCGCCGGCGCCGATCATCGAGGCGATGATCACCATGTTGAGGGTCATCATGATGACCTGGTTCACGCCGACCATAAGGAGCGGGCGGGCCGTTGGAATCATCACCCGCCACAGCCGCTGGCGCCGTGTGCAGCCGGCCATGCTGGCGAAATCCTGGATATCCTCCGGCACCTGCCGCAAGGCGAGCGCAGTTGCCCGCACCATCGGCGGCATGGCGAAGATGATGGTGGCGATCATCGCCGAGACAGGACCGAAGCCGAACAGCAACAGCACCGGTACCAGATAGGCAAAGGCCGGCACGGTCTGCATCAGATCCAGCATCGGCCGGATGGCATAGGTATCGAACTTTGGGCTGTGATAAGCGAGAATGCCGAAGCCGAGGCCGAGCAGCACGGCGAAGGGCACGCAAATGGCGATCGAGGCCAGGGTCAGCATGGCGCTGTCCCACTGGCCGAACAGCGCGATATAGCTGAAGCAGATACAGGCGATGAGGGCGATCCGGCCGCCGCCCAGCAGGCGGCCCAGCAAGGTAAAGGCGACAACTAGGCCGAGCCAGGAGAGCCGCGGCAGGTGCAGGGCCTCGGCGCCATTGCCGATGGTAAAACCCTTGGCCAGCAGGCCGAGCGCCAGATCGAGCGGTAGCTGCAGCATCGAGGCGATGGCACGGGTGACGATGGAGAAATTCTTCACCACCCATTTCATCAACGCCTTCAGTTCGGCGGCGAGGGGAATGATCCACTGCTTCGGATAGTCGATCGCCCAGGGGGCAAGGCTCGGCAGGCTGATCAGCGCGATCGCGACCAGCAGCAAGGCGATCCAGGCAAGCGACCAGCGCCAATTGCGCCAGCGCAAGGCCGATGCCGGTGCGGTCTGGTCAAGCACGGCCATGACGGAGCCGGCTCATCTTTGTGCCTCACGGCCGATCAATGTCGCCAGCACCGCATCGGGCGTCAGCTCACCAATGACGCTGCCATCAGCGGCCGTGACGGCGACCGGCTTGCCGCCGCCGATCACCTGCGCCGCCACGGCCTGGATCTTCAGGTCGGCGGCAACGGCGCTGTCGAAATGACCGGCGCTGCGCGGCCGCATGGCGCTGGCGGCTGAAACCACCTTGGCGCGTTGCACGTCACGGGTGAATTCCGCGACATACTCGGTCGCCGGATGGGTCACCAGTTCCTCCGGCGTGCCGGTCTGGATGACGGCGCCATCCTTCATGATGGCGATCCGGTCGGCGAGGCGAATGGCCTCGTCGAAATCATGGGTGACGAAGACCATGGTCTTCTTCAGCACGTTCTGCAGCCGCAGCAACTCGCTTTGCATCTCGCGCCGGATCAGGGGATCGAGCGCGGAGAACGGTTCATCCAGGAACCAGAGTTCCGGATTGACGGCGAGGCTGCGGGCGATCCCGACGCGCTGCTGCTGGCCGCCGGAAAGCTGGCGGGGATAGGATTGCTCGCGACCCTTCAATCCGACCAGGTCGATGACTTCCATCGCCCGCTGCAGACGTTCCGCCTTGCCGACATTCTGGACCGACAAGGGAAAGGCGACATTCTCGAGAACGGTGAGATGCGGCAGCAGCGCGAAGTTCTGGAACACCATGCCCATTTTGTGCCGGCGGATATCGATCAACCGCGTTTCATCGGCTTTCAGCAGGTCATCGCCATCGAGCAGGATCGAGCCGGCGCTGGGTTCGATCAGCCGTGAGAGGCAACGCAGCAGCGTGGATTTGCCGGAGCCGGAGAGACCCATGACGATGAAGATCTCACCATCATGAATATCCAGGCTGACATCGCGTACCGCCGCCAGCAGGCCGGCATCGGCGATCTGATCGGCAGAGGGAGGCGTCGAGCGGTTTTGCAGGAAACGTTCGGCTTCGCGGCCGAAGACCTTCCAGACATTGCGGCAGGAAAGTTTGACGGGCCTGTCGGTCATGAGCCTCTCGGTAACGGGCATTCGCGTCACTGTCTCAGTCATTCGGCCTCGATCGATCGAATCTAAAAAGTGAAGGCCACGTTGCCGGGAGAAGCGGTATGGCGGTGGCAACTCAGGGACGGGTGAGTTGCCACCGCGATACCATTGTCAGGTTGAGGCGCCTTTCATCTCCGGCACCGGCCGGTCGGCAGCGTGGCCAGGCGGGCTATTCAGCCCATTTCTTGATGTCGGCCTGATGCTTGGCCACCCAGGCATCGGCAACCTCATCGATCGACTTCTTGTCGAGGTCGATCTCGCCGATCATGGCGTCCAATTCATCGGTATCCATCGTGAAGTTCTTGGTGATCTTATAGGCTTCCGGCCATTTGTCCTTCATGCCCGCCCAGCCATATTTCCAGATCTCGCCATGGGGTTTGCCACAGTCATATGTGGCATCCGGATTGATGCCCCATTTCGGATCTTCGTAGCATTCCTTGGTGTATTCGGGGAATTGCACCCATTCGCCCTTGAACTTCGCCGGCGCCCAATGCGGCGAATAGATCCACAAGATGATCGGCGCCTTGCGCTGATAGGCAGATTCCAGTTCGGCGAACATGGCGGCATCGGTCCCGGCATGCACCACCTCGAAAGGCAGGCCGAGGGCTTCGACGCGCTCGTCATCGAAACCACCCCAGGTCACCGGGCCGCCGAGATAGCGTCCCTTGGGTGCCGTTTCCGGCGTCGAGAAAGCCTCGGCGCATTTCGGATCCTTCAGCGCTTCCCAATTCGGCAGGCCGGGGCATTTTTCCTTCATATATTCGGGGAACCACCATTCTTCCTTGGCCCTGGGACCGAGCTTACCGAGATTTTCCGTCTGCCCGCTGGCATCGGCATCGGCCATCGCTTCCTTGGCCGTGGTGTCCCAATATTCCACGCCGACCGTGAGATCGCCGGTGCGCAAGCCGGTATTGATGCTGGCGAGATAATCCGACGTCACCAGCTCCACATTGTAGCCCTGCGCTTTCAAAATCTTCGAGAGAATGGTGGCGTTCAGATTGACGCCGGTCCAGTCGAACAGCGCGATCTTGATCGTATCCGTGCTTTCGGGAACCGCGGCCATGGCCCGTTGCGGCAGCACCGACGTCGAGAAAACAGCAAGGGATAAAACAGATGCAACGATGCCGGCCGCACCGGCCAGCCTAAGCTTGGACATCTCCGCCTCCATGCAAATTTGTTGCTTATTGTTTGGCGCTTTTGCGCCTCATTGCACGCCTGACTTCTCAATTGAACGCTAAAAAGCCACATAAGAGCAAGATTTATTTTTGTATTCATGTGGTTTTGTGTCATCAATAATCGTGCTCTGCATCTCGGCCGGGCTCCGCCGGGATCGGTTGAAGACTTTCGGGGAGGATTGGAATGACGGGCGCCGCGGCTTCCGGCCGGCAAGATGCCATTCAACGGCATGCAGAGATCATCATCATCGGCGGCGGCATTCTCGGCTGTTCCATCGCCTATCACCTGACGCGGCTCGGCAAGAAGGATGTCGTCATTCTGGAGAAGAGCGGCGTGACGCACGGCGCCACCTGGCATGCGGCCGGGCTTGTCGGGCAGTTGCGCACCTCGCGCAACACCACGCGCATGCTGAAATATTCAGTCGAGCTTTATGACCGCCTGGAGGCCGAAACCGGCCAGCCGCTCGACTGGAGGAAATATGGCAGCCTGCGTCTCGCTTGCTCCACCGAGCGCGAGATGGAGAACAAGCGCTCGCTCACCATGGCGAAGAGCTTCGATCTCGAGATGCACTGGCTCTCGCCCGAAGAGGCGCAGGAGCTGTTTCCGATCATGAGCCTCGATGACGTGCGCTCGGCCGTCTACATCCCCAGCGACGGTTATATCGATCCCTCCAGTGTTTGCCAGGCGCTGGCCAAGGGCGCCAAGGATCAGGGTGCGAAAATCGTCATCGGCGAGTGCGTCATTGATTATACCATCACCAATCGCCGGGTGACGGAGGTGCATACCGACAAAGGCAAATGGAGCTGCGATCTCGTCGTCAATGCCTGCGGCATGTGGGGCCATGAGGTCGCGAAACTGGCCGGCGTGCGTGCACCATCTTTTGCCGTCGAGCACCAATACCTCATCACCGATCCGATCCCGGACATCCCGGCCCGCATGCCGACCATGCGCGATCCGGATCATCTGGTCTATTACAAGCCGGAAGTGCGCGGCATCGTCGTCGGCGGCTATGAGGACAACACCTTGCCCTTCGCGCCGACCGGCATCCCGCGCGATTTCGGCCAGGAGCTCCTCAAGGATAATTTCGAACGCTTCGAGCCGCTTGCTCGCTATGCCGCGAAACGCACGCCGATCATCGAAACCGTGGGCGTGCGGCAATTGCTGAACGGGCCGATTCCCTATTCGCCGGATGGCGACTTCGTCATGGGCAAGGCGCCGGAGCTTGACAACTACTTCGTCTCGACTGGCTTCCTCTACGGTATCGCCGCCGGTGGCGGCGCCGGCCGGATGATGGCCGAATGGATCACCGAAGGAGCGCCCAGCCTCAATCTCTGGCCGCTCGATGTACGGCGCTTCGGCTTCCATCACAACACGCGCTGGTTCATGTATCGGCGCGCCGTCGAGCTTTACGGCCATCATTACAAGCTGCACCGGCCGGGCGATGAGCATGAGACGCAGCGCAATATCCGCCGTTCGCCGCTCTATGAAACGCTGAAGGCGAGGGGCGCCGTCTACGGATCGCGCGCCGGCTGGGAGCGGCCGAACTGGTTTGCGCCTTCCGGTGTTGAGCCGGTGGACAAGCCGGCTTATGACCGGCGCCAGACCAACTGGTTCGACCATGTCGGTGCGGAACACCGGGCGATCCGCGAGAATGTCGCGCTGATCGACCAGACCTCCTTTGCCAAATTCGAGATCATCGGCCCCGGCGCGGTGCCGGCTTTGCAGCGCCTCGCCGTTTCCGATATCGCCAAGCCGGTCGGCACCGCCATCTATACCCAGCTTTGCAACGAGAAGGGCGGGATTGAATGCGATCTCACCTTCACGCGCCTGGGACAGGACCGGTTCTATTTCGTCACCGGCAGCGCCTTCGGCGGCCATGACCGCCAGTGGATCGAAAGCCATCTGCGCGATGACGGTTCGGTGCATGTCATCGATGTCACCTCGGCCAAGGCGGTGATCAATCTTTGCGGCCCGAAGGCGCGCGATGTCTTGTCCCAGATCGCCGAAGAGGATGTCTCCAACGCGGCCTTCCCTTACGGCACCTGCCGCCAGATCACGATCGGCGCAGCACCTGTCCTGGCGATCCGCATCGGCTATGTCGGCGAGCTGGGCTGGGAGCTGCATATCCCGACGGAATATACCGGCCATGTCTATGAGCTGCTGCGGGCGGCCGGCGAGGTCTATGGCATTCGCGATGCCGGCTATCGCGCCATCGATTCCCTGCGCATGGAAAAGAACTATCTTTACTGGAGCAGCGACATCACGCCGGATTATACCCCGCTGGAAGCCGGGCTCGGCTTCCGCGTCAATTTCAAGAAAGGCGATTTCATCGGCCGCGACGCCTTGGTGAAGCAGCGCGAGGCCGGTATCCGGCAGAAACGCTGCACCTTCACGCTGGAACATCCCCTGGCTGTTTATGGCGGCGAGGCGATCTTGAAGAATGGCAAGGTGGTCGGTGTCACCAGCAGCGGCAATTTCGGTTACACTGTCGGCAAGAGCATCGCCTATGGCTATCTGCCCATCGATCTGGCGCAGGAAACCGGCTTCGAGATCGAGGCTTTCGGGGAGGTCACCGTTGCGACGCGCCATGACGGCGCGCTTTACGATGCGAAAAACGAGAGGCTGAAAGCCTGATGATGATCCTGGGAGGAAATCTTGACCGAGGAGCGGAAGGGCGCGGCGGCGCAACATGACGCAAGACACGATGTGATGGCGGCTCTGGCGCGCATGCCGGCCATGCGCGACCTGCCGCCGCTGGAAATCAGCATCGAGCGGCTGGGCGGGCTGACCAACCGGAACTATCGCTTGGAGACGCCGCGCGGCTGTTTCGTGCTGCGCATTCCGGGCGCCGGGACCAGCGAATATATCAGCCGGCAGAACGAGGCGCAGGCCGCCCGCATCGCCGCTGAAACCGGCGTCAATGCCGAGCTCTTATGGTTCGACGAACGCGACGGCGTCATGCTGTGCCGTTTCGTCGACGGCGCTGTCACGATGAATGCCGAGCGTTTCAAGGATCTCGGCGCGGTGGCGCGCTCCGCCCAGAGCCTGCGGCGGATACATGATTGCGGCAAACCCTTCCGTAACCGTTTCGAACTGTTCCAGATGATCGACGAATATCTGGATTTTCTTGGCAAGAAGAATGCACCGCTGCCCGACGGCTATCATGATGTGAAGCGCGAGGCGGAAAAGGTGCGCCGGGCCCTGGCTGCGCGACCGCTGCCGGTGGTGCCTTGCCATTGCGATCCGCTGGCGGAGAATTTCCTCGATACCGGACGCCGGGTGTATGTCATCGATTGGGAATATGCCGGCAATAACGATCCGATGTGGGATCTCGGCGATCTCTCCGTCGAGGCTGGCTTCGGTCCCGATCAGGACGAGGCCTTGTTGCGGGCCTATTTCGAAAACCGCGTGCCCTCGGCCGAACGTGGCCGGATGGTGGCCTATAAGGCGATGTGCGATCTCCTGTGGACGCTGTGGGGTATTATCCAGCACGTCAATGAAAACCCCGCCGACGATTTCTGGGGCTATGCGATCAACCGCTTCGAACGCTGCAAGAAGCTGATGGGGCAGGCCGATTTCGGCCGCCATCTGCAGGCGATCATCGACGGATAATCCGGGGGGCAGCCGCCCCGCATTTGCGACCTGCCGTGCGACCCGCGGCAGGTCGTTCTGCCTTTACTCAAAACTCGCATCTTAAGTGGGGAATATTCACCGCCCGAAATTCCCTGATAGCCATTGATTTATTGCATAAGTTAGCGCTAACAATTGACGATGACAAACTATCTCGGATGGGTGAGCCTTAGCTGCTTTCATTCTCGAGTCGGGACCGGTTAGTCTGAGGGCATCGGACCGATTAATTCAGCGACAGAGGTACCAAAGCGAATGGCGAGACCAACGCTTATCACCCATCCCTTTGACATCGTTGTCTTCGGCGGCCGGGGCGATCTGGCGAAGCGCAAGTTATTGCCGGCCTTGTTCCAGCTCGACCGCGACAATCGCCTGTCGGAAGGCGGCCGCATTATCGGCGCCTCCCGGGGCGGACTTGACGACAATGCCTTTCGTGCCCTGGTCGAACAGGCCTGTCATGACTTCCTGCCGGAAAAGGCCTTCGATCCCAAGACCTGGGAACGCTTCTCCCAGCGTCTCTCATTTGTCGGCATGGATGCGACCCAGCCCGACGACTACGCCACCTTGAAGAAGACTTTCGAGGGACGGGAGGATGTGCCGCGGGTCTTTTATCTCGCCACGGCGCCAGATCTGTTCGGGCCGATTACGCGTTCGCTGGGCGAAGCGGGGCTGATCACACCGGAGACGCGCCTGGTCCTGGAAAAGCCGCTCGGCCACGATCTTGAGTCCTCGCATGAGATCAATGCGGAAGTGGGCCAGGTCGTTTCCGAACATCAGATTTACCGCATCGATCATTATCTCGGGAAGGAAACGGTGCAGAACCTCATGGTCCTGCGCTTTGCCAATTCCCTGTTCGAGCCGCTGTGGAACCGCACCTATATCGACCATGTGCAGGTGACGGTGGCGGAAAGCGTCGGTGTTTCCGGCCGCTGGAGCTATTACAACGGTGCCGGTGCCTTGCGCGACATGATCCAGAACCATCTGCTGCAGATCCTCTGCCTCACCGCGATGGAACCGCCGATCTCGCTGGAGGCGAACGCCATCCGTGACGAGAAGGTGAAGGTGCTGAAATCCCTGGTGCCGATCGAGCCGAGCGAAGTCGCGCAATTGACGGTGCGCGGGCAATATCGTGCCGGCGCCATCGATGGCAAACCAGTGCCCGGTTATCTCGACGAACAGGATGCCAAGGCCGGCAGCGACACCGAAACCTATGTGGCGATCAAGGCGCATATCGATAACTGGCGTTGGGCCGGCGTGCCTTTCTACCTGCGCACCGGCAAGCGCCTGCCCCAGCGCTGTTCCGAGATCGTCGTGCAGTTTCGCTCGCCGCCGCATTTCATCTATCCCGATACGGCAGGGCCTTTCCCGCCGAACCGCCTCGTCATGCGCATCCAGCCGAATGAAGGCATCCGCTTCCAGATGCTGAACAAGCAGCCGGGACCGGGTGAGTTGAAGCTGCGACAGACCGACTTGAATCTTAGTTTCGCCGATACCTTCGGCACGGTCATACCGGATGCTTACGAGCGCCTGCTGCTGGATGTCATCCGCGGCCGGCCGACCTTGTTCATGCGCGTGGATGAGGTCGAAGCCGCCTGGCGCTGGACCGATACGATTCTCAATGCCTGGCAGCAACAAAACGTGTCCGTGAAGCATTATACAGCAGGGGCCTGGGGCCCATCGGCGGCCATCGCCTTGATCGAACGCGATGGCCGTACCTGGCATGAAGAGGATTGACGACGCGATACGGATGATTGTCCCGGATATTACACATCACCGTCATGCGACCGCCGAAGCCTTTGCTCAGGCGGTGGCGGATCGGATCGGCCAGCAACTCCGGCAGGGGCTGGACGGGCGGGATGCGGCGTCGCTCGCCGTGCCGGGCGGCAGCACGCCGGGGCCGATCTTCGATGTGCTGGCGAAGATGCAACTGGCCTGGCCGAAGGTTGCTGTTACCTTGACGGATGAGCGCTGGGTACCGGCCTCCGACCCATCCAGCAACGAAGCCCTGTTGCGCCGGCACCTTTTGCAGGAGACGTCGGCCGGGGCGCGCGTGATCGGGCTATATGATGCCTCGCCGAAGCCGAGCCTCGGCATTGCGCATGCCGAGACGGCGTTGCGGCAACTGCCGCTGCCATTCGACGCGGTCTTGCTCGGCATGGGCGGTGATGGCCATTTTGCCTCGCTGTTTCCCGGCCTGCCTGATCTGGCCGAGGGGTTGAACCCGGAGAGTGCCGCCATCTGCATCGCCAGCGATGCGCCGGTCAATGGCCAGCCGCGCCTCTCGCTCAGCCTTGGTTTTCTGTTGCGCAGCCGCGTGATCCTGCTTGCCATACGCGGCGCCGGCAAACTGGCCGTCATCGAACGCGCCAAGACGGCAGCGGCATCGGAACTGCCGATCGCCGCGATCCTCCGGCAAGATCGCGTGCCGGTGGAAATTCATTTCACGGAAGCATGAGGCCGAAGATGAACCCGACTCTTCGCGACGTCACCGAACGGATCGTCAAGCGCAGTACGGATAGCCGCAAAGCCTATCTGGAGAAAGTCGCGCGCGCCCGCGTCGGGAATCCCAGGCGGGCTATTTCATGCGGCAATCTCGCCCATGGCATTGCTGCTTGCGATGCCGAGGGCAAGCATAAGCTGGTCGAAGAGAACATCACCAATGTGGCCATCGTCAGCGCCTATAACGACATGCTTTCGGCGCATCAGCCCTATAAGGATTATCCCGACATCATCAAAGCCGCGGTCCGCGAGAAGAACGGCGTCGCGCAATTTGCCGGCGGGGTGCCGGCGATGTGTGACGGCGTGACCCAGGGCCAGCCGGGCATGGAGTTGTCGCTGTTCAGCCGCGACGTGATCGCCATGGCGACGGCGGTGGCGCTCAGCCACGACATGTTCGATGCGGTTCTGTGTCTCGGCATCTGCGACAAGATCGTGCCGGGCTTGCTGACCGGCGCTTTGTGCTTCGGCCATCTGCCCACCATTTTCGTGCCCGGCGGGCCGATGCCTTCCGGCATTCCAAATACGGAAAAAAGCCGCATCCGGCAGCTTTTCGCCGAAGGCAAGGTGGGGCGCGACGAATTGCTGAAAGCCGAGATGGCCAGCTACCACGCGCCCGGCACCTGCACCTTCTACGGCACCGCCAACAGCAATCAGATGTTCATGGAAATCATGGGTCTGCATCTGCCGGGCGCCGCTTTCGTCAATCCCGGCACGCCCTTGCGCCAGGCCTTGACGACGGCGGCGGCACAGCATGCGGTGGAGATCGGTGTTGGCGGCAAGACGCCACGGCCAATCGCCGATGTCATCGACGAGCGTTCTTTCGTCAATGCTATCGTCGGCTTGATGGCGACCGGTGGCTCGACCAACCACACGATTCACCTGATCGCCTGTGCCAGGGCGGCAGGGATCATTCTCAACTGGCAGGATTTCGCGGAGATCTCGCAGGTGACGCCGCTGCTGGCGCGGATCTATCCCAATGGCAGCGCCGATGTGAACCAGTTCCAGGCGGCCGGCGGTGTCGGTTTCGTCATCGCCCAGCTCCTGAAGGCCGGCCTGCTGCATGAAGATGTGCAGACGATCATGGGGCAGGGATTGTCGCGCTATACGGAGGAGCCGTTCCTTGAGGGCGAGCGCGTGGTCTGGCGTGCGGGCACCACGAAATCCCACGACATCTCGATCCTGCGGCCGATCGATGATCCTTTCGCATCCGAAGGCGGCATCCGCCTGATGACGGGCAATCTGGGCCGCTCGGTTATCAAGGTTTCCGCGGTGAAGCCGGAACATCGCCGCATCACCGCGCCGGCCGCCGTCTTCGCCGATCAGGACGATGTGATCCAGGCCTTCAAAGACGGCAAGCTGCATCGCGATGTCGTGGTAGTTCTGCGCGGCCAGGGACCGTCCGGCAACGGCATGCCGGAACTGCATAAGCTGACGCCGTCTTTGGGCGTCCTGCTGGATCTCGGCTACAAGGTCGCCCTGGTGACCGATGGCCGCATGTCCGGTGCTTCCGGCAAAGTGCCGGCCGCCATCCATATGACGCCGGAAGCAACGCAAGGCGGGCCGCTGGCCAGGATACAGGACGGTGATATCGTCGATCTCGATACCGAGACCGGCAAGTTGAACGTCCAGCTCGACGATGCCAAATTGGCGTCGCGCGCGCTATGGCACAGCCAGGCGCTGCAGGATGGAATCGGCCGGGAACTCTTTGCCGGCATGCGGCAATTGGCAACGACGGCGGAGCAGGGGGCGATGACATTCGGCGCCTGGATCGACAGCCAGGGGACAAACTTGGACAGCGCAAAGCGGGTTCGGGCGGAGGTGGCGTGATGGCTGATTTCGATATGCGCAGTACGTTGCGCGACACCGGCGTGGTGCCGGTTGTGGTGATGGATTCCGATGAGGCCGCGGTGCCCCTGGCAAAATGCCTGCTTGCTTCCGGCGTGAAGATGATCGAGGTCACTTTGCGCCGGCCGGCGGCCTGGAAGGTCATGGAGCGGCTGATCGCGGAAGTGCCGGAGATCATCGTCGGGGCCGGCAGCGTCACGTCGACGTCTCAAATGGAGCGCCTGGCAAAGATGGGCGTGCATTTTGCCGTCAGTCCCGGCCTCACCGTCAACCTGATCCGTGCGGCTCATAATCTGAACCTGCCTTATCTCCCTGGCGCGGTAACGTCGTCGGAAATCCTGACCGGAATGGAAGAGGGATTGACGACCTTGAAATTCTTCCCGGCCGAACTGTCCGGCGGGGTTTCGATGCTGAACGCGCTGCGCGGGCCGTTGCCGGATGTGATGTTCTGCCCGACCGGCGGCATCGATGTCGACAATGCGGCAATCTATGCGTCCTGTCCTAATGTGATCGCCGTCGGCAGTTCCTGGGTGGTGCCTGAAGGCGCCATCATGGCCGGTCAATGGCAGGAGATCGCCGAGCGCGTTGACCGTTTCCGGGCCATCATGCGGCAGGAAATTGCCGTCTGAAGCGTAACCGCCAAAAAAGAGAGCGCCCGGCTGGGATGAGTAGCGCGGGCGCTCGGTTCCGTAGGACCGGCTATGCTGGGGACGGTGAGGTGACAGCCGACCCTACGTTTTGGAGACTAAACCCGAACCGTCTTTTCGTCTGTGATCGGGGTCACAAAGGGCTTCGCTAGAGCCGAACCGCTCGATCGAAACGGCATAGCCGGCAACGAAGGAATGCGCCGGCGCCGTGAAGGTCGACATTCTTTAGAAAGGTTTTTGTTTTTTTATTTCCCGTCCCAAGCTGCATTAATCGCGGTGCTGCGTTGATCGACGCATCGAAGGCTGGTGACTTTGAAACATATGAATCGAGGGAAGCCGCGCGTATCGTCTTCACCATATCGCGCCTGGCAAATCGCGAGCTTTCACCTTGGGGCGCCAACTGCTTTCCCGTCGAATATCCTGATTATTGTGCCTTTATTTATCCGCGATTGCTTGATCGCCTCGGTGCCTTGATCGAGGACATCGGCGCATATCGGGAACTTTGGGCGGAAGAAGATGCGCTGCTTGAATTTAGTGAGCGAGCCTTTTCAACCGGTGATGTGACGCTCGAGGAACGTAGCGATATCGATCTCGCAATCGTGCAAATACCTGCTGAAGGATCCTATCGGCGCGAACATCTCTTTGCCATGGAGCGCGGCGTGGCGCTTCATCGCATGGCAGTGTTCAACCGAACGCGCTGCAATCGCATCGTTGTAATGTGCGCCACGGCACTCAAGAACGGTGACGAAGCCTGGGATCCTTACGACCCAACGGATAACGGTTCCCGCTTTTAAATCTGCTAAATCTGCGATCCCCATCTCCCACCAACAGTCAAATCTATGGCGCTCCCGTGGAGAATTTGATATTGAGAATTATTCGCAAATTAGGAGACGCTCCGATGCCGAATGTAATCAGTGACGTCGCCACTCTGGAGGCCTGTCTCGGCAAGAAGCCGGAGGCGATGGATCTCAAGGTGATCGATCATCTGGACGATGGCGCGCTGCAATGGCTGGCGGCATCGACCCTGGTTTTCGCCGGCTTCGGCGACAACGCGGGCATCTCGATGACCATTGGCGGCGGGGAGGCGGGTTTTGCGACAGCGGCCGACCGGTCGCTGCTGACCATGCCGCTTGCCATGCTGGACAACCCGGCCTGCGCGCAGCCAGGGCAGGGATTCGGCAGCCTCTTTCTCATTCCGGGTATCGGCGAAACGATGCGGATCAATGGACGGATCCTGGCTGCAGTCGGAGATCGCCTGGAAATCGCTGTCGATGAATGTTTCCTCCATTGCGCCAAGGCACTGATCCGCTCGGATTTCTGGAATGCGTCCAGGCTCACCGAGATGCCGGCGGATGCAGCGGATTTCCTGGAAGCCAGCCGGTTTCTGTTGATCACCACGGTCGATGCCGATGGGCAGGCCGATGTCAGCCCCAAAGGCGATCCCCAGGGCGCCACGATGCGGCTGATCGGAGGGACCGCCTGCTATGCGGAACGCCCCGGCAATCGGCGGGCCGACAGTTACCGGAACATGCTCAATCAACCGCGCCTCGGCGCAACCGTCTTGATCCCGGGATCAAATCGGGTCGCCTTCGTTTCAGGCACCGCCCAGCTGACGAGCGATGAAGATCTGCGCCAGATCTTTGCCGTTCAGGGCAAGGCACCGCTGCTGGTCACGCGGATCGTCGAGCCGAAAATCACGCTTGCGACGAGTGACGCCTTGGCTCGGGCGGAGCCTTGGTCGCGGCGAGCGCCGGACGCAGGCATCGACCCTGCCGCGATTATGGTTCGTCATGTGAAGCTGAATAAGGAGCGGGGACTGCAGGCACGGATTCTCGGCACCGCGCTCTCGATCCCCGGCCTGATGGCGAAGGGATTGGCCCAGGACTACAAGAAGAATCTCTACTGATCGTCGCTACAGAGCCCAGGTCGATGCAAAGAAAACGGGGAGCATCCGCTCCCCGTTCCTTTTGCCGTTGGTAAGAACGTCAAGCCATCTGGCTTGCGGCACGAATGGCCATCTGTTCGTCGCGCTGACGTTGACGTTCCTTGTGACGCATATAGAAGCTGGAAATGATGACACCGACAGCGACGATGCTGATGATGATTGTCGCCAGGGCATTGACCTTCGGGTCGAGGCCAAGGCGGACCTTGGAGAAGATCACCTGCGGCAGCGTCGTGGTACCGGGACCATTGGTGAAGGAGGTGATCACCAGGTCGTCCAGCGAGATGGTGAAGCAGAGCAGCCAGGAACTGATCACCGCCGGTGCAACAATCGGCAAGGTGATGACGAAGAAGACCTTCGAGGGCTTGGCGCCCAGATCCATCGCCGCTTCTTCAAGCGAGATATCCAAAGTGAGGAAGCGCGACCGCATCACCACCGCCGAATAGGACATGGTGAAGGTCGTATGGGCGATGATGATGGTGGTCAGGCCACGACCCTGCGGCCAGCCGATCAACTGTTCCATGGAGATGAACAGCAGCAGCAGGGAGATACCAGTGATGACCTCCGGCATGACCAGGGGCGCCGTCACCATGCCGCTGAAGGTGGCACGGCCGCGGAACTTGTGGAACCGCACCAGGACATATCCAGCCATAACGCCCAGGATCGTCGCCAGCGTGGCGCTGATGGCGGCGATGCGCAGGCTGAACATGGCGGCATCGAGGATCTGTTGATCCTGGACCAGGGCGCCGTACCATTTGGTCGAAAAGCCGCCCCAGACCGTCACCAGCTTGCTGGAATTGAACGAGAAGATCACCAGCGAGACGATCGGCGCATAGAGGAAGACGAAGCCGAGGGTCAGGAGCAGCAGGATGAACCAGGATTGTCGATGCATGATTACTCCGCAGCCTCCATCTGCTTGTCCTGATAGCGCTGGAAGATCGCCAGTGGGACCACGAGCAGGATCAGGATGGCAATGGCCACTGCCGAGGCCGTCGGCCAGTCACGGTTGGAGAAGAATTCGTTATAGAGTGTTCGGCCGATCATCTGCGTGCTGGGACCGCCCAGCAATTCCGGGATGACGTATTCGCCGACCGCGGGGATGAAGACCAGCATGGCGCCGGCGACGATGCCCGGTAGCGAAAGCCGCACGGTGATGACGAAAAACGCCTTCAACGGCTTGCAGCCGAGATCCGCCGCCGCTTCCAGCAGCGACAAATCCATCTTCTCAAGATTGGCATAGAGCGGCAGGATCATGAAGGGCAGGTAAGAATAGAGAATACCGAGATAGACCGCGAAATTGGTATTCATCATGTGGAGCGGTTCGTTGATGACGCCCACTGCCATCAGGATGTTGTTGATGACACCATTGTTTTTCAGCAAGCCGATCCAGGCATAGACGCGGATCAGGAACGAGGTCCAGAACGGCAGGATGACCAGCATCAGCAGGATGTTGCGGGTCGATGGCTTTGCCCGCGCCATGCCATAGGCCATGGGATAGCCCAGCAGCAGGCAGAGCACGGTCGAAATCGCCGCCATCTTGATGGCGTTCAGGTAAGAGTCGATATAGAGCCGATCGCTGATCAGCCGGCCGTAGCTGTCGCTGATATTGAGGCTGAGATGCCCTGTCTCCGAAAAATGGGTGAAGGGCGGTTGCGCGATCGTCATATAGGCGAAGCTGATCTTCAGGACGATGAAGAACGGCACCAGGAAGAACAGCGTCAGCCAAATATACGGCACCAGGATGACGCAGTTGCGCGACGAGAGGCCGAGTTTCAGCAAGAGGGCATGCAGGCCGGTCGAAAAAGGCATGAGCCGGGTGATCCCCGTCTTGCCGACACCGCCGGCTCGCAGGGGGGATGTGCTATCGCTCGCCATGATGTCAGCCCAGCAGTGCGACAGGACTATTGGGATGGAAGGTCAGGCTCACGCGGTCATCCCAGTCGATCAATTGCTCCGCCGACCGGAGTTGGTTCTGCTGCGTGACCTTGATCTGCTTGCCGCTGTCGAGCTGGATCAGATAGATCGACAGATTGCCCATATAGGCGATGCCCTTGACCACGCCTTTGAGGCAGTTGTTGGGCTGCTGGATATCCTCTTTCGAGAGGTGGATCTTTTCCGGCCGCAGCGCGACCCAGACCTTGGCGCCCGGTGCACTGGAAATGCCGTGATCGATATAGATATCGCCGCCGGCTTCGGCCGAGTTGATGAGGACATGGCCAGGTTCGTCCTCGACGATCTTGCCTTCGAACAGATTGACCGAGCCGATGAAGTCCGCGACCATTTCATTGTTCGGATATTCGTAGATCTCCTGGGGCGTGCCGACCTGGGCGATCTCGCCGGCATTCATGACGCCGATCCGGGTGGAGAGGGTCATGGCTTCTTCCTGGTCATGGGTCACGACGATGAAGGTGATGCCGAGGCGATCCTGGATGTTCATCAATTCGAACTGTGTCGCTTCGCGCAACTTCTTGTCGAGCGCACCAAGCGGTTCGTCGAGCAGCAGCAGCTTCGGCTGCTTGACCAGCGAGCGGGCGAGGGCGACGCGCTGGCGTTGGCCGCCGGAAAGCTGGTGCGGCTTGCGCTTGGCGAACTGGGTCAGCTTGACCAGTTCGAGAATTTCAGCAACGCGCTTCTTGATCTCCGCGTCCTTGACGCCGTCCTGCTTCAGGCCGAAGGCGACGTTCTGCTCCACCGTCATATGCGGGAACAAGGCATATGACTGGAACATCATATTGGTCGGCCGTTCATAAGGCGGGATGCCGGCCATATCGACACCGTCGATATAGATCTTGCCGGTGGTCGGTGTTTCGAAGCCGGCCAGCATGCGCAGCAAAGTGGTCTTGCCGCAGCCGGAGCCGCCGAGCAGGGAAAACAGCTCGCCGCGATAGATGTTCAACGAGACATTGTCGACAGCGGTAAAGTCGCCGAACCTCTTGGTGACGTTCTCAATCCGGATATAGGGCACCGCTTGCGGATCGTTCCAGGGGGTATGTGTCGATTGCGGCTTCTGTTTCTCTGCAGCCATGATCCTACCTGATTAGCAAATATAGAATTCCGTCAGGACGCCTGATCTTAGGCGTCCTGACGGAGACGTCAACTAAAAATCTTACTGGCCGGCCTTAAAACGAGTCCATTCCCGGGTCAGGATACGCTGGATGTCATTATTCCGCGTGACGGCGGGATAGAGCCGTTTCATGGTTTCGGTATCCGGGTAGATCGCCGGATTGCTGGTGATCTCCTTATTGACCAGGGGCGTCGCCTTGGCATTGGCATTGGCGTAGTTGATGTAATTGGTCGTATCCGCGATCACGTCCGGACGCATCATGTAATTCAGGAAAAGAAGCGCATTCTTGGGATGCGGCGCGTCCTTCGGGATCAGCATGCCGTCAAACCAGACATTAGCGCCCTCCTTGGGAACCGTATAGCCAAGATGAATGTCCTTGCCGACTTCATCGGCGCGGGCCTGGGCGGTGGCATAGTCGCCTGACCAGCTCATTGCAATGCAACGATCACCATTCGGCAGGGCATTCAGATAGCCCTGGGAGTCGAACATCGTAATGTAGGGCCGGACCTTGGACAGCATCTTGAAGGCCGCTTTCATATCGTCCGGATTCTGCGAGACGGGGCTCTTGCCGATATAGAGCAGGGCAAGCTGGATAACGTCTTCCGGCGAGTCCAGGAAGCTGACGCCGCAATCGGTGAACTTCGACAGAACAGTCGGATCGAAGATCATCTTCAGACTGTCGATCGGTGCATCCGGCATGCGCTTCTTGATCATATCGGCGTTGTAGCTGAAGCCGTTGGTGCCCCACATATACGTAATGGCATATTTGTTGCCGGGATCAGCCGAGTCAGAAACAACCTTCTCGATGGTCGGATCCATGTTCGAGAGATTGGACAGCTTGGATTTATCGAGTGGCAAAAAAATGCCCGCCTTGATCATGCGGGCGAAATTGTTGGATGAGGGGAACACCACGTCGTAGCCGGTATTGCCGGCCATCAGTTTGGCTTCCAGGGTCTCATTACTGTCATAGGTATCGTAATGAACCTTGATGCCATATTCCTTGCTGAAATTCTCGACGGTATGTTCGCCGATGTAATCAGACCAGTTGTAGATGTTCAGTTCTTTTTGGGCATCCATATCGACATCGCCGGCGGCGGTGACGATGCTCTGTAAACCGGCATCGCCAGCGGTCTTCGTTGCTGCCTTGATTGGCGCCATGACAGCTGGCGCGGCGAGGGGTGTGGATGTGGCAGTTTCTTGCGCGCTTGCCTGAGACCCATAGGCAGCGAGCACGAGGACGCAGGACATCGCTGCGCCACGCAGGGCTACTTTCATCTCAAATGACCTCCCAGTATGCGGCATTGCAGCAACCGTGTGCGGTTTGTTTTCATTGTTTGCCGCGCTGCCTTGCCCATCTATCTGAGCCTCCCCGCCCGTTCATTGTCAACCACCCGTGACGATTTTGCGGATAAAATTTGATTCTTCGTTCAAAAAATCCGATCTCCTTAACGAAAAAGCGCCCCGCGGGGCGGGGCGCTTTAACTTAAGATGTGACCGACATCTTACTGGCCGGTCTTGATCGTCGTCCAGGTCCGAGTCCGGAGACGCTCGGTATCCGCATCGGCGATCACGTCCGAAAAGAGCTTCTTCTTGACCTCGGCGGTCGGGTAGGTGCCGGGATTGCTGGAAATCTCCTTGTCGACCCCCGGCATCAGTTCGATCTTCACCGAGCTCGAATAGGTCACGTAATTGACACCATCGGTCGCGACCTTGGGATCAAGTAGGTAGTCGATGAACTTGAGCGCGTTGTCAGGATGCTTGGCATCCTTGGGCACTGCCAGTGAGTCAACCCAGAGCAGCGAACCCTGCACCGGGATATTATATTCGATGTGGTTGTTGTTCTTGGCTTCGTCGGCGCGCGAAGCGGCAATGAACACGTCACCGCTCCAGCCAAGCACAGCACAAAGCTCGCCATTGGCGAGATCGTTGATGTAGCTGGAGGAGTGGAAATACTTGATGTCCGGACGGATCGCCTGGAACAGCTTTTCGGCTGCGGCATAATCATCCGCAGACTTCGTATGCGGATCCTTGCCCATATACGCGAAGACCATCGGCATGACGTCCGAGGGCGAATCCAGCATGGCGATGCCGCAATCCTTCAGCTTATCGGCATATTCCGGTTTGAACAGCAGGTCGAGATTGTCGATCGGCGCGTTGTCGCCGAGGCGTTCCTTCACCTTGTCGACATTCACGCCGATACCGACCGTGCCCCAGAAATAGGGAACGGCGTATTCATGGGTCGGATCGAAGGCTTTCAGGGCATCGAGGATCTGCGGATCGATGTTGCCGTAATTCTTCAGCTTCGACTTGTCGATCTTCTGATAGATGCCGGCCTTGATCTGACGGCCGAGAAAGGCGCCGCTGGGCACCACGACGTCATAGCCAGTATTGCCAGCCATCAACTTGGCTTCGAGCGTCTCATTGGAATCGTAGACGTCGTATTGGACCTTGATACCGGTTTCTTTTTCGAAATTCTCGACGGTGTGTTCGCCGATATAATCGGACCAGTTATAGACGTTGACCTGCTTTTCGCCGTCACCGCCGCTCGGGGTTGCCGCGGCCTGCTGCTCGGCCGCTGGCTGCTGTTGTGACTGCTGTTCGGTCGCACTGCTCTGTTCGCCCTGCGATTGCTCTTTCTTTTCACCGCAGGCTGCGAGCAGCAAAACCGAGACAAAAGCCACGGCACCGAATTTGAATTTGCTCAAGATTGTATCCCTCCAAGGCACTTTTGATCGGTGGTTTTATTTCTTATCGCGCCAGACCTAAGCCGGCATAGAGCCGACCCATCACTTGGTCCCACGTATTTTGGCATCCGGTGGTCATTTTCGCTCTGCTCGACAAAAACTGTCAATTAGCTGGGCTATCCGAAAATTTGTCGCAATCAGGGGATTTGGCCATTTATGCAATAATATAAGTAGGTTAAAGGGTTTCTTATTGTCAGAATCTAAGCTGATTCCCGAAACGGAGATGCAACGGGCACGAGTCTCCTTTACGCGTCGAGGTCGTGTTCATTCGGTCCAGTTCTGTCCGTCCAGCGTCATCAGAGAGGTGTAAAGCTCAGGCCGGCGATCTCTGAAAAGGCCCCAGCCGGCGCGCTGAGTTCTAATCGCATCCAAATCAAATTTGGCTAGCAGAATCGCTTCTTCGTCACCGGCTTCGGCGACAATGGCGCCCAGCTGATCGGCGATAAAAGACCGGCCATAGAAGGTGAGAGAGCAGCTTTCGCCAATTTCGCTGCCGATTCGGTTGCTGGCAATCAAGGGCACCATGTTAGCGCCGGCATGGCCCTGCATGACGCGCTGCCAGTGGTCGGCGCTGGAGTATTTCGGATCGAGCGGTTCGCTGCCGATGGCGGTCGGGTAGATGAGAATCTCGGCACCCTGCAAGACCATCGACCTGGCGCATTCGGGAAACCACTGGTCCCAGCAGATCCCTGCGCCGATGCGGCCATACATCGTATCCCAGACGCGGAAGCCGGTATCGCCGGGATTGAAATAGAACTTTTCCTCATAGCCGACGCCGTCGGGAATGTGAGACTTGCGATAAAGCCCCATGATCTCGCCATCGGCATCGATCATGACCATCGAATTGTAATAGGCGTTATTGGCCCGTTCGAAAAAGCTGACCGGCAGGACCACTTTCAGGCTCTGGGCAAGTTCCTGCATGCGGGCGATGGTCGGATGATCGTCGACCGGCCGCGCCAGGGAGAACAGCGCCTTGCGTTCGTCCTTGCAGAAATAATGGGTTTCGAAGAGCTCCTGCAGGACGATGATCTGCGCGCCCCTGGAGGCGGCCCGGCGCACGATCTCCTCCGCTTTGGCAACGTTACGTTCGATCGACGTCTCGCAAGCGAATTGCGTGGCCGCTACCGTTACTTCGGTCATTCTGTTTGCTCCCTCAAACCCGTTCCCTGATTCATAGCGGCATCGGCAGGTGGATCAAGCGTCTATTCGTACCGAGAAAAAGCTTAACTCCGAAAAAAAGCCGGGTCCTGGGACCCGGCTCTTCCGACATGGCATCATCGCCCGTGCCCGCCTCAACCCTGCGGGTAGCGGAAACTCAGATCGCGCGATGTGGCATAGGCGATTTCGGTGATTTTCGTATAGGCCTTGGCCTCCCGGCGGAACTTGAAATAGGACTTGGCGATCCGCTGGGTGATCTCATCGCCCTTGTCGATCAGGTCCTGCATGACTTCACCCGAAGCCGTGCCAAGGGCGGATAGAACACTCTTGGGGAACTGTTTCAACTCCACCTTGTGTTCATTTACCAGGGTCGAAAGTGCCGACGGGCTGCGGCCGTTGAATTCAGCCAGCATGATATCGTTCTCGGCCGCGCAGGCTGCCGCCACGATCTGTTTCAACTCTTCCGGCAGGGCATCGTATTTCCCCTTGTTGACCATGCATTGCAGGGCCGAACCCGGCTCCTGGAAACCCGGCCAGTAATAAAGCTTGGTGATCTTGTAGAAGCCGAGCGACAGGTCGTTATACGGCCCAACCCATTCGGCACCGTCGATCGCGCCGGATTGCAGGTTGCCGAAAATCTCGCTGCCGGCCAGTTGCACCACGGTGGCGCCCAGCTTGGCCAAGGCCTCGCCGCCTTGGCCCGGCATCCGGAATTTCAGACCCTGCAGATCCTTGGGGGATTTGATCTCCTTGCGGAACCAGCCGCCCATCTGCACGCCGGTATTGCCGGCGAGGAACGACTTCACGCCGAAGGCGGCGAAGAGCTCGTCCCACAATTCCTGGCCGCCGCCGAAATAGATCCAGCCGTTCAGCTCATTCGCCGTCATGCCGAAGGGGACGGAGGTGAAGAAGCCGGCGGCCGGGATTTTGTTGATGTGGTAAAAGGCGGCGTCATGCGCCATTTCGGCGGTGCCTTGCGAGACTGCGTCGAAGCAGCCGAGCGCCGGCACCAATTCGCCGCCGGCATAGACCTTGACCGTCAGCCGGCCGCCGCTGAGTTTTCCAATCCGGTCGGCCAGACGCTCAGCCCCCGTTGCCAGGCCCGGCAGGCCCTTCGGCCAGCTCGTGACCATCTTCCATTCCACCTTGTCCTGCGCGATGGTGGGCTTGGGATAGGATGACGCCAAGGCAGCGCCGGCGGCCAGCCCGGCACCTGTCAGGAAATTGCGGCGCTTCATGAACTCATGACCTCCGTCAAGTCGGATGGCAGGCCGTTCCACATGCCTCGATGCTTCGGCCGCCATTATTGTTCCTGGGCAGGGTCATACCCTAACAAGCTCGACCAAGCAATGAAACAGCCGAGCAACCGCTGCGGGCAAGTGGCACGACCGGTATCGGAAGGGGAACGAATGGATAAAATCAGCGACTGGGAGAACCGGTCTCGGGCAAGCGCTGCCAGCCATCCGGACCATAGGCTTCCATCGGCTGGAAACGCGCTTTGTAAGCCATCTTGCGGCTGCCGGCGACCCAATAGCCAAGGTAGACGTAGGCCAGGTCCTGCCGCTTGGCTTCGCTGACCAGCCACAGGATGATGAAGCTGCCCAGGCTGTCCTCGGCACGATCCGGATCGAAAAAGCTGTACACTGCGGAAATGCCATCGACGCCCCAATCAGTCAGGCAGCAGGCGATCAGCCGATCGGCGGGATCGCGGAATTCGACGAGCCGAGTATCGACCGGGCTGTCGGCCACCATGCTGCCGTAATCCTGCGGCCCCATGCCGACCATCTCGCCGTCATTGTGCCGGGCTTCCAGATAGCGCGCGAAGAGATCGTATTGCTCCTGGGTCGGGATATTTTCGCAGACCGTCGCCGTCAGATCCGTCGTCCGCTTCCAGATCCGCCGTAACGACCGGGTCCAAGCGAAATCCCGGACTGGAATGCGTACCGGCACACAGGCCTGGCAGCCGGGGCAGGCCGGGCGATAGGCGATGCCGTGGCTGCGGCGGAACCCGGCATGGGACAGCAGTTCAAACAATTCCGGCGCCTGGCCGCCGCCCAATTCCGTGATGATCTTCCGCTCCTGCCGGTCAGGCAGATAGGGGCAGGGCACCTCGGTGGTGACCAGAAAAGGAATGGGGAAGCCGCGGCTATAAACGCTCATACGGTAATTCTAGGTGAATTACATGTTTCCTGCCAGCCCGTGTCTCTTGATGGGCTATAGCGCCCTGGCGGAAATCAGGCGGGGCCGATGACGCTGCGCCGCACCATCACCACGCCCGACAGATGATCGTGCAGGCAGCGCAGGCGGCGATCAAACAAGGCGATCACCAGGACCAGGCCGCCGGTCGGTACCGTGGTGGCATAAAACAGGATCGTCATCAGCAGGGCCTGCAGATGGCCGGGCCGCCGCCCGTCCCAGGTCCGCACCGTCAGGTCCATCGCCCGCATGCCCGGGGTGGCGTGCGACGATCCGCCGATCGTCCAGGTGCCGTAAATGATCGGCAGCAAGCTGACGGCCAGGACCATCAGCGGCGTCAGCGCGCCGAAGGTCATGACGGTGGTGGTGCAGGTCGCCAGATGGCCCAGCGCCAGCAGGCAGAACAGCACGACCCAGTCGATGAAGAAGGCCATGCAGCGCCGGAACAGGACACCTTCGAACAATTCCGGCCGCTGCAATGCTTCAGCCGCCGGAATGTCGCCCGAACCGGGGCGCAGGATGATGGAAGAGGATGGTCGCTCGCTCACGTCGATCTGCCGTCAAATGGATCGGATGACGTTCATATTGGGAAGATCAGACCGGATCGCAAGGAGGGGTATTCGCCACCAAGCCGGCTGGCTAGGCGCTTGCGCTTATTCCTTTTGCAGCGTCGCCGGCGGAACGATCTTCGGCACATTCTCGCGGGCGGCGGGATCGCCGATCGCGGCGGCCCGTTGCGCGGCGTCGCGCTGTTTCTGATCGTTCTGGAGCTGGCCCTGCGTCTGCGAGACCGGCGGCACGGTATGCAGCAGGATGATGCTGATCCGCCGGTTGGACGGCGACAGCGGATCTTTCAGATCGAGCGGTTCGGTGGCGGCCTTGCCGTTCACCGCCTGCACCCGGTTCGGATCGATCCCGTCCTCCACCAAAGCGCGGCGCGAAGCATTGGCGCGGTCGCTGGAGAGCTCCCAGTTGCTGTAGCCGTTCTGACCCGCATAAGGGGCCGCATCGGTATGGCCGGAGATCGACAACTTGTTCGGCATGCCGCGGATGGTCTGTGCCACCTTCTGCAGCAGGTCGCGGCTGCGCTGGTTCAGCGCTGAGCTGCCCGAGTTGAACATCGAAACCTTGTCGCGATCGATCAACTGAATGCGCAGGCCTTCCGGCGTCTGGTCGATCAGCAGGTTGTTCTGCAGGTCGCGCAATTCGGGCGACTGCTTGATCGCTTCCTGGATCTGCAGCTTCACCTGTTCGAATTGCTTCTGCTCGGCCTTGGCGACGACTTCGCGGGCCTGCTGTTCGCTGACGGACTTATCGGTATTCTTCGACGGGTCCGCATTATTCGCGGCGCCGTCGCTGGTATTGGCGCCTTCGCTATCGGCATCGACATCTGATTCAGCGCCGGTGGCGCCCTGGGTCGCCTGCATGATGGCCGGTTGGCCGTCGAGCATAATGGTCTGGCCCTGGTTTTCCGCCGGGGCAAGCGTCGGGCGGAAGTAGTCGGCGATGCCGCGTTTCTGTTCTTCCGTAACGGCGTTCAGCAGCCAGAGAAGCAGGAAGAACGCCATCATCGCGGTCACGAAGTCGGCATAAGCGACTTTCCACGAGCCGCCGTGATGGCCGGCCGCGGCTTTCTTGATCCGCTTGATGATGATGGGACGTTCGTCGGCCATGGCGATCGCTCGGGCCCGGTCAGATCGGCGGCAAGGTGCTGACGGCCTGTTCGACCTCGTAGAATGTCGGGCGTTCCGTCGAATTGATTACCTTGCGCGCAAATTCCACCGAGACGGCCGGCGGATAGCCTTGCATATGCGCCAGCATGCCGTTCTTCATGCACTGATAGTACTTGGCATCGACCTCATCCACGCCTTTGACCGCATTGGAGAGAGGTGCCACGAAACCATAGGAGCACAACACGCCGAAGAAGGTACCGACGAGCGCCGCGCCGATCAGATGGCCCAGCACTTCCGGCGGCTCGGTGATCGAACCCATGGTGTGAATAACGCCGAGCACTGCGGCGACGATACCGAGCGCCGGCATGCCGTCCGCCATCGCCTGCAGCGCGTGGGATGCGCCGTGCAGTTCCTGGTGATGGGTTTCAAGCTCGGCATCCATGAGGGTTTCCACCTCATTGGGATTTTCCGTGCCCAGGGTCATCAGGCGCAAATAGTCGCAGAGAAATTCCATGGCATGGTGATCGCTCTGGAACTTCGGGAACTGGCCGAAAAGCTGACTCTCATCCGGCTTTTCGACATGCTGTTCCAGCGCCAACATGCCCTTGGTCTTGGCGACCTTGAAAACCTGATAGAGGACGCTGAGCAGCTCCACATAATCGGATTTCTTATAGGCAGGACCTTTGAGGGCGCGTTTCAGGCCCTTTAGCGTCTGTTTGATATTGGCTTTTGTATTGGAGGTGATGAACGCGCCGGTGGCGGCGCCCAGAATGATGATGAACTCGTTCCATTGCAGCAGGACGATGAAATGCCCGCCGGCCAGCAGATAACCGCCGGCAACACAGCCCAGAACGACAACGGCGCCAATGATGACAAGCATGAATCTGCTTCCGGCAACCCCAGGATTGAAAGACTAGGCCAAGATTGACCAAGTTAGTTAAGAACTGGTTAGGCTACCGGACCAGAAATTGCGAAAATTAACTTCTTTACCACCTCACCCTTCGGTGGAATGGCTGGAGAGGCGCCGGGTGGGGAAGCCGGCTTCCTTCAGGCGGGCGATGATATCGTCGACATGGGCCGGATTGCGGGTTTCCAAGGAAACATCGATATCCGCGCGCTTCACCGGCAGGTCGAAGAACATGCGTTGATGGTGAACCTCGATGATATTGGCGCCGGTCGAGCCGATCAGCTTGGCGACGCTCGCCAGCACGCCCGGTTGATCGGCGATCTCGATCCGCAGAGTCGCGATGCGGCCCTCGCGCACCAGGCCACGCATCATCACCTGGGCCAGGACGCGGGCATCGATATTGCCGCCGCAGATCACCAGGCCGACCTTGCGGCCCTGGAACCGCTCCGGATAGGCGATCAGCGCTGCCAGGCCGGCGGCGCCGGCGCCTTCGGCAACGATGCGCTGGGTCTCGACCAGCATATGCACCGCCCGTTCCAAGACAATCTCATCGACCAGGAGGACATCCTTCACCAGGCTTTCGACGATGCTACGCGTGAGGGCGCCCGGCGATTTGACGGCGATGCCCTCGGCGATGGTCTGGCCGCCATTGGCCGGGGCGAGGCCGTTCACCGCATGATGCATCGACGGATAAAGCGCCGATTCGACACCATAGATCTCGATCTCCGGCTTCAGTGCCTTGACCGCCGTGGCGATGCCACCGATCAGGCCGCCGCCGCCGATCGGAATGATCAGGCAGTCAAGATCGCCGGCCTGCTCCAGGATTTCCAATCCCGCCGTGCCCTGGCCGGCCACGATATAGGGATCGTCGTAGGGATGGACGAAGACGAGATTTTCCTGCGCTGCGACTTCCCGCGCATAGGTCGCGGCGGCATCGATGCCTTCGCCTTGCAGGATGACGCGCGGCCCGAAACTGGCGGTGCGCTCGATCTTGGTGAAGGGCGTGCCCTCCGGCATGACGATGGTCGCCGGAATGCCGAGCCGTTGTGCGTGATAAGCGACACCCTGGGCATGATTGCCGGCCGACATGGCGATGACACCGCGCTTGGCCTCTTCCGGCGTCAGGCTTTTCAGCTTGTTCAGCGCGCCACGGTCCTTGAACGAGCCGGTGAACTGCTGGTTCTCCAGCTTGAGATAGAGATCGGCGACGCTGAGCTGGGCGGCGAGGCGCGGGGCCTGGACACAGGGCGTCAGCACGACCTCGCCGGCAATGGTCCTGGCGGCCTCCCGGATGTCGTCGAGGCTCGGGACATGTTGAGCCGACGTTTGGGAAGCTGCAGGGGCGGATTCGGTTGACGGCACGGTCATCATTGCACGCTGGTTGCTGGTTTCAAGGTCAAGTGGTGAGTGACTGACTGCAGGATAGGCCGGACATCGCCGTCCCGCCATGGCTTCAGCAGATCGTCGTAATGGGAAGAAAGAGGATTGCCCGACTGGCCGCCGGCCAAAGCGAAAAGCGGCTGGTCCGGCTGACCCAGATCGATGGCGAAGCGCAGGGTCGCGCCGTGAACATGGGGATAAAGACCATCACCCTTCGAGGGCAGCGGTGAGCCGCGTGAAACCGTGGCATTGTCGCCGTCGGTCGGCAGATCGGCATCGAGCCAGTCCCGCAGAAGCGGCACGTTGCGCCAGATCGGATGGGTGAAGCCGACGCGATGCGCATCGCCCCACTGCCACTTCCGCCAATCCCCGCCGTAATGCCGCTCTAGCTCGGCCAGGGCGTCATCCAGCGCCAGGGCGATCTGCTGCCGGCAGGTCTCGACCGTTGGCGTCTTGATATCGTCGCACCAGGCTTCATCCGACATCGCGCGGTGCAGGGTATCGAACTGCCAGAACCACCAATTGTCAAAGAGCGGCCCCAGATCATCGGCCAGGACGCGCCGCGCCAGGTGATCGACCCAGGCGGTGGCGATCAGCGGCTCCGGCCGATGGCGATCCATCCGGCCATCCCAGGCGGCCAGCGCCGCCACGATAACCGTATGTGCGCCGGCGGCCAGTTGCGGCAACCAGGACTGCACGGCCGTTTTCAGCGGGGTCGATTCGATATCGCTCTGCAGCGTCACGGTCTGCGCCAAATCGAGCAGCTTCGGCGACTGCGTCAGAACCTCGGCAATGCGGCGATAGCGGGCATCGCTGTCCCAGCCGATACCGAAGAAACCGCCTTTGGCATAGGTGGAGACATCGTTATTGGCCGTCGCGATCCAACCCGATTGCGGGTCGTGCAATTGCGGCAGGGCATCGAAATCGATCATACCGGTCCAATCCGTCGTGCCAGTCCAACCCGGCACCGGCAGCAAGGATTTGTCATAAAGCCGCCGCCGCACCGGTACCCTGCCGGCGGCGACAAAGCCGATATCGCCCGCGACATCGGCAAAGACAATGTTCTGCTGCGGCGCAATAAAATCATGCAGCGCCGTTTCGAATTGGGCCGCATTGGCGGCGCGGTTCATAGCCAGGAGCGCATCCGGCGTCCGGTCGCCGGGCTGCAAGGCGGCCCAACCCAGGGCCAAGACGTGGCCCGGCTTGGGCGAGACATCGCCGGCATCGCTGATCACCGGCCCATGCCGCGTGTGCCGAACCGTGAGCATGACATCGGCTTCGCCCTTGACCTTGATTCGCTCTTGCCGCATTTCGAAAGCCGCCGGACCGTCCGGCGTGTCATATCGCGCCGGATCGCCGGTGCTCAACCGCTCGTCAAAGACATCTTCCGTGTCGCTGGTCGTAGTGGTGAAGCCCCAGGCGACCTTGCCATTGGTGCCGATGACCAGCAGCGGCAAGCCCGGCGCCGTGGCGCCGGTCAGTACACGATCCGGCGTGACGATGCGGGCAAGATACCAGGGTGAGGGCGCGGTCAAGCCGAGATGCGGATCATTGGCGAGGATCGGTTTGCCCGATGCCGTCAGTTTGCCGGCAATCACCCAGTTGTTTGATGCCGCCCGGCTGCGCCCCAGCCAGTCGATCGAGGCGGATTGCGAACTGCGGTCGGTCAACAGATCGAACAGCGCCGGCGGTACGGTCTGTTTCAAACGTGCATTGAACAATTCGTCACGCCAGTTGCCGCTGAGCTGCAGCGCCATCAGGCGGCCCCAGATCAGACTGTCGACCGGCGACCAGGCTTCCGGCCGATAGCGCAACAGCAGGAATTCCGGCGGCAAGGTGCCGCGATGCTGCGTCATGAAACTATTGACCCCGGCGGTATAGGCATCCAGCAGATTGCGTAAACCGGGGCTGGCCGACTGATACTGCGCTTCCGCCTGGCGCCGCAGGCCGAGGATTCGCATCTTGCGGTCGGTTGCCAGCATGGCGGGGCCGATGATCTCCGAGAGGCGGCCGCTACCGTAGCGTCGCATCGCGTCCATCTGAAACAGCCGGTCCTGGGCATGGGCGAAGCCGAGCGCGAAAGCCGCGTCCTGGTCGCTCTCAGCCTTGATCTCGACCATGCCGAATGCGTCACGGCCGATGGTGACGTCGCGCTGTAAAGTCTTACCGGCAATCGCGATATTGCCGTCGATCTGGGGCAGGGAGCCGCGCAGCCAGAGATAGCCGCCGCCGAGCGCAATCGCGACGATCAGCAGCAGACCAAGCGCCAAGCAAAAGATCCAGCGGCGTAAGATTTGGGAACGAGTTCGACCAGGCACAACAGGCATCGCGATCAGGGAAAGTCTGCCAGGATGCGGTCGCGATCCGCATCGAGGTCGGGCGCATTGGCTCGGCTTTCGGCATCGGCATAGGCCGACATCTTGATCGGCAGGCCGGCGACCCGCAGATGTGCCAATGCGGGGTCATCCCCCATTGGACTATTCAGGGGTAGGATCATGTTGCGCGACAAGACCTGCGGATCGCAGGCGGCTTGCTCCACATTATTGATCGGCGCACAGGGAATATTCGCGGCATGCAGCAATTCGAGCCAATGGGCCGTCGGCTGCTTTGTCAGAATGGCTTCCAATGTCTCTTTCAGGGCCAGGACATGCTCGCTGCGCCGCGCATTTTCGCAAAAGCGCGGATCGGCGACGATATCCAGCCGCGTCAGCGCGTCGCAGAACTGCCGGAACAGCAAGTCGTTGCCGCAGGCGATGACGAGTTCGCCATCCGCCGTCCGATACGGCTCGAAAGGCGCAATCGACGGATGCCGCGCCCCGATCGGCTTCGGCGGGGCGCCGCTGACGAAATAGCGCATCAGGCTGTTTTCCAGCATGGCGATCTGGCAATCCAGCATCGCCACGTCGATCATCATGCCCTGGCCGGTCAGGCTCCGGTGATGCAAGGCGGACAGAATGCCGATGGCAGTGAAGAGGCCGGCGCCGATATCGCCGATCGAACTGCCGACGCGGGTGGTCGGTCCCCCTTCATGCCCGGTGACGCTCATGACGCCACCCATCGCCTGCGCGATGATGTCGTAAGCCGGCCGTTGCGCATAGGGGCCGGTTTGGCCGAACCCCGATGTCGCGGCATAGATCAGCTTGGGATAGCGTTCATGCAATTGGTCCCAGCCGAAGCCGAGCCGGGCCATCGCGCCGGGACGGAAATTCTCTGCCAGGACATCCGCCCGTTTCAACAGACGGTGCAGGATAAGCGCATCGCCTTCTTTTTTCAGATCGAGCGCGATCGATTCCTTGCCCCGGTTCTGGGCAATGAAATAGCCGGAACGGCCATCCGGCAGGAATGGTCCGTAATTGCGTGTATCGTCGCCGCCATCCGGCGTTTCGACCTTAATGACGCGCGCGCCGAGATCGGACAGCAGCATCGTGCAGAAGGGCCCAGCGAGGACACGGGTCAGATCGACGATGACAATGTCGGATAACGGCCCGTGCCGGTCATTGCTCATCTTGTCAGCGAATCCGGTCTGGATCGTTCTCGATGAGGATCGGCTGGCCATGCGGGGTCGCGCGGGCCGCACGATCCCAGGCCGTCTTCGTCATGTCCAACTGCCGGCGGCTGGCGATCTCCTTGTCGACGACCAGCCGTTCGAGGGCCGCCAGCCAATGCCGGTAATAGCTGTCGCCGAGATCCGGATCGCCGGCGGCTTGCGCCGCCTTGATCTCCGCCGCCAAGGTTGAAGCCCATTCAGTCCAGGAAAAGACGCCGCGCTCATGCAAGGCAACAGCCATGGCGAAGGCTTGCGCCTGCCAGGGTTCCTGAAAGACCGGTATGTCGCCCTGGCGCGGTATTGTCGGCAGGGCAGCGAGCATCGCTGCGTCGACCGCGTTGGCCTCTTGCGACGCCGAACGGTCAGACACGTTCAAGATAGGATCCCCAGCAATCGACCGCGACCGTCAGGCCGGCATCGGCGCCGTCACCCCAGAGCTCCGGCCCGGTGAAGACCACGGAATAGACCCATTGCGGATTTTCGCCGGCGCGATGCGCATTGGTATCGGGAAAGACAAATCCGCCATGCACGCGCTCGACAAGGCCGGTTTTGCCGCGTGCATAACGCGGCAGCCGCGTATGGCCGACCGGATTTATGTTGCGGGTCCGCACCCTGTCGCCCACGGCGAACAAAGCAGGGTGATCAACCGGGCGGTCGCAGGGACCGCCTGTGGTCAGGGCTGCCGGCACATTCGCTGCCGCCAGGGCAGGACGTTTGGTCGCGGCCGCTGTCTGCAGGCTGCGGCCGGCTTCCAATTCGGCGGGCGTCAGCATGCCGCGCTCAACCAGCAGCTTCACCAGCCCCTTGGTCCAGATCTCATAATAGCTCGACGAGAGATAATCCGCCGGGTGCAGGCTTTCGCGCGCATGGCGGCCAACATCGATGTTCCATTCGCCGAGCGCGCTGGCGGCGAGCGTCAGGCCCAGCGCGCGCCCTTCCCAATGGGCATGGAAAACCGGTTCATTCCATTCGGACCGCACCGGCCCGAACCCCATCATGCCGCCGAGATCCTGTGCGCCGTTCATGCTGCGTCTCCCGCGGGCAAAGCGAGGCTTGTCCCGATCATGGAATCGCGGGTAACCAGGGAAGCAAGCCTTTCCTCGCTCCAGCCGTCGGTGCCGGCCGGCCGCATCGGGATGACCAGATAGCGCAGCTCCGCCGTCGAATCCCAGACCCGGATCGCGGTTTCAGCCGGCAGCGCTACACCGAAATCGGCCAGCACGCCGCGAGGATCGATCACCGCCTTGGCGCGATAGGGGGCGGATTTGTACCAGACCGGCGGCAGGCCGAGGACCGGCCACGGATAGCAGGAGCATAAGGTGCAAACGACGAGATTATGCTGCCGGGGCGTGTTCTCGACCACTACCATATGTTCGCCCTGCCGGCCGACGAAGCCGAGCTCGGCGATCGCGGCGGTGGCGTCTTGCCGCAGACGTTCCAGATAGGCGGGATCGCTCCAGGCCCGGGCCACGACCTGTGCGCCGTTACGTGGCCCGATCTTGGTCTCATAAGTTTCGACGATGGCGTCGATCACGCCCGGCTGTACATAGCCCTTTTCGGACAGGATCGTTTCCAGCGCCCGGACGCGCAGAGCGATGTCCGGCAGCTCCGAGCCCGCTTCGCCATGCGCATGATCGTGGTGATGGTGGTGGTCGTCGTGCTGGGTCATGGAAACAGCTTAATCCTGTCCCGGCCGGTCTGGCAATCTGTGCCGCGCGAGATTGTCATACAATCGTCTCATCGAAGGACGCAAATCACACTGCGCGGCGAGCCGCCAGGATGACAAGTTCCGATCGATCGGTTAAAAGCCGATTGAGAAGGTGCAGCTTTTCCGCCGTTTGTGGTGCAATATGGAGCCAGGCCGGTCGCATCGTCCCGGTTTGGCCACGGAGGTTTAAAGCTAAAGATGGCCAAGGAATTTTCTACGGTGCGCTCCATGGTGGAAGCACTGACGCCGAGTTACCCGGTCTATTGTCTGAGGCCCCAGGTTATCGCCAACGCCGCCAATCGGTTTCTCGACCTGTTTCCCGGCCGCGTGCTTTATGCGGTGAAATGCAATCCACATCCTGAAGTGCTGAAGGCGCTGTATCGCGCTGGCATCCGGCATTTCGATACGGCCTCGCTGCCGGAAATCGCCCAGGTGCGCGAGGGCTTTCCCGATGCGGCCTGTTACTTCATGCATCCGGTGAAGGGACGGGCGGTCATCGGCACGGCATCGCGCGTCTATAACGTCGATACCTATGTGATCGACCATCCGCGCGAACTGGATAAGATCCTCGACGAAACCGATGGCGGCGAAGGCGTCACGATTTTTGTCCGGGTGAAGACACCGCCGGTCGAAGGCGCCTTCTATCATCTTTCCGCCAAATTCGGCGCCGAGCCCGACGAGGCCGCCACGATGCTGCGTGAGGCGAAGTCGCGCGGCTGCCAGGTCGGCATCGCCTTCCATGTCGGCTCGCAATGCCTGGTGCCCGGCGCCTATGGCGTCGCGCTGAAGCTGGTCGGCGAGGTGATCCAAAAGGCCAAGGTCGAGCTGGCCGGCCTCGATATCGGCGGCGGTTTTCCCGCCGAATATATCGGCACCAATATGCCGCCTTTGGAGGATTTCATTCGCGAGATCGAAGAGGGCGTGAAGGCATTGCGCCTGCGCCGCGATTGCGTGTTGATGTGTGAGCCGGGCCGGGCACTGGTCGCCCATGGCATCTCGCTGGTCGTGCAGGTGCAGTTGCGCAAGGGCGATCAGCTTTACATCAATGACGGTATTTATGGCTCGCTGTCGGAAATGGTGGATGCGGGCATCCGCCTGCCGGCGCGTCTGCTGCGGTTGAAGGGCGAGCCTTCGACCGAGATGCGGGACTTCACGCTCAACGGGCCGACCTGTGACTCACTCGATGTCCTGCCATCGACCTTCAGCCTGCCGGCCGATGTGGAGGAGGGCGACTGGATCGAGATCGACCGCGTCGGCGCCTATTCCCATGCGCTCGCCACCCGCTTCAACGGCTTCTACCCGGAAACGCTGGTGACGGTGCATGACGAGCCGTTGTCACACCAACGCTGATACCGGCCTCGCATGATGACAGCACGACAGGATGGATTTCTCGGCCTCAGTTCCGCCGGTTTTCATCATGCCGCCTTTCTCGATTGGGGCGATCCGGCATCCGCCAGGCCCGTCACCATCTGCGTGCATGGGCTGACGCGCAACAGCCATGACTTCGACATGCTGGCCGCCGCCTTGGCCGATGATGGGCGGGTGATTTGCCCGGATATCGTTGGCCGCGGCGCCAGCGACTGGCTGGGCAATCCGGCCGATTACAGCTACCCGCAATATCTGTCGGACATGACCGCCTTGATCGCCCGGTTGCAGGCGGAGGCCGTCGATTGGATCGGCACCTCCATGGGCGGCCTGATCGGCATGCTGCTGGCGGCACAGCCGAACACGCCGATCAAACGGTTGGTGCTGAACGATATTGGTCCCTTCATCGGCAAGGCTGCGTTGCAGCGCATTTCCGATTATGTCGGGCTGGATTATCGTTTCTCTTCGGTCGAGGCGCTGGAACGGCATCTGCGCAAGATCCACGCCCCCTTCGGTCCCTTGACGGATAGGCAATGGGCGCATATGGCCCATCATGGCAGCCGGCAATTGGCTGACGGGAATTTCGGCCTCGCTTACGATCCGCACATTGCCGACAATGTGAAGCTTGCCATCGCTGATGTCGATCTCTGGTCGATCTGGGACCGCATCGCCTGTCCGGTGCTTGTCCTGCGTGGTGCCGATTCCGACATCCTCTCGCCCGAGACCGCGCAGGCAATGACCGAGCGCGGCCCGCGCGCAAAATTGGCGACATTTCCCGATATTGGTCACGCCCCGGCGCTGATGAGTGGCGATCAGATCGATATCGTCCGTTCGTGGTTGGCCGATCATCGCTGAAGAGACGTCCGATGGCGGAATCCTTCAACATTCCCAGCTTCTTTCCGCGCTTTCCCTGGCTCGGCGGCGATCTGCAAACCCTGCGTAATGTCCTGCGCCCACCTGGGCAGCAGCTCGAGAACTGGCCGGGTGAAAAACTGTGCTTCCCCATGTCGGATGGCAGCGGCGATGAGTTGATCGGCCATCTTCACCGTCCCCTGGTGGAAACGAACCGGCCGCTCGTCATCCTGATCCACGGCCTGACCGGCAGCATGGAAAGTGGCTATATCCAGGTTTCCGCGCGTCATTTGCTGCGCGAAGGTTTTCCCGTCCTGCGCCTCAATCTGCGCGGCGCCGGACCCAGCCGGGGCAAGACACACGCCTTCTATCATGCCGGCCGCAGCGACGATCTGCATCAGGCGATCGGGCAATTGGATGGCCGGCACATCGCCAACGGCCTCTGCCTCGTCGGCTATTCGCTGGGCGCCAATCTGATGCTGAAATACCTGGCGGAACGTGCGGCACTGGCGCCCGTCCTGGCGGCGGTCAGCGTCTCGGCACCAATTGACCTCGCCGTGACGCAACGGCGCATCGGTGCCTGGCGCAATCGACGCTATCACGATTTCCTGTTGGCGGAGATGAAACGCGAGCGGCCTTGCCCGGACGATATCCGCAAGATCATCGATTTCGACCATCGGGTGGTGGCGCCGGCGAACGGTTTCGCCGATGCGCACGACTATTACCGGCAATCCTCGGCGAAGCCTTTATTGTGCGAGATTCACCGGCCGACCCTGCTGATCCATGCCGCCAATGATCCCTGGATTCCGGCCTCGATCTATCGCGATATCGATTGGTCGAAACATCGCCGGCTGCGCTTGCTGATGCCGCGTTCCGGCGGCCATGTCGGCTTCCACGGCTGGCGCCTGGACCGGCCCTGGCATGATCTCGCGATCCGCCAGTTCCTGACGGCTGCGTCGGCGGCCTAGAACCGGATCGGTTTTAGACGGGATCGCTTGGCGATTTTGCCTAAAACGTGAATCCGCCTCTGATTAATAAGATAGAGGGCGATTCACGTCTTTGATGGAAGCACAATGCTTCCATCAAAGACGATCGTGTTCTAGAAGCTCACGGCGAGCCGTTAAGCGCCGCCCATATAGATATCCATGATCTGGCGATCGTCGCGCACGTCACTCGGTGTGCCCTCGAAGCGCTTTTCGCCGGCGGCAAGAATATAGATCTTGTCGGCGATGGGCATGGCCTCGCGGATGTTCTGCTCGACCATCAGGATGCCGATACCCTGGCCAGTCAGCCCGGTGATGCGCTCCAGCGTCTCGATCACCATGGCCGGCGACAGGCCAGCCGAGGGCTCATCGAGCAGGATGAAGCGGGGTTCGGAGACCAGGGCGCGCGCAAGCGACAGCATCGCCTGCTCGCCGCCGGAGAGCGATCCCGCCGCCGTCCGCCGGCGCCGCGCCAGCGAGGGATACTGGTCGATCAGCGCCTCGATACGCTTGTCCACCAGGCGCTTGTCGGCAATCGCATAGCCGCCCATGCGCAGGTTCTCCATCACCGTCAGGCGCGGGAACACGCCGCCGCCCTGCGGCATCAGCACCAGGCCCTGCCGAACGATCTCATGGACGGCGAGATTGGAGAGCGTCGCACCGTCCAGGCTGGCGCTGCCGCTCCAGACCGGCAGGGCCCCGGCGATGGCCTTGAGAAGGGTGGATTTTCCGCATCCGTTCGGCCCGAAGATGCAGGTGATCTTGCCGGCCTCGGCACTCAGCGACACGCCGTGGACGATCTCCTGCTTGCCGTAGCCGGTAACGATGTTTTCGGCGGCGAGTGTGGTCATTGCGGCCGCCCCAGATAGGTCTGCATGACTTCGGAATTGCGCACGATGTCTTCGAAAGCACCACTGGTCACCACGCGGCCGGCATCCATCACGATGATGCGGTCGCAGACATTGCGCACCATCTCCATGTCATGCTCGATGATGAGGAAGGAAATGCCGCGCTCGCGCAGCCGCGCGATCGCTTCGAGGATGATCTTGCGGATATTCGGATGCACGCCCGCCGTTACCTCATCGAGCAGGATCAGCGAGGCCTGCCGCATGACGACGCGGCCGAATTCCAGCAGCTTCTGCTGACCGCCGGAAAGGTCCGAGGCGCGGTTCTCGGCGACAGGTTCAAGCTTGAGCAGCGCAAGCGTCTCGGCCGCGCGCTCCTTTGCGCCGTGCCAGTGGCCTTGGGCCGCGGCTGCCAGCAGATTTTCCGTCACGGTCATATTGTCGAACATGGCGGGGATCTGGAAGGTGCGGGCCAGTCCCAGCCGCGCGATCCGATGCGCGTTCATGCCGGCGATCTCGTGGCCGTCGAAACTGATCTGACCACTATCCGGCTTTACCGTGCCGGCAACGAGGCTGAACAGCGTCGATTTGCCGGAACCGTTCGGCCCGATCAACCCGGCGATCTCGCGCCGGCCGACCTCGAGCGTGACGCCATTGGCGGCCTTGATGCCGCCGAAATGGCGATAAAGATCGCGCACCGCCAGGATTGCGTCCGATGCACGGTTCTCCGGGGCCGAACCGCTTTGTGGGGAGGAAGTCGATGCCATGCTCAACCGCGTCCTCCCTCGCCACCGCCGACAAGTTTACCGACCGCCTTATCCAGGACCGTGCCCGACTTGGTGCTGCGCCGGGTGAAAAGACCGGCAATGCCATCGGGCAGGAACAGCACGACCAGCACGATCGCCGCACCGAGAATGGCGATATAGAAGGCCGTATCGCCCCAATGCATCCAGATCAGGCGGTTGATGACGAACAGGCCGACGCCACCAATGGCCGGCCCCCTCAGGCTGCCCAGGCCACCCAGCAGCACCATCACCACCATCTGGTCGGTGATGTCGCCGCCGAAGACGCTCTTCGGGTTGATGAAGGTGACCCAATAGGCGAAGATCGCGCCGAACACGGAGGCCGTCACGGCGCTCAGCACGAAGGTCTGCAGCTTCACCAGCGAGGTGTTGATCCCCATCGCTTCGGCCGCCGCTTCATGGTCGCGCAGCGCCTTGACCTTCAGCCCGAAGCGAGAATGTTCGAACAGCGCCCAGGTGATGAGATATGTCAGCACGGCGGCGCCGACCATTGTGTAATAGAAGAAGCGCTCATTGAGGAAAGGCGGCAGGTTCAGGCCACCGATCCCTCCGGTGAAGTTCATCACATTGGCGAACTGGGTCAGCGCTTCGGCGAAGGCCCAGGTGGCAATGGCGAAATAAGCGCCGCGCAGGCGCAGCGTCGGGCCGCCGACGACGACGGCGCAGATCGCCGTGACCGCGATGCCGGCAGGGATGGTAACGAAGAAGGGCAGGTTGATCGGATCGCCCATCAGCAGCGCCGTGGTATAGGCACCCAGGCCGAAGAAAGCGGATTGACCGAAGTTGATATAGCCGGCATAGCCGCCCAGCATGTTCCACGAGCAGGCCAGGCCCGCCCACATCAGCGCACCCGTGGCGATGCGCAGCCAGTAGTTATTGACGAACGTCGGCATCAGCGCCAAGACGACGACGATGGCGACAGGGATGATGAGGCCGGCCCAGCGTGATTTCATGTCGGCCGCCTCACAAACCGCGCTTGAGTATCCCGCGCGGGGATACCAGCAGGACCAGGAACAATGTGGCGAAGATCGCCAGCAGCGAATAGCTCGACCCCACGTAAGTCGACACGAAGGCCTCGATGGTGCCGAGCATCAGCGCGGCCACCAAAGCGCCGCCGACCGAACCCAGCCCGGCCAGCACGGCAACGAAGAAGGCAAACAGCGTGTAGCGCAGGCCGACTTCCGGGTTGACCGAGAAGATCGCCGCCATCAGCACGCCGGCCATGGCGGTGATGCCGGCATAGAGGCCGTAGACATTGGCGCTGAGGCGCCGGATGTTCACACCCATCAGTGCTGCATTCTGGCGGTTCTCGGCCGTCGCACGGATCGCCAGGCCGTAGCGGGTGCGGTAGAGGAACAGGAAAAGCCCGCCGGCGATGACGATGGCAAAGACGGCGGCGGCAACCCGGATCATGGGCACGGTGACCGGCCCGATGGTCAGGCTTTCGCCGCTCAATGCGGTCGGCACGCTATGGGTATTGAAGCCCCAGGCCGTCAGCATGCCGCCGCGCAGCAGCGTGAACAGGCCAAAAGTCAGCGCCAGGGCCATCAGTTCGGGCCGCGCCGTCCGGCTGTTGCGAACATTATAGAGGATCGGGCCGATCAGATAGCCGATCGCGCCGAACAGCAGGAAGGCCACCGGTATGGCCAGGAAGCCGTCGAGTTTCAGCAGGGCGCTTATGTAATAGGCGAGATAGCCACCCAGCACGACCCAGCCGCCGACGGCGAAGTCGATGACATGCAGTACGCCGAAGGTGAGCTGGAAGCCGATCGTGAAGGTGGCGATGACGCCGCCGATCAGAAGCCCGTTGATCAAGGTCTGCAGGAAGAGGTCCAACTGTTCCCCGTTCTTCGGTTCAGATTGCTTATTGGACAGGATGGACGCAAAGCCTGATTCGGGCAAATACCCATCATCCGAAACAACCGTCTGGTCCGTTCCGCTGGTTTCCCGGTTTCATGGAATCGCTGGTGGCGCGAATGGTTCCCAGAGATTCCTGAAACGCCGGGATCCCGAAACGGCTGGGATTCCCGAAACGCCCGGGATTCCGAAACGACTGGAGGGGATGGCCGGGAGAGCGGATTTTCCACCTCCCGGCCGTCCTCGTCACTTCCATGTCGGCGTCATTTCCAGACGGATATTACTTCCATGCCGGCAGCGGATAGGTCAGCGCTGCACCGGCGCCGCCTTCATGTCCCACCGCGACGGTCTTGCCGCCCTGGATCTGGACCAGCACCGGTTCCGGCTGGATGTTGTCGTGGAAATGATCGCCATCCTTCTCGAACTTGATCGGTCCATAGAAGGTATGAAGGTCCGTTTCGGCGATGGCGTCCTTCAACGCCACGCGATCCTCCGGCGAAAGCGCCGGCTTCTTGCCCAGCCGCTTGACGGCATCGCCGAAGACGAGGCCGCTGACCGCACAGCCGGCTTCCGTGTAATCGGGCTCGTGGCCGAATTTCTTCTGCACCATGTCGGCGAAGTCCTTGGCGGTGCCGAAAAGATCGTCCTTGTAGGGCACCGTCGGCAGCCAGACGACGACGCCGCAGGTGCCGTCTGCATCTGCGGTCAGAGCCTGGGCGAAGGCGGGATCGGTGACGCCGTAATGCATGATCAGGGCTTTCGGCCGGAAGTTCAGCGATTTCGAAGTCTTGACCACGTTGATCAGCGGCTCCTCATGTCCGCCCACCGCGACCATATCGGGCTTGAGTGCCGCGATCTTGGAGATGACGGGGGTGAGATCGCCTTCGGCCGGCACAAGCTCATAGGCCACGAGGTCAAGCCCAGCGGCCTTGGCGCCGTCACGGAAACCTTCGCCGGTCTCCTTCGAGAAGGGTTCGTTGACGCCGATCACCGCGACGGTCTTAGGGGCCGGGCTGGCCGCCTTGGCCAGCACGGCGAGCGATTTACCGGCCGTGATGTCGACGGCGGGGATGATGCCGAAATTGAACTCGGGCTTTGCCTTCCACACATTGGGCGATTCCGCCGAGCCGGAGATCATCGGCACCTGGTATTTCTGGCAGATCGGCTGCACGGCAATGGTGGAGCCGCTGGTATAGGGCCCGAACAGGACATCGACCTCATTTTGCACGATCAGCCGTTCAGCCGCATCGGCGCCGGTCGCCGGATTGCTTTGGTCGTCGCCGTAGAACATCTCCACCTTGAAGCGGTCGCCGCCAACCTCAACCCCGCCCTTGGCGTTGATGACATCGGCCCACATGTCATAACCGCGCTTGGTCAAGTTGCCGCCAAGAATATTCTCGCCCGACAGCGAGGTGATGACGCCTGCCTTGAAAGTCGGCGCATCCGCACGTGCCGTTCGAACGAAAGGCATCCCCAAGGCACCTGTTGCCACTGCAGCACCTTCAAGGAAACGGCGCCGTGAAACACCCCTGCTGTTGGTGGACATGCTTCGAACTCCCCTTATCCATTATCAGATTGAGAACGGCTATTTTCTGTAATACCAGCACATGTCCCGGGGGCGGACAAGAATTACTTGGGGCGCACCAATTTTAAGTGGTGGCTTTCAATAATGGTTCGCCAAGTGGAAAAAAATCAGCACCGCGAAAGGTACTTTCGATACAAATGACGAGCTGTTCGCCAGTAAGCCTAGGTCAATGTTCTGAGATGTCGGCTTGTCGGCGTTTTCGCCGTTTTTCATCCAGTCGACGTCGTTCCCGGTTCATCGGTCCCAGCCTTGGAAAAATTCCGGCCTCGGAAAGGTTCCGTCAAGTTGAACTGCCTGGCTTTCTTCGGCATCCGGGAGCGAATATCTAACCGCGCAGCAGTTCCGCAGCTTCGATGGCCGAGTAGGTGAGTACGCCATCGGCGCCGGCGCGCTTGAAGCACATCAGGCTTTCCAGCACCACACGGTCATTGTCCAGCCAGCCATTGGCGGCGGCAGCCTTCATCATCGCGTATTCGCCGCTGACCTGATAGGCGAAGACGGGCATCTTGAATTCCTGCTTCACGCGATGAACAATGTCGAGATAGGGCAGGCCAGGTTTCACCATCAGCATATCGGCGCCCTCGGCAACATCAAGCGCGCATTCGCGCAAGGCCTCGTCGCCATTCGCCGGATCCATCTGATAGGTACGCTTGTCGCCACGGCCAAGCGCCGATTTCGACCCGACGGCTTCACGGAAGGGGCCGTAGAAGCCCGAGGCATACTTCGCCGCATATGACATGATGCGCACATGCTGAAAACCGGCGGCATCGAGCGCATCCCGGATACGGCCGATCCGGCCGTCCATCATATCAGACGGTGCAACGACATCGACGCCGGCCGCCGCCTGTGCGAGCGCCTGGCGGATCAGCACGTCGATCGTCTCGTCATTGAGGATGATGCCGTCTTCCATCACGCCGTCATGACCGTGATCAGTATAGGGGTCCAGTGCCACATCACAGATGAGGCCGATCTGCGGCACCGATTTCTTCAGCGCGGCGACCGCGCGGTTGCACAGATTGTCGTCGCGATAGGCTTCTTCCGCCTGGCCGGTTTTGAGATCGCGCGCCACCACCGGAAACAAGGCGAGGGCAGGGATGCCGAGTTCGGCCGCTTTCTCCGCCAGTTCGATCAGGGACGGAATTGTGTGGCGGTTAACACCAGGCATGGCAGCGATCGCCTCGCGCTTGGCCCCGCCTTCCTTCACGAAGACCGGCAGGATGAAATCCTGCGGCCCCAGGCGCTGTTCCGCCACCATCCGCCGCGACCAGTCGTCAGCCCGGTTACGGCGCATCCTGATGCGCGGAAACTGGCCGATCGGCTGGATTACGGGCTGGGCTTGCGCCAGCACGGACGACAGGCGTTCGACCTGCTGGTTATTCGCGGCTTTCGACTTCAAATTGGCCGTCTTGGCCTTTTTTTCGGCGCTCATGGAAAGGGGTCCCGATCAGGAATGCGGTCTCTGAACCGCAATGTATCGGGGCAAAGCGTAAACTTCCATATGCAAGAACGGCCCGCCTGTTATGCCCAGGCGGGCCGATTGTCGCAGCCGGCAGGCTGAAACCGGCCTATTGCGCGGCTTTGGCCGAGGTTGCCGTGGCCAAAGCCTGTTTCAGGTCACCGAGGATGTCGTCGATATGCTCCAGCCCGACCGACAGGCGGACATAGCCCTCGGTCACACCGGTCGCCGCCTGCTCCTCGGGCGTCAACTGGGAGTGGGTCGTGCTGGCCGGGTGGATCGCCAGGCTGCGGGCATCGCCGATATTGGCCACGTGGTAAAAGAGCTGCAGCGCATCGATGAACCGGCGTCCGGCATCGCGGCCACCTTTCAATTCGAAGCCGAGCAGGCCGCCGAAACCGCCGGGCAGATAGGTCTTCGCCCGCCGCAGATCCTCACCCGATTGCAGGCCGGGATAGATCACCTTCGTGACCGCCGGATGGTCCTTCAGGAAATTGGCCACCGCCTCGGTGTTGCGGCAATGCTCCCGCATGCGCAAGGGCAGGGTTTCCAGGCCTTGCAGGAACATGAAGGCGTTGAAGGGACTCATGGCGTTGCCGAGATCGCGCAGCAAGGTGACACGCGCCTTGATGATATAGGCGACCGGCCCGATCGGCTTCACCGCTTCGGTCCAGACGGCGCCGTGATAGCTCGGATCCGGCTGGGTCAGGCCCGGGAAGCGCGCGGCATTGGCCTCCCAATCGAAATTGCCGCCATCGATGATGATGCCGCCGATCGATGTGCCATGGCCGCCGATATACTTGGTGGTCGAATAGACGACGATCGCGGCGCCATGATCCAACGGACGCGCGATGATCGGCGCCGAGGTATTGTCCATGATCAACGGAACGCCGAGTTTCCGGCCGATCTCCGCTACCTCGCGGATGGGAAAAGCCGTCAGCTTCGGATTGGGCAGGGTTTCCGCATAATAGGCCCGGGTCTTGTCATCCGTGGCGCGAGCAAAGGCTTGCGGATCGGCCGGATCGACGAACCGCACCTCGATGCCCTGATCCTTGAGCGTGTTGGCAAAGAGGTTCCAGGTGCCGCCATAGAGATTGGTCGAACTCACCACATTGTCACCGGTCCGGGCGATGTTTTGAAGCGACATCGCCGATGCCGCTTGGCCCGAACTGACCGCCAGGGCCGCCGCGCCGCCTTCCATCGCCGCCAGGCGTTTCTCCAGGACGTCCGTGGTCGGATTCATGATGCGGGTATAGATATTGCCGAACTGCTTCAGCGCGAAGAGATCGGCCGCATGCGCCGTGTCGTCGAACTGATAGGACGTCGTCTGATAAATCGGCACCGCCACGGCGTTGGTGGCGGTATCGCGTCGGTGGCCGGCATGCAGGACGATGGTTTCCGGATTCTTGCTATTGGCCGTCATGATCGATCTCCAGCGGTCTGTGATGGATCAATCGGTGCCGGGCGTTGCCTGGCCTGTCAAGCTGGCAAAACTCGCAGCTTCCTTCATGCAGGGTCGCAAGAACCGGGACCCGGAGGAAAAACTCGTGGAGGTAAGGCTTGACGGAACAGGGCGGCTGGTCGAAAAGACCGTCGGCGATGCGTCATGGCGTAACGTGGCGTACTGAGTCTGCTGCCATTTCCGCAACGGAGCCTGCCGATCTTGAGCGATACCATCCAAATTTCCGAGGCCGAGGGCCTTGGCACCATCACGTTCAGCCGGCCCTTTGCGCTGAATGCCTTCGATCTGGAGATGATCCAGGCTTTGGATGCGCAGCTGCGGCGCTGGCGGCAGGATGACCGAATTCAGGCCGTCATGCTCCGGGGAGACGGGTTCCGCTCTTTTTCCAGCGGCGCCGATCTGAAGATGATCCACCAGGCCGGAACCGCCGGCGATCAGGCAGCCCTGGCGGCGTTTCTGCGTGCCGAATATCGCCTGGTTCACCTGCTGGCGACCTATCCCAAGAAGACCATCACCCTGATCAACGGGATTGCAATGGGACTGGGCGCCAGCCTGGCCATGGCGGGGCGGATCCGCGTGGTGACGGATCTTTCTCTGTTTTCGTCGCCGGAATGCCGGATCGGCCTGATGCCGGATCTGGGCGCCGGGCTTTATTACAATCGTTGCCCTGGCAAAATCGGCTATTTCCTGGGGCTGAGCGGCATGGAAATCCGGGCCCCGGGCATGCTCTATGCCGGTTTCGGCACGCATCTGGTGCCAGCCGAAAAGATCGATCTGCTGCGTGCCGACAATGCGGATGAACTGGCCATCCGGCCGCCGCAGGTCCCGTTGGCGGCAATTCAACCGGAAATCGACCGCTGCTTCGGCCAGCGCTTCCTCGCCGAAGTCATGACCGTCTTGTCCTCCCGCTCGGAGCAGGGCTTCCGGGACATCCTTGGCCAGATTGGGCGCGGCTCGCCTCTGGCGTTGCTGCTCACCTTCGCCCATTTGACGCGGGCCGCGGGCAAGCCGCTGGACGAAGTTTTGAAGACCGAATACCGCATCACCCGCCGCCTGTTGCGCCAGCCTGAACCGCTGGAAGGCATCCGGGCCCAGCTCATCGACAAAGACGGCGCGCCGCGCTGGCAGGAGCGGGAAATCGGCAAGATTGCCACATCGACCATCGAAGAATACTTCGCGCCGCTTTCCGATGAACCAGAGCTGTATTTCGAGGAAAATTGATCTAAACTTCGAGCCGAATCCGCTAGTGCCCGGTTCGGGCTGGGTTTTCGAATCGGTTGAAGGTGGGTGAAATTAACCACTTTTTTACGGCAAAAGCCTAACGTAGCGGGCTGAATTGCGGGGGACGGTCGCGACTCGATGCGCGGCTGTAGAACGGGAAATTGGCCATGGGGGCCGGCCTCCTTTCAAGTCGGAGTATAATGGGGTGAAACAGGCTTATCTCGAGACGATCTCGCTAATTGAGCGACTGCATCGGGAATGCCTTGAAGTGATCAAGGCCGACCTGGATCGCCAGGGAATTCGCGACCTGAATAACGTTCAGGCCATGATCTTGTTCAATATCGGCAAGGACACCTTGTCGGTCGGCGAATTGACCAATCGGGGTTACTATCTCGGCTCCAATGTTTCCTATAATGTCAAGAAGATGGTCGAGAACGGTTATCTTCTACAGGAACGCTCGGCCCATGATCGCCGGGCAGTTCATGTGAAGCTTTCGGCCAAGGCGCTTGTCGTCTGCGATCGCATGCATGACATGTATGACCGGCACCTGAAGGCGATGTCGAGCGAAGTTGCCAGCCAGAGCGACCTGGAACATGTGAACACAACCCTGCGCAAGCTGGAACGGTTCTGGGGGCATGGTTTGAACTATGCCCTGCGCACGGCCTGACCGCCGCATGGCCTGGTCGCTTTTGCGCAACGAATGAAAAAGGGCCGCTACGATGCGGCCCTTTCCACTTACCTTTTGTATTTTGCGTCGGCCCCGGCGCTTATTCGATCCGGGTCCTTTCCAGCATTTCTTCATCGAGCTCATAACCAAGCCCCGGCTTCTCGCTGAGCTGGATCCAGCCGTCGCTGCCGACCTTGAAGGGCTCCGCCATCATGAAATCGCGGCGCTCCAGGCCCCATTCGGGCGGGTCAAAGGGAAATTCCAGGAACAAGCCATCGGTCAGCCCGGCCGTCAGATGGGCATTGGCGACGACGCCCATGCCATTGGTCCAGGTATGGGGCGTGAAAGTGACATTGTGCTCCGCCGCCAGCATGGCGACCCGGCGCAGACCGGTGATGCCACCGACCAGGGCGGCATCGGGCTGCAGGATATCCAGGGCGCGGTTCTCGATCAGCATGCGGAATTCGTAAAGCTCGCGGGTCATCTCGCCGCCGGCGATCCGCACATCGACCATCTGGCGCAATTCCGCCATGCCCTTGTGGTCGCCACGATGCAATGGCTCTTCCATCCAATAGACGTCGAGCTCCTCAAGCTCCCGCGCCACCTGGACCGCGTCCTTCAGGGTCCAGGGGGTCGCCGTGTCCCAGGACATGCGCCAGCCCTGGTTGCAATCGACCATCAGCGTCAGCTTGTCGCCCACGGCCTTGCGGACGGCCTCCAGCGCCTTGATATCGTCCTTCCAGTCGCCGCGATGGAAGCGGACTTTCATGGCCTGGAAACCCTGCGCCAGGAAGCTTTGCGCCACCTCGGCCATTTCCGCCGGATTGCGCAAGGTGCCGGAAGAGGCATAGGCCCGGACCTTGCTGTTGAGCCCGCCGAGCAACCGCCAGACCGGCTGTCCGGTGATCTTGCCGGCGAGGTCCCACAAGGCGAGATCGAGCGGCCAGCAGCGGCCGTAGTGGAAATTGATATTGTTGATCACCCGGTAATGTCGCTCGATCGCCATCGGGTCCTGGCCGATGAAAAGATGCTCGTGCCCCTGGAAACCGACCATCATGTCGCCCGAGGCGATTCCTACCGGTCCTTCATCGGTTTCGACCCGGGTTATAACCGCATCGAAATGCGTCCGCGGCCGCGTATCCCAGCTTGCCCGGAACGGCGGATCCAACGGCAAGCGATGATGGCTGATCTCGATCTTAGTGATTTTCATCCTGATGCCCGGCTAACAGATGCAATATCCGGCCAGTACTGTGCCTGCCACCCACCGCCTTTTCCAAGCCGTTTTTCTCATTTTTCCATGAGTTAGGGTATTGGATGCTGCATGCGTCATGGTCTCAAAACGGAGAGAAAACGGCCATTGAGCCCACTTCAATGCCTATCAGGCTGGGCAAGGCGAAAATAGAAGATCTTGTTAACGGTTCACGCATCTGACACCAGGTCAATTTGATGATGAACTTGACGACTCGCAATGTTGATATCCGTCTTGTTGACCTGACTGACCCGCCCCGCTAGAGATCGACACACATTACGATGTGAACAGCGGGCACCATGCTTGACGTCTATTACAACATTCGCGGTGGTATCGACTTACTTACTGGCGGCATCGAAAGATCGGCCAGACGTCTAGCTGGCAGGATTGACTGGGCATTTTGGATGGCAGGGCGACCGACCATCCTGTGCCTGGATCGTGCCTTGTTCAGAAAAGACCTCACTGAGATGCGGCGCTGGACAGATCTCAATCTGGTGACGATCCGTGCCACCCAAGTTAAGAAATTCCAGAATGCCTGGGTCAAGCCGAAATGGCGTCGGCAAACCTTCTTGGCCCATGATCTGACGCAAGAGGCCCGCAGTCTCGCGCCGCTCCTGGAGCGTTTCGGCTGCGCGTTTCTGGCAGCCGCCTCCAATCACCATAAGATCGATGGCGTCATGGCGGCAAATACCGATTACTGGCAGGATGAGGCCCTGAAGCTTGCCTGCCGGAAAATGGGTATTCCTTTTCTCGTCCTGTCACGCGAAAGCTATGGTATCGGGCGCGGCCGCGAATATGTCACGGATGTCTATCGCCGGGCAAAGTTCGACTTCATCGGCGCCGGTTGCGCCGTCGCATCACAACGCTGCGAAGAATTCCTCAACGCCTGCGGTTCGCTCAATGGGGCCTTGGTGCAGACGACCGGCTGGCCGCGCTACGATGCCTGGCTTGAACAGTCTTTAAAGCCTGCCGGCGAACGTAAATCGCTGACATTGATGTCCTATGCCGATCCTCAGGCCGTGCAATATGCCGCACAGAATTTCGCCGATGTATTTCGGGAGTTCGTGACGGTGGCCAGGAGCTATCACGCGCAACATCCAAAGGGGGATTTGCAGTTCGTCGTTAAGCTGAAAAAGAAGCGCGACGAGGCTTGGCTTCTTGAGCTTGTTCCCGATTACGCATCGGCCGGACTTATCGTCAGCGCCGACCTGCCATTGCCTGAACTCCTCGCCGATTCCCGTATCGTCATCGGCTATAACACATTGGCGGTTCTTGAAGCCTTGCTTGCGGAAACGGCTGTAGTGGTTCCTTGCTGGTCCGATTCAAAACGCGATCAGCATCGCAGCCTGATGCATTTCGAAAATCCCCTCGATCAGCAAGTCTGCTATTTCCCGCAATCGTCGACGGAACTGCATGAGCTGCTAAACCAAGCGATTGCTGGCATATTGGCGCCGAAGGGAACGCGCGAAAAACAGCTTGAGCGTTTTTCCCTGCATTCCAAGGTCGATCCGGCGAAAAAAGCATCACACGAAGTCGAGCGTTTCATTCGCTCCTTGCTACGGCAGTAAACGACCGGATGTGTTAGTCGTGCCAGCGAGCCGGATCTAGCACCCATTCCGGAATCATTGGCCGGTCCTGAATGATCTGCTGCAATTGGTCGGCCGTCAGTTCGCCCTTGCCAAAGAATTGCAGGTTTTTCTGAAGCTGGTCGGCATTTTCCAATCCGACCACAAGGCCGTCGATCCAAGGCTGGCTTCTGACAAAAGCGATGCAAAGGTCAGCAATACTGTGTTGTCCCAGCGATTTCGCCGTTTCCGCCAACCAAGCAATACTGCCCTGCGGATCAAAGCCGCGATAACATGGCCAGTGCTTAACGTCCGTCTGAAGCAACGTCCCTTGCAGGAAGCAACTGCGCGCATGCACGATGATGTCCGATCGATCGGACAGGATGGCCGGTATATTTGCCTGATGCCATCGATAATCCAATATGTTGAAGGGAATCTGGACATATTCGACATCCGCATCGCGGATCAGCGTCAGCAGCTCGGCCGGATTTTGAACCGAGGCCCCGAGTTTCCCGATCACTCCCTGGTTTCGCAGATCAAGCAAGGCACGCCAGGCAGCATCTCGCCAGGCAAAACGATGTGAGGCTCGATGCAACAGCACAACCGGGAGAGCCTTGATGCGAAGTGATCGGCAAGATGCATAAATGCTGGCTTGAACGGCAGCACGGACAGCCCATTCAGGCGCATCTGCCGGCACGAATGAAAGGGGGTCAAGCTTCGTGATGATGATGGCGCATTCAGCCCATTCGCCGGCCAAAGCATTTCCGATGCGGTCTTCACTCAACTCGTAGGCGCGAGCGGTATCGATATAAACGACGCCGCGCTGGATTGCTTCTCGCACCAAGCTGATCGCATCGTCCTGCTCCGGCAACGTTGTTCGGCGCAACGTTTCGTACGCCATGCCCAACTGGGCCGTTCCCAAAACGAAATTGGGCTTCGCATTTCCCCCGATCGACCGACGCGTCACGATAGTAGGCGTGACGTCATGGTTCTGCTTCACACGATCCAGCAATTGTAGCCAACTGACCTGGACTGCATCGGTTTTGACAAATAATTCCTGGATGCGCTGATAGTCGCCAAAATTATCGATCGCGCAGCGCGTCTGCACCAAGGCAGGATCGATATGGGAATGCTGATACAGTGCCGATTTGCAATGACGCCAGAGCCAGGGCGTCACATGGATCGTCTCGTATGTCGTCAGTTGCGCCTTGGCTGCTTTGCGCAGCCCGCTCACGCGAAAAGCTTCGCCGAACACGCCATAAGGCAAGCCGCTTTCAGGCCATCTCGTCCCGAATATTTCGAGGGTCGGATTCTCATGCAGTCTCGCAGCCAGCAATTGCGCAAAATCCGCATCCGGAATGACATTGTTCGCCGTGAACCTGACCACGATCGCATCGTCATTCAAATCGGCGGTCGATTCCAGGTAACGAGCGAACACATTATCCAGCGGCCCCCGAATGACATGCAGGCCCAAGGAGTAGATGAAATTTGCCAGTGCATCGTCGGTCGGGTCGTTGGAGGTCGCGACGATCACATCCGCCCCATTCCGTGCCGCCCGCTGAGCCGCGAGAGCGACAATGGGGGTGCCTTGGATCGGCAACATCGATTTGCCAGGAAGCCTGCTGGAAGAGGTCCTTGCCTGAATAATAATTCGCATAATCCTGGTATTCGCCCCCTAATCCCAGACGATTAAAATTTTAGCGTTATGCGGGTTCTTGCTCGCCCATGATGTTTCGTAAGATACCAACGCACACTTTAGTTTAACAAAGCTTGTAGATATAGTGGATAAGCATCGGGCTCTGCTCACTCACAGCGTAAAAAGATTTGCGGGTTCGTATATGTTGAGACTCGGTATCATTGGCTCCAGCTCCGGCAATGGTCATCCTTACTCCTGGTCAGCGATCTTTAATGGCTACGAACCGGACATCATGGCCAGGTGCCCATTCCCGGTTATTCCCCAATATCTCGCGCAGCAGAAATTCCCCGAGGACTGCCTGAAGAATGGCCAAGTAACCCATATCTGGACCCAAGATCCGGAGAAATCCCGGCATATTGCCCAAGCTAGCCGGATCCCGCATGTCGTGGATAATATCTCGGATTTGATTGGCAAGGTAGATGGCATACTTCTCGCCCGTGACGATGCCGAGCAGCACGAAGAAATGGCGATTCCCTTCCTGCGTGCCGGCATGCCTGTCTATATCGACAAGCCCCTCGCTCTCGACCGGCTAACAGAAGGGCGGATTTTCGCAGAGGAGCGCTTTCCCGGCCAGATCTATACTGGAACGCCATTGGCCCATGCGGCGGAACTTGTCCTTGATTCTGCGGCGCAGCAACGGTTGGGGGAAATTCGGCATGTTCATGCCGTAACCCCAAAATATTGGAATACCTATGCCGTCCACATCATTGAGCCGGCTCTCGGCTATCTTGAGCTCGATTCATCACCCATTCAAAAAAATGTCATGAAAAGCGGCGAAACGGTCGTCCTGACAGCGCGATGGGAAATGGGAAAATCGGCAACCTTCATCGTGACGGGCTCGTTGCCGGCAAAAATCACGTTCGATATTTTCGGAACACATGGCCATGAGCAACGTGTATTTGCCGACAGCTTCAACGCTTTCAAGACCGGCCTGCAGCGTTTCTGCGCTGGCATTGAAAACCAGCAGCGCATGTTCAATTTGAAGCGCCAGTCATTGGTGACCGAATTGATCGAATGCGGTTCATACTAAACGGATAAAGGCGGGAACGGCATTCACGATGCGCACAATCCTCCTCACCGGCGGCAGCGGCAAGATCGGCCGCAAACTGATCGAAGGCTTCCTGAAGAATGGCGACCGGGTCATCTTTACGACGCGATCGAGGGGTTCGGCGGATGAGATTTTACACCATTTCGAACCGATGAAGGTCGGCGACCGTCTACAACCGGTCACCATCGATCTCTGTGTGCCGGATGCGGCAAGCAAACTGATCGGAGATCTGGGCGACAAGGCGGCTGAAATTTTCGGTGTGATCAACAATGCGCGCGATCAAGCCAATCTGGCATTGCAGGGAAAGGGGGCGCCGACCCAAGCCCAGTGGCTGAACGAGTTTAACCTGGCGGTGATTGCGGCGCATGATCTCGGCTGGCAATTGGCGAATGTGCCCAATGGCAAGCTGCGCCGCATCATCAATATCAGTTCGATCTACGGCATCGTCGCGACGAATGCCGCGCTCTACGAAAAGGAAGAGCAGCGTGCGCCGATACATTACGGCGTCGCCAAGGCCGCGCTCCTGCATTTAACGAAAGAGATGGCGGTTCGTCTTGCCAAGCAGCAAATCGCCGTCAATGCCGTTTCCTATGGCGGCGTGGAGGGGCGGGTCGATGAAGGTTTCAAAGCCCGTTATGGCGCTTTATGTCCGATGGGCCGGATGCTGCGTGAAGACGAAGTGGCCGGCAGCATCCTGTTCCTGATGTCCGAGGGTGCCGAAAGCGTCACAGGCCAGAATATCGTCGTCGATGGCGGATGGTCCGTATGGTAGAACCAAAACGAATTGCCGTCATTCCGGCGCGCGGCGGATCGAAGCGCATCCCGCGCAAGAACATCATCGATTTCTGCGGTAAACCGTTGATCACCTGGACCATCGAAGCCGCACTTCAATCCGCCATCTTCGATAAAGTCCTCGTCAGTACTGACGATGATGAGATCGCAGAAATATCCCGACAATGCGGCGCTGCGGTTCCCTTCCTGCGCCGCACGGCGGCGGACGACATGTCACCGGTTTCTCTGGCGACGCTCGATGCGCTCGATCAGCTCGCGGAAAAGAGCAAGGAAAACGTCGACATTGTCACGCAATTAATGCCGAACTGCCCGCTTCGTACGGCGCTAGACATCATTGCCGCCAGCCGGCATTTCGATGCCACGCAAACCGACTTCCAGCTCAGTTGCGTCCAATACAGCTTGGCCAATCCGTTCTGGGCCGTGACACTCGATGCCGAGGGGCATCCTTCGGCGCTGTTCCCGGATGCGTTCAAAAGCCGCTCCCAGGATCTGCCCAAGCTTTATTGCCCGACCGGCGCTATCTGGATGGCACGGTCGGAACCGCTCAAGAAGGCCGCCACGTTTTACGGGCCGGGCCACCGCTTCTTCGAACTGTCCTGGCGGGCCGCCATCGACATCGACACGGAAGAAGACCTAGCTTTGGCGAAAGCCGTTGCCCAACAACCTCTCGCCAAATGAAAAGGGCCGCCTTGTGGGCGGCCCTCGACTTTCGTCAGGAACGTTTCTTACGCCCCGGTAAAAGCCTGCAATCCGGTCTGGGCGCGGCCCAGGATCAGTGCGTGGATGTCGTGGGTGCCTTCATAAGTGTTCACGGCTTCCAGGTTCATGACGTGGCGGATGACATGATATTCGTCGGAGATGCCGTTGCCGCCGTGCATGTCGCGGGCGGTGCGGGCGATGTCCAGGGACTTGCCGCAGGAATTGCGCTTCAGCATGGAAATCGCTTCCGGCGCCGCGCGGCCTTCATCCTTGAGGCGGCCGAGCCGCAGGCAGGCCTGCAGGCCGAGGGTGATTTCGGTCTGCATATCGGCAAGCTTCTTCTGGATGATCTGGTTGGCGGCGAGGGGACGGCCGAACTGCTTGCGGTCCATCGTATATTGCCGTGCCGCGTGCCAGCAGAATTCGGCGGCGCCGAGCGCACCCCAGGAAATGCCGTAGCGCGCATTGTTGAGGCAGCCGAACGGGCCGCCCAAACCCTTGGCATTCGGCAGATAGTTTTCATCCGGCACGAACACGTCTTCCAGCACGATCTCGCCGGTGATCGAAGCGCGCAGGCTGAACTTGCCTTCGATCTTCGGGGTCGAGAAGCCCTTCATGCCGCGCTCGACGACGAAGCCGCGGATCACGCCGTCTTCCGTCTTCCCCCAGACCACCGCGACATCGGCGATCGGTGAATTGGTGATCCACATCTTGGCGCCGTTCAGGATATAGCCGCCATCGACCTTCTTCGCGCGGGTCTTCATGCCGCCCGGATCGGAGCCATGATCCGGCTCGGTCAGGCCGAAGCAGCCGACGATCTCGCCGGTGGCCAGGCGCGGTAGGAATTTCTGGCGCTGTTCTTCGGTGCCATAGGCATGGATCGGATGCATGACCAGGCTGGACTGCACCGACATGGCGGAGCGATAGCCGGAATCGACCCGTTCGACCTCGCGGGCGATCAGGCCATAAGCGACATAATTGGTACCGGCACAGCCATAGCCGTCGATGGTCGAGCCGAGCAGGCCCAATTCGCCCAGCTCGTTCATGATTTCGCGGTCGAAACGCTCATGCCGGTTGGCTTCCTTGACCCGCGGCATCAGCTTGTCCTGGCAGTAATTCCGCGCCGTATCGCGCACCAGCCGCTCTTCCTCGCTCAACTGGTCTTCGAGCAGAAGGGCGTCTTCCCACTGAAATTCGGGCTTGGCGGAACCACTCATTATCTCTTCCTTTGCCTTGGATTGTGCTCTAGCTGCGTTCATCAACTGTCAACACAGCTGGTTACCTAATGTTGTCGCTCGGCATATATCATGCCATTCCCGACCTTGGCAGTGGCCCGGAGACATAGCCCTATGACGCAGCCGGATGGCTATATCATCGAATTTTACCAAATTGGAAACAGTATCAAGGTCACGGCCATGGATCCGAAAACCTTAACGGAAGTCGCTATTATCGGGACTCCGGGCCTGACACGCCAGCATCTTGCGCGGGCCGCCATCCGGAAACTGGAATATGTTCTGGCGAAAAAGACGGGTGGGGCCGCCGGCCCGTCGGGTTCCCGGCAGGCGTGACGGCCCGATTCCGGCCGGCTCGAATTCCGCCCTGGAAACGCGCGCATCACTGGTACAAAACGAAAATTACAGGTTCGACTGCGCAAAATCTCTTGTCGACTCTTCCGCCTTTGCGCTACGGTCCACGCAATAAAATGACAAAATCTGTTGGAAGGCCGGCATGAAGACCGGTTCAGCCAAACAGGGGGCTTATTACGTTTAAGATCTGCCACAGACGCAGGACGATGATCGCTTGCTTGACAAGCGGCGCCGGTCTTTTGCGTCCGAATGCGCCGGTAAAAAGAGCGTTCAAGCGCTGGACAGGCAGTGAAGGAGGTCAGGAGACCAAATGGAATATTTGCTGCAGCAATTGATCAACGGGCTGACGCTCGGTGCTATCTATGGGCTGATCGCGATCGGCTATACGATGGTCTATGGTATCATCGGCATGATCAATTTCGCGCATGGCGACATCTATATGGTTGGCGCCTTCCAGGCCATGATCGCATTGATGATCGTCGGTACCCTCGGCATCAGTTGGGTACCACTTCAACTCGCCATCATGCTGATCGTCGCCTTGGTGCTCACCGCAGCCTATGGCTGGACGGTCGAGCGGATCGCCTATCGTCCCTTGCGCGGCTCGACCCGTCTGGCGCCGCTGATCTCCGCGATCGGCATGTCGATCGTGCTGCAGAACTATGTACAATTGCTCCAGGGTCCGCGGCCGAAGCCGGTGGCTCCGGTCATCCGGGGCGGCTTTGCCCTGACCGGGAGCGACAGCGGTTTCGTCGTGCAGTTGGGATATCTGCAGATCATGATCATCCTGCTCACCGTCGCCTTGATGACGGTCTTCGCCTATATCATCGCCAAGACATCGCTCGGTCGGGCGCAGCGCGCCTGCGAGCAGGACCGCAAGATGGCCTCGCTCCTGGGCGTCAATGTCGATCTGACGATTTCGCAAACCTTCATCATCGGCGCCGCCTTGGCCGCCGTCGCCGGCATGATGGTGACGCTTTATTATGGTGTGAACGATTTCTTCATGGGCTTCGTTGCCGGGATCAAGGCGTTCACCGCCGCGGTGCTTGGGGGTATCGGCTCATTGCCCGGCGCCATGTTGGGCGGCATCCTGATCGGTCTCATCGAGGCCATCTGGTCGGCTTACTTCTCGGCTGAATACAAAGACGTCGCCGCTTTCGGCGTTCTCGTTCTGGTTCTCATCTTCCGCCCGACCGGCTTGCTTGGACGGCCGGAAGTGGAGAAGGTGTAATCATGGCCGATACCACCATGGAAAAACGGCTGCCGGGCGAAGCTGTCGCCAGCAAGGCACCCTCGCCATTGCTGGTCGCCGTCAAGGAAACCATTTTCACCGCCGTGCTGGTCTTTCTGCTCGGTGTCCTGATGGTCGGTTTCCAGACCCAGGCGATCCAGGGACAATACCTTTCCTTCGTGACCCGTTTCGATGATGTCCTCTGGGCCGTGGCCATCGTGCCGATCGGGCGGTTCCTCCTGGCGCTTGACCGGCAGGGGCAATCCTGGCCGGCCCTGATCGTCGGCGGCCTGGCGTTCCTCTATTTCTTCGGCGCCGGCTCGACCGGCGTCATGGAACTGGACGTCTATAAGACCTTGCCGTTGCCTTTTGAAGAAGCGATGGTCAATGTGATCTTCGGTCTCGGCGCGCTGCTGGTCTTCGGTACGGCCATCAAGTCGCTCCGGACGGCCGGGCAGGGAAGGCGGACGCTGCCGGCGCGCGAAGCGGCCGAAGCGCGGCGCGCCAATTTCGCGCGCCGTCTCTCCGTCGTTCTTGGCCCGGTCCTGGTTGCCGCTGCCGTCGTGCTGCCTTGGACCCCTTGGGGTGACCGCCAATTGGTCGATAGCCTCGTTCTCGTTCTCACCTATGTCATGTTGGGCTGGGGTCTCAATATCGTCGTGGGCCTCGCCGGCCTGCTAGATCTCGGCTATGTCGCCTTCTATGCCGTCGGCGCCTATACCTATGCCAAGCTGTCGACGGAACTCGGCCTGACCTTCTGGGAAAGCCTGCCGATCGCCGGCATCTTCTCCGCCGCGTTTGGCGTCGCCTTGGGCTTTCCGGTCCTGCGCCTGCGCGGCGATTATCTGGCCATCGTGACGCTGGGCTTCGGCGAGATGATCCGCATCGTGCTGATCAACTGGCAGGCTTTCACCGGCGGCCCGAACGGTATCGGCAGCATCGGCAAAATCACCTTTTTCGGCTTTCCCTTCGAACGCAAGGCCGCCGAAGGCGTGACCACCTTTCACGAGCTGTTTGGCTTGCAATTCAGCGGCTCGCACCGGGTTTATTTCCTCTATTACGTGATCCTCGTCCTGGCCTTGATCACCAATTTTGCGACGATCCGGTTGCGCAAGCTGCCGATCGGCCGGGCCTGGGAAGCGTTGCGCGAGGACGAAACCGCCTGCCGGGCCCTGGGCATCAATCCGACCAACACGAAGCTGACCGCTTTTGCGATCGGTGCGATGTTCGCCGGTTTCGCCGGGTCCTTCTTCGCGACGCGCCAGGGTTTCGTCAGTCCGGAAAGCTTCACCTTCATCGAATCGGCGGTCATCCTCTCCATCGTCGTGCTGGGCGGCATGGGCAGCCAGGTCGGCGTGGCGTTGGCGGCCATCCTGTTGATCGGCCTGCCGGAAGCGCTGCGCGAATTGGCGCTGTATCGCATGCTGGCTTTCGGTGCCAGCATGGTGCTGATCATGCTTTGGCGCCCCAAGGGGCTCCTGTCATATCGTGAACCGACGATCTTGCTGCATGCCAGGAACAAGAAGCCGATGGTTTCGGGGACAGTGAAATGAACGCAGCCCTGCAGCAGATGACTGAACCGGCCATGCCGCTTCTCACCGTTGAACACCTGACCATGCGTTTCGGCGGCTTGGTCGCCATCGACGACGCGTCGTTTGTTGCCCAGCATCGCGAGATCACCGGCGTGATCGGGCCGAACGGTGCGGGCAAGACGACCTTGTTCAACTGCATCACCGGCTTCTACAAACCGACCGTCGGCCGCCTGACGCTCGCCGCTGCGGATCGACCACCGATGCTCCTGGAGCAGATGGAAGGCTTCAAGATCGGACAGCAGGCGAGCGTCGCCCGGACCTTCCAGAACGTCCGCCTCTTCACCGGCATGTCCGTGCTGGAAAATCTGATGGTTGCGCAGCACAACAAGCTGATGCGCGCCTCGGGCTATACTTTCCTCGGCCTGCTGGGATTGCCCAGTTTCAACCGCGCGGAAAGGGTGGCCCGGGATCTGGCTGTGCATTGGCTGGACCGAATCGGCTTGACGCATCTTGCCGATGAACCGGCCGGCAGCCTGCCTTATGGCGACCAGCGCCGGCTGGAGATCGCCCGGGCTATGTGTACCGAACCGGTTCTGCTCTGCCTCGACGAACCGGCGGCCGGCCTCAATCCGCGTGAATCGGCGGAACTCAATACGTTGCTGCGGTCGATCCGTGACGAGCTCGGTATCGGCATCCTGCTGATCGAACATGACATGAGCGTGGTGATGGGAACCTGCGACCACATCGTCGTTCTCGATTACGGCCGCAAGATCGCCGATGGCTCGCCGTCCGAAATCCGGTCCGACCCGGCGGTGATCCGCGCCTATCTCGGCGAAGAAGAGGAATAGGCGCCATGCTCAAGATTTCCGGCGTGCGGACATTCTATGGCCATATCGAAGCCCTCAAAGGCGTCGACATCGATGTCGAGGAAGGTGAGATCGTCACGCTGATCGGCGCCAACGGCGCTGGCAAATCCACCTTGCTGATGAGTATCTGCGGTACACCGCAGGCACGCCACGGCAGCATTGTCTTCGAAGGCAAGGACATCACCCGCAAGCCGACCTACGAGATCATGCGTCTCGGTATCGCCCAATCGCCGGAAGGCCGGCGGATTTTTCCGCGCATGAGCGTGCTCGAAAATCTGCGGATGGGCGGCATCACCACCGACCCGAAATATTTCGATGAGGATCTGGAGCGGGTGTTCCAGATCTTTCCGCGATTGCGTGAGCGCCAGCAGCAGCGGGGCGGCACGCTTTCCGGCGGCGAACAGCAGATGCTGGCGATCGCCCGCGCCTTGATGAGCCGTCCGCGCCTCTTGCTGTTGGATGAGCCGTCACTGGGACTGGCGCCGCTGATCGTGAAGCAGATCTTTCAGATCATCCGCGAGATCAATCAGCAGCAGCGCGTGACGGTCTTCCTGGTCGAGCAGAACGCCAACCATGCCTTGAAACTGGCCCATCGCGGCTATGTGATGGTGAATGGCAAGATCACGCTTGCCGGGACCGGCCAGGAACTGCTGAGCAATGCCGAGGTGCGCAGCGCGTATCTCGAAGGACATTAACGGACGGACGCGATCATGGGCGAGTTCAATATCTACGTTTTCATCGGCCTGACCGTTATCCTGTTCGGCGGCGCCTCCTTCCTGATGGGGCAGGCGATTGCCGAGACCTGGCGTCCCATGTGGCAGAACGTGCCTTACGGACTGTTGCTGGCGGCCGCCAACCGGTTTTTCGACGGGGCGCTGTTTGGCGGCTCCTGGAGTGATTTCGTACAATATATTCTCGATGCCATCGTCATTGTCGCCATCGCTTTGTTTGCCTATCGCGTCACCCAAGCGCGCAAAATGGTGTGGCAGTATCCCTGGCTTTATGAACGGTCAGGGCTGATGTCCTGGCGGGAAAAGCCTGCCACCGGTAGTTGAGTTGGTTAATGGGAGGTAAAGTGGCCGGCGTCGCGAAAACGGCGTTGTCCTGGTAAAAAACGCAGCCGGTATCGGTTGACCCGGTTGCAGATCAGCGAGAAGATGCTGATCAGCTTGACCACGCGGTCAAGTGTCAACCCAGTTTGACGTGAGGGAGACATGTTGAAAAAATTCGCAACCACGACGGCGCTCGCGGCGGCATTTGCCGTCGGGGCGTTTGCCTTTGGCCCTTCGGCGGCCAAGGCAGATGACATCACCATCGCCGTTGCTGGTCCGATGACGGGTGACCTTGCAGCTTTCGGCGAACAGTTGCGCCGCGGCTCGGAGATGGCGGTGAAGGACATCAATGCCAAGGGGGGGGTGCTTGGCAAGCAGCTGAAGCTGGAAATCGGCGACGACCAATGCGATCCGAAGCAGGCTGTTCAGGTGGCTAACGACCTGGTGCAGAAAGGTGCGGTTTTCGTTGCCGGCCATTTCTGCTCCGGTTCCTCGATCCCGGCCTCGGATGTCTATGCCGAGGAAGGCATCGTTCAGATCACACCGGCTTCGACCAATCCGGATTTCACCGAAGCCCCGGCCAAGAAGGGCGTGACCACGATTTTCCGTACCTGTGGCCGTGACGATGCCCAGGGCAAGTTCGCTGGCCCGTGGCTGGCCAAGACCTATGCCGGCAAGAATGTCGCCATCCTCGACGACAAGTCGGCTTATGGCCAGGGTCTCGCCAACGAAACCCAGAAGAACATGGAAAGCTCCGGTCTGAAGACCGCCCTGCGTGAAACCTACACGCAGAAGGAAAAGGATTTCTCGGCCCTCATCTCCAAGATGAAGGAAGCCAAGATCGACGCCGTCTATATCGGCGGTTACCACAATGACGTTGGCCTGATGGTCCGCCAAGCCCGGGAGCAGGGCTTCAAGGCTGACTTCATTTCGGCCGACGCCCTCAACACCCAGGAATTCTGGTCGATCTCCGGCCCTGCGGGTGAAGGCCTGCGCTACAGCGATGGCGCCTCGGCGGTCAATCTGGCCTCGGCCAAGGACGCCGTCGCCGAATTCCGCGCGGAGAACTATGAGCCGGAAGGCTACACCCTGAACAGCTATGCGGCGGTTCAGGCCTGGGCGGCAGCTGCCACCAAGGCCGGTTCGACGGATGGCGAAAAGGTGGCCGCGGCACTGCGCTCCGGTTCGATCCCGACCGTGATCGGCGATCTGTCCTGGGACGAGAAGGGCGACCTGACCAAGGTCAACTATGCCTGGTATGTCTACCACAACGGCAAGTCGACCCAGGAACCGACCATGTAAGCTTGTTTCCGATCGGAAATGGCGGAAGCCCGGGAGCAATCCCGGGCTTCTTTTTTCGATAGATTGTGGTTGGCGGCGAGGGGGTGGGGGAGATATGGTAGCGGCCGCTAGAGCGCGATGGTTTCCAGTTGGAGCAAGTTTGCTTCAACTGGAAAGCTGAATCGCCCTCTATTTTATTGGATAGAGACGGATTCAGATCACAGATGGAATCGCTGAAGCGATCCCATCTGTGATCATCCGGCTCTGTATCAACCTGTTGCCGGATTTCGTTAAAGAACCATGCCAGACCGTTCGGAAGCCATTGCCATTGCCAGCGATCACGGCGGTTTCGCCCTCAAGGAGGTGCTGAAGCCGGAACTGGAACGCCTGGGCTTCGCGGTGCTCGATCTTGGCCCGGACAGCAACGCCTCGGTCGACTACCCGGATTTCGCCAATGTCCTAGCGGCGGCATTAGGCGACGGCCGGGCAGGGCGCGGCCTCCTGATCTGCGGCTCCGGCATCGGCATTTCCATCGCCGCGAACCGCCACAAGCATATCCGCGCCGCCCTGGTGCATGATGCCCTGGGGGCGCGTCTCTGCCGCCAGCATAACGACGCCAATGTGCTCTGCCTGGGCGAACGGCTTATCGGAGTGGATGTCGCTAAGGATTGTCTGAAGGTGTTTTTGACGACAGATTTTGAAGGAGGTCGGCACCAAAATCGCGTCGCCAAATTGGGCTAATCCCCAAAAAAGGCGTAGGCCCAACAGGTTAGAACGCGACAAGGACGTCACAACATGGCCAATTCTTCCTATACCCCCATGCCCGGCTTTTTCACCGGTTCCCTGGCTGAGCGCGATCCCGAGCTGAATGCCGCGATCGGCAAGGAACTGTTCCGCCAGCAGGATCAGATCGAGCTGATCGCCTCGGAAAACATCGTTTCCAAGGCCGTGCTGGAAGCCCAGGGCTCGGTGCTCACCAACAAGTACGCGGAAGGCTATCCCGGCAAGCGCTATTACGGCGGCTGCGAATTCGTCGATATCGCCGAACAACTGGCGATCGACCGGGCCAAGAAGCTGTTCAACTGTGCCTATGCCAATGTGCAGCCGCATTCCGGCGCCCAGGCTAACCAGGCGGCCTTCTTCGCGCTGTTGCAGCCGGGCGACACCTTCATGGGCCTCAACCTCGCGGCCGGCGGTCACCTGACTCATGGTTCGCCGGTCAACCAGTCCGGCAAGTGGTTCAAGGTCGCGCCCTATACGGTGCGCGAGGATACCCAGCAGATTGACATGGATGAGGTCGAGAAGCTGGCCAAGGAACACAAGCCGAAGCTGATCCTGGCAGGTGGTTCCGCCTATCCGCGCATCTGGGACTTCGAGCGTTTCCGCAAGATCGCGGATTCGATCGGTGCCTATTTCATGGTCGACATGGCCCATTTCGCCGGCCTGGTCGCGACCGGTGCGCATCCGACGCCGCTGCCGCATGCCCATGTCGTCACCACCACGACGCACAAGACCCTGCGTGGTCCACGTGGCGGCATGATCCTCACCAATGACGAGGAACTCGGCAAGAAGTTCAATTCCGCCGTCTTCCCGGGTCTGCAGGGCGGCCCGCTGATGCATGTCATCGCCGGCAAGGCGGTGGCTTTCGGTGAGGCGCTGAAGCCGGAATTCAAGGACTACATCGCCACCGTTGTCGAGAACGCCAAGGTGCTGGCCAAGACGCTGGTCGAAGGCGGCCTCGCCATCACCACCGGCGGCACCGACAACCATCTGATGCTGGTCGATCTCCGGCCGAAGAAGCTGACCGGCAAGGCCTCGGAACACAGCCTCGAGGAAGCCGGCATCACCTGCAACAAGAACGGCATTCCGTACGATCCGGAAAAGCCGGCCATCACCTCGGGCATCCGTCTCGGCACGCCGGCGGCGACGTCGCGCGGTTTTGGCCCGGCGGAGTTCAAGCAGGTCGGCGAGATGATCGTTCGTGTGCTGGACGGCCTGGTGGCCAATCCGAGTGACAACAGCGCGGTCGAGAAGGCCGTGCGTGAAGAGGTTCGTGCTCTCTGCAAGCGGTTCCCGGTTTACCGGTAATCGCACTGCGGGGGCAGTGTAAGAGGGGGTAATGCATGCGCTGTCCGTTCTGCGGAAACGAAGATACGCAGGTCAAGGATTCCAGACCGACCGACGATAATTCGGCGATCCGCAGACGGCGGCAATGCACCAATTGCGGTGCCCGCTTCACCACCTTCGAGCGCGTGCAATTGCGCGAGCTGATCGTGGTGAAGACCAACGGGCAGCGCGAACCCTTCGATCGTGAAAAGCTGCTGCGCTCGATGCAGATCAGCCTGCGCAAACGCCCGGTCGATGCCGAAAGGCTGGAGCGGGTGGTGAACGGAATAGTGCGCCGGCTGGAAAGCTCGGGCGAAACGGAAGTGCCCACTGGCATGATCGGCGAGGCGGTGATGGATGCCCTGGCGAGCCTGGACAAGGTCGCCTATGTCCGTTTTGCCTCGGTCTATCGCAATTTCCGCGAGGCCAAGGATTTCGAAACCTTCGTCGGCAAGATCGGCGGCGGTGAGCACGACTGAAACCGACCTGGGCCATATGCGCGCCGCCCTTAGCCTGGCGGCGCGTGGCCTGGGACGGGTCTGGCCCAATCCCGCCGTCGGCTGCGTCATCACCGATCCGACAGGTCATGTCGTCGGCCGGGGGCATACCCAGCCGGGCGGTCGCCCGCATGCCGAAACCGAGGCCTTGCGCCAGGCCGGTACGGCGGCGCGCGGCGGTACGGCCTATGTCACACTGGAACCCTGTTCCCATCACGGCAAAACGCCGCCTTGCGCCGAGGCGCTGGTTGCCGCCGGCATCAAACGCTGCGTGGTCGCTTTGGACGATCCGGATCCGCGTGTCTCGGGACGCGGCCTTGCCTTGTTGCGGCAGGCCGGCATCGAGGTTACCGAGGGCATCCTGCAAGCCGAGGCAGACCGGCTGAATGCCGGCTTTCTGAAACGCATCCGCCAGGGCCGGCCGCTGACCACGCTGAAACTGGCCACCACATTGGATGGCCGCATCGCCACGCGGTCGGGCGAAAGCCAATGGATCACCGGCCCGGCCTCCCGGCAGCGCGGCCACCTGCTGCGGGCGACCTATGACGCGATCCTGGTCGGGTCGGGCACGGCTTTGGCCGATAATCCGACACTCACCTGCCGCCTGCCTGGGCTGGCCGACAGGTCGCCGGTTCGTGTCGTGCTGGACCGCCGCCTGCGCCTGCCGACCGACAGCATCCTGGTGCAGACCGCGCCTCAGACGCCGACCTGGCTTTTGACCGGGGCAGGGCATGCCGAGCCGCAGCTCGCGGCCTATCGCGCGGCGGGTGTCGAGGTGATCGAGCTTCCAGATCCCGCTGGGCCGCAAGAAATCCTCGCGGCGCTGGGAGGTCGGGGCCTGACCCGGCTGCTGATCGAGGGCGGTGCCCAGGTGGCGGCGGCTTTCCTGGCCGCCGATGCCATCGACCGGATCGTCTGGATGCGGGCGCCGGGCATTCTCGGCGGCGATGCCTTGGCCGCCATCGGCGAGCTCGGCCTGGACCGGCTCGCAGCTATGCGCCGTTTCGACCTCCGGGCTGCGCAAATCATCCAGGGCGAGTGTCTGGAAACCTACGACCGTTTGGCGTAAGACAGGCCGAACCGGTTCACAATCGCCCGTTCCACATCCATTTAGCGTTCGAGTTTTTTGGCATGTTCACAGGAATCATCACCGATCTCGGCAAGGTGCTGGAGATCACCCCGGGTGCCGTCACCCGCCTGAAAATCGGCACCGCCTTCGACACCGCCGGCATCGATCTCGGCGCTTCCATTGCCTGCAACGGCATCTGCCTCAGCGTGGTGGAAAAGGCCCCCGGCTCGGTGACTTTCGAGGCCAGCAACGAGACCATCGACAAGACGACCCTGGGAGACTGGAAGGCCGGTACCCCCGTCAACCTGGAACGGGCGCTGAAATTGGGTGATGAACTGGGCGGCCATATGGTCAGCGGCCATGTCGACGGCGTGGGCCGGATCACCGATGTGCGTCAGGACGGCGGCAGCACCCGCATCGATCTCGAAGCACCGGCCAATCTGGCGCGCTCCATCGCCGCCAAGGGGTCGATCACCGTGGACGGCGTTTCGCTGACGGTGAATGAGGTGAACGGCACGGTCTTCGGTGTGAATATCATCCCGATCACCCAGACGGCGACCAATCTCGGCGCCGCCAAATCCGGTGTCCGGGTCAACCTGGAAATCGACCTCATCGCGCGATATGTTGCCCGCCTTCTCGGCAAGGAGGCGTTGTGAGTTTCGAAGACGTCATGTCGCCGGCATCCGACATCATCGCGGATGCCAAGGCGGGTCGCATGTTCATCCTGGTCGATGACGAAGACCGGGAGAATGAAGGCGACCTCGTCATCCCGGCGCAAATGGCCAGCGCCGAAGCGATCAACTTCATGGCCAAGCATGGGCGTGGCCTGATCTGTCTGGCGATGGACCGCATGCGGGTCGAACAGCTCGGCCTGCCGCTCATGGCGCAGCGTAACGGCACCCGGCACCAGACCGCCTTCACGGTATCGATCGAGGCGCGGGAAGGGATCTCGACCGGTATTTCAGCCTTTGACCGCGCTCGCACGGTGGCGGTGGCGATCGATCCGTCGAAGGGTCCGCACGATATCATCTCGCCGGGCCATATCTTTCCCTTGATGGCGCGTGACGGTGGCGTGCTGGTGCGCACCGGCCATACCGAAGCCGCCGTCGATATCGCGCGTCTGGCCGGTCTCATTCCCGCCGGCGTCATCTGCGAAGTCATGAATGACGACGGCACCATGGCGCGGCGCGACGACCTGCTGAAATTCGCGCAACTGCACGGCCTCAAGATCGGCACAATCCGTGATCTCATCGCCTATCGCCGCCGGCATGACCGCATCATCGAGCGGACGCTGGAGACGACCTTCAGCAGCCGCCATGGCGGCGAATTCAAGATGTATGTCTACACCAACCGGATCGCGCATTCCGAACATGTCGCCTTGGTCAAAGGCGATCTCGGCGGCGATGAGCCGGTCCTGGTCCGCATGCATGCGATGAGCGTCCTCGACGACGTGCTGGGCGATGCCGATAGCGGCCGCGCCGGTGAATTGGCCGCCGCCATGCGCATCATTGCCGAGAAGGGCCGCGGCGTTGCCGTGCTGATCCGCGAACCGCTGCCGACCAGCCTCTCCGACGCTGTACGTGCGCGGCATGACGCGGCGATCGATAGCGGCTCCGGCCGTGCCGAATTGCGCGATTACGGCATCGGCGCGCAGATCTTGCTGGATCTTGGCGTTCACAAGATGACCTTGCTCAGCAATCGCAAGAAAACCATTATCGGCCTGGACGGTTATGAGCTCACGGTGGTCGGTGAGCATCCCGTTCCGCTCGATCAGGCATAAGGTAAGGACCGACCATGAACGACAAGCCGCATGTTCTGATCGTCGAAGCGCGCTTTTATGAAGACATTCTCGATGCCCTGATCGAAGGCGCCGAGAAGACGTTGAAGAAAGCCGGCGCGACCTTCGATCGCATCACCGTTCCCGGCGCCCTGGAAATTCCGGCGGCGATCCGCTTTGCCGTGAAGGCCCAGTCCGAAGGCAAGCTGGCCCGCGGCTACGACGGTTTCGTCGCTTTGGGCTGCGTCATCCGTGGCGAGACCACGCATTACGAAACGGTCTGCAATGAAAGCGCGCGGGGCCTGATGGACCTTTCGCTGCAATACAATCTCGCCATCGGTAACGGTATCCTGACAGTCGAGAACGACGATCAGGCCTGGGCACGCGCCAAGGTTACGGATAAAGATAAAGGCGGTGGCGCGGCACAGGCCTGCCTCGATATGATTGCGCTGCAACGGCATTTCGCGCTGGTGGGCTGAGATGTCGGACTTGAAGCACAACGCTGTGGAATGGAACTGACCAGATGAGCAGTTCGGATAAAAAGGACGCTTTCATGCAGCGCGGCAAGCAGCTTGCCTTGACGCGCAGCGCCGCGCGCCTGGCGGCGGTGCAGGCGCTGTATCAGTGGGAAGTCGCGGGCGGCCGGCCCGAAGCGATCGTGCGCGAATTCGCCGATCACCGAAACCACAACATGAGTGACGGCGAGGAATTGCCGCCGGCCGATGCCAAGCTCTTCACCAATGTGGTGATCGGCGCCGCCACCCATGTGCGTGAGCTGGACGACATGATCGCCGCCGTGCTGACCGAGGACTGGACGGTGGAGCGGCTGGAGGCCATCCTGCGGGCGATTCTGCGTTGCGGCGCCTATGAACTGGCGCATCGACCCGATGTGCCGCCGAAGGTCACCATCGCCGAATATGTCGCCGTCACCGATGCCTTTTTCGGGGCGCGGGAAACCGGCCTGACCAACGGCATTCTCGACCAACTGGCCCGCGGCTTGCGCCCGACCGAGATGGGACATCGCGGCGGCTCTGCCTCCTGAGCATGGCCGGCTCTTCGTCCGAGACAAGTGACGACGGCCTGCCGGGCGAGTTCGAGGTCATCCGCCGCTATTTCGCCCCGCTTGCCGCCGGCATGCCCGGCGCCCTGAACCTGACCGACGATGCCTGCACCTATCTACCGCCGGCCGGCGAGGAACTGGTGCTGACCGCCGATGCCCTGGTGGCCGACGTGCATTTCCTGCGCAACGACCCGCCCGACCTGGTGGCCCGGAAGATGCTGCGGGTCAATCTGTCGGATCTCGCGGCCAAAGGCGCCAAGCCGGTCGGCTATCTGATGACGGTTGCCGTCGATCATGCCGTCACTGCTTCCTGGCTGGCGAATTTTGCCCGTGGCCTGGCCGAGGACCAGCGGCAATTCGGCATTCACCTGATGGGCGGCGATACCATTCGCACGCCGGGGCCGCTCAGTCTCTCGCTGACCGCAATCGGCACGGTGCCGGGCGGCCGTGCCATGCGCCGCCGGGGCGCACAGCCGGGCGACCGGATTTTCGTGACCGGGACGATCGGCGACGGCTATCTCGGCCTTCGGATCCTGCGCGCGGAGTGGCCCGATCTTTCCGTCGGCTACCGGCAGTTCCTGACGGACCGCTATCAATTGCCGGAGCCGCGCCTGGTTCTCGGCCGGGAGATCATGGCGGCCGGTATCGCGACAGCGGCGATGGATGTGTCCGACGGTCTGGCCGCCGATCTGGGCCATCTGGCCCGGTCTTCGGGATGCGGCGCCGTCATTCACGCCGAGCGGACGCCTTTGTCCGGCGCGGCGGCGGAAATTCTGTCGCGCGAGCCCGGGCTGCTGCCGAAACTGATTACCGGCGGCGATGATTACGAACTCCTGCTCACCGTCCGGCCGGAAAATGCCGCGCAACTGCGGGAAATTGCCGGAAAAGCGGGCCTTCTGCTCACGGAATTGGGCGAAATGACCGATAGCGGCAGTGTCGGCATCCTCGACCGGGATGGCGCGCCGCTGGATCTCTCCCAGCGCGGTTACCAGCATTTCTGACGGCCACAGGCCAGGGGAAGCGGGATTTGGTCAGGCTCCGTTAACCATTTTACGCTAGTTTCTCCCGACCGCGCGGACAGCCGACGCGCCCGATTGAACGATTAGGTCGACCAGCGGATGAAAAAATTCTTGCTCATCCTGATCTTGCTGCTCCTGCTCGGTGCAGGCGGCGGGGCTGGCTATTGGCTTTATCTGCATAAATCGGCACCCCAGACCGCCGAGGCGGAACCGCCGCCGCCCGCACCGATCACCTCGGTCACGCTCGATACCATGCCGGTCTCGGTGGTGAAGAATAACCGGGTCGCCCGGGTGTTTTTCTTCCGCTTTACCCTGCTGTTCGATTCGGCGGAACGCCAGGCCCGCGCGCAGATGCTGATGCCGCGCCTGGTCGACGGCTTCAACACCGAATTGCATCAGTTGCTGGCCCGCAAGCTGATGGAACAGACCAATTACGATCCCGATCTGATCATTGCCCGCCTGCAGGAAGTGGCAGATCGCGTGACCGGTCCCGGCACGGTGCATCAAGTCACTATCGCCAATGTGGACCGCAAGGATTTCAAATAAGGCATCGTTAAACGCGCTTGCCCATTGCGGATCACCTGACGCATCCTGAAACCAAGCACGCAGCGGCGAGAAACTCACCGACGATAAGAAGCGCGGTAACTTCGGGAGGCGTAGATGTCGATTTACGACGTCGGGCTGGATCGCAATGACAGCAATTACGTGCCGCTGACGCCGAATACCTTTCTGGATCGTTCCGCCGCCGTTTATCCGGATCATCCGGCCATCATCGATGGCGAGCGGCGCGTCAGCTACCGGCAGATGCTCCGGCGATGCCGGCAATTCGCCGACCGGCTCCGCTGCCTGGGCATCGGCCGCGATGACACCGTATCGGTGCTGTCGCCGAATTGCGCGGCCCTGCTGGAAGCACATTATGCGGTACCGATGGCCGGCGGCGTCCTCAATGCCATCAATTACCGGCTCGATGCGCCCAGCATCGCCTTCATCCTCAACCACGGCAACAGCAAGGCGTTGCTGGTCGATAGCGAGCTGGTGCCGCAGGCAAAGGCGGCCTTGTCCCATCTCGGCCGCAATATGCCGGTCGTCGAGATCGAGGCTGCCGGATTACCGCGCGGCGGCGATTGGATGACGTATGAGGCTTTCATCGCCGAGGGCGATCCCGAAGCGGCAATCGATTGGCCGGCCGACGAATGGCAGGCGATCTCGCTGAACTATACGTCCGGCACGACCGGCGATCCCAAGGGCGTGGTCTATCATCATCGCGGCGCTTACCTGAACGCGCTGGGCAATGCCCTGGCCGTTCAGCTCAATGCAGACAGCGTCTATCTCTGGACCTTGCCGATGTTCCATTGCAACGGCTGGAGCTATAGCTGGGCGGTAACCGCGGCCGGCGGTACCCATGTCTGCCAGCGGGCCATCGTGCCGGCACAGATCTTCGACAGGATTGCCGCTCATCGTGTCACGCATATGTGCGGTGCGCCCGTCGTGCTGTCGATGCTGGCCTTCGCCCCCGAAGCGGAAGCGTTCCGGGTGTCGCATCCGGTGAGGATCGTCACCGGCGGCGCCGCGCCGACCAGCACGATCATCGCTCGCATGGAGGCGATGGGTTTCGTCGTCATGCATGCCTATGGCCTGACTGAAACCTATGGCCCGGCGACTTCCTGCGAATGGCAGCACGATTGGGATGACAAGCCCTTGGCCGAACGCACCCGGCTCCTGGCGCGTCAGGGCGTGCGCTCGATCACCTCAGCCGGCGCTTCGGTGATCGATCCCCACAGCGGCGCAGAAGTGCCGATGGATGGCGAGACCATGGGCGAGATCGTGCTACGCGGCAACACGGTGATGAAAGGCTATCTCCTGAATCCGACCGCGAGCGGCGCGGTGCTGCGTGACGGCTGGTTCAGGTCTGGCGATCTCGGCGTCCGTCATCCCGACGGCTATATCGAGGTCAAGGACCGGCTGAAGGACATCATCATCTCGGGCGGCGAGAATATTTCCTCGCTGGAGGTCGAAGAGATATTGGCACGCCATCCGGCCGTGCGCGAGGTTGCCGTCATCGCCAAGCCAGATGCCCATTGGGGCGAGGTTCCCTGTGCCTTCATCGCCTTGAAAGAGGGAGCAGGGGAGGTGTCAGCCGAGTCGGTGCTGTCCTGGTGTGACAGCCAGATGGCTCATTTCAAGCGGCCACGCCACGTGGTCTTCGGCGAATTGCCCAAAACCGTGACCGGGAAGGTCCAGAAATATCTGTTGCGTCAACGGGCAAGCGATATCTGACGGGACTTTAGCTAGTCGCGGATTCTGGAACCCGGCACCCGCGCTGAGGCCCTTGCCGGGAAGGCGTCGCTACCCTTGCCCGCGGCAATTTGCCATGGCCTGCCGATTGCTTTACCGTTCACGCGCCTTGCCGGCTCGGGGAGGGCCCGGCGAGTCTACATATCAGTTGCGTCTAGTTCCCAAAACAAACCTCAACGAGATGAAGGGGTAAGAATGATGGGCTCGATGTATTACTGGCTGGCGATTGTGTCGGGTGCGCTGGCCCTGATTTATAGTATATGGGCATCACGATCAGTTCTGGCGGCGCCGACCGGCACCGACCGCATGCGTGAAATTGCAGGTGCCGTCCAGGAAGGCGCGCAGGCTTATCTGAATAAGCAATACACGACGATTGGTATCGTCGGCGTCATCGTTGCCGTCATTCTCTTCTTCGCTCTCAGCAAACTTTCAGCTCTCGGCTTCATCATCGGTGCCGTGCTCTCGGGTGCGACCGGTTATATCGGCATGCATGTTTCGGTCCGGGCCAATGTCCGCACCGCCGAAGCCGCCCGCAGCGGCCTCGCGCCGGCCTTGGCGATCGCCGCCAAATCCGGCGCCATTACCGGCCTGCTGGTGGTCGGCCTCGGCCTGATCGGCGTCGCCGGCTATTACCTCATCCTGCGCAACGCCCAGGTCGAGATGCGGCCGATGCTGGAAGCCCTGGTGGGCCTCAGTTTCGGCGCCTCGCTGATTTCAATCTTCGCCCGTCTCGGCGGCGGCATCTTCACCAAGGGTGCGGATGTCGGTGCCGATCTCGTCGGCAAGATCGAGGGCGGCATTCCTGAAGACGATCCGCGAAATCCGGCCGTGATCGCCGATAACGTCGGGGACAATGTCGGGGATTGCGCCGGCATGGCTGCCGACTTGTTCGAAACCTTCGCCGTCACCGTGGTGGCGACGATGCTGCTCGGCAGCATCTTCTTCACCGGCGCGGATCAGGAAAAGATGATGTTGCTGCCGCTGGTCATCTGTGCGGTCAGCATCATCGGGTCGATCATCGGCTCGTTCTTCATCAAGCTCGGCAACAGTCAGAACATCATGGGGGCCCTCTATAAGGGCCTGATCGTCACTGCGGTGATTTCGGCCATTCTGATTGCACTCTGCATCAATCAGATCATCGGCTTCGGCACGACCCTGACTATGGGCAGCCTGACCTTCACCGGGAGCAGCCTGTTCGGCTGTGCCGTCATCGGCTTGGTGCTGACCGGGCTGCTGGTCTGGATCACCGAATATTATACTTCGACCGCCTTCCGGCCCGTGCGCAGCGTGGCCCTGGCTTCGACCACGGGCCATGCCACCAACATCATCCAGGGCATTGCGGTGGCGATGGAGGCCTGCGCCTTGCCGGTGATCGCCATCAGTGCGGCGATCATCGCATCCTACAGCCTGGCGGGGCTCTATGGCATCGCACTCGCCGCGACCACCATGCTGTCCCTGGCCGGTATCGTCGTGGCCCTGGATGCCTATGGTCCGGTGACCGACAATGCCGGCGGCATTGCCGAAATGTCGGATCTGCCGAAGGAGGTCCGCAAGGTGACCGATGCCCTGGATGCCGTCGGCAACACCACCAAGGCGGTGACCAAAGGCTATGCGATCGGTTCCGCCGGCCTGGCGGCGCTGGTGCTCTTCGCCGCTTACACTGAAGACCTCAACCACTATTTCCCCTACTTGCAGGGGCAAATCACCTTCCAGCTCAACAATCCCTATGTGGTGATCGGATTGTTCCTGGGCGGTGCCTTGCCCTTCCTGTTTGGCGCCATGGGCATGATGGCGGTCGGCCGCGCGGCCGGTGCCGTCGTGGTTGAAGTCCGCCGGCAATTCAAGGAAATCCCCGGCATCATGGAAGGACGCGCCAAGCCGGAATACGGCAAGGCCGTCGCCATGCTGACCACCGCGGCGATCAAGGAAATGATCCTGCCATCCTTGCTGCCGGTCCTGGCGCCGATCGTCCTTTATATCGTCATCCGGGTGGTCGCCGGCCAGGCGGAGGCCTTCGTCTCGCTGGGCGCCATGCTGCTCGGTACCATCGTCACCGGTCTGTTCGTCGCCATCCAGATGACCTCCGGCGGCGGCGCCTGGGACAATGCCAAGAAGTATATCGAGGACGATCATCACGGCGGCAAAGGCTCCGACGCCCATAAGGCGGCGGTGACCGGCGACACGGTCGGCGATCCCTACAAGGATACGGCCGGTCCGGCGATCAATCCGATGATCAAGATCACCAATATCGTCGCCTTGCTGTTGCTGGCCGCACTCGCAGGCGGATAAGGGCAGGGAAAGAGCGCAAAGAAAAACCCCGGCAGTGCGTTCTGCCGGGGTTTTTTGACTGGTCGGTCTGAATTTATCAGGGCCCGCCGCCGGGTGCGCCGCTACCCTTGTTCAGCTTGTCGGTATTGAACTTGCCGAGATTGCCGAAGAGCTGCTGGAGGATGGTCAGGTCATTGCCGGGCGTCGGCGTCTTGCGGTCGACATAGGCGATCGTTTCACCATCCTGCTGGCCGTAGATCTTCATGTCCTGCACGATGCCGGAATTGTCGAAGCTGATCTGCAGGACTTCCTGATCCAGCACATCCGGCTCCCAGAAGGCGATCGTCTTGGTCCGCTTGGAAATGTAATACCAGGTATTATCGTTGAAGGTCGACACGGTGGAAGGGTAGCCCAGCAGTTCGGCGACGCGGTTCTTGTCATCGATACCCGGATTGATCTGAACGACCTGATCTTCGTCCGGCTTGTTGCCCTGCTGGTCGATGCGGGCGGTGCAGGCCCCCGCCATCAAGACCGCACCCAGGGCCATGCCCAGCGCCAAGGTCGGAAACCGATAGCAGCGCCGACTTCCCCTCAGCCCGCCTGACCAACGCATCATAACGATCTTACCCCTTAGCAGAAGCTGCCTTGAAAAGCTGGCTTTAGCCAGCTAAGCCACCAGCATCGCGCCACTCTGAATTTCACGGCGCAAGATTGCACTGCGTCGGGGGCCTGTCAAGGTATGCTCGGCTTGGATCAGGATAGATATCATGTTGTTTCTGCGGCGTTTTCTCAAGGACGAGAAGCTCGAATCGGCAGCGGCAGCTGTATATGCCGTGGCCGCGCAACAGGCGCGCCATCCGGCTTTTTATCTATCTTATGAGGTTCCCGATACGGTCGATGGCCGTTTTGAGATGGTGGTGCTGCAGGCCTATATCCTGTTTCGCCGCCTGAAAGGGCAAGGCGAGGCGATCGACCGGCTCACCCAGGCCACCTATGATGTGATGTTCCGGGAGCTGGATCTGGCCTTGCGCGAGATGGGCGCGGCCGATCTTGGCGTAGGCCGGCGCATCAAGCATATGGCCGAATCGATGAATGGACGTATCCAGTTTTACGATCAGGGCCTGGTCGCCGATGATGGCGATGCGTCACTGGGCGCGGCCCTGCGACGAAACCTCTATGGCACTGTTAGCCCCAGTGAGGACAGCCTGGCACGCATGGTCCGCTATCTGAAAGTGGCCATCGCCGCCTTGGAAGATCAGCAGATCGACCGGATCGCGGCGGCCGATTTCCATTTTCCGGATCCCAACACGATCTAATCCAGATTGTGAGAGGAATTATGCAATCAAATGATAATATAGAATTTTCCCGTTTTATTACGCTCGACAAGATCAGCATGACGGAGACTGGCCGGCATATCGCCGCCGATGCCGCGGAACGGGCCGCCCTGGCGACCCGGTTCGATCTCCTGGGACTTGATCGCCTGGAGGCGGATCTGCGCCTGCGCCGTACCGGCGCCAAGGTGATCCGCCTGGTCGGTCATCTTTCCGCCGATGTGGTGCAATCCTGCGTGGTTTCCCTCAACCCGGTGCCGGCCAGGCTGGACGTCGATTTCGAGATGTTCTTCAGCGAGGATGTCGGCGCAACCGAAGCCGATCTGACGGTGGAATACGACCAGGACGATCCACCCGAACCGGTCCAAGGCGGCCAGATCGATCTGGGCGAGGTGGTGGCCGAACAGCTCGGCCTCAATCTCGACCCTTATCCCCGGGCGTCCGATGCCCATTTGCCGGCCGGCTGGCGGACCACCACCGAAGCTGAATTAGAGGTCGCTCGAAAGGAAGAAAAGCCCAATCCTTTCTCGATCCTGAAGCAGGTCAAGACGCCCGAACGGAAGGATTGACCGGTTGCGTCCGGTGCTTTCCGGCGCTAAATGTCCGTTGCCTGTCCCGGTTCGCCGACAGGGCGAAAGAAGTTAACCTGCTTGCTTTAAGCGGCAATTTTAGATAAGAAGCGCTCGAACGGCGGCATTTGTGGCTGCCTTTATTTTTTGTGAGTGAGTGATCATGGCAGTTCCCAAGAAAAAGGTCTCCAGTTCCCGTCGCGACATGCGCCGCGCCCATCATGCGCTGGACGTGCAGAAGTCGACGGAATGCCCGAATTGCGGCGAGATGAAGCGCCCGCATCATGTTTGCGGCTCCTGCGGTCAGTATGACGGCCGGGACGTTACCGGGACGCAAGCAGCCTAACAACCCGATCTCGAGCATAGCCAGGAAGGGAGTGTTTGAGGTTGAGCGCCGGCCTGGCTATTTCGCTGGATGCGATGGGCGGAGATCACGCGCCGGACATGGTGGTCCGTGGCGCCGATATCGCACGTCAGCGCTTTCCCCAGGTACGCTTTCTCTTCTTCGGGGATGAGGCACGGCTGAAGCCGCTGCTCAAGGATTTTCCGGCGCTCGCCGCGACCAGTGAAATCCATCACGCCGACACCGTCATCAAGATGGAAGACAAGCCGAGCCAGGCCCTGCGGACCGGGCGCGGCAGCTCCATGCGGCTGGCCATCGATGCCGTGCAAAGCGGCAGCGCCCATGCCGTGGTTTCCGCCGGCAATACCGGCGCCCTCATGGCGATGGCGAAATTCGTGCTGAAGACCATGCCGGGCATCGATCGTCCGGCGATCGCCTCCTTCTTCCCGACCATGCGCAGCGAAAGCGTCATGCTGGATCTCGGCGCCAATGTCGTCTGCGACGCCAGCAATCTGGTGCAGTTCGCCGTCATGGGAAATGTCTTCGCCCGCACCGTGCTCGGTGTGCGCGAGCCCAGCACCGGCCTGCTCAATGTCGGTTCCGAGGAAATGAAGGGCCACGATGCCGTGCGCGAAGCGGCCGCCATTCTTCGCCAGGCTAATCTGCCGGGACGTTTCCACGGCTTTGTCGAAGGCGACGATCTTGCCAAGGGCACCGTCGATGTCTTCGTCACCGACGGTTTTACCGGCAATGTCGCACTGAAATCGATCGAGGGGACGGTCAAGCTCTACGGCTATTTCCTGCGCCAGAGCTTCAGCTCGGCCTTGCTGGCGAAGCTTGGTTATCTGCTGGCGCGGCCGGCCCTGAATGCTTTGCGTGCACGGGTCGATCCACGACGTTATAATGGTGCAATCTTCATGGGCTTAAATGGCATCTGCATCAAGAGCCATGGCGGCACGGACGCTTTCGGTTTTGCCATTGCGATCGGTGTTGCCGTCGATATGGTGCAGAATGGCGCAATCGAAAATATGAAGCGGGATTTTGACCAGATGATGACGATTCCTGGAGCCGTCACGGGCACCGCGGCTCTCTGACATGGTAAGCCGCTCCCGTCTTCTCAGTGCCGGCTCATATCTTCCCACCCGCATCGTCACCAATGACGATTTGGCGCGGGAGGTCGATACCAGTGACGAATGGATTCAGCAGCGGACCGGCATTCGCCAGCGCCATATCGCGGCGGACGGCGAACTGACCTCGGACCTCGCGGTGAAGGCGGCCGAACAGGCGCTGCATCATGCCGGCATCCGCGGCGCCGATCTCGATTGCATCGTGTTGGCCACGACGACGCCGGATCACACTTTTCCGGCGACCGCCACCAAAGTGCAACATCGCCTCGGCATGAATCACGGCTTCGCGATGGACGTGCAGGCGGTCTGCTCCGGCTTTGTCTATGCGCTGGCGATCGCGGATAATTTCCTGCGCCTCGGCCAGGCTCGCCGGGCCCTGGTGATCGGCGCCGAAACCTTCTCCCGCATCCTCGACTGGAAGGACCGCAATACCTGCGTCCTGTTCGGTGACGGGGCCGGGGCGGTCATCCTGGAAGCCGCCAAGGGCAAGGGCGACAATACCGACCAGGGCGTGCTCTGCACCCACCTCTTTTCCGACGGCCGCTATTACGACAAGCTTTATGTCGATGGCGGTCCCTCGGCCACCGGGACCACCGGCTTCGTGCAAATGGAAGGCAAGGACGTCTTCCGTCATGCCGTGGTCAACCTGGCGGCGGCCATCGATGCCGCCGTGGCCAGCGCCGGTATCGCCTCGGAGGATGTCGACTGGCTGGTGCCGCATCAGGCCAATCAGCGGATCATCACCAGCATGGGGCAGAAGCTGAAGCTGCCCCAGGAGAAGGTGGTTGTGACGGTCGACCGCCACGCCAATACCTCGGCGGCATCGATCCCCCTGGCGCTCGCGGAAGCGGTCAATGACGGCCGGATCAAGCGCGGCGACCTCGTGCTGATGGAAGCGATGGGCGGCGGATTCACCTGGGGCTCGGCCCTGGTCCGCTGGTAATCCGTCACGACCCGACTCGCCCGGCCCTCGGTACTCCCGCGACAGTATTCCTGTATCGGTACAGCTATTCCGGTCGAAATCTGTCTGTTATCTGAACAAGTCTCTGTAATTGACTGATTTATGAGGAATCGTTACGCTTCGGGACAGTAACGGAAACCCCAGTGCGTGACAGCTTTGCGCGCCAGCTCGATAACAGGGGGACGGAATGAAGGGTAAGACAGTGACACGGGCCGATCTCAGCGAGGCGGTCTATCAGGAAGTTGGCCTGTCGCGGAATGAATCGGCCGAACTGGTCGACAGCGTTCTCGAAGAAATTTCCATGGCCTTGACCAAGGGCGAGAGCGTCAAGATTTCCTCCTTCGGCAGTTTCCTTGTCCGGATGAAGGGCGAGCGTGTCGGGCGCAATCCCAAGACCGGGGAGGAAGTTCCCATCAAGCCACGCCGGGTGCTGGTGTTCCGTGCCTCGCATGTCCTGAAGGACCGGGTGAATAAAGGCGCATCCTCATGAGCAACGCAGGACGGGTTCTCGATCAACGCAACACCCACGCTGAGAGCGACGCCGGCAAGCGGTCGGTCGCCCGGACCAGCAAGCGGCTGGAGAAATCCGCCGATGCCTTCCGCACCATCAGCGAAGTGGCCGATGAGCTGGAAGTGCCGCAGCATGTCCTGCGGTTCTGGGAGACCAAGTTCACCCAGATCCGGCCGATGAAGCGGGGCGGGGGCCGGCGCTATTACCGGCCGGAGGATGTCGAGCTGCTGCGCAGTATCCGCGGCCTGCTTTACGACCAGGGCTATACCATCAAGGGCGTGCAGAAGCTGATCCGCGAGGGCGGCTTGCGTCTGTCGGGCGACAGCCTCGCCGTGGCCCCGGGGGCGATGGAATTTCGCCCCGAGTCGCCGGAAGGCGACCAACCGACCGTCGAGGCGGCGGAAGGTACCGGTCAAGGCGGCGCCAAGGGATCGTCCGGTGGGGCGATGATGGATTTGCCGCTGTTCCGCGCCGCGCTGGATGATGGCCAGATCCGCGACGTGAAGTCCGTGATCGAGGAGCTTAAAGACTTGCGCGACCGCCTGCGGCGCGCCGCCGATGCCTGAGGCTGGCCTCTAGGACAGGAAGCGACAAGACGGGAAGCGGGCGCAATCGCAAGGTTGCGCCCTTTTTCTTTTGGTTGCGCGCTATCGGCGGCAAGTCGCGGAAAGATCGTCGAAAACAGTTACCCTTACGGCGGCAATATCCTTGCCACATCCGCCTGGGGCGATTATATAGGCCGCCATCACCCATCCACCCCCATTTACCGGATTGGTGATTTAGTCGGTCGGAGCGTAGCGCAGCCTGGTAGCGCATCAGACTGGGGGTCTGGGGGTCGCTGGTTCGAATCCAGTCGCTCCGACCATTCTCGCCCTTCCATCTCCATCTTCGAATCATTCCAACTTGTCACAAAATCCGGTCATGCCATGATGCGGATGGGTTGATCTTTAGTACGACATCGCCTGATGCTTGTTGAACTGTTCGGCTTGATTGCCTTACAGATGAAGAAGACCGTCGATGACGTATCAAGCCAGAACCAATGACCATCACCGACACGGTGCGAAGGGGAGGATAAGATGGCGACTTCGATTCATCCGTCAGTAGATAACGGCGTCAAAAAAGGCAAAAGCGATTTTGCCGGCGGCACGCTGACCTGCAAATGCTCGTCCAATCCGGTTGTCGTCACGCTCAAGGGGCAGACGGCGCATAATCACGTCTGCGGCTGCACCAAATGCTGGAAGCCTTCCGGTGCGCTGTTCTCCATGGTCGCCGTCATCCCGCGCGATCAGGTCAGCGTTACCCAGAACGAACAGAAGCTGAAGGTGGTCGATTCCAATGCCGCCATTCAGCGTTACGCCTGCCAGGATTGCGGCGTGCATATGTATGGCCGGATCGAGAACAAGAACCATCCGTTCTACGGACTGGATTTCGTGCATACGGAACTCTCGAAGGATGATGGCTGGTCGGCGCCCGAATTCGCCGCTTTCGTTTCCTCCATCATCGAATCCGGCGCCGATCCGAAGCAGATGGGTGCCGTCCGCTCGCGCCTGAAGGAATTGGGTCTCGAACCCTATGACTGCCTGTCGCCGGCCCTGATGGATGCGATCGCCACCCATATCGCCAAGCAATCAGGTGTGCTGAAGGGTTGATCCTCTAGACATCCGATATCAGACAGAAACGGCCCCGTCTGATCGATGGGGCCGTTTTGCTGTCGTCCTTTTCGATCACTTTATGCGCCCGTTACCACCCTGTGCCTGGCGCGATGTCACAGTGTCCGAGGTAGGGCGCTCCATCGGGACGGCATCGCGTAACGATGGCCAATCGGCGATCTCCGCGCGCCGCCGCGGCAAGGCCGCCGGATGATTCTTTTGCAGCCAGGAAATCATTTCCTCGCGCACGATGCAGCGCAGGTCGAAGGTGCGTCCGGCCGTGCTGGCGCTGACCAGCATGCGGATTTCCATCGTGTCCTGTTTGAAATCGGTGACCTGCATATTGACGACCTGACGGTCCCAGATCGGCGACGCTTCGGCGATCTTTTTCAGGTGGTCCCGCATCGCCGCGAGCGGTGCGGTGTAATCGACATAGAGCATGACCGTGCCGATCAGCGAGGAGCCTTCACGCGTCCAGTTCTGGAACGGCTGCTCGATGAAATAGGCAAGCGGCAGGACCATGCGCCGCCAGTCCCAGAGGCGCACGACGACATAGGTTGACGTGATCTCTTCGATATTGCCCCATTCGCCCTCGACGATGACGGCATCGTCCAGCCTGATCGGCTGCGTGATCGCAAGTTGGATGCCGGCCACCAAATTCTTCAGCAATGGCTGCAAGGCAAGACCGATGACCAGGCCGGCGGCACCCGCTGAAGCCAACAAGCTCACGCCATATTGCCGAACCTGATCGAAACTCATCAGGGCAGCGGCAATGGTGATCACGCCGACGACCGTCACGGCAACGCGCTGCAGGATTCGCAATTGCGTCGTATGTTTGCGTGCCAGCAGGTTATCCGCCGCATCCAGCTTGAACCGCCGCAGATATACTGTTGTCCAGATATGCAAGGCGGTGATCGCCAGCCAGCCGACCAGAACGATGAAGCAGACCAACAGCACATGCTGTATCACCGTCTGCTGGCTGTCGCTGAGCGGCGCGATCTTCGTGGCAATCGATAGGCCGAAGATGCAGACGGCAAGCCGGCCGGGGCCTTCCGTTCTGGCGACCAGAGAGCGCCAGAAAAGATCCTGCTCTGCCACCAAATTGGTGACGATCCGGAAGCCCGCGCGATGGATGACGAGCGCGATCGCCAAGGCAAGGCCCAGAACGATGATGCTGGCTGCCCAATCCGGCATCCAGGTGAGGAATGCAATAAGCTGGCGACCATAGTCATCGAAATCATCAAACACCAATATCCTCCCTGTTCTCGGGTTTCGCCCGTTCCATGGTTGCTGGTGATGCGCGGCGTCTCAATGCTGCGAAGACAAGAGCCGCATGTGCCGGGGAGCCGTGACGGCTCCGGATGAAAGACTTGCTAACTGCGAATTGTATTGATGGTTGCCGGTAAATGCACACGTTAATGCACCCGCTGCCGGTTCCATGAGGTCATCCTGGCCGGAACCGCCTTACAGGTCTGGAAGATATCGACATTCCCAGCAGCGATATCGCTGATGTAACACAAGATATTGTGCATGGCGCAGCTAAAAGTGTCTCCCGGAACCAGATGCGTTTGCGCTACGTTGATCCTGTCGAGTTGCTGTTCGTTCGAACCGCCGGGATGCCTGAAGGATAACGTGAGGGAAAATATCTTATGCGCCAGCATATGCTGCTTCTGATCGGTGCTATCGCCTTGACGGCTTGCAGTTCGACCGAACCGTCGCAGAAAACCAGCCCTGCCAAGATGACCGTGGATTTCGCCTGGAAACCCTCGCATCTCTGTTCGGGCATATCGCCGAAAATCGAGATCGGCAATTTCCCCGCCAGCACAGCCTATTTCGCCGTGCGGCTGCGCGACCGCGATAACCCCGAATCGGCCTTGGGCGGTGGCGAGGTTGCCAATACCAGTTCGGGCACGCTGCCTGAAGGAACGCTGAAGAGCTATACCGGCCCCTGCACCCAGGGAAGCGAACCGCATTATTATTACTTCGAAGCCGCCGCCATCGATCATGACGGAAAGTCGATCGGCTATGGCAAGTCGAAAGTCGAGCCGCTGCCCTGATCGCTGGGCGCAGCTGGCATTGCCCGAGAAAAGGCTTTGCCGTCCTGGTCCTTCCGCGTATTCTTTGACCAGATGATCAAGTTTCGGGTCAACCGAACGGCCGATATCAGTTGAGGGAGGATCGCATGTCGCTATTGATCAGGGGCGGCACTGTCGTCACCGCCGATGAGATGAAGCGGGCGGATGTTTACGTCGCCGACGGTCTCATCAAGGCTGTGGGACAAAATCTCGATGTGCCGGCTGGCGCCGAGGTCGTCGATGCCGGCGGCCAATATGTGATGCCAGGCGGCATCGATCCCCATACCCATATGCAATTGCCGTTCATGGGCACGGTGGCGAGCGAGGATTTCTATACCGGCACGGCGGCCGGACTTGCCGGCGGCACGACGATGATCATCGATTTCGTCATCCCCGCACCGAACACCTCGCTGCTCACGGCTTACGATGAATGGCGCGGCTGGGCCGAAAAGGCCTGCGCCGATTATTCCTTCCATGTCGCCGTCACCTGGTGGAGCGACCAGGTCTATGAGGACATGGGCGTGCTGGCGCGCGAACGCGGCGTCAACAGCTTCAAGCACTTCATGGCCTATAAGAACGCCATCATGGTGCCGGATGAAAATCTGGTGAAAAGCTTTGCGCGTTGCCTGGAGCTTGGCGCGATCCCGACCGTGCATGCCGAGAATGGCGAGCTGGTTTATCATCTGCAGCAGGAGATCCTGAAGAAGGGCATCACGGGTCCCGAAGGCCATCCGCTGTCGCGGCCGCCGGAAGTGGAAGGGGAGGCGGCAAACCGCGCGATCCGTGTTGCCCAGGTGATCGGCAATCCGCTCTATATCGTTCACAATTCCTGCAAGGAGGCGGTCGAAGCGATCGCCCGCGCACGTGGCGAGGGACAGCGCGTCTATGGCGAGGTTTTGGCCGGCCATCTGCTGATCGACGATTCCGTCTATCGCCATCCCGATTGGAATGTCGCAGCGGCCCATGTCATGAGCCCGCCCTTCCGCCCGAAGGAAAATCAGGAAATCCTCTGGCGCGCCTTGCAATCGGGCACGCTGCACACGACGGCAACCGATCATTGCTGCTTCTGCGCCGATCAGAAGGCGATGGGCCGCGACGACTTCACCAAGATCCCGAACGGCACCGGCGGTGTCGAGGACCGCATGGCGGTGCTGTGGCATCACGGCGTCGGCACCGGCCGCCTGACGCCGATGGAATTCGTGCGGGTGACGTCGACCGCCGCTGCGCAGATCTTCAACATCTATCCGCGCAAGGGCTCGGTCAGCGTCGGCGCCGATGCCGATCTCGTCGTCTGGGATCCCAAGGCCACGCGCACCATCTCGGCGAAGACCCATCACCAGAAGGTCGATTACAACATCTTCGAAGGCATGACCGTACAGGGCATTCCCAGCCACACGATCAGCCAGGGCAAGGTGGTTTGGGAAAACGGCCAGTTGAATGTCACGCGTGGCGCCGGACGCTATATCGACCGGCCGACCTTCGCACCGGTCTTCGATGCGGTGAAGAAGATCAACGAACGCCGCAAGCCGGCGCCGGTCCAGCGCACGAGCAAAGCTGCGCAGTAATTACTGCGTTCGCACGACGCTAAAACAAACAAGCTGTCACTCCCGGGCTTGACCCGAGAGTCCACGGTTGAAGCTGGGCGTGGTTGTTGCCATGGATCCCGCCGACGAAGGTCGGCCTACGCCGACAGGGGATGCCTCGCTTATTCGGCCGGCGGCCATTGCGCCGGCATCTTCAGGCCGCAGCCTTGCAGGACGATCTCGGCAAGCTGCCGGCCGGCCTTGTCGTAATCTTCCGGCAGCAACTGGCTGCGGCCAAGCACCGCCGCGATCTGCACGGCGAAATCAGCATAGGTCTGGGTATTGGCCCAGATCATGAAAAACAAGTGCCGGGCATCGACCGGCTTCATTTTGCCGGCGGCGATCCAGCCGTCGACGACTTCCGCCTTGCGATCAACCCAGTCGCGTAATTCATCCTGCAGGAAGTCGCTGATCTGCGGTGCGCCGTGAATGATCTCATTGGCGAAAACCCGCGAGGCGAGGGGACGCTGGCGGGCGAGCTCCATCTTCGCCGCGATGTAATGGCTGAGCGCCTGGGCCGGATCGATCTCAGGCAAGATCTGGTCGCCGGTGCCGAGCCAGAGTTCGAGGATTCCCTGCAAGACCTGTCGGTACAGGTCCTCCTTGGTCTTGAAGTAATAATGCAGATTGGCCTTCGGCACCCCGGTGCGCTTGGCGATCTCCGCTGTCGTCGCGCCGGAAAAACCGCTTTCGGCGAAAACCGATTCCGCGGCGGCCAGAATGCGCGCCTCGATGCTGGCCCGGGAAATCTGGCGAATGCCCTTGGCAACGGTCGAACGGCCGGTTTTATGTTGCGTGATCGCCACTGACATATTCCTCCTGCATCAATCCGGCACGGCCAGGCCGTTTAATGACATTATCCGATAAAGCCTAGTATAGGAAAGTTGATCAAGCGGTCAGAAAAAACTTGATCAAACGGTCAAGAATCGTCATCCTCAACAGTAAGAGACGGGAAACGTCAGAGGCACGCCGCGCCGGCCGAGATCGAGGTCGCGGATGATGCCATCACATGGGAGGAAAAGATGGCGCAATCCGCGACGCCAGATATCGCTGCTGCACGATTGCAGCCGCAGGATATCGACCGTAATTTCGAAGACGTGAAGCCGGTGCTGGATCGCAAGAGAGCGATCGTCGAAAGCAGCCGCTGCTATTTCTGCTACGACGCCCCCTGCACCGAAGCCTGTCCGACCAGCATCGACATCCCGAATTTCATCCGCATGATCTCGACCGACAACGTGCGCGGCGCGGCGGAGAAGATCTTCGAACAGAACATCCTCGGCGGCATGTGTGCCCGGGTCTGTCCGACGGAAATTCTCTGCGAAGATTCCTGTGTACGCAACACCTCGGAAGACAAACCGGTCAATATCGGCGCACTGCAACGCTATGCCACGGACCGGCTGATGGCACAGGACGGTCATCCGTTCCAACGTCAGGCGCCGAGCGGCCGCAAGGTGGCGGTGGTCGGCGGCGGCCCGGCCGGTCTTTCCTGCGCCCATCGCCTCGCCATGCTGGGCCATGACGTGACGATCTTCGAGGCGCACGACAAGCTGGGCGGCCTCAACGAATATGGCATCGCCGCCTATAAGACCGTCGATGACTTCGCGCAGCGCGAGGTGCAATGGCTGATGCGGATTGGCGGCATTTCGGCCAAGACCGGCACCGCGCTGGGCCGCGATGTCACGCTGGAGCAATTGCGGCGTGACTACGATGCCGTCTTTGTCGGCCTCGGTCTTGCCGGCGTCAATGCACTCGGCCTCGATGGCGAAGAGGTTGCCAATGTCCAGGATGCCGTCGATTACATCGCCAAGCTGCGCCAGGCGCCGGATAAATCCAAGCTGCCGGTCGGCCGCAAGGTGCTGGTGATCGGCGGTGGCAACACCGCCATCGATATCGCCATTCAATCGAAACGCCTCGGCGCCGAAGACGTGACTTTGGTCTATCGCCGTGGCCCCGACCAGATGAGTGCCACCTGGCACGAACAGGAATTCGCCCAGGTTAACGGCGTCAAGATCAAGCATTGGGCCAAGCCGGTGCGGCTGATCTCGCATCAAGGAGCCGTGCGCGAGGTCGAGTTCGAATATACCCAGCTTGATGATCAGGGCCGCTTGACCGGCACCGGCGAGACCTTCGCGCTTCTGTGCGATGTCGTCTTCAAGGCGATCGGCCAGAAGCTGGTCAAGGATCCGGTCAATGGCAAGGCGCATGAATCGCTCGATCTCGCCAATGGCAAGATCGTCGTCAATGCAGATATGCAGACCTCCTTGCCCAATGTCTGGGCCGGTGGCGACTGTGTCGCCAGCGGCACCGATTTGACGGTGCAAAGCGTCGAGGATGGCAAAATCGCCGCCATTGCCATCGACCGTTATCTGCGCCGGAAGAACAGCAAATAAGAAAAACTTTTGAGACACGCGCCTGCTTTTGGATTCAACGCCGCAGGCGCCGATCGGGAGAAACGACCATGGCTGACATCCGCTCGAATTTCGTCGGCATCAAGTCACCGAATCCCTTCTGGCTCGCTTCCGCGCCACCGACCGACAAGGAAGTCAATGTCGTGCGCGCCTTCAAGGCGGGCTGGGGCGGTGTCGTCTGGAAGACCCTCGGCGAAAATCCGCCGGTCGTGAATGTCAGCTCGCGCTACGGCGCGCTGCATCTCAATGACAGCCGCATGGTTGGCTTCAACAATATCGAGCTGATTTCCGACCGGCCGCTGGAAATCAACCTGCAGGAGATCAAGAAGGTGAAGCGGGACTGGCCTGACCGGGCCATGGTGGTCTCGCTGATGGTGCCTTGCGAGGAGGAAAGCTGGAAGCGCATCCTGCCGCTGGTCGAGGAAACCGGGGCCGATGGGATCGAGCTCAATTTCGGCTGCCCCCATGGCATGTCGGAACGCGGCATGGGATCGGCGGTCGGCCAAGTGCCGGAATATGTCGAGATGGTCGCCCGCTGGTGCAAGCAATCTACCCGCATGCCGGTGATCGTGAAGCTGACGCCCAATGTCACGGATATCCGTCACCCGGCGCGGGCGGCAAAGCGGGGCGGGGCCGATGCGGTGTCGCTGATCAACACCATCAATTCGATCTGCTCGGTCGATCTCGACCTCATGGCGCCGACGCCGGTGGTGGACGGCAAGGGCACCCATGGCGGCTATTGCGGGCCGGCGGTGAAACCGGTCGCCCTCAACATGACGGCCGAGATCGCCCGCGATGCGGAAACCCAGGGCCTGCCGATTTCCGCCATCGGCGGCATCGGGAACTGGCGCGACGCGGCGGAATTCATGGCGCTGGGCGCCGGCACGGCCCAGGTCTGCACCGCAGCCATGCATCACGGCTTCAAGATAGTCGATGATATGATCAGCGGCCTGAAGAACTGGATGGATGAGAAAGGCTACGCCACGATCGAGGATTTCCGCGGCCGCGCCGTGCCCAATGTCACGGATTGGAAGTTTCTCAATATCAACTTCAAATCCATCGCCAAAATTGATCAGGATAAATGCATCAAATGCGGCCTCTGCCATATCGCCTGCGAGGACACCTCGCACCAGGCGATTGCCGCCAACCGGCTGGAGGGCAAGCGCCGCTACGAGGTGATCGACGAAGAATGCGTCGGCTGCAATCTCTGCTCCCATGTCTGCCCAGTACCCGACTGCATCACTATGGTATCGATGGAGACCGGCAAGCCCTATCAGAACTGGACCCAGGACCCGCGAAATCCGATGCGGAAGGCGGCGGAATAGACTAGCGTAACGACGTGCAAGGCACTAAAAAAACGCACGCAAACAGGGAGGGGTATATGAGGATTTCACGTCGTCGCATCCTGCAGGCTGGCGGTGGGCTGGCCTTGGCCATGGGCACCGGCCCGCTGATCGCCGGCTGGCCCCGCGAGGCCGCTGCCGCCGATAAGGTCAAGGTCGCCTCGGTCTACACCGTGCCGGTCGAACAGCAATGGGTCAGCCGCGTCCATGCCGCCCTCCAGGCGGCCCAGAAGCGCGGCGAGGTCGACTATGTCTGGTCGGAAAACACCGCCAATACCGATTACGAGCGCGTCATGCGCGAATATGCCGAAGCGGGTCATCAGTTGATCGTCGGCGAGGCTTTCGCCGTCGAAGAAGCCGCCCGCGCGGTGGCCAATGATTATCCCAAGACCGCCTTCCTGCTGGGCTCCAGCTTCAAGCCCCAGGGCGAGAATTTCTCGGTCTTCGACAATTACATCCAGGAAGCCTCATACCTGACCGGCATGATCGCCGGCGGCATGACCAAGTCGAACAATATCGGCATGGTCGGCGGCTACCCGATCCCCGAAGTCAATCGCCTGATGAACGCCTTCATGGACGGCGCCAAGGAAATCAATCCGAACGTCAAGTTCCAGGTCAGCTTCATCGGCAGCTGGTTCGATCCGCCCAAGGCCAAGGAAACCGCCTTTGCCCAGATCGATGCCGGCGCCGACATCATGTATGCCGAACGCTTCGGCGTGTCCGATGCCGCCAAGGAACGCAAGGTCCTGGCGATCGGCAATGTGATCAACACGCAGTCGGATTATCCGGAGACCGTCGTGGCTTCGGCGATCTGGCACATGGAACCGACCATCGATCACGCGATCAAGGCGGTGCAGGACGGCAGCTTCAAGGCCGAGGATTACGGCCAGTTCTCCCTCATGAAACATGGCGGCTGCAGCCTGGCGCCTCTCGGCACCTTCGAAGGCAAGGTGTCGGCCGATCTGATGGCGAAGGTCAAGGAACGCGAACAGGCGATCAAGGATGGCAAGTTCGAGGTCAAGGTCGTCGACACCGAACCGAAGGCGACGGTGTAACCGATCGGCATGACAGATAACCGTTCAACGCAGCCGGAGGTCGTCCTCCGGCTGCGTCATATTTCCAAAAGCTTCGGCAAGCTCACCGCCAATGACGATATCAGTTTCGATCTGCGGCGCGGGGAAGTGATTGCCTTGCTCGGCGAGAACGGCGCCGGCAAGACCACCCTGATGAATATCCTGTTCGGCCATTACATCGCCGATAATGGCGAGATCGAAGCTTTCGGCAAGGTTTTGCCGCCGGGCAAGCCTCGTGCGGCGATCGAGGCCGGAATCGGCATGGTGCATCAGCACTTCACGCTCGCTGACAATCTCAGCGTGCTCGACAACATCGCCTTGGGCACCGAAAGCCTCTGGCGCCTCAAATCCGACCGCAGCGCCGCGCGCAAGCGCATCCTGGGTCTAGCGCAGACCTTCGGGCTGGCGGTCGATCCCGATGCCCGCATCGCCGATCTCTCGGTCGGCGAGAGGCAGCGGGTCGAAATCCTGAAAGCGCTTTATCGCGATGCCAAGGTCCTCATCCTCGATGAACCGACGGCGGTGCTGACGCCGCAGGAAACCAATGCGCTCTTCGATACCTTGCGTCGTCTGGTCGTCGAGGGCCTGTCGGTCATCTTCATTTCCCATAAGCTCTACGAGGTCCTGGCGGTCAGCCACCGGGTCCTGGTGCTGCGGTCGGGCAAGCTGGCCGCCGAGCGCGAGACCAGTGCGACCAGCCGCGAGGAATTGGCCGAATTAATGGTCGGCCGCCCCGTCACGCCGCCGCGCATCGTGCCACAACAGGCCGGCGAACCGGTCTGGGAGATGACCGGCGTGACGGTGCGCGGCAAGCTTGGCCAGAAGCTGCTCGACGATGCCAATCTCTCATTGCGCGCCGGTGAGATCATCGGCATCGCCGGGGTTTCCGGCAACGGAC
>SSEL01000080.1 GCA_008012315.1 Rhodospirillaceae bacterium
GTCCTGCAGCGTCACCAGGATCTGCCCGGCGCCGATGCCGTGGTCGCCCAGCACCTCCGACCAGATGCGCGCCAGCGCGATCTGGCCGACGGCGGCGGCGCCCTGGCTCTCCTCCAGCTTGAGCGGGCCGCGCGGCAGCTTCAGGCGGCCGCGGCCCAGCGCGATCGAGCCGGAGGACACCACCAGCACGTCGCGGCCCGCCCCATGCAGTTTTGCGATGTCGGCCGCCAGCGCCTTCAGCCATGACGCGCGCAACTCGCCCTTGGCGGAGTCGATCAGAAGCGACGATCCGACCTTGACGACGATACGGCGGAAATTCTTCAGCGCGGGGCGTTTCATGGCGACCTTTTGCAGCAGGAGGCCCGCCCGTGCAAGCGGCCTTGATCGGCCGAGCGGCGTCTTGGTTCTTCCCCGAACCGGCCCGGTCTGGTGTAATGCCTGAAAAAATGGCCGGGAGGGGTAGCCCATGAATCGCATGAATCGCCGTGAGTTCGTTGCCGGAAGCCTTGCACTGTCTGCCGTTGCACCGATCGGTGCGGCGACGGCGCAATCGGGGCCGCTGACCAAGATCATCTTTCCTTTTGCGGCCGGCGGCAGCGGCGACATGCTGTGCCGCCAGCTCGCGCAATATCTTCCCACAGCTCTCGACCGCAGTTTCATCGTCGAGAACCGTACCGGCGGCGACGGGCTGATCGGCATAAGGGCGGTGAAGGGGGCGGCCCCCGACAGCACCACCGTGCTGGTGACGACGGGCCCCACCATGTACCTGCTGCCGATGGTGGAGAACGAGCCGAGCTACGACTCGGCGAAGGATTTCGTCCCGGTCTCGCAGCTCACCCGCTTCGAGTTCGTGGTCGTGGTGAGCCCGTCGATCGGTGTGACCGACTTCAAGCAACTGGTGGCCTGGATCAAGGCTAATCCCTCGAAGGCGAGCTACGGCGTGCCGTCCAGCGGCACCATTCCGCATTTCACCGGCTTTCAGCTGGCACAGACGCTCGGCCTTTCCATGACCCGCGTGCCGTATCGCGGCTCGGCGCCGATCATCACCGATCTCCTCGCCGGGCACCTGCCGTTCGCTGTGACGACGCTGTCGGACACCATCACCCAGCATCGCGCCGGCGGTATCCGCATCGTGGCGGTCAGCGGCCCGACGCGCTCGCCCTTCCTTTCCGACGTGCCGACCCTGAAGGAGGCCGGCGTCGATCTCGTCGCGGACGGCTGGTACGGCATGTGGCTGCCGGCGGGCTCCTCGCCCGAGTTCGCCAAGAAGCTGAGCATTGCTACTGCCGAAGTTCTGGCCAGGCCCGAGGTCAAGGAGAAGCTGAACGCGGTGACCCTCATTCCGGTCGGCTCGACGCCGGAGCAGCTGACAAAGGCGCTCGCCGCCGACATCGCCTTCTGGCAGCCGATCGTGAAAGCGACCGGCTACAAGATCACGAACTAGGCCTGCGCTGGCGTGCAAGAAAATGGCCCCTCGCAAGGGGCCATTTCCGTTAGCGTGCTACGCGACTAGTACTCGTCCCAATGGCGCCGGATCACGACGTCCCGGTCGCCGTAGTAGTTGCGGTGGTACCAGCCGCGATGCAGGCCGCGATCGTGCTCATAGAAGCCGAAGCGCGGGCCGCCATGGTAGCGGTAGGCGTAACCGTCGCCGACGTAGACGCCGAACCCGCCTGCACTTGCGGCCGTAGGCACACCGATGGCGACGGTCGCCAGGGTAGCCAGCACATAAGAGAGCTTCCTCATCGTTCCTCTCCTCTGGTTGTTGCCTGGGAGAAAACGAATGCCGGCGTGGTCTGTTGCGGGGAACAGCAGGAAACTTTCTTGAACGGGTGTTCACCACCATTGCATCATGGCAAGCGAAAGTTTCACCGTTCCGGATCGCGGCGAGTTCCTGCGGATCGCTCAATTCATCGAAGCCTGAAGACACGCTTGCCGTATCAAGTGCGCGGGCTGGCGAAGGGCCTCATCAAGGCGTTGCGTCCCGGCGGCAGCACGACGACGGTCGCTCCCATCTTCACGCGGCCATAGAGATCGATAACGTCCTCGTTGGTCATTCGGATGCAGCCGGACGAGATGGCCTGGCCGATATATTCCGGCTGGTTGGTGCCGTGGATACGATAGAGGTTGTCCTTGCCACCTTCGTAGAGATAGAGCGCTCGCGCACCCAGCGGATTGGCCGGGCCGCCGGGAACGCGCGCCGGATAGGGGCCGAGCCGCGCCTGAATCTCCCGCGTTGGAATCCAATCCGGCCATTCGGCCATGCGGCCAACGGTGGCGGTGCCGGACCAGGCCATGGCTTCCTCGCCGACCGCTACACCATACCGGATCGCCTTGCCTCCGGGCAGGACGAAATAGAGGAAGCGTGCGTCGGTATCGACCAGGATCGAGCCCGGCGGGCCTTGGCGCGAATAGTCGACGATGTGCCGCTGATAGGTTTCCGGAATGGACGCCCGCGCATAAGGCGGATGGGCCAGCAGTTGCCGGTCTTTCGGAGACAGGCTGGCCGTCGACGGTGCGAGCGTGCCCTGCATGCAACCGCCGAGCAGCAAGCCCAGCAATCCTACAAACAACAGTGAAAAACCACGCCTCGGCACAGTCTTTCCCCCAAAGCGTTACAGGTATGAGTTTGCTGCTCGAATCGTGCTGAAATGATGGCGCTGTGAGGCCGCAAGTCGGGCGCCGCTTGCCCCGATTGCCTAAATGCCGTGGCATGCCATGGTTGCGCGCGATGCTGAGCGCAATGGATTGGGACGAGAGCCGCTGCGCACTTCAGGTTCCGGCGTGATCGAAAGCCAGAGCAGTTTTCCAGACACGATCCAAGGGCTGGCGAGGGTCTTGTTGCTGCATGCCCTTGTCACAGCCAGAGCACGTTGCGGCGCAACTCCAGGTCATCTCGAAGCGCCCTGGATGGGCCTTCATGGACAACCCGGCCTCGCTCCAGCGCGACCGTGGTGTCCGACAGGGCGAGTGCCAGATCCAGGTTGTGATCAACGATGATGATGGCGATCTCCTTACGCAGGCGATCGAATGTCTCGAACAGTTGCTCCACCACGGTCGGTGCAAGGCCTTCAAAAGGTTCATCCAGCAACAGCACGCGCACGTCGCCCGACAGGGCGCGCGCCACCGCCACCATCTGCTGCTCGCCACCGGAAAGATAATCGGCCGGACTGTCGAGCCGTTCGCGGATTCGCGGGAAGTATTCGTAGATGCGCTCCGGCGACCAGTGCACGCCGTTGCCGGTCTGCCGCTTCAGGCCGCCAAGTTCGAGATTCTGCGCGACGCTCATGCCGGCGAACAGGCCGCGCCCCTGCGGCACATAGCCGATGCCCAGTCGCGCATGTTCGGCGGAGGAAAGCCCGGTGAGTTCGTTGCCGGCGAGCTTGATCGAGCCGCCGGTGGCCGGTGCGATCCCGATCAGCGTCTTGAGCAAGGTCGACTTGCCGGCACCGTTGCGGCCGAGCAGGGCGATGATTTCATTCTCGTGCAATGTGAAGCTGACGTTGTTCAGGATGTGGCTCTTGCCATAGAAGGTGTTGACGTTCTCGATCGAGAGCAGTGCCCTGTCGCGGGCCGCGGTCTCGCGCGGACGCGCCGCCACCGCGCTGGTGCCGGAACCGATATAGACCTCCTGCACCTTGCCGCTGGCGCGGGCATCCTCGACCGGGCCGTCGAGCAGCACCTCCCCCTCGTTCATCACGGTGACGCGGTCGGCAAGCTGGAAGACGCGGTCGATATCGTGCTCCACGAGCAGTACAGGCACATCCGCGGAGATGCGCTTGACGATCGCGCCAATCCGCTCGCGCTCGGCCGCGGCGAGCCCGGCGAGCGGCTCATCCAGCAGCAGCACGCGCGGGGCGGTTGCCAGCGCCACGCCCATATCGAGCAGTCGCTGACCACCATAGGACAGCATCCCGGCTTCCGCTGCCTCGATGCCCGCGAGGCCGAGATAGCGGATCGTGGCATCGGTCTCCGCATTGATCGATTCGATCGACAGCGCGCGGGTGAAGGGATCGAAGCGGCGCGGATGGCGGGCCTGCACCGCGAGCCGGATGTTCTCGGCGACGCTGAGCGCCGGGAACAGGTTGGTGATCTGGAACGAGCGCCCGATGCCGGCGCCCGTGATCTGCTCCGGCGCGTGGCCCGCGATCGGCTGGCCCGCCAACGAAACCTGGCCATGGTCCGGCGCGTACATGCCGGACAGCAGGTTGAATGCAGTGGTCTTGCCGGCGCCGTTCGGGCCGATCAGCGCATGTAGCGTGCGATCGGCAACCGAGATATTGATGCCCTGTACTGCCTTGATGCCGCCGAAGCTCTTGGATATCTGGTCCGCCGCAAGCACGGGACCATCGATCGCGGATTTCGGCCGCAGAAATTCTGGCAGCGGCAGTATCTCCACCCGCCGCGCTGCCATTGCCGCGTCCTCGATCACCTTTTTGCGGAACGGCGTGAGGAGCCGCTCGCCGACGCCGACAAGGCCGGTCGGCGAGAAGACGATGAAGGCGACAAAGATAAGGCCGAACCAGAACAGCCAGTTCTCGGTGTAGATCCCCAGGAATTCGCGAAACAGGATGAAGAACAGTGCGCCGAGCGCCGGCCCCAGGAAGCTGCGCATGCCGCCGATCACGACCATGGCGAGCAGGTCGCCTGAGAAGGACACCGAGATCGGGTCGGCCGATGTCATCCGGTTCTGGTACAGCAGAAGGATGCCGGCGAGCCCGGTGATCGAGGCTGAGAGCGTGAAGGCAAGCAGTTTGTAGCGGTTGGTCGGATAGCCGACGAAGCGGGCGCGCTGTTCGTTCTCCCGGATCGCGACCAGCACGCTGCCAACGGTCGAGTTGTGGAAGCACCATAGCAGGATCAGCACCGTTAGCACGATCGCGACGACGAACCAGTAATAATTGGTCGAGGATTCCAGATTGAAACCGAGCAAGGTCGGCCGGGTGATGCCGCCAAGTCCGTTTTCTCCGCCGGTGACCTCGGTCCAGCGAAACGAGACTGCGTACAGCATCGCCGACAGTGCCAGCGTCAACAGCGAGAAATAGACGCCGCGCCGCCGCAGGATCAGGAAGCCGAAGGCGGCGGCGATCACGGCTACAATCAACACGCCGCCGATGGCCGGGCCGAAGAAGGAATCGGGCATCAGATTGCGCTGCATCAGCGCGGCGGCGTAA
>SSEL01000066.1 GCA_008012315.1 Rhodospirillaceae bacterium
ACCAATCGCGCCAAAGCCCCCCAGGCCGCCCGCATCGCCGCCTCCCTGCGCCAGGTGCTGGCCCTGCTCGAGCGCCAGATCAAGCTCATCGAGCAGCAGATTCAGGCCGCCTTCGACGCCTCGCCAACCTTGCAGCGCACCGCCCAGGTCCTGCAGACCATCCCCGGCATCGGCCGGCTCTCCGCCACACTGCTCTGCGCCCTGATGCCAGAGCTGGGCAAGCTCTCCGCCAAGCAGGCCGCCGCCCTCGCCGGTCTCGCACCCCATCCCAACGACAGCGGCACGCTCGCCGGCTACCGGCGCATGCGTGGCGGACGCCCAGAGCTGCGCCGCATCCTCTTCATGCCAGCCATGGCCGTCACCCGCAGCAACTCAGACCTCGCTCAAACCTATAAAGCTCTCCTCGCACGCGGCAAAAAACCTCGCGTCGCCATCGGCGCCATCATGCGAAAGATCATCGTCATCGCCAATGCTAGGGTCAGAGATCAACTCCAATATCAACAGAGTTGATGACAACCTTGTTTGTTGCCACGAGCATGCGATGACCGGCAACAGCGTTGATGACAAGCAGGAAGTGGTTGGCGCCGCCCCCATCGCCTCACGGAATGTTCTGCATTTCGTCGATCCAGGCGGCGGCGGAGATGTCGCTGGGCGCGCGCCAGTCGCTGCGGGGCGAGAGCGAGCCGCCAGAGCCGATCTTCGGGCCGTTCGGCATGGCCGAGCGCTTGAACTGGCTGGTGGCGATGAAGCGGCGGAGGAAGACCTCCAGCCAGTGCTTGATGGCGGCAAGATCATAGGTCGGTTCCTGCTGCACCTGGTCGCCGCCGGCATCCTGGTTCGGCACGGCCCAGGCCTGCTGCGCCAGGAAGGCGATCTTGCTCGGCGCGAAGCCGAAGCGGCTGAGGTGATAGAGAAAGAAGTCGTGCAGCTCATAGGGGCCGATCTCCGCCTCGGCGCTCTGTGCCTTGCCGCGCTGCGCGGGGACGAGCTCGGGCGTGGGCGGTGCGGCCAGGATCGCATCCAGCACGAACAGGACGGGTGTCGCGAAGATCTTTTCATCGACCGCCCAGCGCACCAGATGCTTCATCAATGTCTTGGGCACGGAAGCGTTCACATTGTAGTGCGACATGTGATCGCCGACGCCATAGGTCGTGTAGCCGAGCGCCAGTTCCGAGAGATTGCCGGTGCCGACCACCAGGCCCTGGTGTAAATTGGCGAGACGGAAGAGATAAGCGGCGCGCAGCCCGGCCTGGACATTCTCGAAGGTGGTGTCATAGACGGCATCGCCTTGCCCCGCCGGATGGTTGATATTGACCAGCATGTCGCTGGCGGCCTGGGTGATGTCGATCTCATTCGCGCCGGTTTCCAGATATTGCATCAGCCGCCAGGCGATGCTCCTGGTCCGTTTGCTGGTGGCGAGCGAGGGCAGGGTGTAAGCGAGGATATCCTGGCGCGGATAGCCGAGGCGGTCGAAGGCGATCGCGGTGACGAGCAGGGCCTGGGTCGAATCGATGCCCCCCGATATGCCCAGCACCGCCTTCCGGATGCCGGTTCCTTCCAGCCGCCGCATCAGCCCCTGGACCTGGATCTCGAAGACCTCGCGGCAGCGGGCGCGGCATTCCTCGGCATCGGCGGGCACATAGGGATAGCGCGGAATGGTGCGCTTCAGGGTCCAGGGATTCTTGGCCGGGGTGAAGGGAATGGCGCAGCGCCGCACCGGTTGCTGTTCCAGCCGCGCGCAATCGTGAAAGCTGGTGAGGCGCAGGCGTTCCTGGCACAGCCTGGCGAGATCGAGATCGGCGGAGATCCAATGCGAGCCGGTCGCGAAGCGCGCGCCCTCCGCCAACAGCTCGCCATTCTCATGGATCGTCAGATGCCCGTCCCAGCAGAGATCGGTGGTCGATTCACCATAGCCGGCGCCGGCATAGAGATAGCCGGCCACGCAGCGGCCCGATTGCGAGGCGCAGAGCAGGCGGCGGTAATCCGCCTTGCCGATGGCCGCATTGCTGGCGGAGAGATTCGCGAGCACGGTCGCGCCGGCCAAAGCGGCGCGGCTGCTGGGCGGCACCGGCACCCAGAGGTCTTCGCAGATCTCGACATGCATGGCAAAGCCGGGACAGGCCGGCACCTCGAAAATAAGATCGCGGCCGAAGGGCACCTCGGTGCCGGCCAGCCGCATCGTGGCAGGGACGGCATGTTCCGCGGAACAGAAATGGCGGCGTTCATAGAATTCCCGGTAGGTCGGCAGATAGGTCTTGGGAACGATGCCGAAAAATGCGCCGCGATAGATGACGATGGCGCAATTGAACAGGCGCTGCTCGATGCGCAGCGGCGCGCCGACCACCAGGATCGGCGCCACTTCCTTGCTGGCATCCAGGATCGAGAGCAGTGCCGTTTCGACCGCGCCGAGCAGGGCATCCTGATGGAAGAGATCGTCGATCGAATAGCCGGACAGGCCGAGCTCGGGAAAGACCAGGAGCCCGACCTGCTGCTCGCTGGCCTGGCGGCTCAAGGTCACGATCTCATTTGCATTCAGATGGGGCTGGCCCGGCCAGACCAAAGATGTCGCCGCGGCGACGCGGAAAAAGCCGTGGGTGTAGATGGAGTGAAACGCCTCTGGATGACGTGACGTGCTCATGCGAACCCCCAGGATGACCTGGACCGCTGATACCTGCGGAAATGGTAACCGCGAATATCCGGTGAATGAAACGGGAGAAACCGGCCCATGAGTCGTCGAGGCAGGACATCATGCCGGTGATCATCATGTCTTCTATGACTGAAAGCCGCATCGGGGCGCTATTTTTCGTCCGGCTCGCGGTTGAGCGGGTAGGGATTGGGCACGAAGTCGGAATTTTCCTCGGCGGTGATCTGCAGTTCGGCCTTGCCGAGATAGTCTTCGGGATGGCCGCTCTTGCCGGCTTCCAGCCACAGCTCATAGGCGCGGCGGCGGATCAGCTCCGGCCGGTCGAGATCGGATTCATCTTCATCGAAGAGGTCTTTGTCGCTGCTCGGTGGCCCGGTATCGTCCGGCTCGCGTCCCATGCTCATGATCGCCTCCCTCGCTGACGCATCGATCGCAGGAGATCAACGCCGGCGCTGCCTCCAGGTTCCGCGCGGATCGCACGGCTGTGATGAAGGGCGATCGTGCTCGTCGATCGTCGTCGCATCTTCGCAACAACAACCGGATTGTCACCCCGGCCTTGAGCCGGGGTCCATGGTTGACGCCGGACGCAGTGGCTGCGCCCTCACGTCACCAGCGGATCGAAGCTGTCGGGGCGGGCGAGGGACCAGTTGGTGGTGTAGAACTCGCTGCGGCATTTGCCGCTGATCAGTTCGCCGGCTTCGAGGAAGGTGTGGAGCTGCGAGAGCAGGCGGATCTCGGTGGTGTTGATGCGGCGCATCAAATGATGCGGGCGGATATCGCCGGGATGCGAGAGGCCGGCGGCGGCCAGCATCTCGGCCAAAGCATGCATGGTGTTGCGGTGGAAATTATGCACGCGCTCGGCCTTGTCGGGCACCACGAGGGCGCGCTGGCGCAGCAGGTCCTGCGTTGCGACGCCGGTCGGGCAGCGGTTCGTGTGGCAGCTGCGCGACTGGATGCAGCCCAGCGCGAACATGAAGCCGCGCGCCGCATTGACCCAGTCGGCGCCGATCGCCAGGGTGCTGGCGATGTCGAAGGCGCTGGTGATCTTGCCGCTGGCACCGAGCCGGATCTTGCCGCGCAGGTCGACGGCGGTCAGCGTGTTGTGCACCAGCAGCAGGCCCTCGCGCATCGGCGCGCCGATATGGTCGACGAATTCCACCGGTGCGGCACCGGTGCCGCCTTCCTTGCCGTCGACGACGATGAAATCCGGCAGGATGCCGGTTTCCAGCATCGCCTTGACCAGGCCCATGAACTCCCAAGGATGCCCGAGGCAGAGCTTGAAGCCGGTCGGCTTGCCGCCGGAGAGCTCGCGCAGGCGGGCGATGAACTGCATCATCTCGATCGGCGTCGAGAAGGCGGTGTGGCGCGCCGGCGAGATGCAATCCTCGCCCAGTTCGACACCGCGCGTGGCGGCGATTTCCGGCGTCACCTTCTGCGCCGGCAGGATGCCGCCATGGCCGGGTTTCGCGCCCTGGCTCAGCTTGATCTCGACCATCTTCACCTGCTCGCTCGCCGCCTGTTCGGTGAAGCGGCCGGGATCGAAGGAACCGTCGCGCTGGCGGCAGCCGAAATAGCCGCTGCCCAGTTCCCAGATGAGATCGCCGCCATGCTCGCGGTGATAGGGGCTGATGCTGCCCTCGCCGGTATCATGGGCGAAATTGCCGAGCTTGGCGCCGCGATTGAGGGCGCGGATCGCATTGGCGCTCAAGGCGCCGAAACTCATCGCCGAGATGTTGAAGACCGAGGCGCTGTAGGGCCTGGTGCAATCCTTGCCGCCGACATCGATGCGGAAGCTGGTCGGATCGGAGGCCGGCACGGGGCAGAGCGAATGGCCGATGAATTCGAAGCCCGGCTTGTAGACATCGCTCAGCGTGCCGAAGGGCCGCTCGCCGCCTTCATTCTTGGCGCGGGCATAGACCAGCGAGCGCGCGCTGCGGGAGAAGGGCGTCTGGTCGTCCTCCGCCTCCAGCAGATATTGCCGGATCTCGGGCCGGATCATCTCCACCAGATAGCGGATATTGCCGATCACCGGATAATTGCGCCGCACCGCATGCTTTTCCTGCAGCAGGTCATAGACGCCGAGCAGCGAGAGCGCCGCGAAGACCAGCATCACCGGCCACAGCCAGCCATAAACCGCCATCAGCGCCAGCGAGACGACGAAGCCGAGCAGGCAGAGCGCGAAGGCGCTGTAGCGGCTGATGAGGCTGTAATGCTGGAACAGGTTGAAACGCTGGATCAGGGAAAGCTGCATCGCGGGGGGAACTCCTGATGGGACGGCAGGGCGGCGCGCGTGGAACGAACCGCCAAGGCCGGCGCCAGACTAGGACAGATCGCGCGAATCGGAAACCCTTTGGACGGACCTGCGCCGGATCGGCACGGTCGTGCCAGCCATCCCCGAGGATGAGAAGATCAGCGACAGCCAGGCGATCACGATGATGATGATCGGCATCGGCACGGCACCTTCGGCTTGCGCCACGCGATCGGCCCGCGATCCCGCAGATATCGCACATCGGCGGTGAGGCGAGGCGGCGATGCGGCGCGTCGGCGCGGGGCCGAGCTGGCGGATCGGGCGATCGGCCAGCGTCACCGCCGAAGCCAGGGAATCCGCCGGGTTGCCGGTTGCGGTGACCCGGGGAAGAGCCCCAGAGAGAGTCATAGAGAGACACACAGAGAGACACGAAGGTTCAATTATGCATTGAGTATATATCAACGACAGGCAGCGTCATATATATAATATTATTTGATATATAGTTATTATTATATAAGGGGTTGGCTGCGGTTTCGCAGCCGGTTGCCGGGCCGGTTGCCAGACCTGTTACGGGGCGTCGCGGCGTGACGGCCGGCGTTAGATTGTTGATATTAAATCAACAATAGTTTATCCTTACCGGTATGAGCGATAAGAGCCAAGACCCGCGCGAGCCCCCGCAGCCCCAGCCGCAGCCTTCTCGCCCCCGGAAACGCTGGGAGGCGATGACCGGGCTGCAGCGCGCCTTCGTGCATGAATATCTGGTGGATATGAACGCGCATCGTGCGGCGATCCGCGCCGGCTATTCGCCGAGCTGGGCGAAAGCCCGCAGCTACATGCTGCTGCAGCGGGACGATGTGAAGGCGATGATCGCCGAGCACCAGAAAGAGGCGCAGCTGCGCAGCGTGGTTACCATCGAGCGCATCATCGCCGAGCTGGCGAAGATCGCCTTTGCCGATCCGCGCGATCTCTTCACCGCCGACGGCCGCATGAAGCCGATCCATGAGATGGACGATGCCAGCGCCGCCAGCCTCGCGGCCTGGGAGGTGATGGTGCTGGCCGGCACGCGTTCCGCCGCGGCGAAATCCGGCGCCGCCAAGGCCGGGGAGCTGGGCCTGCCGGCGGAGACGGTGGGCGATCTGCCGCTGGAGCTGCGCAAGATCAAACGCTGGGACAAGACCAAGGCGCTGGAACTGCTCGGCCGCTATCTCGGCCTCTTCAAGGACAAGGTGGAGCTGAGCGCCAGCAGCGATCTCGCCGCCGCCATCGAAGCGGCCCGGCGGCGGGCGGTGGCAGGACGCGGGGCAGAGGGCCGGGAGCATGCGGGGCAGGGGCAGGTGATTGAAGGGGACGCGAAGACGATCGCCGATGACTAGGACGAAGGATCGCGTGCCGGCGTCGCGGGCTGCCTGCAACAAACTGGCTTCTCACCCTCGGGCTTGACCCGAGGGTCCATCGTTGCGACCGATGACCATCGCCTGACTTTTTCCAGGTCGATCGCTATCCAACACCATGCCTGACTTCCACCATGGACCCTCGGATCAAGTCCGAGGGTGTCAAGCCAAGGGGACGTGGGCAGCCTGCGATGATCATCAGCCGCCGATCCAAACATCAAGCTAACCCACCAACGCGCGCGACACATCATGAGCACCAACCCAACCACCGCCACATCCACGCAAAATGCCCAGCAGGCGCTGATCGTCGATATCGCCGGCTTCAGCCGCGATCCCCTGGGCTTCGTGCTCTATGCCTTTCCCTGGCGCGTCGCCGGCATGGCACTGGCCGAGCGCGACGGCCCCGACGACTGGCAACGCGATATCCTGCGCAGCGTCGGCGCGGGGCTGGGCGCGGGCCTGATGACCACGAGCGAGGCCATCCAGGTGGCGGTGGCGAGCGGCCATGGCATCGGCAAATCGGCCTTGGTCGCCTGGCTGCTGCTGTGGTCGCTCGCCACCCATGAAGATACGCGCGGCGTCGTCACCGCGAATACCGACAGCCAGCTCCGCACCAAGACCTGGGCGGAGCTGGCGAAGTGGCATCGCCTCTGCCTCTGCAAGCACTGGTTCACCTTGAGCGCGACGGCGCTCTATGCGGCGCAGGCCGGGCATGAGAAGACCTGGCGCATCGACATGGTGCCCTGGTCGGAGCGCAACACGGAAGCCTTTGCCGGCCTGCACAACCAGGGCAAGCGCATCGTCGTGGTGTTCGACGAGGCCTCGGCCATTCCCGATCAGATCTGGGAGACGACCGAGGGCGCGCTGACCGACAGCCAGACCGAGATCCTGTGGCTCGCCTTCGGCAATCCCACGCGCAACAGCGGAAGGTTCCGCGAATGCTTCGGCCGCTTCAAGCATCGCTGGCGCCATCGCCAGATCGACAGCCGCACGGTCAAGATCACCAACAAGAAGCAGATCGCCCAATGGGTCGCCGATTACGGCGAGGACAGCGATTTCGTGCGGGTGCGCGTGAAGGGCCAGTTCCCGCGCGCCGGCTCCATGCAGTTCATCGGCAGCGATCTCATCGCGGCGGCGATCCAGGCGGCGGCACGCAGCTTCCCCCATGACGCCCTGGTGATCGGCGTCGATGTCGCCCGCTTCGGCGACGACCAGAGTGTCATCTATGCCCGCAAGGGCCGCGACGCGCGCACCTTCCCGCCGATCAAGCTGCGCAATGTCGATACCATGACGCTCGCCGGCCGCGTGGCGGAGGAAGCGCGGCGCCTCAAGGCCGATGCGGTCTTCGTCGATGAAGGCGGCGTCGGTGCCGGCGTGGTCGACCGCCTGCGGCAGCTCAATGTCAATGTGATCGGCGTGCAATTCGGCGCCAAGGCCGACGGCCTCTCACCCACCGACGAGGTGGAGAAATACGCCAACAAACGCGCGGAGATGTACGGCAATTTGAGGCAGGCCCTGAAAGCCGGCCTTGCCTTGCCCGATGACCAGGAACTGACCGCCGACCTCACCAACATCGATTACGGCTTCAACGCGCGAGACGAGATCCAGTTGGAAAAGAAGGAGGAGATGAAGAAGCGCGGCCTGGCCTCGCCTGATCTAGCCGATGCGCTGGCGCTCACTTACGCATATCCGGCGATGGCCGGTGCGGGGG